>NZ_AQXG01000048.1 GCF_000375425.1 Gracilimonas tropica DSM 19535 | reverse complement strand
TAATATTAAACCTGCCAAAAGGCTACCGACCTCATAAGCCTTAAGGCAGGTGGGGTTCAAACATTTAGTGATGATGACCGTGATGGCCATGGTTGTCTCCGGTATATTCAGCCGGATTTTCATCAAATGACGTTTTGCAATTTTCGCAGCAGAAGTAATAGGTATTACCCTGGTACTTACTGCTGGGCGCATTAGTAATGTCTTCGATTTCGTGTCCCATTACCGGGCAGATGTTTTGATTTTTCATGGTATCCTCCACGTTTGGTTTATTTTGGTTTATTCGACGATGAGTTTGCCGCGAAGCATGCCCATAGCGCATTGAAATTCGTATTCACCGGGGGAGTCAGGGGTGAATTCCACCGGAATGGTTTTATGTGGAGTCAGCGTAGCTTGTTTTCCGAAGTCCGGAAAGATCACCTGCTCAGAGCAGGCAGCCGTTTCTTCGCGGAGGAAATTCAGCCTCACCGCTTTTCCAGCTTCTACAACTATAACGTTGGGACTGTAACCACCCTTTACTTTAATCAGGGCTTCTTGCAGGCCGCCAGCTCCGCTTTGAACACGGGTACCCTCCGAGCTAGAGAACCAGAAATACCAGGCTACGAGTGCTATAAGCAGGATGCCGCCAGTCAGTACAAAAATTTCATCGGGTGTCATAATAATCTCCTTTTAGGTTTATCAATCAGTTTTTGAAAATTTAGGTTGAAACTTGCGCAGCCGGTTGGCATTGGTGACGACTGTAACAGAACTAAAGGCCATGGCTGCGGCCGCAATCAGTGGTGAAAGCAAGAGGCCAAATAGTGGGTAAAATACCCCTGCGGCAATTGGAAGGCCCGCAGTATTGTAAGCAAAAGCTCCAAACAGGTTTTGGCGAATGTTTTTCATGGTTGCCTTTGAAAGCTGTATAGCCAGCACTACACCCTGCAGGCTACCTCTGATCAGGGTGATATCTGAGGCCTCAATAGCAACATCGGTTCCAGTGCCAATCGCCAAGCCGATATCGGCTTGAGCCAATGCGGGTGCATCGTTGATGCCGTCACCTACCATAGCAACACGTTTACCTTCATTTTGCAGTTTCTGCACATTCATGGCCTTGTCTTCAGGCAGCACTTCGGCCAGCACACGATCAACCCCTACTTGTCGGGCAATGGCATCGGCGGTGCGCTGGTTGTCCCCGGTT
>NZ_AQXG01000047.1 GCF_000375425.1 Gracilimonas tropica DSM 19535 | reverse complement strand
CACGAATCTTTAGATAAGCATCCAGTTCCTTTTTCAATTCTTTAATGATGGGAATTAGTCTTTCTTTTCGGCCTTTTGTAGGCGGTAGTGAAATATAGCTCAGCTCTCCATCTTCATAAGTCAGGTTTTCACCTTTCAGTCCGGAGTACGAAAGTTCAGGATCATAAGCCGCCTCATGCTTACGGAGTCCACCATAGAAATACAAAGCCACAATTGGTTTGAACCAGTGCTGAACCAAATTTGGGTCAAATTCGGGCAAGTCTTTCTTGCGTTCTAATTCTTCATCGAATTTCTTAAAAAGAATTCCAAGTTCTTCCTCAGAAATCATTTTTGGCCGGGTATTTTCTCTGATTCTTGGTAAATCCTGCCTGATAGTTGGAAAGTAGTTCTTCTCTACGATCTTCTTTTTTAGCAAAAACTTCCACCAAGACCGGAAGTGCCGGAAATAGTAGTGCCTTGTAGCAGAGGTGATACCTTTTTTGAAAATCACATTTTCAAAATGATAGCTTAACACATTGGTCGGGTGGACATCGGATAACTCATTTAATTCCACAAAATGATCTAAAGCTCGTTGGTAGGCTCCAATGGTTGCCGGAGAGAGGTGATTCTTTGACTTATAGAATAATTCAATGGATTCACTAACCGTGTTACAGTCAGTGCTTTCATCACTGGTGTTCCTTTGCAACACCTTCTTGGGATTAAATCCTTTGGAAAAGGGATTGATCTTGCCTAACGATTCCAGTTTTTCGAGTTCGGTTACCATTTTCTGAGCAACATCCTTGTGTCGGGTGCCCAATGATTTCCGAACATTCTTTTTACCCAGTTCTTCAGAGTAAAAATTTACATAGTAGTATTTACCGCGCTTGATAAGAAATGCCATAGTAGGAGCCTTCTGAATTAAAGTTCGGTAAGCGAACTCTAAATTCAGCAGCCTTTGCGAACGGGCATTCCAAAATTGTACATAGTAGTGTACATAGTAGTTGGGAATGTAGGGGAATAAAAGTGTACACTTTCGTTCCTTTGCGTTCGCTTACTTAGTGTAAGTAATTAGGCTTTTTTTGGCTTAGAAGGGAATTGAGAGGGTTTTTACACCCTCTCAATAATTGTGGGCCCGGCAGGACTTGAACCTGCGACCAATCGATTATGAGTCGACTGCTCTAACCAACTGAGCTACGGGCCCTTTAGTTAATTAAACGACGA
>NZ_AQXG01000046.1 GCF_000375425.1 Gracilimonas tropica DSM 19535 | reverse complement strand
TCATGAATAAATTACTTAGAAACGTCCTCAAATCCGTACCAACACTTATCACCTTATTCAGAAAAGAAACTCCGCAGGAAGGGAAAGACATTGCAAAAAGTGGACTTACCAGTTTGGGTATATCTGGAATGATCACAACCGGGCGAATTAATGCCGGTGAAATAGATGAGATGGTACTCATTGTTCTAGCTATCGTTGAAGCTATTGGATATGTGTATGGGGTAATCGCTCTCTTAGTTGGCCAATCCCAGACTTAAAGTAAAAATATTGTCGCTTATCATTGCTTGAGTAAAAAAATTTGAGTAATTTCTGCAAACAGTAAACTAATAATTCTGCAATGAGTAGCTTTGAAGCCATTCTTGATTCAAAAATTAAAAGTCTAAATCTAAAATTTTTCAGTGATTATCTTAATCAGCTGGAAGAAATGTATGAAGCAGCTATTGATCTTTCATCTCAATATGATAGTCAAATTGCGAAATTAGCTAAACCATATAATAGGGATTGGTTAGCCAATCAAAAATTATATGAGACAGCACTTATGCATGATGATTGTGTTGCAAATTACGTTGCGAATAGTTCAGGTAATCACAAGCATGTTGAGGTTAGGTTGGACGGAGCAATTATTACTGTGTCTCAAGTAAAATATAAAAACGAGTTTGTCCGGAATGCGAAATTTCGACAATCTCTTTCACAAAAATATACCCCTACTTTTTTTGATCCCAATCCTTCAGTTAGTATTGGTGATGAAGATATTTATGTGATAATTTTGCATGGCATAATTTCTAATGAGAATGAAAGGCCAGGATTTGCAAGAATTGCAGTTCCAAATTATGAAAATGGACGGTATGATTATAACAAGTCCCTCTATAAAATTTGTGGTCTAAAAGAACCTATAATGATTGATGAGCCTGTCATTGAAGAGATTAAAAATGACAACATGCCAACATTAAAGAAAAATATAAGTTGATAAAAATCTTATGGTTAAGGGTGTTGAAGATTTTCAAGGAATACGTTTGCAAAAAGCATTAGACGCAAGAATGTTCAGTGCAACTACATTGTCAGAATTATCAGGAATATCTTCGTCTATGATATCTCAACTAATAAACGGTAAAAAGGCTCCTTCTTATGAAACTCTGAACAGTATTGCTAAGACATTAAATCTACCTGAAACTTATTTTTTAAAAGAATACAATAATAAAGAGTTTCCTGTTTTTTATAGGAAATTTAGCTCTGCTACTAAGTCAATTAGAAAAAGTGTCGATGTCAAACTTGACTGGCTTTCAGACTTGTTTGATTACGTGGAAAAATTTGTTGAATTACCAAAACTAAATTTTCCCGACATTGATTTAATTAACAATAAAGAGTTCCACAATTTATCGAATTTAGAAATTGAAGAAATAGCGGATGAAGCTCGACAATTTTGGGGGTTAGGAAAAGGG
>NZ_AQXG01000045.1 GCF_000375425.1 Gracilimonas tropica DSM 19535 | reverse complement strand
TATTCTTTTATACCAACTCGGATTGTATTGGTTACGTAGTACGGGAATGATATCGTCTTTGTCTTTCAGCCGGTCCAACATGATTGTATAGCCCAAGTCTTCCAACCGGGTAAACAGCCATCGGTTGGCCAGTGAAACCTCCAGCTTCGGAATAATATGTTCTTTGCAGAAAGCTTGGTAGGAAAGGTTTTCTATGATGCTTTGGGCTGCCAGGTATCCCGAGTGCATGGCATAGCGCATACCGAAGCCAAACAGAGCATCCTGAAAGCCGGCATTTTCTCCTACGTAGTAGATGCGGTTGTTTTTTATGAGTGTTTGATTTAGGGAGAAATTCACATACCCGCCAAAATATTTTGAATCCTGAATATCAATATTCACCTGTTTTTTCAGTACTTCTAAAGCTTTGTCAAAATAATGAAGGGACTTGGGGAATTCTTCGAACAGACAAGTAGCAAATGTAGCCTTTCCCTCATGAACTAGTAAATATGCGTATCCTTGCGGAGCAATATCATCACCAAGGAAAGCCGCAAAATAATTTTTGTGAGTAGTTGAGAAAATAATTCCTTTGGCTATAGCATCGGCGCCTTTAGGGCCTGTGCTTATGATTACTTTTCCATTTTCTGGGACCTTGGTGATTTTTTCTCCCCAATGAAAATTCACTCCGGATTCAATGGCTTGCCGCTTCAAACCCTGATCCAGGCTCCATTCATTAGATCCTCGTTCTATCATGTAAAAGAGAGGGCGTGACATTCTAAAATTATATTTTTGCCCAGAGGGATTGTAGAAATCCCCATTTCCAAACGGTTCAAAGAGAAAGTTTGTGGAAATGCCAATACGTCTTAAAAATTCCTGTGCATCTTCTTTGGTTGACCAATTTTCAATACCCTGGAAATCATGGTTGAAACGTTTACCCACTTCATGATACATTTCGTATATGCTGACAGAATATCCGGCCTTGGCCAAATTAATAGCAGAAACTAACCCTCCAGGGCCAGCGCCAATTATATGAATGTGTTCTTTTTTCATGCCAACCTCCGATAGGCTACACAGAGTATTTAATTGATTCTAATTATTTTGTGTAATAATAATTTAAATGCACAAAGCCGTTTCAGGGCCAGATGCATAGGGGTTTTTCGGTGCATTAATTAATTAGAAAAAATAAAAGGACCTATGACCAGAAATGTAGTGATCAGGTTCTCTCAAAAAAGTGTCTTCGCAAGACGGACAGCAGAAGTAAAGCCATATTCCTTCATACTCAATTTGCAGGGACAGATCTGGATTATCTATGGCTAAGCCACTTACAGGACAAGTTGCATGACGAGACATAATAAACCTCCTAATATTTTTATTTTAGATGGAGTGATGTTGAATTTGCGGATTCGTTTTTTGATGGATACTTCTTTTCGACAAATTTGACCAGGTTCCTGTCAAAAATCTCTTTACAGGTTGCAGTGCAGAATGCCCATGTATTGCCATTGACACTACTTTTGGGAGAGCTTTGAGGGTCTATTACCTCTTTTCCTGTTACTATACACTCTTTATTAAGACTTTCCATTTAG
>NZ_AQXG01000044.1 GCF_000375425.1 Gracilimonas tropica DSM 19535 | reverse complement strand
ACCTGCACGTCCACGCTTTTACTTTTCACGCCCAAATCAATGTTGAGACCGCCCGCTGGAACCGTGCTATGTCCATACAGGAATCGGGGTACGGGAACCGAGGCTCGAAGCTGCTGATAGGCCGCGCTGAGTTTTGCCAGCGCAAACTGGTCGTAGCCCACAAGCTGAATATTGACGGTCTGTTTTGCAGCTCCGGTATTGGTGAGTTCAAAAACGATGTGGTTGTTCTTCTGAATGATGAAGGGCGCAAACAGCCCGTCAATGGATTTGAACAGGTTGTGCACCACTGAGAGCTGGACACCACGAAACAGGTAGAGGTCTTCGTTTAGGCGGGCCGAGATCAAAATGGAGTTCATGTTGGTACTAAACGGGAGAATCTTTCGGATGCCGTAGCGCTCTCCACCCATGCCGTTCATGGTAAGGTGAGCCGTTGCTCCCGGTTGCACCTCGACCGATTTGGCCGGATTGTAGGCCGAACTTTCTTTAGGAGGGATAAAATTGGAGATAATCTTCATGGCGTTGCTTTGAGGTAGTCAGGGTTGATTGGAATAAATTCCCACCGGAACCGCGTTAAGCGAAACCGGCGGGCTGGGATGGATTACTCAACTTCAGCCACTACCATAGAAGCTCTAAGCCACAATTCTCCCTGACCAGATTGGTTCCAGTTCTCGGACGTTGGAAACACTGAGGCGTCATCAAAATGCACGGCAAGGGAAACCGTCTGGTTGATGGCCAGGTCAAACGGGTCCGCTAAGCGGTACTCACTGGCTGATTTCATGGTTACGAGACGTCGGAATTCAGCCACGGCGTCCACGGTATTATTTGTGGCCGAGGTAAACTGAATCCCTGTGCCAGCAAAGTTGGAGAACTCACTCATGGGCGCTCGGAGGAATTCCTTGTTGTCGTTGTCGGCCTGAAGGAGAATGGCGGCGTCTTTGAGCCCATTCACGATGGCTCGTGCGTCGATACCGTTAGCCGCGTCGTCTTCGATAAACTGTTTGGTGAGCTCAAAGGACAGGCCCAGAATCCGGCGTTTCATAGCTCCGGGAAACGGGTTACTTACATAGTTGTCCCGCGTGAGTTTTCTATCTGCATTGGCAGGAAAGAAATTAAGGACCGATTGGTTTTGCTGTACTTTACGCGTATCAAAATACGTTTTGATGCGCGCAGTAGCTGGAACAAGTGCTTTTTTGGAGATTTTATCGCTCATAACTGTGATTTAAAAGGTTTAGAAGTTGGCAGTTTGCCGTTTCGGTATTACCAGTACCCCTTTTGGAATGCTGAGCTATGAAGTGTTATTTCTAGACTTCGATGGTATTATCAATCTCTAAAGAATGTTCTACCTCATCCACGTGGTGTGTTTTTTCCTGGATTTCAGGTAGGTTGTCATACACGTACCCGGAGCCATCCATAAGGCCTTGCTGAGGCGTCCAGTCAGGGGTAATAAATTTGATGACTTCCATTACGCCTTGTACGCCCATTCCCATGGCCAAACCGCGAACATGTTTGTTTTTGGAAAGGAGCGTTAGAAGTACTCCGGCGGTGAGTGGAATCCCCGCTCGGGTGGCTTGTTGAATGGTAGCTGAGGCGTTGCCTGTCAGCAGTGGG
>NZ_AQXG01000043.1 GCF_000375425.1 Gracilimonas tropica DSM 19535 | reverse complement strand
CACCGCCCAGGGGTACATATAAGCCATCTCCATATCGAAAGCTAAAAAAAGTAACGCATATCCGTAATAATGCACATGATAGCGTAGCCAGGCCGGTTTGGACGCCAGATTGCCGCTTTCGGCGGGAATGTCTTTACCCGGCTCTTCCAGCGTCTCACCCAGCGACTTTTTTATAAGGTAGAGCATCCAGACGAAACCAGTCGTGGCAATGAGCATGCCGAATAGAAGGAGGTATTGCGTAAGTGGAGACAAATGAATTAAAGTTAAATGATGATTAAAGGTGAAATTCTGATTTTCTACTTAGAACAAAGACACTGTTGTGAGACTAAAATGAAATTGGTTGATTCTTAGTTACAGTATTTACTGAATAAATAAAAAGTTGGTCAAAGAATGAAATAGCCATCTGATAATTTTTTTGTACAGGTCTTTACATTATGGAAATTCTTCATCTTTGTGAGGCTTGCTCTAATACTTATCTTTCACTACCTCATACTCCGCTTCTTCCATTTCATCAAACTTGAGCCTGGAATGAGGGTTTTCTTCTGTGCCAGGTGCATTGTAATTGCGTGAACGGTAAGCATTTCTACCGGCATGGCCGCGCCGTATGAAAAATATAAAACTCACGATGAAGGCAAACCAAAGAAATGTTAACATAGTATAGTTCTTTAAAAATCTAAATTATTAGAAAGCTTGAGAGATCATCGAGATGTATCAAGCTTCAATCTCTTGTATTTGCGCAGCTTTTTTAAAAACAGCCACAGGGCCGGAATTACCACCAACAGGCTGATGATCTGCGAGGTGGAGATCAGCCCGTCCAGGTACACGCCACGCGGATCGTTTCTGAAAATCTCCACAAAAGAACGAACCAAAGCATATAGCATAACGAATGCAAGAAACAGCTCTCCATTAAATTTCTGGCGTTTCCTCCACAACAAAAGGAGGCCGAACACCAGCAGCAATACAAGCGAAGAGTAGATTTGTGTGGGGTGCAGGGGGATACCCGTTGGTGCCATAGACATAGGATCGGTAAAAGTTACAGACCAGGCTACTTCTGCCGGTTTCCCGTAACTGTCACCGGAAAAGAAGCACCCCAGACGCCCAAATGCTATACCCAACGCTAAGCCGGGGGCAGCCATATCACTGATTTTCCACAAGTCTAAATTGTGTTTTCTTACATACCAGATACCAGCACCGAGCCCGAAAAGGAAGCCTCCGTAGAAGGTAAATCCGCCATTCCACAGCATCAGTATTGTCATTGGATTTTCTAAATACCACTGCAGACTACCGTCGAATAGGATGGAGAGCACCCGTGCGCCGATAATGGCCCAAAGAACCACGACCACTGAAAGATCCATTATTTTTTGAGGGTCGACCCGGTTCTTCTTGGCCTGTTTATAAAGCCACCAAATACCAATAAGTATACCACCTGTATGAAACAGGCTGACCGTTTGAATGGTAATCGGCCCGAGTTCAAAAAGAATGGGTTGCATAGCTTCTAAAAGTTGGGATTTAAATTAAATTAGCATTCCACTGCCGCATAGTCGTGTTCACCGTGCTTGCACCAAACACACGAGCAGTTTTCATGCATGCACTGTTTGTCTTCCAGCCTGGTTTTGAAAGCTCGTTTGGCCACCGGTAGTATTATTCTTTTAT
>NZ_AQXG01000042.1 GCF_000375425.1 Gracilimonas tropica DSM 19535 | reverse complement strand
TAGCTCGCCGGGCTGATGTAAACAAGGAGACGGTACGTTACTATGAAAAGCGTAATCTCATCCCTGAACCGGATCGAAGACGCTCTGGCTATCGTATATTTACCCAGCGACACATCGATCAGATCAAATTTATAAAGCGGGCACAAGAACTTGGGTTTACGCTGAGTGAAATTAAGGAACTCCTTGAATTACGTGTGGATGAGAATACCACCTGTTCAGAGATCAAAAACGAGGCAGAGGAAAAATACCAGGATGTAATAGAAAAAATTAAAGATCTCCAACAAATCAAATATACCTTAGTCGATTTAATTGATGCATGCGCTGGAGATGGACCTAAAGGAGATTGCCCCATTTTATGCGCCTTGGAAGGCGAGACTAAGACCGGGAAAAATCTTAGATGATGAAGAACAAACTAATTTTCAATTAATTTAAAATCCACAAAAGGTATTTTGAATGATTCAATACAAAAAATGGTCAATATATATTTAATAATATGAAAAAAGCCTGAGTTCAAGTATAGAATAATTATTGAAACTAGCGCAGGAATATATCTGCAAACGACTTTTTTATTATAATATCTTCTATTTAGTTTAAAGTATTATCATCCAGATTGCTATAAATTAATATTGACATGGTTTGTCGATCAACAACGCATTCAACTAATGGGTTGCATATAAAACTGAGCTACCTTTCTGATCGAAAAGCCTGACTTCATAGATATCATTGGTCGCAATATCCATACCTGGAGATGCTGCTGGCATACCAGGCGCAGCAAGACCTACAGCATCAGGTCGTTCTTTGAGCATTTTATTTATGTCTTCAACAGGTACATGGCCTTCTACAACATAATCATCGATAAAAGCTGTATGACAGGACGCAAGATTTAAAGGAACTTTATTAGTTTCTTTAATTGAAATCATTTCATCTGAAATATTTACGGAAACTGGAAAACCCTGTTTCCTCAGGTAATTGGCCCATCTGTCACAGCATGTGCATTGAGGGTTTTTATACATAACTATCTCAGGGAGATCTTTGTTAGCTGCTTCATTTATTTGATTTGACCTTTTAGCAAAAGCCCATACAATTAAACTGGATAATAAAATTATACTTAGATAAATAATTGTTTTTTTCATCAGTTCGTGGATTTTAGATTTTTGAGATTACTTCTTTAAGTTGTTTTATCTCGACGTTCATGTTGTAAAAAGCCACTACCGGAATCTCCCGATCGTATATGGATAGAGTTAGTGACGGGCGTAACATAAATAATCCCATCACCTCGCTGACCACTTCGTGCCTTATTACGAATAATCTCGATTACCTGGTCGGTATCTTTTTCACTGCAAACAACAACAAGCTTTACAATATGGGTAAATCGTTCGGCAATGCTTATCGACAGTTGAGCTTTCTCAGGATCAGACATGCGTCCGAGCCCCATAACATCAATAAGGGTCATGCAGCAGTAACCTTCGGCTTCTAAACCATCTATAACTTCTTCTGCTTTTCGTTTCCGAATAAATGCTTTGATTTCATTCATGCTAATCACCTTTATCTTAGACTGGCAAGCTTAAAAAACCTGCCAGATCTATTTTCTGTTTGTTAACTGGTTAATTGTTGATCTTCACCTGTTGTTTTTGATAAACGTTTTACTTCCCTGCTTTTCCAGAGGTAGTAAATAACAGGCAATAC
>NZ_AQXG01000041.1 GCF_000375425.1 Gracilimonas tropica DSM 19535 | reverse complement strand
CGGAGACTGCGACGATCATGCTATTTTAGGAGCAGCGCTCCTGCAAAGTTTAGGTATTCAGACGGGCTTTCGTATTGTCTCGCGAACCGGACGCCACTTTGACCATATTTACGCGGTGTACCAATCCCCAACGGGATGGAAATCATTCGATACCACCGTACTGAAATACCCCGGCTACGTGTTTGACGAGCGGCTCATTAAAAAATCCCGCCACGTCAGCAATGCCATGCCGGAAGGTTTGGGGCTTGATCCGATCACGTTACTTACCACGGCTACCACAATGGCTAGTACCGGAATGACGCTAAAAAATACCCTATCCAGCATATTTGGAGCCAAAGATAAAGATGAGCGTCAATTGCGTGGAGCCCTGCGAGACTACCTTATGCAGCGGGGCGTGCAATCCGAGGTGATTAGCCTATCCCAAAAAGACAATGCCACCCTTCAACGCTACGCGCAGATAATAGATGAACTTGGTGCCCCTGCGGTTCAAAGACTGAACCGTTACGGACAACTTTCCCCGGTTTGGGTTACTCAACAACAAGCAGCAAATAAAACCAAAAAAATGGGGCTCTATGCCGGACTTGCCATTGGAACCCTGGTTCTGATCGGCGGCGGGTATATGCTTCTAAACAAATAGACCATGAGTAAAAGTGTATTTATCATTCCCTTAGAGGATACTGTCATTGGAGAGGAAGACGCAGTGATTGCCGTAGCCTTTAGTCCGGGACTCGGCAACTGGGAAGAAACCGATCCGTGCCGGTACGCCAATCAAAGCTGTAAAGGCAAAATGTTCGGCAAGCTGAAAAGCTGCCGACGTCAACGCGAAAAGAGTCAGGCGCTATGCAAAGCGCACGAAGCTTCCCTGCAAAAGAAAGCCCAGTGGGAAGGCCAGCGCGAGGAAATGATGCAAGCGCTTCAAACCAATATAACGACGACCGCTCAGCACCAGCAAACGGCCAATTCAACCATGAAGTCAGGCATTGCTGTGGGTGGTGTCGCCCTAACCGGAGCTATTGCTTTGGCGGTTTTAATGCTGAAACGAAAAAAGAAATCTTCTAAATAAGCAGGCCTTCCCATGACCAAACAACCCAGCGGTTACACCAGTTTTGATCTTCTCAACCAGAAAGCGGCTACTGTTACCAAGCCCACCCAAACCAAATTTGGTTCGGCTTTAACCTCGATCAGTGACCTGCTTAAAACGGCAACCGATACCGTGGTGACCATTGATGGGGTCGTCAACAAAGGTGGGAACAAGTCCGGTGGCGGACAACCGACCGTATTATATCCAGGCCAAGGCACACCGACATCCAATGGTTCTAGTGATCTAATTAAGTATGCGGGCATAGCAGGCATCGCCATTGGTGGTGGCATTATTCTACTCAAAGTTTTGAAGAAGTAAGTATGCAAGCCGGACGAAATTCAACATTTCTCGATGGTGGCGTTCCGGGTGGTCATGCCCCAGTAGTACTCCCGGAGGTAGAAGATACTTCCTACGAACAGCCGGATATGCAGGTCATTGAAATGGGCGAAGGCGAGAAGCCTACGGCCAAAAAACTATGCCAGCGACTTCAGGAGCAGCCGATTTCACTTTCGCAGTGGATTCTGGATAACCAAAACAACTTGCTAATCGCGGGTGGCCTGTATGTAGGCTACCGCTTGCTACGGAGGTAAGATGAGCGTACAGTCAGGATATATC
>NZ_AQXG01000040.1 GCF_000375425.1 Gracilimonas tropica DSM 19535 | reverse complement strand
GTAAATGCCAGTCAAAAACAGGCAAATAATGGTCGTAATGATCAGCTCTTTATACTTGCTGAGGTAATGCTCGGGCTTGGGTGATTTGCTCATAGCGTTGCTCGTAGTCCTGAATGGCTTCTGGAAGCGTTATGGTTTGTTTATTTTCCAAACAGTAAAACCGTCCGGTTTTCGTCGATTGGTAGTAGTAATGGCCATCAATCCAGAGCCAGCGCAAGGGCCGCTCATTGATCTGCCTGCCACTCCACCCGTCCACATGAAGGCCAATCCCAGGAATCTTTTCTCCACTTAACTTATGAGTGAAATCCCAGTCGAAGTACAACCCCACTCCCTGAAAGGGCCACGTGGTTGCAAGCAGCCAGTGCTGAAGCGGGCTTGACTGTTTGGTAAGCCAGTTGGTAAAAAGCAGGCAGTCAATGGCTAAGCCTTTTCCATGTGATTTCGGGTCGTTATCTCGCCAAGTGGAAGTGATCAGGGTTTTGGTATTTGTCCAATCTCTCCAGGCTAAAAAAGACCGGAGAAAATCCACATCCATTCGGGAGATATCCCCCTGGATTTCAAAGTCGGATAGAGAAAAATTGCCCCCATAGCTTTCTATAAGGGCAATGTAGTCGGCGCGTTTCATGGGGCTATTTCTTAAACTTTAGCCAGAGAATGCCGACTCCAAGGGCGATGGCAGCCGCTTTGTACTTCATCGGCACGTCGCCGTTGATGTACTTTTTGGCGGTATCCACCAAATCTGTTTTGGTGTTTTCGGCTTCGGCGTTTTTAACGTCCACTACGGGAGAAGAACCGATTCCGGCTCCGTTGCATCCACAGCCGCATCCAAGGCCGCTGTCAGAAGTATAACTTGATTTACTCATGGGTTTTCAGGTTAGGTTAGCGTAAGAGTTTGAAGAGGATTCCGGCACCAACAATACCGGCCCCGGCCAGCGCGATCATCTTTTTATTGATCGGTTTATTCTGGGTGGCCACCGGCTCGCTTTTGGTTGTTGCAGGCTGGACAGCTGCCGTAGGCTTTTTGGTCAAATCACGTACCACCGGACTTACTTTGGGAGGTTTGATCTTTGGAAGTCCTGGGAGAATCGGTCTCCTGATTCTGGAAGATGGCCTTGGAGCAATGGAGATAGTGGGCCGAATTCTGCTGATTGATGAGACCGGCTGGATAGCTGTATTTAGCTCAGTGGGTAAGGTTGGGTCAAGCATCATGCGCCCCAAACCGGGAGAACTTTCCTCGCTGTAAATGTATCCGGAAGATGATTTCATAATGGTTATTGAGTGTTAAAGATTTGGTAGGAAATAAATCCTGTGATGATTAGTGGCACGAGCACCATGCTGGCCGTGGACGCTTTGGAAATGCCCATTACCGACTCCACAATTTTCTTTCTTTGGAGCACATCGGAGGCGTAATTTTGCCCGGTGGTAACCAGATTGGGATCAATGCCAGCACTTACCGTATTTCGCACTTTTGAGTAGCCTGCGTTGTACGCGGCCACGGCTGGAGTGAGCTTACCGCCAAACTTGCCGATCAGATCCGCCAGAAACTTGCTGCCATAGTGGATATTGGCACGGTGGTCGTTATTGGCATGTGAGCTGGTGAAGCCTGAATGATACCGCCGGTCAATTTGCATGATGCCGATGCCATTGCCATTATCGCCCGTCCAGTTTCCATCCAACGCCAGTCCCATATGGCTTTCCCTGGAGGCGATAGCCAACAGCAGGGATACCGGTACGTCGTGCGCCCGAGAAGCCTCATAGAAGTGCCCCATAATGCCTTTTACCCGAAGGTAGCTGAGCTGGGA
>NZ_AQXG01000039.1 GCF_000375425.1 Gracilimonas tropica DSM 19535 | reverse complement strand
ACCACAAACAACGCACCGGACGAAATTAAATGCCACGAACCGCAAAAAAGCTCCGATCAACACACAAAACCTGAAAGCCTGGCCGGGCACATAACGACCCAGCGTTTAAACGGCGCGGGGATTATGATTTAGTTGAAGTAGCGAAATTAATTCCTGGCAATCAAGTTCTATCGAACCCCGTCCGCGTCCGATTTAAAACGCTTTGTTAGGTGCTATTACCATTCTAATATTGGAGCGATTATACCTAAGGCTCTATATCCAAGACCTAAAACAGGATAGAATAAGAGTAGGCTTATTGTAAGTTCAATTCCGAAGAAAATATCAGTTCTTTCACGAAGATATTTGATTCTTTTTAATAGTATATCGGTCACCGTAATTAATGCTAATGCTATTGGCAAGGCACCTGGAGCAGCAATGACTACGAGAAACCCTTTATCATCAAAGACTTCTATATGCATTAAGAGGATTATCCAAGGGTACCATGAAAGCACATGTACTAAGAAGCAAATGATTACTCTGAAGAAAGAAGATGATAAAAGGTTTGACAATTTCTTCATTAGTATGCACCTAACGACCCGGCGTTTAAACGGCGCGGGGATTATGATTTCTTTTGAAGTAGCAAAATTAATTCCTGGCAATCAAGTTTCATCGAACCCCGTCCGCGTCCGATTTAAAACGCCTTGTTAGCCGTATTTTAATACCCATAAATTTGTTTGTTTACTTTTTCTGTGAATTCTTTTGCTTCAGATTTTGACAAATACTTCAAAGAAATTTTTCTCCTTTCTAAGCTTTTAGCCATTCTTAAACATTTCTTGCACGTAATCTCATGATCTGTTTCATAAACGTTTTTAGTGTCATCAAAATAACCTTTACAAAGTAAGCTACCACTCATTCTCTTTAGGTTGTGAAACTCAATATCCTCTAAAAGTTTAATGTGATAAGCTCCAGATACAGAATGTCTGGTTATCTGATGAATAGTATAAAAACTTGCAGTTGTTACATTAAGCTCAGCTGGGGCTTTGGAAATTGGGTCAGGAAATTTCAGGGGCTTGTAGTCAAGTTTCTTTATGTGTTCATAATCTCGTTTACGAATTCTGAACTCAGTGATTTTGGCAAGTTTTTCCAATAATAAATCCAAAGCTGCATCTGGATTACTTTTCATTAACTGATCAACTTTTGATCTTACTTCATAACACCGCTTACAGAACATGGTAAATTCGCTTACCGCAGGTTCACCACAATGCTTACATGGAATAATTTTTTTCTCTTTTTTATTCATAAAAGCTAAGATTTATGGAATACGGCTAACGACCCAGCGTTTAAACGGCGCGGGGATTATGATTTAGTTGAAGTAGCGAAATTAATTCCTTAGAAACAAGTTTGACCGAACTTCGTCCGCGTCCGCTTTGAAACGCATTGTTAGGGCGAGACAGCCAAACTAGCCACGAAACGAACAAAACCACCGCTGCCCTGCAAGCCAAAAATGCCGGAACTAAGCGACAGGCGCACGGGAAAGAGCCCGCGAAGGATGGCCGAAAAAGCTAAGCGCCACAGCCTTAAAGCCAAAAAATTTAGAACCGAACACGTGGCGCCCCGACTCTTGGGAAAACTTTAGAAGAGGCAACCCACACCAACGACCCGAACCTGCTACCTGACCAAAAAATTACCACCGGCTGGAAGCCCACATATTTTGACAGAAAGTGATGCGCCTGACGCGCCCTAACGACCCAGCGCATAACGGGCGCGGAGATTATGAGTTAATAAACGGTGAATATTTTTAAACAAGCAACTTTGGAAACCAACGGCACGTCCGCG
>NZ_AQXG01000038.1 GCF_000375425.1 Gracilimonas tropica DSM 19535 | reverse complement strand
CATGAATATGGAGTTTCAATGTAATTTCGCCGCGCGGACTCTCAATGGATGCCGATCCGTTCCCCATGCCTGTATCGGGGATTGTTAATTCCGAAATGGGATTTGTTTCGCCAGACGTTTTCAAATGTTCTATAAACCGGAAGCTCTGTTCTAATTCACCGAGCCGAACCATCAGCCGGCTCAAGGCGTTGTTTCCGTTTGCGGTTACAGGCTGCCACCCGACCTCCCGGTAAACAGTTTCAGAGATACGACTATCGTTTGAAAAACCCGCTGCTCGTGTAACGGGACCTGAGTAGTCTTCCAATTTCAGTTCTTTAGATGCTGAATCCTCTTTTTCTGAATGATCATGCTTTTCATGGGAACCTTTGTGATTATGATCGTGATCTTGTGAACCATGTTCGTCGTGCCCGTGATGACCATGATCGTGCTTTTTATGATCGTGTTGGTGTCCGCTATATTCGTGTTCGTGGCAGGAGTGATCATGCTCGCCATGCTCTTCGTGATTATGGCTGTGGTTATGGTCATGATCATGGGAACCATGTTCACCATGTTCGTGATGATAGCTGTGATTATGTTCGTGATCATGATTATGATCTTGGTCAGAATGAGAAGCTTCCTCTTCGTAACGATCAAAAGCGGTGATGGGGTTACCGGCTGCGGACAGCTTTATTTTCAGGTAGGGCATCTTTTTAATATGCCTGATAAATGCCATAAGAGGTTCTTCGGCTCCATCATTATTTCTGAAGGCGTGAAAAAGCTTTTCTGCCCGGTTTTGCATCGAGCTGTTACCCAGAAGGAGTGCAAAATCTGTCAGCCAGTTTAGATGACTGACAATCCGCTCTTTTTCCAACGCCACCGCCTCTGCTGCTGTCAGTTGAGTTTCTTTGACGTCTCGGGAATAGCTTTCCAGCGCTTTTTTGGCAAGCAGGCTGTAGCTTACGGCCGTCATCGGGTTCATTTTTTCGAGAAATTCGGGCAGTTGAAGAGGGTTGTCCTTAACCGAGACTGGAAGTTCCAATTCTGTAAAACCGCTTTCTGCCTGCATCTCTGCCACCGTATCGCCATCCAGTTCAGCGGTAAGTTGCAGTCCGCCCGGCAGTCCCGTGTGGAAAGGCCCAAACGCTGTATCACTCCATTCCATCGGTAGGCCGTCTGGGCTTCTCGGCAGATCTTTGGTCATCGCTATCATCGACATAAAACCGGAGCCGTGATCATGTCCGCCATGATTATGCTCGTGATTGTGTGCATCTTGATCATGATCTTCCTCTTGATGAGCCGAGTGGCCATGCTCACCATGCTGATGTTCGGAGTGGCCATGGTCATGCTTTTCATGATCGTGCTGATGTGAGTCGTTATCACCACACTGCTGATCAGATTCTCCGTGCTGATGGTCCTCACGACTATGCTCGGCATCATAATAGTCTGTGTGTTTGTGGTCAGAGTGATCATGATTATGCCCTTCATGATTGTCGTGTTTGTGCTGATGATTAGAATGGTCATGTTCATGCCCATAGGCCTGATCGTGCCCCTCCTGATTGCCATTGCCGTGCTGGTGCCCGGAGTGATCGTGGTGGTGCATGTGTCCCTTATCTTGCCCGGCTTCCTCGATTTTTGCCACTAACGGCTCCGGTTCAAAGGGCTTGGCATCTTCCTTCCAGGCAAAATTGGCCAGGCATTCTTTGACGGTGGGAAGTGCAGTTGCCAGAAAATCCTCTGCCAGGGCAACATGAACATCCGGATGAGGCAGCGGATCAAGATGCTTGGGGCCGGCCATCACCAGCACCCGTGGACGCGGCATCTGGGCATAAGTATAGGTCGCCTTTTCGGCTAAAGCCGGGCTCAGATCCCCAAACACCAAAAGTACATTTGCTTTTTTAGGACTAGT
>NZ_AQXG01000037.1 GCF_000375425.1 Gracilimonas tropica DSM 19535 | reverse complement strand
TCTGTATTCAAACGTCTCTCCGGGTTTAATTCCATCAAAACTTACTCCCGGAACTCCATCCATCTGAAACGGTAAAATTATGCCATGCCAATGAATAGATGTATCTTCATCCAGTTCATTTGTAACCCGGATTAGTATTTCTTCTCCTTCTTTCAACCGAATCAACGGGCCGGGCACTTGACCATTAATGGCCGTTGCTTGCGTCCTTTGTCCGTCAACCTCCAAAGGGATTTTACTAATCGTTAAATCCAGGACATTATCTTTACCCTGCGGGGTTAATATTTCTCTGGGTTGGTTATCAAAACCTGCAAATGCATAAGCAGGCAATACGGTACTTAACCCAGCGACTACACCCATAGAAGTCGTGTAGCGTAGAAATTCGCGACGAGAAATCGATTTCGACTCTTTACTCATTTATCTTGAATTTATTTTTAAGCTTTAAATAAGTTGGTGGTTGAATATTACTCATAGGCTTTGTACAGGCGCACAATATAAATGGGGAACCTTAAATTAAGCTTAAAACAAAGTTGTCACAGGAAATTTATATTAAGCTTTAAAAGCTCAGTAAACATTCAGATATATGTGGATACTATTAGTTGAAGACGAAAAGCAACTGGCAAACTCATTAAAAAGAGGATTGGAAGAAGAAGGATATGTAGTAGAAGTACAACACGATGGTGAAGAAGCGGAATTGCAGGGATTAGTGAATGATTACGATATAGTAATATTAGACTGGAGACTTCCAAATCGTGATGGAAAAGAGATTCTGGAACATTGGCGTAAAGAAGACCGGAACTTTCCGGTGTTAATGCTCACCGCGCTTGGTGATCTTGACCATAAAGTATCTGGTCTTGATGCCGGCGCCGATGATTATATGAGCAAACCCTTTTCTTTTGATGAGCTATTGGCACGAATTAGGGCGTTATCCCGGCGTTCTGCCGATATTTCAAATACCGAAATTGTGAAAATCGGCCCTATTGAAGTTGACGCACGAAGGCATAACGTAACGGTCGGTGGGATATCTCTTACTTTGCGACAAAAAGAGTTTGTTTTGCTCGAGTTGTTAATGACACATTTGGGAACTGTATTCTCAAAAACCCAGATTGCAGAGAGGGTTTGGGGATCGGCCTACTATGTATCCGATAATACCATAGAGGCGACTATTTCAACCCTGCGCCAAAAACTAAACGACACTTTTGAAGATATTGATACTTATAAACTTGGGAAAAATGATCAGATTATAGAAACCATTCGGGGAGCAGGCTATCGATTTAACATTGACTTATTTAAAGATCACAAGGATTCATGAAGCCTTCTTTTACTTTTTATAATGAGCTATCCATATCAAAAAAGCTGGCTTTATGGTATGGGTTCAGTTTATTTTTGATGCTTAGTTTGTTCGGATATTTTTTATACGAAACGTTTCATCAATCCATCCACCATAATTATGATCGTCACCTGCTGTTTGAAGCCGAACAGCTGCTTCCCTATATCCAGGCTGAAGATTCCCTTTCTATTGATTTGACGGACTACAGCAGGAATGAAGCCCTTAGAGGAGGAGTGGAGTATGGCACCTATGTTCGTTTATACGATCAAAAAGGCAACCTTATATATAATAGCCCAAACTTCTCATCTGTTGAAGAACCCCTTAAACGCCAGATCCCTAAAGAAACCCAGAATAATTCTTTCAGCAGTGAGTGGCAATCTTTGCCTGCTCGTACTCTTTACTATCCCATAGAAAACAAAAATGGAAGTCTTTGCGGTTGGCTGGAACTCACAGGCTTTGAATGGACCCTTCATGAAGAGTTAATCAGGTTCAGGCAGTATTTGTTTATTCTCATAGCGATAAGTGTTGGTTTATCTATACTCGGGGGGTATTGGCTATCAAGAAAAACATTGTCTCCAGTGTCTTCTATTATTGAGGCCGCGAAATCCATTACAGCCACTGATTTGGATAAGCGCATACCAGTTAATTATCAGGTCCGGGATGAGCTAACCGACCTGGCTGAGACCTTTAATATCATGCTCAATCGACTTCAACAGGGTTTTGAACGGGAAAAACGTTTTACTTCTGATGCCTCTCATGAACTTATGACTCCTCTCTCATCATTGCAAAGTGAGGCAGAAATTATGCTCAGAAAACCCCGTTCAAATGAAGAGTACCGGGAAACGATTGAACGAATGCTGGTGGAAGTGAGACGAATGAGTGAAATGGTAC
Source organism: Gracilimonas tropica DSM 19535 (assembly GCF_000375425.1). Taxonomy (GTDB): domain Bacteria; phylum Bacteroidota; class Rhodothermia; order Balneolales; family Balneolaceae; genus Gracilimonas; species Gracilimonas tropica. Next base: position 86 of record NZ_AQXG01000037.1, on the reverse strand, counting down.
ACTTGCTTCTTCAACTTTCCAGGGTAGAGTCAGTTCATCGGGCAAAACCGGATATTGTTAATTTAAGCCGTATAACAGAAATGATT
>NZ_AQXG01000036.1 GCF_000375425.1 Gracilimonas tropica DSM 19535 | reverse complement strand
ATTGTATATACTCCGGATAGTCGGAGGCTTGTTTTCGGCAGCCGTACTACCCACGGTTAATTCCTGGGTTACGGACCTAAGCTCGATAAGAAACAGAGGCAAGGTACTGGCGTGGACAGGTGGAGGAGCCAGCCTGGGGGTGATCTTCGGTCCGGTCTTGAGCTCCTTCTTTATGAATGTTGACTGGTTTGAAGGGTGGGCATGGGGACTGTTTTCTGCAAATGCCTACACAGCTCCCTTTTTGATTGCCGGTGGGTTTTCACTGTTGGCCCTGGTGGCTGTATTGTTGTGGCTGCCTCGCAAACGCCCACTCATTGACAGCATCAGTTATCCTCAGGGAAAAATAAATACATGGAATATGGTATATGGTGAGATGCTCCCGATACTAATCTACGCCATTATTGCCCAGGGAGCGCTCTCTATGTTTGAAAGCACCTTTGCCCTGCACGCGCACCAGATCCTGGGATATAGTGTCCTGGAAATGGGATATATCTTTATGGCCTGTGCACTCGGAATGAGTATCAGCCAGGTCGGTTTAACAGGTTCTCTGATTGATCGCTGGGGAGAGTACCGTCTGCTACCTGTAGGATACTTTTTTATAGGCCTGTCTCTGTTTTTGTTGATGTTTGTAAATAGCTTTGCGCTTATCATTGCGGTTGTAAGCATTCTAGCGTTGGGGATGGCACTGGTAACCCCCGGCCTGGCCTCTCTTACAAGTAAAATCAGTAACCACAGGGTCGGTGAACGAATGGGCCTGCTGGCATCCGTAAGCAGCCTGGGGCTTGCTGCTGGGTCATTTTTGGGAGCAGGCCTGTATGCATTGAATATTCACCTGCCCTATTTCTCGTTTTCCCTCGCTATATTAATCCTTCCTGTGTACATCATCAAACGATACCTGAGGCAGGAAGTCAGCCCATAATAATTGGCTCGCCTCTGTGGCACCTGCAAGATTTAAGCTTCTTTTAAGCCAACCTGTTGTATTCTATCCTTGGAGAAGGCTTACGTTTTTATTATCCCGGAAATAGCTCTTTAAACCGTTTAAGATAGAGGAGACGGTCATGAATCACATTATTAAAAAGATAAAAGTTGAGTTGGAATCAGCCGATATTCAAATTGATGGATCTAAGCCGTGGGACATACAGGTCAAAGACAGCCGTCTTTTTAACCGGATATTACGCCAGGGTTCACTTGGACTGGGAGAAGGTTATATAGATGGCTGGTGGGAGGCCAAAGCGCTTGATGAGTTTTTTACACGGGTATTAAGGGCCGGGCTGGAGAAAAGAGTCTACGGCAAACCGGCTATGATATTCGAAAATTTGAAGTCTCTGCTGACCAACCGCCAAAGCAAAGATAAAGCCCACGAAATAGGCGAGCATCATTACGATATTGGCAACGATCTGTACATAGCCATGCTGGATACACGCATGGTCTATACCTGTGGCTACTGGCAGCAGGCCAAATCGCTGGACGAAGCCCAGGAAGCCAAACTGGACCTTGTATGTAAAAAAATTGGTTTGCAGCCTGGCCAGCGCGTGCTGGATATTGGTTGCGGTTGGGGTAGTTTTGCTAAATATGCTGCCGAAGTCTATGGGGCAGAGGTTGTAGGTATTACGATTTCCAACGAACAGGTGGAACTTGGAAGAGAGCGATGCAAGGGCCTACCTGTGGAAATACGGTTTCAGGATTATCGAGAGGTTAACGAACCGTTCGATCACATTGTCTCACTTGGAATGATCGAACATGTCGGCAGCAAAAACTATCGTACCTATATGCAAACCGTTCACCGGTGTTTAAAAGATGAGGGAAGATTTATTCTGCATACAATTGGAAGCAATGAGTCGGTTCGTACTACCGATCCATGGATTGAAAAATATATTTTTCCGAATTCACAACTTCCATCCGCCCGGCAGCTCTCCTTGGCGGCTGAAGGATTGTTCGTGATGGAAGACTGGCAGAACTTCGGTGCCCATTACGACAAAACCCTGATGACCTGGTATCAAAATTTCGAAGAGCACTGGGATGAGCTGAAATCAAACTATTCCGAACGGTTTTACCGGATGTGGAAATATTATCTGCTTAGCTGTGCTGGCAGCTTTCGAGCACGCAAAAACCAACTCTGGCAGATCGTATTTACCAAACAAGGTATTCCTGATGGATTTACGGCTCCACGCTACCGAACTAATAAGTAAAGCTCAGTAAATAGAATGGTAAGACAACGTAAGCGGTTTTTGGGGATAAATGGAATTATTGTTGGATAATTTTCTTGGCAGGACTAAAACGAAGCTCAGTTTTTTTGGTATAAGACAAAGTCGAGAAGATACATTCCATGAGAAACATTCATGAAACCTGATTTCTTTAAGGTTCTTTTAAG
>NZ_AQXG01000035.1 GCF_000375425.1 Gracilimonas tropica DSM 19535 | reverse complement strand
CCGCCACAACGGTTACGATGCCAAGAAACGATTTAGACTGGGTGAAACGGGCTTCTTCAGGATCACATTCGCAATCAATCTCTTTTGAGGGCTTAAATTTTTGATACCATGCAAAGCTGAGTAAAAGAACAGTCAGCCCAATTAAATAAGGCCGGAATGGGTCCATGAATGAAAACGTAGAGGCAATTCCACTAGTACCAGCCAGAACAGCCAATACCGGTGTGATACAGCAAAGGGAGGCGATAAATGCGACTCCCAGTCCTGCGCCCAGCCATTTGGTGTCTTTGTTATTGTTATGTTGCTTGTTCATGCAGCTAATACCTCCATAATGGTATTGTTTTCAATCTGGTGAAAAAGTGGTTTCAAAAGCTCGTCATAAGGTTCTTGCAGAGAATAGAAAATGAGTTTTCCCTCTCTTCTTGAACCTAAAAGTCCGGCGTCTTTCAATTTTCGCAGGTGTTGCGATACCGCCGGTACGGTCATGTCTAAAATATCGCTCAAATCACATGGGCATAAATCTTCCTCCGTACTCAACAAGAACAGAATTTTCAGGCGCACATCATTTCCGGCCAGTTTCAGTATGTCCGAGAGTTTTAAGATGGATGATTCTACTGCATTTATAGAATCAATGCAGCGGTTGATCTGGTTCAGATCGGCTACATCACGAATACAAGATTGTTTACTCATAGGAATTATTATTTAAGTGATAGCTTAAATATAAATTCAAGAGAACATTTAAGCAAAAGATTAAAGAAGTAAACCTTTTTTCCTGGTTCACTTTTACCTTCCTAGGCTTTACAGATCTTGCACTAAGCACTGCGACCACCGATAATGCAGGAGTCAATTGGATCAAGCTGCATCTATTTTATCAGCTGCATGTCTCCAATTCAATGAATCTCCACGGTGCTTTTCTTCAGCCTCAGATATTGCAAACAGACATTTTATATGCTAGCTATCCATAGCTCATATATTTCAATTATTTTACATAGAAATCCATCTTTTTACTGTCTCACAATGGTGGTGTAAGGTTCAACTTTAAGGATAAAAGTATTTCCTTTGATTTAAGCTTCATTTAAGCATTCCTCTCGTAGTTTGAAATCAAGATAATTATTCAATCTACGGGCTTGTCCCTTATAAAATTTGGTTTGCAGAATGAAAAAAATAATGATAAAGGGATTTTTCTTGGGAATGTCACTATTCCTGGTTTCATCAAATGTGAGTTTTTCTCAAACACCAGACTCTACATTGTTACTTGATGAACTTATTCAACAAGTGCTAACCCAAAACCCGGAACTACAATCATCATATCAGGCTTGGGAAGCAAGCAAAACCAGAATCTCACAGCAAGAGGCCCTACCCGACCCAACACTCGGTTTAAATATCATGAACCTGCCGGTCAACAGCTTTTCACTTGATCAGGAGCCCATGACAGGTAAGCAAATATCTGTGATGCAACCGTTTCCTTTTCCGGGAAAACTAGGACTGAAAGGTGATATTGCAGTAAATGAATCAGAGATTGTCCTGCACCGGTATCGGGAACTTCAAAATCAGCTTAAAAAAAGAACGAAACAGGCTTTTTATGATCTATACTACGTAGATCAAGCTCTTTCAACAGTTGCACACAACCAAGAGCTTCTTAAAGAGTTCGTAGAAATAGCTGAAACAAGGTACGGAGTGGGTAAAGGCACGCAACCTGACGTACTTCGAGCTCAAGTAGCTCTTTCAAAAATGCTTGATCAAGAACTCAAGCTTCTCCAGCAACGTGAAGTTGTACAGGCCCGCATTAACACCCTCTTAGATAAACCCGCTGATACACCGCTTGGAGAGGCCATTATAAATCAACCGGAATTTTTTACATCCAATCTACCCACGCTGATTCAACAAGCCGATAGTACCAGCCCTTTACTTGCAGCCTGGAAAACCGCCGTTGTACAAAGTGGCCAAAAGGTGGACTTAGCACTTAAAGATCGCTATCCGGATTTTTCGGTGGGTGTTGCCTATACCCAGCGAGACAAATTACAAAACGGCATGAAAGGCTATGATTTTGTCTCGGCTATGTTCAATGTCAAAATCCCTCTCTTTTTAAGCAAAAAACAGAATAAAAAAGTACAAGAGACCCAAATCCAGCAAACTTCCATAGAGTATCGCTATCAAAACATAGTTAACTCCATTGAACAGAAGCTGCAACAGTCACTAACCGAGCTTGAAAAAAATCAAAGACTATTAGAACTCTACAGAACGGGGATAATTCCTCAGGCAGAAGAATCTCTTGAGTCATCAATAGCGGGGTATCAGAATGACAAGGTGGACTTCCTGTCTCTACTCGACAGTGAATTAACCTTATTCCAGTTTCGCCTGGATTATCATCGCTTTTTAGCTGACTACCACAAAGCTATAGCAGAGATAGAAGCATTAACCGGCACTGAGTTATAAACCATTTTCAAAATTTAAACAAAGAGTACAATCATCATGAATACCAAATCAATAATACTATCCCTCGGAGCAGTTATTGCTTTTACCTTAGGCGGTTACTGGTTGGGAACCCAACAATCCACTGGCGGTTCAGCAGCCATTACACAATCTACCGATGAGATGCAGAATATGCCGAAAACCGATTCCGCAAATAAAAAACAGGGAGAGCGTGAAATTTTGTATTGGCAGGCG
>NZ_AQXG01000034.1 GCF_000375425.1 Gracilimonas tropica DSM 19535 | reverse complement strand
GGAACCCACCCAGCGGGGTCCCGTTTTCCCTCAATCTTGAAATTGAAACTTTCCGCAACTGGGCAAAAGTGCTTTTCCTTCCCTTTATGGCGAGTTTCGGGCAATGCCCTGACGCCCTTGTGGTGGTACGTTCGGAGCAGACCGGATCGGTTTTAGGCTTTCAGCGGTTCGGAACGTCTATGATGGATGGATGCCGGGCTCAAGGGCGCGTCATCTTTGACCGCTCGTTTGTTCCCACCTCGGGCAATAAAGTAATCTTTGAAGTGTACCCCGACGATGTTGATTTGAGCAGGCTATCCGCTTCCGATCTCATTGCAAAGTCCACACCCATTTCTCTCGACCTGGACCAGCAAACCGGTGAGCAGTCTGGGGTGTATTCTCCACCCACCGAGTCGTGGTACAAGATGCCCGAACTTGGGCCTGGTAATGCCCTTGGGGAAGTTAACACGCTACTCAAACGGGTAATCATTATATCGGTTGCTGGCGCGGGGCTTTATTTCTTAGCCCCCATGCTCCCCGGACTTCGGGCAGGCATCAAAGCCATGGCTCCAAAAGCAGGTACCGAATGAGATCCGGATTTGCCTCACATACTGGCTCCGCCTTACATGGCATGGACGATTACCTGCAGCGCACCTCACAAAACGCCTTCAAGCTGTTTGCAGGGAAACTTCAGAGCGCCACGAGCGGTCGTCGCGGCCAGCTTGCAACGATGGGACTCAACCTGGCCAACCTGACCACCAGCAAAGCAGGCATCAACAAGATATATGAGCAAAACGCCGGAGTCATTGACGCCTACTTCGAGTATGTGGATTTGGTGGCTCTGTCAAAGAAATTAACTAGCGATGATGCTTTATCATCCTTAGCTAAATCACCACTGATAAAGTATAGCTCTACACTTCTGATCGGTATCACAATAGGTGTGCTTGCATATCGAACGTATAACTTAACATCGAAGAAATGACTCTCAGTAAAGGCGCCTCAGGGCAACAGGTTATCAGGCTCCAAGCAGGATTGCAAAAAGCAGGCTTTGATCTACCTCAATATGGTATTGACGGAAAATTTGGAAGTGAAACACAATCTGCCGTTATGAAGGCTCAACGCAGGTATTTTCTTCCCGTAACCGGAGATGTAGGGCCAACACTACTTGCAAAACTGGGGGTATCCAATGCTCCACTAAATATGAAAACAGATAAAAAAGCCATGCTGACCAAAGCTGTTCTGGCTGGAATTGCCATCGGTACTTTATTTGTGATCGCTAAAAAAATGAGGAACCGTTGATATGGACATCAAGAACACCCTGAGCGCCAAAGAACTGGCAAAAATAAACATCAAAGGCATAAAGATTGCCGAACCTTATGGTACACTTCTTGGGGAGCCAGAGAAAAATGCCGTCATCTTTATCTGGGGTGAGAAAGGGGCCGGAAAGTCCACCTTCAGTTTAGGCCTTGCAAACGCTCTTGCAGAGCACGGCAGAGTCGAATATATCCCTGCCGAAGAACATTTCGGTAAAACACTTATTGACCGAGTCAAGCGATTAAAAGCGACCCACAACAACCTAAACTTTACTAAGTGGAAATCACTCACATCGCTAAAAGAAACCCTGCTGAAAAACAGATCTGCCTTTTGCGTATTGGATTCCATTTCTGTCATTGACGCCAAAGACGCCTCCACGGTAGAACTGGCACAATGGTGCCGCGAACAAGGCATTGGGTTCATCATGGTGGCCCATGCGACCAAAGACGGTAAATATAAGGGCAACACCAGTATCGCACACGAATGCGACATTGAAATTAAAGTCACCAAAGAGGGACTGGCTGAGACCGAAAAAAACCGCTATCAGTTATTAAATGCCATCGATGTTCCATTTGGCACATTACCCACTGCCGAAACCCTAAAAACTATTCCCCCGCTTACGCAAAGCCAGCATGAAGGCGTGGAAGACCAGCTTTCTAATAATGAGACCTCAACAGATGAGGAACTCATCGACTTCTTTCAGGATGAATTTGGCCTCACTAAACAGCAGGCAGCCCATTGGATATCAAAACGAGGAAGCTATTTAATGAATCCCACACACAGCGAGCCACGCGATAATCCCGTAGAGTTGCCATTTACGATCACACTCAAAAAAATCAATACCCTCCACAAACTGCGCTCTTGGAAACGGGTGAATTCCCTGCTCGGCTCTAAAATGCCGTGCTATGCCAAACAGCATTCCGGGGAGTCCGAGCGGGCAACGCTGAGCATTCGCTACGTGCCGGACTACTACAACAAACGCTATATCGTGGAGCTTCTTATTGACGGGGAGCTGAAAACCCAGATTTGCACCGAAGGGGTCAAAGGCGGATTTGCCGCTTCGTGGGCCCAGCTGGTGAAAAAACACGGGAATCTGGAAGTGCAAATTCTTGCCCAGGATCATGCCAAGAAAGTACTGGGCGCGCGAGAATACCGGAGGCAGGAAAAGCTTCAGGGAAGCACACCCGATTGCCCTCCATCAGGGAAAGCCAAGGTCAAGAAAACACCCAAGCGAAAACCTACTCCGCCCAAGAAGAAAACGGTCAGTAAAAAACCGGCGGCAAAAAACACCAAACCGGCAAGCGCGCCAAAAAGGAAAACCACCCCAAAGCCCGAAGTGGATCTGGAAGCCGCCCGAAAAAGCCAGGCTAAACTCGACGCCTTTTTAGAAAAAGTCTTTAGCTAAGCCATGCGCGCAGTAAAAACAAATATCGACCAGATTACCCACCTATCCACCGGCGACTTTGATCACTGGCTGGGCGACTGGGACGCCG
>NZ_AQXG01000033.1 GCF_000375425.1 Gracilimonas tropica DSM 19535 | reverse complement strand
GTAATCGAAAGTAGAGGCAGTGAAGAGATATCCATGAGTTACAAATTAATTAGTAATAAGATGATAAGTGCCAGACCCATTCCACAGACCGACCATGCCAGCTCACGGTGAACCAGCCCGGATTGCATGTTGCGCCCATATTTGCCGAGGCGCTGCACGGAGCCCACGAGAGCGGCGATCCATTCCACGATGCCCCTGTCGTCAGTGAGCTGTGTAAGCCGGGCGATGTTCAGGTTGAGGTCTCCAAATCGGTCAACCAGATAGGTAACGGCGTTGTCGATGGCGTCGGAAAGCCATCGAGCAAATTCCAAGAAGAGGTTCCCAACACCGAAAACCGATTGTAGTAATTTTGTTTCGACGACATTCAAAAAGTTTGCGGAGGCATCCATCGGTTGTACAACCAGGCGTTTATATCCGCCAAAGACCGAATAATTTTTCTGAATGAAGCTCCACAGACGGTACCGAATAGCGGGAGCCGTAATAAACCAGCCAGCGGTAAGCCCCACGGCGGCAGCCACCAACCCTGATATCACGGCCATCGTTGATTTTGGAATAGTCAATCCGGTTGCGTCCACCATCGGCTCTACATAGAAGCCTCCCAAAATGACGATGGCCACAAGGACCGACAAGCCAGTAAGCATCCATATCGGGCGGTGTGATTTTTCTATTTCATTGGCTACTTTTTTCCACAGAATGCCAAATGCACGGCCCATATATATAGCTGTGAAAAGAGCCCCGGCAAGGGCTACAGTGAAATACCAACCCGCGGGCTCGCTCAATAGTCCCGCGGCAAGAACGGCGTCTTTCGACCAGAAACCAACAAATGGGGGTATCCCAGCCAGTGCAAATCCGGCCAGTACAAAACCAGCAAAACTCCATTTCAATTTTTTGCCCATCCCCTGCAACTGTTCATAGTTGGTAGATCCTGCTTGATGCTGAAATATACCAGCACCCAGAAACAGGCTGCTCTTCATGAAAGCGTGGGTCACCAGGTGAGCCAGAGCCGCGCCGGGGTATCCGGCACCTATGGCTAAGACCATAAATCCGAGCTGACTTGAGGTGGAGGCAGCCAGCATCCGTTTAATGTCTTCAGAGAAAATAGCGGTAGCTCCGGTTAGTATGATCGTCAGCCCCCCGAGACTGCCGATCCATAAAAGAGCTTCAGGTGAAAAAAGAGGATACGCTTTGAGCAGCAGGATGATTCCAGCTGCTACCATGGTGGCCGAGTGCAGAAGTGCCGAAACAGGAGTTGGTCCCGCCATAGCCGCCGAAAGCCAGCTTTGAAACGGTACCTGGGCCGATTTTCCCATGACTGCAAACAGCAGCGCAAGTGCGGCAAAGGTAGAGATAGTTTGTGAGGAGCCGGTTGCGATCTCGCTGGTTCCGTTTCCAAGAATAATGGCAAAAACGCTAATATACAAACCAAGATCGGCCACGCGGTTCATGGTAAAGGCTTTGTTGGCGGCATCGCTTGCTTCTTTTTTTTGGTGCCAGGTGCCGATAAGCAGATAAGAGGCGAAGCCCATTATCTCCCAAGCTACCACAAAAAGTATCCAGTCGCCCGCAAGAACGAGCAGCTGCATCGCCCCTAAAAACAGAGATATTCCTGACCAGAATTTTAGCTGCCCATCTTCCTTTGCCATATAACCAATAGCATAAACAAAAATAAAGGTGGTTATCACAGAGACGACCAGGGACAGGGTTGATGCCATGGCTGTTGCATGCAGCCGAAAAGGCATGTCCGGCAGTCCGGCAAACTGAAGAGTCAACTCGATGCCCGTCCCCGCCGGAAGGTAAAGCAGCAGGGCGCCAAGCCCGGAAAGGAAAGCCCCCGCAGTAGCGATAGCTCCCATCTTTTTGCGTAATAAGAGAATCAGCAGGCTGGCTGCCAGTGGAGCGAATATGGTGAATAAAAATGCGGTCATAAGTATCCGGTTACCCATTTAAATCTGCTGCTTCTTCCATCTCTACAGAACCTGAAGAACGAAAACGCTGGGTGGCTATAGCAAAACCAACGGCGCCCTCCAGAGCCATAACCGTCATGGCTACAAGTACAAACATCTTAATAGAAAATGCCTCGGGGTGCAGGTATCGCCAAAAGGCGACCAAGTTAATCATGGCCGCTCCCAGCATCAGTTCAACGCCCATCATAATCATTACCAGGTTGGTCTGGCTGAGAGCGCCGTATAGGCCGATGCCAAAAAGAATAATAGCGATGATCAGGGCTGTAAGCAGTAGTTCCATAGTCGGTTAGTTTCTGTTATTCTTGATTGAAAGGGCCACGGTGATGGCGGCAATCATGCCTGTAAGGATGGTTATACCGGCCGTCTCAAATATCATCATGGAGCGCTTCAGAATTTCCATCCCCAGCAGGCGGTTTTGTTCGTGCGGGCCGGGAATTTCGGTAGCTAGAGGCCCCCAGCCGACGGCAAGTATAACTATCGCAATGATCAGCGAAAAAATGCTGGCCGCTGCAATGGAAAGATTTTTTTGATGCGTCATATCCATCTCTCCCAATCCGCCGGGATCCATCATATACATCATCATAAAAATAGCCATGATGCTCATTTCGGTACCCATCATCATAATTTGGAGCACACCCAGGAATTCGGCCTCCATCACCAGGAAAAGTGCGCCAATGGCTACCATGGAAGCCAGGAGTGAAAGAGCAGAGCGCACCATGGAGCTAGTCATAAACACGCGCCAGCCGAACCAGATGGAAAGCAGTCCAAGAATAATAAGAAGTATGAGCTGGACGGATATCATCATAAAATCAGTAACACCCCAACGATGAAAATATTCAAAAGAGCCATCGGAATGCCGTATTTCCAGTGGTATTCCAGCAGATGATCGTGACGAATGCGTGGCAGGTATCGGCCAAGGACAAAGAAGGAGACGGCTACCAGCAGTGTTTTCAGGAAAATCCAGACGAAGCCGGGCAGCCACGGACCCATCCATCCGCCCAGGTACAACACGGTAACTGCCACAGACAGCGTGAGCACCAGGACCGACCGTCCCAGTCGGAACAGCAGTTTTCGAAGGCCGGTAAAATCGGCCCATGCCCCCCCGGCCAGTTCGCCATCTGCGGTGGGAAGATCAAAAGGCGGAAGAAATGCGATGGCCATGGCCGATAGGTAAAACAGGATAAAGCCGATGGGCTGATAGAGTATATTCCAGAGCGTCTGCTGGGATTCGACTATGCCGCCCATAAACATCGATTCGGCTCGCATAACAGTGGCGGTGAGCGCCATAACCACAGTCATGGAGTAGGCGATCAGTTGCGCAATGGAGCGCCAGCCGCCCACCATACCATAAACGCCGTTCAGGCTCCATCCCGCCATCATCAGTGATACCATTATGTACACAAGCGCCGCGTTGATAAAGAGAGCGCCGGTTGCCAGATCGACTAGCACCAGATCTTTGCCGAAGGGTAAAATTGCGATGACTAACAGGATGACTGCGATAAAAAGCACAGGCGCGGTTTCGAAAAAGACGGTGTCGTGTTTGCGGGGTTTGATCTCCTCCTGCACAAATAAACGAAGAAACGAGCGTGCCGGACCCGCCCACTGCAGGCTGCCCGACAACGACCAGCGCTCCATAACCGCCATCAGGTAGATGCCGGCTATAAAAAGCAGGGTTATTAAAAGGGCGTTGATCATCGCGATTCAGTGTTATCGTTTAATAGTTTAGTTCCTGTGGTGAAATATCCAGCGAGTTTACGGCCAAAAGTGCATCTGCCAGCTCCAGTTGTTCGGTCATCGGTTTTACCAGGTTGACCAGCGCCGCCGAGGGCGTGGACAGCTTCAGGTGCGCCAATTTGCCTTCATG
>NZ_AQXG01000032.1 GCF_000375425.1 Gracilimonas tropica DSM 19535 | reverse complement strand
AGAATGGGCATGGATTTAGTTCCTGTGTATGCTGATGGAGCCAATAGTTCAGAGGGCATGGTTAAAATCAATCCGGTTGTGATTCAAAACATGAATGTACGTACTGCAACGGTGCAAAAGAAAGATCTGTCTACCGTGGTGAGTGCTGTTGGAAAAGTGGAGTACAACGAGCAAAAACTCTTCAATGTAAATCCAAAAATTTCAGGTTGGGTTGAGCAGCTTTATGTGGATTACACGGGTAAAATGGTGCAAAAAGGGCAGCCATTGTTCAGTATCTATTCTCCTGAATTGGTGACCACTCAAAGAGAATACTTGTTGGCCCTGAAAACTCAGGAAAAAGTCAGTGCCAGTAGTTTTGAAACCATCCGTTCCGGGGGAAGTAGTTTACTTGAGGCTACCCGCCAACGGCTTGAATATTGGGATATTCCCGAATCAGAGATAGATCAGCTGAAGCAAAGTGGTGAAGTTAAAAAGGCAATTATGCTGAAATCACCCGCCACAGGCATCGTGCTTCATAAAAATGCTATAGAAGGAGAGTACATAAAAGCGAGTACCCCTGCATATAAAATAGCAGACCTTTCAACTGTTTGGGTGCAAACCAGTGTTTATGACTACGAAGTACCCTGGATTGAAGAAGGGCAAGCTGCCCAGATGGAATTATCATATCAACCAGGTAAAATCTATGAAGGCTCGGTGGATTATATATATCCCACCCTGGACCAGAAAACGCGGACTGTTCAGGTACGGCTAGAATTTTCTAACCCAGATCTTGAGCTAAAACCAGGCATGTTTGCCAATGTACGTATCCAAACGCGTCCTAAGCCCAACGTAACCATCATTCCTAATGAGGCCATCATTAGAACCGGGGAGCGTAATATCGTTTTTGTAGCTAAGGGAGAAGGCACCTTTGAACCCCGGGAAATAACTTTAGGAATGGAAGGCGGCCAACGCAATAATGAAATTGAAGTACTGGACGGGGTTAAAGCGGGGGAACAGATCGTCACTTCTGCCCAATTCCTGTTCGATAGTGAGAGCCGTTTACAGGAAGCCATCCAAAAAATGCTGCAGCAAGAACAAGATTCTCCCGATATGGATAAGGAGGACAGGGAATCAAACAGTGAAGAAATGAACCATGAAATAGAACCTGCTGATACGACTGATCATTCAGGCATGGAAATGTAGTCCTGGCACCAGCGAAAAACCCCATCAAAGATTTTGGAGAAATAAGAAATGTTACAGAAAATTATTGAACTATCCGTTAATAACCGCTTCATGGTGATTATTGCCAGCATTCTTCTACTGGCCGGCGGCACTTACATTATGTATCAAACTCCTGTGGATGCTATACCGGATTTAAGTGACGTTCAGGTCATTGTATTTACAAAATATCCGGGTCAGGCTCCTCAGGTTGTTGAAGATCAGGTCACTTATCCTTTAACCACTACGATGATGTCGGTTCCTAAATCGAAAGTTGTGCGTGGATATTCATTTTTCGGTCTGTCTTTCATTTATATCATTTTCGAGGATGATACCGACATGTACTGGGCCCGAAGCAGGGTTCTCGAATATCTCAACACCGCTGGAAGCAACCTGCCTGAAGGTGTGACCCCTACCCTGGGCCCGGATGCAACTGGGGTTGGTTGGGTCTACGAATATGTGTTGGATGGTGGGGATAAATATGACCTCCAGCAATTGCGGTCTATACAGGATTGGTTCCTTAAATATGAGCTACTTAGCGTAGAAGGCGTGGCCGAAGTTGCCAGTATTGGCGGCCATGTCAAACAATATCAGGTTGAAGTTGATCCGGATAAGTTGTTGGCCTATGATATCCCGCTTTCAAAAGTAAAAATGGCCCTGAAACGCAGTAACAATGATGTAGGTGGGCGTCTTGTAGAAATGAGTGAAACCGAATTCATGGTTCGTGGAAAGGGGTATATCCAGTCTGTTTCAGACGTAGAAGAAGTCCCTATTGGTACGGATAGTAACGGTACTCCCATAACCATCCGAAATGTGGCCAATGTACACATTGGCCCGGACCTTCGCCGCGGTATCGTAGATTGGAATGGGGAAGGTGAAACAGTCGGAGGTGTGGTAATTATGCGTTTCGGTGAAAACGCATTAGAAACCATTGACAATGTTAAAACCAAGCTCAAAGAACTCGAAAGTGGATTACCGGAAGGGATAACGATCAAAACGGCCTATGACCGTTCCAGTCTTATCAAAAGAGCTATTGAGTTTTTGGAGCATAAACTTCTCGAAGAGAGCATTGTAGTTGCCATCATCGTTTTGATTTTTTTGCTGCACTTTCGCAGTTCACTTGTAGCTATAATTAGTCTGCCGATAGGAATTTTGGCTGCTTTTCTGGTAATGTATTTTCAGGGTATTAATGCAAACATAATGTCGCTAAGTGGCATTGCAATCGCTATTGGAGCAATGGTTGATGCCGCCATTGTGATGGTGGAGAATGCTCATAAGCACCTGGAGAAAGACCGGGGCAAAAAAGATCATTGGCGAATTATTGTGGATGCCTCAAAAGAGGTGGGGCCTGCACTCTTCTTCTCGTTGCTTATCATTACTGTTTCATTTCTCCCAATCTTTGCATTACAGGGTCAGGAAGGACGCCTGTTTAAGCCTTTGGCTTTCACAAAAACCTATGCTATGGCAGCTGCGGCTTTGCTTTCTGTGACACTGGTTCCTGTACTTATGGGATACCTGATCCGTGGAAAAATACAGCCAGAACATAAAAACCCGGTCAACCGATTTCTAATCTGGATATATCGTCCCGTGATTAATTTGGCACTAAGGTTTAAATGGACCACTGTTATTGCTTCTGTTGCAATTCTTGCCGTATCCATTGTACCTCTGCAACGACTCGGTTCTGAATTTATGCCTCCTATTGAAGAAGGCGACCTGCTTTATATGCCGACTACAGATCCGGGCATCAGTATTACAAAGGCGAAAGAACTCTTACAACAGACGGATAAAATAATTGCAAGCTTTCCTGAAGTTGAATCTGTATTTGGTAAGTCGGGACGAGCCCAGACATCTACAGATCCAGCCCCACTATCCATGTTCGAAACCATCATCCAGCTGAAGCCTGAAGATCAGTGGCGAGAAGGCATGACGATGGATAAGCTGAAGCAGGAAATGGATGCGGCTATTAAGATCCCAGGCCTCACCAACGCCTGGACAATGCCTATCAAAACACGCATTGATATGCTTTCTACCGGAATCAAAACGCCTATCGGTATCAAAGTAACGGGTCCTGATCTGCAAACGCTTTCTGAACTCAGTCAGGATATCGCCTCTGTGGTGCGCGATGTACCTGGAACGCTAAGCGTATTCGCAGATAAGACCACAGGGGGCAACTACCTTGATTTTAATATCGACCGGAAGGAAGCCGCTCGATATGGACTAACAACCGGGGATGTACAGGATGTAATACAGTCAGCTATTGGTGGTATGAATGTTACAGAAACGGTGGAAGGCCTGGAGCGCTACCCGGTTAATGTACGATATGCCCGGGAAGTCAGAGAAAACCTCACCGACCTGGGACGAGTTTTGATCCCCACGCCCTCAGGAGCACAAATACCTATTAATTATGTGGCAGACTTACAGATCCGAAAAGACGCACCCGTAATAAAAACGGAGAATGCCCGGTATTCAAGCTGGATCTATGTAGATCTCACCACATCAGATATTGGTAGTTATGTAAACGAAGCACGCCAGACAGTTAACGAACGTCTGGATTTACCCTCCGGCTATAGCTTGGCCTGGAGTGGACAGTATGAATATATGGAGCGGGCCAAAGAACGTCTGCAAGTTGTAGTACCGATCACATTGCTGATCATCTTCTTGCTGCTCTACTTCAACTTTAAGAATCTACAGGAAAGTCTGCTTGTGCTGCTGACCCTTCCCTTTTCACTTGTAGGCTCTTTTTGGTTGCTATATATCCTTGGATACAACCTTAGTGTGGCCGTGGGAGTTGGAGCTATTGCTCTGGCTGGGGTTGCCGCTGAAATTGGAGTAATCATGCTGACCTATCTGGATAATGCATATAACAACCGAAAATACCATGATAAGATGAATAACTTGGGGGACTTAAAAGAGGCCATTTTTGAAGGATCAGCACAGCGAATCCGGCCAATTTTCATGACCGTGTGTGCTATTACGGGTGGTCTTCTTCCTATCATGTGGGGAGCTGGAACCGGAGCCACCGTTATGAAACGAATTGCGGCACCAATGGTTGGCG
>NZ_AQXG01000031.1 GCF_000375425.1 Gracilimonas tropica DSM 19535 | reverse complement strand
TGTAGCCACGCGGTTTCAACCCGTGGCTATAGTGACGACAAAGTTTAGAGTCTCAAAGAGACGGCCCGCTTTCTTCCTCGTTGACCATAAATTGCCGCTGCAAGCAACACCCCTCGAAATTCGGGATGCCAGCGCAAGGGGAGGCTATTCTCACGCCTGTCTTTTCCTAATCCTCAGGTAAGTCGTCCATGTTCTTACGATCACGTAGTTTCTTCAAAGCATAACTTCCACCTGCGGCAGCCAGCAAACCAAGTCCGCCGTCAATGGGAGCTTGAGATGGAGCGGCCGGAATAGGTGGCTGAGCAAAAGCTACTGCATTAAAAATTAGAAAGATACAAAGGGTCAGTATTATGAGTAAGAATGTTTTCATGGGTCGGGAATGGGAATTCAAATTTGGGTGTAGCTCTCAGCTGATGGCTATTAGCTATTTAATCAATGTTAGTTTTTTAGTGATCACCGTATTTCCTGTTTTCAGTCGGTACAGGTACAACCCGGAAGACAGGTCACTCGCATTAAACTGCACGGTATATCTGCCGGCCTGTTTATTTTTACGATGAATCAGTGTGGCTACTTTTCGCCCAAGGACATTAAAAACCTCAAGCGTAACCTCTGCAGTTTCGGGAACACCGTATTCAATTGACGTGATCGGGTTAAACGGATTGGGATAGTTTTGCTGCAACTCCACCGTTGTTGGAAGATCAGCCGACCGTTCATTCGCAACAGTCTGGGCGGAAGTGATGTTGATCGTAAACCGGGAAGTGGCTCCTTTAGCTTTCATCACTTTCGGAGACAGTACTTCATGCCGTGGAAGCGCAAGGTCTTGCTTCTTTACGGACTTCCCGGCTGCCAGCTGAAAGCTGATCGTTGACTGCTCATTAAGATCAACCTCCTGTCCGGTCTCGTTATCCCTCAAAACAAACTCCCAGTTTTCCGGCAGGGCTTCGGATTCCCAGCTCAGTTCCAGCTCCCCTGAGGATGTCGAACCGCCCTTGCTGAGGCCCATTGGAATAGAAATGGACTCTTCTAATTCAGAAGGCAGCGCGTTGATATCAAGAGCCGAGCCATCTTTCAGCTCGGTAAACAGCGACAGGTATTCTCTATTGAAGGAGGCCAGTTTGTAGGCATCAAGTCGATCTTTTTCAATCATAGATTCTTCCGAAAACATTACAACCGCATCATTGGACATTCGTCCGTCGCTGATCGTAAATCGCAGTTGGGGGGTGGCTTTTTCTTTTCTAAATAGCCCGCCAAAACTGCGGATATCTTCCCGGAAAGTGATGGCCGGATTAGCTGCATTGGCTTTCACCCAAAACCCTTGCCATGGAGCAATCAGGCCATCATTCGTAGTCCCCGTGGTTCCATTCCAGGACTGATAGGTTTTCTGAGCACTGTTCCAAATATAAATGGATGCATCCAGGTTGGTGGTACTCCAGCCGTCTGCGGCATCCCAGTCAATAGTCTGATCGTAAGGATTTCCTACCAGGTTCCAGCCATCATCAGCGGGGGTGCCAGAATCCGTATAGGTAATTGCCGGACGAACCGGCCCAAATATTCTTGGCTTTTCGGATGTGATAAACCTGCTGCCTGTTTCCACAGTACCATCATAATCACGATCTCCGTATTCAAAAAAGATGAACCCTTTTCCGGATTCCGTTTCATCATCCATACTCGATATTGCAGAAAACTGACCGGTTGCCTCATCATAATACAATACCGAAGGACTCCCGTTATTTGGAGCATCTGAACCCGGAATGCCCTGCGTCCAGAAATCCTCAAGGATCTCCCCGTAGGTGGAGCCGGTGGTTGGATTTGAGACCATTTTCCACCTCTCCCTGTTTTTCAGGAACGTGCCGGTGGGATATCGGTCTTCACTCCAAACAGGGTTTCCCATTGTTGTACCCAAATTTGTACCGGAAACCTCATCATACAGGGTACTGCCACTATTTTCATTCAACCGAAATAGGGCTACAACGTCTTCATCGGAAGGATCCATGGGCTGGAAAACCGTTGTCTTTATCGTATCTGCAACCACAAGGTCCTCTTTTAAAAACCGGACGTTATCGATGCTTCCTTTAAGATGATCCGTGGTCGAAGATCCATCAAATTCCTGACCAATACTGATCAGGTCTCCCGTACTAAAACTATACCCGGTACTGTATGTACGTTTATAATCACCATCTACAAACAACTGGATCAGAGATTGGTCCGATGAATTTACAAATTGATTTAAATGGATATGATGCCATTCATTATCCCCGATCTGATATTCAATAGGGGTCTGAAAAGCATCATTTAAATACATTTGAGGTTTCCCATCACCGCTCATCATCACAATAATATCATTGGCCTTATCAGATCCCCGAATATCTAAAAGAGCGATGGCGCCGGTATCTTCCTGATCATTGATGTCCGCCTTCATCCAGAATTCAACAGAAAAAGGCACTAAGCCTGAGTAGGAGTTCGCCACATCATCGAAAACCAGGTAATCATCGATTCCATCCAGCGTGATGGCCCCACCGCCATTTACCGGGGTAAGCACTTCATACGCTCCCAAATTGATCCCTGAACCTTCGATTCTTGGTGAACCGATTAGGTCGGAAGATGGCAGTCCCAGTCCCGTGGTATCGGCTGTTCCTGCATCAATAGCCGGGGAATTACTTAATAGGATAAGCCCATCATCTGCAGTTCCAAAAACATTATCTATTCCATCGGCATCATTAATATCGCTGAATTGCGGATTTGCAGTCAATAAAGTAGAGCCATCCCCACAATCGGCACCGGGTGGACAGCCTCCTTCAAACAAAGAATATTCGATAATGGGCCCGGCATCATCTCCGTCCACAGCAATTTGATCTCCGGTTCCAGTATCATTTCCATCAGAATCAGCCAGGTTGCCAAAAAATATGCTGTTGGTAATTTCAGGAGTTGCTGTTCCATTGGTATATCCATAATTGTACATCGCCCCACCTGAGGTATTCGCATTGTTGCCGGCAAAAGTGGAATTGATGATCTTGGGATTCGCTATTCCGCCGCGACCATAGTTGTATATAGCACCGCCGTTACTCAATGACTTATTAGCGGTAAATACCACACCGGTCATGGTTGGGCTTGCTTCTCCCAAACGGCCGTAGTTGAACATCCCTCCTCCAAAAGTTGCTGAGTTTCCCGTAACGAACAATCGGTTTAAGGTTGGATTACAGGTTGATTCTTCCCCATTGCAATAAATACCTGCTCCGCGGTTTTCGTAGTAATTCGTATTCGTGCCATTAGCATTTCCTCCCTGAATGGTAAGATCAGACAACACCGTAGCATTGGTGATGGACTCTGCATTGGAAGCATTAGAGGCTGTCTTGTATGCTAGATATTTATAATTTCCGGTACTTCCTGAAGAAACCGTCACCGTTCCGGAAAGATCACCCGTAGCGCCATCATCATCCGTGACGGTAAGGGTGACGGTGTAAGATCCTCCGGAGCTATAGGTATGACTCGGATTTGCGGATGAACTGCTGCTTCCATCCCCAAAATCCCAGGAATAAGAAACGATGGAACCATCGGTATCCGTGGCTTCTTGGGTAAAATCAACAGACAGGTTGGTCCATACATATGAAAAATTGACTACGGGTGGATTATTGGAAATCATCCTCTTTAACCTCACCACATTATAACTATTACCGGCTAAGTCCCCATCCTGATCAATATCTCCCGAAAGAATGGTTTCATTAGCGGAGAGGTCTCTTTCACTTAATAAAGATTCTGACCCCGAAAAACCCCCATGGATCATAAGCCCGTCTTTTTCTCCGGTAATGGTGAAAGCGGACAAGCGATCGTCATTGGTTACATTGGCTCCCTCATCCGGGTAATAGATTCCATCGGCGATCCAGATTTGGTCGGAACCGGTAGCGGCATCGATGGCATCCTGAAGAGAGGTGTAGGCGTTTGTCCACGAGGAGCCGTCGTTGGCGCCGGTAGCATCAGCATCCACATAGATCTGAGCAAGGCCTGAGGTGCTCGAAAAAGTGAGGATCGCAATGGTAAAGAGAAGAAAGAAAAACTTGGTTGGTAACAGATTCTGCATAGATAAAAATTCATTTTAGATGCGGCAACAGCATCACTTCCGGTTTCAGTAAGGACCTAAGTCCATGTATGAAACCCAAAGAAAATGAATCTCTTTGATCAGGTAGAAGTAAAAATACGAACGGATCTCAATATTTAGAATGGAAAACAAAGCCAGGCAAGATCTTAAAAACACAAATGTAGAACGCTTCGAGCGTCCTTAGGTCCTCGCAGCGTTCGGCTTGCCATAATTACCCTGACGAATTACATAAAAAAGACAACCCAATTAGAATTCAACACCGCACAAGTAAGACACTCGCGCATAAATGCAGCTTAAGAAAAACCGACGATCGATCATCGAACCTAATAATTCGCTCCAACGCAGAGCGTAGGAGCGAGTGCGTTGAAAAAGTTGTCATCCCGAGTCGCCAAAATGTTGCCAGGAGTTGGATTTTCTTACGCGAGGGATCTCAACGCCTAAAACCACTCGCCGGTGCAGATCTTGAGATCCATCGCGTTCACCATACAGATACCTAATATAACCCGGCGGGCGCTCTGGAAGACAACCTTAGAGGCTTTAGCTGTTCTCGTAATTTTATACACCTTTAATACCGGATTGATGCACTACGCGGAATCTGTTTGATATTACCCAAACTGTTGTC
>NZ_AQXG01000030.1 GCF_000375425.1 Gracilimonas tropica DSM 19535 | reverse complement strand
TATAAAGTGGGCCAGCTCAACGGAGCGCTGCTGGAAGAATTGACCCAACTCGCGTGGAAAGCTGACCAAGGCGACACGGAATCAGCGGAACAACTGGACCCATATTTAGCTGATCTGGATGCACTTGAAACCCAGCTTACCATTCGGTCTAATCCTAATGGAGAACTTCAGCAACTTCAGGCGGATTTTGAGCACACCATAGGCAAACTGGCACTGGCGTTTCAGCTGGACAAGTTTCCGGTGTCGCATAAAGAAGAAGCTCTGGAGCTTTTCAGGGCACACGGGTACATCATTGGCGTCGATTTTGATGGGGTATTTAAACAAGCCTCTACCAAAGAATCGAAGCCCGCCGTACAGCCCAAAAAGAAATCGGACCAATCAACGTTTAAGTTTAGTGACACCAAGCTTTCGGAATTTGCTCCCATCAAACTGACGGCTTCCGAGCGTCACAAGGCCAACGAAGCGGCCATCGGGGTACTTCAAAAGGAAGACCGTGCGATTACCAAATCCGATATCGACCTGCTCCGCTCTTACACCGGTGCCGGCGGACTCGGTTACACCGAATCCACCGAACAGTCCAAACGGGGACTCCTTAATGAGCACTATACCTCGTACCCTGTGGTCAAACTCATCTGGGATAAGCTTCAAAACATGGGCGTCACGGGTGGTAATATTTTAGAGCCCGGTTCCGGCGTGGGTAACTTTGCGGGTTTCCTTCCCGACCGCGAAAAATTTCGCATGGTTATGATTGAACGCTCGGCCATCAGTTCACGCATAGCAAGTCTTTTGTACCCGATGCAGACCGTGCGCCACGAAAACTTTGCAGACACCGATTTATCTCTGTACAACCTCACCGGCGTGGTTGGGAACGTGCCGTTTGGCGACCTGAAGATTCATGCCTCCCGCGACCCGCTGGCTCCGCTTAGCCCCCGCATTCACGATTATTTTATCCTGAAATCCCTGGACGCTTTAAAGCCCGGAGGATTTTTGGCTGTGATCAGCTCAACCGGTACGATGGACAAAAAAGACCCGTCCATTCGGCAGGCAATGGTACAACGCGCCCATTTTGTTGGAGCGTATCGGCTACCTTCTACGGCGTTTAAAGACAACGCCGATACCACGGTAACTACCGATATTCTTTTCTTCCAGAAATATGGAGAGCACCAGGGCGAAATCCATCCGGACGTGGACTCCACACTTAACCGATTGTTTGCACAAGAGGAGCTGATCGAAAGCACGGTGAATTACAACGGGGAAACCTACACGGCCTATTACAATCCCTACTTCAAAGAGCACCCAAGTCATTTGTTAGGCGAACATATTCAGGGGCACCACGTACAGTTTTATTCCCGCATGGGCGTGAAAGGCGACCTCACTGAAGGCCTCATTCAACGGGTGTTATCTGACGGACTGTCTTTTCCTTACACGCTTCCGGTCGAGATGCCGTTATACAATATTCCCGATGATGGCATTATGCTCGACCTGCCAAGGTCGTACCATCCGGGAAATATCATCTTCCACGAGAATCATTTTTACGAGAAACAGCGACGGTTTTTCAAGCGGCTTACGCTTAAAGGTGGCTCCGGGCTGGATTCTCGCATCGGCTCGGCTTGCCTGCTGCTCGACAAATACGATGATTATATAACCGCGCTGGCGCAGGAAACGGGCGAAAAAGACGCTCTGCGAGCCGAGTTCAAACAGCTTTTATCAGGCCACATCGAGCAGTATGGTATTCCCGATGAAGACGAAGACATCCGCAAGGTGTTTAAGTTCGACAACCGGCTCTATAAGCTCACGACGCTCGTGAAGCGAGATCCGCTTAACGGGGAACTGGTTTACGCGGACATCATCGATGCCGATTCAATGTTCAACCGCAACTACGTGCCCGCCGTCAAAGACTCCGACGATCTGGCCGAGCTGGCGATGTTTGGGCGTAGTATTGGTGAGACCCTGGATATTGACTTCTACCAGTCGGTGTACAAAGGAGGAACGGCCAGCAAAGAAGACTTAGAAAAAGCACTGGAAGATCACCCTGACTTTTACTGGAATCCGGCAACCGGAAACCACGAATTTCGCTACCAGTACCTCTCTGGTAATGTGCGCGAAAAACTTCAACTCGCCCAAGAGCACGAGCTGGAAAAGAACATCAAGGCACTCGGGGAAGTCGTGCCCGAATGGATCGACGTGTACAATATCACCGTGGACCCGCAGCACGTGTTCACCTACCTGCCTGCCAAAGCCATTGAAGAATGGATTGCTGGTGAAATGAACTACGACAAGGTGGAAATCGGCCTAGTCAAAGACAAAGCCGATCTGGGCAACCGGTTCTACATGAAGCTGCGAAAATGGGGACGGTACATTTCTACCGGCGATGAAACCCCGGACGACATCAACCTGGGTTGGGGCGAGACGCCGTTCACCAAGATCATTACCTCTTACATTCAGGACAGCACGTTTCCGCTTAAATTCTATGATGAGGACGATACCCTGATGCCTTCGATGACGCTGAAGGAAGCGCAGTCCATGAAGGGCGAACGCGGCCAGATGCTCATCGAACGGGCGCGAAAAATACAGCGCCAAAACAACAACCGGATGCTCACGCACGTGCCCAAAAAGTTCAACAACTGGGTGCGCACCAAAGCCTCTTCCGAAGTCCGGGGTTTGATCGAAACGGCTTACAACCAGACTTACAACGCGGTGATTAATCCGCCCTTTGACGGGCGCACGCTTCGGGTTCGGGGCATGAGCGACACCTTCTACGGGGTGAAAGACTTCACCGTGTACAAGCATAACCGCGCTATTGCCGAAAAGTTGGTCTGGAACGGCAAGGGTGCCAACTGCCACGATGTGGGAGCAGGTAAAACGCTAGCCTCCATTATTACCTCTCAAGTGCTCATCCAGCAGGGAGCCGCCCGAAAACCGATGTTTGTCGTGCCCGGCAAAGTGCAGGAAAAATGGGTAGAAGAATACCTGATGCTCTTTCCCGACGCCAAGGTCCTCAACATGAAAATGGTGGGTGACGACAAGCACAAAGAGCTTACAATGGCCCAGCTTTACAACTGGGACGCCATCTTTATCGCCGACCACGCGTTTAAATCGCTTCCGCTATCCCCAGCTGAGCAGGCTCGCATTTACTCCGAGCGTATCGACTACTTCAACCAAATGCTGGAGAACTTCGAGGATCTGCTTGAGGAAGACGAGGCCATCTCGAAAGCGGCCAAAACCTCCATGATGAAACGCATGGAGAAGCAGATGGAAGAATGGGAAACCAAGCTCCGCAATGTGGCCCACGCCAAGCGTCTGGAAACCGATATTTTCTTTGACGAGCTGGGCGTGGACTGCCTGTTCTTTGACGAGGCGCATTTCTACAAAAACGCCCTTGGCTCGGCCAAAGCCGCCAAGTTGGGAATTTCGGCCAACAAGCCTTCCCAGCGAGCCGAAGACGCCCTGCAAAAAACGCGGTGGCTGTTCAGCAAAGTGGGCCATAAAAACGTGTTTGTGCTTACCGCGACTCCGGTAGTCAACTCTCCGGTGGAGGTATGGCACATGCTCAACCTGTGCGCCCCGGATCTGCTGGCCAAATACGAAATTGAAAACCTCGACAACTTCATCAACCTGTTTGTCCGGGAAGAAGAAAAGATCGTCAAAAAGACCAACGGAGAATACCGCTCCGAGCGCGTGGTGGCCGGGTACTACAACCTGCCGGAAATGCGCAAGATCATTGACGAGGTAATGGACATCAAGAGCTACGATCAGCTCATCGGTTTCTACAAGGAATTCCCAGACTATATTCAGGACGAGTCCGGAAACACGGTTAAAGGTAAAGACGGAAAGCCCAAGGTGCTCGAACCCAAATTCAAGCGCCCCAAGGCCAGCACTCGCAACATGATTATTGAGCCGAGCGAACTACACAAGCTGCTGTTTGATGACATTATTCTCCGGGCCAATGAGGTCATTGCCTGCATGAAAGACCGGCAGTGCGAAACCCGCGACAACTTCCTCGTAATCACTGGCGATGGCAGCAAAATTGCGACCGATCTGCGGGTTTACGACAAGGATTTTGAAGGTATTGACCGGTCCTACCTCAAGCTTGGAGCGATGGTCGAAAACGTGGCCGCTTCCTACATGGCCCGTTCCAATCCTTCCCCCGAATTGGTGGCCGAAGACGTGTATGGCGACTACTTTAACCGGCCAGGCAGAGGGCAAGTGCCTCTCACTCCTCCGCATCTGCGCCAGAACCCCTCCCATATTGAAGTGATTACAAGCAAGGGCGTTGTAAAAGAAAAGAGAGGCTACTGGGTGGTCTGGGATGAAAAGAAAGAAGTGTATGAGCCCCTGCATATTCTGGAGCCCAAAAAACCTGAACATACGTGGAGCGAAGGCATCTTTGGCAGCGAAAAAGAGGCTACACATCGCGCCGAAAAGCTTAATAAAGAATGGGAGCAGATTAAAGCAAGCCGATCTAACCCTGAAGTGCCCGCCATTCGAAACCAGATTATTTTCTGCGACTGGATCAGCTTGCACAACTCCGGTGGTGGGAGCTTCCATCAGCTCATCAAATCCGAGCTGGTCAAAGCTGGCATCCCGGAGGGCGAAATCGCCATCATCAACGGGGCGATCATTGGCACCGGAAAAGACGGCAAAGACTATTTTGTGAGTAGCAAGGATGACAAGGAAGCGCTTAAGAAAGAAGTGCAGGACGAGTTTAACCAGGGTAAGTACCGTGTGGTCATTGGCAATCAGTCGAT
>NZ_AQXG01000029.1 GCF_000375425.1 Gracilimonas tropica DSM 19535 | reverse complement strand
GTCACTTTACATCGGAAAACCCGCAGGAATTAAGGTTTTTGTTCACTGGACCTTTATTCTGCTGGTAATCTGGCTCTCGTGGATGCATCTGCAGCAGGGCCACGGGCTTTATGAAATCACTCTGGGCCTGATCTTTCTCGCAGCTCTGTTTGCCTGCGTAACATTCCATGAGTTTGGCCACGCGCTTACCGCCCGCCGTTATGGAATCGAAACACGGGATATCAATCTTTTACCCATCGGTGGTGTGGCTCGGCTGGAACGCATGCCCGAAGATCCAAAACAGGAATTGGCTGTGGCCATAGCAGGCCCGGCTGTTAATGTGGCTATTGCTGCGGGATTATATCTTCTTATGCTGTTTCTTGGACAAACAGATATGGAGCTTGGGCATCATATAACCGGCGGTAATTTTCTGGCGGATTTACTGGTGATCAATATCATACTGGTCGTGTTTAATCTGATACCTGCCTTTCCCATGGATGGCGGTCGTGTACTTCGGGCACTGCTTGCCTTTAAAATGAAAAGAAGTAAGGCCACCCAGGTGGCTGCAGCAGTTGGGCAGTTGCTGGCCATAGGATTTGTGTTTTTTGGTCTCTTTTACAATCCCTTTTTATTGTTCATCGGTATTTTCGTGTTCCTGGGTGCCGGGGCGGAGGCTACCCACGTGACCAGGCAGGAGACTCTACGGGAAATAACTCTGGGAGATCTGATGAGGGTGGATTACCCCGTGCTTTCCTATACCGCTTCGGTCTCAACGGCTGCATCCGCGTTCATGGAAAGCCGTGAACCCGAACTGGCCATTACGGACGGAGACCGTTATGTCGGTGTCGTATCGTACAAATTTATTATCAATGAACTCCAAAAAGGGCATTTCGAAAATCCGGTTATCAACCTGATCAACGACCAGGTAAAAACTGTACCCCTGAATACAACTATTGACCAGTTGTTAGAAGAATTTCATCGATCAAATCAATATATGTTTCCGGTGGTTGATAACAACCGTTTGGTAGGTGTAATCTCTAGAAAAGAGCTGGAACAACTACCGGATCCAGACTGAATTAGCTGCCCATAATGAAAACCATTAAATTCGTCCGTCTGATTTAAGGTTGTTTTAAGCCCTCTTGTTGTATTATGGATGTAGAATCTTAACTGGTCCATTATGGCATCGTTTCAAACATATATACTCAACCAAAGGACGAAATCATGTTATTCGATCATCATTTTATAGGCATGCACTGGATCTGGTGGCTTATTATCACTGCCATTATCTTGCTGGTGGTATTCGATATTATTCCCTACCGATCCCGAATAGAGCCAGAAGAAGATCCGCTTGATATTCTAAAAAAACGATTCGCCCGGGGCGAGATTGAAAGGGAAGAATTTGAAGAACGCAAACAGGTGTTAGAACAGAGCAAATAACATAACGGAATTCAATAATGAAAAAAACTAAAGTAGCAGTAAACGGATACGGAGTCATTGGAAAGCGGGTGGCCGAAGCGGTAGCCCTGCAGGATGATATGGAACTTGTGGGCATCGGTGATGTGGCCGCTGACTGGAGAATAAAGGCAGCAGCAAAAAAATATGACATATTTGCCAATACGGAAGAAGGACGCAAGGCGATGGGTAACCAGAAAATTGAGGTGTCAGGAGATCTTGATGACCTGCTGGACGCTGCCGATGTAGTGGTAGATTGTGCTCCCAAAAAATTCGGTGCCCAAAATGCGGAAAAATACAGACGGGCAGGAGTGAAATTTATAGTGCAGGGTGGGGAAAAACACGAGACTGCCAGCCATTCTTTCAGCGCAGAAAATAATTACGCCTCGGCACTGGGACGAGATGCCACCCGGGTGGTTTCCTGTAACACCACTTCGATTGTTCGAACGCTGAGTGCATTAAAACGAACGGGACTGCTCAAAAAAGCACGTGGCACCCTGCTGCGCCGGGCCACCGACCCGTGGGAAAGCCACAAAAACGGCATCATGAATACGTTAGTGCCCGAGCCGGAGATCCCCAGTCACCAGGGACCTGATGCTCAGAGTGTAGATCCGGAGCTCGATGTGTTAACTGCAGCGGTAAAAGTACCGGAGACCCTGAGCCACCTACACTATTGGACGGTTCAATTGACGAAACAGACCTCTAAGAAGGAAGTGCTGAACGCCTTCGCCACCTCCACCCGAACTGCTTTTATTAATATGAGTGACGATCTTTCGGCCAATAATGCTGTTAAGGAACTGATGCTTGACCTTGGACGTTCCCACGGCGATATGTACGAAGTGGCGATCTGGGAGGATATGCTCAAAGTGGAGGGTGATGAGTTATACTACGCCTATCTGGTTGACAATCAGGCTATTGTAATACCTGAAACAATCGATGCCATCCGTGCGCTTACAGAAATGGAAACAGATCCACAAAAATCCATCGACAAAACAAACCAGTCGCTGGGTATTACCCAACGGTTTATTTAACGAATGCACACAACTATTAAAATAGAGAAATTGCAAAATGGAAAGAGGAATTGAACACTCCGGTGCCTGGATCATCGCACTTTTTGTGATCGTTTTTGCTTCCTGGCTTTTGTACAAATATATGGCTCCAAAAACCTGGCGAGAATGGGTGGGTGCCGGGCTGATTCAGGGCTTTATCATTGCCCTGTATGCAGAAATGTACGGATTTCCACTTACCATTTATCTGATGGTCCGGTTTTTGGGATTGGATAGTGGTAGTAGCGGCCTAAACGCTAATCTATGGTCCACCTTGGTGGGGGTTGGCGAAACCGGGATGATGATCTCAATGATTGTGGGCTATGCCCTGCTATTTATTGGATTCGGCATTTTTATCCAGGGCTGGCGTCAGCTGTATCGTGCCAAGGAGGAGGGCCGGCTGGCCAAGGATGGATTGTACGGTTTGGTTCGGCATCCGCAATACACGGGATTGTTTATAGGACTATTTGGCGAAGGAGTTATTCATTGGCCAACCATATTCTCGGTAGGCCTGTTTCCGGTTATTGTTATCGCTTATGTCCTGCTTGCCAAACGGGAAGAAAAGAAAGTGATCGAAGAATTCGGAGAGGAATATCTTGAATATAAGCGAAAGGTTCCGGCCTTTCTTCCGATAAAAGGTAAATGGAAGCAGTTTATTCAAGGGACAACTACTGATCAAAATAAACTTCCTTAAATAAAATTTTCATACCAACAAAAGCGAATGTAATGCTAAAGAAAAGACAAACAAAAAAGAGCCCGACACTTATAATATATTGTGAGGGTTGGTGCAACCATCTTCGCAAAATAGCAAATGCCCTCATGGAAAAGAATATCTCATTCAAATATGTTGACTTAAGATTTGATAAACCAATGTTCGAAAAGTTATCATCAAAAATAGGTTCACCATTACCCCTACCAATACTGGAAATTAATGGTACCTATTTTAAAAAACCGGCTTATGTAACTATCACTAAATTGCTTAAACAGAGTAAATGGGAGAATAGTATTGATAAATTACTCTATGGCTCGTCGCCAAACCAAAAGGTTTAAGGTTGTTATGCTTCACAAATTTACAAATAACAATCTAGTATTAAGTAACGCATCCCTTTACTTACGTAATTAATGTTTAAAAACCTGCTTGGCTCTATAAAGATCAGAAATCAAATCTTTGATTTTATCACAACCATTGAAAAAGTTGCATATTTCACGATTTCAAAATGATCCAACAAAGTTCTTATTATCTCAAACCTTAAAATTTAATAGAGCTATGGCAAACAGTTAAAAAATCGAAGTAGAATAATTCTTATTAACCATAAATAATTTTATCTAGTGACACCCTATAGTTGTAATCTAAATCGCTGTAACTTTTAATGTCCATTTTTAATCGTTGTTCAAAATCAAGAGATAATTCTTCATAACTACCATATCCCAACTCTTCAACAATGCATCGAACTGATAGGGTTTTGTAAGAAATCAATTCTTTAGCCCGTTCAAACCGAAGGGTGTTGAAATATTCATGAATTGAGCACTCACATTCAGATAAAAATTGTTTGTCCAGTTTTTCGTATTCAACCTGCATAAATAACTCCAGATATTCAG
This sequence comes from Gracilimonas tropica DSM 19535, assembly GCF_000375425.1. Taxonomy (GTDB): domain Bacteria; phylum Bacteroidota; class Rhodothermia; order Balneolales; family Balneolaceae; genus Gracilimonas; species Gracilimonas tropica. The sequence continues at coordinate 808 of NZ_AQXG01000029.1, read as the reverse complement.
AATAAGAATCAACCCATTTTATGGTTGTATTAAAGTATAGTAACCGAATGAGTAATATCTTTACTTTTTCAACCGTCCGAGCTTCTTCAGAGATTAGCAGATCAAAACCAACTTCTTTCAGTCGTTCTGTGATTTGTTGAAGTATAGCATCTTGTGGCTTATTAATTACAGCGTGTCCTAATTCAACAGCCTGCACGGTGCACCCCAATTGTAACAGCGATTGCCTCACTACAAGTATGCACTGTGGGCAGACCATATTTTTTATAAATATTACATATTTGCCGTTATTCATAAATATTCTCCATATTTTTTAGGTGAATACACATTAGCACAACCACTAAAAAATAGACAAATAAGCCTTAAATAAACCTTAAATCATCTGCATATTTTTATCGTCAGGTAACTCTTTTTAAAACAGGGAATATAAAACAAACCATAAAAAATTTTTGCTTATTGTTGATACTACTTTAGCCCTTTTAAGCTTCTCTTAAGGATGACGGTTATATATTTGCCGGAAATATCTATAGTAAAATAAACTCCGGCTGGATGAAGAAAAAAGAGATCGGTATCCTGTTGTTCTGTCTGTTCCTAGTGATGATCGGCTACGGACTAACATTGCCCATTCTCCCTTTTTTAGTAGAAAAAGCAGCAGATTCAAACGAACTGCTTGGCTTTTCCTCGGCTATTCATGTAGGATTGATGACCGGTATCTTTCCATTGATGCAATTTCTTTCAGCTCCGTATTGGGGGAGCTTGTCAGACCGAATAGGCCGATCTCCGGTACTTGCAGCAGGCATGGGCGGTTATG
>NZ_AQXG01000028.1 GCF_000375425.1 Gracilimonas tropica DSM 19535 | reverse complement strand
CGTTCATTCCTGAAATACCCGGACTCAAAGAGGCGGGATATCTGACTAATGAATCAGCCTATGAACTTGAGAAGCTCCCGGAAGAGCTCATTATTCTTGGTGGCGGATATATTGCTCTGGAAAATGCTCAACTCTTTAGTCGGCTTGGAAGGGAGGTAACGGTTTTGCAACGATCAGGACATGTGTTATGTGATCAACCCAAAGAACTTGCAACAGCTATAACGGGGTATTTGGAAGAGGAAGGATTAACCATTTTAACAAACACAGAAATTCTGGAGGTAACGAAATCAGACAAAAAAAGAAGCATCCGTTTTACGGTAAACGGAGAAGAAAAACAACTCGAAGCTGATCAGATACTGGTTGCTACCGGCAGGCAGGGAAATACAGAGCATCTGAATCTTGATTCCGTTGGAATTAAAACTAAAATACGCGGTTACATTCCCGTGGATGAAACCATGCGAACCAAGATGTCCAACATCTTTGCCGCCGGCGATGTAGTGGGCGAACGGCAGTTCGTGTACACTGCGGCCTATGAAGGAAAAGTTGCAGCTGAAAATGCGATGAGAGACAGTCATGGAAAAGCAGATTTTTCGGTCTTACCATGGGTCATTTTCACAGATCCACAGGTGGCCGGTGTGGGTATGGATGAACAGCAGGCAGAAGAAGCTGGAGTCAACTATCAAGCAACGAAACTTACGCTTGACAATGTTCCTCGATCCATTGCAGCGAGAGATACCCGTGGTTATATTAAGTTGATCCGTAACAAAGACAACGACCGTTTGATTGGAGCCCGTATTTTGGCCCCCGAAGGTTCTGAACTATTGATGGAACTGGCCCTGACTATTCGACATGGCGTAACCATTCAGTCACTCAAGTCAGCATTTCATCCTTATTTAACACTATCTGAAGGAGTTAAGCTGGCGGCACTCACCTTTGATAAAGACGTGAAAAAGCTTAGCTGTTGTGCGGTTTAATAAAGTGCAATTCTATTGGCTATGTTTACGAAATGGATTCTTGCTGAATGGACCCATAAAATATCGACAGATTCAAGCTAATTTTTGGAAAGCACTAATTCCAAAACAGTGATTAAGCCACAAAAAGATGATTCTTTACTGTTACTTTTGAGAGCTTCCACCCCCTGTTCTTTATAGTTTAAATAAATGAAAATCAATATCATATCATGACCAATGCAAAGCTATAATTTTCCAGTCACCATTTTCTTTCTTAAGTACTGCTAACTCAAGACTCGTTCGATCAATTTCTCGTTCATTATAGACTCCGGTCATTTTTGTTTGAGAAGAGACCCAGGCTACATTTCCTTCGATGGTAATACGTTCTGAAATTAATTCACGATTCATTGCACCAATAAATTTGCCATCTGAGTGAAAATGGTGAGAAAGATATTGTTCTTTTGTTTCACTGTTGCTTCCCTCGAGAATGATTACATCATCGTGAAGCAATTCGGAAGCAGCTTTAGAATTATTTTCAACGATAGCAGTTTCAAACTCAGATAAAGTTTTACTGATTTCAAGTTCTTCAGGTGTTTGAGCAAGGGTCAAAACGGTTGAAATTAACAGTAGAAAGCTGAGTGATAGTATTTTTTTCATAATTATCCTGCTCATAGATTAGTTAGAATTATTGATTTTCAACCATTTATTATAGGTTTCATCATCCCACAGATTTTGAATAAAAGCAATTACTGCAAGTTTCTCTTCATCGGTCAGAACGGTTTTAAATGCAGGCATATTTCCCCCTAATGGCTGACCTCCTTCGTTAATAGTTTTCATCAGTATTTCTGTAGAATGGTGCCAGGTATGTGCCGTTCCATTGAGTGGAGGAGGGGGAAAAGAACCATCAGGGTTTGGTTTCTTCCAATCAGATATTAATCCCTGTCCGGCATTTCCATGACACTGAGCACAATTTTCCGCAAATACAGTCTTTCCTTTAGAAAATTGAAATTCAGTATACCATCTTCCTTTTTTATAAGTAAAGGGATCTGATTTCTCATTCGATTTCTTTGTGTCAGGCCCACACCCCCAAAATAGCATTGGTATCAAAGATAAAAGTAGCAAAGGCTTTAAAGTGATCAGGATTTTTCTCAAAGCTATATTTAATTTCTAATGGCTCTGGATGAACCGTGATTTTGAATTATTTTCCATGATCCGTCAAAATTCTTTAGTACCGATGTTGCTACGCCCTGCCGCTCTACTACCCGCGGTTCTTCTCCGTCAATAACTATTCGATAATTATAGGTTTCGAAAGCTACGGCAATATCGCCTTCCAATCTGACATCAACGTTGTAGTCACTGAAACTGAATTCTTTGAAATGCCCAAGTTCTGGTCCTATGTGATGATCAAGGTAGTCCTGGTAAGAGCCTTCATATTTACCATTCTCAAATACCGTAGCATCTTCAGCAAATAAGTGTTGAGTGTTGCTTACATCCAGGTTTTCAAGTGCAGATTTATAGGTTTTCAGAACTTCTTTCACTGCAGTTTCTTTCTTCATGGCATTCTGGTGTTCATGATTTTGATGATCCATATCCTGTGCGAAGCTTGAATAGCTAAAAGAGAAGAAGAGAAGTACAAAAGAGAGTATGATTTTATTCATAGGTATGACGATTATTTTGTTCAATTTTTTTATTTCAGTCGAGTTGAGTCAAGCTCACCTTATCGATGATGATAACCCCAGAGCCATTGAGACGAAGTCCTGCAGCTCCGGCATTCGGGGCGTCTCCATGGCCATGAACAGCCATCTCTTTGTTAATGTATGCTCTGAAATGAGTGCCATTGACTACCGTACGAACAAACAGCATCCCGTTCGCCGAATAGGTTTCTTCACCAAAAAAGTTAGTTTCACCTTCAATTACTCGTCCTTGCGTTATGGTTCCTTTGGAACTAATAGTAACGAAATCGTAATTTTGAGCATCGTGCACATGATTGACCAGCTCCACCTCGCCATCAAAATCAGACAGATCGAGGTAGTAATCAACTTGTACATTCAGAAAGTCTTTGAGGGTAATAAAAAAGTTGGGAGAGGAACGGAGACTCAACTTCAACAAGGAGTTGTCTCCACTATTAACGATTGAAGGCCGGAGATCCTGTGGTGACCCTACAAGCCACTGAAACTCTGACAACAGAGTACTTACCCCGCTGGGACCCATCTCCCATGACCAGTTTCCATTTTCATGAACTTTAAAGGTGGAATTTGACTGTTGCAGGCTATCTGTTGTAGCCGAAGCACCAGTAGGTTGTTGCTCCATCAACTGCCCGGTACCGGCTCCGTAACCAAACACCATTTTGGCGCCGTGGTCTCCGGTTTGGTAGAGGAAAAACAGTCCAGGCAGGGCAATGGCAAATGCTATAACTCTCAGACTTAGTTTGCTCATCATTTCATACCTGTGAAGAGTGATACGTGCCAATGCATATATTCCAAAATACCATACCGTCCAAAATGCCCAGTCGGCATGGTTGTTCAATACCGATTGTGCCTGAGATGGCAGGAAAACCGAATCGGCTGCAGCCTGCCCCGTGTAATAAACCACGATGGCTGAAAGTGCGCCAAGCACATATAAAACGGTATTTTTTTGTTCATCCCACCATTTGTCAGGGATAAACAGGGAAACCAAACTGCCAAGTACAGCAATCAGCAGTAATGCGATAGGAAAATGCACCAGCATTGGGTGAATGTTTGGGGCCCATTCAGGTATTAAATTTAAATCAATCATCTATTTTGATTTTTCTTATGATTATTTCTAAGTAATTTTTTTTTTAAAAGGAGCGCATGTAAAGGTTTATGACAAAATACTGGGCTTTGTTATATAAAATGTTTTCTAAAAGACCTGCATCTTAATTTTATGCATCAAATGTGATGTATAGGAATTAAAACCACATCCTGATACCACCTACCAACCCCAGTGTACTATCTTCACCACCTTCCAGACGAGCATAGTCTGCGGTTTGGCCCAGCTTCTGGTTCCATGATACACCAACATAAGGGGCAAATTCGCGCCGGATTTCATATCGGAGCCGGAAACCAAGTTGAACATTGTTAATTCCTGAACCCACCCCCCATTCTTCAACTTCCTGTAAAGCCAAATTAGTAGCAAAACGGGGTTGTGCAATTAACCTTTGTGTAACCAGTAAGTCTATTTCTCCTTCAAAAGTGGCTGATACATCTCCATCTTCACTAAGCTGAAGACTTCCATCCACTTCAAATAAATAAGGAGCAAGGCCCTGAAATCCTATTACTGCAAATCCTCTGGAGTTATTGTCGGTGGAGTTGTAAGCAAGGTCATATCGTAAACCAGCCTGAAAGTCGAAATAGGAGGTTATTGCACGGCTATATAAACCCTGGAACTCCATTTCTCCTTCTTGCTCGGTAGTAAGTGCCTCACCTTCAGCTTTATACCAGAATTTATGGATGTCTGTGCCGATATAGCCCTGGACATCCCAAACAACCGGGCTTGGATCTCCAATTGAATAATATTCAAAACGATCGGCCTGAAAAAAGAAGTAGGTTTTATTATCCGGCATGATATCATTGCTAAATGGCGGGGCTTTTTGGGCCGTTACCGATTTTGCACCCACTAATAGAAACATCAAAAGAATTAATATTGGTCGAACTTCTTTAATGGTAACATTCATAAGAATTGATAATAAATCTACTTTAATTTTTGTTAGTGATTTCATCCGTAGATACCTCCATCTTCACCGCTTACCTGAACCACTCTAAACATTCCCATTTCCATGTGATACAGAATATGGCAATGGAAGGCCCAACGCCCTTTATCGCGTGGAGTTACCAAAGCTGAAATTCTCTGAGCCGGTTGTACTAATAGTGTGTGTTTTCTCGGATTATAGTTGCCATTTCCATTTTCCAACTCCATCCACATTCCATGTAAATGAATGGGATGTTCCATCATGGTATCGTTGACCAGAGTTAAACGCAGGCGTTCATTTTGTTGGAATTCAATTGGCCCATCCACTTCATGGAATTCTTTTCCATCAAACGACCACATAT
>NZ_AQXG01000027.1 GCF_000375425.1 Gracilimonas tropica DSM 19535 | reverse complement strand
CAGCCCGACGCAATTTGATTGGGACTCCGAATGGGTAATCGATGTAAGATCAGGGATGGTAACCTTAATCGGTTACAGCTATTGTGAAATACAATAGATAAGCCCGTAATGGTGTTGGATGGCCGGTTTATTCCCGCCGACCATCGATGAGATTGAAAGAAGTCGGTTTGATTGCCCGGTTAAAGTACCAACAATGAATAATAACCTGTTGTTTTTAAATAAATGCACTACAGCATATGGGAAAAAACTATCTACTTGACAAAGTCCTTTTTAATGGTGTTATACTGCGAACTTCTAAGGCTTAACTTTCCATTCTGGATGATGTTTTCCATCTTTTTCAATATGAACTGGAATCAGATCCCAAGCTTCTTCAGAAATATTTGTTTGATAGTAATGGTTCATCACGTTTTTTGATACTTCATTATATGTCTTAGAATAAAGCACTAATTGACTATTGACCATATCGCCAGCTATCGTTTCTAAAACCACACCATATTTTTCGAGTAGAATATTGGCATAAACTTCCTTTGGATTCCATTGTGAACCATCTTCTAATGTGAGAATGGTTCCTAATCCATATGTTTTGAAAATATAGTTACCCGATTCAAAATCATTTTCGACCTCTTGGAGAGCTAATTGAAAAACACTATCTGGTGTTGTGGGATATTCAGGATTGATCAAACTTTCCCAAAAATACTCCGGATTTGCTTCTTTAATTTCAGGATAAAAAGATTGAGGTAATTCAGTTTTTTGGTTAGAAACGGAATCTAAAACCGTTACTAAAATTTTCTGAATCTGATTTCTTTCGGTAACTGTAAAATCTCGAGGCTGAGTGATAACACTTTGCTTGGAATTTGTACAACCAATTATCAATATGATCATAAGAAGGCTACCAATTTTCATAATTGATACATTAGGTTGTTTAGCAGTATAACGACCTACCGCATAACCGGCGCAGGGATTATGATTTTTTAAAAGGCTACTCATTTGAACACTTATTGGCAAGAAATTTAATCAAAGCCACGTCTGCGTCCGCCGTTAATGCGGTTGTTATGCCCAATTTTGATGATTTAAAACGATTATAAATCAATCACTCCATTGAATGCGATACTTTATCACCTCTTGCAATCCTGTGTCTTCTTCAGTTTCGAGAACATAGGCAAAACCATTTTTTATCTCATGGATTTCTTTTCCTCGAGGCCATTTAAATTTCGCCTGAAGATTGCCATAAGTATCCATTATCCACCACTCATATATTTCACGATCATCGGTAATAGTTGATATCCACAGGTTATTGTTATTATCGATGATTAAATGGTCAAATGCACGCCACTTATCCGGGATGCCTTCATTCCGTAAAGCATTTTTGAATGGTTCATTATCATAAAAATTGAGTGCCTCATCACGGCTTAGATTGCTGTTGTCAAAAGGATGATAAAATGCCCGTAAATAAGTTCCATCAGAATCATAAACTTTAAACAATAGGTCTTTCGACCAAGCTGTGAAAATCTGATTATCAGTAGATAATGCCATTAGCCCCCGCCCGCCAAAAGGATCAAAGAAAGATTGGGATCCATCTCCCGTTTTCAGGTGCTTAATATAATCGTGAGTTAACAATCTTTCGGACGTCACATTTCCATTCATGTCCAAATGGTAGTAAGACCATGTATCCATATCGAAAGTATAGTGATTGAAGATTCCCAGAATGGTACTGTCATTTAACACATGGAATTTGTTGGGAAAAGTCATGGTTCGCTCACTAGAAAAATCCCATTGACCGGGGTCTAAATTTGCTTCATGTATTGAATTATAAGTCTCTGAAGAAAAAACCTGAATTCTTAATAATGTACCATCTAATGTGAAGATCTGATCCCCAAAAACATCTATATCAAAGAGGGCCTGAAATTCTCCCGGACCTCTTCCTGTTCTTCCTATTTTATTAATGAAGGCACCCTCTGCATCAAACACGTAAATCCCTTCGTTCCCATCAGATCCTTCCACAACATAAACCGTTCCCGAATTGTCAACATCGATCTCATTTAATTGACCGAATATAACTTCTGAAGAATTCTCAAAAGTGACAGCCTTCGTTAAAGTGATAGAGGAGATAGGGGTTGAATTTATTTCGTGTATAGTAAGGTTATCCAGTTTTTTTACTTCGTCTGGTAACTCTCTGTCTGTGGATGAACATGCCGGAATAAGAAATATGGATAAGAAAAAACCAAAGGTAGTTGATAAATAGGAATTCATTATTTGCAACTCAAAAGATTTAATTGGGCATAACGGTGCAGCAAATAAGCGGCGCGGAAATTCGGACTTAGTAAAAGACAAGAATATAAATATTTTGGAAAATTGACAGCCAAGCCCCGTCCGCGTCCGCTTAATTTGCTTGTTATAGAGCCCTATTTGTTTATGATATCTTGAAGACTCTTTATTTTAGACTCTAGTTCATCAAAAGTTAATATCTCTACATCTCGGCTATTGCTTCTAAACAATTCAAAAGAATATAATTGCTCATCGGTCAAGTCTCCCAAGCTACCTATTAAGACAACACAATTAGAATTAAAAGACTCAAAATTTTCTTTTGATTTTACCTTAATTTGATAAAACTCTTTTTGGAAATTGTCCCTTTGATTTAGGACCTGATTTATACAACCTGTTAAATCTTTAGAAGTGCTGAAGACATCTTGTCCACGATAGGCTGTGTTTTCAATGATTCTAGTTTTATGTGTCTTTATTTCTAAAAATGAAGTATTGTTGCTCAGATTATTTTTGATAAGAAAGTCATTAAACTTTCCATTCCTATTGTCAATGTTTTTGCCACCAACATATGCTTCATCTTTGTAGAGAATGACTGGCTGAGCAAAAATAGAAGAAAATATCCAACTATTTTCTTTAAGAAAATCCTGCCATTTTTTTTCTAATGATTCACCATCAGTTGTTAGACTCATTAGTTCTCCATATTCTTTGAGAACTTCCTGAATATATTTTGAATCTACGATTGCCTTCGCTTTATGAAGAGATTCATTTGTAAGAAAATCTGATGTAAGAGATAACTTTTCAAACAAATCAAGAATGGCAGATTTATCATCTTCTGAAAATTCATCGATTGAATTACCCCAACTAGAAAGGGAAGTTGAAATTGAGTCTGGGATATAAGAAGGGTCTGGTTCATCAATTTCATTTGGAAACAATTCGTACAACACATTTTCAAGAACTACTTCAACTTCAGCTTTATTTTTTTTATAAATAACACTAAACGAGTCTTGTAGCTTTCTAAGACTATCCTCAGTTAAATAAAGCCTTTTCTCATTTTCATTTATTGAAACTTGACCTTTTTTGCTTATTACAACTTCTTCAATGTTGAATTCATTATCGATATAGTAGGCAAAAGAACTCAAAGTTCTAGTAAATCCATATCCATAGTTAACCGATTTTATCACACCTACGGGAAGCTTATTATCAAACCCCTTATAAATGATTTTTTTAATGCTATCATATTTATCATTACCATCAAATCCCCTAGGATAATGATGTATCTCATCTTTCTTTTTGTAGACTTCTCTTGATAAGCGTTTATGGATACCATTTTCGGTATCGTAATAGTAATATTTTTTCTTTGTGACAAGATCTTCTTCTAATTTTTCACCCCTTATTTCTTTTGCCATAAAACTTAGGTTTTTGTTATCTATTGGTTGGTTTAAATAAATTCAAACTTAAATGTCTCCAAATATTTTATTCATTTCCCTTCTAATTATACCTGAGACACGTTTCATAGTCGCAATTGTGAAGTCAAAATACTCACTATCAATCGGTATCTTCTGATTTATCTTTCCTCGTTTATTTTTACCTGCCTTTTCCAAATATATTTTATTGATGACTTTATCATTATGTACTAATAAATCACGAGTAGCTTTGATCTCTAAAAAATCGGAAAATTCTTGGTCGTTAGTTGGGCAGCCTGTGACTTCTTCAAAAAAATCAAAATACTTCTGAGGTGTTGCATATGATATATGGTTTATTCTATCTGCCACAGCTTTTTGAAATATTTCATTTACTGATTTTGATCCAGTCACAAGATCTATTGGTACAGATTTGTAAGCTTTAAGGCCAGGGGTATTTATTTTAAGCTTTTCAGGAAATTCGAGGATTACTTCTGACAATGTTTTTAATAAATAATTTTCGAACTTTGAAACATTAGTTACTATGAAATTCTCAAACAAATCACGTTCTGTGATTGTAATGAGTATTTGCTTCAACTCAATATCTGTTCTGAACGCTTCTTTTGTAAATAACTTCCCTTTTCTAGAGGGCACAGTATACGTTCTATCAACATTGTCACTTCCATTTTTCAATTGATGAATTTCATTATTTAGAATTTCCCTAGTTTTTTGAATAAAAATATGGGAGTTATTTAACTCTTTGATTATATCTAAATGGAGGCGATATATTTTTTTATTAAGAGATTTCTTACTCATTTAACCATCACATAAAATTCCACAGTTTAAAGGCTCTATAACGACCCAGCGCATAACGGGCGCGGAGATTATGAGTTAATAAACGGTGAATATTTTTAAACAAGCAACTTTGGAAACCAACGGCACGTCCGCGTCCCAGTTGATGCGCTTGTTAGGTAACCTTCCCGCTAAGGTTTTTGCTCTTCTATATTTCTAAGAGAAACCATATAAGTTTTTATAAACCTTTCATCATATTTACCAGAAAATACTTTTAATTGCACACCTGAATTAGTTTCAGAAATTGTGTCAATTTCAGGATTTAGAAAAGGCCCAACTGTGAAAAGATGTTGCTCAGGAGCTTCATCAAATTCTGAAGTTGTTATATACAATAAATGAGAGATTTCACCACTGGCAAATCCAGCACTTCCTGATGCATTGCCTACTTTAAAAATCCGAATGCTTAAATCGTCAGTTTTGTAATTCTCAAGTACAACTAATTCATTCAATAGTTTAGTCAATTCATAATCATCTGACTTTGTAATCGAAGTAGAGTCTTGAGCAAAAACAGCAGTTGTAAAGAATAACGCAAGTAATGGAAGAAGAGCCTTTTTCATGAATTGTATTAGTTTAGCTTAAAAGGTTACCTAACG
>NZ_AQXG01000026.1 GCF_000375425.1 Gracilimonas tropica DSM 19535 | reverse complement strand
TTACAACCACTGCTTTCACCCTATTGAGTGCGGGTCTAATTTGGGTGCGCGGCATCGGTCCGGGTTTATCTCAGGTAGAAGAGTTTAGCTGGATTCCCTCCATAGACATCGCCTACCGGCTGGGCGTAGATGGCATAAGTTACCCACTGGTATTACTCACGGCCGTGCTCTTTTTAACCTCTCTGATTTTCGCCTCTAAAATCAAGGACAACGCCAATGCATTTATAGGATTGGTACTGCTTCTTGAAACCGCCTGTATTGGTGTTTTTCTGGCGCTCGACCTCTTTTTATTTTATGTATTCTTTGAAATCACCCTTGTGGGAATGTATTTCGTAATAGCCAAATGGGGACACGAACATCGCAAGAAAGCAGCACTCACGTTCTTTATCTACACCTTGGTGGGCAGCCTGTTTCTGCTGCTGGCCTTTTTGGGATTATACCTATATTCGCCCCTCGGCACCTTCGATATGCAGCAGCTGATCGCCAATCCCGAGGTAACAGGCATGGCGGCTTCCCTCATTTTTTGGGGATTATTTATTGCTTTCGCCATTAAAACGCCGCTGTTCCCGTTTCATACCTGGCTTCCTCTGGCTCATACCGAAGCTCCGGCTGCAGGCAGTGCTATCCTTGCCGGTGTGTTACTGAAGCTGGGAACCTACGGTTTCATTCGCTTTCCCCTGCAAATGACACCAGATGCTTTTCGTGAATTTGCGCCTTATGTCATCATTATTGCCGTTTTTACGGCACTATATGGAGCCTTCGTGGCGCTAGCCCAAACCGACATCAAACGGATGGTGGCCTATACCAGTGTAAACCACATGGGATACCTTGTCTTTGGGGTAGCTATTGCAGCAGCAACCACCACTGTCAGTGGCATGATCGCACTGGACGGGGCAGTGCTTCAGATGATCAGTCACGGAGTGGTGACCGGCGTACTCTTCCTGCTGGTGGGTGCCCTCCAAGATCGTACCAAAACAAGAGACATGAACCAGATGAACGGACTACTGAAAGCCTATCCGCTGCTCGGCGGTATGTTTGTCGTTGCCGCCTTTGCTTCACTAGGTCTGCCGGGGCTGGCGCACTTTCCGGCCGAGTTTCAAATTTTCCTGGGCGGCTTTGACGTGTACCCGGTTGCGGTTGGTTTCATAATTATTGGGCTGCCTCTTACCACGGCGCTCTATCTTCGTGCCATCCAAAAAGTCTTTCTCGGAACATTACCGGAAGACCATCATGCGCAGCCGGACCTGGGACGGCGCGAACTTTGGGCTATAATCCCTCTTATAGCGGCAACATTCATTATTGGCCTCTATCCAGACTCCCTGCTCTCCATCATTCACGCAACCACTAAGCTGTTTGGATTATGAGTCAGATGGGTATAGATTTAGTGTCTATTGCACCGCAACTGGCCGTTCTCGTAACGGCTGTGGTGGTTTTAAGCCTCGAGATGATGCGTCGTCCGCAGTGGGGGATAAGGGTGTTAATCATAGGAATGACGATTGCCGCAGGTACGGCCATCTCCATGCTGGGAACCCACACCACCGCCTTTTCCGAAACCTTTAGGGTTGACAGGCTGAGCCTCTGGGCCGTCATTATACTATCAGCCGCCACTATTTTATGTGCTCTACTGGCCAGTGCCGAAATTAAAGGAACACCGCGGGAGGGCGCCGTCTATGCCCTGATGGTATTTGGGGCGCTGGGCGCTATGATTTTGGCGGGTAGCGGCGACTTCATGTTCATCGTGCTGGGCCTGCTCATCGGCACGCTTTCGGGGATGGCGATGGCGGCTCATCCCCGCGAAAACTCCTCCAGCGAAGGTGCCATGAAGTACTTTGTGTACGGATCGGTAACCGGGGCCATCATGCTTTTTGGAATCACCTTCTGGGTGGGTTTGACGGGAACCACCCTTCTCTCGGGACTGAACGACCCAAACTTGCCCGCGCTGGTCACACTCATCGGATTTATCAGCCTGGTGGCGGGAATCGGCTATGCTGCCTCCCTGTTTCCCATTCATTTCTGGACACCGGATACTTTTGAAGGAGCCCCGGTTTCCGTGGCTGCCTACCTGTCTGTAGTTCCCAAAATAGGGGCGCTTTTTGCGCTGGTTCAGGTTCTCCGCGAGCTGCCGGTAGCAGTGGTGGACTGGCCCATAATCCTGGCAGTCTTCGCGGCTATGTCCATGACCTACGGCAACGTTGTAGCTTTATGGCAGGATAATGTCGTGCGGTTGCTTTCCTACTCCACCATCGCCCAGTCGGGCTATTATTTGCTGGGAATTATAGGCATCAGCCAAAGTTCTCTGGTGCTGGATTCTTTGATCGTCTTTGGCGCAGCCTACATGCTTATGAACATTGGTGCGTTCGCCATTACCCAGGCGGAAGGAACCCGGCTTGAGAATTTCAAGAATATCAGTAAGTGGCGACCATGGCCTGCAGTGGGTATGACGGTCTTCCTGCTTTCCCTGGTGGGCATGCCGCCGCTAGCTGGTTTTGCAGGCAAGTTCCTGTTGTTTGGTACAGCCATTGAAGCCGGCTTTACGTGGCTGGCCGTGGTTGCCATCCTAAACAGCACCATTTCACTGGCGGTTTATATGCGGATAATCGTGCCAATGTTTTTCCATGAATCGAAAATGAAAAGCACCGAATCTTACGCCCCAGCAATTTCAGTAGTATGGATAAGTACTTTCATCCTTACAATTGTTGTGGGCATCGGCGTACAATGGTTACTAAATTGACCTCCATAACAGTATGAATACAATATACCTCATTTCTGGAGTCGTTGTCTTGATTGCCATTTTTAGTGATTTCTTCTATACAACGGTATCTTTTAACGGGGCAGGTATCCTTAGCCGAAATATCTCATGGGGCATAGCATCCTTCTTTCTTTGGATTCACAAGAAAACAAAAAAAAGAGGGATACTCCGCTTTTCAGGGGTGTTTCAAATACTAGCACTGGTCGTTTGCTGGATAGGTCTTTTGTGGATTGGATTTTTCTTGCTGTTGATGGGTGATTCCGGTTCCATTATTGATCCTGCTTCCGGACAGCCCGCAAATGCCCTGTCAAAATTATATGTGAGTGGCTACACCTTATCCACATTAGGCATAGGTGATTATGTAGCAGAATCGGAAATATGGGAAATCATATTGGCGGCTTTTTCCTTCGTCGGGTTTATATTCATAACAACGGCTATGACCTACCTGATAAGTTTGACAAATGCCGTTATTCATAAAAGGAATCTCAGTCTCTTTATTGCGAATTTGGGAGACTCGCCTAAAGAAATTATCGTTCATCTGTATGATCAAGATGAAGGGCGTTTCAAAAATTTATTGGATTATTCAATTAGGCTGCAGGAGATGATCAATCTGCACAACCAAAATCATTACGCACATCCAGCCGTGCATTATTTCTATAGTATCACCAGGGAGGAATCACTATCAATAAATTTGGTTAATCTGGATGAGACATTAACTATTCTGATCCATTATGCTGAATCAAAAACATTGCGAACACAGGATATTCGACCACTCAGAGACTCGATCACTAAGTTTCTTAAAGCAGCAGCGCGTCATTACAATCAAGTACCGGAAAAGAACCTTCCTCATTTTCCGGATATTGAATACCTGAAACCCAACAACATTCCATTAAAACAGCACCAAATTATGTCATCAGCCCAACATGAAATAGAAGAGCGCAGAAATTCACTGCAGGGTTTATTACATAGCAACGGCTGGAACTGGAATGATATTTACCAGGATCAATCCAACTAGATTAATTTTTTTTAAACACCTTAATGTCGATGCAAAAAATTACATTTTTCTTAAGTTTTTTGGTTTGGGCGGGAATACTGCCTTTGCATGTCCTTCAGGCCCAGCAATCCACGGAGATGTTACTATTCGAAATCGACGGTAACCGATATCAAAAATGTAACTATAATAAGGATGGACAGGTGCAATCCTCTGAGAAATTTATGGTCGGTTCTATTGACCAACAAACAGATATCTACCGTCTTCCCGTTAAACTATATTCGTATAATGCTGAAGGAGAGCTCCAGGATAGTACCAAAACGATCTATACCTGTAAACCTGATGAACAACAGGTGTTATTAAATGTATTTCCTTTTACTGACTATGGAAAAGGAAGCGAGATTAAAGTGAATGTTAAAGATGAAAAAGCCTTTTATCCTGTCAATCCTAAAACGGACTGGAAGATGAAACCAATAGAGTTTTCATTAAAAATTGATAAAGGACTAGTTGGGTTCTTGGGAGGCAATAGTAAAATTACCATTTATGATCGACAGGTAGTTATCAATGATACCCTACAGACAGGGCAGCACCAAATCAATTCATCCGTGGATCTCGGTGTTTATGTCCTGGGAGTCAAAGTGAAAGGATTTAGGTACCGGGTCATGGAGATTATAGAAAAGAATAAGGGTATCATCTGGCAAAAGTTTATCAGCGAAGAAGACGGCAGCTATTTTGTAATCCGTTTGATTTGAGTGTTTATTTTAAAAAATGTAGTATTATTAATAATATCCCTTCTATTTTCACATATCTGTATTTAGCTCTTCTTTAAAGAAGCCTTGATTTTTTTAATCGGGGTTCTGATTTAAGCTTCCTTTAAGGAACAAGATATTATCATTGAGCAGAAAACTTAAATGCCAGTTGCCGTTCCATACCGCGGTATTTATTTCACAATGGACTATCCTACTCGATGAGTTTGAACGTTTTACTTATAACCCAAAAAATCAGAACATAATTATGAAACTCCCAATCAAATATATCATATTTGGCGTTGTTGCCCTTTTATTAAATGTTGGAAGCGCATTCGGACAGTTTTCCCGCGACTTCCAATACTTTACACATCCGGATCAACGAGGCCTCAATCAGTTTGAAGCACCATTTCACACAGATGTTGAATTCGATGGTATCGAAGTACGATTAGGTGGAGCCAATACGATTCAATTCCAGGGACTGCGACATGATAATGCAGCTGGTACCCTTACCGACCTGGAATCCAATTTTAACTTAGCCACTTCCAACCTGGATCTTGATGCTGTACTAGCCAATGGCGTACGCATGCACCTGCGCACCTACCTTTCGTCACAAAATCATAATGAAGCCTATGTAAAAGGCGGCTATCTACAAGTTGACCGGCTTGACTTTATACAGGAAGGATTATTTGACGGATTGATGGACAAACTGCGCTTTAAAGTTGGACATATGGAACTGAACTATGGTGACAACCATTTCAGAAGAACCGATAATGCTCAGGCTATTTATAATCCATTTGTAGGTAACTATATTATGGATTCGTTTACCACTGAAGTGGCTGGTGAAGTATATTATTTTAATGAAGGATTGCTTGCCATGGTTGGAATCAGCAATGGCAAACTGAATCAAAGCGTTACTGATGCCGACGGTAATGGTTTTAAAACAAAGCCTACTGTTTACGGGAAGATCGGCTATGATAAGCAGGTCAATGAAGATTTGCGAGTACGATTGACCGGATCTATTTTAAATATTACGCAGTCGGCATCCATATACCTGTATTCGGGCGACCGGGCTGGTTCCCGCTATTATGATGTAATTACACCAGGCAATTTCCGTGCGGGGCGGTTTTCTCCTAGTTTTACCCCGGGATATGGCCAGCCTCCAGCCCCAGGTGAAATGACTGCTATTATGATTAACCCCTTCATTAAATTTCAGGGGCTTGAATTCTACGGAGTATTTGAAAACACGGCCGGTAAGTTAAAATCGGCAGCAGATCGTCGAACCTTTAACCAATATGGAGCAGAACTTCTTTATCGGTTTGGCACCAACGAAGATATCTATATCGGTGGCAGATATAACTTAGTCGACGGAGAGACCACCAATGGCGCCATCGAGATTGACCGATTTAATATAGGAGGCGGCTGGTTTCTGACTAAAAATGTACTGGCCAAGCTGGAGTATGTAACCCAGAACTATAATGGGAACGGGTATACTGGCAGTCCATATGAAGGCGCTGAATTCAATGGTGTTATGATTGAAGCTGTCATAAGTTTCTAAAAACAGAACAGAATTGTTTATATGTATGGTGCTGTTTTGAACTGCACCATACATCATATCTTAAGTTTAAATCATAAATCAGAATTGCATATAAACCATATCTGGATAGATTGAGTCCTGTTATGAAAGAAAATCCCAGACAAACAAAATTTACCAGAAAGCGATATAATACAACTTCGGTGATATATAATCTAATGGAGTGGCCCATAGAAAAACTATGGTATAAAAATTGGCGACGAAAGCTTTGGCAGAAAATTCAAGGGCCTAGAGTATTGGAAATTGGCGTGGGTACCGGTAAAAATATCTCCTACTATCCCAATCAGATTGAATTAACCGGGATTGACCTTTCCCCTGACATGCTTAAACGGGCCAAAAAATTGTTGTCCAAATCGATGAACGATTCGATGACCCTCCGCGAAATGGATGTCCAAGACATGGACTTTCCCGACAATCATTTTGATGAGGTAGTTGCAACTTTTGTGTTTTGCTCTGTTCCCGAACCAGTGGTCGGCCTGCAGGAAGCTCTACGCGTTACCAAACCGGGTGGGAAATTAAATTTGTTGGAACACATGCAAGCCGAACAACCTGTTTTGGCAAGCATAATGGAAAAACTGGACGCCCCCATCCATTACTTGAGTGGGGTTCATATTGCCCGGCATACAGTAGAAAATGTAGAAAATGCCGGCTGGGATATTGAGAGAATTCGAAATTTAACGGCAACGGGAATCTTTAAAAAGATTGAAGCCACAAAACCAAGTTAAACCTCATCACCATCAGACAGCGGAAGCTCAACTACAAATGTACTTCCTTTTCCCAAACCGTTACTGTATGCTCTGATTTTACCACTATATAGATCTAGGATAGCCTTCACCAGCGGCAGCCCCAAACCGCTTCCGGGCTTGTCCTGTACCTCCTGCTGCGTAGCACGGTAAAATCGCTCAAACAGGCGGTCCTTGGTGTCACCATCAAACCCGGCACCGGTATCGCTGAGATGAAGTACTGCTT
>NZ_AQXG01000025.1 GCF_000375425.1 Gracilimonas tropica DSM 19535 | reverse complement strand
CTGGATTAACAAGAGAGAGGTAAATGGCAGAATTACCGATCAGGAGATTCTGGATTATTACACCTATGAATCATTTGCTAAAAACTTTCCGTTAACCAAGTATCAAGGATACTATCCTCCTAATACGATTTCCCATTATGCTTTTGTGTTTGATATGGACAAATCGGATAAAGCAGCAGAAGTAATGTTTGATTCTATTGAGGAATACAAAAGTCTCTTTTCCCAAGCTTCTGAAGACTATACATTCCTTGTAAATCAGATTAGCTGATTTTGAGCGATAGTGCTGAGTTAGAGCAATTAAGGGAGCTAATTGAACTCTTTCCAGCTGAGTATTCAATCGATGATGTTGAAGAAGCGAACCGAATAGCTCGGACTCGGTTTGATGCTTTGGATAATCAGCTCATTCCGTATCTGGTTAGTGTTTTCAAAACAGGCGATGCACGGCCTTCTGTAAACATTTATCTTAAGCTTTGTGGGTCTTTCCATACACTTATCTTCAAAGAAATAATTTCAATAAATGGGGAATTTAGAAATTCAACCCATGATGGTTACGGTTCTGTATATTTTGGTGGGCAGAAAGGGCAAGAGCTAAAACCAAGATTTACCGGTTCCAAGCCTGAGAATATTGAAAATGATCTTAGGGAGGCATTTAAATTTATCATAGACCTTAAGAGCGATACTCCCGTTGACAATGCTCTTCGATTCTATCAAAAATTCGTTTTTGCACATCCGTTCTATGATGGGAATGGAAGAATCGCCCGGCTTTTTGTGAACTTGTATTTACTTGCCTACGGAAAGTTTATAGATTGGAAGAACTTACAGGACAAAGGTAAGTTTTTAAGTAAGCTCAACTATTATCACGAAACGGGCAAAGAAGACCATTTTAAGTGGTGGGCAAAAGTTTGCTATAAATTCGTGTATGAGATTTCTGATGAGGACGAAAGGTGATAATCTGACCTAACCTCACTCAAACTGCTTTTTCCAATACAAGTATTCTGCTTTTGCCATTTCAATTGAAGTATTATACTCCAGAGATTCACGTTGGACTAAAGTCTGTTCATCGGAAAGCTGGTTTAGAAAATTCATGTACTCAATCAAGGCCTTCTGATTCTCAAGATGGTTAGTAACCGATATCTTGATTTTCACTCCATTTGTTAATACTCCGGATATGTCATTTTCATTAATCTGAGAATCAAAGATAGAATAAACTTTAACTTGGTCACCTGTGAAACTCTTATCTGAAATTTCATATTTATCAAGAACAGGAATCACGCTTAAAATCAAATGATCATTTATGAGGTCAAATCTGTGAATCCTTGAAATCAAAAAGGCTGGTTCATTCTCCTTTTCAACTTTAAGAACTCTTTTGGTTAGGGCATTGAGCTGCTTTCCAATCACCTCAGTTTTTTCAATATATTTTTTGTGCCATTCATCATTTTTGAAGAGCCTATTCAACACATTCACAACATGTAATATATAAGTAGAAGTGCCGTGCGGTCCTGAAAAATGGTGACCTATAGGATGGGCAAAGTGGTTTCTAAGCCCTCTGGCTTTATGTAGGTATATTTTAAGGTTCTTCAGATATTCCTCATTGCATACATCATCAATAATATCTACAAGTCTTCGGTCATACTTTTTCCCCTTCTTATTTTTCGCTTTTAAAACAATGCCTTTTTCCTGAGCCCTTATTTTGATCGCCATTTCCAAGGTAAATAGACACTTCTTTAAGACTTCATCAAACATTTCCCAATGATAGTATGCATGTGCCATAAGGTATTCAGAAGTGGTATAAGCCTTAATAACGTCTTCTGGAACCTGTTCGTGGAAACAACCTTCTATAACTACTTTTTCTATGTAATCTTCTTGACCACTAAATTTATAGTGTTCCCATCTTTTATCAGGTTCTAAGTAATCTTTCATATAAAGGGTGTTGCTCAATTGATGAAATTAGGTTGATATATAAATCAACTATTTAACTCATCCAGGTACTCTTCAAAGGTGCTATAATTCTTCACCCCGTTTGACTTGTTTCTTTTCCCTTGAATAGTAGCATTTATTCTGCCTTTCAAGTACGTAGCAAGCTCTTCAAATCTTTCCTCTGGTATAAAGTAGGTCTTAGCTTTGAATTTAGACTCGATATTTTTGTGTATAACACCATAATGAAAGGGTCTTTTAGCACCGTAACCGCTATCAGCATTTCTAAAATCATAGTACCTCTTAACCAAATGTTGGATATAATTTTTCTTATCCAAATTTACTCCAATCGCCCCCTTTGGGTAATTTATTCTAGTCGATTTTGCCCCATTATTTATGGTTAGGTTATTTGCAACTATGCTCGAACTTACACCGCCACTGATGTTTACGTTATTTCCTTTGCCTTCATCTCTTTTTGGCATTTGGTGGATAATAGCCCCTAATGATTGCTTTTTCTTCATGACTTCTTCTAAAGAAATATCACCTGCCTCAACTAAACCGTGACAATTTTTGCATACTAACAAAAGGTTGTGAGGATCATTTGAACCTCCATCAGCTCTTGATACTATGTGATGTAATTCAAGTAATGAAACATTACTCTCATCACAAAAACTGCACCGACTTTTGGCTTGTTGGAATACTAATTTTTGAGTTTTTCTTGGAATTGGTTTGTCATTTCTGGGCATAATTTTTCCTTGAATTAATTATCTACCATAATCCAACTTTCAGACTTAACTTATTTTTAGGGTATTTACACAATAAGCAATCATAGTATTGGTAGTCTTCATCAATGAATGGTATAGCTTGCTCCCTCAAAAGCAGTTCTTATGGCTTCAAATTTATTAATTATATAGACCTTATCTAATAAGGACCTAAAAACCTTTTTCCATCAAAGTGAATTAGATGGCTTGGTGCTTCTGCCACCCATACTTCGGTTTCCCAGCTTATATCTGAAACATACTTAGCCATGGTTTTTTTGTCTGGGAAAGCCGTTACATACACTATACCCGCCTTTGAATCAGCAAAAAGCTTTTTTAATTCTGAAAGCCTTTTGGGATTTACCGGGCCATGGCTCGTGACAGCTTCGCATAAAAGAAGCCAGTTTTTCTTTTTGAAATGCAAAACGACATCAGGAAACTTACCATGGTTATCAAACTCCAAACCTATTTCTTTAAACGCTTTTTCATCATAATAACCTAACTTAGAGCCAGTATCCCCAACATACAATACAGTACCGCCAGGTGCATATCTTGGGCCAAACTTTTCAACAATATCTTTGATCAGTTGGCTATGTTTGCCTGGCGAAAGTTGCAATTCCTCTCCGTCAATTTTAAGCGGAATCTTTTGCATATTTCTTTTCTTGGCATACCGCTCTGCCAATGAGGTATAGTTTTCCATGAATTCGTTAACGTTACTTTCCCAATCATCGGAACCATAAGACTTAATAAGTTTTAGTGTATCTTCTTCAATCTGATAACACCAATTTGGGCTATTTATTGGCCTTAAAGGTTCGTCCGGATTTTGAATAGCGATCCCAGCATCAACAAATTGGTGCATTGTTTGCCTTCGTATAGTTTCACGAGTATTTGGTGCATATTTAACGCCATAATGCTCAGCTATAAAGTCCATAATAGGCGTGATACCCATTAACGGTTCTGAAGCATCTTTCCAATCATCATTTGGCTTTACATCCAGCAGGGCAAGCAGTGTGAGAGCCGACCGGTCATTCCTTTGCTTGTTTGGTAGGTCAAGAGTCTTTATGATCTCTAAAGCCTCATCAATTTTCTGTTTAAAGTTGGTAGCTGATTCCTGATTTTTTGGAGCCATTCTATCTATAATTGTTTCAATTAATTGGTCAATTTCTTTTTGCGACTGATGTTCTTGCCCTGCTTTTTTACCCAACTCTTTCAAGGTTTCAAGGTCCGGGTATTTTATCCGTTTTAAATCAGTTGCGTTCACCTGAGTATGCCCAGAAAACTGCCTGAAATATTGATCTACAAGAGTTGAATTAAGGTAGATTTTTATTCCCCTGGCAAGATCTTTATCTAACCCTTTTTTATTTTGATGGATTACATTTAGGTGGTTTTCAAATCCTACAAACTCTGAATCAATGTTAGTGGGATTGTATTCAGAAGCGTAAATCCTTCTCCTTTCCTCTTTTGAACTAAACCGCCTTGTTAGAACGTACCAACCGCTTATCATGAGGTACTTTCTGCTTTCATGAGTCATTTTGATAGCATTGGCTTTTCGGCCATTTGGCTTAGGCCATTTAACTCTTCCATTATTGAGATGTGAAGGATAGATAAGCGGGTACGTTTCACTGTCCGGCTCATTTTGAATGGCATCTTTTAGCCTAAAATCAACAACCGGTCCTGTACTTACTTTCAATCCCAAATCAGCCAATGAATTAGTAAATACATTGATATGATCTACTACCATTTGATCAAAATTATTGGTTGTGATATGGATCATTTGATCTTTATCCTCTGGCTTAATAACCTTGTCTGGTGTTACCACTCTTTCAGTTACAGAATCAAACGAACTATCCTGGCTTGTGGTGATTTTAATATTGCCTTGTTCTTTGTCCTTAATGCCGTGAATGATGATGTTCTCTTGCAGCACTTCATCATCTTTGAAGGCTTTGTTCCTGGCATTGAAAACATGAACCTGTTTGATATTCAATTCATCGAGCAGGAATTTTCGAAAAGGTCTAAAATAAACACCATTACAAAAGCTTCTTGGAATAATGGCTACTATTTCACCCCGATCCTTAAGCAACTTAATTGCCAATGCCATAAATCCGGCATAAAGATTTGAAGTTTCAATACCAACACTTCTCAGTTCCTTTCGATACTCAGATTTTGAGTTAATTTTTTGATAAGGGGGGTTCATTATGCAATGGCTGTACTTTTGCGTCTCAGATGAAAACAAGCCATTTTCTTTTGACAAGATCTGAGCTACTTCGTGAATAAAATCCTGATTTTTGACCTCCGTTTTTAACTCTGCATTATTCAACTTTAAATGGTTTCGGCAAGCAGAAAGAGAATTGTTTAATACCTCTATAAGCTCTTCATCTTTCTCATAGCACGTAATTTGAAGAGTTTCAATTTCCACCTCATCATTGATCACTTTTTCTACAAAAGCTGCTGACAGACTTCCTACTCCAGCACCTGGATCTAACAATGAAATGTCCTTATCAAAATTTTCAAATAAGGAAGCCATGAATCTTGCTATCTCAGATGGAGTAAAATACTGACTGAATGCTGATTTTCTTTCCTCATCAATCTGTTCGCTAGTAATTAACCTGTACTGGTCAATATGTTCTAAAAAATTGTCTTTACTGAAAACTTGATCTAAATGCATGTGTGAAAGTACAAAAATACATTACTTTAAACTTTAACTATCAACTGGCTGGCACAATTTGTTTAAAAATCGACTAACTACCGAATACCTGAATGGTCATAGATAAACAATTTGGTTGGCGCTTATCCTAACAAAATCAGGGCTTAAAGACAACTGGGTCAATTACAGAAGCTTTTTGCATATACAGCGTTTAAGTTGGCTTGTAAATTCAAACTTTTCAGTCACGTTTTAATTTAAGCTTAATTTAAGCCACAGTATTTATTATCTGATTAACATGATTTCTAATTCATCTTAACAGGTAAAGTCATGAAGCTTTTAAAAGTTTTAATCAGACCCATCTTACTTGAGGAAATTAGCAAGGAATTACGACATCACGGTGTATGCTGCATGACTGTCTATCATGGTGAGGGTACAGGCAGGTATATTGATCCTGCTAAAGAACATGGTTCATTGGATTTTCCTGCAATGCATGCTGAAGTAGTGAAAATTGAAATTGCTGTACATGATGAAGATGCGGAAAAAATTGCAGAGGTCATCCAAAATAAAGCTTCCACGGGATCAGAGGGAGACGGAATAATATTTATATCGAGTATTGAAGAAGCAGTTCGAATAAAAGATGGAACTAGAGGATCGGATGTTCTCATTTGACACCTTATTGTTCTAAAGTTGTACCTCGGTAAGAATGTCAATCTCGCTTTAAGGTTGTTTTAAGGTACGAGTTGTATGTTTTAGTAGCATAAAAAACAGTAAAACATAAAACAGGTGTCAATTATGAAACGCTTAACACTTACACTTTCTCTGATTCTACTATTTACAGGCATGAGTTTAGCCCAGCAAACGCAGGGAGATATGAATCAGAAAAAACAACAAATGATGGAAATGATGCAGGACTCTACCATGCGGTCCATGATGATGGAGCATATGGCAAAAAATCCCGAAATGCGCCGTCAAATGATGAAGCAGATGATGAATTCAGCAAATATGGATCACTCTGCAATGATGGATAACATGAAGAACATGCAAGATATGATGAAGAACAATCCTGAGATGAAACAGCATATGCAAAAACACATGGAAATGATGCAGTCGATGATGGTTGGCGAACAGATGGATCATTCCAAAATGATGGAACAAATGGGCGATTCATCCATGATGAAAATGCACATGATGTGTATGCAGATGATGCAAGGCGGCATGATGGATAAAGATGGTATGATGAATGGACAAGGCAAGATGGAGAACAAGGACGGTATGGAAGGAAGTAACCATCAAAAACATCATAATTAAATAGCCAAAGTAAATTCCTAATCGCTTACCCTGGTATTTAAAAAATGCCAGGGTTTACGTTTTCTCAGTCTTTAATAAAAATTCTTGCACCCTTTTTTGTGGAGGATAAAATGTCTAAACACTTATTTTGGATGATAGCTGGATGTGGAAGCGTCCTCATATTTCTGTTTATTGCGCCTAAACTTGGCTTAAATAGTGGCATTTCAACTACGATTGCAATTATTGCCATGTTAGGGTGCCATTTACTTATGGTACGTTTTCATCGCAACCATTCAGGACAGTAAAGTAAAACCATCAACAATAATCTGAATAGTTCTACTCTATAAAAAAATTTACGTTAACACTTCCCTCAATTTGTTTTGATCCATTTTTTGTGGGAAGGATACTCTTCGAAATTATGTTATCTCATTTGGTCAGATAGATGAAATGAACCAATTATGCCTTTCTAATCCCTTTAATCTAGATATGCGCCGTTTCCTAAACATCTAAGAACAAGCCTTCTTTCATTTCAGTATTCATATTTTCAAACTCACCTTTCAGTTTAAGCTTCATTTCAGGAACGACCTCGTAGGTTTGTTGTAGAATTTAAACGATCATTTAACAACGGATACATATAGCCATGGAAATGTTAAAAATATTGTTGCGTAATCTTGCTGAAAAATTGGGTCAAATACCTATAAAAACTCAAGTAAAAAGAATTCCGGTAAAAATAAATGCCAACAAAAACCATAATATACTAC
>NZ_AQXG01000024.1 GCF_000375425.1 Gracilimonas tropica DSM 19535 | reverse complement strand
CGCCGGGGCATAGCCGTCGATTCCATCGTTTCGGAGGGGTGTATTGTCTCCGGTGCCGAGGTTCAGCATTCCCTGCTGTCCACCAACGTGCGGATTCAAGAACAGAGCGTCATAAAAAACTCGGTTATTCTTCCCAATGTCCGTATTGGTCCGCGGTGCCGGATTAACAATGCTATTATTGATAAAGAGTGCGTGATACCGGAAGGCACGGTCATCGGAGAAAACCCTAAGGAAGACCGCCGCCGGTTCGATGTAAGTCCTGGCGGTATTGTGCTAGTCGAACCGGAAATGCTGGGACAAAAGATCCATCAAATTGAGTAAGGAGTATTTGCACTCTTGATAGTCCAAATCACAGATAATAACAAAAAATGATGGCAGAAAACGATATCAAAAACTGGGACCGGCGGGAAGGCACCCCCTACCCGCTTGGCGTTACCAGTATAGACGATGATCATGCCTGCAATTTTGCCCTGTATTCCGAAGGTGCTACGGGTGTAACGCTGCTGTTGTATGCCAAAGATGACACCTATACGCCCTGCTACCAATACCACTTTGATCCAACCATCAACAAACAGCAGGCCATCGAACCTATGGTAACTAGAATCTCTCACAAAATTTTTGCTCTGGGGTTTAAGCTTCTTTTAAGCTTCCATGTGTTAACCTGTAGATAGAAAAGAGATATTCCCCCTTTTCTGTAGAACAAGCAACCAGGACCCGTTTAACCCGAATGGAGGTACTTATGTGGTTTGATACGATATGGAATACACCGTTGATTTGGTGGCTCCTGCTGACCGTTTTCGGTACCGGGCTCATTATTCTGGTCTTTCTTTTATGGCGGCACAGAAAGCCAGAGCCGGTTAAAGAAAACCTTGACTATTTCTGCCGGTGCTATGCGCGGGGTGAAATTAGCCAGGAAGATTTCGAAGAGCTAAAAAACGATTTACAGGAATTTGAAAAACAATACTATACACCAAAAAAAAGAAAACTTACACCTCAAACGTAAACGTTGAGGACTAAACTGTAATTAAAGTAAGAAAGGTGAATACAATGGAATGGATCGCTGAAAACTGGTTTCTAATAGTAGTTATTATACTATTTGCGGCTATGCACATGTTCGGTCACGGACATGGCGGCCACGGAGGGCATGGTGGACACGGAAAACAAGGTGGAGGCCACGGTGACGGGCACAGCCACGGGGATTCTGAGGGGCACGAGCATAGCGATGATGACAAAAACATACATCGGCATCATTAGCATAAAGTGGTTTTCAGATGGAATTGTTAAAACGGAATCCCGTAGTGATATTTTTTGAATCCCTGAAGAGAAGGAATCAGGCCGGTGTAGGCATTGCGATCTTATTAGCAGTGGTAATCGCGATGGTATGGGCAAATTCACCTCTTAATGAATACTACACAAGATTTATCCAAACAGAAATTACCCTTCAAATAAATGAGTTTATTCTATCAGAGTCATTGCTTCACTGGGTGAATGATGGGTTAATGGCTGTGTTCTTCCTCTTTGTTGGCCTGGAGTTAAAACGCGAATTTCTGGGAGGGAAACTCTCTGATCCCCGAAAAGCGATTCTCCCCATAGGAGCAGCAATTGGTGGAATGCTGGTACCTGCTTTGTTTTATATGTTTTTTAATTATGGGACTGTCAGTCAAAATGGTTGGGGCATACCCATGGCTACCGATATTGCATTTGCATTAGGTATCCTTTCACTATTTGGAAACCGGGTACCAGTTGCTTTAAAGGTTTTTTTAGTTGCTCTTGCCATTGTGGATGACTTGGGGGCTGTATTGGTAATAGCAATATTCTATAGCTCTGGAATTTCAGGCATGGATTTGTTCCACGGCTTTTTGTTCTTCCTTGTTTTATTGGGAGGCAATTATTTGGGCATCCGTAATGCCTGGTTTTATGGCCTCATAGGAATTGCAGGGGTGTGGTTGGCTTTTTTCTTTTCTGGTGTTCACCCTACGGTAGCGGGAATACTTATCGCATTTGCAATACCGGGCAGAGTTAAGATCAGTGAAAAACTGTATCTAAAGAATCTAAATAATCTTCATCAACGTTTTCTGGAAGCCCAGCCGATAAAAGGGAGTTTTATATCAGAAGGTCAGTTGGAAATTTTGGAAGAAATTAAAAGTAAAACCAATGATGCCACAACCCCCTTGCAGAAGATTGAGCATGGATTATCCCATGTAGTTGGTTTTTTTATTCTACCGGTATTCGCTCTGGTAAATGCAGGAATTCACATTCACGGAGATATTCCAAATATCCTGAGTCAGAATATCAGCCTTGGAATTGCATTTGGACTTATTGCAGGAAAATTTATTGGTATCATAGGAGTAGCCTGGATATTGTTAAAACTGAAAATAGCCCAGCTTGAGGACAATATTAACTGGGGGCAAATCTGTGGTGTGGCTTTGTTGGCAGGTATCGGGTTCACGATGTCAATTTTTGTGACCGACCTCGCATTTCAAAATGAAGAACTTAAATTTGTGGCCAAACTAAGTATACTTTTTACATCAACTGTAGCAGGCATTTTAGGCTCATTGGTGATATGGATAAGTTCAAAATCAAAAGATGGAAATTACACTCGAGAAAAGAACATTCAAATGTTTTAATCTCATAAAAACAAACAGCATTATTAACTAAACAAAAAAAGAGGCTTTATCATGCTTAATATCAAAATCGTAAGCTGGACAGCAGGAACTTTTACCTCGGTCAGCTTCATCTTATGCGTTATTTACGGGCTTGTTACGCCAGAGAGTCTTCATATGCATCAATTCCTTGAAATTGTGCTGCCTGCCTTTGAATGGATTTCTATAGGTAGCTTCTTCCTTGGATTAGTAGAAAGCTTCGCCTGGGGCGCATACATTGGGCTGGTTTATGTACCTATCTACAATTTTTTCTATAAACGATGGGGAACCACCACCGAGTGATATAACAAAAAGGAATCGAGGGAGCCGGTTATTCTATCCGGCGCCCAATCTATTGAGACCTATCAAAAGGTGTAGGAAATTGAAAACGCATTAACATCATGTCTAATAGATCGGTAATGAGAAGATATTCTTTACAGAGCAACCAGGTTTTTATCCTAATTTCTCTGGCACTTGTCTCCTCTAGTATGATTTTATATGAAATCGTGCTGTCCCGCATCTTTTCAGTAATCCTAAGCTACCATTATGTGTTTGCCATACTCTCTTTGGCTATGCTGGGGTTAGGTATGGGCGGCCTTCTTCTACAAAAGGTGAGAAGGATATGGCCATCTGTTGGCATTCATGTGCTGGTAATTACTACCGCCCTGATAACGGGTATTGTTACAGCTCTCATCCTATATCTGACACAAGTGGCTCCTGCTTCTTGGGGAACCGTCGTTACCTGGATCGTACTGCTCCTGCCAATTTCTCCTTTCCTGTTTTTCGGTATAACTATTGCCTCCTTTTTCCAGCAAGCTCCGGAACGGAGTTCATTGCTCTACGGCTTTGATATCCTTGGTGGAGCTCTGGCGGCTCTTTTCGCTGTACCCCTGCTTAATACAGTTCCGGCACCGACAGTAGCTTTCATTATTACCGGGGTGGTCCTGTTGGCCGGGTTACTTCTGTCTGTTATTTTTCCTGAAAGGAAGTCCATGATTCTTCTTTCTGTGACTACTCTTTTATTTGTTGCTGGCGGTATATGGCTGGCTCCACAGATTATTTTGCCTGTCAAGACTGATCAGCACAAGGATATTAATCGCGTTTTATACAATGATTCTGATAAGGGCCGGATTGTGGAAACACGCTGGAGCGCATTTGGACAAACATCCCTTATGGAAAGTGAAGAACTACCCGATGAAAAAATGATTTACATTGACGGGGCAGCCGGTACTTCTATGTTTAGTTTCCAGGCTTTGTTAGAGGATTCAACACTTAGAAGCGACCTGACCTCCAATTTTGGTCAGTTTTTCCCATTTTATTTCTTAAAGGATAGTGAAAAAGACAGCGCACTTATAATTGGACCCGGGGGAGGTCGCGATGTTTTAGTTGCGTTATTCGGAGGGGTAAAATCCATAACGGCCGTTGAAGTAAACCCCGATCTTGTTCAAATAGTTAAAGACTACGAGGAATTTAATGGTGGAATCTATACCCGGCTGCCTAATGTGGACATTATTGTAGAAGAAGGGCGTAACTTCATTCGCAACACGATTGAAAAATTCGACCTGATCATGCTGGCATTGCCGGTCACTAAAAGCAGCAGAAGTATCAACGGGTATGCTCTTACCGAAAATTATTTATTTACGGTGGAAGCCTTCACCGATTACCTGAACAGGCTGACGCCTGAAGGACGCATTATATTTGTTACTCATGGGAATGCAGAACTTTACAAACTACTCTCACTGGTATTAACCGCTTTTGAAAAGCAGGGGTTCTCCAATCCACAAGCGATGAATTCCCTGTATGTCGTTTCAAAGCATAACATGCCGGCATTGGTTGTTAAGAAAACGCCTTTTGAAGGAAAAGAAATGCAAGCCAGGCATGCGGCATTGCATGAGTTGGGGTATGATGAAGGGGAATATTTTGTTCCATTCCAGGAACAGGCTTCCTATACATTACCTATGCCGGATGATTCATCTTCTACGATATCCTGGAGTATGTTTGATGAAAACTTGTATAAGCTTTCCGAAGGTACGATGACGATAGATGAAGTTGCCAAGAATTTTCCATTAAATATATCCCCGGTTTATGATGACAATCCTTTCTTCTATAATTTTGATAAAAAACTTCCCTACCCCTTTCCTCAATTTTTTGGTTTATTTGTTTTAGGGATCGTTGTTTTAATATTTCCCTTGTCGGTAAAAAAACAACCTGAACAGGTACGAATGGGTTTTATTAAACCCTTTGCCCGGCATCCTGAATTAAAAAAATTCCTACTGATATTCTTGATGCTTGGGGCAGGTTTTATGATGTTAGAGATCTCTCTATTTCAAAAACTTAGCTTGTACCTTGGCAATCCGGCCTCAACCACTTCGGTGTTGCTGTTTTCTTTGTTGCTGGGCGTAGGTATCGGCAGCCTTATCAGCGCTCGTGTTATCAAAAACCTTGCAACTGCTTTACTCATCAGCACCTTCGCCGTTTTCATATCCAGCCTGGTATTTACCTATCTTTTGGACGAACTGATGGTGTCGACAACCTCTGTTCCATTTCGTGCAGGAAAGTTGACTGGCCTGCTTGGGATCGCTATGGGATTTCCTTTTCCCTTGGCGCTTAGACTCATGAAACAACACGGACTGGAAGAATTTACCGCTTCAATGTGGGGCTCCAATGGTCTGGCCTCTGTCGCTGGAGCAGTCATAGCGATGATCATTGGCATTGAATGGGGATTTACCACAGCCCTGATAATAGGTGGAGTATTGTACTTTTTTATTACACTTCTTCTTGTAGTACAAGAGCTACACATGATTAATAATTAAGCTTTTAATAAAAATATCCTTTGGTATTAGGTTACTTTCATAATTGTCTATCTGATTTAAGCTTGCTTTAAGGGTACATGTATTATCATTGGGTAGAAACTTAAAATTATACCTGATGATTAAATTCATTATAACTTTAAAAGGAGCAAGTCATGGCTAAAGACATCGTTTGCGGAATGGAAGTTGACAATTCTTCCCCCTTTCAAAGCACCTACGAGGGCGAACATTTTTTCTTCTGCTCCCAAAATTGCAAAACAGAGTTTGATAAGAATCCAGAGAAATACGTTTCCACCCAAAAAGATTCTTCAGCGACCTATCAAATTACATCAAATGGTATTGAAAAAATTCAATTGCCTATTGTAGATATGCATTGTGCTTCCTGTGCGACAACAATTGAAAAAGAACTCCGGAAATTGCCGGGCATTAAGAAAGCAGTCGTTAATGGTGCTACCGAAAACGCCTATGTTGAATATGACCGCTCTGAGATTTCTTCATTAAAGATTATAGATTCTATAAAAAAATCTGGTTATAGAACGGGGTATGCAAAAGTACGTCTTCATATTTCAGGTATGCATTGCAATTCATGTGTATCTAAAATTGAGAAGGAACTTGAAGGCACTTCAGGTATACTCAGTGCAAGTGTAGACCTTGGAACAGAGGCCGCTCTTGTAAAATATATTCCATCAAAAGTTGATTATCCTTCTCTTAAAAACATCATTGAGCGATTGGGATATCAGGTATCTGAAATTTCTCACGATAAAGATGATGCCAGTAAAGTCCCTACAGAAGCTGATCAGGGCACAAACAAGGAATATAATAGTGAACCGATCGATGAAAATGAACAGGCTCGTAATAGTGAATATAAATCGCTGATGCGTAAGTTTATATTCTCTGCAGTAATCTCTATTCCGGTTATGATTTTCAGCTATCCAGATTTCCTGGGACTGCCGGAACAGTTCCAGCGGGGCACCGACTTGCTATATTGGATCTGGTTTTCCATGGGCGTGGTAACTTTGCCGGTAATGTTTTGGGCAGGTTCCCATTTTTATACAGGTGCCTGGGCGGCATTTAAGAACCGTTCGGCTAATATGCATACTCTAATCGCTGTTGGAATTACGGCTGCCTGGTTGTACTCAACAGTTGCCGTACTGTTTCCTGAGATCTTTCCAACCGAAGCTCTTGCTGAAGTTTTTTATGATGTGACAGCTGTTGTTGTAGCATTAGTAAACTTAGGCCTAGCCTTAGAAATAAGAGCAAAAGGACGAAGTTCAGAGGCCATAAAAAAGTTAATGGGCCTTCAGGCAAAAACGGCCCGGGTGATTCGCGATGGCAAAGAAATGGACATCCCAGTAGAAGAAGTAGTACTGGACGATATAATTGTGGTTCGCCCAGGTGAAAAGGTACCGGTAGATGGAGAGATTGTGGAAGGATCTTCGGCCGTGGATGAATCGATGATTACCGGAGAATCCATTCCGGTTGAAAAGCATACAGGAGATGAAGTGATCGGTGCGACCATTAATAAAACCGGGTCCTTCAAATTCAAGGCAACGAAGGTAGGTAAAGACACCGCCCTCGCTCAGATCGTGCAGATGGTGGAGGAAGCCCAAAGCTCCAAACCGCCCATCCAGCGGGTAGTAGATAAAGTCTCTGGGTATTTTGTACCTGCCGTCATCATCCTGGCGATCGCCGCGTTTATGATCTGGTATCTTGTAGGGCCGGCACCGGCATTAATCTATGCACTGGTGGTCTCCGTGACCGTACTGATTATCGCCTGCCCCTGCGCGCTGGGACTGGCAACACCTATCTCACTAATGGTAGGCGTGGGTAAAGGTGCTGAAAACGGTATTTTGATCCGAAGTGGTGAAGCCTTGGAGACTGCCCAAAAACTGGATACCATCGTGCTCGACAAGACGGGAACAATCACGGAAGGACAGCCATCGCTAACCGATGTAATAACTGCAAATGGTTTCAAAAAAGAAGAGGTGCTGGCCTGGAGTGCCAGTGTGGAACGCGCATCAGAACATCCACTAGGCGAGGCTATCATCCGAGGCGCCGAAGAACAAGAGCTCGCACTCTTTGATCCCCAAAACTTCAACGCCGTACCTGGACATGGGGTGGAAGCCAATGTGGACGGACACAGGGTTTTG
>NZ_AQXG01000023.1 GCF_000375425.1 Gracilimonas tropica DSM 19535 | reverse complement strand
GTGTGGAAATGTAGGTCCTTGCAGGGTTCAATCGTCGGACGAGTTTTTGGGCCTTTGAGAAACTTGTGTTTTTTCATTTATCCGGGCCTGATGGAAAGTCAGGTTGTTTAATTCGTCAGACGAATTCTTGCTGTTTTTAGCGGATAGAAAGACTCGCTGAATGGCAACAAATGTCAAAAGGGAACGCTGAAAGTTGGAGCGTTGTCTGTTTGACTCAAAGCTTATTGTGGCTTAAGGCTGGTCAGGCTATGTTAGATTTATGTTAGATTAAGGTAATGAAAGCAATTTGAAGCGGCTCGCTGAGCCGTTTTTGGTAGTGAAACCGGAACGGACGAAATCAAATGCAAAGAAATAAACTGCTCATATTTGTAAAAAACGAAGAAGCCGGTAAGGTGAAAACGCGATTGGCGGCATCGGTTGGTGATGAGGAGGCGCTGAAGGTCTATAAAAAATTATTGATGCATACCGTCAGTATCACTGTGCCGCTGAAGTTGCAAAAGGAAGTGTGGTACTCCCGGTTCATTCCGGAAAAAGATATTTGGAGTAAAGACCTTTTCACAAAAAGGGTGCAAAAAGGAAAGGATCTTGGTGAGCGGATGTCGCACGCGTTTGATGAATCGTTCAGAAACGGGTATAACAAAGTGGTGATCATTGGAAGCGATTGTGCGGAACTTTCATCAGATATCATCAGAGAAGCTTTTAATGCATTAGAAAGATCGGAATTTGTGATCGGGCCTGCCGAGGACGGAGGCTATTATTTGCTTGGGATGTGCAGTTATCACCCTGCGCTCTTCAAAGAAGTCAATTGGAGTACAGATTCGGTATTTCGGGAAACCCTGAACAAGATCAAGAGCGTGGAAGGATCTGTTCATTTGTTGAGAACATTGAATGACGTGGATACCCTCGACGACTGGAAGCAAAATAAGGCAAAGATATGATCAGCATCATCATTCCTGCTTATAACGAAGAGGGTCAGATCGGAGGATTAGTCACCTACTTAAAGAAGCATAGCAGTGAGGGCCGGGCAGAGATCCTGCTTGTAGACGGGGGGAGTACTGACGGAACAAAGGAAGAGGCAGAAAAGGCGGGAGCGATGGTTCTAAAAGCTCCGGAAAAAGGCCGTGCCAGTCAGATGAATTACGGGGCAGAAAAGTCGGCCGGTGAACTCCTCTATTTCTTGCATGCAGATACCTATCCTCCGGCTACTTTTCCGGCAGATATTGAGGAAGCGCTGAAACGTGGAGCTGAGGCCGGCTGTTTTCGTCTTGCCTTTGATGACCCTCATCCGGCGCTTAGGTTTTACAGTTGGTTTACCCGTTTTGATGTGGATGCTTTTCGCTTCGGGGATCAGAGTTTATTTGTGAAAAAAGCGCTTTTTCAAAGAGCAGGCAGGTTCGATGAAAAACTGTTGGTGATGGAAGATCAGGAGATCGTAACCCGATTAAAGGATCACGCACAATTTTCCATTCTGGATAAGAATGTTGTTACCTCCGCTCGGAAATATCAACGATTTGGGGCTTTCAGATTGCAACTGATTTTTGCTATCATTGTAGTCCTCTTTTATTTAAAGATCAGCCAAGAGGTATTAGCACATTTTTATAAAACGTTTATGACTGGAGAGCCACATTAAGTTAGTGTTAAATGGTGTACGATCCTCAAAAGTTCTTTTTAAGAATCACTATCTTTGCTGGCCCCATTAAACCCCGTTAGTAATCTATATGAGAATTTTTCAAAAGGGATTAGGACTTCTACTCCTTTTCTTGTTAGCTGTAAACCTTCACGCTCAGCCTTCCTTCGAAAGAGCTGAAACCAATGTGGGAACCATTGGATTATCACTAACTAATTATGGGACCATTGGGAAGCCTGATGTTCGAAACAACCCTGAGGGTGGTTTCAGTATGCGCTACCCAAAGACCTCCCAAATTGAACACTTGTTTGAGGCCGGTATTTGGATCGGAGCCCTTTACAATAATTCCCAATTGCGTGTTTCTACCTCCTCGGTGACTACTTCCGGAGGATATAGCAGGGGAAGTGCCGGTTTTGAGTTTACAGCCGATAACATTGTTTTGAGAAGAAGCAGTAACCCGGATGATGAGTTTTTCTCCGCCCAATCTGTAGCTGAAGAGGATATAATTACGGAATTCACCGACCGGCGTAGAGATATTCAGGGTACACCGATCAATGGGCACGATACTCCTTTATATGCTGATGTGAGGCTGGAGAGTTACAACTGGGGATTTCCGTTCACAGAAAATTTTTCTATCCTGAAATATGAGATCACCAACAACAGTGCTCAATATGCAGGTGAGGCGACCTGGGATAGTGTATTTGTTGGGATGTATGCCGACCTGGTAGTTCGCGATTTGACCACCAATGAAACCGGAGGAGCCTTTTTCAATAAAAACGGGATCGGTTACCTGGATTCGCTTTACACCACCTATGCTTTTGACGCCGGGTCGCCTGCAGGAGAGCCGGCCATTAATACCTACGGTGCCATCACGCTGATCGGAGCGGAATACCGTGGCGAGTTTTATCACCCCAAAAATAAAGAATATTTAGAGCAGCAAAATTTGGGTGTACCTCAGGTGGGTCCGAGTTATTGGCTGTTTAGTGCAGGAACCGGGGTTTTCAATGCTCCAGCCAATG
Source organism: Gracilimonas tropica DSM 19535 (assembly GCF_000375425.1). Taxonomy (GTDB): domain Bacteria; phylum Bacteroidota; class Rhodothermia; order Balneolales; family Balneolaceae; genus Gracilimonas; species Gracilimonas tropica. Next base: position 17,231 of record NZ_AQXG01000023.1, on the reverse strand, counting down.
ACCTTGACCGCTACACGCGCATGGCTGAAAAGTTTCCTATTGATTCTACCAACGCACAAGGGGAAACTTATCGAGAAGCACTCAGGACGGATGGACAGGATGGTGCAGGTAACTATATTTCTTTTCTTTCGATGGGTCCCTTTCCCAGAGTGGAGCCCGGTGAGACCCTGACGGTGTATTTTGTGTATTCGGCGGCCCGCAAACCGGATGAATTCCAGGGCACTATTCAAAGCATAAAAGAAATTGATAATGAAGAGTCCAGAGCCAATTTGGTTCAGACCATCAATTCTGCCAACAGCGTGTTTCAGGGAGAAGACCGAAACAACAATGGTGTCCTCGATCCCGGTGAAGACACAGACGGAGATGGAAAATTAACCCGGTACTTATTCCCCACCCCTCCCGATAATCCTAAAGTGAGAGTGCAGCTGGAAGAAGGTCGTGCCAATATCTATTGGGATAAAACTGCTGAGGCTTCTGTAGACCGGGTTTCGGGTGAGCAGGATTTTGAGGGATACCGAATTTACAGTTCTCAGCTGGGCGATGGTCCCGGCACGGATCCGCGGCTGATCCGGGAGTACGACATTCCGGATAACCAGATCGCTTTTGACACGGGCTTTGAAGAAGTAGCACTGGACGAGCCGGTTACGTTTGAAGGAGACGACACCGAATATTGGTACCGATACGAACTGGATGGCCTCTTGAGTGGCTGGCAATATCAGATCTCAGTGACAGCATTTGACGGCGGAAGCGAAACTTTTGATATCGGGAGCCTGGAAAGTTCAACAAGTTCAAACGCTGTCAGCATCTTTCCCGGTACTCCGGTAAATGAGAACTTTGGCAGTGATGAGCAGGAATACCAGGTGGGCGTATATCCAAATCCGTATCGAATTGGTGCGGCCTGGGATGGCACTACGGAAGACACAAGGAAATTATACTTTTACAATTTACCCTCTGAGGCAGAGATCAGGATCTATACGGTAGCGGGTGACATCGTTGCCGAATTAGACCATAATTCAGCCACCTACAACGGCGACATCGCTTGGTTTGACAGCTTCAGCGATGACCCCAGAGTGATGTCCGGAGGGGAGCATGCCTGGGACTTACAATCCGAAGCAAATCAGATCTTATCAACGGGGTTATACCTGTACTCCGTTAAAGATTCGAATACAGGAGAGGTACAAACAGGTAAAATTCTCATTATCAAATAACCATAGACAAACAGAGGATAAATCATGATTAACAATGCTACAAAAAAAGGAGTGAGAGGAGTACTTTTATTCGTACTTACCTTTCTCTTTAGTTATGGTGCAGTAAATGCACAAAGCAATTTGTTTTTCTCGGAGTATATTGAAGGTTCGAGTAATAACAAGGCCCTGGAAATTTATAATCCTACCGATATGCCGGTAAACCTGAACAATTACCAAATTGCTCAGTCTGTAAACGGTGGAGGTTGGGAGTACTATCATACATTTCCAACAGATGCTACTATCCCGGCATATGGTACCTATGTGATCACTACTGATCAGGTAAGCTCTTCTCTTTACAACACCAGCTTTGCTGATGAAGTTTTGGGATATCCAAGTGTAACTCATCACAATGGTGATGATGCCAGAGCAATTCTTTATATCGCTGATGGAGATACTACTTTATTAGATGTGTTTGGCAATCCAAACGACGATCCGGGTTCTGGTTGGACAGTAGGCGATTCTGCAGCGGCAACTTCCGGGCATACATTGGTGCGTAAGCCTTCTATTCATGCCGGAAATGTAGATACGCTCGGTTCCTTCGGGACAGACGATGCTACTTCTGAATGGATCGTATATCCTGAAAATGATTTTGGCGGCTTGGGAGCACACAGAGAGTATGGCGCTCCAATTACCATCCGCGACCTGAATACATACCAAGGGGTATCCGAATTTTCTGAAGCAGCTATTGAAGCGCATCCGCTAACCGATAGCCTGGTTACTTTTACTGCTGTAATTACTTCATTCCCGAAAAGTTCCGGTCTTGCAACACCGAATGACACCGATAATGATGGTACATTTGATGACATCGGCCGAATTCACGTGTTTGTAACCGATACAAGTGCTGCCTCTCAGGGCCGTCATGGTATGTCGATCCAGATCGTGGAAAGCGACTATCAAACCATTGATCAGTTTACCCGAGGTGATGTTGTTACTTTTGAGGCACGTTTAGGCTTCTTTGGTGGTACTGCTCAGGTTGATGTGGAATCTGTGAGTCTTCTTGGTAATGTAAATCAAGACTACACTCAATTTGCAGGTCTTTTAGATCCATGGGAAGTAAGCCTGGATGACATCAACAGCTTCACTGATGGAGAGTTGGCCATGAGATTCTCTAACTATAACAAGTATAATGGCGCTTATGTTAAGCTTACCTCTGCTACTGTAAGTAACGTTGGTGGCGATGACCGAATTGATTGGGCCGTAAATAAAGATGGTGCAAGGATCTATATCTACGACACCTCTTTAAGATATCGAAATGACCGCGCCAATGGTTATTTGCCAAGCTATAACTATCGTCGCCTGACCGGTGAAGACGGGCCATTTGCTGCACCTGCTCCCGGAGCGAATGTAGATATTAGTGGTTTCATCAACTATGTAGGTGATGATCCGGATGGATTGGTTCCTGATGGAAATGGTGCATTCAGCATTAACCCAATGGAAGACGGTGTGCTTTGGAACAATGACACTCGTTTTGTTGATGGCGAAGTATACGGTGGGCAAGAATTTTCTTGGCCAAATGACTTAGTGGTTAACGGACTGCCTCCGGTGGTTTCAAATGTAGCTCTTTCCGACTCTGCAGTAACTTCTTCGGATGCTGTAACCGTAACAGCCAATGCCGAAGGTGTTGAAGGTGCTACCGTAACCGGTGTTACCTTAACCTACAGCACCCCGGATACGTCTATCACTATTGATATGACGAACACTTCCGGAATCACGTACGAAGCTACACTGCCTACTTTTGAAAACTTCACTCCGGTTTCATTCTATATTTCTGCAGCAGATGACAATGGTTTGACCGGAAGAGCTCCACTTTCAGGTGGATACAGCTTCTTTGTAACCGATGAGCCTATCTCTGCTATTTCTCTTTTACAGGAAACAGCTGATGGTATGCCGGGTGACAGCCCTCTGGCCGGTTCCGGTGAATTACCGGTAGACATTACAGCTACGGTAGTTGCAAGTGCCGGTGAAAGTGGTTTTATCACTATTCAGGATACTGCAGCTGCATGGTCTGGTGTGTATGTAGAGATCGATGACAATACTGAAAGTCTGATGATCGGCGATCAAGTGAGTATTTCTTCACTGACTGTAGCTGAGACATTTGGTGTAACTTCTGTTACATTGGGCGATTTTGAAGTGTTGAGCACTCCAAATGCCAATGTTGAGGATCTTGCTGTTTCAGTACTTACTCAGGATGTAAACGGTTCTGCCGGTGCTTATGAGAAGTACGAAGCCGTATTTCTGACCTTTGCCGATGTGAAAGTAACAACAAATCAGGCTGATGGTTCAAGCGACTTCGGCGAGTGGGAAATTGGTTCCCGTCAAGGTGGCGGAGCTGCCGATACCCTGGAAGCAGGTGAAGGCCTTCGCGTAGATGACAACGTGAACTTCGGAAGTACTACTTATGGTGCTAACCTGAATGAGCATGTTAAAGTAGGTGCCGTACTGGAATCATTCACCGGTATCCTGCACTATTCATTTGGCAATCCTAAGATGATCATGAGAAGTCTTGATGATGTGGTTGCTGACGACTGGACCTTGCCAAACACCGGCTTTGACCTGGAGACTCCGGCTGACGAAGCAATGGTTACTGTAACCGGCGATGTTGATGTGACCTGGGAAGCCACTACTGACTTTGACGGCAATGAGGTGACCTACGAATGGGTACTTTATTCTGCCGACACTTCAAGTGTAGTTGTTACCGTTCCATCTAACGATGATGCTTCTGCAAGCTCAGTGACTCTTCCTTTTGATACTGTAGATGACCTGTTGGCATCTGCCGGACTGGAAGTAGGTGAAAGTGCCGACTTTGTTTGGAATGTACGCGTGAGTGACGGTGTGGATACGATCGCAGTAGCTGAAGACTATGAGCCGGCTACCAACACCTTCTCACCACTGTATTACAGCCTGACCTTAGAAAGAGGAAATCTGACTTCTAATGAGTCGGTCACAGGTCTTCCAAAAACATTTGACCTGAAGCAAAACTATCCGAACCCATTCAACCCAACTACCAACATTAACTTCGATCTGCCTTATGCAGCTAACGTTACACTGAACGTGTACGACATGCTGGGTAGAAAAGTAGCGACACTGGTAAATGAAAGAATGAATGCGGGTAGACATACAGCAGCATTTGATGCTTCCAGACTGGCAAGTGGTATGTACATCTACCGCATTGAAGCCGGTTCATTCGAGAGCATCAAGAAAATGATGTTGATCAAATAAAAAACGAATTACTTAAGACACTGGAATGAGGATGGAATACTCCTCATTCCTATTTTTCACTAAAATTAGCCAGATGTATAGGTATACAGCATTTTCACTCTTACTCCTGTTAGGCGGCGCTCTCATTCTCAGCGGATGCGACACCGGCTTAACGGGTTCAAAAACTGAAAACCTTCCCCCTTCTACCAACATGACCATTGAGAAGATCAATCGCGGGGATGATTTCAGGCTATCCAGTCAGATCCAAATTTCCTGGTGGGGGAATGACCCGGATGGGTATGTGGTCGGCTATGAATATGCGATCAACGACACCAGTGAAGATGCCTGGACCTTTACCAGAAGGGCTGACAGTACTTTTATTTTGCCTATCACGGAAGGTCAAAGAGAAGATGACGTGCTTTTCAAAGTGCGCGCTGTTGATAATGAAGGAGCTAAAGATCCTATAGGAGCGCGATTGATCTATCCGATCGTGAATTCATCTCCTACGGTTTCTTTTATTGAGACCGAAACGCCGCCGGATTCTTTATTTGCGATCAGTAGCTTTGGCTGGGAATATGATGATCCGGATGGTTTATTGAACATTCGGTCTACAGAGATCGCCATCAATGATACCATAAATGGGTGGACTGACATCCCGATTACGGCAGAAAACGAAGGGCGTGTTTTTATTTCCCTGGAGGTTGATAACAGTACGACCGGTATTAAAACAGCGGATGTCTATTTCGGGCGTTCTTACAGTACGGGTGTTGATGACGCCGGAAACCCGATCCAGATCTCCGGAATTGAAGTTGGAGCTCAGAATACGGCATATGTCCGCTCTATTGATGCTGCCGGTGCAGTAAGTAAGGTTGACACCGTTAGTTGGTTCGTGAAACCTCAGCGTTCTAAGGTTCTCTTCCTGAATGATATTGACACCAACACGTCCATAGAGCAACAGCAAGAACACATTTCGTATCTGAATGAGTTGGGAATAGATCCCGACCTGTGGACGATCAATACCGGAGAACCAGCGCTGGGTACCATTGAGCTGTCTGATCAGTTCCCAACTGTTGTAGATCCAACCCTTCGGAAAACACTGGCCAAATGGGATCATATTTATTGGGTTTCCAATAGCATCCAAAGAAACATTGTCCATGCTTTGGATATAACAACGGAATTCCTGGAAAACGGCGGAACTATATTCGTTAATATTCCAATGGTGTCATACCCGGCACTTACTCCACAGTCCGAGATCTTCAATTTCCTCCCGGTTGATTCCATTGGATACTTCCCTCCCGGTGGTTTAGAAAATGGATTTGTCATAAACGGGGATACTGAAGTGAAAGGTCCGGCAGGTCCCGTATTACTCACAGAATCCCGACAAATAGCCATCTATCCGTTGAAGCCGGCTCCGGGAGCAACACTCCTCTATGAAACAGATTTCAAAGCTACAACGGTTACCGGTAATATTACAGATTATGACCGTTTTGAAGGAGTTGGCATCGAAAACCCGGAGGGTAACTTGATCTATTTTGGAATTGATCTGACCACACTCGGCGGAAATGATAATTTAGCAGACTTCATTGAATATGTCTGTGTCCAAAGGTTAGGATTTAGCAACTGAGGTTACTATGAGAAAAATCCATTTATATATACTATTCTTTCTTTTAGGGAGTACCCCGCTTTACGCACAATCTAATACCGGGGCCATCTCCGGTACCATTACGGCCGATGAGACCGAAGAAGTACTGATCGGTGTGAATGTTCGGATCGTTGGTACCTCCTTTGGTTCGGCTACAAATCTCGATGGAGAATATACCATTCGCAATATCCGCCCGGGCGAGTATAACGTTGAGATCACGTATGTAGGTTTTGAAACGGTATTGCTTACCGGAATCAGAGTAGAAGCCGGAGAAACCACGGAACTGAATTATGCACTCAGAGAGCAGGTATTAAGTTCTGAAGAAGAAGTGGTTATCGTTGGGGAGGCCCCGATCTTTGATGTGGAAAAATCTTCAACATCAGCTACCATCTCCCGTTCCGATATTGAAGCCGCTCCCATCCAGAGAGTAGAGGATGCGGTAGCCTTGCAATCCGGGGTTGTGAAAGACCCAACCGGTTTGTACATCAAAGGAGGGCGGGCATACGAAACCGGCTATGTAGTTGACGGTGTCTCTGCTCAGGATCCCCTGGCCGGTACCGGTTTTGGGCTTGACCTTGGATCCAACTCTTTCAGTAATGTAGAGGTAATTACCGGTGGTGTGGGTGCCGAATACGGAGATGTGACATCCGGTGTTGTTTCAGTGAATACCCGTGATGGTGGCGAACGCTATGAAGGTAGCTTCAGCCACAAAAGAGACAACTTCGGCTCGAATGTGATGTCCAATCAGGCCAACTTCTACGAAGACATTTATGAGTTCAGTCTTGGAGGTCCTGAGCCGATCACACAGAAGCTCCTGCCACTGGCCAACGTGAATCTGCCCGGAGATATCTACTTCTTTGCAACCGGACAGGTTTCTCTGGCAGACGGCTACACCAAGCTTTCTGCCGATCAAATTCGATCGTCTATTGTAGGTGATGATTTCTGGTCGCCACGGCAGGGGAATCGCTGGAATGGGATGATGAAACTGACCTACAACATCAAGCCCGGAATGAGGTTACAGGGAGCGTATCAGCGTTCTTTAACGATCAACCAAAATACCCGAATGCTGCAGATCACCGGGGCCGACACGCAGATCCAACCCGGTTTTCAGTTTGCCTTCTCAAACGGATTTCTGGATAACGCCAATACCTACACGCACGATAGTAACCTCTCCTATCTTAAATGGACCCATACCATTAGTCAGACCGCTTTTTACGAAGTTCAGGCCAGCCGCTTGTTCACGCGTTTGAGAGCCGATGCCAATGGACGCGACTGGCGGCCTGAAAACGTGGACGGAGAATTTGATCCCGGAAGTATCAATACCTATCCCGCTGAGGAGTTTGAGGGAACCGATGACTTCACCTACGTTCTTGCCGGGCCGGGTTATGTTAACAACGGCGGTATAGCAACACTTTGGCACGATCACTTCGCCGAAGAACTGACGCTGAAATCCAGCCTCACCAAGTATTTCAATGAGCGTGATAATCAGCTGGTGTTTGGCTTTGAAATGAAATTCAATGACTACCAATGGATCGACATCACTCGTCCGTGGATAGGTGCCCCTATCCGGATTGATGAAAATACGGTTTCAGAAACCTTCCGAGTAGGAGAAAGCTTTGATGCCTGGAGAGTAAAACCGCTTCGTGGTGCTTTCTACCTTACGGACAAGATTCGTTACAACGGTTTGATCGCTAATATCGGGGGGCGTTTTGAATATTGGGCGCCCGGTTCCTACCTGGACGAACGTGTTCAGGAAGCCCTGGATCCCAATGTGTATTCTACCATCCCGCAGTTTATTGCCCAGGACTATTTAGATGAAACCACGGAAATTTTTGGAAAACGGTTCAAATTCATCTTTTTGCCAAAAGTAAATGTTTCCTTCCCGGTAAGGGAAAATCAGGTGCTGTTCTTTAACTATGGACACTCTGCCCGAATTCCTCACCCACGTTTTGTGTATGCCGGACTGGATCCATTTTATCAGGATCAGTCAGATCTCCCAAACCTGGGGAACCCAAACCTGAATCGTGAGATCGATGTGTCGTACGAGATCGGTTTTCGAAATCAGTTTACGGCCAATGATGTGCTTAACATCTCAGCTTTCTGGAGAGATAAATACGACTTTGTAACCTCCGAACTTATTACGGTGAATGACATCGATGGCCGCCCAACCACCAAGGCATTTCGCATCAACGGAGATTATGCCCGTTCACGAGGAGTGGAGGTCAGCTATATCAAACGCTACAAAGACCTCTTACAAGGTCAGTTGTCGTTCACCTATTCCCGGGCTGAAGGTTTGAGCTCTACGAATGATGACAACCTGAATGCCATCAATGCCCGTCAAAATGTAGGGAACAACATTGAGACTCCACTGGCCTGGGATCGTCCGTTCGATATCAAGGGAAATGTCCGGTTTACGTATGATCGCGATGAGCCATTATTTGGGCTGAAGCCATTGAATCAATTTCAAATGTTCTTGTCTGCTGTATGGAGAAGCGGACAGCGTTATACGCCCTATAACTTCGTAGGGTATGAAAGAAATCCGGTGACCGGAGTCAGAAACTGGCGTCCGATCTATGAAATTGAAACCGACCCTGCGGCTCGCTACAGTGAAGTTGGCCCGGCCTGGTTCTTTATGGATTTCAACCTAAGAAAATGGTTTGAAGTGAACGAAACGCGGATCGCGGCCTTCCTGGAAGTCACGAACCTGCTCAACAACAAGAGCTCGGTGATCATCAACCCGGTAACCGGAGAAGGCTATAAGCAGTATCCGTCCGATCAGGCTTCTTTGATTGCCCTGAGGGATGACCGCAGTTACGACGTACCCGGGAATGTAAGAGACCCAAGGTATCTCGATCCAACCGACAACAACCTGCCGGCTTACGAAAACCCAGCAAATTACCTGGAACAACGACACATCGTATTTGGAGTATCAATAAACTTTTAATTATGACATTTTTTAAACTATTGAAAAGAAGTTGTTTACTGTTTCTGTTTGCAGGGTTTGCCTGGAGTCAGAGCGCTTTCGGTCAGTCTTACGGAGACGACCGTGCCGGTACGGAAGGGTTTCAATTTGCAAAGATCTCGGTTGATGCCCGAAGCGCAGCGATGGGTAATTCCAATATGGCCGATGCCATCGACGGATCCAGCTTATACTGGAACCCGGCCAATGCTTCCGTTTTGGAAAGCTCCAATGTGATGATCAATCACACCGAATACGTTGCGGATATCAACCTGGATTACCTCAGTTACATTCACAAATTAGGTGCTTTTGCCATCGGCGGAAGTGTTCAATATCTGAACTCCGGAGAGATCCGGGAGACAACCGAATTTGAACCGCTTGGAACCGGCCGTACGTTTAGCACACATCACATTTCGGCAGGACTAACCGGCTCACACCAAATTACGGAATTTTTCAGCTATGGGATCACACTTCGGTATTTGACCGAAAAGTATATTGATGTGTCGTATCAAACCGGCGCCATCGATTTCGGATTTCTCTACTATGTTGGGGATACCGGCCTTCGTTTCGGTGTTAGCCTGAATAACTTCGGTTTCGAGGCTCCTGCACAGGGAACCGTTTCCTACGAAACCTTAGATGGTACCGTAGAGCAAACTCCGGAAAGTGAGCTTTCTTTGCCCACCCGGTTTAACATCGCGGCAGCATACAATATCATAGAAAATGAAAGCCACGAGTTATTGGTAACCGCACAGATCACGAACCCAAGTGATAACTCAGAGCAAGTAAATATAGGTGCTGAATATGGCTTTATGGGACAGTTCTTTGTGAGAGGAGGTTATGAGTTTGGTAACGAAGAAAGAGTGTGGCCAAGTTTTGGGGCAGGAATCGAAGTACCCTTCACAGGTAAAAGACTAAGAGCCGATTACGGTTATACCGTATATGAGAGATTAGGTGGAATTCACAGAATTGGATTAAGTGTAGCTTTATGAAAGATCTTTTAAACAAAACAATTATTCTTACAGCCATCGTATCCGTGGGTTTTTTCTATGGGTGTGATGACCTTTTAGGTTCCAAAGACAACGGAACAACCGATGAAATTTTTGAGGAAGGTAAGATCGACCCCAGACTGGAGAACGTAGAAGGCTACGCCCCGGTATTACCTTTTTGGGAAAGTTTTGATGCACCAACCGATGTACATGTCGGCTTCGACCGGTTTGTGTATGTGACCGACAATGAAGGCCTGCACCTGCTGGATCGCGCAGACCTGAACGAACGGGTCACAATACCGCTGAATGGAGCAAATTCAGTTACTCAGGACCGATTGCTGAATGTATACGTTTCAGCCCGTATCGATACCGTGATTGAATCGGTAGATCCGAACATCACCTGGAACCTGCCGGCGGTATATAAGATCAAGAACCTGAATGGAACCGGTCCGCTTACTTTTGTAGATACGCTGATCTTCCCTTTTGACGATGCGAGTTTAAGTACCTCTGCTGCCCAAAACGCAAGATTGAACCGGTCTTCTAATATCAATTATGAAAGAGTTCAGGTTACCGGCTTAACTACCCTGGCCGATAATACCCTTTATGTGACCCGCAGAGGGCCCTTCAATGAAACAAATCAGGTAGCCTCTCCGGATAATACGGTACTGGAGTTCAGGGAAATCCTTTCGGATGGCGAGCGAACCGGTAAGATGGAGAACATTCGTCAGATCAGGACCTTGAATCCTACAACACCTTCCTTGAGAAGTGCGGTAGGTCTTAGTTCAATTGCTTCTTTCATTGCACCGCCACAGCGGGATACCTTTACCGAAGATCGCAGCTTTCTCATTGCCCAGGCCGACCAAAGTCAGGAGATCTCCTTCAGAGTACTTTGGATCAACGCAGTGGAAACACCGGATGGATTGGTCTTTCAGCAAAATTCTCAGCTGCTTGCTCAGGATACCACCCAGGCGGATGGCTTCCTTTATGAACCGGACAAATTTCAGCAACCTACCGATATAGCCTACGGTGGCGATGACGACAGTTACATCTTTGTTGTAGACGCCATGCAGAATAAGTTATACCAGTTTCAGTCAAATGGACAAGAGGGTGTACCTCCGCCTCCGGGAGCTGAAAATCAGACCAAGCAGGTTTTGGTTTCGTTTGGTGAACTTGGCTCCGGACCTAAGCAGTTCAATTCCCCGCAAGGTGTAGCTTATTACAATGATGTGGTTTACGTAGCCGACACCGGCAACAACCGCATCGCCCGTTACAAGCTTACCACAGATTTCGAATAAATGCGTCTTATAAAGAAAGTCCTGCTTCAAAGTGCACTGATCTTAGTTGTCGGGGCAGGACTTTTAGGCTGCTCTGTAGAGGAAAAGCCACAGGGCGACAAAGTGTTGTTGGTTTCTTTTGACGGATTCCGGGCCGATTACCTTTCCAAAGCCGACACTCCAAATTTTGATAAGCTCGTTGAGCAAGGAGTGATCAGCGAGGGCTTGATCCCCATCTTTCCTTCCAAGACCTTTCCCAATTATTACGCCATTGCTACGGGACTCTATCCCGAAAACAGCGGATTCATAGGAAATTCGATGTACGACACCACCATGAATGCCCGCTTTACTATGGGCGACCGCGATCAGGTTGAAAACCCGGCGTGGTATGGGGGTGAACCGATCTGGAATACAGTGGAAAAAAACGGCAAGAAAGCCGGCACTATGTTTTGGGTGGGTTCGGAAGCGCCCATTCAGGGTATGCGTCCCACCCACTGGAAACCCTACGATGGCTCTATGCCCGATTCCGCCCGCATTGATTCCGTCATCAAATGGCTGAGTTATGAAAATGAGAAAGAAGTAGATCTCGGAACGGTTTATTTCAGTTTTGTGGATAGCCGGGGACATCGTTATGGAACCGATGCTCCCGAAGTAAAGGAAGCCATCCAAAGAGCCGATGACTTGGTAGGTTACCTTATGGAGCAAATGGAAGCCAAAGGGTTGTCGGACAACACCAACCTGATGATCGTATCCGACCATGGCATGGCGGATGTATCGAGAGAGCGCATTGTAGTGCTGGACGAGATGATCAACCCCGAAGATGTGGAGATGATCGAATACAGTCCGTCGGTGATGATGAATGTGAAAGAGGGAAAACTGGATGAAGTATATAGTTCCCTCAAAGCTAATGAAGAACATTTTAAAGTTTACAAGAAAGAAGACATTCCGGAACGGTTCCATTTGAAGGGTCACCCAAGAGTGCCGGAAATTTTGATGGTAGCAGATGTCGGTTACACCATCAACGCCCGCGAATATTTTGATCGGCGCGAAGGATACCCCTCCGGCGGAGCGCACGGGTTTGATAATCAGGCTCCGGAGATGCACGCGTTATTTGTAGCAAAGGGCCCTGATTTCAAGTCCGGCTATAAGATGAGGCCCATCGAAAACATACACCTCTATTCCATGATGGCTCATCTCCTTCAGGTTCAGCCCGCCAAAACAGACGGGGATCTCGACAGCGTTAAGGTGATGCTGAAAGGGAACTAAAGAACGTCCCTTCCCCTGGCGACAACACACCACGAAATTCAAAAAAAGGAACGGCTTTTTTGAATTGATCTCCTCTCCAGGGGAGACTTTTCTTTAGTAATTCAAGGTTCCTGATCGGTTAGGTTTGGACGTTAAAAACAAGCAAAGGGAAAAAAGTCCTCCCTTGAGGGAGGTGCCGGAGAGAGCGAATGCGAACGCAGGCGGAGGGTGTTAACCGGGGCTGTGCCGTTTACTCCAATATCCAATACTCAGGAAGGATTACAAAGGAATTAATGTTACAGATCAAATTTTGCGAGCGTCCGAATAGGATCATAGATCAAAATAAATCCATAAAAACCGCTTTCAAGCCGTTATTAAGATTGCATCTGTCCTAAAGTGAGGGGATATTCCGTTTTGCAAAACTCACTCATTTTGTAACCCTAACCAATTTATCATATGCCTTACGTTGTTACTGAGCCCTGCATTCAATGTAAATACACCAACTGTGCAGCCGTATGTCCGGTTGATGCCTTCCGGGAAGGTCCAAATTTTCTCGTGATCGACCCGATGGAATGCATTGATTGCGATGCCTGCGTTTCCGAATGTCCTGTTGAAGCCATCTATCCGGATGATGAAGTACCTGAAAAATGGGAAGATTACATCGACTTGAACGAGCGGCTTTCCGAAGCTTGGGAAGATCGTATCATCAATGAAACACAAGATGCGCTGCCTGATGCAGATGACTGGGCTTCCAAAGAAGATAAACGAGATCAGCTGGTAGAAAGCTGGTAACTGTTTTTTTGATCAGGGTATTATTTCTGTTTTCTTGATTTACACCGGAATTACACCAATCTCCATAGTTCTATAGCACACATTGTCTGAAACGTCCACACAATCGGGTTCTTCGAAATCCCCTGTTCTCATGGGGATCTTGAATGTTACGCCCGATTCGTTCAGCGATGGGGGCATTTATACCGACCTGAACCGGGCTATGGACCGTACCCATATCATGATCAAGAATGGGGCGGATGTGATCGATGTGGGGGGCGAATCCACTCGTCCCGGCTCCGATCCGGTATCGGTAGAAGAAGAGCTGGTTCGGGTGATACCGTTTCTTGAAAAGGCTATCCCGACGTTCAAAAAGGCACGCTTTTCTATTGATACCACCAAGCCCATCGTAGCCGAACATGCGCTATCACTTGGGGCCGGTATTGTGAATGATGTAAGCGGATTGAAAGATCCGGCACTGGCTGACCTTTGCGCGCAGCATGAAGCCGCCTATATCCTTATGCACTCGCAGGGCGACCCCAAGACCATGCAAAAAGATCCACATTACGATGATGTGGTAGACGATCTAATGTCTTTTTTTGAAAGAAAGCTCACCGAGTTACAGAAAAGAGGAGTGAAAGATGTGATCCTCGATCCCGGTATTGGCTTCGGTAAAAAGCTGGAACACAACCTAAAATTGATCGCCCATCTTGATAAATTCCAAAAATTTGGTTTCCCTGTATTGGTTGGAGCTTCCCGAAAGTCTATGATCGGAGCCATCCTTGATGGCAGACCCGCCGGCGAACGGTTGATCGGCACCGTAGCCCTTCACTATCATGCCCTGACGAAAGGAGCAAAATGGTTGCGCGTACATGATGTGAAGGAAGCTTCCGATTCAATTCGTATATTCAATGCAGTTCAATCTCAACAATAACCTAATCAGACGGCCTTGTTCCCCATTGGTTTTCTCGAATTCGGAATTAAAGATTTCGTCGAGACGCTCATCATTGCGCTCGTCCTGGTATACCTGTATCGGTGGGTAAAGGGCACATTCGCCATTCAGGCTGCTTTGGGGATCTTATTTGTGGTGATCATCAACGTGGTGATCGGGCTGCTTGGTTTCACGACTATAAATTCTATTCTGAGTCAGATCCTGGATGTGGGGATCATCGCGCTCATCATTCTTTTCCAGCCGGAGATCCGCAAACTGCTCTATCGGCTGGGGACCAATACCAGCCTCGATCGTTTTTTCTCGACTTCGAATTCAGACCGGACCATTGATGAAGTGATCGAAGCCGTTAAGGAAATGTCCAAGAATAAGATCGGTGCACTGATCGTGTTCGCGCGGACTTCTTCCCTGCAAGACCTGGTGGATGCCGGGATCAACATTGATGCGGAGATCAGAAGTGAGCTGTTGGTTACCATCTTTAAAAAAGAAACACCGTTGCATGACGGTGCCGTGGTGATACGCGGAAATCGTATTGTGGCCGCCAGCTGTTATTTGCCCATTTCTCAGAATCCGAACATTTCTTCTTCGTTTGGAACCCGTCACCGTGCAGCAGTGGGTATCAGTGAATCCAACAATGTATTTGTGATCGTGGTATCTGAGGAGACCGGACGTATTTCCGTTGCCCGAAACGGTTCGCTAACCAGCGGACTCACCATTCAAAAATTACGGGCGGAGATGGAAGAAACCTTTGGCAACCAAAAATTCGATGAAGACGTAGCCTTTAGTTCTTCCCAGGCCGATATGAAGCTGAATTAGCCTGAGTTCGAAATCAAACTCCTTGGTTGTCATCCCGAGTGCGTGGATGCTTTTATCGACAAAACTTGCTTAACACGAGGGATCTCATCATATAATACCTCTCACCTATGTAGGCTTTGAGACCCCTCGCGGAATACGGCTTCAGCCTACTCCAACACCACTTCGCTCGGGGTGACAATAAAATAAAGCGGTGAATGCGATGTTTTGAGAATCACAGTACTACAAGCAAAAAGTTGTCATCTGCAAAGAGGACCACCTCAGGCATCCTACAGATCCAGCTCGAACACCATTTCTTGCCCATCGCGGATCACCGTCACTTCCACCGACTGACCTTTTTCCAGCTCGTTGAGTGCGCCCATATAGGCATAAATATCTTCAACCTCCATGTCGCCGATCTTGATGATGACATCGCCGCCCTCCAGTCCGCCTGCCTTGGCCGGACCTCCATCACTCACGCCCGTGATACGAAAGCCGTCGCCGTCATAGCCATAATCGGGGAGTACCCCCAGGGTAGGTCCGTCCATACTCATGGACTGCCGTTGTTGACCCGGAGCTTCGGTGAAGGCGAGTTCGTCTTTATCCATAGCATCCAGCTGCTCGATGACCCGTGCCACATGCTGCAACAACCGGGCTTCGCCATCCGCATTGATCCATTCCGTATCATCCGAAGGACGATGATAATCGGCATGAGTATCTGTGAAATAATGCAGCACCGGAAGGTCGGTATAATAAAAACTGGTGTGGTCGCTCGCTCCGGTTCCATCCGGTACCAGGTCGAGGTCTAAGGAATCAGTGTTGGCATCGGTAAGAATGCTTTCCCAGGCATCGGTGGTAGCCACGCCAAAGATCATGGCGCGGTTGTTATTCATTCGGCCGATCATATCCATGTTGATCATGGCCAGTGCCTGATCTAAATCTACCGTAGGATTCTCCACAAAATGCTGGGAGCCCAGCAAACCCATTTCCTCTCCCGAAAAAGCCAGGAACAGCAAATCGGTTTGAGGACGGTTTTCAGAAAAATACTCCGCCAGCTCCAGCAAACCGGTGGTGCCCGATGCATTATCATCGGCGCCGTTATGGATAGAAGGTTCTCCATTGCTGCTCAGCGATCCGAAATTCCCCATCCCCAAATGGTCGTAATGCGCCCCAATGATGATCAGCTCCTCTGAATCTCCCGTTCCCTGAAGCAAAGCCGCCACATTCTTTGAAAGTCTTTTTTCTGCTGAAGAATCTGCACCCGAAGCATGAGGGTTTTCCAGCACCGCCATATTCACGGTGAACTCCTGAAAATACGTGTTATCCTCGCCGGCAGGATCGAGGCCAAAAGAACGGAAATGATCCGCGATATAATTCGCAGCCTTTGCTTCCTCAGCTGTACCCGTTTCCCGGCCCTTCATGGCATCGGCCGCCAAGAAAGTGATGTGCTTTTCCACATCAGAAGCCGTGATCGCGGTTTCCGTTTGCGAGGGAGACTCTTTCTGAGCACAAGAAAGCAGCAGGACCGGAAGAAGTAGGAAAGAGGTAAACTTATTGAAACGCATGGGAGGGATAGAATTAGTTACGATTTTGAGGCAAAATATACAACAATAGCCGCTGATAACGGAATCAATTCTAAGCCGCAACATTCCATTATTCCTTCTTCATCCAATATTTCGCTTAGGAACGGTTCTCTTCTTTTGAACTATGATTTTCTTGACTAATTCCCATTCTCATAGTCACCATCTTGCTATTTCAGTGGTCTGAATAGCCCAGTACATCGTCCGACGAGTGAAATCACCCAAATTTCCACAAGGCCCAGATAAATAACCAATCAAAATTCCTTCCACCACCCACTCCTCGTCCGACGATTCAATGCGAGCAAGAACCTCATTTCAACCCATTTCCAACCTGCTTAGCCCCTCTATTCGTCGGACCACTTCTTGGTTGTTTATCCTGCTTTCCCTTTTAGAATGTACCGCTGGTACAAACTATCTTCCCCCTTCAGTGGTCGGACGAGTTCGTGTTTGGATAAGAGTTTTTCCCCAACCAATATCCCGAAGGGATAGCCGAGTGTAGCCACGCGGTTTCAACCCGTGGCTATAGTGACGACAAAGTTTAGAGTCTCAAAGAGACGGCCCGCTTTCTTCCTCGTTGACCATAAATTGCCG
>NZ_AQXG01000022.1:2500-20634 GCF_000375425.1 Gracilimonas tropica DSM 19535 | reverse complement strand
CTTCTTCGAGGAGTAAACAAGGAGCAGCTGCAGCGCGGAATGGTGCTGTGTAAGCCGGGTTCGATCACTCCGCACAAACAATTTGAGTGCGAGGTGTATGTATTGAGCAAGGATGAGGGAGGGCGTCACACGCCGTTCTTCAAAGGCTACCGACCACAGTTNTATTTCCGTACCACCGACGTGACCGGCTCTTGTGAGCTTCCCGATGGAGTGGAGATGGTAATGCCGGGCGATAATGTGAAGCTGAGCGTTTCACTGATTCAGCCGGTAGCGATGGAAGAAGGGCTGCGATTTGCCATCCGTGAAGGCGGGCGAACCGTAGGTGCCGGAGTTGTAACTAAAATTTTAGACTAAGGATCTGATCGTGGCAACACAACAGAAAATCAGGATCAAATTAAAATCTTACGATCATAATCTGATTGACAAGTCTGCTGAGAAAATTATACAGACTGTAAAATCAACAGGTGCGGTAGTTTCGGGACCAATCCCACTACCGACCCGTAAGAGTATCATCACGGTTAACAAATCTGTGTTTGTGGATAAAAAATCCCGCGAACAGTTTGAGTACCGATCTCACAAACGTTTGATCGATATTCTTTCTACAGGTTCACAAACCGTGGATGCGTTAATGAAGCTGGAATTACCTTCCGGTGTCGACGTAGAAATCAAAGTATAGAAGACAAGAAAAGGACCCGAACACGATGAGTGGTTTGATTGGAAAAAAAGTTGGTATGACAAGCGTGTTTGATAACAACGGACGTAATGTACCGGTTACTGTTATTGAAATTGAACCTTGTTCCATTACCCAGATCAAGACAGAAGAAACGGACGGATACAATGCCGTGCAGCTTGCTGCTTTTGATCGCAAAGAGAAAAATGTAAGTAAAGCCGTAAATGGACATTTCAAAAAGGCCGGCGTAAATGCTAAATATCAGGTTGTGGAATTCAGAGATTTCTTACCTGAAGGTCTTAACATCGGCGATGAATTGACCATCAGTGATGTTTTTACTGTTGGAGATCAAGTTGATGTGGTTGGTATTTCCAAAGGACATGGATTTACAGGTGTTGTAAAACGTCACAACTTTAGTGGTGTAGGAGATGCAACACACGGTCAGCATAACCGAATGAGAGCTCCCGGAGCGATCGGTAATGCCTCTGACCCATCCAAGGTATTCAAAGGAATGCGAATGGCCGGTCAATCCGGTAACGAGCGGGTTAAGATCAAAAACCTGAGTGTTGCTAAAATTCTGGAAGATTCTAACATCATGTTGGTAACAGGATCTATTCCGGGGCCTAAAGGCGGATACGTAGAAATTCATAATAAAGCGTCTGTTCTCAATTAATCATGAAAGTAGATATATATAAAATAGACGGAAGCAAAAGCAGCAAAAAGGCTGAGTTAAGCGACACGATTTTTGCCATCGAGCCTAATGAAGTTGTTCTATACGAAGATGTTCGACGTCATTTGGCTAATAAGCGTCAAGGTACAGCAAAAACCAAAGAACGCGGTGAAGTAACCGGCAGTACCAAAAAAATGTACCGTCAGAAAGGTACCGGTAATGCTCGTCGTGGCGATATAAAATCCCCACTGCTTCGTTCCGGAGGAACTGTCTTTGGGCCTAAACCTCGCAATTACGGATTCAAGCTTAATAAAAAGACCCGTCAGTTAGCCCGGAAATCAGCGCTTTCTCTCAAAGCTGCTAATGAAGGTATTTTAGTTATAGAGGACTTTTCATTTGATGAGCCTAAAACTTCTAAAGTAGCTAACATGCTTGATGCTTTGAAAGCATCCGGTAAAAAGGCGCTGATCCTTACCGCTGAAACCGACCATATTGTTTATAAGTCAGCTCGTAATATTCCTGGTGTTCATGTTTTGGAATCTTATAAGCCAACCACCTATGAGATCATGAATGCGGATGTAATTGTGATACAGGAAGGAGCTATTATGGGACTCGAAAATAGTATTGAACCTAAAAATGAAGAGGCTGTAGCATGAGCGTGATCATTAAACCTGTTATAACTGAAAAGCTAAGTCGTCTTCAAGAGCAAGATAAATACACCTTTGAGGTTGTGAAAAATGCAACCAAACCTGAGATTAAAGAAGCTGTTGAAGCTATTTATCCGGGTGTGAAAGTGGCTAAAGTTAATACGGCAATTATGCCTTCCAAACCAAAAGGACGTTATACCCGAAGTGGATACCAGGGTGGACGTACAAAAGTTTGGAAAAAAGCCATTGTAACTATCAAAGAAGGCGAAATCGATTTCTTTGCTGAAATTTAAGAATTAGAGAATAATGCCTACTAAGAAATTAAAACCAATTACGCCGGGAACCAGACATAGGATCGCTCCTGTGTTTGATGATGTCACCACCGATAAACCTCTTAAAAGTTTATTAGCTGGTAAAAAATCTACGGCAGGTAGAAACAGAAACGGAAGAATTACTTCTCGCCATCGTGGCGGTGGACACAAGCGCCGTTATCGTGTTATAGATTTTAAGCGAAACAAGCACGATATCCCCGCTAAGGTGCAAACCATTGAGTATGATCCAAACAGATCTGCTCGTATTGCACTGGTTGCTTATGCTGATGGAGAGCGTCGTTATATCCTCGCTCCCAATAAGCTTCGGGTTGGTGATGCTATTGTGTCCGGAGAAAATGCATCTCCTGATTTAGGAAATGCCCTCCCAATGATTAAAATGCCTCCTGGTACTTTCATTCATAATATTGAATTGAATCCCGGACAAGGCGGAACGCTTTGCAGAAGTGCAGGGACCGGAGCCCAGTTGTTAGGTAAGCAAGGAAAATATGTCAGTGTTAAACTTCCATCAGGCGAAGTTCGACTGATCCTTGGCTCTTGTTATGCAACTGTTGGAGAGACAAGTAATCCCGATCACATGAATACGACTATTGCCAAAGCAGGTCGTAGCAGATGGAAAGGACGCAGACCACAAACACGTGGTGTTGCTATGAACCCGGTTGATCACCCAATGGGTGGTGGTGAAGGTAAAGCTTCCGGTGGGCACCCACGTTCACCTTGGGGGCAGTCAGCCAAAGGTAAGAAGACAAGGAACCGTAATAAGTTGTCTTCCAAGTACATCGTAAGAAGAAGAAAAACCAAGAAAAAATAATTAGTAACGTATGCCACGCTCACTAAAAAAAGGGCCTTTTGTTTACTACAAGCTGCAACGCAAAATTGATGCAGCCAATGAAAGTGGTAGTAAAAAAGTGATCAAAACCTGGTCACGCAGTTCAATGGTTACTCCCGATTTTATCGGATTGACCTTAGCTGTCCACAACGGTAAACAATTCATTCCTGTATTTATAACTGAAAACATGGTTGGCCACAAATTAGGTGAATTTGCACCTACTCGTACATTCCGTGGTCACCCAGTTAAGAAAGCAGCTAAATAATTTAATCGGACATAAGAGATGGATACTCCAGTATTAGAAGCACGCGCCGTGCAGCGACATTTGAGAAAATCTCCCCGTAAGGTTCGCCTTGTGGTAGATGCCGTTCGTGGCAAATCAGTAGAAGAAGCCTTAAAAACGCTTGAGTTTACCAAGCAGGCTGCATCTGAAGATGTCATGAAGGTGGTAAAATCAGCAGCTGCCAACTTAAGAGATAAATTTCAGGAAGAGCGTTTTGACAACGAAGACATCTATATAAAAGAAATTTATGTTGATGAAGGTGTAACGTTGAAGAGAATTCAGCCAGCTCCTATGGGGCGTGCGCATCGTATCAACAAGCGATCCAGCCACATTACTGTTAAGGTGGCTAAGCGTAATCAAGAAAGTGTAAATTAAACGAACAATACCTTGGGACAGAAAACAAATCCAACTGGTTTTAGATTAGGCATTATTCGCGGATGGGAATCCAACTGGTTTTCAGAAGAAAATCAGCCAGCCCTTATCATTGAAGATGAAAAGCTCCGTGAGTATTTGCATACAAGACTTCGCAATGGCGGGCTTTCCAATGTAATCATTGAACGTACCCCTAAGCGAATTCTACTTACGCTCAGAACAAGCCGTCCCGGTGTGATTATCGGTAAAGGTGGAGAGCAAATTGAACTGCTTCGCGAAGAGCTTAAGAAAATCACCAGTAAAGAAGTACAAATCAATGTAAGTGAAATTAAACGCCCTGAATTGGATGCCAGTTTGGTTGCTCAAAATATTGCACAGCAACTTCAGGCACGTGTATCATTCAGAAGAGCTATGAAAACAGCTATTGCTTCTGCAATGAGAATGGGCGCTAAAGGTATCAAAGTTCGTTGTGCGGGTCGTTTGGGAGGAGCCGAAATGGCAAGAACCGAACAGTATAAGGAAGGACAAATTCCCCTGCATACATTAAGAGCTGATATTGATTATGCAACATCCACTTCAAACACTATTTACGGATCTATTGGAGTAACCGTTTGGATCTTTAAAGGTGAGATCATTGGTGATGTTGACCTTACCCCGGGAACACAATCTGGAAGAGATTCAGATTCAAGAGGTAAAGGTGGAAGAGGACGGGACGACAAAGGACGTAGAAGCCGCCGTCGCAGCAGAAATAGAAATCGATCAAATTAAAACCGTTAATAAGAAACGATGTTAGAACCAAAACGAGTTCAGAGACGCCGTGTTCATCGCGATAAGCTGAAAGGTAATGCACAGCGCGGCCATGTTATTAACTTTGGTGATTTTGGACTGAAAGCACTGGAGCCTAAGTTCATTACATCACGTCAAATTGAAGCGTGCCGTATTGCTATTGCACGTTCTCTGCAACGTGACGGACAGACTTTTATCCGAATTTTCCCGGATCGCCCAATGACAAGCAAGCCTGCTGAAACCCGAATGGGTAAAGGTAAAGGAGCTTTGGATCACTGGGTGGCGGTTGTAAAACCGGGTAGAATCTTATTTGAGATTGCCGGTGTGAATGAAGAACGCGCCAGAGAAGCTTTACGACGTGCTTCACACAAACTTCCCATCAAAACCAAGTTTGTAGTACGCCGAGACTACCAGGGAGGATAAGATGAAAGCACATGAATTAAGAGATTTGACACTTACTGAATTAGAAGCCCGTCTTAAAGACGAAAAAGCTGTACTACAAAACCTGCGTTTTTCACAGTCGGTTACCGGACAATTGGAAAATCCGGCACGATTGAAAAATCACCGCAGAGAAGTTGCTCGCTTAGAGACAATTATTAATGAAAAAAGTAGTGCTGAATAAGCAATAAGGAATTAACTATGGCACAAGTAGAAAGAGCCCGAAGAAGAGAACGAATTGGACGTGTTGTTAGCAACAGCATGGACAAAAGTATTACGGTAGCTGTGGATCGTCAGGTGAAGCATTCCATTTATGGAAAGTACATCACCAAGACCACCAAGTACATGGCTCATGATGAAAATAATGAAGCCAATGTAGGTGATACCGTTCAAATTATGTCAACGCGTCCACTTTCAAAGCGTAAATCATGGCGATTGGTTGAAATCGTCGAAAAAGCTAAGTAACGAATAGAGCATTAGGAATTAGCGATGGTTCAAACTCAAACGACATTAAATGTAGCAGACAACAGCGGCGCCAGAAAGCTGATGTGTATCAAAGTTTTGGGAGATTCCAAACGACGGTATGCAAAAGTAGGTGATTTGATTTCCGCTTCTGTAAAAACAGCAATCCCGGGCGGAACCGTTAAAAAAGGTGACGTAGTAAAAGCCGTGATTGTACGAACGAAAAAAGAATACCGCCGACGTGATGGTAGTTACATCCGTTTTGATGAAAATGCAGCGGTAATCATTAACAAAGATCAAGAACCGGTAGGTACACGTATTTTTGGCCCCGTGGCCAGAGAGCTTCGTGAAAAGAGCTTCATGAGAATCGTGTCGCTTGCACCGGAAGTACTTTAAAAAAGGATTAGAGTATGCCACGCAGGTTCAACAAACAAAAGAAATTACACGTTAAAAAGGGCGATGAAGTATTGATAATCGCCGGTAACGATAAAGGTAAAAGAGGCCGTGTATTGATGGTTTTCCCAAAGAAAGAGCGAGTGCTCGTTGAGGGAATCAATATGAAAACCCATCATGAAAAGCCAACCCAGGACAACCCACAAGGTGGTCGTTTAAAACGAGAAGGTTCTGTTCATATCTCCAATGTTATGGTGATAGACCCTTCAACAAACGAACCTACCCGTGTTGGGCGTAAACGAATTGAAGAAGACGGCAATGGCCGGTGGGTTCGTTACGCCAAAACAAGTGGCGAAATGCTGGATAAATAACGCAGATAAATAGCAATGGCTGAAGCAAGATTATATACACAGTACAAAGAAGAAATACGCGAAAAACTACGCGAAGAGTTTGAGTATGAAAACCCTATGGCCATACCCAAACTTGATAAAATCGTAATTAACGTAGGCGTAGGCGATGCTATAACCGATAAAAAATTGTTAGACACGGTTGTAGACAATGTTGCCGCCATAACCGGTCAACAACCGGTTACGACTAAGGCTAAAAAGTCTATATCTAACTTTAAACTGCGCGAAGAGATGCCAATTGGCTGTAAAGTTACTTTGCGCAAACGAGTTATGTACGAATTCCTGGATCGCCTGATCAACTTGGCTCTGCCAAGAACCCGCGACTTCCAGGGTGTTCCGGACAAAAGTTTTGATGGCCGTGGTAATTACACCATGGGTATTAAAGAACATACCATATTTCCGGAGATCGACACGGATAAGGTGAGTAAAGTTCACGGTATGGATGTGACTTTTGTAACCTCTGCCGAGACTGATGAAGAAGCTTATGCTCTGCTTAAGCACTTTGGAATGCCATTCAAAACAAGAAACTAAGAGATATTATGGCTAAGAAAGCTTGGATAGCACGCAATAAAAAAAGAAAAGAAACTGTAGAAAAGTACGCTGAAAAGCGCCGTAAGCTCAAAGAAGCCGGCGATTATGAAGGCCTTCAAAAGCTGCCTCGTGATGCCAGCCCTACCCGGGTTCGCAACCGTTGTAGCATCACCGGCCGAAGTCGTGGTTATGTTGGTAAGTACGGTATTTCCCGTATTAAATTCCGTGAGCTTGCCCTTGAGGGTAAAATTCCCGGTGTACGTAAAGCAAGCTGGTAAAATTTAAATAAGGAATCGATGATAGATCCTATTGCAGATTATTTAACACGAATTAGAAATGCCCAACGAGCCGGGCATCGCAGAGTAGATATTCCTGCTTCTAAATTGAAGCGTGCCATGACAAAGATCCTGGCTGATAAAGGATACATCTCAAAATACATCGACATTGAAGATGGAAAACAAGGAATGATCAGACTGTTTCTGAAATATGATTCTTACGGTCATCCTGTAATCCGAAAGATTGAACGAGTTTCAAAACCCGGCCTCAGAGTATATAAAGGAGGCGATGAAGTGCCCCGTGCTCAAAATGGATTGGGTATTGTTATTCTTTCAACATCAAAAGGTGTAATGACTGATAAAGAAGCTCGCAAGCTGAATGTTGGCGGCGAGATTTTATGCACCATTTATTAATCAACAGTTTTTAGAACTATGTCTCGAATTGGAAACTTACCGGTACCTATTTCTGATAAAGTTGAGTTCAGTATTAATGCTGACAATATTGCAACTTTTAAAGGAGAAAAAGGCACCAATACACTCCGTATTCATCCTGATATCACCATTGAAAAAAACGATAACGAGCTTATTATCAAGCGAGCTACAGACCAAAAAGAGCATCGTGCTTTGCATGGCCTTTTCCGCTCATTGATCAATAATGCAGTGGTTGGTGTTTCAGAAGGATATACCAAGAAATTAGAAATCATTGGTGTTGGTTACCGTGCAGCAATGAATGGAGATGTTTTGGAACTTAACCTTGGATATTCTCATCCCATATTTTTCGTTCCTCCGGAAGGAATTAACATGGAAGTGGATACCAAGTCATCCAAAAATCCTATTTTGATCATTTCCGGTGTAGATAAGGAAATGGTAGGACAAGTTGCTGCAAAAATTCGCTCATTCAGAAAACCTGAACCTTATAAAGGAAAAGGAATCAGATATGTTGGCGAATATGTACGTCGTAAAGCAGGTAAATCAGCCGCTAAATAGAGGTTAATCAATGAATAAGAAACAACAGAAGAAAACCGAACGAAGAAATAAGATCAGACGACGCATTCGTTCTACCATAAAAGGTACGGCTGAACGTCCAAGATTGAACATTTTCAAAAGCAACAAATATACCTACCTTCAACTTGTTGATGATCTTGAAGGTGTAACCCTGGCTGCTACCAAAGCAGAAACCGGCGTTGACAATGCGAAAGAAGCCGGAGCTGAGATCGCAAAAGCAGCTCAGGACAAAGGAATTAATAAAGTGGTATTTGACCGAAGTGGTTACAAATATCACGGCATCGTGAAGGCCGCCGCTGATGGTGCCCGCGATGGTGGATTAGACTTTTAATTGAATTGGGATAAACAATGCCTAAAATAAGAAGAAAACAATCTATACCTGCCGCAAATCTAAACCTTGAGGAAAAACTGGTTCACGTAAACCGTGTAGCCAAAGTAGTGAAGGGTGGTCGTCGTTTTAGCTTCAACGCAATTGTTGTAGTTGGAGATGGCGAGGGAGTTTGTGGACACGGACTTGGTAAAGCCAATGAAGTTTCTGATGCTATTCAGAAAGGATTTGACAACGCCAAAAAAAACCTGATTCGCGTACCTTTAACAAAAACGAAAAGCATCTACCATCCGATTGTTGGTAAAGCCGGTGCAGGAAAAGTTTTATTACGTCCGGCTGCCGAAGGTACCGGTGTAATTGCCGGTGGAGCTGTTAAGGCGCTTCTCGATGTGGCGGGTGTGCATAACATTCTATCAAAATCCCAGGGTTCTTCTAATCCCCATAACATGGTGAAGGCAGCTTTTACTGCCCTGAAAGAACTTACCGATCCTGTAGAAGTGGCACAGCGCAGAGATATCTCTCTGAATAAAGTATTTGAAGGATAATTATTAAAGAATTTGACGATGGACTTAAGCAATTTAAAAGCGCCGATCCCAAATAGAAAAAACCGTAAGCGTGTAGGGCGTGGTCAAGGTTCCGGACGTGGAGAACAATCTGGCCGTGGGCATAATGGACAGAAATCACGTTCCGGTTACAAAGAACGCGCTTGGTTCGAAGGTGGACAGATGCCATTACAGCGACGTCTTCCAAAGTTTGGTTTCAAAAACATTAACCGAACTGATTATCGTGTGATCAATCTTCATACGATTTCAGAATTCATGGAAGCAGGTAAGCTTGACAGTAAAATCACTTTAGAAAACCTGATTAAAGCAGGGCTTGCCAGCGAAGGCGAAAAAGTGAAATTACTTGCTCGTGGTGATGTTGATCAAAAAATAGAAATCGAAGTACATGCCGCCAGTAAATCTGCCACTGAAAAGGTAGAAAAAGCAGGTGGTTCATTAACTTTAGTGTAAACTAATAGCATAGACGGCGCATGGGTCTGATAGAAAACTTCCGCAACATATTTAAAATCGAAGATCTTAAGAATCGTATTCTTTATACGGTTGGAATCTTAATGGTCTACCGGGTTGGTAGTTATATTACTTTACCCGGTGTTGATGCAAACCAATTAATCAATAATACAAGCAATGCAGCCAGCAGTTTATTGGGATTGTTTGACTTGTTTGTAGGGGGAGCATTTTCTCGAGCCGGTGTTTTTGCATTGGGTATCATGCCCTACATTACTGCGGCCATTATCATTCAGTTGATGGGGGCTGTGGTTCCTTACTTCCAAAAACTTCAACGGGAAGGTGAAGAGGGAAGACGAAAAATTACACGATTGACCCGCTACGGCACAGTAGGTATTACTGCTGTTCAATCTATCGGTTTCTCCATAAACCTGATGGCAACAGCTCCTCAGGCAATTGTGGTAAATGAGATCTTTTTTGTAATTACTTCAATGATTGTGTTAACCGCCGGTACCGTATTTGTAATGTGGTTAGGTGAGCGCATTAGCGACAGGGGAATTGGAAATGGTATTTCTTTGATCATTATGATCGGTATCATTGCAGCTCTACCGGCTAATTTTTACAACGAGGTGACAACTAAGGCAAATGCTATTCTGGTAATCATAGAAGTAGCTGCATTAATTCTTGTGATTGCTGCCGTAGTAATGCTGACGCAGGGAACACGTAAAATTCCAGTTCAGTATGCCAAAAGGGTAGTTGGACGCAAAGTTTATGGAGGTACCACGCAATATCTCCCGCTTCGTGTGAATGCTGCAGGTGTTATGCCGATTATCTTTGCCCAGTCCATTATGTTCATCCCAAGTACTATTGGATCTTTTTTCCCTGATAACGAGACGGTACAGTTTTTGACTCAATGGTCGGTAGATTTTACCGGGCTGACTTATTCGATCGTGTTCTTTTTTGTATGTATGTTCTTTACGTTTTTCTATACCGCCATTGCCATCAATCCGAAAGAGATGGCCGACACGATGAAGCGACAAGGAGGCTTTATACCGGGTGTGCGTCCTGGAAAACAAACCGTTGAATTTATTGATAATATTTTGACAAAGATCACCCTTCCGGGATCCGTGTTCCTGTCATTTGTTGCCATCTTGCCTGCAATTGCTGTAGGATTGTTTGGTGTGACTCCCGGATTTGCGCTCTTTTATGGAGGAACAAGTTTATTGATTATTGTTGGTGTGGCTCTTGATACCCTCCAACAAATTGAAAGTCATTTGATGATGCGTCATTATGATGGCTTTATGAAAACAGGTAGAATCAAAGGCCGCCGTAGGGCATAAAATGATCTACCTGAAAAGTGAATCGGAAATTGACAAGATGCGTGAAAGTGCGCTGATTGTCTCGAGAACCCTGGCTGAAGTCGGTAAGCACATTGAGCCCGGAGTTCAAACCGGTACACTCGACAGAATAGCTGAAGAGTACATTGTAAAAGAAGGCGGTCGTCCTGCATTTAAAGGATATGGCCCCAAGGGCAATGAATTTCCAGCGACACTCTGTATTTCCGTGAATGACGAAGTAGTTCATGGTATTCCCGGGAAAAGAGAATTAAAAGAAGGTGACATTGTATCTGTTGACTGCGGAGTTGAAAAAGACGGATACTTTGGAGATCATGCCTATACATTTGCAGTTGGCGAGTGTGATGAA
Organism: Gracilimonas tropica DSM 19535; assembly: GCF_000375425.1. GTDB lineage: Bacteria > Bacteroidota > Rhodothermia > Balneolales > Balneolaceae > Gracilimonas > Gracilimonas tropica. The sequence goes on along the minus strand of NZ_AQXG01000022.1, from coordinate 9,498 downwards.
AAGGCTTTGAAATTATTGAAAACAACACTTGAATCTCTGTACAAGGGAATAGAGCAAGCTATCCATGGCAACCGAATTGGAGATATGGCTTATGCCATCCAATCGCATTGTGAAAATGAAGGCTATGGAGTAGTTCGAGAATTAGTTGGGCATGGGATAGGGAAATCGATGCATGAAGATCCATCGGTACCTAACTTTGGCCGAAAAGGAAAAGGGGAGCGCCTTCGCACAGGAATGACGCTCGCAGTTGAACCTATGATAACCATGGGTTCTTGGAAAACTAAAACATTGAACGACGGCTGGACCGTTAAAACAGCCGACGGGAGTCTTGCAGCACATTTTGAACATGATATTGTAGTTCGTGAAGGAAAGGCTGAAATTCTCAGTACTTTTGACTATATTGCTGAGCTCTCGGAAAAAAAAGAAAACATATTGTATCATGGCTAAACAAGAGCCGATTAAACAAGATGGAGAAATAATAGAAGCATTGCCAAATGCTCAGTTTCGTGTTGAACTGGACAACGGCCATGAGATTCTTGCTCATGTGTCAGGCAAAATGCGTATGTATTACATTAAAATTCTCCCAGGTGATAGAGTGGCAGTAGAAATGTCGCCCTACGATCTGAGCAAAGGAAGAATAACTTACAGATATAAATAAAGAGGTTGTCATGAAAACCAGATCATCAGTTAAGAAAAGAAGTTCAGACGACAAAATTGTACGCCGTAAAGGACGACTTTACGTAATCAACAAAAAGAACCCACGCCATAAGCAGCGTCAGGGATAATAGAATAACCGAATACTTATATGGCACGTATTGCTGGAATTGATTTACCGAAACAGAAAAGAGGCATAATTAGCCTTACTTACATATATGGGATCGGCCGCTCTAAAGCAGCTGAAATCTTGGATCGTGTAGAAATTGATCACGACAAGCAGGTTCAGGATTGGACGGATGAAGAAGTAAGTGCTTTGCGTAAACTTATTGACGAAGAATATAAAGTTGAAGGTGCCCTCAGGAGCGAGGTCAATGGTGACATTCGACGTCTTATTGAGATTGGCAGCTACCGGGGAGTTCGTCACAGAAAAGGACTTCCTGTTCGTGGGCAGCGTACGCAAACAAATGCCAGAACCAGAAAAGGTAAGAAGAAAACGGTAGCCGGTAAGAAGAAAGCCGTTAAGTAAAATTTAATTGAGATAATCCATGGCTAAAAAACAACCGAAAGCATCTTTAGCTGCAAAGCGTAAAAGAAAAAAACAACTGAGCGATCCGAATGGAATGGCTTTTGTAAAAGCTACATTCAATAATGTGATTGTAACGATCACTGACGCTGATGGAAACGTTATTTCGTGGTCATCTGCAGGAAAAGAAGGATTCAAAGGTTCCAGAAAAAACACCCCATATGCCGCTCAGTTAAGTGCAGAAACAGCTGCTCAAACTGCCCATGACATAGGATTGAGAAAAGTGGAAGTATTTGTTAAAGGACCTGGTTCAGGTCGTGAAGCTGCTGTTCGAGGAATGGCAAGTTCAGGTCTTGAAGTTGTATCTATTAAAGACCGTACTCCGCTTCCTCATAATGGATGCCGGCCACCAAAAAGAAGAAGAGTTTAATTGTAATACGATTGTATAATGGCAAGATATAGAGGACCAAAACAAAAGAAAGCCAGACGTTTCAAAGAGCCAATCTTTGGACCAAGTAAAGCATTAGAGCGTAAGCCCTACGGACCCGGAGAGCATGGACGTTCCCGCTTCAACCGTAAGAGCGAGTATGCTATTCAGCTTGAAGAAAAACAAAAAGCAAAATATACCTACGGATTATTAGAGAAGCAGTTCCGTAATCTGTTCAAAGCTGCATCAGCACAAAGTGGTGTGGCAGGTGAAAACTTGCTTCAGGCACTTGAGTCTCGATTGGATAATACCGTTTTCAGAATGGGATTTGCCCGAACCAGACGTCAGGCTCGTCAGTTGGTAACTCACAAGCATATTGTAGTGAATGGGAATGTGGTAAATATCCCTTCTTTTGAAGTGAGCCCTGGTGATGTAGTTTCTATTCGACCAAAATCACGAAATCTTGAAGTGATTGAGTCGGCCCTGGATGGATCCTCTCGAAGTAAATACAAATGGGTTGAGACAGATCCTAAATCACGATCAGGTAAGATGCTCTATATTCCTACGATGGAAGAGATCCCTGAAAATATAAATGTTCAGCTTATTGTTGAGCTTTATTCTAAGTAATTATAAACAGATCAAGATCTATTATGAGCAATTATAGCATTCAAATGCCCGAACCGCTGAATGTTGTTGAGGATAAAGACAATTTTGGTACTTTTGTCCTGCAGCCACTTGAGAGAGGTTTTGGAGTAACAATAGGAAATTCATTCCGTCGTGTTTTGCTTTCTTCCTTACCGGGAATAGCAATTACAGCTGTAAAAATTAATGGCGTAGATCATGAATATTCCAGTATCAAGGGAGTAAAAGAAGACGTTTACGAACTTATTTTAAATTTTAAAGAAGTTCGTTTTAAACAAATTGAGCAAAGTTCAGGTGTAATTCACATCTCTAAAAGCGGAGAAGGTGAATTAACTGCCAAAGATATTGATGATGCCACAGCCGAATATGATGTATTAAATCCGGATTTGGTTATTGCCAATCTTGCAGATGATGCTGAGTTGGAGATCGAACTTAAGATAGGTCGTGGGCGTGGATATGTGCCTGCAGAAGAAATGTCAATCGAAGATGATGATGTAAATCTGATTCCTATCGATGCAATTTTTACACCTATCAAATCTGTTAAATATAATGTAGAAAATGTGCGGGTTGGTCAGCGAACTGACTACGAGAAACTCGTAATGGATATTGAAACGGATGGATCTGTTAATGCCAAGGAAGCTCTTACTATTGCCGGTAAGATCCTGAAAGAGCATATTGAAAAATTCATCACAGAAGAAATTGAAGAACCATTTACTCAAGAAGAAGAGGAAGTAGATGCAGAGAAGCAGCGGATTGCTAACTTGCTCAGAACCAGCATCGAAGACCTTAACTTGAGTGTACGTGCCTATAATTGTCTCAAATCTGCCAACATCAATACTATTGGTGAATTGGTGTCAAGAGATGAGCAGGATCTTCTTAAGTTCCGTAACTTCGGTAAGAAATCACTGAGTGAATTAGTAGAAGTGATTGAAGAGAAGAATCTTGAATTTGGAATGGACGTATCAAAATATTTGGATTAAGCAGAAAGGAAATAAACTATGCGTCACGGAATTAAAGGTAGAAAACTAAGCAGAACTTCTGCTCACCGAAAGTCAACCATGCAATCTTTAGCAATGGCGTTGATACGTGAGCACAGAATTGTAACAACTGTTCCAAAAGCAAAAGAGCTTAGAACTTTTGTTGAACCGTTGATTACTCGCGCTAAGGAAGATACACACCATAACCGCCGACAGGTATTTTCATCACTCCAGAACAAAGAAGCAGTATCTGCTTTGTTTGATGAAGTTGGACCTGCCTGCAAAGATCGTCCGGGAGGATATACCCGGGTTATCAAAGCTGGTTTCAGGAAAGGTGATGGTGCTGAATTGGCTGTAATCGAATTAGTAGATTACAATGACATTAAACCGGAAGGAGCCTCTTCAACTAAGAAGAAACGCACTAGACGAGCCGGAAAGAGTAATACGCCGACAACGGCTGCTCCAGCTGAAGTTGAAGAGAAAAAAGAAGAAGTAGAGGCTTCAGGAGAGGTTGAGAATTCAACTAAAGACCCTGAAGATGAAAAATCTGCTGAAGAAAATTCTGAAGAGACTAAATAAACAAGAGATTATCTTGTTGAAATAAGGCTTTTGTGTTATGCAGAAGCCTTTTTTATCGGATAGGATTTCCGAACCAAAATAAATCCAAAAAAAAAGATGTCAAAAAGTGAAGATTAGGGTTGACATCTAAACTAAATATCCCTTATCTTTGGTTTCTGTTTCGAAAACGATTTTTTACTTCGAAATAAAAGTTCTTAGACATATTGAAGTATAGATCAGATTGTTTGTGCGAGCGAGAGCTTGTTCAATTTCTTGATGCAATTTTGCATTTGAAAATGACGAGAGCGTAGGGTCGGCTCACAGAGTATATAGAGTATTATTTACAATGGAGAGTTTGATCCTGGCTCAGGACGAACGCTGGCGGCGGGCTTAACACATGCAAGTCGAAGGAGAAGGGTGGTGCTTGCACTACCTGGAGACTGGCGGACGGGTGAGTAACGCGTAGATAACCTGCCTATACCTGGGGGATAACGTCTCGAAAGGGGCGCTAATACCGCATAATGCAGCGGGGCCGCATGGCCACAGTTGTTAAAGGTTTCGGCCGGGTATAGAGGGGTCTGCGTGCTATTAGTTAGTTGGTGAGGTAACGGCTCACCAAGGCGATGATAGCTAGGGGGTCTGAGAGGATGATCCCCCACACTGGGACTGAGACACGGCCCAGACTCCTACGGGAGGCAGCAGTGAGGAATCTTGCGCAATGGAGGAAACTCTGACGCAGCCACGCCGCGTGCCGGAAGACGGCCCTATGGGTTGTAAACGGCTTTTGAATGGGAAGAACGCCCGGGTTTCGATCTGGGGTGACGGTACCATTTGAATAAGCACCGGCTAACTCCGTGCCAGCAGCCGCGGTAATACGGAGGGTGCAAGCGTTGTCCGGAATCATTGGGTGTAAAGGGTGCGTAGGCGGGAGCCTAAGTCTGTGGTGAAATCTTGCCGCTTAACGGTAAAATGGCCATGGATACTGGGTTTCTTGAGTACAGAAGAGGCAGGTGGAATTCGTAGTGTAGCGGTGAAATGCATAGATATTACGAAGAACACCAGTGGCGAAGGCGGCCTGCTGGGCTGTAACTGACGCTGAGGCACGAAAGCGTGGGGAGCGAACAGGATTAGATACCCTGGTAGTCCACGCTGTAAACGATGTATGCTAGTTGTTGGCTCTTTGGGGCCAGTGACGCAGTTAACGCAGTAAGCATACCACCTGGGGAGTACGTCGGCAACGATGAAACTCAAAGGAATTGACGGGGGCCCGCACAAGCGGTGGAGCATGTGGCTTAATTCGATGCAACGCGAGGAACCTTACCTGGGCTAAATCCACTCTGCTACCTCCCGAAAAGGAGGGTCCCTTCGGGGCAGAATGGAAGGTGCTGCATGGCTGTCGTCAGCTCGTGCCGTGAGGTGTTGGGTTAAGTCCCGCAACGAGCGCAACCCCTGTGGTTAGTTACCAGCACGTAAAGGTGGGGACTCTAGCCAGACTGCCTACGCAAGTAGTGAGGAAGGTGGGGACGACGTCAAGTCATCATGGCCCTTACGTCCAGGGCTGCACACGTGCTACAATGGATGATACAATGGGTAGCCACTGCGCGAGCAGGAGCAAATCCACAAAGTCATTCTCAGTTCGGATTGGAGTCTGCAACTCGACTCCATGAAGGTGGAATCGCTAGTAATCGCGTATCAGCAATGACGCGGTGAATACGTTCCCGGGCCTTGTACACACCGCCCGTCAAGCGATGGAAGTTAGGAGTACCTGACCTCGCCCCGGTAAGGGGTGCGTAGGGTAAGCCTAGTAACTGGCGCTAAGTCGTAACAAGGTAGCCGTACCGGAAGGTGCGGCTGGATCACCTCCTTTCAAGGAGAGCGACCCAGCAATGCTGGGTGTTATGGCGCTACGCTGCTTGCTCGTGGCAAACAATCTGATCTGTACTTTTTTAGTTGACTGTGTACCCGGCGGGTACCGCACTCGCCGCAGCCGGCGAGCACGCCTGCAGCCGCGGCCGCCCGCATAAAAGGGGGCTTGTAGCTCAGGTGGTTAGAGCGCACGCCTGATAAGCGTGAGGTCGGAGGTTCAAGTCCTCCCAAGCCCACAAGTGTTACCGAGGGGCTATAGCTCAGCTGGCTAGAGCACCTGCTTTGCAAGCAGGGGGTCCGGGGTTCGAATCCCCGTAGCTCCACAGTATTTAACGGTATTTTTTTTGAAATTTTGAGGTGCAAGATGGATTGAGAGGATTGCGTATATCCCGCCTCTTGCATAAAAGAATGTACGGCAGCGCTGCTGCCAGACAGGTTGCCCGCCCGGCGGGCAGTTCTTTGACATGATGAGCAATATAGCAATAGTAATAGGTCTGAAGCTGCATAGCAATATGCAGCGGAAGAATACAAGTAGGGCATTTGTCTGCCAGTCAGGCAAGTGCACTACGCCAAGGTAGCCGGGGAGGTTCGTCCCACCCCGGCCCACAATAAACCAATAACATGAATTACGAATGGTTTGCGGGCGCGGAAGCGCTGTGCAAGCCATATAGTAGAAGCAAGTTAAGGGCACACGGTGGATGCCTAGGCATACAGAGGCGATGAAGGACGTGTAAAGCTGCGATAAGCTGCGGGGAGCTGCATACGAGCAATGATCCGCGGATGTCCGAATGGGGCAACCCATCCGCCAATTGGCGGATACTCCTTTCGAGGAGGGCGTACGGGGGGAACTGAAACATCTAAGTACCCCCAGGAACAGAAAACAATCGAGTGATTCTCCTAGTAGCGGCGAGCGAACGGGGAGCAGCCCAAACCAGGATCTTACGAGATTCTGGGGTAGTAGGACCTGCATAATCAATGAAAGCTTAAGTCGAAACTGCCTGGAAAGCAGTCCCACAGAAGGTGAAAGGCCTGTAGGCGTACGGCGATCGGCGAGGCGGGTATCCTGAGTAGCGCGGGGCAGGTGAAACTCTGCGTGAACCAGCCGGCACCATCCGGTAAGGCTAAATACATCTGTATGACCGATAGTGAACCAGTACCGTGAGGGAAAGGTGAAAAGAACGCCGAGACGGCGAGTGAAATAGTACCTGAAACCGTGTGCTTACAAGCGGTCGGAGCCTCTCTTTGAGGGGTGACGGCGTGCCTTTTGTATAATGAGCCTACGAGTTGCTCCTGTTGTGCGAGGTTAAGTCCCTCAGGGATGGAGCCGCAGCGAAAGCGAGTCTGAATG
>NZ_AQXG01000021.1 GCF_000375425.1 Gracilimonas tropica DSM 19535 | reverse complement strand
CCATTAAAAAGGACTTTGTCAAGTAGATAGTTTTTTCCCATATGCTGTAGTGCATTTATTTAAAAACAACAGGTTATTATTCATTGTTGGTACTTTAACCGGGCAATCAAACCGACTTCTTTCAATCTCATCGATGGTCGGCGGGAATAAACCGGCCATCCAACACCATTACGGGCTTATCTATTGTATTTCACAATAGCTGTAACCGATTAAGGTTACCATCCCTGATCTTACATCGATTACCCATTCGGAGTCCCAATCAAATTGCGTCGGGCTGTGATGGGTCTGCTCTGTCACGCCCTCTTAGACTGCGCGGGCTTACCGAATGAGGCCAGTTTAAATAGGTATCTTGGCATAGGCAATAGTTTTGAGCATTTTGGCGTGAGCAAGCACAAGCTCTATGTCCCGGCTTTCGGCCCAGTCGGCGAGCCAGTACCAGCTGCTGGTGGCTTCCATCACCGCCTTAACCGGCCCGCTGAGCTCTTGAATCAGAGCATTCAGTAGCGCCGTATCGTTGGCAAGTTTCCACTCACCGATTCTTTTTCCATTGGATGAAACCGCACAAATGGTCATATTAAGTGTATGAAGGTCTATTGTTAAATAGGTCATGACGTCCTTTTTGGAAAGATCAAGGCGTTTCAAGCGGACTCGTTTAGGGTTCGAAGCCTTAATTCAAACAACTCGGCTCGCCGTTTAAACGCTGGGTCGTTAGTGTGCCTCATTAAACATTTATCCCGCGATTGCTTTAGAGGTTCTTTTTGTTGAAATTATTGTATCTAATTTAATTCAGTCATTATGGAAGACACGCTGATCAAAGAATTATCACGACTCAATAAAAACGAAAAGATCATTTTAGTAGAAGCTTTGTGGGATTCTATAGCTTCTGATCCTGAGCAAGTTGATGTACCTGAGCATCATAAAAGTATTCTGGAAGAGCGTTTGCAAACCCTTGATAAAGATACAGCGAATGGAAAGTCATGGGATAAAATCCGAGAAAAGTATCTATAAATCGTGCCTAAAACACTAATTCTTACCCCAAAAGCTGAAAAAGATGTTGATGATGCATATGATTGATACGAAAGCCAAGATCCGGGATTGGGGAAAGAATTTGCTCGTTGTGTAGATGTAAAGATTACTTCTCTTCATCGTACTCCTCAGCAACACCAAGTTGTTTACAAAAGCAAAATTCGTAGAGCTTTAGTTAACCGATTTCCGTTTTCTATTTACTATGTTGAACAAAAAGATGTGATTTCAGGGTTCGCCATCTTACATCAACATCGGAATCAAGAAGCTTGGAACTCGCGCGTATAATCCTCCGGCCCACTAACGAGGCATTTTAAATCGGAAGCCCCGAATGCTCGGTACAGGCAGGACGGGGTGCGATCGGTTTTTTAAATCCCGGGTTGGCATTCGCCAGCTTGCGGATGCACCAAACATATATAGAGGTTCAGCATTGCGCTGCCGATTTCTCAAGCTGACACAGGGCCCCGGGTTGATTTAAATAGGCCGTGTACCTGTCGGTATGGAAAGGTTAAAACCAGAATAGTTAAAGGGCTAACCATTCATACTTATTAAGATCTTTAATATTGGTGATATTCGTACTTTTACATCAGGCTTGCTTCATATCATCTTATCCTCAATATTTCAAAAAAAGTATGAATAAAACTTGCCTGCGAAGTTAAGATAACCTCAACATTTTTGGTTATATATCAATGTTGGCAGTTGTGAACGATATTCTTGAAACGAAGAAAATGACTCAATCCGAACTTTTAATTTTGAACTTTACGGAAATAAGGAGAAAAAGCATCAAACTTTGGAAAGTACTTCCTAAAAGTCATTACAATTGGAAACCTGACGAAAAAGCAATGACTGCGACAGAAATGATCAGGCACGTTTTAGAAGCCGATTATGGATGGAATATTATCATCAATAATGGGAGTATGACGAATTATAAAACACCCTGGAATAATCGACCATTCATAAGCGTGACCGACGAACTTGAATTTGCTGAACCTTATAGAAATACATTTTTGGAAAGTGTTCGACAATTTTCGGATACAGAATTAAATGAAACTGAAGTCATTCATCCCGGAAATGGGGAAAAGAAGATCCTTGGTAACTATTTATTACGGATCGGTTATCACGAATCTGTTCACGCAGGACAATTCCTCTCATATTTGAGAGCAATGAATATTAGTCGACCGGAGATATGGGATTGAAAGATAAATAACCAGAGCAGTATTCTTCCCGATAATAGAGTGGTTTTCAATATCAGGGATCGTGAAATAAGATCCGTTAATCTTGTGCTTTTCCTGATGATGTTCACCGGTTTAAGAAAAGAGCCGGAAGGGATTCAAACCGGAGGGGAGAGGGTTTGATAGAAACTTGTTTCCAAGTAATTAATTTTGCTACTTCAAAGAAATTATATTTCCCATGCGACCGGTACAGGCAGGTTTACACCCGGGGTCGTTATGCAAAATGAATCATCAGATGTCAAAATTTATAGTACTTACTTCTATACTGCTCTTTCTTTTTCAGGGAGCCAAAGCACAAGATCATCTTGAACCAAGTACAAGTTTATTTGGGCTATATGATTTTGAATATAAATATGAGTCTCAAATCCGTGATATCCTTCTGAAAGGTCTTTCTGATTCTCCGGAAGTGCAAATTGTGATTACTCCATCATTTGGAAAAGAGATCATTTTGCAACTTGAACATGATCGAGCTAATCAGACCTTTACATTGATTACTCAAACTGGATCGCTCAGCATTTGGGACAATAATTATGAGGACAATCCGAAGAAAATTACGGTCAATAGAATAGAGAAAGAGTTGTCAGAAGAAGCTTTTACGTCAATTAAGGGACTATATAAAAGTGCTATTATGACTGTGAGATATCCTGACGAAAATTTTTTGGGGCTTGATGGAATTACTTACCAATTTGCAGTATCTGATTATGGAATAAAAACAGGTCAGATTTGGTCTCCTTACGAGGAAAGTAAAATGGGTAAACTCGTAGATATTACACATAAGCTGATCGAACTTTCTGAAAAAAGAAAAAAATCAGTAGAACTTGGTTCTGAGCTTATTTCTGAGATAGAAAAATTAACATTTGAATTACAATAAAATCAGCTGCAACAAATGCTAAAGAGTTTAACCAAATTTGAGATGAGAATAATTGCACTTATACAATTTTTACTATTCAGCTTTACCGCTTTTGGACAAACCAATGAGACCGTATATCCAGATTTTTTGGGAGATGGCCTGTCTGAAGTTTTACTAAACAAAGATTGGATTGTGATAGAGAGAGCAGAGGGATATTTAAATCACGATCAAACCAAAGATATTGTTATTGTTTTACAATCAGGAAATCACCGTTTTAGAAACTGTGCTGAAAGTGCCAAAAAATTAGCAGATGAGGAAAGAATTATTCTCGTTTTGACTTCAGAAAATGGGAAAACCAGAGTAACAATACAGAACAATAAGTTTATTGCTCGGCCTGATGAAGGGGGAATGGCTTGCTATATAGAACCCGAAATTTCAATAGATAATAAACAGCTTACTATATAGAACCCGAAATTTCAATAGATAATAAACAGCTTACTATTTTTTATGAGCACCTTAGAGGTTATGCAAGATATATATTTGAATATGAATCAGAAGATATGGTTCTCATAAACGCTGCGAGTATCGGCGTTTCAGCCGGGATATTTGAAAAAGATTCTTTTGATTTCAGAAAGGGAATCATCAAGTCCGAAAAAGGAAATATCAGTTCAGACTCTACATCCACTGAAATAATTCCTATTAAATTTGACGGATTTAAAAAACTTTCTGAATTTGGAGAAATATTCACATGGAAAGTAGCTGAGTACAAATATCTTTGAAGTTTTATATCAAAATCTAAAAAATGGGTGCGTACCGCTGGCTTTCAGAGTTACTTGTTTTGAAATTTTAGCCGTTTATTAACTCATAGACTCCACGCCATTTAAATGCCGGGTCGTAAGCACTCATTTAAGCATCTCAAAAATGAAAAACTATCTACATTTTGTATCGCTCTTATTTCTTCTTTCATCCTGTGCATCCTCAGGCTCATATTATGATTCCTACGGATACCAAGAGAATGAACCAACACTTACAAAGTCCCTGTTTCCTTCAGATCAAAGAGTAATTAGTCAGGCCGCAATAGACACTATATTGGCGAGTGAAATTCAATTACCAAGAAATGCGAAGATCGCTTTAATAAATTTTCCCTCTGAGAATACTCAACGTTCCTCAGTGTATGGGTATGGCTATTGGAGATCTGAAGATTATTTAAAATTACAACAGTCCTACATAGATACTCTTTCTTCCCATTTACTTGAAACTGATTTTGCCGAATCGGTGATTCACTTACCCTCTATGTTGACTCCAATAGAACCTACATTACCAATTTTAAGAGAAGCTGCTGTTCGGCTTCAATCACCATTAATGATCGTTTTTCGAATTAACAGCGATATTTACGAAGAATTCCGTTTTTTCCGAAACAACAAAGCAAAAGCATTTTCAACCATAGAGTTGGTTTTGTTAGATGTCAGAACAGGATTGATCCCTTTTACTTCGATAGTGACGGAAGAATACATGGCGGAGAAGTTAAATTCAGATTCGAACTTCAGAGAAACTATGAAAAGGGCGGAAAGAGAAGCTACTTTGAGATCGATAAATAAAGCTTCAAATAAACTTAGTGCTTTTTTTAAAAACCAAAAATAGGGCTCACTGGTCGAAGAGTTTACACACCGTAAGTTTTCAAAATGTCATATTTCATCACTTTTTTGTATTTAAGGGAAGTTATGCCACAATGAACATCGATTAGGAGAGAACATGATTAAAAAAGTAACGGGTATATATTTTTTTCTGGTGAGCCTGGTTCTGATCACGGCTGCTTCCTGTAATGTTGCCGGGGATGATTGCGGGCCTTTTGATGATAAGTTCAGAACCGTCAATTTTACCGCCTCAATACAGAGTATTTCCATTTCTGATGATCCGGGTTTGTACGTTGACTATGAGTCCCCGGAATCGGATACGCTCAGTTTTGATAGATTCGGCCTCAGTATGTTTCCCGTTCAAGAGTTTTATACGCTGAATGAAAGGGTGCCCTCATTTTCGATCTTTCCGAAGGCTTATGCTTGTTCTCCGGCTATTCCGGTCTCCGAAGAAATGATCACAGATCTGAAGGTCTACAGTAACAGCAACTTCAATTCGGAATATAGTGCCGGAGAAAATTTGGCTCCGCTGTTTGAGGTAGTTGTATTGTATCGAAATTCAGGATACCGGCAATTTGAGCTGAATGAATTTTTAGCTTCTGAACCGCATGTACCGGATGAGCTCTTCCTGATACTGAAAGAGGCTCCCGATACTGCTGCAACAATTCAGTTTACGGTATCATATTCTCAGGATGGTACAGAAATGAAGGCGTTTGAATTTACTTCGGAGCCGATCGTACTGACCGACCGGAAGGATTGAAATTCATGTGGTATAAAAACATCAAAGCACAAAACGGCCTGACGCTCATACTTTTTGGGATCGGAATATTTTGTTCGCTGTATTTTGTGCATCTGACTCCGGAATTGACGCAACAGGAAAAGCATCTCATCCAAGCCGAAGTATTTTCGGAGCTTTTTCTTTATCTGGACGCGCATCCGGATGTTGATGCAGATTATTTTTTTGTCGGTGTTTCCGGTTCTGATCCGGCCCCTGAAGTCGTGAGGTCTTTCAATGGCCAAGCGCCAAAAGTAGCGCCCATATCCTCCTCAATGATGAGCTTCGGCTTTTCTGCCGCTATAGTCCATAAATCCAATCTCAATAAAAGCGGGATCATTACTGACATAAAAACCATGCAGAGGAAAGAGAATGGAAGGGTAAACGTGATCACAAGGATCTATTACGACCGTGCTTCGTTTGCGAATTATGAGTTTATACTGGCTAAAAAAGACGGAGCATTCCGGGTTGTGGAAGTTAAGTACCCTGATGAGAAACCCAATGCAGAAGAAGTCCGCCCTTAAAGCGGACTTGATCCCCGAATCTCCTTAATGCACCTGAAGGTTCCCGTCATAAACCACAATTGGATATCCTTTGGGGAAGTGATCCGGAATGTGGCAGGGTGCATTAGCAGAACCATACAGCCGATATTGCAAACGGTCGGCTTCTGCATTTTTGCCTTCGCCGTTATCCTGCACAGAAAACAGGAAGCATCCTCTGCTAACGGTTCCTTCGGTAACTTCTCCGCCAAAAAACAGTTCATGGTCTGATCTGCCTTGTTCAACCCAGGTTACGTGTCCGGTGAAATTAACGTCTTCGTATTCGTTGAGTCCCGCAAAATTCACCATGCCCCGTGCTTCATTCTTCAATTGAGCATTGAATTCCAGGTAAAATTCCCGTGCGGGCCGGTTTCCTCCGTGGGTAACATCGTCATGTCCATCTTCTTCATGGCCATCATCATGATGGTCTTCACCATCATTTCCACTGCAGCCGCCTTCTTCATGATCGGGTGATTCTTCGTGACCATCTTCACAGCCTTCCCAAAGCGCATAAAATTCTCCGGTCGCCAGCAAGCCTGATCCGGGTATTTTGCTCACGATCTGTTCTTCTGATGATTGTGAAGATGACAGGGTATCTTCACCGGTAGGGGCAGGATCACAACCAAAGAATACGATAAGAGGGAAGAGGATCAGTATTTGTATTAACGCCTTTGTTGATCTCATGGTTTTCCTCCTTGATAATATAAAGTTTCGATGAGGCCGGCAGCGAAACCTGTGAAACCGGCACTCGTTAATTAGTTCATTATTGTTTTAAATGATGTATGTACATCAGATATTGGATATGGTTGATTTTATAGAGGCTTAGTGATTGCCTTGGCCGCCGCCAACCTGACCGCCATTACCGGCATGGTCGGGCTTTCCGCCGCCTCCGCCGCCACCTTCACCTTTACCTTTTCCACCACCCGGTTTACCGCTTCCGTTTTTCAGGGTCAACCGTACATCTATATAAGTGATGTTATTTTGTGCATCAAGCCGTGCAACTCCACCTGCCAGATCGGGTTCTTCCAGAATAACGACTTCTTCGCCTTCTTCACGAGGCAGGATGGTTGTATTAGCACCGAAGTCGGTGTTATATACTGTTGGGCTGCTTGGGTCTAAGACAAAGGTTATTCTGTAATCACCGGCTCCGGATGCTGTTTTTCGTGTCACCCAGTTATAGCCATAAATTACCTTACCCTGAACATTGATCTCTGCAGAATAGGCCGTTGGGCCATCTACTGCATTCCAAACCCCACTTTCAAACAGTGGTGTCCCGATATCACCGGTCCATGCAGATCGGGTGGGATCCCAGGTTGTTGTAAGTGTAGAATCCTCTCGGTCTTTCAACAATTTCTGGATCACCAGTTTGGCGGTTCCGGAATAGACGGTTGCTTCGTAGCTATCGTAGGTAACACCATTGGTGCCCCATACTTCAGTCAGACCGGATTGTGTGGGGTCTTCCATCTGCATGGTGAAGGCGGTCATTGGAGTTGTCAGCGTTTTATACAGTACGGTTTCCACTCTGATCTGAGAACCAAATGGCCATGCTTTAGATTCGAGGTTATCGCCCCAGTCAATGGTGGTTACTTCAACGGGGGTTTCAAATCCTTCGGTTACGGCATTCACTGATTGTGCTTGCCATTCATTCAAAGGATCATTTTGGACGTACCAATTATAATTATCGGCAGTAAAATAGAGTCCGCCGAAAACCGGATCCCCGTAAGTTCCCCTTAGTGATTTCACAACTCCGTCGGACCAGATAACCGGGAAGGAGAGGTTATTTCCTGCCTTGGTGTCAGCTGATTTTGACAAATTTGCGAGCTCCAGAGGGGTTAAATTGGCTGCTGAATTTTCTGCTGTAATATCCAGTGGTTTATCACAGGAGGAAGCAAGAAATATAGCAACCGTTAATAAATATAAGTGCACTCTTAAACGTCTCATTATGTTACCTCTTATTTTTAAATTTTAAGTCAGATTTCAGTTTATTAGGAGTGGTTTAATTACTCCGAAACCAATTTCAGAGTTAACATTTGCATTGTTTGTGCATAAAATTCTTGTAGTTAATACGGGAATAGCGACCCCTGTTTGGGAGGCTTTAGAGTCCTTTTTTGTGGGAATATTGAATACTTTTTATTACAGGTGGAAAGGAATAAAGAGAGAAGGAAAAATCGAAGTGTTTTAGAAATATGTGGGTATTTATTCTACACAAAAAGTGGCATCTGAACCACATCCTCATGGGCAATTCACACTGTTTAGAAGCCTCATATAATTTGTAATCTATGCAAGTACTTAAACCATTGTTCCCAATAAAAAATAATCAAGGAGAACATTATGAAATCAATAATTAAAACGATCAGTACTGTTGTCATGGTTCTGTTGTTGTCAACCAGTATGTTTGCCCAAAAAACGGGGCAACAACAACAGCAGCAACAGCAACAGCAGCAGATGATGCAACAACATCAGGAACAAATGAAGCAAATGATGCAACGCATGAATCAGCTGCAGGAGCGAACGCACACAATGAATCAGGAAATGAATCGTAAAATGCAGCAAACCCAAAGCGAACAGATGCAAAATCAATATCGCTATATGTACCGATTTGGTGAGCAAATGGGGTTAACTCTGGGGAACCTGAAAAATGCTGCCGAGCAATGCAATCTTATGTTGCAAGACAGGGATATGACGCGGGACCGGGATATGCAGCGAGATATGGATAGATTACGCCAACGGTTGCACGATATGACCGGCGATGCTGAAGAAGCGATCCAGGCCATGGACCGTATTCGCCTTCGCCTGCAAGACAAGGATCAGGATCAGCAAACGCAGTGATCGTTGATCAAATGCAATCAAGAAAAACATGTAATCAAGAAGCATACCATAAACAGGTGCTGATATGGATAAAAGATCAAATATCTTTGTAATAGCCATAGCGATTACATTACATATACTTTTAATTGAAGCCGGAAGTGTAATGGCACAACAGGTTTCCGTAAGCTATACGGGCAGTGCCCAATACTCGACCGGCTCTTACTTTTTTGAAGAGCAAACGCAAAGCTTTTCAATTTCCAATGGTTTTAATATTTCCGGGGACAAGGTAACAATCTCTTTCAATGTACCTTTCGTTGTTCAAAACTCGCCATGGGTTTCCTATGGAATAGCGGGATATATACCAACCGGAGGCCCGGATCACAAAGCGGTACAGGATTCATCAAATCAAAGGAAAGGGCATGGGACCGGAGGGAAAGGAGGGAAATCTAAACTCTTACCTTTCAAGAATACAGTGAACGGATACATGCAACTGCAAGATGGAGATGAAGTAGTTGTGACCGATACCGTTAGTTATAACAAAGCCAGTTTTGCAGATCCGAATTTGTACGCCAACATAAAGCTATATACTTCAGATACAGGAGCCGGTACCATTCGGCTTAATACTGCGCTGAAAATACCGCTTGCAGATCCAACCAACGGGTATGGAACCGGGGAATGGGATTATGGGGCCGGAGTTTCCCTGTCTCAACGTTTAGGAAATTTCTTTTTCATAGCGGATATGATGAAATGGTGGTTCGGCGATCTTCCCGACCTGAAACTTCAAGATCCCTGGGCGTACAGTGCAGGGCTGGGGTTGTCGTTTGCTGAAGCCAAATGGCTGATCAATGCCAGTTATAGCGGATATACGGAAATCATAGACGGTTTTGATCCTCCTCAAACGCTTACGTTGGGAATGGGGCATTTTCTTTCAAACAAAGCATCGTTAAACGGCAATGTTTCCTTTGGTCTCACGGAATCATCTTCCGATCTCTCTGTGGGTTTGGGGTGGAGTATTCAGCTTTGAATAGCCATAGCTCCAAGGCGCTCATCAAAGCCCGGGATCCATTCATATAATTCTTTTTCAGGTAATAGATTACCGGCTTTACTATATTTTTCTGCCGCAGTTTTGCAGTAATGCAAAGGCTTCAATCTGAACAATATGGAGTCGATTAAAGTGGGAAAAGATATTTTTAACGATCAGCAAGCAAGGAAAAGGCAGGAAGATTGGTACGAACGCTTTTTAGATCGAGCGAAATGTGAGGTGGAATCCCAAACCATTTCAACCTCCGGGGGAGAATCTCATGTGCTGCTGGCCGGGGATGACTCCAATCCACCACTATTTTGTCTTCATGCCATGTTGACCGGTTCTGCTCATCTTTTATCTGAAATTTGGCCACTAACCGATCATTATCATCTAATTCTGCCGGATATACCCGGACATTCGGTAAAAGGGATTCCGCATCGTTTTTCGTACAAGACGGATGCATATACCGATTGGTTTTTGGAAATAGTGTCTCATTTTGAGGCAGAAAAAATAAGATTAATGGGTGTTAGTTTAGGAGGCTTTATTGCTCATCGTTTTGCTTCCAAGTGGCCGGAAAGAGTGGAGAGATTGGTGCTTATTGTTCCGGCGGGGATCGTTCAGGCCTCAGTTGTGAAGGGGATGATGCGTATGATGGTACCCATGTTGAGGTACCGGTTCAACCCAAATGAGGAAAACCTGAAGAGGCTGACCGGGTTTTTACTTTCCAACTGGGACGATGACTGGGGGCCCTTTTTGGGAGATTCCATGCATGATTTTATCACCCCAAAATCAATTCCCCCTTTGGCTTCAGATGAAGATCTCCAAAACCTGCGTATGCCTGCTCTGGTTATTGCTGCAGATCAGGATATTTCTTTTCCGGGTGAACCGATGGTGAAACGGGTTCAAAACCTGGTGCCCAATGTGGAAACGGAATTAATGAATGATACCCGCCATTCACCGCCCACAACCCCGGAATTCAGAACGTGGCTGTCAGATCGGTTGGTTAAGTTTTTTGGTTGATCACTGCTTCCAAAAAGCAGGAGAAAAAATAATAAGCACGGTGAAGATTTCCAGCCGGCCAACCATCATCAGTAAAATGAGTACCCATTTCCCGAGATAGGGTAATCCGGCAAAATTGTCGGTGGGCCCAAAAGCGCCCCAACCCGGACCAATGTTACCGATGGCTGCTATGCTTGCACCAATAGAAGAAAGGATATCGTACCCAAAAAGACTGATACAAAAGGCACCTAAAGCAAAGATGAAAATATAAAGGATAAAGAAGCTAAGTACGGTTTGCTGAATATTCCGGGTAATGGTTTGGTCCCCGATCCTTACCGGCAGGATAGCTTTTGGGTGCATGATCTGTTTGAGCTCACGGGCTGTATTTCGAATCAAAATCATCCAGCGAACCATCTTGATGCCACCGCCTGTAGAACCGGCACATCCCCCGGTAAAGAACAGCAGAAACAAAAAGAAGGCACCCAATGAATTCCATACTTCATAGTTGTCGGTACCGAAACCGGTGGATGTGACAATAGAAACTACTTGAAAAGCTCCATACCGGAGTGCATCCCATATTGGATATTTATCCATTATGAAAAGGGAACCGGAAACGATGACAATGCCAATACCAATCACGAGGCTGTAAAAGCGAATTTCACGATTATCAAAGAATGATCTAATATCTCCTCTAAGCAACCTAAAGTGCATGGCAAAGTTGATCCCGGCAATGAACATAAACAGGGTGATCACCCAATCGATATAGGCGGAGTCAAAAGCTTCTACGCTGGCATTCTTTGTTGAAAATCCCCCGGTAGCCATGGTTGCAAATGAGTGATTAATGGCTTCAAACCAATCCATGGAAGGATGGAGCCAAAGCAGCACAAACTCGATGGCTGTGAAAGCCACATAAACGCCCCACAAAAGTTTGGCCGTTTCTTGCACACGAGGGGTGAGTTTATCGGCAGTAGGACCCGGCGATTCTGCCTGAAAGAGCTGCATTCCTCCAATGCCAAGTAGAGGGAGAATGGCCAGCGAAAGTACAATGATTCCCATGCCTCCCAGCCAATGGGCCAACGATCGCCAAAACAAAAAACTTTGAGGAATGTCTTCTATCTGTGGGTTTTGGAAACCACTGGAGGTTTCTCCACCCAGAATGGTAGAACCGGTGGTTGTTAGTCCACTCATAGTTTCAAAAACCGCATCTGTGAAAGAAGGGAGGATCCCTGAAATCACAAATGGCAGTGCTCCCACCAAAGACAAAGAAAGCCAGGTTCCGCTCACGATCAGAAAGCCCTCGCGGATTCGAATCTCTTGCTGAGGTTTGAAGAAATACCACAATAATCCTCCGGCCACAAAAGCGATCCCCGCAGATATCAGGAAAGCATGCCAGGTTTCGTTACCGTAAATAAGGTCGATACCGGCGGGAAGCAATAATGCAAATCCCATGAAAAAGATAAAAGCACCAAGTACTCCCAATACCACTAAAAAATTGATGGTGGCTTTCGGAGCTGATCCGTTAGATAAAATGGCCATTAATTAAAAAGGTTTGTGATTTTATCGACGGCTGAAGGTAAGCAGAATATAATAACGCGGTCTCCGCCGTTTATCTGTGTTGTTCCGGTTGCAATTTCTACAGTTCCATTACATAAAACTCCACCGATAACACATCCTTCCGGCAGATTCAATTTCCGTATCGGCTTTTTAGTGATCTTCGATTTTTCCGTGGCTTGTAATTCGATCACTTCTGCTTTGATACCCCGGAGTTCTGTGACCGATATCACACGTCCCCGGCGTACGTAACGATGAATTTCGTTAGAGGCAGCTCCTTTTTTATTGACAACCGCATCCAGCCCGATGGTTTGAGCCAGGGGAATGAAATCGGGCTTGGACACCAAAGCTACCGTCTTATTTACTTCCAGGTGTTTGGCCAGTAAACAAGAAATAATATTAGATTCCTCATCTTCAGTCACCGCTATGAAAGCATCCATTTCACCAATTCCCTCCGAAGCCAGCAAGTCCGGATCGGTGGGATTACCATGAAGTACCATTACGTTTTTAAGCTCAATAGCCAGGCTTTCGGCGCGGTCGTAATCCGGTTCAATTAATTTAATAGACCAATTTTTGGATTTATCTGCACAGAGCAGCCGTGCGATCATGGCCCCCATTCCGGATCCGCCGGCAATCATCAGCGTATTGATCTCAGTTTCCTTTTTACCGGTGGTCTGGACTACAGCGTTTATATTCTTGGTTTCTGCAAGCATAAAAACCTGATCGTAAGGCTGCATCCTGATAGAACCGTTTGGAATGATAGTACGTCCACGCCGGCCAATGGCTACTACCCGAAATGTAAGGTCGGAATAAAGGGCGGCGTATTCATTCAGGGTTTTACCGATGATGGGGGAGTTTTTCTCCAGCCGAATACCGATGAGTTGCATGCGGTCGTTGGCCAGATTAATCACATCACTGGCAGAAGAACGTTTTAACAATTGGGCGATCTCATGAGCGGCACTGAGTTCCGGATGGATCATCACGTCGATACCCAGGTCGGAAGGGGTTAAAGGAGCATCTGAATCTGAAAACTCATCACTGCGAATGCGGGCAATAACCATTTTTGCTCCAAGGCGTTTGCCGATCATCCCCGAGATCATGTTCACTTCATCAATACTGGTAACGGAGATTAGGATATCTGCCTGACCGACATTCGCTTTCACAAGGTCTTTTACCGAGGTGGCGTTTCCTTCTATGGTCAAGGCATCAATGGAATCAGAGACCCTTGATAAAACGCTTTTTTCTCTATCTAAAACCGTTACATCATGCTTTTCACTAGACAATACATTTGCCAGGTCGTAGCCAATTTCACCGGCACCAATAATTACGATTTTCAAAAAGGAATATATTTTGGTTCAAAAGCAATCAATGTTACCATGTTTTTGACTTAAATAAAAGGAATCTGTCTCTTTAAGAATAGTGTGATGAAGATTTAATACGAGCAGTTGATGTAAAATCTCTATATTTGCCCGCATGAAAGTACCCAAGCCGTTTAAGCGTATTATCATTTCTTTATTGGTAGAGTGGAGGAAGTTTCGAAAACACTTCCGAAACAGGTTTCAGGATGTCGAAGTTGAATTATACGATCTTAATAAAGTTGTAGAACCTTACTTCCGGTATTTTAACATTGTTTTGGTATTGCTTGCGGTGGCAAGTTTGGTAGCTTCCGAAGGCTTTGAACTGTCGAGCCCGTTCAATACCTGGAACGCTTATCTCGAATTTTCCATAGTACTCGGGTTTACGTCTACCTACTTTGGCCGGCTGTTGCTGACTTCAAAACGGTCTCAACTCATAAGAAATCGGTTATTTGAATCGCTCTTAGTTGGTTTTTTGATCTTATTTGGAGTCTTATATCTGATTGGGGGAGAGGGCTTTATTTTTTCTATTGAGGAGCTTTTCGGGATCTACAAGCTTATTCCCATGCTGATCCTTCTCACCAAGGTCTATTTGATCCTTCTTTTGATCATAAAGGGAGTGCGTGCTGCCCCTATCATTTTATCTCTTAAGCGAAAACCTACGCAGGTTGTAGCTCTTAGTTTTTTATCAGTGATAGCGGCCGGGGCTTTCTTTTTAATGTTGCCTTCAGCTACAGTGGATGGAGAAGGACTCCGTTTCATTGATGCATTGTTTACCTCAACGAGCGCAGTTTGTGTAACCGGATTAATTGTGGTGGACACGGCCACGCATCTCACTTTTTTTGGACAGCTTGTGGTGTTGATCCTCATTCAGATCGGGGGGCTGGGATTACTTACCATTGCAACCTTGTTTGCTCTGTTTGTGAGCTCCAACCTCGGGCTTGGACAGATGATGTTACTAAAAGGAACCATCGGGGAAACCCGCACCCACGAAACTTTTCAAACCATAAAAAGGATCGTGTTACTCACTTTATTTATTGAAGGGATGGGAGCATTGGGATATTACCTTAGCTGGGCGGATATCTTTGAAACAAACGGTGAGCGGATCTTCTTTTCAGTTTTCCATGCCGTATCAGCATTTTGTAATGCCGGCTTTTCCGTATTCACCAACAGTCTTGCTGACAAGGTGAATGCCCTGAATTATGGAATTAATATTACCACTATGCTACTTATTGTGACCGGCGGACTCGGTTTTACCACACTTTGGGAGGTGCTGAAGGGGAATCCCAGCCGAAAAGTAAAGCACTGGAAACTTTCACTGCATGCGAAGCTGGTATTGTATTCTACCGGAGTATTGATCGTAGGAGGGACGATTGCCATTTTGGTTCTTGAGTGGGAAGGGGTGTTGGCCGGCTATTCCGTTTCTGATAAACTCTTGTTGTCGGCTTTTCAAAGTGTTACTACAAGGACTGCGGGTTTCAATACGGTGGATATCGGGGCTTTAGGTGAAAGTACGACCCTTATCTTTTTGACCCTGATGATCATCGGTGGAGCTCCGGCATCCACTGCGGGCGGGATGAAAACAACCACGATCTCCGTATTACTGATCTCGGTATGGAGTATTATCACCGGTAAAAGAAATGTGGAATTCTCAAAACGTAAGATCGCTCGCTCAACCCTGAATACCGCTATTACTGTTTTTGTGTTGGTTGCCATCCTTTTGTTCATCTTTACTTTGATACTCACGATCACTGAGGATCAGCCCTTTATGGATCTTTTATTCGAAGAATTTTCTGCATTTGCCACGGTAGGACTTTCAAGGGGTATTACTTCCTCACTGACGGATGCAGGGAAAGTGGTGATCATAAGTTCAATGTTTATTGGCAGAGTAGGTATTGTGACACTGGCTCTGGCTTTCGCAAAACGAAAAACTGCTACAAAATATTCGTATCCTTCAGAGAGCGTAATTGTAGCCTAAAATCTTAATATATGTCTACTTTAGAACAGCAATTTTGTGTGATCGGTCTTGGGGAATTTGGGTTTTCTTTGGCAAAATCTCTGGCTGAGCAGGGCGCCTGGGTACTGGCTGTAGATCAGGATTATGAACGGGTGGAAGAGATCAAGAAATATGTATCTGAAGCTATTCAGTTTGATGCAACTGACCCCGTGCTGTTGAAAGAACACGGAGTAATGAATGCTGATGTAGTGATCGTTGCCATTGGGGAATCGTTTGAACCGGTGGTGCTGATCACGATGGAACTTTTAAAAGAAAATGTATCAAGGATCATTTCCCGTGCATCTAATGAGACACAGGAAGCTATTTTGAAGAAGATCGGGATCAACGAGGTGATTCATCCTGAGAAAGATGAAGGGGTACGTATGGCAACTTCGTTACTCAGTACTTCCATCAGTGATTTTTTCAAGCTCAGTGATGAGATCGGGATCTTTGAAATTGAGGCCCCTCCGGGTATGGTAGGATATACCATTAAGGAGCTGAAGATCCGGGAGCGCTATGAAATGAGCCTCATTACCATCAAAAGAAGAAAACAGCTTCAGCAGGAAGTACATTTGTCGAATATGCCCGAGGAACAGTATCAATACAGCGTTTTGGGTGTATTGGATCCATTGACGATGATCCGTAAAACAGACCGGCTGATCATAATGGGCACACAGAAGTCTCTGGAGAAACTCATCAGTACCAATTGACCTACTTATTGGCCACTTCTATGCCTTCTCTTTTAAGTGGGGTGATAAGTACTGTAATTAAGGTCGAACAGTTTTTAATCAGGGCAGGTTGTTAACGATTCTTTAACATTCAGGTAACGTTTTGTTGAGCTTAAAAGGTGATTGTTGAGCCAACCAAATCGTTACCTATGCTTATTGGCGACACCTTTAACAACCGGGCAAAACAGCTGCTTTTGAAGCTGGCAGAACGGAGTGATCATGATCCTGATCAACAGATCGCTGTTTCAGAATTGGCCGGGGACTTAGGATTAGACCGCTCGGAGTTAAAGAATTTACTTGAGTATCTTGAAAACAAAGAGCTCATTAGGATCGCCACTATTGGGGGGCCTTTTTTATACGGACATTTACACATCACGGAGCAAGGGATACATAAAGCCGCTAATCTGAAATAAAAAAGCTCCTGCAAATACAGGAGCCGTTGATAACAATAAAAATTAGGGAACGGTTACTTTGGATTCAGGATCTCATCAATTCGTTGAAGAATATCAGAAATATGCGCTCTTGATACCGGATCAGAAATCCGCGTTTCTGCCCGTTCAAGATCTCTTTGAAGAGTATTCAATTCAACCCGAAGCAGGGGACGGATATCGGATGTGGTTACATCAACGGGATTCCATGAGCTACCCGCCTCATCATTTGCAAACATTGCATGAATGTTCTCAACATATAATCGCTGAAGGTTTCTTCGGTAAGGGTCAATAGTCGTCATATCGTAGATCTCACTCCAAACTCCCCGGCGCAAGTCTTCCAGCATTTCGAGCGGTGCGTAGGCTTCTTCCCCTTCAAAATAATGAGTTTCGTTGAGCCGTAGCATCACATCGGCCGCCATCACATCATTCAACAGCCGGGATTGTAGGTTTTTTACCCGCTCCAGCGCTCCTGCATGTTCGATCCGGCGAAGGATCTCCTTATCCAACAGCCAATTGGGAGTTGTGAAAACGTGATCATTCAAGAACATCATCGCTTTTTTCTGGTAATCTTCAGGAACAGGGGTGTACACAAAACCTTCCTGATCTGAACTCTTTCTGTTTTGATACATTCCACCGATGTTAGTAGAAACATGTCCGGCATAACGGGCCCATTGAAAGGTAAGTTCGCCATAGATCTCTTCCAGGTCGTCATAGCCCTCGCCCGGGGTAGAAGTCCATTCGATAAGGTTTGGAACAACGCGCTTTAGATTCATCAATCCATAAGTGCTTGCCTGTACCGGATCGTTGGAAAGATCCTCAGTTTGAGCGGAGGGATCCCATCCGGTGGAAGAAGCAAACCGGTACACGGGATCACCTGCTTTTTCCATGATCCACTTGTCCAGGATGGGTTTTTCCTCTTCAGCTGTTTCAGCTTCCGGAATCACCCGATAGCCCCAGTTTATGGAGTATTTGTCATAAGGCCCGATTTTTCGGATAAACCGAATGTTTTCGTCGCCGGGTTGTGCAACATAATTCTGCCGGGCGTATTCCATAATGGTAGTAGCTATCCCATATTTCTGGGTGAAGGTTCCCGAGCGTAGAGAATCAACCGGGTAAGCAGAACTTGATTGCATATTGTGGGGCAGCCCAATCGCATGGCCTACTTCATGGGAGATCACACGGCGCATGGTTTCCCCGATGAGTTCGTCATCCAGTTTAAGGGCACGGGCAGCAGGGTTGGCAGCACCTGTTTCTATCATCAAACGGTTGCGATATGAACGCATGTGATTGTGATACCATACGATATCACTTTCGATGATCTCACCGGTACGAGGATCACTTACACTTGGTCCAACGGCATTGCGAATTTCACTGGCAACCCATCGAACGGTTGAATACCGAATGTCCTCAGGATTCCAATCCGGATCTTCTTCCGGAGAAGGCGCTTCTTTGGCTATAATGGCATTTTTGAAACCTGCTGCCTCAAAAGCTTCATTCCAATCTTCTACGCCTTGTTTGATGTAGGGAACATATTTCTTGGGAGTGGCAGGATCCAGATAGTACACGATCGGTTTTTTAGGCTCTACCAGTTCTCCTTTTTTATAGGCTTCCATGTCTTTGGGTTCAAGACGCCAGCGGCGAATATAACTCACTTCTTCTGCTTTCTGTGCATCCGAGCCATAGTCAATTTGATCGACGGTAAACCAGCCGACACGGTAATCCTCGTAGCGGGGACGCATAGGTTTTTCGGGCAGTAACACCATCGACTGATTCATCATCATCGACATGGTATTGGTGTTTTCATCAGAAGGAGGGTTCTCGGCCTGGTAGGTCAGCACATGGCGAACCTCAACATTCATGGGAAAGCTCTTGGCAGACTCGATATAGCTTCTTTCTCCATCCAGCCGGCGCACCTGATAACTGCGTCTCAAAAAGCTAATGACTCCACTGATGGCTTCTACATCGGAGGTAAAGAAGTCAGTTACTTCAATAACGACCCCATTGGAATCTTTGCTCATTGCCTCGATTGGGAAGGAGGCAATAATGGGGGCAAAATTGTTGGCTTTCACAGATTTATAAATAGGCAGTGTATCGCTGGCAACGGCGTTATAAGACTGTTTTCTGAGAAGTATATTGTCGCGCTGCCGTTCAAAAGTGATCACCTGTTCAGCGGTTTTGGATCCACCGGAAAAGAAGCCGAAATAATCGGATGGAACCTGGGCAATGCGGCTTACCAATAGCATTTCGCGGTTAAGAAGCGAATCTGGGATCTCATAATACAGTTTGTCATCAACCCAGTGCACAGTAAATAGGCCGTCATCTCTTTTAGCCGCTTTGGTAATGACTTCCGAGAATGATTTGATTCCATCTCCGGAGCGGGAAGGAGGCGTAGACGATTTGGTTGAGGTCACTTCTTTGGATGAGGAACAGCCGATCATCACCAAAGCAGGTAAAATAAAAAAGGATAGTTTTTTCAAGAATTGATAGCGCATAAGAAAAATTTAAGGTTCCGAAAAGTGATTTTGGTGAAGTTAGAACAAATGAAATAAAAATTTAGGGCTTTAACATCAAATAACATTACAGAATAGAATATTGATTCCGCAGTTTTGCGGAAAATTACCTACCTTTGCGTCCCCAAAATAACAGCATAATAAAACGTTAATATCATGATTATTGGAGTCCCTAAAGAGATTAAAACACACGAAAACAGGGTAGCCATTCAGCCGGGCGGAGTAGTACAGCTTGTCCGAAATGGCCACGAGGTTTTCATACAAAAGAATGCCGGCGTTGGAAGCGGATTCAGCAATGAACAATATGAAGAGGCAGGAGCTACCATCCTTGATGATGTGGAGGAAGTATGGAGCCGTGCCGAAATGATCATGAAGGTGAAAGAGCCCATCAAAGAAGAATATCCGAGAATGCGGGAAGGGCAGATCATCTTCACATATTTCCACTTTGCGGCCGAGGAAGCGCTCACCAAAGCGGTAGTTGATTCCAAATGTATTGCCATCGCTTATGAAACGGTAGAAAAAGCAGATCGTTCGCTGCCGTTGCTTATTCCAATGAGTGAAGTAGCCGGACGTATGGCTGCCCAGGAAGGCGCGGTTTATCTGGAAAAGCCAAAAGGCGGACGCGGTGTTTTAATGGGAGGAATTCCGGGAGTGCCTCCGGCCAATGTATTGGTATTAGGTGGTGGTGTGGTAGGTGTAAACGCTGCCAAGATCGCAGCCGGAATGGGTGCCAATACCACGATCATGGATATCAATATGCCGCGTTTGAGATATCTTGATGATGTTATGGAAAAGAACGTGACCACCATGTTCTCTTCTGAAGCTAATATCCGTAAGATGCTTCCAAATGTGGATATGATCATCGGTGCGGTACTAAAGCCCGGTGCTAAAGCTCCTCATCTGATCACCCGTGATATGCTTAAAGATATGAAGCCGGGAACCGTGCTCGTAGATGTAGCCATTGATCAGGGCGGCTGTTTTGAGACTTCCAAGCCAACCACACACAAAGACCCGGTATATTTTGTGGATGATATCCTGCACTATTGTGTAGCCAACATGCCCGGAGCGGTTCCTTATACCTCTACTATGGGACTTACCAACGTAACTCTTCCATATGCTGTACAACTGGCAAACAAAGGCTGGAAGCAGGCGCTTAAGGATGATCCTGAATTACTCAAAGGATTGAACATCGCCAACGGAACCATTGTCTATAAAGATGTTGCCGAAGCTTTCGGAATGGATTGGGAAGAAGTGGATTCAGTATTGAACTGATTTGAGATCCATTATTATAATTAAATATATAGGCCGGGCAGATTGTCCGGCCTTTTTTGTTGAATGCTGTTCTGCCTGAGATAACCCATCATTCGGCTCAGTATGAACAGGAATAGCTGTTATCAAGGATAGAGCCGGGTGATGGATGGGGTAGAAATCGATCTGCGAAATTTAAGTCCGGCATGTATATAGGTATAAAAGAATAGAAGGGTTGAAAACGAACGTACTCTTTGCTCAAGTCCATCACCCCGTTTCTCTG
>NZ_AQXG01000020.1 GCF_000375425.1 Gracilimonas tropica DSM 19535 | reverse complement strand
TCTCGTCATTTTCAAATGCAAAATTGCATCAAGAAATTGAACAAGCTCTCGCTCGCACAAACAATCTGATCTATACTTCAATATGTCTAAGAACTAAACTTTCAGCGAAAAAAAATGCTGACTAAACAACTGTTTGGTCAGCGATTTTCGTTTCCTTGAAAGGATTACAAAGATAGGGGCTGAACCCTATTCACTGCAAGTATTTTTTGAAATTAATTTCACTTTTTTTGTGAGAACTTCTGTGCTGTTCAAATTCGTGTAATGATGGCCTTGAGCGGGCTTCATAAAACCGTTTAAAAAACCTGCCATCCAAATAAAAGTCCGATCTTCAAAAAAGTAAAAATAAAATGAAGCTTAATTCTGATTTTGGAAAGTTGCAGTTGAGCGCGAACCAAAATTCTATCTTCAAAAATCAGTTTCCGAGCCTCAAATTTACTCTCAGGTTTTGAATGAAAATTCGAGATCATTACAACTTTTTCTTTTCACCCTTCTTATTTGGATAAACTGCCCTCCTCCTTGCAAAATGAAAATCATTAAGTACATTCCAAATCCGGATCTCCTAAACCAACCTAACAACTCGGAAGGAAATTAAACCTCAGGCATTTTTATACAAGCTGTATCCTGAAGGATCTTCATCATAATGCTTCAAATACTTCACCCCTAAATAAAAGAGCGGGGTATCAAAGAGAGCAAAGAAAAACTTGAACAGGTACGAGTTAATGATGAGAATAATAAGGGTAGCCACAGAATTTACATTATCACCGAGATTTCCCGCCAAATACAATATCGTAAGGATGGCTGTAGAATCTACTAACTGGCTAAACATAGTGGATGCATTATTTCGTAACCAAAGATGTTTACCTCCGGTCAAGTTCTTCCAAAAGTGAAAAAGGCGAACATCTACCGTTTGGGCAGTCAGATATGCGATCATGCTGGCGATAGTGTTCCCCACCATAAATTCATATACCCCTTCAAAAAGAGGTAACCCGCCACTCACCCCACCCGTATTTGGAAGCCAGTGCCCTACCGACATCACCAAAAGCATGAAGAAATTCATAAAAAAGCCCACCCAAACTACAAGCTGAGCTTTCTTTCGACCAAATAATTCCGAGATAAGATCAGTAGCAAGAAAAGTAAATGGATAGGCAAGCACCCCAACCGGAACGCTCATAATATAAATTGAGTCATTTCGAACAATAGATGGGGTAATAGCTCTCAGCCAATCGGGCAGTTCAATACTGAATAACGTGACAAATTTTGTAGTCCCAATTACATTACCCAAAACCAGTGAAGTTAAAAACACCCCTGCCAAGGATAAAAATAGTGCGTCACGCTTATCAAGTGAAGGTTTTGAGCTTGCCATAGGAAAATTGATTTATAAAACGTCCAAAAGTAATGATTCAAAACAAATTTTCAATTTATATCGTAGCAACGAACTGAAAGCTTTCCGCATTCGTTTTACCAATGAAATAAATAATGACTATGAATACTGACGAACTTAATACTAAGATCGAGCTAACCGAGGCTGCGATAGACCTATATATAAAAGACAAATTTTCGATCCCAAATCTCACTAAAGAAACGGGGAAATCGGCTTCAGAGATCTACACCCTGTTCCCAAATAAAAAAGCGCTCCTGAAGTTTTACTACCCCTCTTTAGTGATTCGCTACCGGGCCATGATCAGCGAGATCGATGACTTCGGCTCTTATTCCATCAGCGAGAAACTGTCCAACTTTGCATTCACGTTGTTTGATATGATGGATGAGCGCTGGGAGTTTGTAGAAGATACGTTTGAGAAATATGAATGGTGCTGCGCTACAAAAAGTGAATTTCAGCAAGAGATCAAAGAATTATTCAAAGAGTTCTTTACTACTGATGGAAACATTGCTACCAGCGCCGGCTTTTTTATGGGTGATTGGTTCTACGCTTCCCTGAAAACGCAATTCCTTTTTCTGACCAAGTTTTGGCTGGAAGATAACAGTGAAGATCGCGAACGCACTTTTGCCCTCACCGATAAGATCACCGGATTCATCGAAGAGCTCGTCTATTCTAAAGTAGTGGATAAAGGGTTCGATCTCGCCAAATATTCCCTGAGTGCATTTGGCTTCAACAAACAAGTGGAAGAATTCAATGATTGGGTTTCCAGTTGGTTTGATGACACGCCGGATGAAGAGGTTGAAATTGATATCGAAGACGAAGAAGAAAACGAGACTAATAACAACTCCGATTAATGTTAAATGAGTCTTCCCATTTAACATTCAACATTTATATTTCATCATTTCCAGAATGAGTAAAGATTTTCCATCATCAAAATTTGAGCGCGGCAGCCGAATCGCTAAAACCGGCATTAAGGTTGGGACGAATTACGCCAAACGCTATCTCAAGAAAAAGACCGGTAAAACCAATGGAGATACAGATGGTGACTTTCACACTGAAAACGCCAAAGAGGTTTTTAAGGAATTCACCAATCTTCGCGGTACCGCGCTGAAGATCGCCCAGGGGATGAGCATGGACCAGGGATTTCTCCCCGAAGAATTTGCAGAGGTAATGACCCAGGCACAGTATTCGGTTCCTCCTATAAATAAAGCGCTGGTTCGGTCCATTATAAAGAGGGAATTGGGCGATTATCCAGAAAAGCTTTTCAAGCATTTTGAGTCGGAGGCGTTTGCAGCGGCTTCCATCGGACAGGTTCATAAAGCGGAATTGAAAGATGGCCGGCAAGTGGCGATCAAGATCCAATATCCCAATGTTCGTGAGACCATCGATTCGGATCTGGGACTGGCTAAGATACTGGTGAAACGCATCGTTAAGAAAGGAGCAAATATCGATCCGTATTTTGATGAAGTGAAGGAAACGCTGCTCGATGAAACGGATTATATAAAAGAAGGAAAGCAGATCGATCTTTTTCGGGAGCGCTTTGGAGGGCTGAATATCGCCATTCCGGAATGGGTAGAAGAATTTTCGACCGATAAAGTCCTATGTATGACCTATTTGGAAGGACGTCACTTGGGTGAATTCCTGAAAGAAGATCCGGATCAGGAAAAGCGTGATCATTTTGGTCAGCTTTTGTGGGATTTCTTCCACGAGCAAATAAAGGATATGGATTATGTGCACGCCGATACGCATCCGGGAAATTTCCTGTTTACGTATGATGGCAAACTGGGTGTGATAGATTTTGGGTGCGTGAAGAAATTTCCGCGTGAGTTTTTTATGGATTATCTGCGCTTGTTGCCCACCCATTTAGATGACGACGAGAAAGCAATTCGGAATCTGTATGCAAAACTGAATGTCATCAATCCAGATGCGGAAAACCAGGAGAATGAAGATCGGTATTTCAAATTTGCCCGCAATTACGGAATGACCTTTGCAGAACCTTATAAGCATGAAGTTTTTGATTTCGGGGATGAGGAATTCCGAAACACCATCAAATATTTCACCAAAGATGCTCCTATCGGAAATGAACCGCGCGGAAATCAGCACTTCTTATATACTACCCGTGTGCATCTCGGACTTTATAACCTGCTGATGAAAATGGGTGCCCACATCAACACCTCCAAAAGCAAAGAAATATTGAGTGGTATGCTGGATGTGGATTTTGGAGAGTTGGTGAAGGCATCAGAGTAGAATTCTAATAAACCTACCATTATCACCGTAGGGGTAATTCATGAATTACCCCTACGGTGATTTTTTTGTCTGGTTACGAACCACTGGTTCCTAAATCAGGGGAATAATTGATATAGCTTATTTTGAACCAGAGGTTCGGCAAGGTGTTCCCAACTGGACGTTGGGAAAGAGTCCTAAAAAGTAAAATTTCATCGCCCAATTCACCATCGACTCTGGAGAGTCGATGTACAGTTTCTGAAAAAAATTTGTAAGGAATTCGGTTTTCATTGCTCTTACCTTAGAAAAAGATTATGCAATTTTCAGAAGACACCGTTTCTAATATGCCGGATATCCAACAAGCAGAACACGTACTCCATGAAGTTTTCGGGTTTGAGGCATTCCGGTCGCTACAAAAAGACATCATTCAAAACGTACTCCAAAAGCAGGATACGTTGGCCATCATGCCCACGGGCGGAGGGAAATCTCTTTGCTACCAAATTCCAGCTCTGCTTTTTCAGGGATTGACGATCGTAGTTTCTCCACTAATTTCCTTAATGAAAGATCAGGTGGATCAGCTTACCGCCTATGGAATTTCAGCTTCATATTTGAACAGCTCGCTATCACCTCAAGAATATGAAGCGACCCTGGATCAAATCCGCAGAAATAAACTGGACTTGCTGTACCTGGCACCGGAGACTTTGTTGAAGGGAAATGTACTGAACCTACTTTCGGGGTTGAATGTGGAATGTGTGGCGATTGATGAGGCGCATTGTATTTCGGAATGGGGACATGATTTTCGTCCGGAGTACCGGCAGCTCTCGAGTGTCACCGAAAAATTTGAAAACGCCGTTACCCTGGGACTGACCGCTACCGCTACGCCCCGTGTTCAAAAAGACATTGCAAATTCGTTGGGACTGGCGGACGCCAACACGTTTGTTGCCAGCTTCAACCGAAAGAATTTGTACCTTGATGTGGTCACCAAAAGCAATCCGCTGCAGCAGGTGATCAATTTTTTGCGGCGGCATGAGGGAGAGTCGGGTATCATTTATTGTTTTTCCCGGAATCAAGTGGATGAACTGACGCAGGATTTGAACGCCAACGGATTTAACGCCCTTCCCTATCATGCGGGACTTGGAGAAACCATTCGTACAGAGAACCAGAATGCGTTCATTCGGGATGAAGTGGATATCATTGTGGCGACGATCGCCTTTGGGATGGGTATCGACAAGCCGGATGTGCGGTTTGTGGTTCATCATGATATGCCCAAGAATATTGAATCGTATTATCAGCAAATTGGTCGCGCCGGTCGGGATGGATTACAGTCCGATTGCTTTTTTCTTTTCAGTTATGGCGATGCCGGAAAAATCCGCTATTTCATAGGTCAAAAAGAAGACCCCGAAGAACAACGCGTAGCGGAAGAACATCTCCAAAAACTGATGGAATATGTGGAGGCACATCAGTGCCGGCGAATTAAACTGCTTGGATATTTTGGAGAGCATTTCAACGTACAAAACTGTGGAATGTGCGATTTCTGCACGGGTGATACTCCGGAGCGTGAAAACATTACGGTTCCGGCTCAGAAATTTCTGTCCACCATGGCACGAACCGACCAGCGGTTTGGCTACAATCATATCCTCAATGTACTCCTCGGTTCACGCCGTAAAGAAGTTTTGAAGTTCAACCACGATAAACTTTCGACTTATGGAATTGGAAAGGATTTAAGTCGGCCGGAGTGGAAACAGATTTATCGGGAGCTGATGAAACAGGATATCATTGTGCGGGAGTTTGAACATAAAAGTCTGAAGCTAACGCCCAAGGCCATCGAGATTCTGAAAGGAAATCAGGAAATATTCGGCGTGATCGAGGAGCCGGCTCAAAAAACACGAACCAAATCATCCAAATCGGATATCGAATCGCTAGATTTCAACAGGGATCTCTTCAAACTGCTGAAGAAAAAGCGAATGGATCTGGCTCGAAAGCAGGGCGTAGCGCCATTCATCATTTTTGGGGATAGTACGCTCATCGAGATGTCTTATTATTATCCGCAGAGCAAGGAAAATTTGTTGGGTATTCACGGAGTGGGTCGGGCAAAATCTAAGAAGTATGGGGATGATTTTTTGGGGGTAATCGTTGAGTTTTGTCAACAGCATGATCTTGAGGAACGCTCCAAATCGGCTCTCCCCAAAAGTAAACCGATCAAGAAAACGCTGAACAGGAATAATCGTCCGTACCAGGTTGGGCAGATGTACAAAAGCGGGAAGTTGATTTCCGAAATTGCAGCTGAGCTGGACGTCAAGAAAGGAACGGTTGTGGGGTATTTGCAAAAATTTATCAGAGCCGGACATTCGATTCCATCTAAACAAATTCTGGAAGCTTCTGAGCTTGAAGAAAAGGATTTAGAGAAGATTCAAAAAGCTTTTGCCAAACACGGACATGAAATGCTGCGACCGGTTTTTGATGAGCTGGAGGAAAAGATATCTTATGATGAATTACGAGTGGTTCAACTGTATTTAATGGCCAGGAATTGAGATGCTGATCGTGAACTATGACCTACCTAAAACTTTAGCTAAGAGTGGATGTTTTTAGTTAAAAAAATAACTTCGGAAAGTCTTAAATGGATAAATTAAAAAAGCACAAGTTATAAACTCGTGCTTTTAATTTAGAAAGGCCTGGTATTCTTAATCCATTCGGTTCAGGTAACGGAAAAAATCACTATCAGTAGATAAGATTACATTCGTCTCTTTATCCAGCGTTTTGCGATAAGCATCCATTGAACGAATAAAGGAATACAATTCCCGTGATCGGGTGCTTCGATTATACGCCTCGTTATAGATCGCAGCTGCACGGGCATCGGCTTCCCCTCGGATGATCTCAGCCTGACGAAATGCTTCAGATTGAATTCGAGCAAGATCCCTTTCCTTCTCACCATTAATCCTGGAGGCTTCTCCCTGCCCTTCCGAACGGAATTCATCGGCAATTCGGTTTCGCTCTGAGATCATACGATCATATACGGTTCTGCGTACATCTTCTACATAATTCACACGTTTGATACGAAAATCCAGGATCTCGATTCCAAGGTCAGCTGCTCGTTGATTTCCGAGTTCCTGAATGTCTTCCTGTATCTGTTGGCGGCCACGATTGATACTTTCCAGTGAATCTTCCACTACTTCCAACATCACTGAACCGGTAGTATCCGGTTCACGGTTACTGGAACGAACTATTTCCAAAAGATCATGGGCTGCAATAGCATTACGGGTTTCACCATCCAGAATATCATCCAAGCGTGATTGAGCTCCGCGCTCACTCCCCAAACGCTGATAGAATTGAAGCGGATCCGTGATCTGCCAACGGGCATAAGAATCCACGAATATGAACTTCTTATCTTTGGTAGGAATTTGATTTCGATCACCATCCCACTCCAGATATCGTTTTTCAAAATAGTTGGCTGTTTGAACAAATGGGATCTTGAATTTAAGTCCCGGTTCTGTGACTGCCTCTCCAACAGGATCTCCAAATTGGGTAATAATGACCTGCTCGGTTTCGTGAACAATATAAAAACCGTCGAGAACCGTCAAAAAGATAGCAACCCCAATAACGGCAAGTATGATTCCTTTCGCTTGATTCATCTTAGTTACCTCCATTATTGGTTTGAGTTGAGTTGCTGGATCGCTGCACCCCATCTAACTGCATTTGCAATAGAGGTAACACATTATTCCCGTTTTGATCAGTAATAATTTTCTTCCCTAATTTAGGAACTACTTCTTCCATTGTTTCAAGAAAGATGCGACGCTTGGTTACTTCCGGAGCTTTTATATACTCAGTATATAAGTCATTAAATCTTGAAACTTCCCCCTCTGCTCTGTTTACCCGTTCCGAGGCATATCCTTCTGCCCTTTGGATAGTTTCTTCGGCTTCACCCCGAGCTCTGGGTATCACCCTGTTATAATCGGCTTTAGCCTGGTTGATTAACGTTTCCCGTTGCTGTTGAGCTTCATTCACCGCATTAAAAGACGGTTTAACGGGGTTCGGAGGATTGATATCCTGAAGTACTACTTGTTCTATGGTGATTCCCAGCTCATATTCCTGGGTCAAAGATTGGATCAGGTTTTGCACTTCGATAGCCACTTCGGCACGCCCAACCGTCAACACTTCATTCACTGTACGATCACCAACGATCTGACGCATCGCTGCTTCGGAAATATCCGATAAAGTAGATTCAGCATTTCGAACCTTAAACAAATAACTATAAGGATCATTGATCCGGTACTGAACTACCCACTCTACATCGGCGAGGTTGAGATCACCAGTTAGCATTAGCGACTCATCTTCGTACCCTGCTTTTTGATACTGTGATTCAACGCCAGCACTTACTGTTCGATAGCCAAATTCTTGTTTGAGCTGTCGTTCTACCGGCACTTTCTCTACCCTGTCTATCAAAGGGATCTTATAGTTCAAACCCGGTTCTACCGTTTCTACGTACTTACCAAGCCGTACCACTACACCAACTTCTTCCGGATCTACCGTAAAAAAAGTGGAAAACCCGAGAAAGAGCACGATCAACCCACCTATGATAAAGCGAATATTTTTTGAGACCTTCTCGAACTGTGGCGGCACATTGAATTCAAAATCTTGTTCCTGAGCCATTTTGTCCTAATTGTTTCTTTTTTTATTGAAAAGTTCTTAAATCTTCAGACATATGATAGTAGTATCATCTGCCAATTGATAGTTGCTAAACTTTTGTACCGTTCGTTTAATTTCCTGTGCGATCTCTTGCGCTGAAAGATTTTCTGTATCTATCGATTCTATCAAACGGGGAACCTTTTCGAACCCAAACCGCTCGCCTTTCGGATTAACTGCTTCAGGAAGGCCATCTGAATACAGCAAAAAGAAATCACCTTTTTTCATTGCAATTACTTCTCTTTCATACTTCACATCTTTCTTCATACCCAAAGGAAAGGATGGTTTTGGAGTATGGATATATTCTGCGATCCCATTTCTTTTTAGAATTGGACGGCAGTGCCCGGCATTGGCAATTGCCATTTGTTGCGTTCGTAAGTCATACCTTGCCAAAGCGCATGTTATGAACGTACGCTTATCGGTGCGATAAAAGATCGGTTCAGAAATTTCAGAAAGTACTTCATCCGGACAATCGTGTTTCATTCGGGAAAGCAACAAGCCACTGGTAAAAACGGCCGGCATGGCAGCTTGCATCGCTTTTCCAGAAACATCCACAACCGACATGGTCAGCGCTACGGGGTTTTCATTTTCATCTTCGCTCAGCAGGTAGTCAAAGTAATCTCCCCCAACTTCAAATGATGGCATAAAAAACCCATATACATCAATCCCATCTGCTTTTGGAGGTTGCAGTGGCATCAGCTTAAACTGGCTTTCACGGGCAATCTCGATCTCTTTTTCTACCCTCAAATGTTGTGCTATGCGCTCCTCGTATTCTGGAATGTATTCACCAACCTCACTGACCGGGATCCCATATTTATAAGAGATAAATCCGTAGATCAAAGGCAAGCTCATGAGCACAAATTGAGCCCATCCCACATAGGCCACCTCAATAGCCTGTGATTGCCAATATGGTTGAACCATAAAAAATACACTGAAGGTCCACCATGCGGTGCATACGGTCAGTACTCCAAATTCCATCATTGCATAAATGAGTACCGTAGCTAATCCTAAATAAAGGATCAGGTCTTCATACAGAGTACCGCTTGTACCTATCAGTCTTCCTAAAACTGTGATAAAAATTCCGGACAAAATGATAGCCATTAAACCTGCTTGCCACTCTTTTTTCAACCAATGTTTCAGGATAGAGTACACAAATGCAATCTGTGCAATCCCAACCAACATCGTCGTTGTTGCTGCACTTAGGTTAATGGTAAGTAATCGGTACGGAATGGTTGGCTCACTGAAACCAAACTGACTGTCGGCCTGTACTAAAAACGTACCCGTTAAATATACCAAAGACGACATTATGCCTATCAGAATTCCTCCAAATGCGACCCCATGAACCAAACCTGAGCCAGTCTCACTAACAAAAAAGTATCGCTGCCACAAAGCGTCAACTACACTTAGCTGTCTTTGATGTTGAGATCGGGCCAGGGCTTCCCAGCTTATATAAGCCAAAGATGCATATAAGCCTACCACTACCGAAAAAAGTAAGTTATTGATGAATACCGTAAACAGTCCCGCACTGTTTAGAAAAGGATTGAAGGAATACATGTAAAAGACAGCCCGCCACACGTAAATACTCAAAGTAATTGCTACAA
Organism: Gracilimonas tropica DSM 19535; assembly: GCF_000375425.1. Classification (GTDB taxonomy): domain Bacteria; phylum Bacteroidota; class Rhodothermia; order Balneolales; family Balneolaceae; genus Gracilimonas; species Gracilimonas tropica. Next base: position 11,107 of record NZ_AQXG01000020.1, on the reverse strand, counting down.
AAACAAAGAGGGCTCTTCTCCATTCTACTTTACCTTTAAAGATGTTGCGGGTACCAATGGAAAAAATGAATGCTGCTAAAACAAATAAACTTCCGAATAACAAATAGGAAAATGTGAGATCCTGTTCAGCCCCATCACTGTTAGAAGAGGACCAGTCTACCGATTCAAATTCATCCACAGCAGCAAAAGAATCAATACTGAATCCGAATTCTGTGCGGAGTATGCCATCCACACTGGCTTCTCGTACCACCGGCTTCAAGGTCAACCTGAGTTCTTGGGGAGTACCGCTTACACCGGGTTTGCGTTTCCAGAATAATTCAAGATCTGAGGAGTTTTGGTTTTGTACTGTTGCAGGCACCATACCTTGATTTTCTGCATAGTTCAGGCTGGTATCATCAAAGGCCTGTTCCATAAATGAATATCGGTTCAGATCATATCCCAAAACACTATCCACCAGTTGATCAGCAATGGCCAACAGTGAATCTCCCTGCAAAAATGTGGGATTGGTAAATTCCGGGTTCGCCTTTACCCGAATGATTTTACCATCGTTTGAAAGATGCAGCATCAACCTTCCCTCGTTGTTAAAAAACTGATCGGAACTCGCCAACATCTCATCACTTCTTCCCGGAATTCCCAATATTACCTGCCAACTTTGAATGTGAAGATCATATTTATTGAGTTCAGCCAGCCTCACTTCTTCAGCCATGGTATCACGAAGTGTTTTTGTGTACTCTTGGTGCTGTTTTCGCATCGTCAGCAAGGCAAGGCTGTCGGTAGAAAACCCTAAAGACGGTGCGATTTCATGGATGTATTCTTCAGTAGCTTCTTTGCTATTTTGTATGGGGCCGGAAGCATAAAACTCAATATGCGGCCGCATTAGAAAGTAGCTTATTATGCCCCCAATGCCGCATAGAAGCAATATGTAAGATCTGGTATTCAGCAATGCAGTAACTTCCTGATTAATTCTCTATGATCGAAAAGGTAAATATGTTGCCCTTAATTTTATGCTTTGAATTAAAGCTGCAGGATAAGCTACGGCTTTTCGACTGCTTTGTTACTTAATTTTCTCGAGCAAACTGAACCATAAATATCAGTCCCTTATCAGAGGGTTGGTCTTCTATGGTAAATGCCCCATGCAATTGCTTAGCCAACGTTCTTATAAGAGAAATTGCTAAAGAATTCTCTTTCTCGAATCCTTCCATTTCTATACCCTGCCGATTGTTCGAAACTTGTATATTTATTTGATCATTTTGCTCAGAAATCTGTACATGTATATTCCCGTCACCATTCCCCTTAAATCCGTGCTTGTAAGCATTCACCACCAATTCATTCACAAGTAATGAGCAAGGAATTGCCTGATTTACACTTAGTTCAAGAGGGACTACATCTGAAGTTACCGATATATTTTTATTCCCATCAAGGTGCATGCTCCGAATAGCCTGTAAAAGGTCGTTGATGTATTTATCATATTCAATGTATGCCAAAGACTCACTTTCATAAAGCATCTCGTGAACCAAGGCAATGGATTGAATACGCATTTGGCTATCTGTTAATGCTTTTTCAACCTCCGGATTCTCGGTACTGAAACTTTGCAGCTGTAATAACCCAGAGATCACGGCGAGATTATTTTTTACACGGTGATGTATTTCAGCAAGCATAACTTCTTTTTCACGAAGCGAATTTCTTATCTCTTGTTCCGCTTTTTTACGATCAGAAATATCACTTGCTACTGAAACCGTACCCACATAATTACCTTGATTATCATACAGTTTTGCTTCAGAAAAAAGAACCGATAATGAATTCCCGTTTTTATGAACAAGGGAAAACTCAAAAGAACTATTTGACTCTCTTAACCTTTCATAGATCTCCCCCATCTCTTTGAGATCATAAAATCTCTCAACCGGCTCCCCTAACATTTCTTCCATAGGATAACCTACCAATTCGGCAGCGGCCGTATTTGTACGGACAAGTATTCCATCTTTATCTACCACAAAAAGAGCTTCATGAATGGACTCTAAAATGTTATCCAAATAAGCTTTTGAGACCGTTGATTTCTGTAGCCCAACAGCCATATTGTTGAACGCATCTGCAAGCTCCCCGATCTCATCTTTCGACGAAACCCTGATCCTTTCTTCAAGATTGCCTTCTCCAAGCTTTTTTGCACTTGTACTTACCTTTGAAATCGGATTGGCTATAGAACGGTAGATATAGATCGCAAGAACGACTGAAAATAAAACAGACAAAAAAGTAGCTATATAGTTTATTGTTGCAGCGCGTTCTAATGAGCGGTCAAGTCGTGCATTTTGTTGTTCCTGTATGGTCAATACCGACTTCCTTAGCTCAGCAACTTCAGGAATAATATTATTTCGAAAATAAGGTTCTATAGAATTTATGAACATCTGATTTGCCTGAGCTGGGTTTTCTCCACTCAAGCTCAGCCATTCCTTGGAAATGGACTTATAAACCTCATAACTCTTTAGCAGATCATTCAGGTTTTCAGGGAGCTCTTCACCCTCATCCAAATACCCCCTTAGCTTCTTAACTGATGATTCAAATGTTTCCAGCTCTTTTTCAAAACGTTCGGAAAGTTCTACTGCAGCGGGGAATTCCTGAACATTTTCATAGCCCCCCTCTGCAGCTATTGATTCACGTATACCATTCAGAAATATCAAGCTTTGAAACAAACTTCTCTCCATCTCACTGGTATTGGTAACTGCTATGGAAGCTTCATTGACATACCGAAACTGCTCTTGCCGAATTTCGCTGGTAAACTGGTCTGAAACAATTCCAATTACAGCCAACAACAAACTGATGCAGATAAAGCTAATTATAATTTTGGTACCAAGTCGCAAATCTATAAAAGAGTGAGTTTAAGGGATGCTTGAAATTAGATATTAGATACAGCAATCTCTATCTCTTCAAAATTAAAAAAGCCTCATGTAACATTTTCAGTGAGACTTAGAATTTGAGAGTTTCCTCTATAGTATCGACAATTTTTTTGGTAGTTGGTAATACAGATTCCATCAGCCCAACATTATAAGGAACAGGTATATCAGGCATAGTAATGCGCTCTACAGGAGCATCTAAATACTGAAACGCTTCGCGCACAAGTACGGCTGCAATCTCGGCACCGAAGCCTGCCGTCCTGTTATCTTCATGAACGATGATGCACCGGTTTGTTCGCCGAATGGAATCCAAGACTGCTTCCTTATCCCAGGGCATTAGCGTTCGTAAATCGAGGATATCGGCAGAAACCCCCAGTGTTTCCACCGCTTCTTCGCTGCGCTCACACATTGCTCCCCAAGTTACGATGGTAAGCTCACTTCCTTCTTTAAGTTTTTTAGCCTTTCCGAATGGAACAATGAACTCATCTCCCGGATAAGGTTTACGGGCATATTTGGCATCCAATAAATTCCGATGTTCGAAAAATACGGTAGGGTTGTTACTCCTCATGGCGGATCGCAGTAATCCCACTGCATCTTCCGCATTGCTTGGCATGGCTACTTGCCAGCCGATCGCATGGGTGAAAAATACTTCGTTACTCATGCTGTGCCATGGGTCACCACATTTGGCAAAACCTCCGGGCATACGCACCACAATGGGAGCCGCAAACCTATTGGCGGTTCTCCAACGAATAGTCCCACAGTTGTTCAACTGTTCAGTAGCAGGATCGGCATATTTCCTGAATTGTATTTCCGCTACCGGCATCAGGCCCTGGTATGCCAACCCAACGGCTCTTCCAATAATGCCTTCTTCTGAAAGGCTGGTATCAAAAACACGGTCTTCCCCAAATTGAGACTGCAGATCCATTGTGGCAGCATGAACCCCGCCTTTTAATCCAACATCTTCACCAAATACCATAACTTTTGGATTGGTCTCCAACTCATATTTCAGGGTTCTGCGGATGGCTTCCACTATATTAATGCGTTGCTTTTCGGGATGGGGTTCTTCTGATGCGGCAGGGAATTCATGTCCTTCCACAGCCAGCCCTCCTATCATTTGGGTTTCCCCTTCTTCAGCAAACGCATATTTTTCGGTTTGAGCCGAATCGGGATCCGGGCGATTTAAAGCAGCTTCCGCCGCTTCTTCAATAGTTTCTTTGGCTTTCTTCTCCCAGTTCTTCCAGGTTTTTTCAGTAACCTGATCCGGCACCATGAACGCTTTGAGTTTTTCAAGAGGATCTTTTTCCTGCTCCTTTTTTAGCAGTTCTTCGTCTTTATAGGCTTGATTATCCTGATAGGAATGACCATTTAGCCGAGGTACTGTTAACCGAATCATGGCAGGTCCTTTGCGTTCCCTCACGTAATTAACGGAATCCTCTAACAAAGATGCAGCTTCTTCAGGCTCGGTTCCATCCCCATCAAAGATCTTGAGATTACTAAAGGATTGCAGGTTATTAGTGATCTTTCCGCCCGGTGTCTGGTATTCACTGGTTACTGAAATGCCGTACCCGTTATCTTCAATATAAAACAGCACCGGAAGGTTTTGGGTGGTTGCAATAGTCAAGGCAGACCAGAAACCGTTGGTTGCTACAGAGCCATCGCCACCAAGGATCACTGAAATTGCCTTGTCATATTCCTTTTCGTTAAGAACATTTTTTCGATATTCAATTCCTTGCGCCCACCCGATAGCAGGAGTGTATTGGGAGCCTACATCTCCGGCCATAGGCAGTACCTTTGGGCCATCCGCATCCGGCTTATTACAAACTACACCGATATCCCGGCCATCACTGTAACCTCCTGATTTACCCATTGGAGCAGCCATTGCATCTTCTTCAGATAGCCCCAAAGTTAAAAGCAAAGGCCTGGAACGGTAGTAAGCACTGGCTGAATCATGTTGATGTGTCAATAAACTTCCCAAAAGAATTTGACCTAACTCGTGTCCGCGTGCTGAAAATTGATAGAGCACTTCCTTATTTGGTACCAACTCGTTCTCTTCCTTCTCGTCCATAGCACGAGAGGTGAGCATCAAATGTGCTACTTTTTTCCAGTCTACTTTTGATGCGTTTTTTTTATTAGATGCCGATTTCTTTTTGGCCATGGTTTATTTAATAAATAGTTGCTTTAAAATTTTTAATGATCGATCTAGGTATTCAGCTCTTTGTAAAAAGCAGGCAGAAATACCTAAGAGTCAACATAGCATTACTGCTTTCCGGTAACCGGTTGCTGATTACTTTGCACTTCTAAAAATGATTGTTCAAAGTGATCCATTTCTTCGGGGAGGCCAACCGTTATTCTAATGCAGTTTGGCAACCCAAAAGCATTTATACGGCGCAGAATAACTCCTTTTTCAAGCATCTTTTGGGTAAAGTCGATGGCCTCTTCTTCCGTTGGAAGAACCATCATCACTGAATTGGAAATAGATCTAACGTATTCAACTTTTTGGTCATCAAAAAAGGAATACAATCGTTCCTTACTTTTTTCCACTACTTCAACACTCTTCTGCAAAAAGTCATCGTCTTGATAAGCCGCTAAAGCTGCAGCCTGGCCCAATGTGGTCGGTTCAAACGTGAGCTTAGTTTTCATCATATTCTTGATCAATTCTTCATGCGCAATGGCATACCCTACCCTGAATCCGGCCAGGCCATATGCTTTTGAAAATGTTCTGAGCACAATGATATTATCATAATCATAATCCAATGCATGGGGATAATCTTCAATATCTTTGGCATATTCATAATAAGCCTCATCCATTACAACCAATACATCCTCAGGCACCTGCTCCATGAACCATTCAAATTCACCCTTCTTCAAATAGGTTCCGGTGGGATTATTCGGGTTTGCGATATATACCATTTTGGTATTCGCATCAATCGCATTAGCTATAGCCTTTACATCGTACTTATAATCTGCTGTCACAGGAATCTTTTTCATATGCACACCACGAACACCCATTTGCACAAAGAAACCTACAAAAGTGGCATCAGCCGTTACAGCATTTTCTTTATTAAGGAAAAAGGTTTTGCAAAGAATAGATATGATACTTTCTGAGCCGGAGGCAAGTAATACATTTTCAGGTTTCACCTCATTGCGCTCAGCTATAGCTGCCCTAAGTTTCCTGGCAATCGGATCCGGGTAATCCTGTATTTGTTTGAAAGCTTCATCAATGGCGGGTTTTACTTTTGGGCTGCATCCTAACCGGTTCTCATTAGATGCTAACTTGGCTATCTTCTTCGGTTTATAAAGATCCGCAACTTCAGCGATGGTTTTACCGGCAACATAGGGCTTAAGGGTTTCAATATTCTTAGGGACTAAAGGTTTACCGGTTTTTGAATTCATTAAGCCTTGCTATCTTATTTTGTTTCTTGATGAATTCAAATTTACCACTAAAAAAGCGCTTTTTCCAAGCTCAACAAAAGTTAAACGAACTATTTACATTTGCTTTTGTTTGCAGAATTAAGTTAAAAAGTTAATGAAAACTTACTTATGAACAAGAAAATTTTAGTTACCGGTGCCAGTCGCGGAATTGGATATCAAACTGCTTTAAAATTAGCACAGGAAGGCCACACTGTTATTGCCACCGCCCGAAGTAAGGATAAGCTCCTAAAGCTGCAAAAAGAATCTCAAAATGGCGAAATTATAGTGATACCGGCAGACCTTACCCTTAGCTCAGATATCGATGAATTAGTAAGAGCCGTGGAAGGCCTTCAAGGACTGGACGGACTTATCAATAATGCCGGGGCCGTTCATCGTCAGGAATTCATGGCTACTGAAATTTCCGATTTTAAGAAATTGATGGATGTAAATTTGTACGGAACTGTCCGCCTCATACAGGCTTTGAAACCTTATTTGGGAAAGGGAAGTCATATTGTAAATATTTCAAGCATGTCCGGTTTTCAGGGAAGTTTAAAGTTTCCCGGTCTCTCTGCTTACGGTGCAGCTAAAGCAGCGGTGATCGGATTGTCTGAAGTGTTAAGCAAAGAGTTTGTTGAAGATGAAATTTCCGTCAATTGTTTAGCTATCGGAGCCGTTCAAACAGAAATGCTGGCCGAAGCTTTTCCTGGTTTTGATGCTCCTGTTTCACCCGAACAAATGGGAACTTACATCGCTGATTTTATACTGAATGGACATCAGTTTTATAATGGAAAGATTCTCCCGGTAGCCCTGAACGATCCTTCGTAGCTTCCAATGGTTTGTACATACATTATTTACTAACTTCGACGGAAATCATAAATAAACTATGAGATAATAATGCGTACTCTCTCAGCGCTTTTGTTAAGCTTCGTGATCTTTCTTTTGGGAACTAAAGTCACAAAAGCTCAAACTATCGAACTACTTGCCGGAAATACTTTGAATGGAGCCGTGAATGGAACATTACTTGGAGGTGCATCGATGGGGCTTCAAAACGATGATAATTTCCGCCACCTTCAAATCGGATTGGGACTGGGTACTTTATACGGTTTAGGCATGGGAGCCTACGATGTTGCTTTGGGCAGTGGTGATCCCGTGTACGTTTCCGGCCTATTTAATGATGGGAATAACACAAGCATTATAATCCTACTTGATACTTTTTATGGTGCTGCAGCGGGTGCCATTATCGGAACCTCCGTGATGCTTGTTGCTGACCGTCCGATTGTTGAAGGTTTACAATATGGTGCCTCGGCAGGAGCTTGGGTTGGCTTCGGAGTTGGTTTGGTAGACGTATTTGGATTTACTGAACGTCAGGCAACAACCCCGCTTGGAGCTTCGTACCAACCAAACCAAAAGGCAAGTGGCCTGGTTGGTATTCAAATTGACGATAGTAAAAGTATTGGGTTGATCAATCCCACGATCACCAATACCATTAGCGCTAAAGAGAATTCCCTTTCCAGAAAATTCACTCCTACAGTAGAGCTACTGAATATTAAACTGAGTTTTTGAGGAACTGCTAACGAAAAGTCAGTCTTCCTTTTCTGCCAACTTTTTAATGATTGCCTTGGTTGTCTCTATGTGCCCGGAAAGCGAGTGATGTAATCCATCGGGAAGATAATTCCATGCTTGCGGACCTTCTTGTCCCATTCGGCGAGCAGTTGAATCTATGATAGCTCCCTGTTTTCCTGAAATAAGCTCTTGTACTTGTCCAAGGTCTTTGGGCTCAATGGTAAAATCATACAGTGGATTCTCATTCAACATTTCTACAATAACAGGAGCAGGCGTGACCCAAACAACAGGATTGGAAACTCTCTCATCTAAAATTGACTGTATAGTTTCGATATTCTCCCATGTTTCGGAAAGCGGGAGCAGTGTACGCTGGGGAGAAATATTCAGTCTTTGAGCATCAAAAGTTCCTAATGCAACAATCACCCAATCCGGCTCATGAATGATTACATCCCGATCAATTCGGCGAAGCGCCTCCGATGTAGTATTGTAGGAAACACCGGCATTGATGAAATTGAAATCAGCACTTTCTGTGGAAATCTCCAATACATGCTTTAAAATGGTAAACCAACCTTGTGCATCTTCTGTAATGGAATCTCCAAATGCGACGATGGTTTCTTCACCATCCATCGGAATTTTATCCAGGCAGTCTATAATATCGTCATCCTTAAGAATCTCTAAAGCAGCCTGTAGGGCATTTTCCTGCAAGTTTTCCCGAAATGTATTCAGTTCTTGCTCACTGATACCAAATAGTGCCGCTTCAGCCTCTTTGTTCATTTTTCCCGGAAACAACGGAACTCTTTTCTCAACATGAAAAAAGGGAATCATAAATTGTTCCAGGATCCCTTTTTCTTCTTCGCTTGCTTTTTTAGCCATTAATCTGATGCTCTTTTAATATTAAATCTTTCAATTTAGGTGCTCCCACTCCTGCCTTTTCTTTGATATGAACCCAGTCATTCCAATTCATAAGTTCGGGTTCAGATGGATCCACAATATATTTTGGAATTCCAGCCGGAGCATATTCAACCAAACCGGCAGCAGGATAAACAACCAACGATGTACCGATAACAACCAATATATCTGCTTGTGAAACCTGAATAGCAGCCGGCTCTATCATTGGTACCATTTCACCGAACCAAACTACATGAGGCCTTAGCTGCCCTCCATCCTCAGCCGTATCTCCCATGCGAATTGGCTTAGCTCCGATATCAATGATCAATTCTTGATTTTTAACGCTTCGGGCTTTCTTAAGTTCTCCATGAAGGTGCAACACATTTTTTGAACCGGCTTTTTCATGCAAATCATCAACATTTTGTGTGATGATCTGAACGTCGAAATGATGTTCCAGTTCAGCAAGTGCCAGATGAGCAGAATTAGGCTGTGCCTCGGAAGCTTGTTTTCTTCGAAGGTTATAGAATTCCAAGACTGTTTGAGGATCCTTTCGCCAAGCCTCGGGCGTAGCGACCTGACCAATATCGTATCCTTCCCACAAGCCACCGGAATCTCGAAATGTAGCAAGGCCACTCTCTGCACTAATGCCGGCCCCGGTGATGACCGCTATTTTTTTACTGCCTGCGTTAGGCATTCACCATTGCATATTTTAGCCATGAGCTATCTTGCTCATACTCTTCAACTACCTTAGCTTTCCCTCCATTTTTGTAGGTCTCAATAATAGCACTAACTTCTTCATGAAGAGTTTGAATGGCATTTTCTATCAATTTTTTATTAAAACCTTGATCACCGAGGTTTAAGGTAAACTCCATAGATATAATTCTTCCCACTACCTTGCCCAAATCAACGAGTTTCCGTTGCGGCATTTTGGGATCAACTTCAAAATTCAATACTTCTTTAAAGTACTCTGATGATCTCTCTGTGAGGTGAAATTCACTCAAAAAATCATGCAAATTATTTTTCTTAAGCTTTCTCATCATCTTAAGTACAGATTCCGTGATCTGTTGATACAGGATATCATTTGATCCTTCAAATATTTGAAATGGTCGACTATCAATTACGGACCGTCCGGCTATACTATCAAGCCTGTAACCCATTGCCCCTTTCAGTTGTAGAAGAGATTGAGATGCTCGTTGCATATAATCAGTAAGAAGAGATTTTATGGCATTGGCCTCCAAATCCATTCTTGAAGTATTCTTAGTGAGGGGGATTTTTGTTCCTGTGAAGTTGCACATCGCAGAACAAACCGTAAAATATGCCTGAATTTCAGATAAACGGTGCTTCACCTGATCATAACTGAATAAGCTTTTTCCGCCTACAATTCTATCTCTACAATGAGTAACAGCCTCATCGAGCATCCTTCTCAAAAAGCCCATTCCCATTCCGGGAAATTGTAATCGGCTTCTATGAAGCAGATCCAACATCATAGTAACCCCGGTTGTTTTGGGTTGTAACCTGTGATCTTCTTGAACTTCAATATCAATTTTATTTTTTCCGTAAGGCAACATATACAACCCGAGGTTATTGTAGTATTCCTCTACTTCAATTCCTCCGTTTCTGGTATCATGTATGAAGAAGGAAATATCCCGTCCTAAATCTCCTTTCTTATTTACCTCTCTGGCAGTAATTAACCAATAGTCTGCCATGCCGGTCAATCCACCCCAGTGTTTAGTGCCTTCTATTTTATATTTCTTATCCCCGATTTTTTTATAAGATGTTTGCATTCTAAGAGCATCAGAACCATAATCCGGTTCTGTGATCATAAGTCCGCCCAATTTGTTGTCGTTTAAAACACGACTGAAAATATCTTTTTTTACTTCTTCTTCGGCATAATTTGCAACGGGCTGTAAGAAAAGAGCACCGTTAATACCCATCATTAATGATAAAGGCAGAGATTCATAGGAACTGGCTTCAAGCATGCTTAGGGCTTCCGCCGTATGGCCTCCAAAGCCTCCATAAGTAGAAGGAATAAATGCGGCTAATGGTGACAGTGTTAATATTTCATCCAGTGTAGTTTCTTCAATTCCACGAATTAAAGTATTGTCTTTAGCATCTTCATGCTTGGTAAATACCTGATGAAGCTTTTGCTTGTATTCTTTCAAAAAGTTATGAAAATCCAATGGTCTGTTCTTTTAAAAGGGTTTTATTAAGAAGAGTAATAAAATAATATAACCATTCTGTTATCACAAAACTGTGATGATTTGTAATAAAAAAAGCCCAGCTTTGGTAAGCGGGGCTTAAGGGGGTAAAAAAAGGAAGAAGGCGACGACCTACTCTACCGCTTGTGGCAGTACCATCGG
>NZ_AQXG01000019.1 GCF_000375425.1 Gracilimonas tropica DSM 19535 | reverse complement strand
CCTGATTTCTATGACGATGAGGAAAAAGTGAAAAAATTCTCATTAGAATATGACCAACTCAAGGCCGTCCTTACAGACCGATATTCGAAGTGGGAAGAATATCAGCAGCGACTGGAAATGATTGAAGAAGAGTTAAGCAGTGAGCAGTGAGCAGTGAGCAGTGAGCAGTGAGCAGTGAGCAGTGAGCAGTGAGCAGTGAGCAGTGAGCAGTGAGCAGTGAGCAGTGAGCAGAAAAATGATTATGAGAAATATTACTTACAAACTTTTTATTGGGATTTTTTTAATTCTTGTGGGCTGTTCTTCATCTGAGTCAATGGTCTCAGAATCGAATTCATTAAAAGAGAAATCTGGCGAAGAAGCTTCTGATCTTTCCAAACGTATTTTACTAAATATCAATGAAGCGGTTTATTTTGAATTCATGAAAATTGATACCACCTGGAATGGCTCCCTAACAACCTATACCTTAAACGAGGAAGGCGAAAAAGTGGTGGATCGTACTTTTATTTCAGCTCAGGATAGCTCCTGGAACGATTTTGGCGATTTTGTGAATTTCCTGAAGATCATGCATTTACCTCCGCAAAATAAAATTGAAGGCTGGGTTCCGGATTCCAGTGAGCTTCCCCGCCGCGTATACAGCTTTGAAGTTTTTACCGGCGATACCACCCGATCTTTTTCTTATCAGGATCCCATCAATGGCATTCGCGATTTCTGGCAGGCACAGAATGTACTTACGTTTGTGACCTTTGTTCAAAACGATCTGCGATGGGTGGAACCAGAGAACATCGAATAGCGAACATTTCAACATTGAATATCGAAGTATCCTCTCTACAACTCGCTCCTACGCTCTGCGTTGGAATGTAAACTACTTCGCGAAAATCTGATCTTTATTCTGAAAGGCTTTGAATTCCAGTGCATTTCCGGATGGATCAAGGAAAAACATCGTAGCCTGTTCGCCCGGCTCTCCCTTGAAGCGAATGTAGGGCTCTATCACAAATTCAATGCCTTCATTTTCCAGCTTTTCGGCGAGGGCTTTCCACTCATCCATTTCCAGGATCACCCCAAAATGTCGTACCGGCACGCCTTTTCCATCTACGGCATTCATAGCAGATTCTTTAGCCTCATCCGGACTAAGATGCGCTACTACCTGATGTCCCCACATGTTGAAATCGATCCAGGAATCAGAACTTCTTCCGGTTTCACAGCCTAATAAGTTGTGATAGAAATCATAGGCTTCTTCGAGGTCTTTTACAGGAAAAGCAAGGTGAAAGGGATTGATATTGCTCATGATGTTAATTTTAGATTCAAATAAATTTTGTTTAAAAGTAACGGATATGAGATTTAGAAACCACAGATCAATAAGGTGTTTTAATGTTAATGGGTTACGGTGTCACAGTATTGAGATCAAGCACTGAAACACCGAATCCTAAAATCCACCACTCGAGTATCTAAAACTTTTTGTATTCTTAGAGCGTTAATCAGTCGGCAAAATTTTCATCTAATTAAATGATCCTATGGGCGAATCCATAGACGCGCTACAATTAAACCTCGATAGCGGCGGGCTTCACATCATGAATGTCTCGCTTGCCATTATTATGTTTGGTGTGGCTTTGGAACTCACGATCAATGACTTCAAGAAAGTAGCCAAAAACCCTAAAGGAACTTTGGTTGGATTGGCTTCTCAGTTTTTTCTTTTACCCGCCCTTACCTATTTATTGGTCATTGTATTGGAACCCCATCCCAGTTTTGCTTTAGGCATGATGATGGTAGCAGCTTGTCCCGGTGGAAACATCTCGAATTTTTTCTCCCTGCTGGCTCGTGGAAATGCTGCCTTATCTGTTAGCATGACCGCTTTCGCAACACTCCTTTCCATTATAATGACACCTTTTAATTTTGCATTTTGGGCTAGTCTATACGGACCTACTAATGCCATCCTCACGGAAATTCACCTTAACCTTTTTGAAGTATTTCGGATCATCGTGCTGATTCTTGGAATTCCGTTAATTTTGGGAATGGCCCTTCGCCACTTCAAAGATGAGCTTTCCCAAACCATCTCTCCTTACATTAAAAACTTTGGAATCATCTTTTTTGCCGGCTTCGTGATCGTGGCATTCAGCATGAATTTTGACAACTTCATCAACTATGTACACTTGGTGATCGCAGTCGTATTTTTTCATAATGCCATTGCCTTAATGAGCGGATATGGGCTAGCTTATATTTTCAAACTCCCTCGCAAAGACCGAAAGTCTATTGCCATTGAAACGGGAATCCAGAATTCGGGTTTGGGTTTATTGCTGATTTTCAATTTCTTTGACGGCCTCGGAGGCATGGCTTTAGTAGCGGCATGGTGGGGTATCTGGCATATCGTAGCCGGACTCAGCATCGGTTGGTACTGGTCCATCGGAAAATCAACATTACAACGCGTCTTTAGCAATGCGTAAAAATCATCTTTGGTATCAAATGTTCCGGTTCCCAATTGTAAAAACCGGACTGAATTTTTTTTACAGGAAGATCGTGATCTCAGGCCGTGAGAAGATCCCAAATGACAAACCTGTTTTATTTGTCCCAAACCACCAGAACTCTTTCATGGATGCGCTGCACGTGGTTACAAATGTTCGGCCCTTTATTTACTTCCTCACCAGGGCCGAAGCATTCAGCTCAAAACCGATGGATTGGTTTCTTCGATCATTGAATATGCTGCCGGTTTATCGTGTTCGGGATGGATTCAGTTCCATTCAAAAAAACAATGCCATTTTTGAGCAGTGTATTGAATACATGCATCGCAACGATGCCATCCTTGTTTTTGCTGAAGCCAATCATAATTTAAAAAAGCGTATTCGTCCCTTAAGCAAAGGCTTCACACGAGTTGCTTTTGGAGGCGCGGATTCTTCAAATTGGGAGCTTGATATTCAGATCATTCCGGTAGGCATCAATTATACCGAACATCAGAGATCACAGAATACTGTTCAGGTTTTTTATGGTGATCCGATCCCGGTTCATAAATACAGAGCGCTTTTTGAGGAAGATGAGAATGCGGCGGCTCAGCAAATGAAAGAGGATGTTTCGGAAGCTATGAAGCAACTGGTTTTCCATGTGGAGGAGCTTGATGAATATCCCGTTCAGGAAATTTTGTGGAATGACCTGGAGCCTGAGGAACACGTTCTAACACATCCGGAAATTGTAAATCCCCGCATCGAAAAGACCAAAAAGCACATCACTCCGGAGCTGATCGAAGAGGCCAACGAAGTTAAGAAGCTGGAGAAAAAGCACGATCTTTCACTTAGAGATTTTGCCGTTTCAAGAGGACTTTCATTCAAAGAATTTCTGCTGTTTCCTTTCTATATGTTTTCCTATTTCAACAACCTGATTCCCTATCAGCCGGTTAAATATCTTACTTCAAATATCATCAAAGATCGCGCATTTGTGGCTTCCATTAAGTTTCTGACCGGACTTTTTGCCCTGCCTATCTTTTATATCTTGGTCAGCTCGGTTCTCTACTTCACCGGTGTGGATAGTTTGTGGATCTGGGGATATGCTTTATTGAGCATCAGCACAGCCCCATTATTTCCCCGTGGAAAAGAGTTGTTTGCTCCTGATAAAATCAAAGAATTTCAGCGCGCTCACCCCGACGATTTCAACCAAATTGTCGATATCTTAGCCGCCTTCCAAAAATTGCGCGACAAAATTTTAAGTGAATGAAGCGCAATCTCTTAGTGTTAAGCAATCAAACTTTAACCAAAAATAAAATTTATGAAGTCGTACATAGCATTATTCGCTATTCTTTTTGCATTTACTGCATGCACACAAACCGTAGAGAAAGAAGTTGTAGAAACCGAATTTGAACACGATGTACTCGTAGCTACTGTCATGCCGGTAGGTGATAGCGGTGTTGCCGGTTCCGTTACTTTTACTGAAGATGAGAACGGAGTGGCAGTACAGGGGAGTTTCACCGGACTTGAATCGGGTAAGCACGGCTTTCACATCCATGAATTTGGCGATTGCCGGGCAGACGATGGCACCAGCGCGGGTGGACATTTTAATCCTGCAGGAAACGAACACGGTGCTCCAACTGATATGGAACGCCATATGGGCGACCTTGGTAACATAGAGGCCAACCAGGATGGCATGGCCATGGTTGATTATGTAGATGAAACCGTGAGCCTGGAACAAATTCTTGGCCGTGGAATCATCATTCATGCAGGGGAAGATGACCTGACCTCTCAACCTACCGGAGCTGCCGGAAGTAGGGTTGCATGCGGGGTGATCGGTATTGCGCAGAAGTAATTCTCATTAGAGGCACAGCCTTCAGAAATCTGAACCTTTGAGACTGTTTTCACAGTTTCAGCGCAATAATAAACCGGCTCTAAAAAGCTCTCTTTTGGATAAAAAAGTGAGTATTTTTGAGTCGGTTTTTTAGTTCAACCATTTATCACAAATCATCTCGAGTTTTGGCACGCAAGAAATTTGATATTCCAAAAATGTACCAGTCTCCCATTATCCGAAAAGTGAAGGAGGCTACTAAAATTATCGATCCGATGAAGAAGGATCTCGAGCCCTCTCTGCTCGATTTTGGGCCGGTACAATTTTACATTCCCCGTTTTTTTGGATTTTGTTATGGTGTGGAAAATGCTATCGACATAGCTTATCGAACCGTGAGTGAAAACCCGGAAAAAAATATTTACCTGCTCAGTGAGATGATCCACAATCCCACCGTAAATGAAGACTTGCTGAATCGTGGGGTAAAGTTTCTGTTTGATACCGATGGAACCGAGCGGATTTCCATATCTTCACTTTCGGAAGATGATATTGTGATCGTACCCGCTTTCGGAACTACGCTTGAAATTCAGGAACAGTTGAAAGAAGTAGGTATTGACCCTTATCAGTATAACACCACCTGTCCATTTGTAGAGAAAGTATGGAAACGTGGAAAACAGCTCGGTAAAAAGGATTACAGTCTTGTGGTACACGGGAAACATCGACATGAAGAAACCCGCGCTACTTTTTCACACAGCGCTGATCACTCAGAAGTTGTCGTTGTTTTGAATCCTGAAGAAGCCCGGATACTGGCAGATATTATGACTGAGGATCGCCCGCTTTCGGATTTCGAGAAATATTTTGGCCATAAATCCACCGAAGGCTTCAACCCTCTGGAAGATATGGAACGGTTTGGGGTGATCAACCAAACCACGATGCTAGCTACCGAAACCCAACGCGTGATGGAAATATTGCGCGACGCTGCCATCAAACGATTTGGAGAGGCCAACATCCTCGATCACTTTGCTGATACTTCTGATACGCTTTGCTACGCCACCAACGAAAATCAGTCAGCTACACTCGCTTTAGCAGAAACCGACGCTGATATCGCAATTGTTGTTGGCGGATATAATTCATCCAATACCATGCACCTGGTTGAAATACTGGAGCATCAGTTTCCCACTTTTCATGTAAGAGACAAATCAGAACTTTCGGCTGAAAGAATTCATCATTTTGATCAATGGGATAAGGAAATGAAGGAAACGCAAGATTGGCTTCCCACTGAAAAGCAACCTGTAAAGATCGCTCTGACATCCGGTGCTTCCTGTCCGGATATTTTGGTAGATGAAGTTCTTCTTCAGGTTCTTGAGTATTTCGATGAAACCAAAGAAGTGGATGAGATCATTGCACCATTTGAAGAAAAGTTAGAAGCAGAAGCGGTTAAATAAATCAACAAACACATGTGGTTCCAGAAAGAGATCCGGCTTGTTCCAAAATCTCGCGGATATCATATCATCACCCAAGAGATCCTAAAAGAGATCCCTGAGATCAGTAAAATCTCAACAGGTTTAGCACATATTTTTATCCAGCATACCAGTGCTGCCTTAACGATCAATGAGAATGCGGATCCTTCCGTCCGGCATGATTTTGAATCACATTTTAATCGTGCCGTTCCGGAAGATACTTCGTTGTACGAGCACACGCTGGAGGGAACCGACGATATGACTTCTCACATCAAAAGCTCGCTTCTTGGATCATCTGTCACCATTCCCATCACAGATGGAAGTTTTAACCTCGGAACCTGGCAAGGGGTGTATTTGTGCGAGCACCGAAACCATGGCGGTTCAAGAAAAATAGTCGTTACGTTGCAGGGAGAGTAAGATCAAACTCCTTTTCTGATCCTCAATAACCGGTCAACAGGGCTTCGATCATTCGGGCTCACCAGGTGATCATGATGTTTGTTGGAGTATTTTACATCCTCTGTAGAGAAAAATGCTTCCGGATCTATCTCCTTCACGATCGCAAAAACCTTATTCAGTTTCTTTCTTTTTAGCACCGTAAAGATCAACTTTACATTATTGTATCCCCCTTTCGCATCAATGCTTGTGATGGCAACGCCGGCTTCTTTAAGTGCCTCGATCAGTTCTTCTGATTTACTCAATGTGATGATACGAACCAACACAGTACCTACTTTCATCTTATCCTCAATATAAAGTCCGATAAACGTCCCGGCTGAAAATCCGGCTGCATAAGCTACATAATTGATCCAGTGATCAAGATTTGAGAGAAGCTGAGCCACTACAATCACCCAAATCAGTACTTCAAAAAAGCCGAGTAAAGCCGATTGTAATTTATATCCACGGGATACCATGGTGATGCGCAATGTACCTAACGACACGTCTGCAATTCGTGCAAAGAAGATCATGACCGGCATCAAAATAGAAGAAAGTTCAAACATATCATTTTTTTTGGAGTGAGCCGTTTAAGATAAGAAGTTTGCAGCTCTCTTTAAGAATCGAATAAATGAATTCAATACAATGAAACAGAATTTAATCTCAAAATTTGCTTGATAGTGGAGGGTAAAGAGCCTTATCTTTAAAGCCTTGGGCAAGTCCTATACAGCCAGCTCCCTTTGAACTCCGTCAGGGCAGGAATGCAGCAGCGGTAATTTGGTCGTAGCGGCGTGATATAGGTCGCTTGCCCATTTTTTATTTCCAAAATTTTTTCTACAAAAAAAGCCCTTCGGTATTCACCGCAGGGCTTTATGATTGCGTTATTCTTTTCTCTTATTTCACAGAAACCGGCACAGCCACTTTTGTGGATCCCCAGTGTAGATTCAAGTGAGCCATATCCTCAGACAGGGTATCAAAATAAACCGTAAACCACTCCATCATTGGAGTATCATTGGAAACAGCCGCCGCCATTACCCGAACTTCATCCTGAGATTCATCATATGTGAAGGCACCCCATGTGGGTCGTCCATCGGTCATCAACTGATTATTCAGGATAATGGTCCAGGAATCTTCTCCCGGAATAGTGAAAAGTAAATAGGTTCCGGCTTCCACTGCTTCCCCACCAAAGTTCACATCTTCAGTGAAAGTGATTGTTGTAGCTTCATTTGCCCCGGTTCTCCATACAGATCCTGCAGGCGCAAGCTGGGCTCCTTTTTCAAAATAAGTTCGTCCTTTAATAGCAGGCCGCCCATATGTTACCGTTGCCACAGTAGTGCCAATAGTTTGGCTAACTGATGCATTTGGACTTACCCTTGGTTCGCTATTTCCGCGTTCCTGAGCAGTTGCCGACTGAATTCCGACAAAAACGGCCAGAACCAGAGTGAGTGATACGTATAGTTGTTTTTTCATTGTACCTTTTAATTTAGGTTAGTTGGTTTCAAACAAAGACTCATCAATGCCCGGTAAAATTTTAAGGGCATTTTTATAATATACTTTTTCTAACACCTCATCCGGCAAATTCAATCCGTACATTTTCCAAAATGCATGTCTTTTTCTGAAATAATCAAAATATTCATCGTCGCTTTCCAATACCCGAAAGTATGTATGAAATTCCACGGGCCGGTAAGTGTCTTTCCCAAATAAAATACGGTCCTGATATTTGATAAAGAATTCCTGAGCAAAACGTGGTTGTCGGCCCAGTTCTGCAATAACAGCTGCAAACTCAGTATATACGTTAGGAAATTCATCCAGGTGAGCTCCAAGCCGGGCCAGGTCGTTCGCCATCCAGCCGAAATGTGCATTTATAAACGTAGTTTCAGGATGCTTTTTAAATACGTTCCACTGTTCCTGCATAACTACTTCCCAACTGGGATAACGCGAAGAATCTCCCCGATGCCGGTCAGGAAATTGCTTCATTTCTAACCAACGTTCGTTCTTCTCATCTATGGGTGCCCAAAATACTGCAGGCTCTCCGGTATGAATGAGTACCGGCATACCTAATTCACCGGCTTTGGCCCAAACCGGATCAATTCTCGGATCATCAGTAGGCACTCTGTTTCCTTTAGAATCCAAAACCGTTAATCCAAGATTCTTGAAGATCTTAAGTCCGCGTGCACCGTTTTGGTAGTCTTCCTCAAGCTGAGCGACCGTCTTTTCCGTCCATCCGGGCTTATCAATATTGTCAAAATCGATGTTAGCGAATACAATGAACCGGCCCGGAGCTTGTTTCTCTGCCGCTTTCACCATCGCTTTTAGTGTTTCTCCGGAACCTCCGCTTAAATTCACCAGAACTTTCATATTCAAGCGGTTCATTTCCCCGGCAACCTGCTTCAGATCCATGGAAGCCATTCGCCATAAATGGCTGTGCATATCCACAAAAGGATATTTGGCTTCTGTTATTCTTTCACCGGGCACCACCAGGGTGGAAACCGGCTCATATTCTTCGAAAGTCATCGTTGTATCCTGATCTTGTGCAATAAGACCTTGTATCAACAATAATGATAGCGTGAAAGTCAGAAAGCTCTTTTTCATTCTCATTTCATAAATTTTAAAACAAATTAAAGTACTGATGCTAAATCAAATAAAAAAAGCCCTGTGCTATTTTACACAAGGCTTTAGTCCTAATACGAAAAAGTTCAGAATTTAGGATTGTCCTTAAGCATATAGCTGAATTCTTTTTTGAACTTGGCTACTTTCGGAGCAATCACAATGGAGCAATATCCTGCATTGGGATTATTCTCAAAATAATTCTGATGATAATTTTCGGCTACATAATAATTTTCAAGCGGCTCGATCATGGTTACAATCGGATCTTCCCATAAGTCAGACTCATCAGTTTTCTTTAATGATTTCTCGGCGATCTCTTTTTGTTCCTGATTATGATAGAATATCACCGACCGATATTGAGGTCCTACGTCATTTCCCTGCCGATTCAATGTGGTGGGATTATGGGTATGCCAAAGCACTTCCAACAATTCCTCATAAGAAACAACCTCCGGATCATAGTGAATTCTTGCTACTTCAGCGTGTCCAGTCTTACCGGAAGTCACTTCTTTGTAGGAAGGGTTTTCTACATGTCCGCCCGAATAGCCGGCTTCAACATGTTCCACGCCTTCCACTAATTCATAAATTGCTTCCACGCACCAGAAACAGCCTGCGCCAAATGTTGCTTTCTCCAAATTCTTCTCCGATTGTTGTGCAAATAGGTTAATTGATCCAAGACTTATAATAAGTCCGAATATCGAGATAAATTTAATCATTGTATTATCTTTTATTGTTCAGAAGTTCAACAAATAAGTTACTTGTTTTCGTTTCTTTCGGAAGATTTAAGAAGCTTCATTACCTTTCTGTTTTCAATCACTTTTAATAAATACTTTTTTATGAGACTGCAAAATCCACTTCTTATTGCTCTCCTTTCTTTGTTAATGATTACGTGTTCTTCCAGGCAACGGATTGGAGAGATGAATTATGTTGATGTTTTTGATTCTCCCAATGGGTTGTCTGAGCTGACCGTTGAGGTTAAAGAAGGCGTTCTTTTTTATCAATTTCGTTATAACGGAAAGGAAATGATCACTCCATCACGACTGGGGATGATCTTTAAAGATGCAGATCTAAGTGAAGGGTTAACGCTTGATTATATTGCAAAATCTGGAGTTAACGAAACATGGACTCAGCCCTGGGGAGAGCAAAAAGAGATCCGAAATTACTATTCTGAAGCCCGGCTTTACTTCACAAAAAATGAAACCGAAGAACAGATGAATATCACTTTCAGAGTATTTGATGATGGCCTTGGTTTCAGGTATGAGTGGCCTCAACAAGAAAAGTTGCAGGATTTTGTTATCACGGATGAAACAACCGAGTTTAACCTTTCAGGTGATCACACCGGTTGGTGGATCGGGGCTTATCAACTAAACAGGTATGAGCATCTTTTTAACGAAACGCCGGTTTCTGAAATTGATACGGTGCATACGCCCTTCACCATGAAAACAAATGATGGCACGCATCTCTCTATCCATGAAGCAGCTCTCACTGATTTTGCCAGTATGACGCTCGCCAACAATGGCAATAACTCCCTTGAAGTGGACCTTGTACCCTGGAAAAACGGAGATAAGGTTCGCGGTTCCGCTCCGCATAAATCCCCTTGGAGAACCATCGCATTTGGTGAAAGTGCGGGAGATCTAATGACCAATTATCTGGTCTTGAATCTTAATGAACCCAGTAAAATTGAAGATACTTCATGGATCAAAACCGGGAAGTACACCGGGATTTGGTGGGATATGCACCTTGGAACCAAAACCTGGGGCTCCGGGGAAAATCACGGAGCGACTACGGAATACACCAAAGAGCTTATGGATTTTACCGCAAAACATGGCTTCTATGGGGTATTAGTGGAAGGATGGAATACAGGTTGGGATGGCGATTGGGCCGAAAATTCTGATCTGTTCAGTTTTACAGAATCTTACCCTGATTTTGACCTTCAGGAAGTTACAAGCTACGGTGATTCTTTGGGAGTTAAGTTGATCGGACATCATGAAACTTCAACAGGGATCTCAAATTATGAAGACCAGGTAGACGATGCTTTTGACCTTTATAACCAAGTGGGAGTTGAAGCAGTTAAAACCGGATACGTAGGCGATTTTGTGGAAGGAGGTGAATGGCATCACGGCCAATTCATGGTGCGCCATTATCGGGATATTTTGAAGAAAGCCGCCGAACATAAGATCATGTTGAATGTGCATGAACCGATCAAAGATACCGGAATCAGAAGAACCTGGCCGAATATGATGACCCGGGAAGGTGCCCGAGGACAGGAATATAATGCCTGGTCGGTGGATGGTGGAAATCCAACAGATCATACAACCATTGTTCCCTTCACCCGGGGATTGGTAAGCCCATTTGATTATACTCCCGGCGTATTCAATCTGTTACTGAACGACAAACCTGGAAACCCAAACAACAATCGGGTAAGACATACCCTGGCACATGAATTAGCCCTTTATGTAGTGATTTATAGTCCACTTCAGATGGTTTCTGATCTGCCTAAAAACCTGGAAGCCCGTCCTGATGCTTTTGAATGGATCAAGGCCGTTCCTACCGATTGGGAAACCACGGTAGTTCCAATAGCTGAAATCGGAGATTATGCTGTTGTGGCCCGAAAAGACCGAAACACAGAGAACTGGTATTTGGGAGGAATAACAAACGAAGAAAGCCGAGAACTGGAAATGAAACTGGATTTTCTATCTCCTGATCAAGAATACACCGCTCGTATCTGGGCTGATGGAGATGATGCCCATTGGGAATCAAATCCTTATCCCCTTTCAATAAGAACTCAATTAGTAAATTCCCAAACAACGATCGCGCTGGAACTTGCAGCCGGCGGAGGCGTTGCCATTCAGTTCACTCCAAACAAGTAATTTCAAAATATTCATACTTAAACTATGCTACGTTTTATTAGTTACCTGATCTTTTTGTTGATATTTTCTGCTAATATTTATGCGCAAAAAACACCAACTACCCGGGAAATGAATTTGATCAACTGGATGGAGTTTGATGAATTTGTTCCTGAGAAAATTGAGACTGTGCTATTACCTACAGGCACTCTTGAGCCTCATGGAGTAATCCCAAATGGTTCGGATAACCTTGCCCCTGAAGCTATGGCCAAAGCATTAGCTGAAGACTTAAATGCCATGATAGCCCCCACTTTGAACTATGGCATGACGGGTTCGCTTGCTGCCTATCCAGGGGCTTTTGCTATGAGTGAGGATACTTACAGAGCTTTTGTTGGGGAGATCCTGAAAGGACTTCATAAAAATAAATTTAAAAATATCATTATCCTGAATGGCCATGGTGGAGGCCAAACCGCTGTTCTTCAAAGTCTTGCTGCTGAATTATCCAATAGGTTGAAAGTCAGGATTATGGTGATCAATTGGTGGAGCCTGGCCTCAGAAGACACTTTTACTGTATTTCAGGAGAATGGCGGTCATGCCGGTAATAATGAAACAGCTTATATGCAGGCTGTCACTCCGGAGCACATACACCCTGAGCGTTATAGCGGTCCCGAAATGACCACTGCTTATCCAAGTGGAAGTTCCTGGGCTGCTTACCCATTTCCTTCTTCAATCGGTTTATATGAACCCGGACAGGGACACCCTGTTTTTGATCAGGAACAAGCAGAAGAATATTTCTCAAAAGTAAACGACCGTGTGGGCAGCTTAATTAAGGAAGTGATAAAAAAATGGGATATGGCAAAACTTTACAGATGACAGCGTAATGATAGCTTGAAGGATTTTCCGATAAAAATTAATAGCTGCATTTCTAAAAAAATGAAGAGTATAAAAAAAGCCTGCTTCAAATTAATGAAGCAGGCTTTTTAATTTTTGTCATCCGACAACCTTAGTTACCGGGAGCGTATTTCAAAGTGCTGATCGGGTGAGATTCTGCACGGCGGTTACGCTGGCAACCCGGGGTATCGGTATCTTTTTCAGCTTCAGTACATTCTACCGGAGCTTTACCTTTACCTTCAGATTCGATGCGATCTTCAGAAATTCCGTTTTCAACATAGAAATCAACAACGGAAGTTGCACGACGCAAGCTCAAACGTAAGTTATATTGATCTCCACCAACATGGTCAGTGTAAGCATCAATACGAACACGGAAAGCCGGAGCATCTTTAAGAACTTCAACATTGTTCATCAGAGCTTCTTCAGCATCACTGCGAATGTTTGAGCGATCGAAGTCGAAATATACGGTCTCCAGTGAACCTTCATCTAAATACACAGGGTCGCTGCTATCGCTTGGATTCGTACCCATGTCAAGCTCTTGAGAGTCTGTAAATCCATCACCATCAGAATCTGCATTATTTGGATCGGTTTCATGAGTCATGATTTCATCATAATCATTCAGCCCGTCTCCATCAGAGTCTGCACTATTTGGATCGGTATTATATTCATTTACTTCGTCTCCATCGGTGAGTCCGTCACCATCAGAGTCAGAGTTGTTTGGGTCGCTGTTGTAAGAATTTACTTCGTCTCCGTCAGATAGTCCGTCACCGTCGGTATCGGGGTTCATCGGGTCAGTTTCATATTCATTGATTTCTTCAGCATCGGTAAGACCGTCGCCATCAGAATCTGCTGAATTTGCGTCAGTACCTAATTCTGCCTCTTGGGCATCAGTAAGTCCGTCGCCATCGCTATCAACAGGTTCTTCAACAGCTGGTTCTGAACTGCTACATCCATATTGAACCACGGTACCACCTACTAAGAAAAGTGAAAGAACGAGAAGATGGATAATTCGTTTCATATTAAGATTTCTCCAGTTGGATTATTTTAGGGGTTAAATACTTATTGTTTTGCTTGAAAATAATGATACTACTGAGTGTATCAAAAGAAAAAAATCTAAAATATCATTAGCATAATTTTAACACTAAGGGTATCTTTGGCGTCCTCAAGGGGCTATAGCTCAGCTGGCTAGAGCGCTTCGCTGGCAGCGAAGAGGTCCGGGGTTCGAATCCCCGTAGCTCCACAAAAGCCTGTTCTTACTAAGAATAAGGCTTTTTTTATTTATTCAAGGGTACAAAATTCTCATCGAATTGTCATTTTTATAAACATTAGACTTCATCATGATTGCTTGTTTGTATGCTCCTTATACTTTACAATTACCAAACATAATCAAAAACGGGAGTTACAATGTTTGAGAGATTTTTAAAATCACTAACTATTGTTCTCATACTTTTTATCGGTAATGTTGTTCCTAATAAATTAGTTCAGGCACAAGAACTTAATATTACCGTGGAACCAAGTGCTATTTTAGCAGATGCTGAAATTCTCAGCCTCACTGAGCTGGGCGTGAACACTGACGGCAGCGGACCGGTCCTGGTCTCAGTCATTATTGAAAATTTATCTGATCAAAAAGCTGAAAACCTTTTTCTCGAGATCGTTGTAAGTTCCGGAAAAGAAGGAACCATTCTTGAATACACGCAAGATAGTGACCGGCCTTTCTCTCTAAGACCCTTTCAATCGGTATACATCACTAATAATGATGTTGCCAACGAGATTTTCCCTGGAATAGAGGAATCCATTGGGTTTGATGGCGGGCTTACTCCTCAGGGAGAAGATTTGATCGGCGAATTATCCGGTTCAACCTCTCTTCCTCAGGATGTTTATTCTTTAGAAGTAACTATCTTCACTTTCAGTGATGCAAGGGGTCGGCAAAATTTGGCTACAGGCATAGCTGAAATTGGAGGCAGCAGTACCGGGGCCAAAGCGGTAATAGAAGACAGTGAGATCATCCCGCGTACCCCGGGCGATGCCATTGGATCAGAATCAATGATCACAAATCCGTATCCTCAATTCTCCTGGGAAGGAAGCACCAACATCTCTTACCGGCTAATTGTAGTGGAAGATAATGGTCAGGACAGTCCCGAATCTCTTCTACAAAGTGCCAAGAGCTCTTCTCCTTTGAGCGAGGGAGGCTCTCTGTTGGAATTTGAGAATTTAGACTCTTTTGTGGAAGGAACCAGTTTTCAATATCCATCTTCCGGAGTACAGCCGCTTGAACGGGGAAAAACCTATTATTGGCAGGTTTCTGCCCTTAAACAATCCAGTTCCGATCGCAGTGAAGTTCTTTCTGAAGCATGGAGTTTTACTCTAAATGATCCGACGGACCAATCTTCCTCCGGTTCACCTAATGAAAATGTGACTATTTCCGAAGAGGTAAGAACTGCTCTCATTGAACTGATAGGACAAGAATCTTTCGAACAAATACAGGAGCGCGGGTTTACGCTCGAATCCATCGAATATGACGGACAGCAGTTTACCGGACCTTCCGCTGCTTTAAAGCTGGAAGAATTGTTGCAAAAGATCAGAGACGAAAAGATCGTCATTCAAGGAAATTAGAGGTATCGCCATGAAAACTTCATTCAAATATTTATACAGTATCATTTTTTTAATTGCAGGAATGGGACTTGTTTCCTCAGAATTTCCCACAAAAAAAGCTGACCGCCCTCTTGCAATTGTAAAGCACTTTAAGCCAGAAGTGGAACTCACCAATTTGGAAGCTGAAAAAAACCTGATGCTTGATCCTAAAGAGAATGTAGGAGAACAATTATTCAGCGGTGATTCCCTGATTACATATGAGGATGGATTTGCGTTGGTTGTATTTATGGACCGTAGTGTTGCCAAAGTAAAACCAAGCTCCATGCTAATATTGCGAGGCGAAGTAGGCACTGCTACGAAAGAAATGTCTACCCGAATCAACCTAAACAAAGGAGAAGTGTTCCTGGAAGTTCAGCCTCAGGGCGGAAATGATTTTGAGGTTTCAACCAACCGTTCATTGGCATCTGTAAAAGGCACTGAGTTTGGAAACCGGGCAGATGGCTTTATCTGGGTACAAGAAGGACAAGTTGATGTTACTGCTTTAAATTCCGGTCAAACGGTATCACTTTTTGAAAAGATGTACGCACAAGTTGATGAACAAGGCAACAATATCAATTCGGGAACTCTTTCAGAAGACGAGCTCGAAAATCTCGATGAAGGATATGAAGAGATGGGGCAAAATGATCTGATCCAGAAAGAGATCATTCTTCGCTTCCGAGACCAAAACGGTCAAATACGTGAAGTTAAGGTCGATGTGTATGAGGAAAATAATAATTAAGCCACAGTTCATGGCCGGTTAGGTTCAGTTAAGATTAACTTTAATTTTAGTCTATGGAAGGGGTCACCATTAGGGTATCTTTATCGCTTTTTTTTCTGCTAATTTCAGGTTCAGCCTTTGCTCAATATACCATTCAGCATCAGCCTCCTGTAGCCTTAGAACGCGGAAAAGTGAACACCGTTACATTTAATGTACCGGGCATTTCAGAATCAGATTATCAACAGGCTGTTTTATATTACAGGTATGGCGGCGGCTTGAGTTACCAGCAGCAGGAGGTCCAATTCCAGGGAGGTGCTTTCCGGGCCGTTCTTTATCCTGAAGACAACGGAGCAAACACCTTAGAATACTATTTTGAGATCACTCTGAACTCCGGTGAGGGCCTGTATTTCCCAAGAAACTTATCTTCCGAGAATCCGGTGGAAGTAGAAATCGTAGATCAATTAGACCAACAGGTTGAGCAAAAAGAAAAACTTAAAGGAATCGACTATACTATTCTTTCGCCTGACCCGGGAACCGGGGTAGCCCAGGAGAACTCCATCATCGCAATCGCCTTGTTCTATGATTTCAACTCCCTTCCTGAAGGAGAATTCAAGCTTTTGATCGACGGAATTGATGTTACCGGTGAAGCTGACACAAGCGCATATTATATTTCTTACGTTCCGGACGGCTTATCAAGGGGACAACATACCATCACTTTGGACTATGAAACTGCTGAGAAAACTTTTGCCGTTACCGACTGGGACTTTGCCGTAGTTGCTCCGGGGCAAGCCTCTTTTCAAGGCTTTGGCCCTTCTAACATTCCTCAGGGCAGCGTTGAGCTTACAGCCCGGAACCAGGTAATTGCCCAAGACATCAACAATGCTTACACCGGCAGAGCCCGGATATCAGGACAGTATGGTGATTTCCGGTACTCAGCACATGGATTTTTAACCTCGCAGGAAGATCCCCGCCTTCAACCACAGAACAGATATGGTATTGACCTCAGGTTCCGGGATATTTGGAATTTAGAAGCCGGACACGTGTATCCAAACATGAGTCCTTTTACCATTTCCGGAAGAAGAATCCATGGCATTCATTCTACACTGAATTTGCTTAATGAGAATCTGAATTTTCAGTTCATGTACGGGGAAATTGAGCGCGGTATCACCAACTTATACGACAGCCTTATTGTGGAGAATGTCGTCATTGGCGCAGATTCTGTAGTAGACAAAAACTATTATTTAACCTATCAGGATGGAGGACGGGGCGGATTCCAGCGAAGGATCACCGGAGGGCGCATCAGTTTTGGTAATGAAGATGCTTTCCAGGTTGGCTTCCATGCCCTTAAAATCCAGGATGACACTACTTCCATCTTCAATGTCAGGAATTATACCGATCTTGCGGGATCGAACCTTTCTCTCCGGAATAATTTAGCGCCGCAGGACTATGACTCCCTGATCGCCAACCCTGATCAACTTACTATCCGTTCCGGAACGGTTCGCCCAAAAGGTAATGTAGTGGCCGGTGGAGATCTGAAATTTGCTTTGGATCAGAGCAGGATACGTTTTCAATCTGAAGCGGCAATAAGTGCGGTCAACAATAATATTTATGATGGCCCGCTTACCGTAGAGCGAGCTTCAGACCTTGGCTTCGATATTGACCAAAGTACTTCGGATCTGTTGCAACAGATATCATGGCTCATCATTGTGAACGAAAACATGAATGTGCTGCCGCTTAATATTTCAGAAAATGACGGTGAATTTTCTGCTGAACCGTTCTTCCCGACCAGCCTTTTAGCCGGCAACAGTGAACTTTCATTTCGCTATCCTAATAACAGTTTTCGAGTTCAGTATCGCTGGATAGGGCCAAATTTTAATTCATTGGCCAACTCAACCATTCGAAAAGATATAGCCGGGTTTACCCTTACCGATCGCGTTAACCTATTCTCTAACCGGCTATATGTTACACTTGGGTACGAAAGCCTGACTGATAATGTAGCCAACACCCGCGATGCTACAACAAACACTTCTTCGTATCGGTCAAGCGTAAGCTGGTACCCTGTTGACAGAGACTTGCCTCGCATCAGCTTTGGTTTCAGGTACCGATCAAGAGATAATGGAATAGAGCGACAAAACTACTTGCTCAGTGACGATCTTGTGAATGCAGCTGTTAGAAACATTCGACAGGAGCAGCGTACCGTTAATGGCCAGGATACACTGATCACCCTTGTGACGCCCACACCGCGCCGGAATAATACACTCAATTTCAATTCATCCATCACCCAGCAATTTAACCTCTTTAACGCCCGAAATGATATTTCGCTTAATTATACCAGCCTGAAAACCAAGGATGAGGTTTTCGCGTTCGGTGATATCACCAGTACGGCTATTTCCCTTAATCTGACATCGCGCTTCTCCAATTCTCCCCTTGAAACACAAATCGGATACACTTACAATAACACGCAATCAGGTGGCGGGCAAAGCGATATCAAGATTTCCGGGATGTATGTTGGAGGACAAATGTATTTTATGGATAACTCACTGAGCATCAATGGTCGTTTAGCTTATACCAGTAATGAAACCGAATCCCGGGGTTTTGACATTTGTGACTCATCCGGGTGCAGCAGTGAACAAACCACAAACAATGATCCAAATGACGACTATTTTGTTCTCTTGGACACTCCAGCAACCCGGTCATTTGGAACGTATGTATTACAAGCCGGCGCCCGCTATAACATTTCTGGTAATCACGCCCTTATCTTTGACGCAAACCTTACCAACGTCACCAATCAAAACATACAGAATGACCGCATTGTACAGTTGCGCTATGTTTACAGCTTTTGATTGAGATGGCAAAACCGCGAAAGAAATCCCTTAGAATAGCTATCCTATTTGCCATTGCTGCCGGTGGATTTATCCTTTCTTTTCTGTTGATGTTCCTCCGGCCGGTGCAAAATCTGCAGCTTAAGCATACAGATCAGCTGTTTGAATACCGTGGCCCTTTGGATGTCTCTGACTCCCCCATCGTTTTAGTGGCCATTAGCCAACAAGCCGACGATGAGATTCCTCATAAATACCCTTGGCCTACCGATATTTATGCCCGGCTGGTACACAACCTTAATAAAGCGGGCGCTAAGGTAATCGCTTTTGATGTCATTTTCGATAATCCCGACGATGAGAATCCAAAAAACGACACCTTATTTGCTGAAGCCATGCAAAAATATGGCAACGTACTTTTAGCCGGAGATATTCAGCGTTTAGAAAGAACGGTGTCCAATACGTATGCTGATAATTATTCCCCCATGTTCCCCACCCCGGTCTTGAACAATGGCAATCCCAATCGTGTAGCATTGGTACAAGTGCACCCCGACCTGGATGGAGCAGTGCGAACATACCGCTTTGGCCAGCATTATTTGGAAAAGAATTATTACAGGCTTGGTCTCGAGATCATCCGCCAATATGGTGACATTTCTTATGCATCTGTAGATCCTATCGAACTCAATAGTAACCCCTACTTCCAGTTGGGCCCTTACCGCATCCTAAAAGACCGTCCAAATTCCTTTTTTATTAATTATTATGGACCGGAAGGCACCTTCCCTGAAATTTCCCTGGAAGAAGTGATTGACGATTCAAGCTATACTACGGTTTTTGAATCGGAGTTAGGCACCGATGTAAATACCTTCGATGATCCGATTATTGGCCACTTGAGCCAAGAGACATTTAAAGATAAGATCGTGATCGTTGGTGCGACTATGCCCCTATTGAAAGATTTTTATGCTACGCCTTTTGCAAACCAGGGCAACAATGCCCGCCCGGGATATCAGGTTCATGCCCATGCTATTCAAACTATTTTAGACGGAAATTATATTTCAA
This sequence comes from Gracilimonas tropica DSM 19535, assembly GCF_000375425.1. Classification (GTDB taxonomy): domain Bacteria; phylum Bacteroidota; class Rhodothermia; order Balneolales; family Balneolaceae; genus Gracilimonas; species Gracilimonas tropica. The sequence continues at coordinate 1,335 of NZ_AQXG01000019.1, read as the reverse complement.
GATTCAGCGGATGGTATACACTGCTCATCATGTTCTTGTTTTGTTTCCTGATTGCTATGATCACCCACTTCTTAACGGCAAACTGGGGAATTATCTTCTCGATCCTGGCAGGTAGCGGAATATATAGTTTAAGTTTTTGGGCTTTCCTGAACTACAACACGATCATGGTAATTACAGGTCCTTTATTAGCGATCATTATTACACAGATTGGGATGGTTAGCTATGAGTATTATTTAGAACTGAAGGAAAAAAGACGTATTAAAGGGATGTTCTCTTCCTACGTATCTCCTGAACTGGTTAATCAAATGGTTGAGTCGGGTGAGGAACCGCAGTTAGGAGGAGAAGAAACTTACATGACTGCTTTTTTCAGTGACATTGTTTCCTTCTCCACTTTTTCAGAACAGCTTGAAGCCAAGGAATTAGTGAAGCTGATCAATGAATACCTCACGGCAATGACCAATATCCTGAACGACCGTGGTGGAACACTTGACAAGTACATTGGCGATGCCATTGTCTCGTTCTTTGGGTCACCGGTTTATTTAGCTGACCATGCATATCAGGCTTGTGTTGCTTCGCAACTTATGCACCGCGAGTTATACGAGCTCAGGAAGAAGTGGGAGAAGGACGGATGGCCCGACATTGTCGTAAACATGCAGCACCGGATCGGGATGAATACCGGCAATATGGTTACCGGAAATATGGGTTCTGCCCGCCGCTTTAACTATACCATGATGGGCGATAATGTAAATCTTGCAGCCCGTTGTGAAAGTGGGGCTAAACAGTATGGTGTGTTCACCATGGTTACTGAATCCACAAAACAAGAGGCTCAAAAATACGGGGATGAATGTGTTTTCAGATTGCTTGATAATATCGTAGTAAAAGGAAAGACCAAGCCCGTTAAAGTGTATGAGATCGTTGGTTTACAAGATGATATTTCTGAGCAAACGCAGGAATGTATTGCTTTGTATGAAGAAGGCATGGAACATTATTTTACTCAAAATTGGGACACAGCTCTTCAAAAATTTCACGCCTCAAAAAAACTGGAACGGTATGAAATAAATCCATCCGGGATTTTTATTGAACGTACAGAATTGATGAAATCAGATCCGCCGGAAAAAGACTGGAATGGCGTTTTTATCATGAAAAGCAAATAGAGAAAAAAATTCCCCCGCAAAATAGTCTTCGTTTCTTCCATCCCGAGCGAAAGCGGGACAGGCTTCCCATCCCTCCTTTCTTTATCAAAAAAAACCATCAATCGGAATGAAGGATGGTTTAGGTAGTTAATGCGGAGAGGGAGGGATTCCCCGCAAAATAGTCTTCGTTTCTTCCATCCCG
>NZ_AQXG01000018.1 GCF_000375425.1 Gracilimonas tropica DSM 19535 | reverse complement strand
TGGTGTGGTTTTAAAGCGAACTCGCGACCTCAACCTTGGTCCCGAGTTCTCGGGATGCTCTACCACTGAGCTATTCCCGCAATAAGTCAAAATATAGTGTGGTTTTAAAGCGAACTCGCGACCCCAACCTTGGTCCCTAGTTCTCGGGATGTTCTACCACTGAGCTATTCCCGCTTTTCAATAAATTCCTTTTTGAAAGGGCAACAAATATAAGGGCACTTTAGGATACTATTCAACTCTTTTTTAAAATTAGTGAGTATATTTTTTCTTTTAATGGTGAGCCATTCAAATGTTGTATTCTAATACGAATGGGAATGCATTGTTGAGCAGCTTCGTTATTAAACATGAAATAAAAGATTCACAATAAATAACTGTTAATTATGCCGACTAAGAAAGCAAATGCCGTTTGGAAAGGTGACTTAAAATCAGGAAATGGAACCATGAAAGTAGGCAGTGGTGCTTACGAGGGTGCATTCAGTTTTGCGACTCGATTTGAAGACAAAGATGGTTCAAATCCCGAGGAGCTAATAGGTGCAGCTCATGCCGGGTGTTTCTCAATGGCTTTTTCTAATGAATTGGATAAAGCCGGTTTTACACCCGATTCTGTAGAAACTGAAGCAGAAGTAACCATTGATCCGGGTTCTGCATCTATTACAACAATCAAATTGATAACCAAAGGGCATGTCCCCAATATTGATGAAGCTAAATTCCAGGAAATTGCTGAGGCTGCAAAAAAAGGCTGTCCGGTGTCTAAGGCTTTGACGGGTGTGGACATTCATCTTGATGCTACTTTGATCCATTGATTTAAATTTTCTAACTGATAAATTTTGATAAAGCCCTTCAAAGATTGAAGGGCTTTATTATTTTATTGTGCTTATGAAGCTTTCGAAGAATTCTTATTCAATTAATTTCTGCTCCTTGCATTTAAAAAAATGATTTTTAGAACAGTTGGACTATTCATAATAATGAGTTTAGGCACCCAGGTATTTGGGCAGTCCTCTGATGGAGGAAAGGTCGATACCACGTTTGTCCAAAATTTGCTTCAACAAGCCCGGGCTTATAAATCTGAGTCAAAGTTAGACAGTACAATTTATGCAGCTCAGAAGGCTGAGCGTATCGCAAAAGATATTCAGTATTCGAAAGGACAACACAGCGCCGCCATCATTTTGGTGGATACTTATATTGATCGTCAAGAATTACAGAAAGCAGACTCAATAGTAAATAAAGCTATTCAGGAATTTTCAGAATCCGATCAAATTCATCAACTTTACAAGTTGAAAGGTGGTGTACTTTATGATCAGGGAAATATTATTGATGCCTTACCTGTTTTGAAAAAAGCATTAGAAATGGCGGAAGATATTCCGGAAGGCAGCGAGAAAAGTCGCTTTATAGCTGAGATGCATCAAAACCTGGCAAGTATCTACCAAGATTTTGGAAATATGAATTTGAGTTTTGAAAATTATCTCAAGGCTATCGAATTCGCCACTGCCAGTTCTGATTCTGCTTTGCTAACGATTCTATACAATAACTTGGGGAATGCTTATCAAGAGACTAAAGAATATGAAAAAGCTCGCTATTACCTTGAAGCGTCACTTAGAATCAGCCGATCTATCAATAATAAAATTGATGAATACAGGGCAAGCCTAAATTTGGCAAATTTACTGAGAGATCAAGAGGAATTTGAGCAGGCTCTTGTATACTATGAGCAATCTGAATCTTTATGGAAAGAACTTCGGCCAAATACTCCTCCGGCTATTATCGTACATAACAAAGGGGTCTCATTAAGAAAAATGGGTCGGTTTGAAGTGGCCGAAGATTATTTATTACGTTCGCTGGAGATGAGCAAAAGTATTCAGTTACCACAAGGTATTTTTTTCAACCACCTGGAGCTAAGTCGTTTATATGGCCAAACGGGTCGAATTGAAGCATCCATATCTCAAATAGAACAAGCTTTACCGTTGGCTGAAGGTTCAGGGAGCTTGACAGCCTTGAATGTAGCTCAGCAGCAGGCACAGTCTGCATATGCTCAAGCAGGTAAATATGAGAAAGCTTACAAGATCTTAGCAGATAACAAAGCTTTAACCGACAGCCTTACAAATATCGAGAAGGAAAAAGAACTCTCGCAATTAAAAAGTACACTTGAGCTGAGCAGGCAACAGGAAGTGAATCAATTGTTGGAGGAAAAACAATCTCAGCAGGAACAGCGGATATTCTCACAGAATATTTTAATTGCTGCATCGGTGTTGATCATTTTATTGATAGCTGCACTATTGGTAATGTCTCGTAAACGAGCATCGGAGAAACAGCAGTTATTGGAAGAATTACAAGACCGTAAAGATGAACTTGAGCAGTTGAATCAAGCTAAAGATCGAGTCTTTGCCATAGTATCACATGATCTTAGGTCACCGCTGACATCCGTTCAGGGAGTTCTGGAGTTAGTGAAGGATGAACTGCTGGATGGAAATGATTTGAAAAAGTTGGTAGAGGAGATCGATGTATCTATCAAAGAAAATGTTGATGTGATAGAAGACCTTTTGGCGTGGGCAAAAGAACAACTTTCCGGAATGAAGATGGTATCTGAGAAGGTGGAATTGAAGCCACTGATCAATGATGTGATACAAAGTCAGTCTTTTTTGGCTATTCGTAAAGATATTTCATTGACCTCAACTTTAGATGATGAGATCATAAAGGGGGATACAAATGCAACGCGTATCATATTTAGAAACCTGATATCAAATGCAATAAAATACACTGAGAAAGGGGATTCTGTAGAAGTATCCTCCAAACAAAATGACAATTCGGTTATCATCAAGGTTAAAGACAATGGGGTAGGTATCCCAAAAGAATCAGCTCAAAAAATATTTAACAGCAAGACCTGGAGCACCGAGGGTACCAAAAAAGAAAAGGGTTCCGGTTTCGGGCTTAGCCTGAGTAAAGAGTTCACTGAAAGAATGGGTGGTCGCATTTGGTTTGAAAGTGAAGAAGGAGAAGGTACTACCTTTTTCGTGGAGCTTCCCAAAGCGTGAGGGATACTCATTTCATAAATGATCCTTTCAAAAACGAAAGGCTTTAGTATTTTCAGGTCGTTTAAATTTCAAAAAATATTATTTCTTGAAAACGTCTATCAAAGTAGCCTTTGCAATTTTTTCTATTCTTTTGTTCAAAAGTGAGGTTGTAGCACAAACGGTGAGCTCATCGGACAGTGCTAATATCATGAGAATTTTAAATGAAGTAGACAATGAACTAAGGCAGGGTAACATTAATTCAGCTTTTGTTTTAACCCAAAGAGCTGACTCATTATCTGAGCGTTTGAATTTTGAGTATGGAAAGGCTTTTGCACAGTATAGGTATGCTACCATTCTTAACTACGAACAAAAGTACGATTCTGTTAAAGTACTTACAGAACAGATGCTTCAGAGATTTTCTGATGGTCCGGCAGATATTAAAGTTCGCTACTATAACGAGCTTGGGGAGGCTCAACTAAGCCTGGGTAATTATGAGAAGGCTAAAGAAGCTTATATGCGGGCACTTAAGATGGCTTCAGAATTAGAATCACCTTCAAAAGCCGAATTGGTGGCAGGTACAAATCTAAATTTAGGTGTTGTGTATAAGGAACTTGGAAATATCACCGAGACCACCCGAAGTTATTTGCAGGCCATAACCTATGCGGAACAAGCTCGGGACTCTTCTATGTTGGGTACTATTTTACTTAACATTGGAGGAGTTTATTCCGGTGAAAGAGAGCTTGATAAAGCTGCTGATTATTTGAAAAGAGCTATTTCAGTTTCAAAAAAAATAGGATTCACTGAACGGGTGTACCAGGCTTATTTAAACCTTGCAAACGTACGTGGACTGGAAGCAAAATATGTAGAAGCAGAAGAACTTTATTTGGAAGCATTTGATCTGAGTAAGAACCTTTTTCCCAATCGGCCAACTTTAATGATCACGTATAATTTAGGATGGCTGAACCAGGAGATGGGAAATTTCCGGGAGTCGGAGGAATACTACAGGCAATCCCTTCGTGAATCTCAGGAATATGGAATTCGGGAAGGGATATATCACAATTTTGCCGGTTTAGGAGGATTGTATCAGGATCAGGGTCGATTTGAAGAAGCAATTCAGTTACTTGAAAATGCCTATCAGGTAGCTCAAGAATTAGAGAACCCGGCTATGATCGAAGAGTCTCGGATTATGCTATATGAAGCGGCTAAAGAAGCCAATAGGTACCGGGAAGCCTTAAACTATTTAGAATTATATAATGCAATTACGGACAGCCTTAGAACCGTCGAGCAACAGCGGGAGTTAGCTGACTTGGAAAGTCAACTTGAATTGAGGCGTCAGAATGAGATTAATCGGTTACTGCAGGAAAAACAGGCGCAACAAGAGGCGCGTATTCAATTTCAGATGATATTAATTGCATCTGGTGCGGTTATCTTACTGCTAATTGTGGTATTGCTGTACATAACAAGGAGAAATGCCAGGGAAAAAGAGCGGTTGCTTAAAGAAATTGAGGCTCAGCGGGATGAACTTGCAGATATAAATAAAGCCAAGGATAAGGTTTTTGCAGTCGTATCTCACGACCTTCGGTCACCACTAACCTCTGTTCAGGGAGTGATTGAATTGATTAGGGAAGACATTCTTAAAGGAGATGAATTGAAGCGACTGTTGGATGGAATTGAGGCCTCTGTTCGTGAAAATGTAAATGTCATTGAAGACCTTTTGGCTTGGGCTAAAGATCAACTATCGGGTTTTGATCTTGATCTTAAACCGGTAGAAATACGACCCCTGATTGATGATGTGATAACCACTCAGTCATTTTTAGCGATCCAGAAACAAATAGATTTGCAGAGCAACCTGAATGGACAAACAGTGATAGCTGATGCCAATGCTATACGTGTGATTTTCAGGAACCTCATCTCTAATGCTATCAAATACACTGAAGAGGGAGGTAACATTGATGTACAGGCTCAAGAAAAGGAAGGTAAAATTATAATTTCCGTGAAAGATGACGGAGTAGGTATTCCCGAATCGTCTATGCAAAAAATTTTTAACAGCAATTCATGGACCCGCACCGGAACCGGTAAAGAAAAAGGATCGGGTTTTGGCCTGAGCATGACCAAAGAATTCGTAGAAAAAATGAATGGACGCATTTGGTTTGAAAGTGAAGAAGGAGAAGGAACAACGTTTTATGTAGAATTACCTAAGCCCAACCAAAATGTGTAAAACCTGTCAATAACTTCTCGGAGTTCTAATTCTCTAAGCCGGAGATAATTTCTTATCTTCAAATCTAATCAACCCTCATTGCTGGAGTATAAAAAGTATGAGCGACAAGCCTCGCGAATATTGTGGAATCTACGGAATTTATAATCATCCTGATGCTGCCTTACACACGTATTATGGCTTGCATGCCCTACAACACAGGGGACAGGAATCTGCAGGTATAGTCTCATCCTATTATGATGAGAATAAAGACCGGCTGACTATGCCCTCTTACAAGGATTTTGGACTAGTCTTAAACGTTTTTGATGATTCCAAGGTCTTTAAAAAAATTCTGAAGGGCGATAAAGCCATTGGGCATAACAGGTACTCTACCTCGGGTTCATCCAAAAACCCGGCTAACATTCAACCATTCAGGGTTCATTACAGGAATGGGAATTTGGCGATTGGCCACAATGGAAATCTTTCCAACGCCAAGCAGATCCGTGAGCGTTTTCGGAAAGAAGGGGTTTTATTTCAAAGTACCTCTGACACAGAATTGATCCTTCATCTTATATCACATAGTCTGTATGAGGATCAGATGGACCAGATCATGGATGCCCTCCGGCAAATAGAAGGGGCCTATTGTTTGGTTATTTTGACAGACGATAAACTCATTGCCGTACGTGATCCCAATGGATTTCGTCCGTTGGCTCTTGGGAAAGTAGACGGAGCATTTTGTGTGGCCAGTGAAACCTGCGCTTTTGATATCAATAACGCAGAATACATACGGGATGTTAAACCCGGTGAAGTGGTAGTGATAGATGATGAAGCAATAAAAACAGGTGAACCCAAATCATATTTTATACCGCCAACCAAGGGCACGGGTACCAGTCAATGTATTTTTGAATATGTGTATTTTTCTCGCCCCGATAGTATGATATTTGGGGAAATGGTAGATAAGATCCGGCGTAACCTCGGTAAAGCATTGGCGAACGAACATCCGTTGAATGAGATTATCAAGAACAATGATACCGGGAAAAAACCGGTGGTGATGTCGGTTCCTGATTCAAGTAACACTGCAGCTCTCGGATATGCGACCGAAAGCCAGAAATTGGGGCACGCGTGCAAATACGATATGGGGCTGATTCGAAATCACTATGTTGGCCGTACATTTATTTCTCCCGGACAAAAATCTCGTGAGCAAAAGGTTCGAACGAAGTTCAACCCTGTTCGTGGGGTTATTGAGGGCAGGATTATCATTATCGTGGATGATTCTATAGTTCGTGGAACCACTTCTCGATATCTTGTAGATATGATCCGGGAATGCAATCCGGCAGAAATTCACTTTTTGGTTAGTTCGCCTCCAATCATATCGCCTTGTTATTATGGAATGGATTTTCCCAGTCCGGACGAGCTGATCGCAAATAAATTTGATCGCAATATTGATAAGATGGCTGAAGAGATCGGTGTAGACAGCCTGCGGTATTTATCTCCGGACGGGTTGGTTGGAGCTGTAAAAGCGGCAAATCCTTCTGATGAAGACTATTGCACAGCCTGTTTTACCGGTAATTATCCGGTTCCGGTGAATTTCGGTGTTGAAAAAGAAGCCAACGATCTTATCTAATGTTTAAAGCTCAGCCTAAGTTTATTACCAGCGCTACTAAACTGGAAGAGTGTCCGCCTTCTACTCTTCCGGAGGTGTGTTTTGCCGGCCGGTCAAATGTGGGGAAATCATCTTTGATCAATGCTTTGCTGAACCGAAAGAATATAGCAAGAACATCCAACGTTCCGGGTAAAACCCAGCAGATGAATTATTACCAGATCGGAGATCGGTTTTTTATGGTAGATCTGCCCGGTTATGGTTTTGCTAAAGTGCCTAAAAAAGAACGAGATCGGTGGGGTAAGAACATTCGTGAGTATTTGCTTGAGAGAGAATCCATCAGGTTGATCCTGCATGTGGTAGATGCCCGTCACGATCCCAGCCAACTGGATGAAGACTTCTTTTATTGGATGGGGATGAATGAAAAGCCTTTTGCCGTCTTGCTCTCAAAATCTGATAAGATCTCAAAAAATAAAGTGAGTTCTTCAAAAGCAAAAGTCAGGCGCATTCTGAAAGACATGAATATAGAAGTGCCCGTATTATCTTTTTCATCTTCTTCCAAAGAGGGTGTAGAAGAAGTAGAGAAGCTGATCAAAGAGTTCGTATTTGAGCACTGAATCAAAAATCCCCTTTTTGATATCTTTCAGCCAGCCTTCTTTCATTTACTCGTTTAAATTTTGCCAAAGGTTGTTCCGATCTTGCTGCAATGGTCATTTCCCTTTTCCCTAATGCACCACGCGCTTTAGCAACATGCCAGCCTGCTGCACATAAAGCTCCACGCGCCTTTGAGGCTGCACAATAAGTAGAAAGCACGGTGGATTTTTTGGAATAATCTGCCAGTTTCAGGAAGGTTTCTTTCGACCATAATTCTTCATTTACTTCAGGTGAAAACGGGTCATGAAAAATAAAGTCTGCCTTTAAATCTTCAGGCTTGAAATCTTCAAATTTACCATAGAATAAGTGAAGCTCAATATTTAAAGATGCTATGGGTTTGATGACATTCATTCCGGGATGCAGCTCCGAAAAAATGGTGGGCAAAATCTTAGAAAGTTCAGGTTCCGTAAGATGCTTTCCAAAGTCGAAATCTTTTGCAGTTTCCGCGGAAACCGGAAAAGCTTCAATAGAATAGTAGCGGATGGAAATGTCTGGATTTAATCGTTTGGCCAGGTTTATAAGAAGCAACATGTTGAGTCCGGTTCCAAAACCTATTTCCAGAATCGTTAGCTGGTCGCTTTTTGTGATAAAATCAGTGAGTCCGGGTTGCTCAAAAAATACATATAAACTTTCTGATGCAGCGCCGTTTGGATTATGGTAATACTGATCAAAGCGCTCAGAGTAGAGTGTTGAAGAACCGTCTTTGGTTTGGTGAATTTTTGGGCTCATAGAAAGAGTAAAATTAATTTTTCACAAAGTAAGAGTCGCCTGAAAAAATTCACAAAAGATTTATACCCACCTTTTAGATTAATGAAAACGGAGGATGGGAGAAATGAGAAAGCATACACAACAGGTCGTTATTGATGGGCTTCTTTTTGTATCCATGCTTGCTTTAATTGGAACGGGCATTGTTCTTGAATTTATTTTACCGCCGGGTAGCAGACAACAATCAGCGGTATGGCTTACACGGCATGAATGGGGTTCCGTGCATTTTTGGATAGCCGTCTTCTTTACACTGATCGTTACGATCCACCTTTGCCTTCACTTGAAGTGGATCATTACTTCTTACTTCAAAAAGAAAAACTAATTTTTAGGTTTGAGAACGATCTTTCCATAGCTGGTTTTTGCTTTAAGGGTATATGTGCCATTTCCTAAAGAACCAACTACTTTTGAGGAAGATTTATTCCCTGTGAATGCAAATGTAGAGGGCACTTCGACAGAGCTCCCTGCAAGGTTCAATTCGGCATCAGAATTCTTTGGTAAAATTAAGGTGATTGACCCGGCTCCGGTAGATGCCGCTGAATTTCCTTTTAATTCATCAAACTGGAGTTCGATGTTTCCTCCATTTGTAGCGGCTTGGACCGAACCGGTTAACTCAATAGCCTGAAGATTACCTCCTGACGTTTCCATGCTCACACTGCCTTCTGTTTCTTGGGTACTGATATGGCCTCCAGCAGATCGTAGCACAAATGTTCCGTTGGATTGCTCCAATGAAATATGTCCGCCATTGGTTTTTGCATTCACTTTTCCGGACAGTTCAGAAAGCTTGATATGCCCGCCCTGAGTCTTGTAATCTTGTTGGCCTGTTATATTCCTGGAAGAGATATGTCCGGCATTCGTGGTTGCACTTAAATCGACATGATTTGGTAAAGATAAAACGGCTTCAAGATGGACGCCTTGGTCGGTAGAATTTTTTGTGGATTGAGATTTTACCAGAAATGATGCATTCTGATTCCCAAGATCTTCGCTTACACTAATCATAGATTTGAGGTCGTCTTTGGTTGATACTTGCCCGGATGCTTTAAGTGTTAACTTTCCGGAGCCGGAACTGCTCCCCGTCACCTCGATCGATCCAAAGGGAAGGCTGATAGCGGCGTTTTCAAGATCTGAAGCACTAAATTCTTTCACATAGGCAAATACACCGGGAGAAACAGCTGTCCAGTCGCCAGATGACGAAACATCCATGGCTTTTTGTATGGATACTGTTCCATCTTCGGTATTGATATTCACTTCCACACTCTCTTCTTCAAATTCTTTCAAAGCCTGATTAATTTCATTTTCGAAGTCAGCACGAACTTCAGCAGGTAAGAAATTTCCTAAATTCTTGAGGTTTTCAAGATTCTTTAAGTTTTCAAGATGTTTAAGCTCTTCAAGTTTTTGAAGCTGGCTTAATTTCTCCAACTTGATAACTTTGATTCCTTTTTCTTTGATATTTACTTGGATGCTATCTGCTGAAGCCATTTCCGGAGCATTCTTTGGGGCAGATGAATTTCCGGTTACGTAGATTCCAATCCCAACAAAAACAAGGCCGGCTAAAATAATTTCCCAAGATGATCTCTTCATAATATTCCTTCGGTTTTGAATAACAAGCTCAGGTACGTTTGATGAGCCAAAAGGTTACGTCAACTCCCATAATATTCTTATTATTGTTTAAACAAAATTAGCTCGTATCAGATGCAAAAAAAAATCAAAGAACTGGCAGATAAGTATTTACCTGACACCATCAAAACCAGGAGATTTTTACACCAATATCCTGAGCTGAGTTTCAAGGAATTTGAGACCACTAAGTTTATAAAGGCTGAACTCGAAAAACTGGATATCCCTTATGATAGTCCTCTTGAAACCGGGTGCGTTGGCATCATTGAAGGCGGGATCAAATCTGATCGTGTGATTGCTTTACGGGCAGATATCGATGCTTTGCCTATTATGGAAGAAGGGAATGCCAAGCAGCAATTCTTGTCAAAAAATGAGGGAGTGGCTCATTGTTGCGGACATGATGCTCATACCTCAAACTTATTGGCGGTTGCTAAGATCCTGAAAGATCTCCAATCGGATTTAAAAGGAAAGGTGTTGTTGGTCTTTCAGCCGGGAGAAGAGAAATTACCGGGAGGCGGAAAGTTGCTCAGTGAAACAGGGTTTTTGCAAAAACAAGGAGTTGATGCAATTTTCGGAATTCATACCTCACCTATGCATGCAGCAGGAACCATAGCAACCAAAACCGGCGCCTTGATGGCTTCTACCTCCGAATTTGAAGTGGAGATCATAGGCAAAGGAGGGCATGCAGCACGGGCCCATGAAGCTATCGACCCGGTAGTAATGGCTGCTCAATTTATAAATGCGGTTCAAACCATAGCCAGCAGAAACGTAGATCCAACCGAACCGGTGGTGGTGACGATCGGTAAAGTGGAAGGCGGTACGGCTCATAATATCATCCCCGAAAAAGTAAAACTGTGGGGAACCGCGAGAACGTTATCCCCTGAAACAGAAGAATTAGTGGTGAAAAAGTTGCATGCTTTGGCAAAAGGGATCACAGAACCGGCAGGTGGAAGATATATTCTCGAATTCAATCCGGGATATCCCGCTGTTATCAATTCCGAAAAAGAAGCAAAAGCTGTTCTGAAAACAGCTAAAGATCTATTTGGCGAAGAAGCGGTGATTGAAATGAAGCGTCCCATCATGGCCGGAGAAGACTTCGCTTTTTATCAGCGCCACTTTCCCGGAGCCTTCTTTTTTGTGGGAAGCGGAAGCAAGCAATCGGATTCGGAATATCCGTGGCATCATCCAAAATATAATGTGGACGATCGCTTTTTTGAGATCGCTACGCCATTAATGGCAAGTTTAGTATTTGAAGAATTATGATAAACGCAGAGCGATCTTTTTGGGAATCGGAATTATATGAACGCACTTACGATCTGGTCGTTATTGGAGCGGGACTTACAGGACAATCCACGGCTCATTTTTTTAAGAAGAAGCATCCGGATGCATCGGTTTTGGTTTTAGACCGGGGTTTTTTCCCGATTGGCGCCAGTACCAGGAATGCAGGGTTTGCTTGTTTTGGCTCGGTAACAGAGCATATGGCGGATATGAAGATAGAAGAAGAGTCAAATATCATTGACCGGATTCGCCGTCGTTTTAATGGTTTGAAGTTATTGCGTACCACCTTGGGAGACGAAAATATAGCCTATAGAGAACCCGGTGCATATGAGATATTTACTGATGAAAAGATATATGAGGAAGCACTTGATCATTTAGACATTTGCAACCGATGGCTGAAGAAAGCAGCCGGTAAAGAAGAGGTTTACAAGAAAACAGAGCACAATGGGTTTCCTGCCATAAGTATCGATCATGAAGGTTGCTTGCATCCAGGAAAGATGATGAACACTCTGTATCAAAAGAACGTAGCTCTTGGCATAGAGTTCAGGTGGCGTTCGCAGGTTAAACACCTGGATACAGAACACTCCCGGCTTGTTTTGGATGAGGGAATTGAATTCCATGCAAATAAGATAATTGTGGCTACCAATTCTTTTACTTCAAAAATCATTGATAATATCGACATTAAACCCGGCCGAGGATTCGTATTTGTAACCAAACCTATTTCGGATCTTAAATGGCAAGGAACGTATCATTATGATGCCGGTTACTACTATTTCCGGGGTGTTGGCGAAAATAGAATGTTGCTTGGAGGTGCTCGAAGTTTAGACATTGATGTGGAAACAACAACTGAATTTGGAACCAATCACAAGATCAAAAACCACCTGTTGAAGTTTGCAAATGGCGTTTTACGACTTCCCAAAGGCTGGGAGATCGAAACGGAGTGGTCTGGTATTATGGGGTTCACTTCAACTAAAAGTCCAATTCTGAGGAAGATCTCGGATTCAACGGTTGTGGTAGCAGGACTTAGCGGAATGGGGGTAGCATTGGGAATGCAGCTCGGTCGGGAAGCCGCTGATATGGTGTCATAGTTTATGAAATAATTATGACCATATTAGGTTTCTCCAAGGCGTTTGTCATTTTGTTTTCGCGGCCATGATTTCGTCCCATTCTGTAGTGTACCTTTGACTGAGAAAATTTTGATTCATCTTCCATTTTGCTTCTTCGTTCTTTTGCCGGTGTAACCCTGTGGCGGCAAATGCGGCTGTATGCCTTCCGTGCTTACTGTTGATCTCATCGATGCACTCCATGAGCCGAAACTGTTGCCGGGTGTATAATTCAGGATCAAAAAGATCCATCTGCACTTCGCTGTGTGGGACAATCCCTGTTAGCATGATCGCTGCTTTTTTATATTTAGTATCGGGCAGATGGAGCGATCTTGTAATGATTTCTCCCGCTCGGATGAGCGTTGGGGTATGCGCTGTGGGAACTTTAAAGGAAGTATAGGCTCCGTATTTATATTTGGATTTTGGGTTTTTGAATTTGTCGCCGATTAGAGTCACCTGCAGGTTTGAAGCAACCGAACCTTGTGCCCGTAATTTTTCAGCTCCCCGCGAAATATATGTGGCCACTGCTTCCTGTATTTCTTTGAGGTCGTACAGAGGCTTTCCAAACATACGGGACGTGAGGATGCCCTTACGCGTTTCAAGAGCTTCACTTAATTTCATACAAGATAAACCATTGAGTTCCAGTACGGTTCGCAAACCGGTAACATTTAAATGTTTACGAACCCAGCGTTTGTTATTCACTTGTCTTTTCAGATCATGGGCGGTTGTAATATTAAATCGGTTCAGCCGAACGGTGAGTCCGTGGCCAATACCCCACACTTTTTGCAGCGGCATTTTCTTAAGAATGGCATCAGTTCCGGCATTATTACAAAGGTTCAAAACGCCATCATACTTTAGATTTCGTTTTGCAGTCTCATTAGCGATCTTTGCCAATGTTTTACTGGGTGCTATTCCCACAGAAACAGGCAAACCGGTCCATTTATACACCGTTTCCTTTATGGCCCTCCCATACGTTTCAAGATCAGAATAGGTATGTGTAGAAAGTTCGGCAAAAGCTTCATCAATACTGTACACTTCAATGTCGTGTGTTAAATGACGGAGCGTCTCCATGACCCGTCGCGACATGTCACCATACAACGGATAGTTAGAAGAGCGTACCTCAACTCCCCGGTCTTTAAATAGTTTTCGGTATTTGAATTCGGGTGCGCCCATTGGAATATTAAGCTCTTTGGCTTCCTCGGAGCGGGCTATTACACATCCATCGTTGTTGGATAGAATAACGATCGGCCTTCCTTCCAGCTTAGGATTAAACACTCGCTCACAGGAGGCATAAAAATTATTGCAGTCGATCATTGCATACACAATGGAACTGCGATTGTTGAAAGAATTTGGTTCAATGAGCATGTGGATATTTATGAATTACATGGGTTACTACTCCCCAAACCATCCAGTTGGTGTCAGAATAGATGGCATAGGGTTCAAGTTTCAGGTCATCGGAAACCAAAAGAATTCGACCGGATCTTTTGATGAGACGCCGAATGACCGGTTCTTCATCAATCGCAGCTATTACAATGGCACCATCTTGTGGATGAAGTGAACGATCGACGACTAAAATATCACCATTGTGAATGCCCGATGCCTGCATCGCACTACCTTCTGCACGCACATAAAAAGTAGCGGTCGGATGATGAACGATAAGTTCTTCCAGATCCAGGGGTTTTTGAAGATGATCGGCTGCAGGCGATACAAATCCGGTCTCCGCTTTTTGAGAAAGTTTTAATTCATATTTCGGCTTTTTTTCCGATCCGCCCTGATATATTTTCAGTCCCTCCATAAAGGCCTCACTGTTTTTGAGATTGCATGTATAATATATGTGTGATAAAGGAAATTTTAAACTATAAACTCAAAATTTTAGTTAGGCAGGCAAAGTAAAATATGTTGAATTAGTGAACACAGCAGATAACTGATTGGGGCTCTGTGCACTATAGAATTTTAACGCTCGAATAAAAGAAGATCATGGATTGGCTATATTTGATTGGTATAATGGTATTGGGTTTTGCAGGGATGGAGATCATATCGTACTGTGTGCATCGGTGGCTTTTTCATGGAATTCTATGGAAAGTGCATGAGTCACATCATAAACCAACTCATGGGCTCTTTGAACTAAATGATATCTTCTCGCTGATATTTGCAGGAATATCTATTTGGATGATGGTAAATGGCGCAACATCAATGTTTGAACAACCTTATTTTGGTCTCGGAGCGGGAGTTGCTATATATGGGGTACTGTATTTCATTATTCATGATCTTTTTGCGCATAAGCGGTTTATGCCTTTCAGCAGTGACAGTAAGATCATGAAGCTCATTCGACGTGCCCACCAGCGTCATCATCAGGATGTGGGAAAAGAAGGCCACGAACCCTATGGGCTCTTTCTTTTTCCCTACGATAAATACCCCGAACACAAACGTAAATTCGATCGCTGAATTTGGTTTCTGAGTCAATACGGTTAATTCAGATTAGGAAAGAAAACAACATAGTAGGGTCTGCCAAAAAATGACAATAACACTCCGAAAAATTTGATGATCAACACATCATCCCAGTTCCACACGCTCGGCGGGAATACGAATTAAGAACTGAATCTCTTTTTCAAATCCCGCATTTGTGCAAAGTGTCGTCGTTGATGTGCTTCCTGAATGGCAAAACATGCCGTGAGCGACATGGGTACTAATTTCACAATAGGGTTTCGGGTTTTGATGCGATCCAGATTTAATTGCTCCAGTTTACATCGCTTTAATAAGGAAATAAGTTCATCCTGAAGAGTGATGAAATCAGCTAATACCATTTCCTTATCAATTTTATCTGCTTGCTTAGGCTCAAAAGGTTTTACGGTAGGGACTTCTCGTTTATATTCCGGGCTTACGATCTTAATAAACCAACGGAAAAAGAAATTTGGAGTGAAGGGTTCTCCTCCAATTTCCAATTGATCATTCGGCTTGCTCAATCCTTTTTGTATCTGCGGCAGATATTCATTTCCTGCTTGCACCAAGTGACTTAGTATTTCTCCCATGCACCATTTGTCTTCGGTGGGTTTCTTCAGGTACACATTTTCAGAAACAGATTCCGTCAATTCTGAGGCTGTATTTTTTGCTTGCTCAAATGCAGTAAGAAAATAATCGTAAGTATATTCTGAGTTTTTCATAGTTGGGAAGTAAGTCTGGTAAAATTATCCAAAAGGTTTGGGAAGTCTGTTTCATCTGATGGCTGAATCTATTTTCTTTTAGTCAAAATCTGAAATCAATTATCAAGCTATGCAATCAATTAAAATTCGGTTTTCATTTTTTCTTTTAATGGGCTTGATGCTCTCCGTTTCCGCTACGGCACAAGGGGTGCTGAGTTTCGAAGATGTCATGAAATTTGAAGACATCGGAGCCATTAAACTTTCTCAAAGTGGCAACTGGGTGGCCTATGAAGTTTGGCCTGATCGAGGTGATGGAAAAGTAGAAGTGAAGAGCATAAACGGGCGAAATACGTACTCCATTACTTTGGGAGCTTCTCCTAAAATTTCACCTAACGGAGCATGGGTTGCCGTATTTCGGAAGGTTCCACTGGCTGAAGAGCTTAAAGAAGGCAAAGATAAACCTCAGCAAGGATTGTCTCTGTTATCGACCAACAACGGAGAGATCACGGAATATGACAGTGTTAGCTCCTTTCAATTTTCTGAAGACGGCCGTTGGCTGGCAATTCACCATACGCAAAGCAAAAAAGTGGAGGATCTTAAGTCTAAGAACAAAAATTTAGGCACCGAACTCTTGCTAAAGAATCTCGATTCGGGAGATGAATATGACATCCCTTTTGTTCGGGAAGTAGCTTTCGACAGCCTCTCAAATTACCTCGCCTACTCTACGGTAGATACCTCAAATGCCATTAATGGCGTATATGCGTTTGATTTGAACACAGAAACATCTAAAGTGATAGATGCCGCGGAAAGCGGATTATTCTCGAATTTAACCTGGGATTATGATGAGGAAAGACTGGCTTTCACCAAAGCCACTTATGACACCTCATACACCGAAAGCAATGCCTCGTTGCAAATCTGGAATGCTGAAAACGAAGAATTGATGACGCTACTGAGTTCTGATGAAGCAAATGAGGGATTCACCCTGCGTTCTAACAACGAACTCACCTTCAGTCATGATGGAAAACGATTGTTCTTCGGCTTCATGGATGCTGAAATGGCAGCGATCGACTCCAAAAAAGAAGATCAGGAAGATGAGAAGAAGGACATTTACGATATTGAAGATATTGTAGACGACCGGGATTTAGACATCTGGCATGGCGATGATCCTCGCATCAAAACACATGAAAAAAACACCTGGAATTCCCGAAAGAATCATCTGTTTATGGCGGTTTATCATTTGAATAAAAATAGTTGGGTGCAATTGGCTGACCATGAAATGGAGGATATTCGTGTAGCCCATAATCCTAAGGTAGTTTTGGGAAGCTCGCAGAAACCTTATTTAAAGGAAATGACATGGGAGGGATTTTTCAACGATTGGTATGTTGTGAATCTTGATACGGGTAAACGGACATTGATCGGGAAGAAATTATCAGAAGGAGTGAATTTATCTCCGAATGGAAGGTTTGCAACGCTTTATGTGGATAAGAATTGGTATCTGTTGGATATTCAGAATGGCATAAGCCGAAATATTACGGCCAATCTGGAGGTTCCATTTTATAATGAAGATCATGATTATCCCTCTCGCGTACCGGGTTATGGAGTGGCCGGTTGGGTCGAGGGTGATAAAGCTGTGCTGATCTATGATAAATACGACATCTGGCGATTTCCTACAGATTTTAGTGAGCCTAATAATCTTACTAACGGTGAAGGCTGCAAAGCCAAACGCATTTTCCGGGTTGAGCGGATGAATAAAGATTGGGACGAACCTTTTGCGAATAGCGAAGAATTACTGCTCACTTCGTATCATGATCTGAAGAAAAATTTTGGATTTTATTCGGTCCGTGTAAATAAATCCGGGGTGAACCGGTTGTTGGAAGAAGACAAGAAATTTACCTTCGTAGAGAAAGCGGAGGATGCAAACACAGTATTGTATAAACGCGAAGCTTACGATGAATTTCCAAATATTTGGGTGTCTGACAATTGGAAGTTTGACCGAACCCGCAAGCTGACTCATCTTCATGAAGACCTTCACAAAAAATGGAATTGGGGGAGTGCAGAACTAATAGACTGGCTGAGTGTGGATGGAAAGTTCATACAGGGAGTGGTCATTAAACCGGATAATTATGACCCAAACAAACGCTACCCGATCATGACCTATTATTATCGATTTTTTACGGATCGCCTGCATGATTTCAACGAACCAAAAACAAATCACCGTCCCGTTTTTGCACAGTATGTAAGTGATGAGTATGTAGTTTTTCTTCCGGATATTCGGTTTGAAATCGGCCGGCCCGGTTTGGCTGCTACCAAAAGCCTGGTTCCCGGAATTCAGAAATTGATTGAAATGGGTATAGCCGATAAAGATAAGCTTGGTTTACACGGACATTCCTGGAGTGGCTATCAAACCGCGTTCATGGTCACACAAACCGATATTTTTGATGCTGCTGTTTCCGGGGCTCCCGTCAGCAATATGACGAGTGCGTATAGCGGAATTCGCTGGGGTTCAGGGCTGGCCCGGCAATTTCAGTACGAAAAAACTCAAAGTAGAATAGGAAAAACGCTGGTGGAAGCCCCTCATCTATATATTGAGAATTCACCGGTCTTTTATGCTGATCGAATTAACACACCGATGCTTATTATGCATGGTGATGCTGATGACGCCGTTCCATGGTATCAAAGCATTGAGTTATATTTGGCAATGCGCCGCTACAACAAAGATGTAATATTCCTGCAATACCATGATGAGCCGCATCATCCTCAGAAATTTACTAACAAACTGGACTATGCGATTCGTATGAAAGAATATTTCGACTATTACCTGAAAGGGGAAGGTGAGCCGGAATGGATTTTAGAAGGAGAAAGCTATACTGGAGATTAGAAAGGCTGAACTTGAGATTTTCAATTAGTCGAAGTTCAGATAATTTATTCAGGGTTCGAAATCTCCACGCCAATGGGCTAAGAATTGCTCTACAAATTGTTCCATAAAGCGGTGCCTTTTGAGGGCAAGTTTACGGCCGGATTTGGTGTTCATTCGATCCTTGAGCAAAAACAGTTTTTCATAGAAGTGATTGAGCGTGGAGCCTTTGCTTTTTTTATAGCTCTCGAACGAATCATGCATTTCCGGTTTGATATCAGGATCGTAAAGCGGACGTTTTTTGTATCCGCCGTAAGCAAAAGCCCGTGCAATGCCGATGGCTCCCAGGGCATCCAGCCGGTCGGCATCTTGTACTACTTTTCCTTCAACGGTTTTCATTGGAGTTTCAACCCGGGCGCCTTTGAAAGAAATATCGCGAATGATGTCACAAACATGGTTAATGACAGGATTCTCAACCTGTAAGCTTTCAAGCCAGTGTCGGGCGGTAGCCGGACCGATTTCTTCATCACCCCCATAAAATTTATGGTCGGCGATGTCGTGCAGAAGAGCCGCCAGGTTCACAACAAAAAGATCGGCATGTTCTTCTTCTGCAAGTTTTACAGCAATGCTTCGGACGCGGTGAATATGCCACCAATCGTGTCCGGTGCCTTCGCCTTCTAATTTATTCCGAACGTAATTTTCGGTCTCCTTGATGATGTCAGTTTTATTCATTTCCTAAAAATTAAAGCAGCTGCAGAGTTCTTCGATCACATCTTTCTTTAGTTTTTCGATACGATTAAGCGACTCTTCTACGGTATCTTTCGAAACTCGTCCATCTGCCATAACCTGTTGGATTGCCCGGAGAACTTTAGGAGCAAGGTCTTTATCGTATTCAAAATTGTTGCCGAAGTACAAAATATCTACACCGGCATTTAACGATTGTGCAATTGCTGTTTCCATATCATAACGAGAAGTGATAATAGGTTTTTGGAGATCGTCTGAAATAACAACGCCTTTAAATCCTAAAGAATCCCGAAGCAATCCGGTGATGGTTTTTTTTGAAAGGGTGGCCGGCCAAACAGAATCAATATTCGCATTAAAGCTGTGCGCGGTCATGATGCCAGAGATATCACGCTCAGATAAAAGCGACTGATAAGGTTTTAGAAAATTCTCAGACCAGACATCTGTTATATTGTTTGTGGAGTCTGCAGGATGATAATCGCTGCTATATCCGGGAAAATACTTGGGCACGCTGAACAGGTGTTCTTTGTCATATTCATCCAGGATGTAGTTTGCTTGTTGGATGACGATTTCCGGATCACTTGAAATGATTCCGGGTGTTGGTGCTTTATTGGAGGGAGTTTTAAGATCCAGGCGGGGATTAAAATTGGTATTCAGTCCAAGAACCATGAATTCTTGCGCAAAGGACCTGGAATAGGAGATAGTTGTAGCGGAATCACTAAAATGGGTCTTTGAAAATGGGCTAATTGCTGTGGGGTAAAGCTTATTTAAAGGAGACTCTATTCCTCCATCCTGGTGTACTGCAATGATTGGTGGAGTTGAAGCATTCGAAATCAGATCACTGGACAATTGGAGCAGTTGATCCTGAGATTCGATATTTCTGCCGAAAGTCCCTAACTCACGGTCGTAATCATATAAAACAACACCGCCAATATTTAACTCCCTCAAATCCCGTACAATGGGGTGGTTGCCGTCAATTTCAGCCCCGCGAAAACCAATCAAAATCATTTGTCCAAGTCGTTTGGAATCTATGATTTCTTCCGGATGAGGATTAGATTTATTGCACCCAATTAAAATAGAAAGTAAAAGCAAAGGGAGTAGGAGTCGAATCATCAGTAACCTGATTTTTATGTTGAAGAAGTAAACTATCTAAAACTTTTGTGAAGTTAAATATTCTCCGAATATGAAAGTGACAGGGAATGTCCCTATACGCAATTAGTAAAATACTGATCAAGGCAGCGCCACTTTTTTTAGTTAAAGTCATTTCATCAGATGATTATACATGAATTTGAATGTTATTAGTTTGGGCCTGTTTTAATCCAAAACCTGATAACTAACTATGTTCAACTTATTCCACCTTTAAATTATACTTGGCCGGTTCAGGAAGCGAGTAAAGACCCGGGGTACACATAATTCGACATTAAGAACATATGAGACAGGGTTAGAATCAGTTAATATTTACATGTTAAGGTGAGATTGGGTGTAACATATAGAGGTGCAGAATCTCTTTTATGTGAAAGTGACTTACGCGGAAATATTTGTAGAAAAAAAAATGAAATAAAATTGTAACAAATACCCAGATTGATACTCTTATGATTGTAGTGGAGAGTAAAAACATGGTTTTCTCTACTTATGGGTAATTTTTAGTAAATAATAATGTCTGAGGCATATATTATTCGTTAGTAACATTAATTAAGAATCAAATGATAGAAAGTAAATCAAATAAAGAACTCGAGAGAAAAATTGATCTATACGTCAACGGAAAACTAAGTGCAGATGAAGTAGATGAATTATGGGCAGAATTGATCCAGGACGAATATTACATGGATTACATGAAGAGTGTAGCCAATCTTAAAGCGGTTATCGATAAGAAACAATCGAAGGCGAGCAATTCAAATGTACATACATTCCAAAAAGTTATTCGTTACACAGCTGCCGCAGCCGTTATATTAATAGCAGCGATGATTGGGGTGTTCAATATGAATACTACCGGAGATTTATCGGTTTCCCCACTTAATCAAATAGGTCTTGATGTAGTGAGAAGTGCTGAAGGCGTTCCCGGAACAGTAACCAATGAGGTGATACGTAAAGCCATCAAATTAGCAACTGAAGGTGAAGTACAAGAAGCTATTTCATTACTTCAGGAAGAACTGAATTCAACAGAAAATTCTCAATTGATTGCTGAAATTGCTTTAAGCTTAGGATCCATTCAGTATAATAATGGAGATTATTTGGCATCAGTTAAGAATTTCGAAAAAGTTGTAAGCCAGGATAATGTTAATTTACTGACCCTGGAAAAAGGGTATTGGTTTTTAGGAAATACATATTTTCAATTAGATCGTCTTGAAGAAGCTGAAGCCGCTTTCAGAAATGCCTATGAATTAAATGGGGCTTACAGTCGTGTGGCTAAAACTTATATGGATGCACTTGGAAATGTAGGTGTCACGGCAAGTGAATAACCCTTGTTTGGGCCAATTGAATTATTGAATTAGAAAATATTTCAATTAGTTTTAGAGCCGGTATAGGCTAAATATCCAACCATAATAGTCCCGATGGCCATAATTCCTAAAAACCAGTTAAGGTTATTGCGGGAACGGGTAATAGGTGTTGGATTTCCAATCATAGTATACGCACCCCAAAAGTGTGGATTTGCATTACCGGTTCTGAGTTGTTTCAATTTAGCTTTTCTAATAGCATCATTCTTACTTTCACCTCGGTTAAGGTGGTAATAAAAATCAGTAGCAAACTCAGAAGCGATTTTATCATTTACGGCCCAAAGGTTAAGCGCTAAACTTTTTGCACCAGCATATCTTAAGGCACGGCTTATCCCCATAATTCCACTTCCCTGTATATAATTACCCGAACCCGAACTACATGAATTCAACATAATGAACTCACTATTTAAGGGGGTGTCAAATAATTCATAGGCATATAAAGCCTGCTCCGACTGAAGGGCAGAATCGGTTTGCTGGATGGAACTGTTGTCAGTGCTTAAATATATGGTGGAAAATAAAGGGTCTTGCTCTGACACTTCGCTATGTGTAGCCACGTGTACCAATCTTGAGTTGCCCACTCTGTTTTTAAAAGCTTCCTTCGTTGCGTTCTGTCCGGTATATACCACCTTATCATCCATTGAGCTGAGAGCTTTTTCGATATTTTCGGTTTCAACAGTAGCGTATGGTAAAGAAGGTAAGTTCACTCCATCGAAATTTCTGAAGTCAGAAATTGCAAAACCGGAAAAATCAAAATCTGTTTTGTCTATTGAAGAAATGCTCCGCCGGTTATCTTCAAACTCTTTGAGTGAAGTGAAATATCTAAAATGATGATCTTCGATCAGGTATTTCGTACTTCCGAAGCTGATGGGAGAATCCGGTTTTTTTGTAGGAAGAACCTCCAAAGGGATTCTATAAAGAAAATTGTCAGGAATAACAGTTATTTGTTCAACATCCTGAGGGATCTCATCTAGGCCAAGCTGCTTATATAAACTAAAAAGGGCGTCGAGGTTTGTAGCCCCTGAAGCCAGCGCGTCTGCGACTTTTCCAAAATGCTCTTTTTGTTCTGGTGAAAATGTGAGCGGATCTATTTTTACTTCATTTTCCGTCAGGTATGTGATATATAAAGTAGAACCCACTTCAGTAAAATGGAGTACCAGTTCATTATTACCGATGGATCTTTGTATGGCCCAAATAGGAGATAGAGGGGTGCTTTTATTTAAGTCAGCTTCAGAAAGTATTTGTTCACGTAATGCTGAGATCCGGTCAATCTCTTTCTTAATTTCGAAACGGGAATCTTGGTCTGCATTAAGATATCGTTTTCTCAATGCTTGCAAACGTTGATTCAGACGTTTTTCCTCTGAAAGATTTTCTTCTGAAAGTTTTGAAGCTTTCACTAATGGGCTGTTATACAGGGAAGCATCATTTATCGTTTTAAGCTGATCAAGCAGGGTCACGGCTTCATATAAATTATCATTAGCGATAAGCAGTTCTACCAATAATTGAACCGCGTCTAAGTATTCTTCTTCTACAGACCAATATCCTTCCTGAGAATCTGTGTTGTTCTTGGCCCGGTCTATCACTTGATCAACGACAGGTTTGAGGTTGTCTATTGCCTCTCTTGAATTTCCGGTCAAGCTCAAGAAACGTGATTTTATCGTAAAAGACTTTGTGAGTAACGGGAAATCAAGATCTTCCAGTGAGTAAAGCTTTATTTCATCTAATATTTTGCCTGCAGCAGCCAAATCACCTTCTTTTAGCTCTATGGCAGTGAGATTGATCAATGCGTCAAGATAATCGACCGTATTTGATTTAGAGAGAGCAAGCTGCTTACCGGTCTCAAAGATCTCCCGTGCTTTTTTCAGAGAATCAATACGATAAAGGACATCACCTTTTTCAAATATAAGATTTATATAATTGGTGTAGTTTTGGTTGGGATCTAAAATTTGTTGGGCTGAAGTGAAGTTATCCAAGGCTTTTTGATGATCTTCATATTGAGACCAATAAAATGTCCCTAAGAATGAATCAATAAGAGCCAGTTCGGTTGAATCTTGATTTTCAATAGCTACTTCTTTCGCTTTTCCAATATATTGTAATGCAGATTTTACATCCTTATTTGCTGTGTAGTAAAGAAAGAGATTTCTATATACACTGAGTAAATTTTTATAATTAGCAAAATCATGCTCAAGTGCTCGAAGCTGAAAGGAAATATATTTATTTGAATATCCGAGCCTGTAATAACTTATACCAAGATTCGTGAATAAATAAAAATCATCAATTCCAGTTTGGGCATATAATTCTTCATAGATATTTTTTGACTCCTCATACTTTCCTAGAGCATATAAGTAGACACCTTGACGGATTTTTAATCTTCTAATCCTTTCATTGTCTTCAAGGTATTTAGCTAGTGGGATAGAATACTCTCGCTGAAGTTTAAGTGATCTATCATACTCTAAAGTTGGATAAAAAGAATAGTCTAAAGCATCAAAAATTCTCAGTAATTTTATAGAAACAGGAAAATTTTTCTTTTCTAAAAAATCTTCTGCATAATCTTTTACGGTTTGATACTCGTCAAGAATGAAACTTACCCAAATTATATCAGCTACATATAAAGTATGTTTGAGTGAGCTTTTATCCTTAATTTTTTTTTCAAGATCTATCCATTTTTGGAGCGCACTTTTCAAAAAGGTTTTTGTGTAATAACGGTCGAAACCTCTTCTCATTAATAAAGTAAGATGAATATGAGGTTTGTCTGACAGACTTAGGATATCTTCATTAATTAGAGTGTCATTCTTGACTATTTTATTTAATAGTTTATGATCTTCTTTTGACCAAAATTGTTCAAAATGATTATCAAAGGCATCTTGCCTTGTTGATGTCTTGCATTTGAGGTTGGTATATTTTTCTTTTTCCTCTGCTTTTCCCAAATACTGTAAGACTTTATCGACAGATTTACAGTCACTTGAGGAGATTTCAAAAAGTGCCCATTTACTTAAATCACTTTCTTGGCTACTAATTCCTGAAATATATTCTTTTACCTGTTTCTCTATCCTTACCTCAATGTTGGTTGAATCAGGAAGAACTGTAGTAAAGATTGCGATCAAAAAACATAAAAACATATAAGCTCCATTAATACTTATAAGATACTAAATAGACTAACAGTTAATAATGGAGTTGAAAAAGTTATTACCAAGGTTTCTCGATGACAGGTTCCATTTCATTGCCGGTGCCGAAAACGCCGTCGTTGGAAGTGGTGGTTTCGATGGTCGGCTGGTCGTTAAGTTCTTCGGAAAGAGAAGCGTCGGTAACGGAAGCACATCCGAAGGAAAGGGTAACGATGGCAAAAAGGGCGAAGACAGATTTCAGTGATTTCATGATAGATAGAGTTGTTGGGTTGTTGATTTATATTTGTTGTTGAGTAAGTAAGACTACCAGG
>NZ_AQXG01000017.1 GCF_000375425.1 Gracilimonas tropica DSM 19535 | reverse complement strand
GTGGATGCTCCCAAAGAAGCATCCACAGCCCGTGCTCTGGCATGTTGCTGCTGGGTATCTGGTAATATGTTGACGTAGGAGCTCTGCATTACCCAAGAACTCCCTTAGTAAGTTCTGTTATATTGTGTACTGGGTTATCTAATACTCGTCTTTGACGAAGGGCAGCCCATTCTGAGGTAGATTCACCACATGTTATTAAAACACCTATAAATACACCGTTGCGGGTAATGGCTGTGATACCTTTGGTATCGGCCAAAGAAAAAAGAGTATTTCGAACTTGTGAAATGGTTTTTGTCTTTACCTTGCTCATAGTCTCACTTCGTTTCGGTTGAGATATAGTTTTTGGAGCTCGGCAATCACATCAACCAGCAACATCCGCTCTTCGGGTCTAATAGATCGGAAGGTTCCTGTCCAGATTAACAAAAGATGGGTAGCAGCACCGGCAGAGAGTTTGGCGTAGCTTGAGAATTGCCCTGATCCATCCATAAGGGGATATATGCTTTCTGCAATTCGTTTTGGGCCAATATCTCTTTCCAGTGCTTGTCTACCTAATTCAATAGCTATTTTAATCCAGTCGGCGACCGTTAATGCCCTTTTTTCCATCTTTTCGATGATCTGAATTTGATTCTGAACCGTACGTACATAGGAGATGTATCGGGAGGTAGAGGGCGCATCCACGTTCATAAAGTCTAAAGCAGACCGTATTAGATTCATGTATGGTTGGTGAGTAGTCATTGCTCAGATTTTTCGGTTTCCTGATTCTCTGTTTGTTCGTTTTTCGCAGCCGGTTCATCGGTGGCTGATGAGTGATCATTGGGTATATCCGGCTCGGTAGAACCGAACTCGGCAGCCCCTGAGGCATATTCACCTCCGACATTAGAAGTAAAAGGACCTGAGCTAGGCGTCATTGGAACAGGCCCCATTCCATGACGTTGTCCTGCAATAATGCTGATAATACCCCCAATAGCGTCAACAAGGTCAGGGGATTTCTTTAATAAATGCTCGGTGATCTGGTTGCCAGGAGATTGTTGGGAGGCTTTGTATTCCAAATCTTTTCTGAACTGCTCCCGATCTAACTGATCAATAGTTTTCTCCAGTTCACTTACTTTTGAAGTATGGGCTTCTTTAAGTCCATCCATTTTATCCCGGAATTCTTCTTTCAACCGGGCAATTTCATTTTGATGGGCCAAAAGAAGCTCTGTTTTATCCTGTGAAAGGTCTTTCCGTGCTTGAAAAAGTTCATCGGTGATTTGCTGATTTTTCCGATTTGCATCGTTCAATTGGCCTTCGAGTTGAAGACAGCGCTCATGGTAATAATTACCAGTTACTGAATAATTTGGATTAGAGTGTATAGAGCTGGAGTAAAACTCAGCCGGGGGTCGACCAGGAGTGGCTTTAATAGCTCCCCCCACTTTTTCATCGGGAAGGGCCTCACGTATAAGTTCTGAATGATCTGCCATCTGTGTTCTGTTTGGTTCGAACACAGAATAGGCAGGAAACCAATGGCTTTAAATAGGCCTTGGAGGGATAGAAGAGAATGTGAGCAAGAAAAAATTTACTGTAAGCACAAAAAATTGAGAAAAATTTATTGAGTATACTGGAATGGATCTTTTTACTCAATTTGTTTTTTCATGCTGAATATAACCTGCTCGACTTGTTCTTTGGCCACTACAAAGTGAGCAGGTTTTCGGGTGCGTTGATTAATAGCCATAGGACGGGGGGATAATAGCGGGCGGACGCAATCGTAAAAGAGGCTGCTTTTCATGCCGGTTTTTTCTTCAACATAAACCTGGGCTTCTTTGATAGTCATTACTTCACGGTCAATAACTTCTTGCATGGATGGATTGGTTTGCATGGGATTTTTCATTGGTGATGGTTTTGTACTGATTTTCCGGTAAAACTCATTTTATTCCAAAAAAATGTTTCAAATACCTAATAATTGCGCTTACATACGATTAGAGGCTTATTATTATGAAACATTTGCTGAAACAGTACTGTTTCACACCGATTTGTAGTTTATTTCTGGGTAAATAATTTCAATGATTTAGATAAAATGCTCGTGAAACACAGATGAAACATTCCAGTTTCAGAAAAAAGACCCAATGTTTCATAGTGTTTCATAAATGTTTCAGAAAAAGTTTCATAAAAAAGTGCATTAAAAGTATCATAAAGTATGTTTTTAGTATTTTGAAACATTGAAACATAGATTTTCTTCTTTTTCGGGCATTTCTATTCTACTGGTAAAAAAATAGCTTACGCGGAAGCTATTTCTTCATTAAACAGTTCGGTGTTTTCCGTCCAGGGCTGGCTTCCGGCAGGTTTAAATTTGTCCCAGTTAAAGGCGTTGCGAAACAGCTCGTTTTCTACCGCATTCGGAATGTAATACCCTCGCTGGCGAATAGTATCGTTCTTTAGGTTGCTGTAACTGTCGATAATCGTCCAGTTAACCACCTTAAGTTCACCTTCCGGAGTCAAATCGCTTAAATCTCGCAGCTTCTCGTCCACAATATCCCGACGAACCATGCCATCGGTGCCTCTTTTTTCGTATTCGTAGATGTCCCAGATCGCCTTGGCCCAAATTTTGAGCGTCCCGTCCTTCGTCCAGTTAAAATGATGCACGGTAACCTTCAAAGATTGGATAAGCGTACCAATGGTTTCAATAAATTCGGTAAGTGGATCTTGGGAGGAGTAACGGATGGCGGTTTTAACGACTTCATCGCGAGCAAAAAGGAAAAGCTCCTGCCCGGTAACCGAGAGGAGCCGTTCATCATTACGTTCCTTTGTGAAGTTTCGGTAGTGATCATCATAGACGGCTGTGTCTTTAATCACTTCGAGTTCTTTTAGGACACCGGAAATTATGTATCTATAGTGGGGATTGAGCCAATAGGAAACCGTTACAAGGGATGCAAACTGGTTAATTTGCCGATCTTGAAGCACCACATCTTTCATTTTATCACCCAATTCGGTTTTGACAGCATCTTTCAGCTTAAGCCTAATACGCTCCATGTCATTGATAAAGTCTTTTCGATTAATCAGATGGTAGTTTTTTAGAAAAGAAAGCATAAGTCGCTGAAGGGTTACCCGATCATTGAGTAGCTCTTTTACGTGATCTTCTGGCCCACGCGTCTTTTTGCTGTAATGAATGATCAGCGAACGGCTAAGTAGGTGATCGGTGGCTGGGAGAAAGTTGCTGCAAAAAAGCGGCATGGTTCGCACCACTTTATGCTCCTTGCCCCATTTGTTGCCTTTCTTGATGTTGGTGGGCCGTGGCTTTAGTTCAAACCAAGAGTTCCAGATCTGGTCTTCAATCTTGGCTTTTTTACCAGGAACTTGAGGTACATGTTCATCAATCCATTGGGGAATATGGGATTTTTGCTCCAGCGCCTCATCGACGGAACGAGCCGGTGGGGTGTTTAAACTATCCAGGTGATTAATTCCAAAAAAATCCTGGATAAGCTTAGCCATTTCACCTTTACCCACATTTCCCTCACCATACAGGTAGAGGAAAATGATGTGCTTATGAAGGGCATATATTTCATCGAAAAAGACAAAAGAAAACACGTAGGCTACGATAATCTTGCCCCAGTTCCTGAAATCCGTGTCCCCACCGACCATACCACAAAAATGATGTTCAATTTGCAACAGTTTCTTAAAAAATTCTTGGTCGTCGTACAAGCTTTCCTCTGCACTTTGGAAATAACCATCGGAATTGGCAAATCCCAGCTCGTAATGGGGGAGATGAATAGCGTCCTCAGGAGGCTTTAAAAACTTATTGTCGCCTACGGGAAAAGCCCCGTCTCGTTGGGCAATCAGTTTAATGTGACCTGATGCTTTCTTTGGGAAACTTACCAGTACGTTACCAGCCAACAAGTACCGAGTTTTCTCAAAAGAAATGATCCCAAAGTGATCAAACTCTCGGACAATGCGTGGTTTATATTCGAGGTTTACATGCAGCCAAAAGCTTCGCATATCTTCGTTTTTCATGTTTTTCACCTGGAGCACATCTTTATTCCACACGCTTTTGGAAAATTCCTCCACGCTGTGAGTTTGGCCAGGTTCAAAATTGAAAGGTTTATACATGGGAATGCCTCCCCGTAGATAGCGGAGCTGGCCAACATAGGTGCGTTCCCATTCTTTCTTTTCCGGATTCCATTTTTCGATGATGGACTCCAGGATGAGATCGAAATCGGTTACAGGTACTTTTTCTCCGCCTCGTTTACGTACCCATTGGTAGTTATCGAAGTCTCGTTCGTATTCTTTGGCCGCGTTTTCCTGAAATTTTTGGGCCAGCCACCGTTCATAGTCAACGGCCATGGCCATTTCAACATACTGTCGTTCGCAGTCTTCTTTAATGGCAATGAACTCAACTATACTGAATTCATTGCCCTCTGAATCGGTACAAATTTCCGTATCAAGGTTTAAATTGAGAAAAGAGTCGTTAGTGTTTTCACTGAATACATTGGGAACTTTTTCAATAAGGGTAGTTGTATCTGAAAGCTGGGAAAATTCTTTGAACTCATTTCGAAGATACCAACGCCAAAACTCGGCATTGAACATGTAGTTTGTCATTTTCTGTTATTTTCTTTGAAATTATCTGTTGCATAGGTGATGTATACAGACCGGGTAATATTGTCAGGTATCCCCGCAATAAGGTGTATCACATCTTTCTTCGTAATTATTTGTGTAGTTTGAGTAGAGCAATAGTCCACCCAGTCCATTTCTGGGAATTCGTAGGAATAATCTGGAATAGCGAATACCTCAAGTTCTACCTTTAAAGCGGCTTCAAAGGAAGGTTTAAGCATTTCCCAAGAGGTGTCCTGAGCCACAAAAATGATTTTTTGAGCTCGTTTTTTTAAAAGTTTTGCAGCATCAAGGCTTAGCTTGTCATCTATGAAAATAATAGGGATGAATGACGTGTTGCCTTTTTTAAATGCTACGTAAACTTTCTTTGTCTTGAGGATTTCAGACTTAACTGAGGAGTACCCTGAAAGTATATCGTCTTCTTTTTTTATAGCCTGTTGGGTTTTCTTCCTACTTTTATATGAAATGGTTAGGTGATACCGGTCGGCCAATAAATAGATGACTTCATTGAAGGTCAGCCCATCAAAAAATTCCACAAAACTAATCGCATCACCCCATGCATCACAACCATAGCATTTATACGTGCCTTTGATTTCATGCACATAAAAAGATGGAGACTTTTCAGAATGAAATGGACAACACGCTTTGTAGTAACTGCCAGATTTTTTTAAAGGAATGCGTTCAGAAATGATTTCAATGATATCATTTCTGGATGCTTCTCTAACGTGAGGTATCGCTTCGTAGAATGTCAATCAGGTATGATCTATTGCAAGATCACTCGGTTAAGTTTTTGTTTAGCCTCAATCAGAATAACTGCGACTTGTTTGATATCTGCGTTCTTCTTATCCCGAATCAGTAATGAAAAATCATGTAGATTCACTTCGTTTTCAATGAATGCGGCAAGTCCCCAAATGGTAGTCCTCGAAATTTTTGTACGTGGCTTCCTATTCATTCAGGTGCCTCTTTAGCTCAGATACATGTATCAAGTGTTTACCGTTACAATCTCTCTTAATCTTCTTATACCTACCTTTTCCGGCGTAATTTGAAACTGATTTAGAATTTATGTTAGCTAATAGAGCAAATTCTTTTGAATTCAGCCATTCTTTGTTTTGGAGGAGGGTATCGTTTACCAGTGAGCGTATCAGCT
Source organism: Gracilimonas tropica DSM 19535 (assembly GCF_000375425.1). Taxonomy (GTDB): domain Bacteria; phylum Bacteroidota; class Rhodothermia; order Balneolales; family Balneolaceae; genus Gracilimonas; species Gracilimonas tropica. Next base: position 42,208 of record NZ_AQXG01000017.1, on the reverse strand, counting down.
CCAATTGATTGGAAAGCCCATCAATTGCATTAATAATCTGTTTTTGTTTTGTCTGAGTCATTTTCTTTCAAAAATTCTTCCCAAATGCTTGGGTGTTTTCTTTTGCTTTGTTTAATAGTTCTATTAATTACTTCACGTATCCAAGGGGTTTTGTCAGTGTCTTGCGCTACCCGAATTAAAGCTGCATGTGAAATCCCAATGGAACCATCTGGCTTAGTTAGAGTGTTAGCAAAACCTTTTAAACTTCTTTGACTGATACCCAACGCAAATTTTAACTGTGAATGTGTATTAGGTATTTGATTAGACATAATTATATTTAGTTACTTACACATTGTAAGTAGATGAATTATAGTTAATTAACGAATGACGAAATTACAGATTAAATGCAATCAAGCACAATCAAAAAAAACAGTATTGCCGAAAGAATTATTTTAATTAGTAATAGATTCGGTTCGGCTAAAGAATTTCTTATGGAATGTGGAATTAACAATTATTCGTTAATTACTGATTTGAAATATGGGAGAATTAAAAAACCAGGATCAGAAGTACTGGCTCAAATTGTACTTGGGACTGGATGTGATGGAACGTGGCTACTTACCGGAAAGGGAGAAATGTATGGAAGCAAATCTCCAAGTTCTGATTTAACATTTTCTGATAAAGAAAAGATGGAAAATGCTCTCACGCTTCTTTTGAATTTTGATTTTAGTGAAAGCCAGAAAGAAAAATCAGGAGCAAGAGAACTTGAAATAAAAGTTGCCGAGGCACTGGTAAGGCTTCTCAAAAAACACTCCAAATTAGATTGAATTGAGGCGCTTTTTATTTCTATATTTACTTACACAATGTAAGCGAACAAAAAGGAACAGAATTGTACACAGCTGATAACATAAAACCTCATTCTAATGACCATGTACTATGTACAATTGGTAAAGAAAGTAGAGCTATGTACAAAACTATGTACAATTTTGATTCAGTTTTGGCTTATAAGGTTGAAAATCGCCGTTTGCGGTATCAATGGATCTGTAGCTCAGTTGGTTAGAGCAGTCGACTCATAATCGATTGGTCGCAGGTTCAAGTCCTGCCGGGCCCACTTTAACTTCCATTGTACATTAAAAAAGACCCTTTAAGCATATTAAAGGGTCTTTTTTTTGGTATAAAGATGATAATTATTTGAAAATATATTTTTGAAGAGAATGAAGAAGTGCTGCCAAAAATGTGAAAGGGTTACGACTAAAGATCACTTAAAACCTTTTTAATCTTTTATATAGCGAACACTAAAACCACAGCCTTTATTTCCGGCAGCTCTTCCAATTTTTCCGTTATTGACGCCAATCAAGCGTTCATAACCTCGTTCTTTATCGAACTCAGTTGCACACCAAAAATTAGCATGTTCATTTATGAAATTGAATTTGCCGTAATCCGTCATCCATCCACCAAAAATGATATTCAGGCCGGTTTCACCATGAATCTTAAGCTTGTTGGCCTCATCATTATCTCCTCTCCATTCTTTATGTTCAATATCTAAAGAATCAATCCCAAGATATTCTTCTAGCTCTTTCCATTCCTGGTCACTGGGCAAATGCCAGCCTTCCGGGGCTAATTCCTTTGCAGCACTCCAGCTGTAAAGCGCACCGTATTTTTTATACTCTGGAGTTTCCTTGGCAGCAGATGCCTCGTTACCGTCATAATTATAAACCCAAACTCCACAGTTAAAAGAGTCCGGTTGACAGACATAGGGTATATATGCAAAGTTTTCAGCCATCCAAACTTGATCACCTATTTTTACTGTTTTATAGGCACGGTTGTCTCTTTGATCCGTAAACTCACCATATTTAATATCCGGGTTTTGTTCTTGTTGCTGAAAAGAATAACCTGAAAGGGGTATTAGTAGTAAAGAAAGTGTAAATATGATTTTCATGAAATATAAATTTAAGTGTTAATGTCGTTGTACAGATCCACCACCCAAAATATTGGATTCTACTTTTGGATTGCCTTGGTAAAGAATTGAACCTCCACCTTTGATGTCTGCTTTCAGATATTTTTTGGCTTGAATGGATAAGGTGCCGCCCCCATTTATGGTTGCAATAAATGAATCCACTTCTAAGGTTGGCATGTCTATTAATCCCCCTCCGTTTAGGACAGAATGAAAGGTATCTATGGTGTTAAAACCTTCACTTACTTTAATAACACCACCTCCATCTTGCTGTATCTCTTTCAGAACCGGCATATCGATGTAAATATCCACCTTACAGTTTGAGGAACTGCTGTTATTGATCTTCAAAGTATTGGATGTAACGGTCGTATTTACAGACTCTATACAACCATCCTGACTGATTACTTTTAACTTTAAATCCGAGGATTGGGATATAAATACATTGCCACCGCCAACCATTACGATTTTATCAAAGCTGCCAACATCTATTATTCTCTCAATAACAGGATCTTCTTGTACTTGAATACCATTTTCCTGGGCTAACAAGGGGAATGTTGAAATCAATAAAAGAACCAATAAGAGTGTTGATATATTTTTCATATTATTTCGAATAAATTTAGTATTTATATGAATTTAAGGTATTACGGTAAGTGCTTTGAAAGGTTTCAGAGAGGTTAAAGAATACTCAATTTTATTTTAGTATTGTCGGCACAATGACCACAGATAATTTTATGCCAACAAGAAATCCGATCGATCTTCATCAAAGTTGATATCCTCAAATCCCTTTATAATTAGCCAAAGACCCAATACTAATTCCGTAATTGCCGTAGGCATATTAAGCAGGATATACTCCGTGGTGATCACGTCTAACACCTGATACAATAGCAACACGCTTGCCAATACGGATAAAATTGCTCCTAAAATGCCCCAAACTGAAAGCCATCGGGGGACTAATTTCGCTTTGATGAGAATCAGGTAGAACAAGATGTTTGCAGTGCTCAGGGCAAATACCATAAAACCATGGTTGACCGAGTCGCGGGTTATTTTCAGTAGCTTTCCAAAAGCTTCAAATGTCTGACCAAAGTCAGGAGTTTGTTCAACAAATTCACTGCTTAATGATAGAATAGAGATGAGAAGAATGGTTCCGACAATAACCAATGTACTTGCAACAATTCTGAAGCCTAAAAATCCAAGAGATAACCTGCGGCTGAATTGTTTTAGAATGGGATACAGTACTAATGCAAATCCCAAATACAGCAAAGCCATGATGAACTGAAAAATGGCTGCTGTTATCACCTGCCCTGGGTTTTCAGCAGCCAAGCTTAAATATTCAGGCGAGTCGATGGAAGGGGCTACGCTTAAAATTCCAGCTATCATGCTGAGGATGATAAAAAGTCCGGCCCATTTAGTATATCTTTTTGCTGATTCCATACCCTCACTTTTCATTCTTTTCAGGGGAAGGATCCTGATGGTTATAGCTCAAAACTTCGCTTAGCAACCATTCTTCTCTTTTCAAAACCCATACATGCGTAAACTCCGCAGAACTAGTCCATACATCTTCTTTCCCGCTTTCTCTGATGTAAAAGTTATGCTTTCCCTTTTGAATAGCTCCATACAGTTTTCCATTATCATACAGTGGAAAAACCTGTAAGCTGTTTTCCACAAGCTTCCGAATAGGCTTTTTATCAAGGTTTGAGCAGATGTATTTTTCTGTATTCTCGAAAAAAGCTGACCTATCCTGGAACCCACTTTGATCGTGATAGAATTTTAGATCTTCGGTAATGTGATCTTCCAAATATTCTAAATCACATTGGTTGAATCCTTTTTCAAAGAAAAGATGGTCTTGCTGCTTCAGGGAATGGAATAGGGAGGAATTTTCATTTATCTGGGCATGTGTATTCAATGCCCATAAGAACACTAAAAAGCAGGTAAAGACCAGTTGTTTTAATCTTTTCATAGTCAGAAGATAGTTTGATCAGTTAATCCGGGTGGCTATTATTCTTTTAAAGAATGACCTGAATTTCTCTAACTAAGACTTAAAGGGATTGTAAAAAATGGACATTCTTTAAATCCATTTCTTACAGGTGTAAAAAAGCTTTGTGGCTCTTGGTTTGGCGAAAATTTATAGACCAGGATTAATCCATCTTATTATAAATAACAGGCATTTGTCCCTTCCATTGATTCCACAAGCTATTTTCTGTGATTAATTTGGCCATAAAATTACCAACGTTTATTCGGCTGGTTTTACCCGGGTTAAATATTGCACTTCGAATAGGGGATGGATGCACCTCATATTCTGTTACATTCTCATCATTAATTAATGTATCCGGCCTTACAACTACCCATTCCATCCGGGAATTATTTTGACCTACATTTAAGCGCAAAAAATCAGCGGCGTCTTCATTGTCTGCATGCGGAGGCAATATTAAGCGAATCAACCCTACTACGAATTTTTGCGCGGATGAAATGGATTCTTGTAGATCTCTATTACTATTTCCTGCAGTATTCATCAATACAAACTTAAAAGGGAACCCTGGTGCATTTAATTGAATTGCAGAGCAAATGAGTTTCACAGTTTCTGTTACAAGCTTTCTGGGATATCCAAACATTCCTTTCATCGATGGGTTATGCCCAAGGCACGATAGAACAGCTTGACAGTCTTTGATACAGTTCGCCATTTCATTCACACTTATATTAGAAATATCAGCTCTTATTATCTCTAAGCCGGAATTCTTTTCCCAACCTTCAGGAATGGAAGATGATGGGCGTACGATGGCTTTTACATCGTGCCCTATACTCAAAAGCTCTTTTATCAACCATGTGCCAGTTGATCCATTTGCACCTACGACGAGTGTTGTCATTATTTATTGATTAGATTTTATTTTGATCTTGTACATTCATAGATCATCTAAAATTATCCAATGGATTTAACAGATAATTGTAGAAAATGGACTTGTTGACTTTGAACCCCGCTGTCTCCTAATATTATACCGGATCAGGGTCAATATTCTCTTAGATATTGGAATGAATATTATATAAAAATTTAGATACTGAAATCATTGATTCTTGAATGCTTTTATAAATACTTTGCTCATTATAGCAAACGGCAGTTTATCGTCTTGTGAGTTGTATGCCCCACCTGTAAAAGCTGCAACCATTTGCAGTTCGGGGAGCACGAAAATATATTGGCCTCCATTACCTGTAGCCGCTGTTAGCATATATAAATCACCATCTACCTGAAGAGGGACACTCCACCACAGATACCCGTAATCCATTCCGGTGATTTTTGTTATTCTTGAAGTGGACTCTTCCACCCAATCCTCAGAAACAACTTGTTGACCATTCCACATCCCTTTATTCAGAATTAACTGACCGATCTTGGCCATATCGCGAGGGGTCATATAAAGCCGTTTGGCTGAGGCACTAACTTCTCTATTTGAAGTGTGTCCCCAGCTTACATTTTCGATGCCCAACAGATTGAACAGATATTGATCAGCGAAGTCATCGAATGCCATTCCCGATGCATGTGAAATAACTTCTGCCGCCAGAATGGTACCTACTGAACAGTAATTTGATATGGTACCCGGGTCATTAATCATTGGCAGGTTCAAAAAATACTGAAGCCAATCTTTTTGTCGATAAATACGGTCTTCCTGACCTCTTGAATCAGGATCCCAATCATTGCAATCCAACCCTGATGACATCGTCATAAGATGGCGAATAGTTATCTTCTCTTTCCTTGGGTCCAGGTTTTTTTGCGGAACAGGGTATTGTATATATTTTGTTATTGGATCATCAATACTGTCAATAAAACCTTCATCTATGGCAATGCCCATAAGGATAGACCTCACACTTTTAGTGACAGAACGGAGGTCGTGGTTTTTATAAACATTGTATTTCCCATAGTATTCTTCAATGATAAGCTTACCATCTTTAACTAATAAAATACTATGGACTTTATGACCTCCTTCATTCAACTGGTTGAATAATTGGTAAATACCAGAGGTATCTACATCTAATGAGTCCAAATGTATCGTTTCCCATCCGTCATCAAGAGAATCCGGGTTTTCATACTGATAGGGATAATTCACTTTTGAACATGAAGCTGCAGAAAGAATTAAGAAAAGCAGAAGTATTTGGGTTCCTGTTTTATAAATCACATTCATTGGTTTAATGTTTCAAAAATACATCCAGTAAGTAAGCAGTATGGCCGTCGCATTGTAAACGCCATGTGCAATGATGGGGGCGGTTAATCTTTCGGTATAAATGAAAAGCAGGGTGTAGGCGATGGTAGGAACCAGGATATCAAACCAGCCAAGGGCATCTGAGGGTAAATGTCCGGCAGCAAAGAAAAGGATCGAAAGTAAGGAAGCAGCATAAAGTCCGATCTTGGGATTGCTAAAAGTGTCTTTTAATACATTGATGAAATATCCCCTGTTGAAGATCTCTTCGGTAATTCCTCCGCCAATCACGCCTAAAGCCACGAAAGAGATCAAGCCAATAGAGGTGCCGTCATACATGCCCAGCATCTGTGAAATATCGGCTCTTTCTGCTCCTCCGGTATTGGGAATAATCAGCCCAAATTGAAGGGCAGTCCACGCCATGCCAATGATCAACCCAAGCAAGCCATCTTTGCTCCAGTTTTTCCAGTTCCAACCTATGTAGCTGAAATCCTTGCCCTGCAGTTTCAGGGAAAAGTAAACCAATGCACTTACTGTGGTCAACTGAAAGAGAGCGATAAAAAGCAGATTTATTCCAACCAGCCCACCATTCAGTTTCGACACGCCAAAGAAGATATTAGGTAGGGCAAAAAGCACAAATCCAGTGATAATGGTGCCTATGAAGATCAGGATCGTTTTTGTCTTGCTGATACTTTTGTCGGTTGTTTTCATCTGAACGTTCTAAGTTTGATTATTTGGAAAAGCTTAATTAGCGATGTTTCTGATAAAATCCGGAGTGGCCGGATCGCCTTCAAAAAACTCCCTCCCCACTTTCCGGGAGATGGCCCATCGGTCGATCCAGGAAATGCCCCAGTTGCCATATCGGGTAACAGGAGTCCGGTAGGCCGGATCTTCAAGTACTTCGCTTTGGGATATAAACCGATACCCATGCTGTTTGTAAACTCCGGCTAAATCATCCAGGTAATGAGCATTTAGCAGGTTTGCATGGATGAGAAGGGTTTGGGCAATATTCCGGTCAAATAGTTTTTCTGATGAGGCCTCGTAGAACTTCATTTTTTGAGTCATGTACTCAATGTAAGCTTCCCCGATCTTTTTCATCAGCTCCCCGTCATCTTGCTTAAATGCATTGTGATAGGCTTTGGCAAAGATGTAATCTTCATTATCTATGGTGACCGGTGCTACCCGGTATCCATGTGTCTGTAGAAAATCGACCAATGAATCGGCATGGGCTTGTGAATTTCCAATCCTTAAATAGGGGTGTCTAAAAAATTGATAAGATCTCCCATATTCTTTGGATAGTTTTTTGGAGACCTTTTCTCCCTTTAAGACATCATCCGTGAATTCCTCAAAAGGGATCTGATGATAGTTTTTATGTGAGAAGGTGTGGTTGCCAAGTTCATAGCCGTTTTGCAGCCACATTTCAAGCAGCTTTACTTTAGCTGAATCTACCTCATCATTATTGTATAGTTTGCTTTCATTCACATAACCTATGGCAGGGATTTCAAATTGATCAAAAGTGTTGATCAGGCTTTTGGTGATCTCAAGGTGAAAGTCATGATCATCAATACCATAGGGAACAACCGGCAGGTCATCCACGGTAATACACATGGTCTTTTCCTGAGCCCTTGGGATCTGGATAGTCAGGATGAGTAGAAGAAGAGTGAAAATGTATTTCATAGAAGTATGTTATAATCGAGGTTGCTTGTATTGATTCAAAATGCGTGTATCCACCTTTTGGATGTCTTTATTGTTGAAGATCATGGTTGTCCAAATTTCCCTTTGAGATCTCTAAGGATGCTTTGAGGATCATATCCAATACCTTCTTTAAAAACCGTTTCGATTTTTTCTATGGTCGAAGCATCTTTGCTCAAATCTCCTTCGAGGATCACAAAGTTGGCTTTTTTACCGACTTGGAGGATGCCAATATCGTCGCGGTCCAGAGCTTTTGCACCATTGCCGGTCATGACCTGAATGGCTTCTTCGGTAGTAAATCCGGCCTCCACGAAGAGCTGAAAATTTCTTTGATCCCCAAAACCTGGAAGCACATGCCGTCCTGCATCTACACCACTGCATAGAAGTCCGCCCATTTTGAAAAACTGATACTCAAACTCCATGATGCGCTTCAATCTTTGTTCTCTGGTCAGGTCATTCTTGATCGCATCCAACCGCTTTCGACGTTCCTGATATTGATTTAAAAGGTAGGGCGACATCAACTCAAGTGTTTTACTTGAGGCATAGGCACGGTTTGGAACACTGGCTTCGTAAATAGATAAAGTTGAAGTCAGTGTCACTCCATTTTCGATCATCAATTTTTGCAGTTCCTTCACTTTAGTGCTGCTGATGTCAAGCTCATCCATGTATTCTCTACCGCCGTTGCAAATGCCATAATCTTTATTTGAACGAAAATCAGCGGTGCTGTTTAAGCCATGTTCGATGCCATCAATACCCATTAACGTGGCTTCCTCAAAAGTGATGGAACATAAATGTCCTCTAACCTTGACATTGTTCTTGTGCGCTTCATCAATAATGATCTCAAGATCCTCAGGTTTTGTGTTCCGATATACTTTCACCCACTTGATACCCTGATTGAACCAATACTGTAAAGTATCACGAAGGTGCTCTTCATTCCTTGGGATGATCATATTTGGGTTTCCTCCGGGACCGGTGATGAATGGCGCACTTGGTATAATTTCGGGTCCAATATGATTTCCTTTCGCTATTTGTTTTGACAACTCTAATTCCTTTTGAGCATCCGCAGCTCCGGCCGTTTGAATGGTGGTTACACCTGATGCCAGGTACAGTTTTGCCGCTACATCACCCAAAAAAGGAAAGCGTGGAATATGTAAATGGTTGTGCATGCCAATCAGACCGGGAATGATCGTTTTTCCACTAAGATCAATGATCGTTGCATTTTTCGGAATCTCTATTTCACCTTGGTTCCCCATTGCCTGAATAATGCCATTATGGATCAGCAGTGTTTGGCCGGTTTTTTGAGATACTCCGGTTCCATCTATTATTATGGCATTGGTAAAAGCCAAAATCTCGTCGCTATACTTCAGGTAACTCTCCAAGCTGTTGGTAAGATTTCGGGCAGAAGTTATATCCTTTTCAACCCCGGCAAGCATGTAAAGGCTGAATAAAATTACATATGCGATGACAAATATTTTCCCGATGTTCATAGGTTTTTGGTATACCGATTAATGGGTGAAAGTAAGTTAGTGGTCGGGGTTCAGTTCAGATTGTAAAAAAGGGACATTTGGAAAGTTAATCGCTCAGCTTCCAAAACTCATTGGGACTGAATCCGGTAAATGCCTTGAACTCACGGTTCAAGTGCGCCTGATCGTAATAACCATTAGCATATGCAGCTTCGGTTAAGTTCGACCTGGAATCAATATTTTTAATTAGCGACTCAAAGCGTATGATCCGGGCATAGGTTTTTGGGTTGAATCCCGAGAAAGACTGAAATCGTCTTTTGAATTGCTTCTGGGATAAATTGTACTCTTTTGAAAGTTCACTGATCTTTAAAATTCCCCTTTTTCTTTTGACCTGTCCGATCGCATCGTTGATCAGTAGATCTTCTACTTTTCGTTTATCCATCAATGACATAAAATGAGAGCTAAGAAGTTCAATACGTTCATCCGTCGAATTAGCCGATGCGATCCTGTCGGTGAGCCGGGTGGCTTCATTTCCCAGGAAAGTGTCCAGATTTAAAAATTCACAATTAAGATCGGATGCTGAAATTTTGAAGAGCCGGGGAAGGGCATAGGTATACAATGAAACACCTAATAAATGATAAAAGCCCTTTACCGGAATACGGTTTGGTTGAGTGGTCTGTCCCTGGATAGTTGAAAATAACAGCTCCGAATCTTTCCGGTTCCCGTCAAAAGCAAAAGTGATCTCAGAAAGGCTGTTTGCAATGATATAGTGCGTAGCGTTAGGGGGGTGTTTAGTTGCATCCCAGGTGGCCTCCCAAAAATGACTAACCGTATTTCTAAGTTCTTTGCGGGGAGGGATCACTCTGTATATCACTTTTAAAAGGGTTTTAAGTTCCGAAGACCAATAAATTTTAGGCTCTAATTCCGGAAGAGATACGGACGTTTTTGTATAAAGTTTTGCTAAACTTCAGAGTGGGAAAAGCTTCAAAAAGTTAAACGTGAATTGTACTCAGGATCATCAAGTCAGCCCCTGCCTAAATACAACTCCGTATATTTTCGATATCTTTTTTGTTCAAAATCATAATTCAATACGTTCAGCTTATCCACTTTGAAGGATGCGTTGTATGATTTCTTTAGCCACTCTTCTTTGGCTGAATGAAAAACAGAGGTCTGCAATCCCCGGGCAATGGTAACATGAGGGACGATTCCTGCGGTGTAGTTTTTACGGATCATCAATTGCTTGCGGGCTTGATCAAATTCTTGAATGATAGCATTGAAGACAGATGATTCTTGTACCTTGCAATAGATCACCCGGCCTGGGAATGTATCGAAACCATTTAAGTATAGATGGAAAGCGGGCAGGGGATCGACACAATTTTGAAGCAAAGCAAATACTTCTTCAGACCGTCGCTGCAAAAGCAAAAAACTGCATACCGTAATATGAGGTGTAGAGTATAGGGACGGATACGGGCCAAATTCTTCCCTAAATTGCTGCTTCATCCTCAAAATATCATGGTTCAATGCATCCGGAAGTGGTATCAGAATCAAGAATTGGCACAAAGCTTCATCCTCTTCTTTATTGAAAAGTGAGAACTGTCCCGATCTGTTTATGAGTCCCATGACGTCCTTGATTTTGAGAGATGTAAAAGAACCTGAATATATGAATTAAACATATATCACACATAAATGATTAAGTGTGTACTGCGCTTCGTGAGAAGTTCACTCATATCGCAACGCATTGATCGGATCCATGAGTGCTGCTCGTCTTGCGGGGAAGAAACCAAAAACCACACCTACAGCTCCGGAAAAGAGGAAGGAAATCACAATTATATTGAAATCGAACAGAAAGGGAACTCCCAGGATGGGTGCCACAAATGCAGCCAAAGCTAATCCAAGGGCTATCCCAATAAGGCCTCCAAACAGAGAAAGGATGATGGCTTCGATCAAAAACTGAAGCAGTACTTCCCACCCAAGTGCTCCTATGGCCAGCCGGATGCCAATTTCACGAGTCCGTTCAGTTACCGATACCAGCATGATATTCATGATCCCGATTCCTCCGACCAACAAACTTATGGCGGCAATGGCGGCAAGGAAAGCAGTCAGGATTCCACTGGTACTTTCGACGGTGCTGGCAACTTGTGCCATGTCGCTGAGTTCAAAGTCTTCTTCATCTCCGGTGCGGATGTTGCGGCGCTGTCGCATAAGTTCGATAATATCCCGCTGCACCTGTGGTGATATTTCGGCGGTTTTGGCGGAAATGTAGATGGAACCGACATCAGTGCTTCCCAAAATTCTGCGGTGAAGTGTGTTGATGGGCATCAAAATAAAATCATCCTGATCCATGCCAAAGGTGGATTCTCCTTTCTCTTCCATCACTCCGATTACCAAACAGCTTACGTTTTCGACCCGTATTTTAGCACCAAGTGGATTCTGAAACCCAAAGAGTTCTTTTGCTACACGATCACCCAAAATGCATGAAAGCCGGCCACTGGAAAGTTCTGCGGCCGTGAATTCGCGTCCGGCCACCACATCCCATTCCCGGATGATGAAATAATCATTCTCAACGCCACGGATCACCGTTTGCCAGTTTTCGTTTCCGTAGATAGCTACGGTAGCTGAAGTACTTACCGGGGTAACAGCAAAAGCGCCTGCCACCTCTTTTTTGATGGCATCCGCATCCGCAATTTTAAAGAGCTTTGCATCGGCACGAATACCGCCGGGACCGCCCATAGTTCCGGGTTGTAGCACCAAAAGGTTGCTTCCAAGGCTGGTGATCTCGTTGGTGATTTGCGTGGTAGCTCCGCCACCCAGCGTGACCATACTGATAACAGCGGCTACTCCGATCACGATGCCCAGGATGGTAAGAGATGACCGCATCAGGTTACGTCCGATCTCAGAAAATGCCAGTTTCAAGGTACTCCAGATCATAAAAGAGTCTTTTCAAAAAGGTTGGCGTTGGTGATCTGTCCATCTAAAAAGTGGATAGTTCGGGAAGCGTAATCGGCCATGTCGGGCTCGTGGGTAACCATTACAATGGTGATTTGATCTTGCCGGTTGAGCCGCAAAAGCAATTCCATGATCTCAACACTGGTTCTGGAATCGAGATTACCGGTCGGTTCATCGGCAAGAAGCAGTTTCGGATGCGTTACAATAGCCCTGGCGATGGCCACCCGTTGCTGCTCTCCGCCTGAAAGCTTGGCCGGAGTGTGATGTTCTCTTCCTTTCAAACCAACAGCAGATAGCGCTTTCAGTGCCATCGTGGTTCTTTCCGACCGGTTAAATCCCCGGTAAACCAAAGGCATCACCACATTTTCGAAAGCCGAAGTGCGCTTCAACAGGTTATATCCCTGGAATACAAAACCCAGGTAATTTCTGCGAAGTAAAGCTCGCTGATTCCGATTCAGGTTGCCTACTTCAACGCCCCGAAATTGATAGGAACCGGAAGTGGGACTGTCGAGGCATCCGATCAGGTTCAGGCAAGTTGACTTTCCTGAACCACTGGGTCCCATAATAGGTGCAAACTCACCTTCATGGATATTCAGATCTACGTTGTATAAGGCCTTTACTTCCGTGTAGCCGGTTCCATAAACTTTTGAGACAGCTTTAAATTTAACGATTGGAATTTTAGCTTTCCCATTTGGTAGAGCAGAACCACCGGTTCTAAGATCTGAGGTTTGAACAGCAACCATATCATTCCTCCTGCCGGATGTTAATGAGAAGTTGTTGTCCTTCAACCAGGTTTCCGGAAAGAAGCTGAGTATGAAGGCCATCCGTGAGTCCGGTTTTAACGGCGATCGCTGTAGGTTCACTGTTCTCAAGAGTCCAAACGGTTTCACTTTCAATGTTTTCTCTCTGTACACTTGGCGGTGTAAAACGAAGAGCTGCGTTGGGAATCACAAGCGTATTTTGTACCCGATTGGTTGTAATATCGGTAGAAGCCGTCATTCCGGGACGCAGAAGCAGCCTGGGATTTTCAACGGTAAGAATGGCCTTGTAGGTTACCACACCGGATGTGATCTGGGGAGCGAAATAGACTTTTGAGATGGTTGCGGGAAAAAGGGAATCGGGGAAGGCATCGACGGTGAAAGTGGCCGGTTGCCCTTCACGAACCTGGCCGATATCCGCTTCGTCAATATCGGCATGCAATTCCATTTGAGTGAGGTCTTCTGCAAGGGTAAAAAGTACCGGTGTCTGAAATGAAGCAGCTACTGCTTGTCCTGATTTGATATTAGATAGCAGAACTACCCCATTAACAGGAGAACGAATGGTGGCTTTCCGGAGCGTCGTTTGAGCCATTTCCAGTCCGGCTTCACTTACAACGATCTGAGATCGTGCTGTTTCTACATTAGCCTCTGTTCGAATGAGTGCTGCCTGGGCCGTTTCAAGTTCTTGTGATGAGATCAGGTCACGGGCAGCAAGTTGTTCAGCTCGTTGTGTTTTGAGACGTTGTTCTTCAAGTCCGGCTTCGGCCTGTTGAAGCGAAGCACGAGCTGCATCGAGCTGGGCTTGAGCCTGAGTCACTTCCGCTTCAAGGCGTTCTGTATCCAATCGTGCTAAAATTTGTCCTGCTGAAACCCGGTCATTGTGATCCACAAAAACCTGGTCGATCAATCCCGAGATCTCGCTTCCTACATCCACTGTATTTACGGCTTGCAACTTGCCGGTAGCTGATACTGTAAGCGTTAGGTCAGTCCTTTTTACGGCTTCGGTTATGAATTGCGTTTTAGCGGGTTTCATTAACCAAAACCACGTCAATGCGGCTGCAGCAAGAAGAAATATTACGGAGATAACAAGGAGGAAGATTTTCTTTTTGGATGAAGACACTGAATGATCAATCCCCAAAGTTTTTTCAATTTCACTGGAACTGATATCGGTTTTTCTGATCTCCTCTTTAATATCAGATTCTTTGACTTCGTCTGATCCTATCTCCTGATCCTGTTTCAACATGGGCATCTTTGTTTTAATGGTTTTTAAAAATGCGGAGATGTAACCCTTGTTGAAAGAAGGACGAATCACTAAGCCCTGTAATGTGATTCATTACAAATAGATTCTAAATGTTCCTTTTTATGAACCTAAATCATAGAAAAGAAGCTTTTTTTTCGGGAGAATCAGAGGAAAGAGGTTATATGAAGGAGAGTGCTGATATGGAAGCCTATTGTAATTGATTGATACATAAGAATTGGAACTACCGAAATTGTTTATGCAACGGGAATTGACAAAGCAGGCTAAGATCTGCTTGCAAAACAGAACGCATTACTTTCTTGATTTGTTGGTAGATTACAGAAAAGAAAATCTCTCATAAAAAATACATAACACAATGGAATACAGATTTTTAGGACGATCAGGATTGAAAGTTTCTGCTTTATCTTTTGGGTCGTGGGTTACTTTCGGAGAACAGGTTGATACGGATCTGGCATACAATCAAATGAAAACAGCCTATGATGCAGGGGTGAACTTTTTTGATAATGCGGAAGCATATGAAATGGGAAAATCTGAGATCATCATGGGCAAGGTTGTCCAAAAGGCGGGATGGAAACGCTCTGATCTCGTTCTTTCTACAAAAATATTTTGGGGAGGCGAGGGGCCAAACGATCAGGGCCTGTCCTTCAAACACATCAAAGAAGGAACTGAGGCTGCTTTAAAAAGACTCCAAACTGATTATGTGGATTTGATCTTTTGTCACCGGCCCGATATTAACACGCCTATCGAAGAAACTGTATGGGCTATGAATCAAATGATCAACGAAGGCAAGGCTCTGTATTGGGGAACCAGTGAGTGGAGTGCCGATGAAATTCGCAAAGCCTACGATTTTGCGAAGGAAAATCATCTGCGGCCACCGCTTATGGAACAACCGGAATACAATATGTTTCGACGGGACAAAGTGGAATCTGAATTTGCCGCACTGTATAAAGATATTGGTCTTGGAACAACGATCTGGAGTCCGTTGGCAAGTGGATTGCTAACCGGAAAATACAATGATGGAATTCCGGAAGGCTCACGCCTTGATCTTGAAAAATACAGTTGGCTGCGTAAACGTCTTCTTGAAACGGAAGAAGGCCGCGCTAAACTTCAAAAAGTAAAAGAGTTGGCATCTGTTTCTGAGGAAATTGGAGTACCCATGCCGCAGCTTGCTTTGATCTGGTGCCTTAATAATCCTGATGTAAGTACTGTGATTACCGGTGCTTCCAATGTTGAACAGGTAGAACAAAACATGAAAGCCATCGAGCTTGTTGACAAAGTTGACGAGGAGGTCATGGATAAGATCGAAGAGATTCTTGATAACAAGCCCGGTGCCCCCACCGACTGGCGCCGAAATTGATCAATACTACACATTCATGTAGTGATTCTGTGGTTCGATTTCTGTTTATTAATAGAGAATCGAAATATGGGGTTCATTTAGAAAAGTAGCTTTTTCGTCAGTTGATCTATCAAAGCCACTGTTTACATGCAGTGGCTTTTTTTATTGGAACAGCAGGTTAGAAAGGCAGATCATCATCCAGGTCCATTTCCTGATTTCCATCCATCGTTAACCCCGGCGCGCTTGGCGGAGCTTCGACCGTGCCCTGACCGCCTTGTTCAATTTTCCAGGCCTTCACATCGGTGTACCAATTGCCTTTGTATTCACGGCTTTGGATATCAATAAATGCCGTGATCTCATCACCTTCATTTACCTTGTTTTGATCAATATTGTCGCCCCATTGCGTGATGCATACTTGCTTGGGATATTTCCCTTTAGTTTCCAGAATAAAATCCCGCTTTCTCCACGGACCATTCTTACCCTGACCTGATTGTTCTTCCAATATCTTACTGACTTTCCCTTGAATTTGTAGATCCATGACCTGTGTTTTTAGTGTGAATTATTTGGACGGCTAATATAGACACCTCTCTTTTGAACTTCGAATAGTTTTTAGGATAAATCCTGAAAATCCTATGTTGATTTAAGCAATGAAGTCCTTAAAGACATCTCCCATCCCTCCCGGCTAAAGCCGTACTCCCTTCAAAGGGAGACTTATTTTTGCTGGTTCAAAACACTGGTTCATAAAAGGCAAGAGTCGTTGAATTTTCTATTTTTCTTTCCAAAGCGTCCTTCTCCTTGCGCTTGCGTCCCGACAAACCTACCGGTGGGGAAGGAGAAGACAGATACCTGCCGCCAGTGGGTGGGAAGCTGGAAATGCAGGAAGAAGCAAGAAGCATGAAGAAGGAGACCCAAAAAAAACTTCAAAATTCAATGTTCCTTACTCAATATTCGATATTCAAAAAAAAGCCCCACAGAAAAAACTCTGCGGGGCTTTGATCTGAAAACTTAAATAAGCTTATTTATTCGCGAACTTGAAATCTTCCAGTTCATAATCTACGCCGTCTTGCGGACGGAGTGTGGTAGATTTCGGCTCAAGGAAATACTTGAGGTAATCACGTCCACCGGCTTTGGCATCCGTACCACTGAGCTTGAAGCCGCCAAATGGTTGAGCACCAACGAGGGCTCCGGTACATTTACGGTTGATGTAAAGGTTTCCTACCCGGAACTTGCGTAATGCATTGTCGATCTTTTTAGGATCTGAAGAGAAGTAGGCACCCGTCAATCCATAATCAACGCCATTGGCAATGCGCAGGGCATCATCCGTGTCTTTAGCTTTGATGAAAGCCGTAACCGGGCCAAAGATCTCTTCCTGAGCAATACGAGCATTTTCATCCACATCTGCAAAAACGGTGGGTTCGATGTAGAAGCCTTCGTCCGTCGTTTCAGCACGTTTTCCGCCGGCTACCAATCGGCCTTCCTTTTTCCCGATCTCAATGTAACCCATGATCTTATCAACCGCTTTTTGGTTGATCACAGGACCGGAAATATGATTTTCTTTCGGGTTTCCAACACTTAAAGCTTTTGTTTTTTCAGTCACTTTCTCCAGCAGTTCATCATAAATGGCCTGATGTGCCACGACTCTTGAACTGGCTGAACATTTTTGTCCCTGGAAACCAAAAGCTCCTTTCACGATCTCTGTAGCGGCTCGTTCCAGATCTGCGTCTTCATCGACTACAGTAGCATTTTTACCACCCAATTCACATACCATGCGCTTCAGGAATTTCTGTCCTTCAGCAACATCAGCAGCAATTTTATTTAGGTGAAGACCTACATTCTTAGAACCCGTGAAAGAAATGAATCGTGTTTTTGGATGCTTGGCCAGGTTTTCCCCAACTTCGATATCTCCACCGGTAACGTAATTGAAAACACCTGCCGGCAGACCTACTTCATCAAGGATCTCTGCTAACAGTTGTCCCATTTTAGGTGTGTCGGGAGCGGGTTTGGCTACTACAGTATTACCTACAGCAATAGGTGCAATAGCCATTCCCACAAAGATAGCAAAAGGGAAGTTCCATGGAGAAATGGAAACACCTGCACCGATGGGCATGTAGATGGATTTGTTATAATCACCCCAGGTTTCCGAAAGTACATCCATGCCGTCATCCATTCGAAGGGCTTCGTGGGCATAATAATCAATAAAGTCGATGGCTTCGCAGGTATCGGCATCCGCTTCCAGATAATTCTTACCGGCTTCGCTGATCATCCATGCGTTGATCTCTAATCTGCGACGGCGTACTACATCGGCTGCTTTAAAAAGATACTCAGCACGTTTTTCAGCAGACACATATTGCCAGCTTTCAAATGCATCCCAGGCCTTGTCAAGGGCATCAAACGCTTGTTCTTTACTGGCCATCTGGAAGGTTCCAATGGTCTCATTCAGGTTACCCGGGTTTTTGCTTTCAAAGGTTCCGGCATCACCCTTTACAAATTCACCATTGATGTAAAGATCATATTCTTTGCCAAAATTGGAACGAACATCTTCAAGTGCTTTCTTTTGGGCTTTGTCGTTGGTAGGGTCAGAAAAATCGAGATAGGTCTCATTGCGGTATTTTTCTAAGGTCTGGTCGGGCATGGGTCTTAGTTTTTAATGATAAATTTTTTTCTTGATGGGTTAAAGATACGCAGAAAAGCGCTCCCATTTCAAAGGTTGTATCTATAAGATGGATTGGCTGTGCAAAACATTGAAAATAGGGCGTTATAATGGTAGATTTGGGCAAATTCATATGAACTTTATAGATGCTTGATACATTGAAGTTAGTGTAATTGAAAGCATCACAACTCAATCAAAATAAGGATTAAACAATGGCTAAAATTAAAGTAGGAATTAACGGGTTTGGCCGCATTGGCAGAATGGTAACCCGTTCAATTCTGGCAAATCATAAAGACAATATTGAAATTGTTGGAGTAAACGATCTCACCGACCCCAAGACATTGGCACACTTGTTCAAATATGATTCCGCTCAGGGAACCTATCCCGGCAAAGTATCTGTAGATGGCAACAAGCTGACCATTGACGGAATGAGTTTTGAAGTAAGTGCAGAAAGAGATCCTGCGAATTTGAAATGGGGAGACCTGGGTGCTGAAGTTGTTGTAGAATCCACCGGTTTTTTCCGTGATGCTGAGAGTGCCGGCAAGCATCTGAAAGCCGGAGCCAAAAAGGTAATTATTTCAGCACCTGCTAAAGGTGATATCCAAACTATCGTGTTGGGCGTGAATGATGAAAAGATCGATAAAGATGTAACCATCTACTCCAATGCAAGTTGCACCACCAACTGCCTGGCTCCCATGGTGAAAATTCTGGATGACAAATTCGGTGTTGAAAAAGGATTTATGACAACCATCCACTCGTATACCGGCGACCAGCAATTAGTGGACGGTCCGCATAAGGATCTTCGTCGGGCCCGAGCTGCTGCAGCTAATATCGTACCTACAACCACCGGAGCAGCTAAAGCAGTTGGATTAGTACTTCCTCACCTGGATGGCAAGCTTGATGGCGGTGCTGTTCGTGTTCCAACCCCAACCGGTTCTTTGACTGATCTTGTTGCCGTACTTAAGACCGAAACAACGGCAGAAGAAGTAAACGCTCTGTTCAAAGAAGCTGCTGCAGGTGATTATAAAGGGATTGTGGAATACACGGATGAACCTTTGGTATCAACCGATATTGTAGGAAACCCTCATTCCACCATCTTTGACAGTGATATGACCAAAGCCGATGGAAAATTGGTGAAGATCATTGGCTGGTACGATAATGAAGCTGGCTATTCTGCCCGTACTGCTGATTTGATCACAAGGATCGTGTAATTTGACACTTCGATCATA
Organism: Gracilimonas tropica DSM 19535; assembly: GCF_000375425.1. Classification (GTDB taxonomy): domain Bacteria; phylum Bacteroidota; class Rhodothermia; order Balneolales; family Balneolaceae; genus Gracilimonas; species Gracilimonas tropica. The sequence goes on along the minus strand of NZ_AQXG01000017.1, from coordinate 22,765 downwards.
AGATCGATAATTGATCTTGAACTCCTGTTTTCGAAAGAAGACAGGAGTTTTTTTGTGGGTTGAATTTCAAGGTTTCAGGGTAACTTACCATCTGATTATATCATAAATGTCCGGCAGTTTGTGTCCACTGTAAGATATATTTTAAATCTGTTTACTTGTAAAACTGTGAGGATCTAACCACATTCCCATTCACCAAAAAACGGAGGAAACAATGAAAAGGGTATTTCTGCTATCAGTATTTTTTTTCGGGCTGATGTTCACGGCATGTGTGCAACAAAATAATATGAAGTCAGAGCAAGAAATTGCATACGACTATGAGATCACCGATAAGAATGTGCACGCTCGCTGGAGCAGCACCATTGAGCCGGTATTGAAAGTACCATCCGGGTCAGTCATTAAGGTTGCGACCCAGGAAGCATCTGCCAGTCAGTTAGATATGAATTCTACACTGGAAGATCTTGGAAACCTAAGCTTTGATCCTATTCACCCCTTAACGGGCCCTGTTTATGTGGAAGGAGCCGAACCGGGGGATGTGTTGAAAGTGACGCTCCACAAAATAGAAATGGGAAATTGGGGGTGGACTGCCATCATTCCGGGGTTTGGTTTTTTAGCTGATGAATTTGAAGAGCCCTGGTTGAAGACCTTTGAACTCGGCAAAGACAAGAAAACTGCTAAATTTTCTGAAAACATTGAGATTCCACTCAAACCATTTCCCGGCGTAATGGGCGTAGCTCCGGATACTGAAGACAGTCTTTCTACCATTCCTCCGCGCGCAAATGGAGGTAATATGGACGATCCAAATATGACGGAAGGTTCTACAGTCTATTTTCCGGTTTTTGTTGAAGGCGCTTTATTTTCAATCGGCGATACGCATGCTGCACAGGGTCATGGAGAAGTTTGTGGAACGGCTATTGAAGCTCCGATGAAGATCATTTATGAAGTGGAAGTCATCAAAGGAGGTAGAACGATCAGTGAGCCTCAGTACGAAACCGAAGAGTACTACGCCGTAACCGGATTTGCTGAAACCGTGGATGAAGCTGCCAAAAAAGCCACTCGCTACATGGTGGATTACTTGGTAGAAGAAAAAGGTATGAACCGAAATGATGCCTATGCACTTTGTTCTTTGGCCGGCGACCTGAAGATCGCAGAAGTGGTGGATGTTCCCCATATGCTTGTTTCCATGCACATGCCGAAGGATATTTTTAAAGAATGATACCTACTTCACGTCCCAATGCTGAGCACAGGAACGAATGGCTAACTCCGATAGGAGTGATCAACTGAATAACCTCTGAGGGTTATTCCTCAACTAAATATCATCAAACCAATAAAATGAAATCATCACTAAAATTACTCCTTGTATTCATTGTCGCACTATTCATCTCCTGTACATCTCAACAGGAGACTCCAACTCCATCTCTTGACACCGATCGGCTTATAGAAGACCTGCGGTTTATTTCATCCGATACTACCGAAGGACGAAGAGCTGGATCAGAGGGTAACCGAATTGCTCGGGAGTATTTGGTGGAGCGGTTTAAAGAGGAGGGAGCTGAACCTTTCCAAGGAACTTACACGCATGAATTTAATTTTAGAAATCGGCAGGGTGAAGAGATGACCGGTATAAATGTAATAGGACAGGTTCCGGGAAAAACGGATTCAGTGATCGTGATTACTGCGCACTATGATCATCTTGGAATGCAAGATTCACTGATCTTTAATGGGGCTGATGATGATGCCTCCGGAACCGCTGCATTGATCGCTTACATTGATTACTTCAGCCAGGATCAACCTAATCATACCTTGGTCTTCGCAGCTTTTGATGCGGAAGAAATGGGGCTTCAGGGAGCGAGGGCTTTTGTACAGGATTCCATTTTTCTGGACAAAGTGAAGATGAACATCAACCTGGATATGATCGCACAAAATGATTCGAATGAGATCTATGCGGTGGGAACGTATCATTACCCGGAATTGAAGCCCGTTCTGGATGGTATTGATACCGGTCAGATTAATCTATTATTTGGGCACGATGATCCTGATAGCGAACTTGACGACTGGACCTATGCCTCAGACCACGGCCCTTTTCATCAGCAGGGCGTTCCATTCATCTATTTTGGTGTAGCAGATCACGAGCACTATCATCGACACACGGATGATTTTGGAACCATCCCTCAGGAATTCTACAAAGGAACCGTGCGGATGATCCTGAATGCCATTTTGGCTTTTGATGAGTTGTAGGATTTTTAACCTCACTACGCACGCACTGCGTCGTAGGGGATAGGTGACAACGCAGAGCGTATGTCACCAGAATAGAACACCTAACCGATAAAAAAAGCCTCTCCGTTTAAAGAGAGGCTTAAAAGTTTACAATCGAAATTCGTTAAAACTTTCTCAGATAGCTGGTGCATTCGTTGCAATCTTTCCCGTCTTTTCGGGCATCTTCTTCTTTTTCAAAACCCTGACTGGAAAAGGCTTCAATATCTCCGCTTTTAGAAACGCGTCTCCATCTCCATTCGCCTTTAACGTCTTGGTATAATTCACATTTAGCCATAGGTAAGTATCTGATTTATTGAAATTTACTATCCTATAAAATAGCTAAAATGCCCCTCAGAAGCAATTTTGAAGGCTTTTTGGGATTAAAAATTCAAAATTGAAGATTAAGCATTAATACCACTCACCACTAATTTTTAATCTTTAATCCTATGTCTTCAATTATTTAATCTCGTAGTCATAACTGATTTCTGAGCCTTTTTCCAGTGCTTTGGAAACCGAACAGTATTTGGTGATAGAAAGCTCAAGGGCTCGTTCCACTTTTTTAGGGTCAAGATCACCTTCCAGAGTATAATGCATGTGAATGGTTTTGTATTCCGAGTGACTTTCACCTTCCACATTCTGTCGATCTCCGTCCACTTCCACTTTAAGGCTTTTGACCTGCTGTTTTTGTTTTTCAAGAATGTGAAGTACGTCGATAGCGCTGCATCCCCCGGCTCCTGCCAAAAGTAATTGCATAGGTGAAAGTCCGCCTTCCAAACCTCCAATCTCATTATTGCCGTCTATACGGATCTTTCCTTTGGTTTCATTTTCAGCTTCAAAATGAAAATCGTTACCCAACCAGTTTACGTCTATTTTCATCACAGAGATTTTTGTTATTAAATTAAGCGTTAAAAGTACGGATTTATGTATGCAGGAACCAAAATAAGCTTCTGACCCATGGCCCGGCTCTAACCTGAAAAATCAGATAACCTATCTAAACCCAGCCTAAAGATGTAACAGCAATTTAAAACTCCATTTTCCATTTCCTGAGAATAGGTTTTGATGTTCTATTGACTATAAACGGGGAGATGAATGGATTTTGTCTGAAACGGTGGAAACCTGCTCAGGGACCCAATCTTTAATTTTTAATCTTTATTCCTTAATTCTCCTCGCCTTTTTCTTTCATCTCCAACTTCCGCATGGGCATCGCATCAATTTCTTTAAATAGACGTCTGGCGCTGAGTGTTTCATTTGTCCTGAGCTTTTCTGTTCCATCTTTACCGATCAGGATCACGGTATATTCAGAAGGTGAAACATCAAATTCAGAAAGAAGGGGATCGGTTTCCTCACCTTCAATGATCTCACCTTTAACAGAGGCACTCGATTCTTGCAGTATATGGTACACTTTCAGGTCGCGCTCTTGAATTCCATTTTTTGCACTTTTGAGTTCTCTAACCTGATCTCTGTAATGATGCGTATATGTATTCGGAGAAAAGATCAGCAATACACGGTCTTTCCATTTATGATCATTCAGATTAAAACCTTGGGCATTTACACTCACCGATATTGAGCTTAATAAGACTGCAGAAAGAAATGCGGTTGTAAAAAGAAACTTCATGAGAGAACTTTATATTCAGATTCATGCGTTAAACAAGGAGAACGGAAATAAAGTTTAATTTTAGAAACGTCATTCCCTGTATGATGGTTAAGATCATACGTTAAAAAAACATTAATTGGTTGTACCGCTTTTAAACAATCCCTATTTTTGAGCCGTGATAAAAGTCAACATACATATCGCTTCCCATTCTCATCATGATGTCCATCATCCCCATCAAGGGCATCATCATATTCATGTGCATTAAAGGCACCTTCCCGACTCTTTTTTCTATCCTTTTATTCTTATTTTTAACCCAACTTATTATTTATCAATATTATGAACCGAACGAAGGATTCTTCAACTTCACTGCGTATTGCCATTCAGAAAAGTGGCCGTTTAACGGATAAAACCATCGATTTACTTGAAGGCATTGGCATTGAATTCGATAACTATAAACGCAATCTCATTGTAAAAACCCGGAATTTTGATGTGGAGCTTTTGCTGCTTCGCGACGATGACATTCCCGAATATGTGCAAGATGGGGTCTGTGATCTTGGATTTGTGGGCGCCAATGAAACCCAGGAAACCGGCGCTGATGTTACGCCTATTCGTGATCTGGGATATGGAAAATGCCGCCTTTCACTGGCAGCTCCAAAAAATGGAGATATAAAAAAGCCGGAAGATTTCGCTGGGAAGAAAGTAGCTACCAGTTATCCCAACTTGACGCGTAGTTTCTTTGAGGAGCGGGGAATTGACATTCAGGTGATCGAGATTTCCGGAGCGGTAGAAATTGCCCCACAACTTGAAGTTGCAGATGCTATTGTAGATTTGGTTTCATCAGGGGGTACTTTGCGGGCAAATGGATTGGTGGAATTGGATACCATCCTTCATTCTCAAACACAACTTATTCGGACCAACAAAGAGCTTTCTCCGGGAAAACAACAGCTGATTGAGAAGTTTTTGGTGCGGATGGATGGGTATCAACAAGCAGCCAAAAGCCGATACATTATGATGAATGCCCCGGAATCAGCTGTGGAAGAGATCAAAGACATCATTCCATCGATGAAAAGTCCGACGGTGATGCCCCTTGCTGAAAAGGATATGGTAGCAATTCATACGGTCATTCCCCTGGAAAAATTCTGGACCGTGATGGAAGAACTCAAAGAAGCCGGAGCCTCCGATATCGTGATGCTGCCGATTGAAAGCATGATCTTGTAGAACATCCAACATTGAACAAGGAATATTGAATATCGAAGTATTCTATATAGAAAGATTTATCCAAGGAATTTCCCCTCCAGGGAAGGGATTAAGGGGAGGGTAAATGTTGCCAAGGATCAGCATATTTTAAAATATATTATTTAAAGAACTTAAACTCATTCCGCTGCTCCGCTGCGGAATGCATAATTGAGGCCTGTCTGCCAACAAAGGCAGGTTCTGTCTCACACAATAAGGCAATGTGATGAAAACATACAATTACTCAGCTTTATCACCCGAAGAAAACAGGGAATTGCTCAAGCGCCCAAAGATCGATTTTACTTCCATCTTTGGAACGGTTCAGCCCATTTTGGATGCGGTTGAAACAGATGGCGATGAAGCTGTGAAGAAATTCACCCAAAAATTTGATGGAGTGAATCTGGATTCGGTGGTTATCAATCCAAAAGAGGTGGAAGTCTCTTTGGATGAAGAAACGAAAAAGGCCATCGACCTCGCTTTTGATAATATTTTTCGCTTCCACAAAGCACAATTTCAGGAGCCTATTGAGGTGGAAACCATGCCGGGCGTACGTTGTATGAAAGTGGCCCGACCTATAGAACGAGTGGGATTGTATGTGCCGGGCGGAACGGCTATTCTGCCATCTTCAGCTATGATGCTTTCCATTCCGGCGTTGATTGCGGGATGTACCACCAAAGTATTAGCTACACCACCACAAAAAGACGGAACTGTGGCTCCCGAAATCATCTACATTGCCAAGAAGGCGGAAGTTGATCAGGTCTTGCTGGCCGGTGGAGCTCAGGCCGTTGCAGCAATGGCGTTCGGAACTCAAACCGTTTCCAAAGTGGATAAGATCTTTGGCCCCGGTAACCAGTATGTGACGGCCGCTAAGATGATCCTACAGAATTCCGAAGCACAAATTTCGATCGATATGCCGGCGGGACCTTCGGAAGTGTTGGTGGTTGCCGATGCTCAGGCAAATCCGGCATATGTTGCAGCCGACCTGCTTTCTCAGGCGGAACATGGCAAAGACAGTCAGGTGGTGCTGGTCGCTACATCGGATTTTGATCTGGATGCATTAAATAAAGAACTTGAAGATCAACTGAATCAACTTCCCCGAAAAGAGATCGCAAAGCAATCACTTAGCCACAGTTATTCCATTGTGGTTGATTCGGTGGAAGAGGCGTTTTCGTTTTCCAATCAATATGCCCCGGAGCATTTAATTGTGAATGTGAAAGATGCCGAGTTTCACACCGAAAAGATCATCAATGCAGGCTCGGTATTTCTGGGGCAGTTGACGCCCGAAAGTGTAGGTGATTATGCCTCCGGAACCAATCACACACTACCAACCTACGGCTATGCAAGAATGTATAGCGGGGTGAACTTGGCAGCTTACCAAAAATCGGTGACCATGCAATCATTAACGGAAGAAGGTTTGAAGAATATAGGTCCGGCAGTGGAAAAACTGGCAGAATTAGAAGAACTTCAGGCACACAAAAACGCCGTCAGCTTGCGGCTGAAGAACATCGAACATTCAACATCCAACAAGGAACATTGAATTTTGATATGCCAGCTCGTTCCGCTGCTCTGCTGCGGAATGCTAACATGAGGCCTGTCTGCCGACAAAGGCAGGCTCTGCCTCAAACAAATAAAGAAAGCAGTACACCAAAACCGGTATAAATGAAGAAAACAAACATCAACTCCCTGGTGAGGGAAAATATTCGAGACCTGAAACCCTATCGTAGTGCGCGGGATGATTTTGATTCCGGCATTTTATTGGATGCCAATGAAAACAGCTTCGGCGCTCCCTTTTCGGATGAGCTCGAACTTAACCGATATCCCATGCCTTATCAGGAGCAGCTGCGTGATCAGATCGCGGCTTTTCGCGGGGTGAACCGGGAGAACATTTTTGTGGGCGTGGGAAGTGATGAAGCGATCGATCTGCTGTTTCGCATCTTTTGTCGGCCGGGCAAGGATCGGATCATCATTAATCCTCCGACGTATGGCATGTACAAAGTATCGGCAAACATCAACGATGTGCCGGTAGACGAAGTACTGCTCACCGAAAGCTTTCAACTTCAGCCCGAGAAGATCCTGGCGGCGGTTCAACCCGAAACCAAAATGATCTTTATTTGCTCGCCGAATAATCCTACAGCCAACAGTATGAGTGTGACTGATATCGCTAAAGTGCTGGAAGAGTTTGATGGAATCGTGGTGGTAGATGAAGCTTATATCGACTTTAGCCGGCAGGGAAGTTTGGCTAATAACATTGCAGAGTTTCCAAATCTGGTGGTGCTGCAAACGTTGTCAAAATCGTTTGGGCTGGCCGGCATTCGGTTAGGGATTGCTTTAGCAAATGCGGAAGTGATCTCGTACATGATGAAAGTGAAAGCGCCCTATAACGTGAATAAACTGACATCACAAAAAGCGCTGGAAGGCTTTGCGAATTTAGATCACGTTAAGAAAAATATAGAATCTATAATGGAAGAACGGGAACGCGTGATCGGGAAATTGGTTTCCAATGCACGAGTGGAAAAAGTATTCCCAACGGATGCCAATTTCGTGATGTTCCGAATTCCGGATGCAGAGGATGTCTATCGCAAACTGGCAGATGAAGGCGTGATCATTCGTTATCGCGGCAACGAACCGCATTGCGAAAACTGCCTTCGTTTAACCATTGGAACCGCTGCTGAAAACGACCGGTTCTTTGCGGCGCTTGAGAATATTGAATAGTGGCTATCTGAATGGAACACGGATGAGGCGGATTGTATGGATGTTCGCAGATTTAAAAGATCAAATCAGTGGTAATTCGTTCCATCCGTGACATCTGTGTTCAATTTGATCGTTGTTTAACACCAATTTTCCAACTCGTTCCGCTACTCTGCTGCGGAATGCATGACTGAAGCTCAGCTTCAAAACTAATAAATACAAGCTATGTTGATTTCCATCACCAAAAAAGCATTGAATGATCCGTCCGGGAAATTTCTATTTCGGGCAAAAACCATTTCATCCCTGAAACAGATCGTGGATGGAGGACGAGATCTTTTCATCAAACCCGAATCTTTATCACCCCAACAAAAAACAGTGCTGCAGCAAGAAGGGATTTCTTTTTTCGAAGAAGGAGAAGCAGACCTGGAGATCACCGAAGAAGATCGTGGACTGGTGCTTCTGAAAGGGAAGGAAAAGCTGATAGCTTCAGAAGAATGGAATGCACTGGTAAAGTTCATCGCTACTGAAGCTAGAAAAGCATCCATTGCACGAAAAACCAATGAGACGAATATCAGCATAGAAGTAAATCTGGATGGAACCGGTGAGGCAGAGATATCTACGGGACTGAATTTCTTTGACCACATGCTGGATCAGATCGCCCGTCATGGCCTGATTGATCTGAAGCTGAAGTGTGATGGAGATCTGGAAGTAGACGAGCATCATACCATCGAAGATGTGGCCATTGCATTGGGGGAAGTAATCACCAAAGCACTTGGAAATAAAAAAGGAATTGAGCGCTATGGATTTGTGTTGCCCATGGACGAAACGCAAGCTACGGTGGCTATAGATTTGTCAGGACGTCCCTATTTGGTGTTCAATGGGGACTTTCAGAGAGAATACGTTGGTGATTTACCAACCGAAATGGTGAAACACTTTTTTTATAGCCTGGCAATGAACTTGAAGGCAACTTTACATGTTAGCTTTGCAGGCGAAAATGACCACCATAAAATAGAAGCCTGCTTTAAAGGTCTCGCCCGGTCTTTAAAGATGGCTATAGAACAGAACGGGCGCATAATTGACCAAATTCCAAGTTCGAAAGGAACTTTGTAAACATTTATGATCGCTATCATCAAGTATAAAGCAGGAAACACGGCATCAGTTGCAAATGCACTGGAGAGATTGGGTGCCGATTATTATTTGGCTGATACTCCCGAGGAGCTCGAAAAAGCAGATGGAATCATATTTCCCGGGGTAGGGCATGCAGCCTCTGCCATGCGTTCACTTCAGGATCAGGGCGTGGCCGATTGGCTGAAAAAGACGAAGAAACCTGTTTTGGGAATTTGTGTAGGTATGCAGCTCATGTTTGAATCTTCGACTGAAGGAGATACGGTTGGTTTGGGGATCATCCCCGGTTCACTTAAAAAATTCGATGAGAAAGAGGCTAAAGTTCCGCACATGGGTTGGAATCGAATACAGACGAATGGACATGAACATCCTATCTTAAAAAATTTCAGTCCCAAACATTATCTGTATTTTGTGCATAGCTATTATGCTCCAATCAGTAAAAATACCCTCGCATCCTGTGATTACATTCAGGATTTTACAGCCATTGTAGCTAAAGACAATTTTGTGGGCGTTCAATTTCACCCCGAAAAATCCGGTAATGTGGGCTCTATGGTACTGCAGAATTTCCTGGATATGGTGTATGCGGAGAAAAGGACTGAAGCCTGATTGCTTATCTTATAAAACTCATCATTAAAACAACCTAAGGCCACACTTTCTATATTTGCTTTATATCTTTTTATCATTTAATTTTTGACTGAACGTTCAGTCAATTAAAATGAGTCCGAGAACAAAAGCACAAAATGAAGAGATCCGGCAGCAAACAAGACAACAAATTCTTGATGCCGCTTTCGAGTTATTTGCCAATGTAGGTTATTCAAAGACCAGTATATCAGCAGTGGCTAAAAAAGCAGGGGTCTCCAAAGGACTCATTTATCATTACTTTGACAGTAAAGAAGCTATTCTGGAAGGTATTTTTGATCAGCTTGTACAGATCGGAGAAGAGATCTTAAACTTTCCGGAGGGTTTTACTCCCACCGATAAGATCCGTCAGATTTTGGAGCAAACATTCGGGTTTATCGAGAACCAGACAGGACTTGGTAAATTAATGATCGGACTTGCCTTACAAACAGATACCATGAAAACCTTGCAGCCTAAATTGGATGAGGTCAATAAATCACAGATGCAGTTGTACATTCATTTACTGGAAGAGTTGCATTACGAAAAACCTGAAATAGAAGCCTATAAATTAGGAGCAATGATGGATGGGATTTTGCTGGGTTATGCCAGTATGGGAGACGAGTACCCGTTGCAAGAAATGAAAACTAAAATAATGGAGGAGTATGTGCCATCTTAGAAAAGGAATACTGATTATATTGCTTATGGCTTTTTATATGCCAACTTTTGCACAGAATGCCACCGAGATCATCCGAAAAATGGATGAAAAAATGCGGGGAGAATCGCTGGAGGCTGAAATGAGCATGACCATCGTCCGTCCAAATTGGCAACGAACGGTTTCTATGAAAAGCTGGAGTCGTGGCAACGAATATTCGCTGATCTTAATCACCGCCCCGGCACGGGACGAAGGCACGGCTTTCCTGAAAAGGGGAAATGAAATATGGAACTGGGTTCCCAGCGTGGGCCGGACTATTAAAATGCCGCCTTCTATGATGATGCAATCGTGGATGGGATCTGATTTTACTAATGATGATCTGGTGCGGGAATCGTCTGTGGTTACAGACTATGATCATAAGCTTGCAGGAGAAGAAACGGTGTCTGGTTATGAATGCTACAAGATCGAAATGACCCCAAAACCGGATGCTCCCGTAGTATGGGACCGGGTGGATGTGTGGGTCTCAAAAGAAGAGTATCTGGAACTAAAGATCGAGTTTTACGATGAATTCGGAGACCTGATCAACATAATGAATGGAATGAACGTGAAGGAATTTGACGGAAGAAAGATCCCCTCCAGAATGGAGATGATCCCCCAGGATAAAGAAGGTCACAAGACGATCATCGAATACGAATCGATGGAATTCAATGAAGGCATTCCGGAAAGCTTTTTCTCCGTCCAGAATATGAGACGTGTGCAGTGATCAGTGATCAGTAAACAGTGAACAGTAAACAGTGACCAATTTGGATGTTAAATTTGAAAGTAGTTCCAGGATTCGTAAACGTACTGCTAACTGCCAATTCTGGTTGTTTTTAATATGGAAAATATAATTCTGCTTAGTTCATCTGCATCATCATTCATACTGGTAAACGTCTTTGAGTTTATGAAGTCAGTATCGTGTAATAGGTTTAGCCAATATTTTGTTTCTAAAGATTCTTTATACGCGATAGAAATTTTAGACGAAAAATCGGCTTTTGAAATACCTCCATTGGCTTCAGCAATGTTTGCACCAATACTTGTTCCACTACGAAGTAACTGTTTTGAAAGAATAAATTCTCGTTTTTCTTTACTTAAGAATTGATATCCTTTAACAATCCGGATTGCAAAAGCATAAGCTTTATCGTAGAGATTATTTTTATGCATGTTTTAATAGAATTTATGATAGTTCATTTAGTAAGAGCAATAAAAACCAAACTCCTTACAAAATTTTTTGAAGTGCAAAGAAACTGTTTATTGATAACTGATAACTGATAACTGATAACTGAAATGCTGTATTTAAAGCTTGCTTGGCGAAATATTTGGCGGAATAAGCGGCGGACGCTGATTACCATGGCCTCGATCGTGATGGCAGTACTGCTTTCTTCGGTGATGAGTGCTATGCAACAGGGGCAATACGACCAAATGATCGATAATACGGTGGGTTCCTTCACGGGGCATCTGCAAGTTCAAAAACCGGGTTATTTCGATGAATCGACCCTGGATAACAGCCTCGAAGTCAAACAGTCTCTTTCAGATCAGCTTCAGGCTCACCCCGAAATTGAAAGCGTTATACCACGGATTGATTCTTATGCCCTGGCAGCAGGAGAAGATCGAAGTAAAGCCGCAATGGTGATCGGCATCGACCCGGATAAAGAAAAGACGCTTAGCGCTCCTGATCAAAAGATCATAGAAGGAACTTATTTCAACTCTGATTCTGAAAATGGGGTATTAGTGTCAGAAGGTCTGGCTGAGTTTTTGGATGTCACCGTGAGAGATACCCTGGTTTTGTTAGGTCAGGGATTTCGGGGCATGAGTGCAGCCGGCGCCTATCCGATAACGGGAATCATGAAGTTTGGATTACCTGAAATGAATGATGCCATGGTGTATTTACCCTTGCAGACGGCACGAAGTTTCTATGCTGCAGAGGATCGTGTGACTTCCATGGTGGTCCTTTTAAAAAATCCCAAACAAGTATCCAAAGTGGTAAGCGAGTTAAGATCAGATCTGGGTGATGAATATGCAGTGTTAGGCTGGCAGACGATCATGCCGGAATTGGTTCAAGCCATTGAAGCTGACCGGGGCAGCGGGATGATCTTATTGCTTATACTATACATGATCGTAGGTTTTGGCATTTTTGGAACCATTTTGATGATGACCGCTGAACGAAAATTTGAGTTGGGTGTGATGATCGCAATCGGAACGGCCCGGATGAAAATGGCCATTATGCTGATCCTGGAAATGTTGTTTATCACGTTTTTGGGTACCGGATTTGGAATGCTTTTTAGCTTACCGATCATGTACTATTTTCATTTCAACCCACTGGAGTTTTCCGGTGAAACAGCAATGGCAATTGAGGAATATGGAATGGAACCGTTCATCCGGTTTTCCACCGATCCGTCTATTTTGATACAACAAGGTTTGATCGTTTTGATCATCGCACTTGTGATTACATTATATCCGCTTTTGCACATGCGTAAACTAAAACCGGTGGAGGCCATGCGACATTGATATGAAATTTTGGTCGATCATAAAACTGAGTTGGAAGAACGTATGGCGGAATAAACACCGCAGCGGAGTTGTCATTATAGCTGTTGTATTGGGCACCTGGGCCGGTATTTTCTCCACGGGATTGATGAACGGACTCAGTTCCCAATACATCACCAATCAGTTGAACATATCGGTATCACATTTACAGGTTCACCATCCCAAATACAATGAAGAGAACCTTCCCCGCTATTTCATTCCTAATGCAGATTCTGTTTTAAATGAAATTCAGCGGTATGATTTTGTAAGCTCGGCATCCGCGAGAAGTGTAGTGCAGGGATTAGCCGCAAGCGCTACGAATACCTACGGTGTGACCGCCAAAGGAGTCGTTCTGGAGCAAGATACCCTGGTTTCTGAATTGTATTCTTACATTCAGGAAGGTGAAAATCTGAGTCTGGATGCACGAAACCCGATACTTATCGGTGATGACCTGGCGAAGCGGTTGAAATTGGAGCTGCGTTCTCGATTGGTCGTTAATTTTCAGGATGTGGAGGGGAACCTGACCGGTGGCGCGTTTCGGGTGGCCGGCATTTTTGATACGCCCAATTCTTCCTTCGATGAAACCCAGGTGTTTGTGAACCGGGAAGACCTGAATCGATTGTTAGGGCGTGACCAAACAGTTCACGAAATTGCGATCATGGTAGATAACTTCAAGAACGCAGATATCTATAGAGATTCGCTCGCTCAAACTTCAACCCTGCAATTTCAGAGTTGGGGAGATGTGTCACCATCGCTGCGATATACCGATTCCAGCCTCGACCTTGCCCTCTATATTTTTATGGTGATCATTGCTATTGCGCTTTCATTTGGGATCGTAAATACTATGCTGATGGCCGTATTAGAGCGGACTCAGGAGCTTGGCATGCTCATGGCCATTGGGGTGAACCGATTACGAACGTTTTCGATGATCATGCTGGAGACCCTGTTTTTGACGATGGTGGGAGTTCCGTTTGGCATGCTTTTGAGCTGGATCACTATTGAGTGGGTAAGCGAAGTAGGTATCGACTTGAGTGCTTTTGCCGAAGGGCTGGAGGATTACGGAATGAGCACGATGATCTACCCGGAATTGCCCGAAGGATATTTTGTGAATATTGGATTGCTGATGCTGGTTGCTACTCTATTTGCGGCGATCTATCCCTCTATTAAAGCCCTTAGATTAAATCCGGTTCAAGCCATAAGAAAAGTGTAGAATAGTGAATATCGAGCAAGGAATATTGAATAGCGAAGTTTTGAATTGGACCGCCTCACGCTCCTCCCCGAAAGCAATGGCGGGCCATTCTTTCGGTCCCTCCGGCGGGACACAGGTTCTTGCTGATGATGACTATTTTTTATTAGGACGAAATTCTAAGCATTGGCCAGAACCTATCTCTCTTCGGAGCCTGCTTGCCGAAGAGGTAAGAGAGACCGGATTCAGTTCCACTGTCCCGAGAATCGGGAAGAGAGAGGACAGTGTTGGAAAAGGCAGGGAAGTTGAAATAAGAAACCATCCAGCCATGAATCCCTCAATCAAAAATCATTCATTATAAATTATAAATCTCATGTCCATTATACAGGTTCGTGATATCAAGAAAGTGTACAACAAGGATCAGGTTCCGGTTCATGCGTTGAATGGAGTGGATCTGGACATCAATGAAGGGGAGTTTACGGCAATCGTGGGGCCGTCAGGATCTGGGAAGACGACCTTGCTCAACATCATCGGCGGACTGGATGAGCCGACCGAAGGAAAAGTCAAAATTCACGGGACCGATATGTTTTCACTGAAGGAACGAGAGTTGATCGACTTCCGGCTGCATCACATCGGGTTTGTATTTCAGGCGTACAATTTGATCCCGGTTTTGACTGCTAAAGAGAACATTGCTTTCATTCTACAAATGCAGGGGCGACCTCAAAAAGAATGCAATCAGCGAAGCATGGAATTGCTGAAAATGGTGGGACTGGAGGACAAAGTGGATAAACGTCCCGCTGAACTTTCGGGCGGACAACAACAACGCGTGGCGGTAGCAAGAGCACTCGCTTCCAAACCGGATTTTGTCCTCGCAGATGAACCCACCGCCAATTTAGATTCCGCCTCAACGGCCAACTTGCTGGATATGATGCTGCGATTGAATGAAGAAGAAAGCATCACCTTCATTTTCTCCACACACGATCAACGCGTGGTAGAACGAGCCCGGCGCGTGGTTACCCTGGTAGATGGAAAAGTGGATTCGGATGAGCAGAGAACATCCAACATCGAGCAAGGAACATCGAATTAAGAACGTACCTCGGCTCGCTGAGCCGTTGTTTGAATATTGAATGATGAATCAAGGAATTTTGAATAGCGAAGTTTTGGATTGTGCCGACTCACGCTCCTCCCTGAAAGTAACGGCGAGCCGTTCTTTCGGTCCCTCCGGCGGGACACAGGTTCTTAACTTTGGTGATGATTTTCTTGTTGGACAAAATTGGGTGAACCGGCTAGAACCTATCTCTCTTCGGAGAGAGACCGGATTCAGTTCCACTGTCCCGAGGATCGGGAAGAGAGAGGGCAGGGGTGGATTCAGCCTATTATTTCTACTTCTAATTCTACTCTTCCCATCAACCATCGAAGCTCAAAACCTTGACGCAGATTTAAGCGGATACGTCAAAGAACTGGGAAGCATCAGCCTGAGCAACGATCTCAAAACTATTCGCTACGACAACATCCTTCATCATCGCATAGAATCTGAGTTTGATTTTGGAGAACACTTTGAATTTCGGGCCGATGTCCGGACACGCCTTTTCAACGGATGGACCGTCAACAATACACCCGGTTATGGTGACTTTCTTGAAAACGATCCCGGCTATTTTGATCTGAGTCATACCTGGATCGATGGCGACCATACGGTCTTAAATTCGGCCATCGACCGGCTGCATGTCTCGTATTTCAAAGGGCCGTGGGAAGTGCACCTGGGTCGGCAGCGCATAAATTGGGGGAAGACGATGGTGTGGAATCCCAATGATCTGTTCAACGCCTACGCCTATCTGGATTTTGATTATGAGGAACGTCCCGGCACGGATGCCTTGTATGCTTCCTATTCGTGGAGCTATGCTTCCAGCATAGAAGCAGGCTATCGCTTGGGAAAATCGCTGGACGAGTCTGTGATCGCAGGCATGTTTAGGGGTAATTTGGGCGAATACGATATTCAGCTTATTGCCGGAAACTACCTTCAAGAGCTAGCTATCGGAGCCGGATGGAGTGGATACCTAAGCACTGCCGGATTCAAAGGGGAAGTGTCGTATTTTCACCCCAGAGAAAATTTTTTGGATGAATCCGGGCATCTCACGGCAAGCTTGGGAGGCGATTACATGTTCTCCAATGGAGTGTATGTTTCTTCAGAATTATTATACAACGGCGGTTGGAATGAGTCGGCAAATCCATTGGGGCAGTTAACACGTCCACCCAGCGCATCGGATCTGTTTATTGCAGAAACCGGATATTTTGTGAATACCTCTTTTCAATTGAACCCATTGACCAGTTTGTCGGGTGGGTTGATGGGCAGTTTTGATCGTAAGATGCTCATTATAATTCCTCAATTCACTCGCTCCCTTACCGAAAACATCGACTTCCTGATACTCGCTCAACTCCTAAAAGGCTCGGTTTTTTCTGATCTAACCGAAACTCCGAATCTCTTCTTCTTCCGCCTAAAATATTCCTACTGAGCAAGGTTGATAAAGAATTTATTGAAGCTTATCGCTTGTGCATGTTTGGTAATTCGAGAACCAAGCTTATGTTCTTTTGTACCGACAAAAGAACCAAAAACTCTCGGCTGCGAGAAAAGAGCTAAAGCTGTCTTCATTGCACTAAAAGAAATCAATGCTCCTTAAACAGTTTGCCGGAAAGCCTATAGTCATGCGGTATGATTTCTTTCTAAACGCTTCATTTCGTCAGCTTCTTAACGCTCTTTTCTCTAAGGCCGAACTTATTTTACCTCATATTTAAACTATTTTTGTCTTTAATACCGATCAATTATTAGTCAAGGCTAAATATTTTGTTATATCTGTTGAATTATTGTTCTGTCTATTCTTAAATTTAGTCAAAGCTAAAAATAAGTATAGTCATGAAAATAATAGCAGTCATTTTCGCATTGTTCCTCTGTTTCAGTGGGAACGTACAGGCTCAGGAACGGTTGGGGAAAATTTCAGGGACCGTTTTTTCTGAGAGCGAACCGGTTATTGGGGCGAATGCTGGGATCATAAGCTTGAATAAGGGAGCCCCGACTGATGAAAGTGGAACATTCATCATAGAGCACATTCCTGCTGGATCTTATGAACTTCAAATAAGCGCCGTTGGATTTAAGAAGGTGGTCAAAAAAGTTACGGTAAAAGCAGGGGAGACTACGTACTTGGAATTCACTTTAAAAGGTTCTGTGTTGGAGCTGGACCAAATAGTAGTGACCGGAACCATGCGTCAGACTTATGTGAAAGAGTCGCCTGTAAAAGTACAGGTGGTGAAGTCCGAACAGCTGCAGCAGGGAAGAACGAGCTCCAACATCATGGATCTGATCAGCAGCGTAAACGGACTTTCAACCCAACTAAATTGTGGCGTCTGTGGAACCAATGCTATTAGGATCAACGGAGTGGAAGGTCCTAACACAGCGGTCTTAATTGATGGAATGCCCATCATGGGAGCATTGGCTTCGGTGTATGGATTGAACGGGATCAGTCCGTCTATCATCGATCAGGTGGAAGTGATCAAAGGACCTCAATCTACATTGTATGGTACACAGGCGCTGGGCGGAGTGGTAAACATCATCACCAAAAACCCGGCGCTGACGCCCACTCTCTCTGCGGATGTGTACGCCAAGAGCACAGAGGAGGGAAGCATCAATATCGCATACTCTCCGAAGTTCGGACGGTTTGAGGGATTTGTAAGTGGAAACATACTGAGACTCGAAAACTATTTTGATGAAAACGGTGATAACTTCAACGACCTGGTAAAGCAGTCGCGGGTTTCTTTATTTGGAAAGGGAACCTTGATGGGCAAAAATCTTGAACCAAGATTAAATGTAGCCACCAAATTCTATTCCGAGAATCGTACGGGCGGACTTCGGCAATTCTCGGATAACCTTCGCGGCTCCGACCAAATCTATGGGGAATCTATTTACACGAACCGATTTGAATTCCTTACCGAATACCGCCCCGCCGGATTCAATCAAAAGCTGCGGATAAATAGCGCCATCACTTATCACGACCAGGATAGTTATTACGGAACCGATTGGTACGATGCACAGCAGGGCGTCGCATTTGGTCAGGCGACTTGGGATCAGCCCATCGGCGAAAACTTCCAACTCCTGGCAGGAACCTCCATTCGATATGAAACCTATAACGACAACACCCCGGCTACTTCAGACGGAACCGACCGGAGATGGATTCCTGGCATCTTTTCACAGGGAGAACTAAAGACCGGAGATTTCACCTTTCTGGGCGGACTTCGGGTCGATCATCACTCCGAACATGGCTATGTAACTGCTCCGAGATTGTCCGCCAAATTCAGTCCTTCGGATATAACCACCTTTCGGGTAAGTGCGGGAACCGGATTTCGGGTGGTGAATGTATTTACGGAAGATCATGCGGCTCTGACCGGTTCGCGTGACGTCGTTTTCAACGAAGACCTGGAAGCCGAGGAATCCAGAAGCATCACGGCGAGTCTGGAGCAGATCATTGCCTTTGGCACGAATCCAATGACAGTGAGTTTAGATGGATTTTACACGCATTTCTCCAATAAGATCATCCCGGATTATGAACAGGATCCGAACCTAATCATCTATGAAAACCTGGATGGATTTTCGGTAACGCGTGGCTTTTCGGTGGGACTGGAACAGAATTTCACCGCACTTCCCATTACCTATAATGCCAGTGTGACGATCATGGATGTGTACACTGAAGAGAACGGACAGCGACAGGCGCTAGCTTATGCCCCGGAATTTACCGGCGTTTTTGGAGCCACCTATGATATCAACTCGGTGGATATTTCCCTCGGATATAATGGCAACCTGGTGGGACCAAAGCGCATGCCGGATAATTACACTGAAGATTTTGGCCGCTCATCGATATCGCCGGCGTATTCCACACACGATCTCAAGATCACCAAAGAATTCACCAATGTGAACAGCGAAAATGGGGTTGGATTTGAAGCCTATTTGTCTGCGGAAAACATCTTCAATTACACGCAGGGAAGTCCGCTGGTGGATGCCGGGAATCCATTCGGACCCAATTTCGATACCATTTACACCTGGGGTCCCATCATCGGCCGGACGTTCTCCATTGGTGCACGCTTAAACCTGAGGTAATTATGAAAGTCAGAAACAAAAAACTGGAAAACCTGCGAGCGTCCAACGGTCTTCGCTGCGTTCGGTCAAAAAGGTCAAATTTCTTTAGCAAACACCTCATCTTCGCGAGTATTTTTACACTCATTGGAGTTTTATTTTCAACTCCATTATCAGCCCAGGAAAATGAACTAAACTGGACATCTTTTGAAGAAACCATGAAACGGGCGGAAGAACAAGGTAAACCGATCTTAGTGGATGTATGGGCTCCGTGGTGCGGCTGGTGCAAAAAAATGGAAAAGGAAGTTTATCCCGAGCTTTCAGAAACATTGCATGAAGACTTCATACTCACCCGCCTGAACCGGGATGATAACGAGAGCAGAAAACAATACCGACAGTTTTCTCTAACTCCGCTTCGGTTAGCCCAGAAGTTCAATGTACAGAACGTTCCGGCGGTGGTACTGCTTTCACCGGAAGGGGAGTACCTGTTTCATATTTCGGGGTTTACGGAAGCCGACAAGCTTGAGGAGATCTTGAATTATGTGGCCTCGGAGAGGGCGAGAGACATTTGAGATAATGTCCCGGGGCAGAGTATCGGAGCAAGGGTCAAATCGGATTTTCTTCGCGGGCCAGCAGATCCATGAACTTTGTAAATCGCCTTTGTCTGGTTTCGGGCCTTTTTGCGGATGTCAATCCGAGGGCGATCTGATAACGACTCGACTTGTTGAGCGTTTCAAAGAACTGCTTTGCCTTCGGTTTGCTTTGGAGTGCATCCAGGAAATCTGCCGGCACTTCCAGTTCACTAGCTACATAGGCCTTTTCCCACCGGCCATCTGATTGGGCAGCACGAACCTGTTCGAGTCCGGATTCCATCATTCTGCCCTCTTTGATCAAGCGCTCAGCATGTTCTCTGTTCCTTTTTGACCAATTGCTTCCGGCTCTCCGGGGAGTGATCCGTAGAAGATAAGCCTGCTCATCCAATGACTTCCTGATACCGTCGATCCAGCCCCAGCAAAGCACTTCGATGACCACATCATTCCAGGTCACGCTGGGAATCCCGGTCTTCTTCTTGAATATCTTCACCCACAGTTCTTCCTCAGAGTCGTGATTCAGTTCGAGCCATCGCCCGAGCTCTTTCGGTGATGTGAAGGGCAATATTTTTGTTGGATCAGGTTCCGGCATAGAATTAGACTTTTCGTAATAATGACCTGGCGTTTAAGCAGTAAGTATCTTCGTTTTAAATTGAAGTAACTGAATAGTTTTATTGCACACAAGTAATATGCTAATTGGAAGCTGGTGCATCGAACATGAAGTGGAGCTACTGCACCATGATAAAGACTTTGAACGGATGGCTTCTTTGTTACCGTTGCCGGTTTATGGTTGGTGAGGTTTTAAAAGCCTCGGGAATTAAGAGCTAATTAACAGCTTTAAGTTCAGGTTGAGCAAGTAGTTTGAGGCAGAGCCTCCGGTTGGCATTACGGAGCAGAGCACCGTAACGAGTAGAAGTTCCATTGAACCCCTTCCGTGTTCGATTTAAAACGCCTTTATAGGGTGCTTTGAAGTAAGTTTTCAGAAATTATTTTAGCGTTTGTTATCTGTCGTTTTCTTTAAAAGCGGAATCCATTGCTTTTTATACTCCATATCTACGAAGCTAATATGTTTATCTAAGTCTTCTGATTTAATTAAAATATTAGATAACCAAAGCTCCGATTCATTTTTAAACTTTAGTACAGTGTATTCATAGCCGCCCCAAGGTGAGTTGGTCCAACTTGAAACGAACCGAAAAACCTTAGAGATTTCTTTCTTATCAAATATGTATTTGTCGTTCTTGTTAAATACTATGAAACGATTTTCTCTTTTGTTGAAATGAAGCCTAAGTTGACCATTCTTTTTGAAATGGTTAACTGAAATTATAATCCCAGGAAGTGTTATCAGAGTACAAAATCCCTGAAAAATTAAGAAGTCCGTTAAATCAAATTCATTACCAACCAGTATATGTATTCCAAGTGGCATTAGAAGATAAAGGGTGCTCCATCCAAACATGTATATCAAACGCTTCGTAGTAAATTCATATTGATATCCAGTATTACTTGTATTTTTGGAATACATTTTCTTTTTACCTTTTCCGAATGCCCCGATAATCTTCTGAGGTAAAGTGGTTTCAATGAGTTTAAACTTATTAAGAGTTTTTAGAAATTCGGTTGTAGACTCATTTGGGAATATTTCAATTAAGGCTAACACATCATCATGAGTTAAATCGTACCCTAATTTTGATTTGTTAATTACTCTTTTATAAAAAAATTGAATTGAGAATCGATTTGATTCATATCCAGTTATTACTAATTGGCGGCTTCCATGCTCCAAGTTTATCGAAGGGAAAGCATGAGATTCCACAACTTCAAGATGCTTTTTTACTTGTTCTTCCCATGGGTATTGCTCGAAAATAGATTTAATCTCTTCAATTTCCTTCGAACCAAGTAATTCATACTCATCTGGCTCGAAGTTCACAAACTGTCTTCGTAGAATTATACTCATATAAAGTAATGGTAGTCAACATTGGCATATCACCAACGCCGTTCAGGTTATACTAGTTTTGTTCATGTAATTCTTGAAATAGTGAAGTTAAAATGAAGGAGTTGTGGACAATATCAATGTAAAAACATCTGCTTTTCTAGTGAACATTAAATTTTTGTATTAGCCCTATAACGACCCGGCGTTTAAACGGCGCGGGGATTATGATTTATTTGAAGTAGCGAAATTAATTCCTGGCAATCAAGTTTCTATCGAACCCCGTCCAGCCTGCCCCGAGCATTCGGGGCGTCCGATTTAAAACGCCTTGATCTTTCCAAAAAGGACGTCCTCCCGTAGATTAGTTATTCCCCAATAATCTAAACACAAGGAGGACGTCATGACCTATTTA
Source organism: Gracilimonas tropica DSM 19535 (assembly GCF_000375425.1). Taxonomy (GTDB): domain Bacteria; phylum Bacteroidota; class Rhodothermia; order Balneolales; family Balneolaceae; genus Gracilimonas; species Gracilimonas tropica. The sequence continues at coordinate 821 of NZ_AQXG01000017.1, read as the reverse complement.
GGAATAGATCTTCATACNCGTAATATGACNATTTGTGCGGTTTCATCCAANGGAAANANAATCGGTGANTGGAAACTNNCCAANGATACNNCGCTACTGGATACTCTGATTCAAGAGCTCAGNGGGCCGGTTAAGGCGGTGGTGGAAGCCACCAGCAGCTGGTACTGGCTGGCCGACTGGGCCCAAAGTCGGGGCATAGAGCTTGTGCTTGCTCACGCCAAAATGCTCAAAGCCATTGCTTATGCCAAAGTAAAAACAGATTCCGTGGATGCCCACAGACTGGCTCAGCTGTTAGCAGCCGATTTAATTCCTGCCGCCCATATGGTAATGGGNNCCCAGCGGGAGCTGCGCGAACTGCTTCGGGCGCGGCTTCGTCTGGNCTGGCGCAGATGCAAGGTGCAAGACAGCTTGTACAACCTATTTTTCAAGTACAATGTGTCTATTTCAAAGTATCCATTCCGGGATTTGAACAGGCTCGAAAAACACTTGAACAGTCATCTTCCTCCCGCATCCAGCCTGGAAGCAAGCCTTCAGATCGATCAATTCCGACTGCTGGAAGCCCAGACCTACCGTATTGAAAAACAGATTGACGCATTCCGCCCGGATTTTCCGGGCTATGATCGCATCAGCGGGGTGCCGGGCATTGGCAAGGTAAGCAGCTGGAGNATCCTGGCAGAGNTCGGNGATATTTCCCGGTTTGAAAGCGATAAGCATTTTGTCAGTTACTGCCGTTTGGTTCCCGGAGCCGCCGACAGCGGCGGTAAGCGTCGTCACAAGTCACGCAACAAAGATGGCAACAAGTACCTGAAGATTGCCTTTAG
>NZ_AQXG01000016.1 GCF_000375425.1 Gracilimonas tropica DSM 19535 | reverse complement strand
AAAATACGTTTGGAAAGATCAGAAGCTTCTTCGCCAGATTTCTCTTTTAATGAATTCGATTCTGAGACCATTGACTCAGATGAAGAACAGCCCACAAGAATTAAAAAAATCCCAATAAAAAGTTTGTAAGTAATATTTCTCATAATCATTTTTCTGCTCACTGCTCACTGCTCACTGCTCACTGCTCACTGCTCACTGCTCACTGCTCACTGCTCACTGCTCACTGCTCACTGCTCACTGCTCACTGCTTAACTCTTCTTCAATCATTTCCAGTCGCTGCTGATATTCTTCCCACTTCGAATATCGGTCTGTAAGGACGGCCTTGAGTTGGTCATATTCTAATGAGAATTTTTTCACTTTTTCCTCATCGTCATAGAAATCAGGTTGAGCCATAGCTTCCTCGATCTCCATTTTACGAGATTCCATTTTTTCGATTTCCTTTTCCACCGCTTCGATCTTATGACGGATAGGTTTGGTTCGGCGATTGCGTTCATTTCTCTGCTCAGCTTCAATACGCCGCTGTTCCTTTCGGGAAAGCTGATTGTTCTCCTGCTCTTCTTTTTGGGGTGAAGTTTCTGCATCCTTAGCTTCTGCTTCTTCCCGCTTTTTATCAAGGTAATAGGAGACATTCCCCAAATACGTTTTGATGTATCCAGGCTGTACATCCAGTACTTTATTTACAATGGGATCCAGGAAATCCCGGTCGTGCGATACGATCAGGCAGGTACCTTCGTACTGCTGAATAGCCTGTTGCAGAATGTTCTTACTGCTCATATCCAGGTGGTTTGTCGGCTCATCAAAAATAAGCAGATTGGCGGGAGACAGAAGCATTTTTGCCAGCGCCAGCCGGCTTTTTTCTCCCCCTGAAAGTACCTTCACTTTCTTAAAAACATCATCTCCCCGGAAAAGAAAACAGCCTAAGATCGTCCGGAGCCGACTTTCTTTTTGGTTGGAACCGGCATCCTGCAATGTTTCGAGTGCATCTCTTGTGGGGTTCAGTTCCTCTGCCTGATGCTGTGCAAAATAGTTCACTGTTACGTTGTGTCCTTCAATGCGTTTGCCGCTTTGGAAAGGTTCCATCCCAGCCAAAACCCGTATTAAGGTTGATTTACCGGCTCCATTAGGACCAACCACCGCAATTTTATCACCCCGTTCGATCTCGTAATCAATGCCGTCAAACACTACATTATCGTCGTAGCTTTTGTGGAGATCTTCGAGCTTCATCACTACCTGTCCACTGCGCTCGGGCTCGGGAAACTGAAAGGAGACATCGTCCAATTCTTCTTCGATCTCAATTTCTTCCATCTTTTCGAGCTGCTTGATACGGCTTTGCACCTGACTGGCTTTGGAGGCTTTATATCGAAAGCGATCGATGAATTCTTGCGTCTGCTTGATCTCTTTTTCCTGATTTTTCTTGGCATTCAGGAGCAGCTCACGCTCTTCGGCCCATTTCTTTTCATAAAAGGTATAATTCCCGGCATAATCAGAAATGTTACCGCGGCGTAAAGCCAGCGTCCGGTTAGTAATCGTATCAAGAAATGCTCTATCGTGAGAAACTACGACTACCGCCCCTTCATAGTTATTCAGAAAATTCTCCATCCACTGCAGCGATTCGATGTCGAGGTGGTTGGTCGGTTCATCCAAAAGAAGATAGGTTGGCCGGCGAAGTAGCAATTTAGCCAGGGCAATTCGCATCAGCCATCCTCCGCTGAATTCCGAGGTCTTACGATGAAAATCTTCCTCGGTGAATCCAAGTCCCATTAATACTTTTTCCACTTCAGAGCGCAGTTCATATAATCCGGAAGACTCCAGCTTGGTTTGAAGTTCCCCATATTGTTGCATCAGTTTTTTGTATTCATCACTTTGATGATCCGCTTGAGAAAGCCTTTCCTGAATACCCTTCACCTTCATTTCAAGCTCAAATAATTCTGAAAAGGCCGTTTCCACTTCCTCTAAAACCGTTAGGGTGAAGTCCGGATCTACGCCATCCTGTGGGAGGTACCCAAGTGTTTCTTCCCCTGCCAATGCAATGCTCCCTCCATCAGGCTCCATAATGCCCATGATAATTTTGAGAAGGGTTGATTTACCGGCGCCATTCGGTCCCACAAGACCAATGCGCTCACCGGGATTGATGAACGTGCTGACGCCATCCAGTAGCGTGCGCTCGCCAAGGTGCAGCGTTATGTTTTCGAGTGCTAACAAATTTGATGAATATCTGATTGAAAGATGAAGCGCTAAAAATATGCATTAATTGCATGGGGAATGAAATAAATCCTACAGCTTTAGAAACGGTTAGGTGGCTGAGCGTAAGGTATGTCTTTGCCTCCCCATAGGTCAGTCCCGCGAAGGCGGGAATCTAGGTGTATGACCAAACCAAAAGCATGTGATGAGCTTCTGCATCATTTTTACTAAATGAATAAGTGAATAAACTCAGAAACCCTTAGTTTTAGATGAAATTCAAATCAACCAATTCCATGCAGAAAAAAGACATCAACATCACGGTAGAATTAGACGATGAAAATGTAGCCACTAACATCAAATTCAGCGCAGATGATATGCCGAATGTGGATGCCGTAGATTGCCGGGCTATGCTGCTATCTTTTTGGGATGCTCACAACAAAGATACACTTAAACTCGATCTGTGGACCCGCGATATGACGGTTGACGAAATGAAGATATTCTTCCATCAAACCCTGGTTACGATGGCCAATACTCTCCAAAATTCCATTGATGACGAACGCATTGCCGGCGACATGCGCGATTTTTGTGATTACTTTGCCGAACGAATGGAGATCAAAGAGTAAGAACATCCAACAGCGAGGATAGACCCGTTGGATTAGCCGCCTGATATCATTCCCGAGAAGCCGAGAATTATATTTTTATCATTGATACTCACAATTTTCGTTGACTCTCGTTCCCAAGCTTTGGCTTGAGGATGCCGTCCGGGAAGCTCTCCGCATGGTTCGGAATGCCAGCCCGGATCACCGGGGCGAAGATGTTGAAAAGGAATATTACGTTTACTTCGTGCATTGGAGAACTCGTAGCAAAACGCTGTGATTAAAATTCACCGATATAAAATCGACCCAAAACTCACGCCGCTTTCCCGCTCACTCTCATCCCAGATATCATAAGTAAGAATTTCTCCATTCAAACCGGGCAGAGTTTTTAGGAAAGAATACAGCGGTGGATATCCACAAATGCGGAAAGGGTCATATTTTTCGCTCATCAGGTTGAGCAATTTTTGGGGTGAACCGGAGGCTCCGAAATCCAGGAAAGCATCATCAAAATTCCGGATGTCATCAAATAGTTCTTTGGCCGGTTTGTTATCTCCGAATTTCTTGCCAATGTGGGCGAGATCTCCGCTGATCAGAAAAAACGTATTGTCATCATCTACGAATAATTCTGCCAGTAATCCTGAAAAGTTTTCCACTTGCTGTCCCTGGAACCCATCGGCTTTGTAAAACAATTCATCTAGGCCGCCAACGACAATTGGGATCAACGAAAATTCATGCTCCCAAAGGTGATTGATGAAGATGAGGTGTTGCTCAATACTGTGCTCGATACGGTGCGCCCTATCCTGAAACGTGACGCCGTAATGTTCTTCCTCACCCTCAATTTGTTCACGGATTTTTTTAATGCCTTCCCAATCCGCTTTCACAATTCCGTTCACCATTTTGAAATCTTTAGAGGCGATCACAAACGGCCGCTCTTCATAAATATCGGGATACATGCCGGAGTAGTGGGAAGTGGCCAACATCACCACTCGTTTTGGTTTTAGTTCTTTGATAGCCGAAAAAGCTTTCACGTAGCTGTTCATTCCTACCCGTATATCGATGTGAGGTGCGTAGAGTGCTTTTGCGGTTTGAACCGGTTCCGATGTTGGGAGTTTCTCAAAAGCCTCATTCAAAAAGTGGGTCATTTCTTCGGGATCATCGGGGTAGGCGAGTCCTGCTGTGATAGAAAAATGTACGTCCGAGCGTTCATATTCTGATTCCATTTTAGCAGCATGTTCTTTGAAATGAGCCGAATGCAGCAGGGCATTTTCATCCAGAAATTGAACATATTCCAGGATCTGTTCTTTGGTCACGCCATTGTCGGAAAACTCCATGATATCTTCCACACTTCGCTGCCCGTCAAACAAGGAAAGCATAGACCGAGCAGATTGTGGAACGGCAAAATCGCTGGTGGCATATCCGTATTGATCCTGAAAATAAAGATAGGTTTTCCCGTCCTGTTTGATCGGGATGATCTGCACATCAAACCGTAAGGGCGGGATGGGGTCTGTGTAGGAATTGAAAATGGAATCAGGTTTAATATCAGACACGTCTTTTAAAATATTTTGTAAGGGATTGGTTTTAAATAGCTCTTACTAAGAGAAAGCAACCTGTATTTGTAGGGGTAATTCATGAATTACCCCTACAAATACAAAGAGAATTTAATTCAATAACCATGAAAGATTACAAGCCAAAGAATAACCGAAAATCGATTCGACTGCAATCCTACGATTATTCAAATCCGGGATATTATTTCGTGACAATTTGCACGAAAGACCGGGAAGCTATCTTTGGTAACATTGAAAATGGAATGATGGCGAAAAATGAACTGGGGAATGTAGCTTATAAATATTGGCTGAGAATGCCGATACAATATGATTATGTTCGAATTCCTGCCTTCGTGATAATGCCGAATCACGTTCACGGAATCATTGAAGTTACCCAAAAACACACCCCAACCGTAGGGGCAATCCATGAATTACCCCTACGGTTGGGAATTATTGATCATGAGACTTATAGAAAAGAAAGGCGGCAAATGTATTTGTCTAAAATTGTGGGCTGGTATAAAATGAATGTATCTAAAGAAATAAATAATAGATTTGGATTGAATGGGAGTAGTTGTTGGCAAAGAAATTACTATGAGCACATCATTCGTAATCAAAAATCATTGAATAAAATCACGGAATACATTGAAAAGAATCCTCAATTGTGGGAAAAGGATAAATATTTTAATAAATCGCGTAGGGGCAATTCATGAATTGCCCCTACGCGATTGGATCAACTATCTTTCCGCATTTTCTGGCATTCACAATTTATGCCGTAATTCTTGCACAGTGGATGATCCGGCGCTTCCGAAATTCGGGCTTTACACGGGCCGCGACCATGATGGATCATCAGGTGTGAAAGATCCGTCCAGCTTTCGCGGGGAAATAACGCCATTAGGTCCTTTTCTATTTTGTTCGTGTTCTTCTTCTCTTTGGTGAGTCCAAATCGGTTCGAAAATCGCTTAACATGCGTATCTACTACTACTCCGACATTGATTCCAAAGGCATTTCCTAAAACCACATTCGCTGTTTTTCGGGCAGCTCCACGCAGCTTTAGCAAATCCTTCATGTTTTGAGGGACAATTCCGTCAAATTCCTCTACTAAAATCCGTGAAGTTTCTTTCAGTGATTTGGCTTTATTACGATAGAATCCTGTTGATTTTACCAATTCTTCCAACTCCTCCAACGGAGCATCTTTCATCAATTCCGGCGTGGGATAGGTTTCGAAAAGTGCCGGCGTGGTTTTATTTACGCGGACATCCGTACACTGAGCACTCAAAATTGTTGCGATCAGCAATTCAAACGGATTCCGATGATCCAACTCACAATGAGGGTTGGGATAATATTTGTAGAGCTCATTCAGAATTTCCAGCGCTCGTTCTTTCTGTGCTTTGGTTTTTTTAGGAAGCTTGGGAAGTTTGTTCTTCTCTTTCGGCATGTATATTAGTGATCAGTTAGCAGTAAACAGTTATCAGTGCGCTTTGAAGGTAGGGGTTTGAAGTTAGATGCGCAGGTTGAATTGTAGAGCTGATATGAAGTCAACATCGTTCCTCTCTTCCCGTATGCACGGGACGAAGCTAAATCCGGTCTCTCTTACCTTATTCGGCAAGCAGGCGCCAAAGAGAGATAAGTTCTTGCTTAGTTCTAAAGTTTAGTTTGATAACCAACATCTTGCCAAAGCAAAGAACCTGTGTCCCTCTGGAGGGACAGAAAAATCAGTTCACTGATTTTTCAGGGAGGATCGTCAGTTTAGTCCATATCAAACAAAGAAAATAACCATACCCGCATAAGCAATCACAGCTAAACTTCCAGCCAGAATCGCCAATGGAAACTGTGTTTGAACATGATCCATTAAATCACAACCGGTAGCCAGGGAAGATAAAATTGTAGTATCCGAAATGGGTGAACATTGGTCTCCAAAAACAGATCCGCCGATCACGGCAGAAAAACAAAGAGTGATAAAAAATGGATCGGGAACCACCGCCCAGGCCAACGGGATGGCGACCGGAAATACCACAGCATACGTTCCCCAGGAAGTTCCAGTTGAGAACGCGATCAACATGCAAAGAACCATCAACAAGCCGGGAAGAAGGTAAGCGGGGATCACATCTCCAACCAGATCGACTACATATGGAGCAGTTCCGACCGCATCGGCCACTTCTTTCAGTGTAACTGCAAGGGCAAGAATGATGGCTCCAATGGTCACGCCTTTACAGCCGTCAATAAATCCATCGATCACTTCCTGCAGTTTCATTCCCTTGGCGAGTGCAATTCCAAAGCCAACTAAAACGGCTAAAATGAATGCTTCAGCAATCAACAAAACCGCATTTTCGCCCATATCTAAAATAAAACGAGATACGATGTAGGGGATGATGGCTACTCCGAGTAAAGTCCCGATCGGACCAAAAAAGTCGATCAGCCCGGAATTATAATTTTCTGGGATCGCACTTTTGGTGAGTTCATCAGCGGCCATGGGAGAGGAACCGGGTCGGTCTAATCCTTTACATGAACGAGCACGTTTGATGGCAGCTCTCATTTTTTTCCCGGGAACGAATGGGAATTTATCCCAGGCAAATAGGAGCGTCAAAAGGATCGCAAAAATGGCGTAAAAATTGTAAGGGAGGGCAGAGAAGAAAAAGGAGACACTTTGCTGTGTGGTTTCCAGGAAGGGAAGTGTTCCGATTACCAGTCCACCTACATAAAACGGCCACACGTTGAAGGGGATGAGCGTGGCGGCGGGAGAAGCGGTGGAATCTACCATGTAAGCCAGTTCTTCGTGAGAGACCTTATGTTTGTCGGCAATGGGGCGAACCGTGGCTCCGGTCAAAACGGTACTAATAGTCCCGCCCTGATGGAAAATGAGTCCCATCATCCAGGTGAAGAATTTAGCGGTTTGAGGACCACGCACCATTTTCTTGCTGGCCCAAATTGCGAATCTTTCTGCACCGCCGGTTCTTGTCCAGATGCCGATCAATCCTCCAAGTGCCCAAAGATACACGATGATAATCAACGCAAAACTTTCGGTTCCAACGGAGGGAATCAAGAAATCCTGTACAATATTGAGCTTTCCTGAGATCACTCCACCCAAACAAATTCCGATGAAAAGAGAACTGACCACCTCCCGGGTATAGAACGCAAGAACAATGGCGACCACGGGCGGCATTACCGACCAGAAACCGTAATGTCCGTTCTGCTCAGGAAAAACTTCATTCACCCCGGCATAAACGCCCGCAATAATGAGTGCAATGAAAGCTCCAACTCCAATTCTTCGACGTGTTTTAGGGTCTTTCCACTTCTGCTTGGTACCTTCGAAATCGTTGCTCATAGAATCTCATTTGTTAATCGGTGCGTCGGATGGTAGCCATTGAGTATCGAACATTCAATAAAGAACATAGGTTTTAATCGTAAAATGAGGTTACAGTTTTTACTTCCCAGTTCAGGCGTAAGCGTATCGCTTGTGTTGTGTTGAATTCGAAATGGGTTGCCTTTTGTCGACCTCTTGTTTCATTTTTTCTTGATAAAAAACGAACCAAAATCAAGAAAACACAAGACCGCAAACACCCCAATCTTTTAATCATTTCTTGCTTACTCGAGTTGGTTCCCGGTGATAAATGTTTCCCTGTTTTTTTGATTTGTTCTGTAATCCATCATTCGGTTCAGTTTTAAAAGCAGGGGAGTCAGATTCGAAAAGAGCCGGGTGATGGATAGCGGAGAGCATCGAATATTGAAAAATGGGATATTCAATTTCGAAGAGTTTTACTTCCCGTTTTGAACCGTGATTCCCAGGATTTGGAGATTACCGGGATTTTGTTGGAGTTGACAAAGAAATTTATCCCTCCCCGGGTATCCTGAAAATGAAAAGTACCTGTTTTTTGTATTCTGGAAGTTAAACTAAGTATCAATTAAAGTTTGACGGAAATGGATATTGAATTTTGGATCATCGTAATTGTAAGTGCCATCCTCGGAGGCATTGGCGGAGATTTAGCGGTGAAATGGTTTGCCAAAAAGGGATGGATTAAGCTGAATGAAGCTAAAAAGGATAAAGGGGAATAAGACATCAATTCTGATTCTCAAAGAGAAAAGTGTACAAAAAAAGGCGCATCATTTGATGCGCCTTTCGACTATTCAATAATAAAAACTGAAATCAGTTAAACAGCTTTTTGATCCAGCCAAAAGCTCCGTCGGAGCTGCTTGGGGATGGACGTTTACCGTTACTGTCACCTTCTTTTCCACCGGATAATCCGTCATAGGATGGGCGTGGCAGTCCGTTGGATTTCTTCTCTTTCTTAGGCTGGCGGCGTTTTTTATCCCGCTTTTTATTGCTCGATTTCTTCTTGTCGGAAGACTTCTTGCCTTTGCCACGGCTTTTCTTCTCTTTCACTTCTTCAGGCAACGGTATTTCAGTAGGAGCATATCCCACTTTTTTCACTATCTCGTCGATGTCATCCTTATCCATTTTGGAAACTAAAGATACCATCCGGGCTGCTTTACCACGGCCAACCAACTCAGCACGATATTTGTATTCCTCTACTTCGTTAGGCACATCGTAGTTGATGACCTGCTTCACTTCATCCAGCTCCACTTCCGTGGCCGAAAGTCCGCCCACCAGCAAGATCTTCATGTCGCCTGAGGTAAACTTCCCGAAGCGCTCATCATAATACTCCTGCTTCAAGCCTTTGTTGATGCTCACCACGCCCCAACCTTTCTTACGGATAATGCGGAAGAGTCGATCCGTAGTACGTTTGGAAGCAGCAAACACCACTATTTTATCTGTCAATGTATCCTCAAGATGAGCCAGTAACGTGGAGATCTTGGCTCTCGGTGGCACATAAATATAAGCCTGTGTCAAGTCTTCGGGAACCGGTTCTGGCTCTTCATCCTGATTTCCGGAATCCTGCTGCTCAGCTTTTTCTTCTTCCTTTTTCTCCTCCGGGTTGAGCACGACGCTTACACTTGCCTCGGCCAGCTTCCGGTTCACTTCCTGCTGATCGAGCTCAAAATCCTCTTGCTCTTCCTGCTGATTTTCAGGCTGAGATTTTTCATCCTGAGATTCGGACTCTGATGTTGTTTCTTCTTTGGAATCAGAGACAGCGTTGTCATCAAATCCAATAACCTGAGCATCTTTTAACAGGGCAGAGGAAAGCTGTTGAGTGGCTTTGTTGTTAGATTTGGAAAATATAAGCACCTGTGGATCGCTCTCCACTTTTTGCATGATATCCTTCACCCGGCTTACCAGGTTATAGTTTTCCATGCCGTGGGCTTCATCAATGATGATCAAATCCACGTGAGGGAGCTTTAGCTCGTGATTTTCCAGTATTTCAATTAGCCGGCCGGGATTTGCTACCACAACCGGTGCGCCATCTTTTATCGCTTGTTCTTGCTCAGTGCGAATTCCTTTCATGGAAAGCGCCGCACTGCTGATTTGAGCATGGTAGCCCATAGCCCAAACCGTTTCGTCTATTTCCTTAACTCGCTCAATAGATGGTGTTAATATTAAAACTCGTGTGCCAGAAACCTCTCCGTTGGTTGTCAACTTCTGCAAAGCAGGTATCAAAAATACACCGTCATCGCCGGCTTCATGTTTTACAAGCAAATGCTTCCCTTGTAATGCCGGTGGAATAACTTCATTTTGGAGAGGTGTGGGTTCTTCAATTCGTACGTCGGCCAGCCCGCTCATAAGTTCGGGGCTTAGGCCAAATTCTTCAAAAGACAATGGTTACACCTCTTTCATTTTTGGCGTTATAGTTCAATTTTCAAAGATCTTGTTCTCTCAATGAGAACTCTTCAATATACAAAAAATGAGAACCAAGCTCAGAGAATATCGAACATTGAACAACAAACCTGTCTTTGGGGGCAGGCAGCATTCAATATTGAAGTAAAAATGAGTTCTCGTCCGACCACTGAAAGAGGTAATTTGGCCAACACAAAATTCAAACCTTTTATAAAGCTGGAAATTTAATCTAGCAAGGAGTGATCCGACGAGTGGAACTAGCTCGGTATCTTTTGAGGCGATAGAACCTGCTTAGCAGAGGTACAATCGTCGGACGAATTTGAAGGTTTTGGAGAGATTCAAATTTGGTTAGACTTATTTGGACTGATAGATTTTTGTATGGTTTCATTCGTCGAAGGATGTCCTGGGCTTTTAGAACAACGATGAACCCTTCCGATGAATGACTGCATAATTGGAAAAAATGGAAAATCCGAAAATTTAGCTTTTCTGAACGGGGGTACTTTCTAATTCCCGAAATGATTTTCTAAACGGCTCAGCCAGTTCGAGTTTTACTCCTTTCCATTTTAGATAGAGGAGCGAAATTCCCAGAATGAGCAGAATGCCGATGATGCCAATGACGCCGGCTTCGGGACCAAAAGCACCACCGGTCCACCAATCGGGACCGCTTTGCTGGATCTGAATAATCGAACTTCGGATTTCAAGCCCACTTACCCGAAACCCAAAAATGCCGCCCTGGAAAAAATTCCAGGAGAAATGTAATCCTATGGGAAGAGCCAGCCGACCGGTGAGGACGTACGGAACGGCTAACATCACCCCGGCCAAAATAATGTTGACTACGGCAGTAGTTGACGCATTGGGATTTCCTGCATGTAAAATCCCAAATATGGAAGAACTAATGAAAATGGCTATTAAAGTCGCTTTTTGTGGGCTGATGTTGCCAAATGAAAATCCTTCCGCGATGTTGGGGATGAGGTAGCCGCGCGCCATGAGTTCTTCGTAAAATCCCACCGATATCATCTGAATGAGGAATATGCTAAAAGGAATCAGCCAGTGCCGCTCAAAAGAACGCTCCCAGGCAAAGCCGGTGATTTCCAGCGTTCCGGTTTGCCATTGGGCCAGGAAGATGAGTCCCATTACGGTTGCTGCAATCAAAATTCCAGAAAAGCACTCCTTGATCCATGTGGATCTGATTTGGAGTCCGGCATAATCCCACGGGCGACGATCCACAAAACGAAAAAATGTATAAAAAAGTCCGAAAATCAATACTCCGCGAGCAATGTATTCCAAAGCGGTGAATGGGATAAGAGTAGGAACGCCGGTCAACAAGGCAAAAAGGAATATGTAGGAAATAATCCGGAAGAAAGCTCTCATGCGGGCTTCATCAGAATTAAAAAAAGGATTGGTCATGCCGGAATTGGATTATTTTGGCCTAAAGGTAGTAAAGTTTGAGCAGTTATAAATAAGGTCCGGATCAGAGGAAAGGATTTTATACTTTATCAAATGAGGCTGAGAAATTTTAAAGAACGTGTAGATTTATTGGGCAATAGAATTGGCTTTTCTCGTTAACACAAATAAATCAGAGCAAATAATGGAGACATCATGAAACGTTATGTATTAGAAGCTGATAAATTTGTTATAGAAGAGACCTTTGGGGTGATCTCAAATTCTCAGATCATGTATGAGCCAAATTATAATGTCATTCCCGGTGCCACTATGCCGATCATCATAAAAACAGAAGAAAAGAGAGAAATTATACAGTCGGTATGGGGTTTAAAATTTGAGGGTGAGGGGGAAGGAGCTTCTGAAATTAAACAAGAGGAAATAGCTGAAAGTGAAAAATATCTTAAGCAATTGAGATCATTGCCCTGTTTGATCCCCATTTCCGGATTTTATAAATGGAAAGAAACGGTAAGTGATCCTCTTCCATTTTATTTGAGAATATTGACTCGGGATGTAACGGCGGTTGCAGGTTTATATAATTCTTTTAAGGATCAGGACGGTCGTATTGTTCATACCTTTGCGGTTGTAACAATGCCTGCAAACCCTTTAGTGGAACCACTGGATAACCGAATGCCGGTTATTATTGAAGAGAAAGATTTTGAAAGCTGGTTGTCAGGGGATGCAGCTGATATGGTAAAAAAAGGTTTTTCCGGTAATTATTTACTGCCCGATATGTCGGTATTCCGTGTTCCTGAATTGGTGAATGATCCTTCCAATAATTCCAAAGAACTGATTCAGCCCATACCTAAACTCAGGAATTATGATGGTGCTGATGAGGATGAATGAATTAAAAATTCAAAATTAAGGATTGAAAAAAAGTTAGCAGATAATCCTTAATCTTAAATTCTACATCTTTAATCCGCGGAGGGAATAGTTCCAGGTTTGCCTTCGGTTGGATTATTGTAATATCTGATAGTGGGGTATGCAAAGTCAATGTTGTCATGGTCTGCAAAACGTTCCAGAATAGTTTCCCACAGCATCTGAGAAATACTGCGCCTTCTCCTTGGATCCGATAAATAACGAATGGTGAGATTGATTCCACTGTCCTTTACATTCGTGTATACAATGGGCGTTAAATAACGATACTGAATGAGGTACGACTTTTCAGCTCTTTTGACTTCTTGGCGGGCTTGTTCTACAAATTCCTCGCAGACCTGATCCGCAATTTCCTGAAGTATCAGTTTGGCTTTTTTCCAGTCACTTTCAAAGGTCAATAAAACTCCCATTTCATTCCAAACCCATTCAAAATCGCTGGTGTAATTGGCTATATCTTCCGAGAATATCTTATGATTTGGAATGTGGATGACTCTCCCGGTGCTTTGGTCGGCATCCACCCAATTCCCAATTTCAAGTACCGTAAATTTGAAAACGCGAATATCTATAACATCTCCTTTGGAGCCGCCTACCTGAATGCGATCACCTACATCGAAGGGCTTTCGCCAAATAAGAAACAACCAACCGGCCATATCTGTTACCGGATCTTTTAAGGCAATGGCGATACCGGCGGAAAGTAAACCGAGGAATGTGGCTAGCTGTCCTATGGCAGAGAACCAAACCTGCGCTAAAATAAGAAGCCCGATCAAAAAGATGATATAGGTAATATTCTTCTTCCATTTGTAAAGCGTTTTCCTGTTCTCAACATTTTTCTGAAGAATTCGCACAGAAAAGAAACGGATCAGCCACAGTATGACAATGATACCAATGGTTTCGGCGATCTGTATAGTTAAGGAGGGAGAATTAGCTAAAAATTCTCTTATTGTTTCAATGAATTGTTCCATTCAAGTATTTTGAATTTTTTGAGGTCTCCATGCTTGGGATAGTAGGCAAAATTGGGTATCTTTTCACCCTTCTAAAAGATAAGAAACGAATTACATGCTGTTATATAATATTATTGTAGGAGTTATTGCTGTTATCTGCTTCCTGTTGATCGTGGTTGTGTTATTGCAACCGGGACAGGGGCAAGGAATTTCCGGAATGGGTGGAGCCGGAGCCATCGGTGGAGGTGGCGGACTGGGTGCCCGCAGAACGGCTGACTTGCTTTCTAAATCGACTTCGGTTCTGGCCGGAGCGTTCCTGGTGCTTTGCATATTAGCTAATTTTGCAATCGACCGTGGAGAAGTTAACCGAAGTATTTTGCAGGAAGGGGGCCCCGGAGTAAATGCTCCTATTGAAGCACCTTCACAAACTGCACCTGCTATTCCTCAAAATCAGGGACAGCAAGAGCAAGGTGGAACTGAAGCAAATTCAGAAAGCGGAAGCAGCGAAAACTAAATACTGCAAAACCGAAAGAATCTAAGCCTTATCAATTATTTTTGATGAGGCTTTTTTTTATCTCCTTATTTCAATCCATAAAAAGTGGAGAACTCAGATACCGGTCTCCGCGGTCGCAGGTAATACATACAATGATCCCTTCGTCCAAGCCTTGAGCTAATTTGAGTGCGGCCGTAAGTGCACCACCACTGCTCATGCCGGCAAAAATGCCTTCTTCTTTGGCCATGCGCCGAGACATTTCGGTGGCTTCAGCTTCGCTCACATCTATGGTTCTGTCTACCCGGTTTGCTTCAAATATTTTTGGAAGAAATTCCGGTGACCATCGACGAATTCCAGGGATGGAAGATCCTTCAGTGGGTTGTGTGCCGATAATTTGTACCCGTGGGTTTTGGCTTTTTAAATAGCGTGAAACGCCCATGATGGTGCCGGTGGTTCCCATAGCGGATACGAAATGAGTGATCTTGCCTTCGGTATCTCGCCATATTTCCGGTCCGGTGGTGCGCTCATGCATTTTGTAGTTATCGGGATTTGCAAATTGGTTGAGTTGGAAGTAACCGTTTTCGTCTGCCATTTGTTGGGCAAGATCGCGGGAATATTCAATGGTTTTTTCTGCGGGAGTCAGGATCACTTCTGCCCCGTAGGCTTTCATGGATTTGATTCGTTCCTCAGTAGCACTTTCCGGCATAAGCAATTTGATATTGAGGCCTTTCAGAGAAGCGATCATAGCCAGGGCAATTCCGGTATTTCCACTGGTGGCTTCCACCAGGGTATCTCCGGGTTTGATATCTCCACGTTCCAACGCTCCATTGATCATCCCTAAGGCAGCGCGGTCCTTTACACTACCACCGGGATTTTGCCCTTCCATCTTACAGTATATGGTTACATTTTTATTAGTGGGAATGTTTTGTAGTTCAATGAGTGGTGTGTTACCGATGAGTTCTTCTATTTTCATAGCTTATCTTCTTTTGCCTCAAAACTTGTATTACGTAAAACGGGTAGTTTTTAAAACTTCGTAGCCATTAAATTCAGGTTCTATTTGTAGGTAATGGTGTCTGTTTCGCCTTCGGTGTTCGACATTTTGGCTTGATAGTAGATCTTAGAGTTGGGAGGTACGCTTTTGGTCAGCCAAACATTTCCACCAATTATACTGCCTGTACCGATCACTGTATTTCCTCCTAAAATGGTAGCCCCTGAGTAAATGACCACATTATCCTCAATGGTGGGATGTCGCTTTTTTTTGGCATCTTCTTTTTTCACGCTCAACCCTCCAAGCGTCACGCCTTGGTAAATTTTTACATGCGAGCCGATCTTAGTGGTTTCGCCAATCACGATTCCTGTTCCATGGTCGATACAAAAATGGTCGCCAATTTCGGCTCCCGGATGGATATCAATTCCTGTTTGTCGGTGGGCATGCTCGGAGATGATGCGCGGGATCAGGTTTACCCCTAATTTCAACAGCTCGTGCGCAATTCGGTGAGCGGCCATGGCATAAAAGCCGGGATAAGTCCGGATGATCTCACCTTTACTTCCGGCCGCCGGGTCGCCGGCAAAAATAGCGTCCACATCTTCAAGTAGAGCTTTTCTCACTAAAGGAAGTTTTTCAAAAAAAGCATCTTCGAGTCCTGCTCTTCCACTTTGTACACAATCTTCATTTTGATCCAAAATATCCCGTAACTCTGATCGGCATTTATCAAGGATACGCTTAATTCCTGACTCATCAACTTGGCGCTTATGGGCAAATTCAGGAAATAAAACACTCAGGAGGTGATCAAAAAAGGTAATCACCATTTCGGGAGGAGGACATGTGGATACATCTCTGTGGGCTTTGGCAAGTTCTGTTATAAAATCTTCTGTAGTACTCACTTTTTCGAATATTTAATTTTTTAACATTGAACAAACAAATTATGCGAATAGGTTCATCGTTTAAAGATAATTACAAGACCAATGTGGTCACTTAGGTGTTAAATAAATTAAGAACCAACATTTGTCGTATTATTTATTATAATGTTAGTATTAATTTTCGGGAACGCTAAGGAAGGTCAAGAAAACTTCTGCTTCCAGAATTATTCGATTATTTAACATTTGTATTACAAAACCAAAAAGCTAATTCATTATGAAACATTTATTCACAGCACTAATTGTTTCTCTGTTGTTTGTGAACCTGGGTTATGGGCAAACAAAGCTGATAGAGAAGGTAGAACAGTCGGATGACGAACTGGTCATCCCATATGAAAAATATGAGCTCGAAAATGGGCTTACCCTCATCATTCATGAAGATCATTCCGATCCTTTGGTTCATGTAGATGTGACTTATCATGTAGGTTCGGCACGCGAAGAACTAGGAAAATCAGGCTTTGCTCACTTTTTTGAACATATGATGTTCCAGGGTTCGGAAAACGTAGCTGATGAAGAACACTTTAAGATCGTATCCGAATCGGGGGGTACCTTGAACGGGACTACAAACCGCGATCGCACCAATTATTTTGAAACACTGCCAAGTAACCAGCTTGAAGTGGCTCTTTGGCTGGAAGCCGACCGTATGGGCTTTTTGTTGCCTGCTGTAACTCAGAAGAAATTTGAGGTTCAGCGATCTACTGTGAAGAACGAGAAACAGCAGAATTATGATAACCGTGCTTATGGTTTGTATAGCGAGCTGAATGCCGCAACCTTGTATCCATACGGACACCCTTATTCCTGGCTGACGATCGGTAAGCTTGAGGATCTTGACCGAGCCGACCTTCAGGATCTGAAAAACTTCTTCCTGCGCTGGTATGGGCCAAATAATGCTGTTTTAACAGTGGGTGGTGATGTTAATCCTGAAGAGGTGGTAGCCCTGGTAGAAAAATACTTTGGCGTGATCGAATCCGGTCCGGGAGTAAAGGACATGAACCTTGAACCGGTTTCCTTAGACGAAGACCGGTATGTTTCCTACGTAGATAACAACATCCGCTTTCCGGCGCTGATCTTAACCTACCCAACCGTGCCGCGCTTTCATGAAGATGAGGCTCCTCTTGATTTCCTTGCGCAGATCCTGGGAACCGGGCGCAGTTCTTATTTCTTCAAGAAGTTTGTGGAACCCAGAAAAGCAATCCAGGCATTTGCCAGCAACAGTGCCAGTGAATTAGCCGGCGAGTTTGGCATGTTTGTACTTCCCTACCCGGGACAAACCCTTTCTGATTTTGAAACCGAAATGAGAGGTATCCTGGAGCAATTTGCTGAGGACGGCGTTTCTGAAGAAGATCTCCAAAAGATCAAAGCGTCTTATGAATCCAGCTTTGTAAATAGATTGGCCAATGTAAGCGGAAAGGTGTCTCAGCTTGCCAGCTATGAGACGTTTGCTCCAAGTTCAAATTATATCAATCAGGATTTGCAGCGTTATCTGGATGTGACTGCAGAAGACATTATGCGGGTCTTTAAAAAATATATATACAACAAACCTGCGGTGATCCAAAGTGTACTTCCAAATGAAGATACTGCACCGGCCAAACCGGATAATTTCACTCCGCCAACGGATGGGGATAATCCATACCCTCAGGCAGATTATACCGGCTTAGCATACGAGCGCCCCACGGGAGATGATTTTGACCGAAGCGAAAAGCCGGATCCCAAAGCGGCTCCACTGGTTCAAGTCCCGGATTATTGGAGATCAGAGTTTGACAATGGAATTAAAGTGATCGGAACCAATTATACAGAAATCCCGATCGTTACCCTTCAGCTCACCATTAAAGGCGGTCACAGGATGGATGCATATGCACCTGATAAAGCAGGGCTGGCTTCCATGACGGCTTCCATGATGAACGAGTCGACCGAGAACTATACCGCTGAGGAGATCCAGGAAGAACTCCGGAAAACGGCCAGTACCGTGCGGGTATCTTCCGGTAATTCTACAACAACGGTTTACATCAGTACGCTGAAAAAACATTTGGACAAGACGCTGGAACTTGCTGAAGAGATCATGATGCGGCCTGCATTTGTAGAAGAGGATTTTCAGCGTGTTAAGATGCAGCAGCTTGAAGGACTGAAATCCAGTTATCAAAATCCGGCATCGATCGCTAGCATGGTGTACGACCGACTGCTGTATGGTGATGAACATATCTATTCCGTTTCTTCAAGCGGTCTGGAAGAAACCATCGAGCGAATAACTTTAGATGATATAAGGGATTTCTACAACAAATATTACGATCCGTCAATAAGTGAATTGGTGATCGTGGGAGATGTAGAGCAGGATGAGATTACATCCAAACTTGGTTTCTTGAAAGACTGGGAACCAAAAGGTGCGGAAGTACCGGATCTGCCGGAAACCAAGCAAGCTGAAAAAACCAAGATCTATTTGGTTGATAAACCCGGTGCTCCTCAATCACAGATCAGAATAGGTAACATGACCGACCTGACCTATGATGCAACGGGAGAATACTTTAAAACCGGTTTAATGAATTACGTTTTAGGCGGAGCCTTTAACAGCCGTATTAACCTGAATCTTCGTGAAGACAAAGGATGGACCTATGGCGCCCGTACCTATTTCAGTGCTTCGGATGAACCGGGGCCATTCACGGCATCTGCGGGAATTAAAGCAATTGCTACCGACAGTGCCGTATACGAGTTCATGAAGGAGATCACTGAATATCGTGAAGGCGGTATTACAGAGGAAGAACTGGCATTTATGCGTAATTCGATCGGTCAAAGAGATGCTCGTGAATATGAGGCTCCTTATCAAAAGGCCGGTTTCTTGCGTGAGATCGTGCGCTATGATCTTGATAAAACCTTTGTTGATAAACAATCTGATATCATCAAGACGATCACAAAAGCAGAGATCGATGACCTGGCTAAAGAGCACCTGAACCCGGATGAGTTCTATATTCTGGTAGTAGGTGATGCTGAAGCTCATCGCGAAAACCTTGAAGCGTTAGGTTACGAAGTGGTTGCCGTTACTGAAAAAGGTGATATTATCACGGAGTACCAGGAAGGCACTTCCGAAACCGGAGATGAAGAATAAGAGGTAAATCTTATTTAACTAAGTTTCGAGCCCGCTTGTCGATGGATGAGCGGGCTTTTCTATATCAAAAATTGAAATCCAACTCTATCATCCATTCATCATCTTTGTATTCCCAAAGAATGACATAAAGACCTCCATTGCCAACTCTTTCAGCTCCGGTGAAATAACGCCCTAATTCCAGAACACGGCTTTCAGAGATTTGCCAAAGCTGTTCCTTTTTGAGATCGACTTGGTAATTAGGGTTCTCCATATAAAAATACCTCTCAGCGATTTCTTCTCTTCCTTCAGATTTATAGCCATTCCCAAAATACGTAGCCCCCGCACTGTACAAAGCTTCAATATGAGTTTTAGGATCATGCTCATTAGCCAACCTGACCCATGTTTTACGTCTTTGATCGAGTGTTCTGTCAAGTGATTCACTCACCGGGTAATCGGTAGACTCTGGGGTAAGTATAACATCTATTTCCTTTTTCCAGCTCCCCTCAACATCCCGCCAGCCTGTTAGTAATAGGATTGAATCAGCAGTAGTGCTCAAAAGACCTAAAGTGACGTAGCGAGAGGGGTCATGCTCATAAGTTTTCCAATGCTGGTAATGCTTGATCCCCAAACTTCCTTCTGATGAGAATAACTGTGTAACACTTTCTGCATCAAGTGTGGTGATCTTTGAAAATATCAGGCTCCTGTCATCCCAATAAAAAGAGGCGGTGGAATCCCCTGACTTCAAGGCCTCAACCCATTCTTGTTGATGGGAATCTAAAACGACTTGAGCCTGGAGCGATTGAGGAATAATTAGAAGTAAAAGAGGAATCAAACTTTTCATGCTTCAGGAATTTATTTACTAACGCAATAGTATATAAATGTGCGTCCATATCTGCAATAAGGCGATCGAGAATGTTTATGGGCTTGATATACACAAGATTGGGGTCAATTTGGAAGGATTTGGGCATGTGGCATGTTTGTTGAGATGATTTAATGTCAAACTATTTATTAACTCATTCCATAAATCAGATTTGTATGAATTTTTACGATGCTATTAACTGGCGATATGCCACCAAAAAAATGAACGGAGACGCCGTTCCAAAAGAGAAATTGGATAATATTTTTAACGCGATTCAAATGGCTCCGACTTCGATCGGTTTGCAGCCATTTAGTGTGATTCACGTCACTGATCCTGAGCTGAAAGAGCAAATTCAACCCATTGCCTATGGACAATCACAGATCGTGGACGGTTCCGATATTCTGATCTTTACTGCCTGGGATGAAATTACGTCCGAGCGTATTAATGATTATGTGAAGTTGACCGGAGAGATCAGAGATCTTGGCGAGGAGGAATTGCAGCCTGTTCGTAATATGGCGGAAGGGGTAGCTTCCCGTTCAAAAGAAGATCAATTCAATTGGTCGGCCCGGCAAGCATATATCGCCCTTGGTTTTGGTCTTTCTGCAGCGGCCATTGAAAAAGTGGATGCAACACCTATGGAAGGGTTCAAAAATGAGGAACTGGATGAGCTGTTCGGACTTCCCGAACAAGGCCTGAAAAGCATCGCTATTTTAGCACTTGGCTACCGCGATGAAGACAACGACTGGCTGGCCCCGATGAAGAAAGTCCGCCGACCCAAAGAAGAATTGTTTGTAAAACCGGAAGTTCCTGAATTGGTATAACATTCAGACTTTAGATTAAGGTTGAGAAGTCCTAAGCAGCGTAAGTTGTTTGGGACTTTCTTTTGCGGGTGATTTTTTTGCTTGCTCAAACACAGCCCTCTCTCTGGATTATAGCAAAGCTAAATCCGGTCTCTCTCCAAAGAGAGATAGGTTCTTGCTATGAAATAGTCTGTTACCCTCCTCGAATTATGTTTCTAGTGATAAGAACCCTATGTCCCTCCGGGAGGGACTGCAAAAACAGCTTGCTGTTGCTTGCAGGGAGGGTAGTCAAAAGACAGGGTTTACTACTCCAATGCTTTAACTGCTTTATCGATCTTCTGAATTACCGAGTCCATGTTTTTCAGCACATCTTTGTTGGTAAAACGCAAAACGGTGAACCCAGCTTTTTCTAATTGTCGTTGCCTCTCCAAGTCCTTTTTAAATGCTTTTGGATGGTCATGTGTGCTACCATCCACCTCAATGATCAGCTTGAGCTCTTTACACATAAAATCAGCAACGTAATTAAGTACAGGTCGTTGCCGGTTAAAAGTATACCCTCTTTGGTTTTCTTTTAATACATATTTCCAAAGGCAAACTTCTGCTTTGGTCATATTCTTTCGTAAAGTTCGTCCAACGGGTTTTAAATTTTTATTGTAATGATGGTGTGATTGGTCATTCCCCATAATCCCCCTCTTTTCATTCAGTATAATTAATTGTGGTTAGAAAATCAGAATTGCTATTGGTGACACTGCCCTCTCTCTGATTTCCAGCGAGCTGAAATCGGTCTCTCTCCAAAGAGAGATAGGTTCTTGCTATGGTAAATTAATTCTCTTTACTAAATAGAGTTACTTAGGGCAAGAACCCTATGTCCCTCCGGGAGGGACAGGAAAATTAACTCGTTAATTTTGCAGGGAGGGCAGTCAGAAAACTTAGCTTGGTTGTTGAACCTTCACTTTCCAATACAAAACCGCGAAAAAATAGAATCTAAAACATCTTCATTCGTGATCTCTCCGGTAATGGTTCCCAATTCCTTCAAAGCCGCGCGCAGATCAATAGAAAGGAAATCCCCGGTCATGTTTTGGGATAAAGCGCGAAGGGCAGATTGAACGTGTTCTTTGGTTTTTTGAAGGGCATCACGGTGGCGGGTAGAAGTGACCAAAAGGCTGGAGGCATCGTAATGTTTGTTTTCCAATGCCCGGTCTTTCAGTAATTGCTTCAATTCCTTGATACGCTCGCCTTCCAGTGCCGATATCTTCAGATCAAATTCGGTTCGCCATTTTCCGTCCATTTCAATATCCGCTTTGGTGCCGATCAGGATGAAAGGCGTGTCTTTGGCGCGTGACTGGAAATCGGCAATTTCTTTACGTTCCTCATCGGTGAAGTTTTGGGAGAGATCCTTCAGGTAGATCACCAGGTCTGCCTGCTCAAATGCTTTTTGGGATCGTTTCACGCCCTCGGCTTCAACAATGTCTTCTGTTTCCCGTAAGCCGGCAGTGTCGATGAGTTTGAAGAGTAAGCCGTCGTAACTCCAGTCGGCATCAATGGTATCACGAGTGGTTCCGGCGATCTCGGTCACAATAGCGCGATCACTTCCCACCAGCGTATTCAGCAGCGTAGATTTCCCTGCATTCGGCCGGCCAATCAACACCGTTTTTACTCCGTCTTTCACCAAACGGCCGGTTTCATAGGTTTCCAAAAGTTCCGTGATCTCCGAATCGAGATCTTCAAGAAGTTTCTGAAGCTGTTCCTTGTTGGCGAATTCCACATCCTCCTCAATGAAATCCAGCTCCAGTTCTACCATCGCCGTAGCATCAATAATTTGTTGACGGAATTTTTTGATGTGTCCCCCCAATCGGCCTTCTAACTGCTGATGTGCTGCATCCACCGCCTTCGAACTTTTGGCGTGAATCAGATCTGCGACGGCTTCGGCTTGATCCAGATCCAGTTTCCCATTCAGAAAAGCACGCTGTGTAAATTCTCCCGGCTCGGCCGATTTCACTCCCAGAGCCAAAATGGTTTCTAACACCGATTGTGTAACCAACACGCCGCCATGACAAGAGATCTCCACGGTCTCTTCGCCGGTATAAGATGTTGGAGAATGAAAAAGCGTAACCAATACTTCATCTACAGGAAAGCCGGCTTTGTTCATGATCTTTCCGAAGTGAACCGTATGGGATTTTTGCTGCGTGAGATCTTTGCCTTTGAACGCCTGATTTACTTTGGCAATGGCATCTCTCCCGGAAACGCGGATAACGGCTATTCCGCCTTCGCCCACAGGCGTTGCAATGGCCGCAATAGGTGGTTTTTGAGTGATGTCTGTCATGTTTAAAAGATAGGCAGATTGGGACGAAATCCGTAGGGGGAATTCATGAATTGCCCCTACGGATTTTGACACGGATTATGTAGTTTAAGATGAAACCAACCTCAATAAATTCAAGCCTATGAAAAAGTTATTATCTGTTATCGTTCTATTGTTTTGTAGCCTCAATTTTGTACATGCGCAAACTTACAGTCCGGATCGGCCGGGTATCGGGAATGGCTCATTCATCACACCAGAAGGAATATTTGGAGTGGAAGCCGGACTGGATTTTCGAACCAACGACTTTGTCAATCAATTCAATATCGGGCAGGTTTTGCTGCGAATTGGTGTTATGGAAAACCTGGAACTTCGGGCAGGCTTAGGTTCTTTTTCTTCAAGGAAAGTAGAACTGATTGGTTCAAGGGTCACTAATTCCGGGTTGCAGGATATGTCGATAGGGGCTAAATACAATTTTCTATCCAAAGAAGGACAACCCAACGTGTCAGGTATGGTGAATATCAGTTTACCGGTAGGAGATGATGCTTTTACTTCTGATGAAGTGGTGCCGAGCTTAACTGTTTTAGCGGATCATTCCTTAAACGAAGACGTTTCCATTTCATCTAATTTAGGATATTCTTTTGGGGTAGGAGATTTACGTGACAGCTGGTTGTTTACTCTGACTCCCGGCTTTTCTCTTGATGATAACATGGGAGTTTATGGCGGCTATGCCGGAAGGTATTATGGGGATGGGATCAATCAGAATTGGCTGGAAGCCGGCTTCACATACCGCCTGGAAACGGAAGCCCAATTAGATGCCAACCTTGGTTATGAAACTGAAGGTGAAACCTTTTTTATCGGAATCGGCTTTGCCAAAGGATTTTAGTTCAGAACCATCATTACAATATGTTGAATTCATAAAAGGGCGAATACACTTCGTCCTTTTTTTGTATGATGAGTAGAAAGTTAAGAAAGATACCTTTATGGAACAGTTCATTTTAGCATTAGATCAGGGAACGACCAGTTCAAGAGCAATGCTTTTCAATAAGAAAGGTGCCATTATTTCGGTGGCTCAGAAAGAATTCAGGCAGATCTATCCTGAGCCGGGGTGGGTAGAACACGATGCACAAGAGATATGGTCCACCCAGGCAGGTGTTGCTGCAGAAGCTGTTGCTTCTGCGGGTGTGAGTGGGAAAGCAATTGCGGGAATTGGAATCACCAACCAAAGAGAAACGACGGTAGTTTGGGATCGGAAAACGGGAAAGCCCATCTACAACGCCATTGTGTGGCAAGATCGCAGAACCTCAGAATATTGCGATCAGCTTCGGGAAGAAGGTTATGCCGAGATGATTCAGGAAAAAACCGGCTTGGTGATCGATTCCTACTTCTCCGGAACCAAATTAAAATGGATCCTCGATCATGTGGAAGGGGCAAAGGAAAAAGCCCAAAAGGGAGAACTCGCCTTTGGTACCATCGACAGCTGGCTGGTGTGGAATTTAACGCAAGGAGAACTGCATATCACCGATGTAACCAATGCTTCGCGAACCATGCTTTTCAACATCAATACGATGGAGTGGGATGATGAACTGCTGGGACTGATAGACATCCCCAAAAACATGCTGCCGGAAGTAAAACAGTCGAGTGAGGTATATGGGGAAACCCGCACTTCATTATTTGCGATCAAAGTACCGATAGCCGGGATCGCAGGAGATCAGCAGGCTGCCTTATTTGGACAAATGTGTACGGAGCCGGGGATGGTTAAAAACACTTATGGAACCGGCTGTTTCATGTTGCTGAATGTGGGGGATGAGCCTGTTAAGTCAGAACAAAATTTATTGACCACGATAGCCTGGCAAATCAACGGAAATGTGACTTATGCATTAGAGGGATCTGTATTTATTGGAGGTGCGGTGGTTCAATGGCTTCGGGATGAGTTAGGTATCATTCAGGATGCAAAAGATGTGGAATACTTTGCGAACAAAGTGGAGAGTTCGGACGGAGTGTATCTGGTGCCCGCTTTTGCAGGTTTGGGGGCTCCGCACTGGAATCAACATGCCCGGGGAATGATGGTGGGAATGACCCGTGGAACCAACCGAGCACATTTAGCCCGGGCAGCCCAGGATGCCATTGCTTACCAGGTATTGGATTTATTAAACGCCATGAAAGCCGATTCAGGCATTGAGATCAAAGAACTACGGGTGGATGGCGGTGCAACTGTAAACAACACCTTGATGCAGTTTCAAAGTGATTTGCTCAGAGTTCCGGTTATTCGTCCCAAGATCACGGAAACGACGGCTTTGGGAGCCGCATATCTGTCCGGACTTGCGGTTGGTTTTTGGGATGATATCGAGGAGATCCGCAATTTGTGGAAAGTAGATAAAAACTTTGAATCTGAAATGAATGAAGATAAAGTTGAAGAGTTAACGAATGGTTGGCAGCGAGCGGTGAGAGCAGCTATTAGCTGGGCTGATGACCGATCATGAGATCCATAAAAAAAGCCGGATCAAAAAGACCCGGCTTTAAATAATTGGCTAAATGAGTGTTAAAGTTACTCTACATCACCCATTAACTTTTTAACTCCTGGAGCAGCAAGTAAAGCTATAACGCCACCGCCTCCAACAATAATCGCTACCATTTGGAAAAGTCCGGCAGGAGCCAGGCTTTCTAATTGTCCGGCTACCAGGCCGGCCATTAGGTTACCCAGCGCAGCAGCTACGAACCAAATTCCCATCATTTGACTTACACGATTCTTGGGAGCCAGTTTGGTCATGGAAGAAAGACCTACCGGTGATAAGCAAAGTTCACCGGCCGTATGTAAGAAATAAGTTACGATCAGCCATGCCGGGGAAACCAAATTTGTAGAGGAAGCATTTGCAGATCCCCATGCAAGAACAAAGAAACCGGCTGCAAGTCCCAGAAGGCCTAACCCAAATTTAACCGGAATAGAAGGATTCGCATTTCTGGAAGCCAGCCAGGTCCACATAAATCCAAAAATTGGGGCAAAGATCACAATAAAGGTTGGGTTGATGAGCTGCAGGGTACTGGCAGGAATTTCCCATCCTTTTCCAATTTGACTAAAAACCCAGTATAAAAATGCTAAAAGCCCAATGGCAGAGGCGATCAGTGCAAACTTTGCCATCGACCAAAGATCTTCGCGCCGAACGGCTTTCATTACATAATAGCCCACTGGCAATGCAATAATAAATGTGATCAGAAGTGCTCCATATCCTCCTAAAAATGCATTGGGCCCGGCCGCGCGATTGGTTAGGTCAGAGGCAAATAAGTTCAGAGACGAACCGGCTTGTTCAAAGCCACTCCAAAACAAGGCTGCCAAAATAAATAACCAGAATATTACCCCCAGCTTCTTTTTCTCTTCGGTGGTATGTCCTCCAAAGAAAATGATATATGCAAAGAAAAGGAACGTGATGATCACTGCTACGATACCAAGATTTTGAGCGAGGGCATCAAGAGCCACATTTATAGCACCGGAGCTTTGTAAAAATCCAAAAATAACAACCAGAGCAATCAGAATGGACGAAACCGTGTAGAAGATCTTACTTTTCTTACTTACTTCTTCTTCTGTGAAACTCTCATCAAGCTCACCTGCACCCTCAAGGTATTTATCACCTACTTTGTATGAAATTAGTCCTAAGACCATACCAAATCCGGCCAAAGAGAAACCATAATGCCAGTTGTATCCTTCACCTAACAAGCCACATAATAGAGGCCCTAAAATAGCCCCAAGGTTTATACCCATGTAGAAGATAGAAAATCCGGCATCCCGGCGGGCTCCTCCTTCTGGGTAGATATCACCTACCATGGAGCTTACATTTGGCTTCAAGAGCCCTGTTCCTAACACAATAAGGGCTAATCCAATGAAAAAGAAAGTGGTTGTAGGCACGGCCATACTAAAATGTCCTGCGGCGATGATGCAACCTCCAACAAATACTGCTTTTTTCTGCCCCCAAATATTGTCAGCTACCCATCCGCCCGGGAGAGATAATACATACACAAAAAACGTGTAAATACCATAGATAGCGGTAGCTTCGGCCACGCCAAATCCCATTCCCGGATTGTCTCCGACAGCCTCAGCCGTCATAAAAAGGACCAGAAGCGCGCGCATTCCATAGTAACTGAAACGCTCCCAAAGTTCGGTAAAAAATAGAGTAGAAAGACCGCGTGGATGACCGAAAAAGTCATTGGCGGTAGCTGTATTCCCGTTTGCCATAATGATGTTTAAGGTTGGTTAAGGTGTTTTCGAAAACATAAAGTGTCCGATGATAGCCAAACAGAGCAACGGTTGCAAGAAGGGATTGAATTCCAAGGCTGACTTACCGACCTTCCAAACATAAATAAATTGGATGGAATGGTTCATATTACAATAGAAAATCTGTATTCAAATATTGAGCAATCGATATCTGAATTGAGAAAAAATCCTGCGCGTGTCCAACAATCACGGGAAGTGGTGGAGGGTGCCTTAACTAAAAATGAGGCGTTTTACGGTATCAATACCGGGTTTGGAATTCTTGCTAACAAACGGGTTGGGGCCGATCAGCTAAAACAATTGCAGCGAAATCTGATCTTATCGCATGCAGTGGGAACCGGAGATTTGATCTCCAAAGATATATCAAGGCTCATGCTTCAGCTCAAGATCCATGCCCTGGGTTTGGGGTATTCCGGCATTTCCAACGAAACTTTTGCCCGGCTTCTCTATTTTGAAGAACATGACCTTATCCCGGTCATACCCGAAAAGGGAAGTGTAGGAGCTTCGGGTGATCTGGCCCCTTTATCGCATATGTCGCTGCCGCTGTTGGGCTTTGGTTCATTCTGGGATGAAGCCGGTTCAGAAACTATTCCTGCAGATGTCGTGCTGAAGAAACACCATCTGGAACCGATCGATCTCCAGCCTAAAGATGGTTTGTCGCTCATCAATGGGACTCAATTGATGAGTTCGTACGGTGCTTATGTACTTGAAAGAAGTCTCGACCTGCTTAAGGTGGCAGACCTTTTGGGGGCTATGAGCCTGGAGGCATTACAGGGAAGCATCAAGCCTTTTGATGAGAGAATACATAAGATTCGCCCGCATACCGGCCAACAAACGGTAGCCCGGAATGTTCGTAATCTGCTGGCTGAAAGCGAGATCCTGGAATCACACCGAAATTGCGGAAAAGTTCAGGATCCATATTCATTACGATGTATTCCACAGGTTCATGGAGCGAGCCGCGATGCAATCGCGCACAGTATCCAAACCGTTGAAACCGAGATCAATTCTGTGACCGATAATCCATTGGTTTTTCCAAATGGGGATATAATTTCAGGCGGAAACTTTCACGGCCAACCGTTGGCATTGGTTCTTGATTATGCAGCCATTGCCCTGGCTGAGTTGGCTAGTATCTCAGAACGGAGAACTTATCTATTGTTGGAAGGGCATGACGGTTTACCAACTCTACTTATGGAAGAGACCGGTATCAATTCCGGGTTCATGATCCCTCAGTACACCGCTGCGGCTTTGGTATCGGAAAATAAGGTACTTTGTCATCCTGCTTCGGTCGATTCTATCCCTACCAGCCTTGGTCAGGAAGATCATGTAAGCATGGGAAGTATCGGAGCACTGAAATTGCTGAACGTGATGAAGAATGTAGAGCAGGTTTTAGCTATTGAGATGTTTACCGCAGCGCAAGCTTTGGATTTTAGAAAACCCCTGAAACCGGGACGCGGTGTAGATGAAGCACATGCCTACATACGAGAGCATATAGCCCATGCCGAAGAAGATCACTTTTTCAGGGATGAGATCAACAGGGCAGTGGAGCTTTTGGGAGATGAAAAATTAATTACGGGGTTAGATTTAAACTGATATGAACGCAAATAATCCGGAAAAGAAAGAAGGCACCGTACTGTTTTGCGATATCCGTAATTTCACTTCTTTATTTGACGAGAAGGATCCTTTTGAGGCTGTTGAATTTGCTAATACGGTTCTTGCCGTATTGGGTGAAGTGGTAGAAGAAAGCGGGGGTACCGTAGATCGTTTTACCGGGGATGGTTTTTTAGCTCATTTTGGATTTTCGGAAACGGCAGACCATCATGCTGCGTTAGCGGCAGATGCATGCATATTGATCCGAAAAAAACTCAATGAGATCAATGCGAATCGCTACTTCAAGGTTGAATCTGTGGTTTCGGTGGGAATTGGAATCAATTCAGGAGTGGCTGCTTATTGTAAACTTGAAACCAATCAGCTGAAGCAAACCACCGTGCTTGGCGACATGGTAAATACTGCTGCCCGTATAGAGGAAATGACCAAATATTTTATGGTGGATATCCTCTTTTCAGAAAGTACCTTTCAGCAGATCAATGACAATTATTTATTTCAAAAATTGCCTCTGAAATCGATACGGGGTAAAAAAGAACCGGTTCAAACCTATTGGTTTCTGCCAACTAATACTTAATACCAAACTAAATATACAATGATGCAAATTACTGTAGAAGATGGCGTTCAGGTATCCGAAGAAGCTGCAAATGAACTACGTAAACACGCAGATATGATCGAATGTCAGTGTCCAAATAAGTTGTTGGACATTCTTGAGGTAGTTAGAGACTTCACCCGTTACACCGAACATTGTATTGAGAAATACCCGGATGATCGTGACACACATAAATGGCTGAAATCATCTGCGATCAACCTCGATCAGTTGCTGTCAACTACGCTTATTCAGCTTGCGCGGATCGAAGGCTTTATCAACGAGAACAACGAGATCGTAGACCGGCAAATTTAATCCGGTATTGAAACTAAGTGAATCAACCTGCGTGTACCGAGCATGGAAACAATTATTCTCATTTTTGGTGCTTTACTGATCATTACCGGCCTGATCGGCTCTTTTTTACCGGTTATTCCGGGACTGCCTTTTAGCTATGCAGGCCTTCTCTTACTCCAATTGGTATCTGCTCCTTTTACGCTCACCTTTATGTTGATATGGGCGCTACTTACCGTAGTATTAGGTTTCGTGTTGGATAATGTGATCCCGGCATGGGCAACAAAAAAATCAGGTGGCTCTCCCTATGCTGTAACCGGGAGCGTTGTGGGACTGGTGGCAGGAATATTTTTTCCACCCATGGGATTTATTATTGGCCCTTTGGCCGGAGCTTTTTTGGGTGAAATTTTGGCCGGTAAAAAATCAGATCGTGCCTTAAAATCAGCATTGGGAGCTTTTGCCGGATTTATGGCTGCAACCGGACTCAAAGTAATCGCTGCCGGAATGATGGCCTTCTATTTCTTCACCAACATTTAAACCGTTAAAAGATTTATCGGTATTGGAATTTGGGAATTGTTTTTAGGAATTTCTGCCCACCTAAGCTACTAACCAAATTTCATCATTATTTTGGATAACCTTCCTCGTTTTATTTTTTATGCATCGGGTGTTTTTATGATCTCGGCTGCATTCACTCTTTTCTCATCTGAATTCATGGTCAAGGTCAGCGATCCCGGTTTTGTGGGAATGCTATTTTTGCTTGGATTTGGATTGGTTTATATGAACATCATTTTTGTGACCGGGCGCCGTTTTATGCGACGTTTGCAAGGCCCTAATCCCGTTCCTTATATATTTGGACTTTTGGTAGCTGCACCGCCATTGGTTTGGGTTCAGATCTATAATGCCGGATTGGGAGAGTCAAAGCTGATATTTATGTTCACGATAGTAATTGCTTGTGCACTTGGTGCTTTTTTCGGGCATCGGGCCGGCTTAAAAGCACAGGTCGCCTTTCAGGAAAGCCTGAAAGAATATCTGAACCAAGAAGACAAAACCCCTGATGAACTAAAACGATCTCACGATAATCTTAATAAAAATTGAATTTATGAAAGCATTCAAAGCTACTATTTGCTCTTTGTTATTTATGATGATGTTTACAGGAATTGCCCTGTCTCAAACACCACAAACCGAATTCCTTCGTGATATTGGAGCCGCTCCGTCCGCTGACCGTATTGAAGCAGACATCACAAAATTAGTGAGCTTCGGAACCCGTCATACGTTATCTGATACCACCTCAGACTCTGAAGGCATTGGAGCTGCCCGGCGCTGGCTGAAAGCCGAATTTGAACGTATCTCAGCTGATTGTGGCGGCTGTCTTGAAGTATTTTACGTACGGGATACCATCGAAGGAGAAAATCGAATACCTGAACCGGTGGAGATCGTAAATGTAGTTGCCATTCAGCGTGGAACGGCTGATCCGAACCGCTTTGTGGTAATGAGCGGCGATATTGATTCCCGAGTGAGCGATGTGATGGATGCTGAATCCCGCTCGCCCGGTGCCAACGATAATGCCTCTGGTGTGGCCGGCGTGTTGGAAGCAGCACGGGTCTTAAGTCAGTATGAATTTGAAGGTTCTATCATGTATGCCCAGCTTTCCGGTGAGGAACAGGGGTTGTTTGGTGGTCAAATTCTTGCTGATTACGCCAAAGAACAGGGTTGGGATATCAAAGGAGTGTTGAATAACGACATGATCGGAAATATTCAGGGTATCAATGGAGTGATCGATAATACCACGGCCCGTGTATTTTCAGAAGGAACCCGTGCCGTTGAAACTGAGCGGGAAGCACGCATTCGCCGATTTACCGGGGGTGAAGTTGATTCTCCGTCCAGAAATCTGGCTCGCTATATAGATAAAATGGCAGATCTCTATATCCGAAATTTAGATGTGATGATGATCTACCGGCTCGACCGTTTTGGCCGCGGCGGACACCATCGTCCGTTTAATGCAGTGGGATATCCGGCAGTGCGTATCATGGAAACGAATGAAGATTACGTGCGCCAGCATCAGGATCTCAGAACGGAAGATGGCGTTGAGTATGGAGATGTGCTCAGCGAAGTAGAATTTGATTTTGCAGCCAAACTGACCGGATTAAATGCAGTGACAATGGCCGCTATGAGCTGGGCTCCAAGTCCACCCGCTGAAGTGCAGATACAAGGAGCGGTTCGCCCAAGTACTACGCTAAGTTGGAAAGCCCTCAACCCGGATGAAAACCCACAACTGGCCGGCTACAAAATCTACTGGCGACTCACCGATGCCAACCAATGGCAAAAAAGCGTGTTCGTCCCAGCTGATGCTACTGAACACACTCTCGAAAACGTAGTGATCGATAACTACTACTTCGGTGTAGCCAGCGTATCCAAAGATGGCCTTGAGAGTCCCGTTGTATTTCCCGGCCCCGCCGGTAGCTTTGGTGATTAAGTTTGCATAGGGCGGACAGCTTGTCCGCCCCGATAGGATCTTTATTGCTGCATTTATGTCGGGCAAACTGTCCTGCGTATGAAATTTTTCATCTAAAAAAGAGTGTGAGTTTCATTAATTAGAACTCAGATTGAAACGAATAAGTCTTCAGATGTATAAAGAATCTCTATCTCGAATAATCTCCCCTTGAGGGGAGTACCGCTTTACTCGCTCCGATGCTCTCCGTCGGAGCGTTTTTTGTTTATGAGTGGTGGCTACATCCCACCCTCTCCTTTGTTTCCTCTCCCGGGAGAGGAAGACGTGTTGGTTAAATCTAAATCCAATTCAAATAATTTAGCCTATGAAAAGCTATCAATTTCAACCAATTTCAGCATCGAATATAACCAAAGAGCCTCCCCGCTCGGGCGGGGATTTAGGGGTGGGTGAATGTCGCTAAAGCCTTCACTACTTACTTTCGAAATGTACTTGAATCCACCGCTCAATCTCGCCCACCACCGAATCTGTATAATTCCGGGCATCGCCCTCACTGAATCGCAAAAAACTGACGCCAAACTGTTCAATCATATGCTGACGCTCCAGATCAGCCTTAATCTTAAAATCATGAGATCGTCCGTCAATTTCGATTGCCAGTTTGAGTTCTCTGCAGTAGAAATCAACAATGAAACGGTGAATAGGTTGTTGTCTCCTGAATTTATAACCTAAAACTTGCCGGCCTTTCAGCGCTTTCCAGATTTCGATCTCTCTAGGAGTGGAATGCTTTCGTAGCCAGCGGGCTTTCTGAATTAGATCTTGCCGATACGGTAGGATTGGTAATCTCTTGCTCATTTGTACCCGTTGTTTTCTTTCTAAGATGATAAAATCCGGGAGAAGGTCAAATTGTTGAGTAGAGGCAACATTCTACCCTCTCCTTTGTTTCCTCTCCCGGGAGAGGAAGACGTGGTGGTTAGTTATTGGTTAATGCAGACTTCTTCCCAGTGGATGTTTCTTCAAATCCAGCTTCAAACTGACCAAAGTAATTTCCCTTCTTGGGAGGGTAAATGTATCCAAAGAATATTCAGTTAACCTAAATCTCAATCTTTATCAAGAAGTATAAGCCGCATCCAGTATCCGCTCGATCTTCAGTTTCTTGCCGGTAACTTCCTTCAGTAACTCCGATTTCCGCTCTGCACCCCAAATTTCCAGATAAGGTTCTCCTTCCGTCCAAATGTTGATCCTGATGGATTCTTGTTCAGGATATACCTCAAGCTCCTTCACATTTTGATAGTGACTGCGATCCAAACCATCAGCCACACGCAAAATGCCGGATAACTTCTTAATGCGCTTTCGGGTTGCCGGACTTAGTTTCCAATATTCCCCGTGTCGCTTTTTCGGGGTTGATCGCCGATGATAACGAGCAACATTGGCAATGATCTCAATTTCATCTTCTTTGAATCCTTTTAGGTCGGAATGACGGATGATGTAGAGCGCATGTTTATGATGCTTGGAATGGGAAATGTAATACCCGATATCATGTAAATAAGCGGCATATTCCAATAACTCCCGGTCGTTGAAAGAGAGTTCGAGTTCATCTTCCAGCGCATCAAAAATGGTGAGTGCCATATTGGCTACGTGCCGGGAATGATTTTCGTGCCAGTCCGTTTTGCGAAGCAGCTCAAACACACTTCGCAGGCGGGGGTCGGCAAAAGCACCGGTCCACGGCAAGCCGATCATCTCTTTTTTTAGATGCCGGATCACAATTCCTTCCCGTAGAGCCTGAGATGAAATCCGGATCTTTTTAATACCAAATTTTCGGATCAGGTAGTCCACTAAGACCACTCCGGTGTTAATGAAACCCACCCGTTTGGTTTCGAGTCCCGATACCTTTTTACGCTCGTTTCGGTTCAGCTTTATGAAATTATCATAAAAATCCCGGAATTCATCCGCCGAAAATTCAAGCTCATTCAGTGTTACATCCGTAGGCTTATTCTTTCGGGCAGCGATCATCTGCGCGATATTTTCCATGGTTCCGGACGAACCGATGATGGTATCGGTGCGATGTTGTGCAAAAGCCTGGGCCACATCCCGAAGCTGTTCTTCATAATGCTTTTCCAGTGTTTCAATATCTTTTTTGGTGATGGGATCGGAGGGTTTGAACACCTCCGTCATGCGCGAAACTCCAATTTTCTTACTGGCCAGGAAAAAAAACTTCTGATCGTTTCCCAATATGAATTCTACACTTCCACCACCAATATCTGCTACCAATACGGGTTTTTCGGTAAGCTTGACGCCATGCCGAACCGCTAATCCGATCAACTCCGCTTCCACTTTCCCGGGAATCGCTAACATCTTGATGCCAACTTCATCAATGCTTCGTTGAATGAATTCCCCGCCGTTCTCTGCCTCACGAATAGCACTGGTAGCGTAGGCGAGAATTTCTTCACACTCATAACTATCTGCCAGTCGTTTGATGTTTTTAAGAGCTGAAAGTCCGCGTTTGAAAGCGCCATCCGTAAGACGTTTGCCCATTCCGCCTTTGGCAAGTTCTACCATCTCCTTCAGTTTATCGAGCGTGCGGAAGCTGCCGTCGGAATAGATATCGACGATAATGGCGTGAAAAGAGTTGGTGCCAATGTCGATAGCAGCAATACGTTTGATAGGGGCTACTTGGTTGGTGCTGTTGCTGCTGATGATCAAAGTGAGGACCGGGTTTTGTTGAAATCTGTTAATAGCATAACCAAAAGTACGGAGTTTTTCAGTAACAGATGTAATTCCCCCATTTATCCATTTCTCGTTGAGCAGCTCAGCTGCTCAATGCGCGCAAGAGGCTCCGCCTCAAAAAAGATTGTAAGGAATGGTTTTGAGATCACTCTAACTAACTAAAAAAAGTCATGGGCAAAACAAGGTACAAATTCAAAGAAGAGTATTATCCTTATTTAATAACCAGTAGTATTGTAAAAGGGATATCGTT
Source organism: Gracilimonas tropica DSM 19535 (assembly GCF_000375425.1). Taxonomy (GTDB): domain Bacteria; phylum Bacteroidota; class Rhodothermia; order Balneolales; family Balneolaceae; genus Gracilimonas; species Gracilimonas tropica. Next base: position 25,277 of record NZ_AQXG01000016.1, on the reverse strand, counting down.
ATTTGCTTATCAAGATATTAGCGAGATTATAATTGAATCTGTTAAGTATCTTCAAAACAAAGAAACTGTAAAAGTTTACGCATATGTGATCATGCATAATCACCTTCACATGATTGTAGAAGGGAAAGGGTTGCCTCATAAAATGGGAAAGTTCAAGTCATTTACAGCAAGGTGTATTATTGATTACCTGAAGCTACATCAACGAAATTATTTTCTGTCTCAATTAAAAGCTTATAAACATTCGAATCATAAAGATAGCGAGTATCAGGTTTGGCAAGCAGGGGTACACCCGAAACTAATTTCGAATGCGAAAATGATGAATCAGAAGATTCAGTACGTGCATTATAATCCAGTGAAAGCGGGCTTTGTGGAGTGTGCTGAACATTGGAAGTATTCGTCTGCACGGAATTATGCAGGTGAGGGAAATTGGGTACTTCCTGTTACGTTATTTTCGGGATGATTGGAGGCGGAGCCTCCGGGTTGCGTTGAGCAGCGGAGCTACTCAACGAGATACCAGAGCTACTCAATGAGGTTTAGTTGGAATGAGTAAATGTAGAAATAATTCGGTCTTTGGTAATCATAATTTTTACCGTCCCTTTCTTTTGATGGTGAGAGAACCCTGCATTTAATGGCATAAAAGTCTCTTCATTGGTCTCCAGGATGATTCCGGTATTGCCCCTCATTTTATCGAGATGAATACTTTGTGTTTGTTTCGGCTTCAGGTTTTCGATCAGGTAAGTTTCGTCTTTTATATGAATGAATAAACTGTCGATCATTTCCTCATCCTGATTAAAGACGAAGAAATTGTCCTCCTTTGGGGAACAAGTTGTGAAAAGAGGGAGCAGGAGCAACAGAAGTAATGTTTTCCAATTCATAGCTAAAAAGTGCAGCCACTATAATTAATGAGTTCCTGAAATCTACTACTAAAATTGTAGTTTTGGTAAATGTTTTTATCTTTCAGAAAATCAATGTGATATAGCTTTCTATGGTGAGATTCTATAAGAGTGTGTTTTTCGGGATGATGTTTTTGGCCTTTTCTATGGGATGCACCTCAGAAAAAAACGACAAAGTCGATCAAACAACCATCAAGACAACAGAGCTCAGTATATATGAGAATTATGTGGACAGTGAAAAAATCTTGTTGGGGATGCCGGTCCGGCTAAAGTATGACGATCAGGCCCAACATTTGTTTATTCAGGATCTGCCTAAATGGGGAATTACGGAAATTGATGACAGCAGTAACGTGATTCATCAGTATGGTCGACGAGGGCGTGGACCGGGGGAGATACAGATGTTGAACGATTTCTTTTTCAACGACGAACACCTCTTTATTGTAGATGGCGGTCAGTATTTTGTTCATAAATACAGTCGTGAGGATGGCGAGCATATTTCTTCTTTAGATTATGCAGAGCTAAGAACAAAGCGGAAAACCATTCCTGACAACCCGCCACCGCCACCTATGCCGCTCAATGACAATAACAATCAGCTGTTTGTGACTTTGGACGAGACCGTACTGATCCCGTCTCATTTTGGTGAAGAATATTTGTACAAAGCCGTAAACTGGGAGGGCGACAAGATCGCGGATATTGCCAAAATGCCTGAACAGTGCTCCATCAATGAAGATGAGGAAGTATCAAGAGAAGCCCTCAAAAACAAAGAAGTCCCGGCAAAAGATCAGTGCCAGACTTTTCCGGTGAATGACCCTGCCAACCCGGATGAGATTTTCATCATCTACAGTGCCATCCCAAAAATTGAGAAATATACACTAACCGGAGAGAAACTTTGGGAGAAGCAGATCCCGGAAACTCCTGAAGTGGACTCTTTGGCGATTGATCTCAGCAATGTCGCTGAAGAGCATCCAGACCGACGATTAAGTGCGATGAAGGTTCGAAAATATGTAACTGGAAGGAGTAATAAAGACGGAGAGCTTTTTCTAATGACCTACACCAACCTGGTAACAAGATTCGCTCCACGCCGACCGCTATGGATCCATAAATTTGATACAGAAGGAGAGCTGACAGAACGAATAAAGGTGGCCTCTGAAGAAGATCTGAATCCGTATGTGGGAATGGATTTTGAGGGGGAGCGGATGATGGTGAATCTGTTTATGGAAGTTGGGGTGCGGGAGTATAGTTTCAAAAATCGTTAGCATGAGACCTTTACAATCTATATTGATTTTCTTGCTGATCTACAGCTGTACAAAAGCCGAGCAACAGCCCTCTCAAAAGGAGGGTAATATCCAGAAAGCAGAAATGGTAGATGTCCGAATCTACCCAGATGGAAAGATCATCCTCAATGGAGAGCAAACGAATTTTTCAGCATTAGACGGACGGGTAGAGTCCATGAATATCGGCGATGAAACCCGGGCTCGGTTTGTATTTGTGACGGGAGAGCAAACGCCGCTGGTGTATAAAACCACTCGACTTATTCATCAAAAAGGAGCAACGCGAATTAAGAAGATCATTCTGGAAGAAGAGGAGTTTTGGGAGTATATCAACAGCACGATTCACATCGATGTATTACGTTCGGGAAAGATTCTGTTTCAGGGAAAAGAATTATTCGTACAAGACCTGCCATTGGCTTTGGATCGATACTCAAACAAAGAGATGCGGTTTGTCATCACCAAGATGAATGATTTTGAAGCAGAAACGTATCAAAAAGCGATTGCTAATCTCGATTCTTTGGGTTTTGGTGCCGTGATCACTAAGGGGCTTTCAGACTATGAGTAGGGGAATGATAGACTAAATTGGAATAGCAGAACTAATGTAGTAGTATAAAATAGATAGTCATCTAAAATCATACATATCATGCGTTTAAATTTATGGATTATTTGGGGATTAGTGATAGTCATTGCGAGTTGCTCAGGTTCGGAGGATCGGGCATCACTGAATAATGAAGAAACAGCACAACAAGACGTTCCGGCTCACCTGCAAGACATAGAAAACCTAAAAGTACTTGCTGATCTGAACCCGGAGCAAGAAATAACCTTCACTAAATTTCAAAACTACGGCGAGATCTATCCAAAGCTTTTAGCTCCTCAATTTGGATTTGGTCGTGAGGTAGCCGTGGATGCTAATGGGTTGGTGTATCGGGCAGACAAAGCAGAACGAACGATCCTGGTATTTGATGAGGATGGGAAATTGGTAAAAAAATTAGGGCGGGATGGTCGTGGACCGGGAGAATTTCAATCCATCGTAGCACTGGATGTATTTGAAGATCATCTTGTTGCGTATGATTCCAATTTAGGTCGCATTTCTACCTTCAGCACCACAAACCATGAGCTGGAAGAAATATTGACAATTGATTTTAAGCAATGGGATAATAAAGTAAAAGCGAGTTTTAAAAGACCTCAAACGGTCAAAGTGATTGATCCTGAGATGTATCTGATATCAACAATTAAAGAAAAAAAGGATGAAAACTATGTTCAGTCTTATTACCAGATGAATGATAAAGGAGAAATTGTGTCGGGAGAGATCGTAGAAACAGAGAATTTGGAAAGTCATATAGGAAGTACCAGTCAAGGACACCGGGCAGGCATAAAACTGACCTTTTCAACTAATGGTCAAATAGAACTTTCAGAATCGGGACAAGTTTATCATATCAATACCGGTGAGTTTTTGGTCAGCCAGTATGATACGCAGGGCAAACTCCTTCAAGCTATTTATTATCCCTTTGAAAAAACATCTTTAGATGAGGACGCTTTTGTAGAGGAGCAACACCCAAATATGCAGTCAGTATATGATAATGTTGACTTTCCCGAAACTTGGCCGGCCTTAGAGTCCCTTCTCATTGATGATGAAAATAACATATGGGTTTCTACTATTGTAGACGATCAAAGCGTACGACAATGGTATATTTTGGATGAATCGGGTACGGTAAAAGCCACGTTTGAATGGCCCAGCGAAAGTGAGATCACCATTGTACGAAATGGAAAAATGTATGCTGAGGAGAAAGACCCTGAGACGGAAGCGAAGTTGATTGAGGGGTATGAGATTGAGTATGAATGACTATTTTAGTACTATTAATGTAGTATTTTGTTTTTTCTCGATTAATTAACAATACTTCCATTACAAAATTCTCTAGAATGAAAGACCGTCTGCATAATTTACGTTCACTAATCCTAATACTGATTTTAATATCAACAGGGTGTGATTCACAAACCAGTGAAAAAAAATTGCCTCTTCATGTTCAAGAGCTGGAGAATTTACAGATTTTTACTCCAAACCAAGGTTTGAAACCAAACATTGAACTTACCCGACAATCAATCTACAAAGGTGGCGATAAACTGATAATAGGTTCATTATTAAATTTTGAAGTGGATAATAATGGTAATGTGTATTTAGCAGACTGGGAGCAAAAGCAGATACATGTTTTCAATGGAGAGGGAGATTATCTAAAAAGTTTGGGCAATGAGGGAGTTGGACCCGGGGAGTTTCAAACCTTTAGTGAGATGAATATTTCAGGGGATTCATTGCATGTGTTCGACAGAATGCAATTCAAGATCAACACTTTTGAGTTGAATGAAATTACATTTGCGAATACAACTACTATACGGCAATATCCAAAGAATAGTGAGGAGCATAAGGAAGTCATGGGTTGGATTCCCATGTATGTAACTCCAAGATATGATGGCACATCATTGGTAGGGTTTCTAAAACATCCGAGAGACTCCCGCATTAACAGAGACACCTACAACATCGGAGAAGTAAGAAAGGTGAAATACTACTTCATGGATTATAAGAGAAATATCATTTCTGATAAACTATTCGAATTGAGGGATCATGAGGATCTTGCTGTTACGGTAAAAGGTAAACATTATACTAGCATGCGATCACAACCATACTTAGGTAAGTCACTTGTCACAGACCCCTCTAGAAATAAGTTTATTACTAATTGGACTGAAGACTTTTTACTCAAAATTTATAACAAAGAGGGAAACTATGAACGAGCTATTTACTATCCAGTATATAAAAGGAGGGCACTCAAAAGAGAGGATTTACTAACATATCTTGAGGAAGAGGATTGGAACCGTCCTGTAGTAGAACATGCAGAGTTACCAGAGAAGTGGCCAATCATTTATTCTGTCAATATTGATGAAAACGGATGTATTTGGGTGTTGACCATTAACGATGGAGATAGAATGTTACAGTGGTTGGTACTAAATGAGAATGGTAAAATAATTGGTAAGGCTAATTTGCCTGAAGAATTATCTTTGGAGTGGTTAATGGAGAAGCCCAAAATTGCAATCAAAAATGGAAGCCTTTATACCAATGAAATAGATCCCAAAAACGGAGCTGATCGTTTAGTCAGATATATTTCAGATATATTATAGAGTTTAGGTGAACCTCGTGCAAAATTTCCCCTTGCCCAAACCTCATGTAATAGCTACCATTGGCTAACTTTGAAACCAATGACTTGCAATGAGATATTTACTGCAACTACTTCTACTTTCAGGCTTGCTCCTCGGCGCCTGCCAACCTCAAGAAACAAAATCCCCAGCCAAACCAGACGCCGTCAATGCCGTACTCGATGACTGGCATGCTGCGGCAGCAGAAGGTGATTTCGAACGCTACTTCAATCATTTCGAAAACGATTCTTCTATTTTTATGGGAACGGATGCTACCGAGCGCTGGACGATCGCAGAATTTAAGCCTTGGTCTGAGCCGTATTTTAAAGATGACGGCGTAGCATGGACGTTCTCTCCAACCTTTCGAAAAGTCTATTTTTCTGACAATGGTCAAATCGCATGGTTTGATGAAGAGCTGGATACCCCTAACTTAGGGCCCAGTCGTGGTAGCGGCGTGTTGGTGAAGCAAGGGGAAGAGTGGAAGATCGCTCACTATAATCTTGCCATTCCCATTCCGAATTCCATAGTCGATGATGTGGTCAAACAAATTGAAACCGAACTGAATAATCCATCCGAATAATGAAGAGATCATTTGTACTTACGTTTTTAGCAGCCTTTTTATGGACGGCCTCAAGCTGGGCTCAACTTCAATCCCCGGCCGAATTCTTGGGCTACGAACTGGGCGATCAGTGGACTCCTCACTATAAAGTGTTGAACTATTTCCAGCATGTGGCAGAAGAATCTCCATTGGTGACGCTTTCTGAATATGGAAAAACCAATGAAGGTCGTGAGTTGGTGTATGCGGTGATCTCATCCGAAGGAAATCAGCAAAACATCGAGGAGATTCGACTTAATAACCTGCGTTTGGCAGGACTCGAATCCGGTTCTCCCACCGAAAACCAAAAAGCCATTGTGTGGCTGAGTTATAATGTACACGGTAATGAAACTTCTTCCAGTGAAGCAGCGATGAGTACGGTGTACAAATTACTAACCGAGAAATCCGAATGGCTGGAAAATACCGTTGTGGTGATGGACCCGATGGTCAATCCCGATGGACGAGATCGCTATGTGAACTGGTACCGAAGTGTGGTGGGCGAAGAGCGAAATGTGAACCTGGATACACGCGAGCACAACGAGCCGTGGCCGGGTGGACGTACCAATCACTATTACTTTGATCTGAACCGGGATTGGGCGTGGCAAACGCAGGTGGAAAGTCAGCAGCGCATTCGGGTGTATAACGAATGGATGCCGCACGTACACGTCGATTTCCACGAGCAGGGCATCAATTCTCCGTACTATTTTGCTCCAGCCGCCGAACCCTTTCATTTGGCGATCACCGACTGGCAGCGAGAGCTTCAGACCATGATCGGGAAAAACCACGCGGAATATTTTGATCAGGAGAACTGGCTCTATTTCACCAAAGAAGTTTTTGACCTCTTTTACCCAAGTTATGGTGATACCTGGCCAACCTTCAATGGCGCGATCGGGATGACTTACGAGCAGGCAGGACACAGTACATCTGGATTAGGGGTAATCACGGCAGAAGGCGATACGTTAACCTTGCTCGACCGACTTACCCATCACACCACCAGTGGATTATCGACGGTAGAAGTAGCGGCTCAAAATTCAGAGCGCGTGATCAATGAGTTTTCAAACTATTTCAACAATGCGATCGAAAATGGATCGGGCGAGTACAAGACGTTTATTGTGAAGAAGAGCAGTAATCCCGATAAGGTGTCTCGGCTGTTGCGGTATTTGGTGAATCAGGAGATCGAATTTGGTCAGGCTTCCGGTTCAACCCGTGCCAATGGATACGATTATAGCACCGGCGAAACCGGTCGTGTGAATGTGGAAGAAGGCGATTATGTGATCAGCACCTATCAGCCTAAGGGAACATTGGTGCGGGTTTTGTTTGAACCGAAACCGGAACTGGCCGATTCGCTGACCTACGACATCACCGCTTGGGAAATGCATTATGCTTATGGCGTGGATGGATATGCGATCAACGGACAGGTGAATACGGAGCCGATCTCCATGGAAGTGCAGGATGAATTAACGCCGACGGTTCAGAAACCGTATGCCTATCTCGCGAAATGGAATTCACTGGAAGATCTGCGTTATTTAGCGCGTCTGCTGGATGAAGGCGTAGCGGTACGGTATGCTGAAGAATCCTTTTCTGTAAATGGGAAAAACTACGCGCCCGGTACGTTAATCATCACCCGAAATGGAAATGAAAAACTGGGAGCGAAATTCGACCAGATCGTAAAAGATGAAGCCGGTTTGTTAAACCGAATTGTAACTCCGGTGGCTACCGGTTTTGTAGATTCCGGTAAGGACTTTGGCTCTTCATCGGTGCGATATCTGACGGCTCCAAAAGTAGCGCTGCTTTCCGGCGATGGAACCAACTCCAACATGGTAGGACACATCTGGAACTACTTTGACCAACAGATCAACTACCCGCTGAACATGATCAATGTGGATGATGTCCGTTCGGTAAATTGGGATGATTATGATGTACTCATTCTTCCTGAAATGTATGGCAGTGCTGTGAGTGATAGCGAGTTAGATGACATCAAAGAGTGGGTCCAAAACGGCGGAAAACTGATTGCCGTCGGTGGTGCGAATGGCTTGTTGGTGGACAAAGAGGGCTTTGCGTTGAAACGGAAATCCAGCGATGAAGAAGTTGGGGAAGAAGAACCTGAAGACAAATTGAAAACGTACGGAAATGCCTCACGCGAAAGAACTTCAAGCTTCAATCCCGGCAGTATTTTTGAGGTGTCGCTGGATAACACGCATCCCCTCGCTTTTGGTTATGGAAATACGTACCTGTCGCTTAAGACAGGAGCTTCTGCTTACGAATACCTGGATAACGGCTGGAATGTAGGAGCCGCAAAACCCGGTGCACATCGAAGTGGTTTTATCGGACATGAAGCCAAAAAAGATCTCGAGCATAGCTTAGTGTTCGGCGTTCAAAATATGGGTCGTGGCAGTGTGGTTTACATGGTCGACAATCCATTTTTCCGTGGATTCTGGCATAATGGAAAACTGATGATTGGGAATGCAGTATTTATGGTACAGTAGTGTTTCAGTGTTACGGTGTTATAGTGCTTCGTAAACTATAACACCGTAACACCTTCTCACTTTAACACTATATAGATATTGTTATCTTCGGTTCACTCACTCATTAAAAATCGAAGATCATGAAGCGTAAAGAAACGCAGTCTATTCGCACTCAAACCGAACGTACAAACTTTGGCGAACACGCCACGCCCATCTACATGACCTCCAGCTATGTGTTTGATAATGCTGAGCACATGCGAGCAATGTTTGCCGGGGAAGAGGACGGGAATGTGTACAGCCGATATTCTAATCCCACCGTGGATGAATTCATCAACAAAATGGCTATGCTGGAAGGAGCAGAAGCAGGCTGGGCGACAGCCTCAGGAATGGCCGCCGTGTTCTCTACTTTTGCTGCTTTACTGGACGCCGGAGATGAAGTGCTGGCTTCCCGATCGGTGTTCGGCTCAACCCATAAATTGTTTACGCAGATCTTTCCGAAATGGAATATTGAAACAAACTATGTATCGGCAACAGATTTAGATGAATGGGAAGATGCCATCACCCCAGAAACAAAAATCTTGTATTTGGAAACGCCCTCCAATCCGGCGCTGGATATTATTGATCTGGAGAAAGCCGGCGAAATCGCTAAAAAGCATGATTTGATCTATGTGGTGGACAACTGCTTCACGACGCCGATCATCCAGAACCCCATTGAATTTGGAGCAGACTTGGTGATTCATTCCGCCACTAAATACATCGACGGACAAGGACGTGGTTTGGGCGGAGCTATTGTTGGGAAACAAGAATTGATTGACGAAGTGGAAGCTTTTGCACGTCATTCGGGACCTTGCCTTTCGCCTTTCAACGCGTGGATGTTATCAAAGAGTCTCGAGACTTTGCAGATCCGTATGGAGCGACATTCACAAACGGCGCTTGAAATTGCTCAGCGACTGCAAGACCATGATCAGGTGGAGTGGGTGAAATATCCTTTTTTGGAAAGTCACCCCGCTTATGAAATCGCCAAAAAACAAATGGCCATGGGCGGGGGAATTGTAACGTTTGGCATCAAAGGTGGACTGGAAGCCGGACGTAATTTCCTGGATTCCATTAAGATGCTTTCGCTAACCGCAAATCTCGGCGATTCCCGAACGATTGCTACACATCCCGCTTCAACAACCCATTCTAAACTCTCCGAAGAAGAACGAGCCAAAGTTGGCATCACCCAAGGATTGATTAGGCTTTCGGTAGGACTCGAACACATAGAAGATATCTGGGAAGATGTAGATCAAGCTTTATAGTGTTACGGTGCGAGGGTGTTAGAGTGTTACGGTGTTAATGGTTTGATTCTAAAATCCATAACACCGTAACACTTTAGCACTAATTCGCCAATTCCGCTTCGCTGGCGATATATCCAAAAGCTGCCCAGTTCTTTGAATCGTAGACTTGCTGCCAGATCTTTTGTGCTCGTTCGCTTCGTCCGTTAATATCGTGCCAGAAACCGAGTCCATAGCCCAGGGTGGCGTTATCCAATTCGGAGTTTTCCTGAGAAAGGAGTTCTTCCTGCGTAAAGATGCCTTTGAAGACCATCAGCAATTCATGGTAACTGGTATTTTCGATCAGCTCCATATTCGGAGAAATGGTTTCAAGCAGATTTCCGGCTTCTACATCTCTGCCTAATTTTCGGAGGGTCATGTATTTCCAATAGGAGAAAGCAACGGTCATGTCGTTATTGGTGGAAACCTGAAGTCCGTTTTCATAGGCAAGATTGGCTTGTTCATATTCACCTTTCAGATAATTAGCCAATCCCAGGTGATACCAAGTGTTGGTTTGAAGGGAGCTTAATGGAGTATTCTGTTTATTCGGAAGACCATCCTGTTCGGTGATATCCTGCTGACCTTCAAATAACCGGACCGCTTTCTGAAAATCTTGAATTGCCAGGTCAAAAGCTCTCAAGGTGATGTATCGGTGTCCCCGGTGGCGATACAATCTTGGCTCTTCGGGAAATTGGTGAATGGCATCGGTAAATAACTGCACGGCTTGTCTATATTCGCCTTCATAGGCTACTTTTCGGGCTTCCCAGATCAGATGATCAATCACACGATCATCATCTAACGCTTCCACACTTAATGAATCGATACGAATTTGTAATCGCTCCGGTAATGTCTGCGGAGCCGTTTTTAGCGTATCTCCCAGCAAAGAAATGGTTTGATCCGACAATGGGAGAGACTCAAATCTCGGTTGTGAAGTTTGTGGCTCACAGCTAAGAAAAAGGATGGGAAGTAAAATAATAGAGAGAAAGCGAGTTTTCATATCAATTCAGTTAATTCGAATAGACTTCATTATCAGGAATATATTGTTTTTAGGATTCTTTTCTTGACAATGGTTTTGGCTTGGAAGATTGTTAATCGGCCTTAGAAAAAAAGAGCGTTAAGAAGATGATGGAATGAAACGTTAAGAAAGAAATCATACCGCTGATGAGTTAAGAAAATGTTTATGACCGTGAAGGAGCATTGATTTCTTTTAGCGGAATGGAGTCAGCTTTAGCTCTTTTTTCTCAGCCGGTCCCGAGGATTCGGGATGTTTCTTTTGTCGGTACAAAAGAAAGGGAATTAGTCCGACCTACATCAAAAGCTGGAAGCCGGAGCTTCCTGGATTGCATTGCGAAGATGGACCTTCGCAACGAGTTGAAAGCGTTCTTACTTGTATGTTCCTTGTTGGATGTTCAATGTTCTAAAGCACATCCTCCACTTCATCCAGTTTCACCCCAACCAATCTCGAAATCCCGGTATCTGGCATGGTTACGCCGTACATCATCTCGGCTTTACTCATGGTCTTTTTGTTGTGAGTAATGATGATGAACTGTGTATTTTCCGAAAAATTCTTGATCATTTTGGCAAAGCGCTCAATGTTGGCATCATCCAGTGGAGCATCGACCTCATCAAGCACACAAAACGGAGAGGGTTTCACCAAATAAATGGCAAAAAGAAGGGCGATGGCCGTCAGTGTTTTTTCTCCACCGGAAAGCTGTGAAATACCGGAAGGTCGTTTTCCTCTTGGCTGGGCTTTGATCTCAATGCGGGCTTCCAGTGGATCTTCCACATCCTGCTCTATCAGCAGATCACAATAATCATCCTCAAAAAAGAGGGTTTTAAATACTTGCTGGAAGTTGGTGCGAATCTTTTCGAATGTGGTGTTAAATCGCTCGGTAGCCGTTTCGTTGATCTCGTCGATGGTTTCGAGCAGCTGCTCTTCGGCTTCTTCCAGATCCATGATCTGCTCTTCGTAGAAATCGAGGCGTTCTTTTTCTTCCTTATACTCCTCAATAGCCAGCGGGTTGACTTCCCCGATGCTGTTCAATTTCTGCTTCAGCCAGCTGATGCGTTCCTTGGCTTCCTCCGGCGATTTGTCTTCAGGAAGCTCTCCGGTCACCTGTTTCATCAGAATGCCATAGGTTTCCCAAATATGATCGGAAAGCGCCTGCGACTGCATTTCCATTTTTTCCCGCGCCATATCGAGGTGATGCACGAGCTCCATATTCACTTCTTTCTTACGGCGGACTTCCTTCAGCTCTTTCTCGATCTCATTGATCTTACCGCGCTGTCTGGCTGCTGATTCTTCGGCTTTTTCGAGCGCTTCATCGGCTGCTTTTTTCTCTTCACTTTTTACGGTGATGATCTCCTGAAGCTCCTTGGTTTTGGTGGTCAGCTCCTCGATCTGCTCCTTACTTTCTTCGGTGAGCCGGGTGCGATTCTCAATACGCTTCTTCACATTCTGGATGCCTGTTTCCGCACGCTGTACATCCCGCTCCAGGTTATCGACTTTATTCTTCAGATCCTGATGCTTCAGTTGCGTATCATTGTACCGGCTTTGGGCAATGGAGCGCTCGTCTTCCAGCGTCTCCAGCAGGTCTTTCTTCTCCTGCTGCTTTTCATCCAGCTCCAGCATTTTCTGCTGTAATTCCTTTTGTTTGGGCTGAATGGAATTGAGCTCTTCCTGGGCGGTTCCCTCACTGCTTTTTAGGTGATCCTTTCGATTCACCAGCTCGCCGATATTCTTTTGATACACCGACACTTTGGAACTCAAACTCTGCTGTTGCTGCTCCAGTCGGCGGACTTCCTGCTCTTTTTCCTTCAGCATTTGAGAGAGCTTGCCGATGTCGAGCTTTTCATATTTTTCAACGATCTGCTGCAGATATTCTTCCAGCTTCACGATCTCTTTGGAGACTTTTGCTTCTTCTTTCTCCAGTTTTTCGATCTTGTCCTTTAGTCCAACCCGGATACCGGCATTTTTACTCTTACTTCCGCTTTGGAAGAATTTGTTGTCGGTGACCACTTCACCATCGAACGTCACACCAACGGCATCATCCTGACCTTTGGTGCCTTTGTAGGCCGCTTCCACCGAATCAAAAACCAGTACATTTCCAAGCAGCAGCTGTTTGAGAGCAGAATATTCCCGCTTGGTTTTTACCTCATCAAACAAGCTTCCCTCTTTCACCGGATAGGTAGCGGCAAGCTGATCCAGTGGAATGAAGGTCGCCCGGCCTTTATCATTTTCTTTGAGAATTTTGGCTGCACGCTGCGCTTCATCCAGCGTTTTTACGACCACGAAATTCAGCATATCACCCAGCACCGATTCCAGCGCTACTGCATGTTTTTGATCCGTATCGAAGATCTCAGACACCGTGGTCATATCCTTGAAATTGAAGCGGTGATTTTCGATCAGGAACTTCACGCTTCCCGGGAAAGCCTCATTGGAAGCCGCAAGATCGTTCATCAGGCGGATCTCTGATTCCAGCGACTCCTTTTTACTTTGAAGCGTCCGGAGTTCATCTTTGATCTCATTTTGCTTATCGGCAAATTGCTCGCGTTTTTCACGTGCAGTTTCCAGCTCCTCTTCCAACTCATCCCGGGTCACTACCAGCTTGTCGAGCTTTTGTTCGATGAGCCCCTGCTCACCGTTCATATTCTCAATCTCGTCATTCAGGTCGGTGATCTCATCATCAATACGCTCGAGGTCGCCTTCGGTATTTTCCAACCGGCTCTCAATCTTGATCCGTTTGGTTTGAAGCTGATTCAATTCATTATTGGCCGCACTCAGCTCCACTTCAATTTCATACAACTCGCTGCGCTCGCGATTATACTGCTGCTGAATTTGCCCATATTTTTTCTTGGAATCCTCCAGTGCCTGCCGCGATTTATCCATCTCATCATCGTAGCCTTCCAGCTTATCCCGGCTCGATTCCAGCAGCTCAGTCAGCTCCTCGAGATCTTCCTGCCCGCTTTCAATATCCTTGGCGTACTCGGTGATCACCTTCTTCTCATTCTCAATCTTCTCGCGGGTGATCCGCAGATTGGTATCGGCCTCGCGAATGGCATTATGGAGCTGACTTACCCGACGCTGTGCTTCCGCCTGTTGCCGTTCTTTTTCGATGAGTTCGGTGCGTGCTTTTTCGTCGGCTTCCTCTAATTCCTCAGAACCTTTGGTGATTTCCTTTTTTTCTTTATCCGCATTTTTGATGCGCTCCTTCAGTGGCTCCAGCTCATCTTTGATCTTATTGAACTCATGAAGTGTGAGTGCTTTATCCAACAGTTCAAGTTCATCCTTATAGATCTTCGCTTTTTCCGCTTTCTCGGCCTGAATTTCGAGGGAACGAGCTTTTTTACGAAGTTCAACTAACAAATCATCCACCCGCTGCAGATCTTTTCGGGTGCTTTCCAGCTTTCGGATCGTCTTCTTTCGCTGATCCTTGTACTTGGTCACACCTGCAGCTTCCTCAAATAAACGACGACGGTCATTGTTTTTGTCGTTGAGAATTTCTTCCACCATCTTCAGCTCAATCACTGAATAGGCATCCGATCCCATTCCGGTATCCATGAACAGCTCCATGATATCCTTGAGTCGACAAGTGGTTCCGTTGATGAGATACTCACTATCCCCCGAACGATACAGGCGACGCGTGATCGTAACTTCGCTGTATTCGATTGGAAGAATACCTTTGTCATTCACAAAAGTGAGGGATACTTCAGCCATCCCAAGCGCTTTTTTTTGAGCCGTGCCATTAAAAATGACATTAGCCATTGCTGAAGACCGAAGCAATGAGGGCCGTTGCTCACCCAAAACCCAGCGTAGCGAATCCACAATGTTAGATTTACCACACCCATTGGGCCCTACAATAGATGTAATTCCACTATCAAACTTTACCTTGGTTTTATGGGCAAAGCTTTTAAACCCCTGTAATTCAAGTTCGCTTATATACATGGATGGTGTTACGGTGTCTGAAGTGCTAAAGTGTTACGGTGTTAAGCTGATGCAAGGAAAGCCTTAACACCGTAACACCGAGGCACAGTAACACTTACACGGTCATTATTTCTTTTTCTTTCTTCTCGAGGAGTTCGTCTACCTTGGCAGTATATGAATCCGTTAGCTGCTGAACATTTTCTTCGGCTTCATACTTGGAATCTTCGGAGAGGGACTCGCTTTCCACCGTTTTTTTGATAGAGTCATTAGCATCGCGACGGGAGTTTCGAATACTGATCTTGGCTTTTTCAGCAATGTCTTTGGAATGTTTTACCAATTCCTTGCGCCGTTCCTCAGTCAGAACCGGAAGCGGGATCAGAATGCGCTCGCCATCATTGTTAGGATTCAGGCCAAGCCCGGCCGACATAATCGCCTTTTCAATTTCCTCCATCGTGGAACGGTCATAGGGCTGAACAACCAATAGCCGGGCTTCAGGAGCACTTACATTAGCCAATTGCTGAAGAGGAGTTTGGGAACCGTAATATTCTACTTTAATGCCTTCTAAAAGAGCAGGATTCGCTTTTCCGGCTCGTACATGTGAAAGCTCTTTCTTTAGAAATGCAGTTGCTTCTTCCATGTGCATTTCCGCTTCATCGATAATTTCTTGTAATTCTTCCGATATCATAGTGCCAAGACTTTTAATTGTGCTGTTTGACTAAATCACGAAGTTAATAAAATCAGAAGTGAGGACAAACCCCGCAGAACATTGAATGTTGAATAAGGAATATAGAATGTTGAATTGCTAACAATGATGGCGCAAATAACTGGATTTAAATTTAAGATTGAAGAGGGGAGTAAAATTAATTTAAGAGAACACCAATCTGCTCTCTCTTTGCTTTCGTATTAACTGATGAATCAAGAACAAATAATCAGTTAACAATGAAAGCACTAAGTAAATTATTAATGATAACGACCGTCGCGCTAACTTTTGCGGCCTGCAACTCCGACAATGGAATGGATGATGGTGACCCATTTATGCCTTCCGTTGAAGTAAATACCCAAGGTACCAGTAATGGGAATCAGGTTACAATTTCCTCTGTAGATTCTCCTGAAGACGGATGGGTGGTCATTCACCGTTCAAATGCAGAAGGCAACGGCCCTCAGGTTCCTGAGATCATCGGGAAAGCCATGGTTGAGTCCGGGACAAACACTGACGTAACCATTCAGCTGGAGGAAGGAGTTGCAAATGATGAGACTCTTTGGGCTATGTTGCATGAGGATACCGGAACCATCGGTGAGTATGAGTTTGATGGTGAAAACGGGCTCGATCTTCCGGTTACTTTCGATGATAATATCGTAATGGCCTCCTTCATGATCACACAAACAGACCCCGCGATCATGGCTGAAGATCAAGTAAATAAAGGAAACATCTTTACCGTTTCTGTGGATGCTGCCGAGGATGGCTGGATTGTCATTCATGGTCCCAATGCCAATAATGATGGTCCTCAGATACCCGAAATTATAGGTAAAGCACCGGTTACAGCCGGATCAAACACGGATGTCCAAATTGAGCTGAATGAAGGTGCATCGGTTGCCGCCGGAGATAACCTGTATCCTATGCTTCACTTCGATACCGGAGAAATAGGAACCTATGAATTTGATGGTGAAAACGGGCTCGATCTTCCGGTTACTTTTGAAGGCGATATAGTATTGAGTTCTTTTGAAGTACTCGAAAATACATCTACACTCATGGCCGAAGATCAAATGATCATGAATAATTCCATTATGGTAGATGTAGATTCCAATACGGAAGGGTGGGTAGTTGTACACCGTTCAAATGCAGAAGGCAACGGTCCCCAGGTTCCCGAGATCATTGGTAAAGCACCTATTCAGGCTGGCATGAATACAGACGTTCAGATCATGTTTGATGAAGGTGTTGTGGTAGAAGATGGTGAGCAATTGTGGCCTATGGTTCATTATGATACGGGCGAAATTGGAACTTATGAGTTCGATGGGGTAAATCCTTACGATCAACCGGTCATAACAGCTGATGGAATCCTGATGACAAATATCACTGTGAGTGGTTCAGCATCTCCTTCTGTGATGGTAAGTGACCAAACAGTTGCAGATGGAACTCTGACAATTGACGAAGCAATGGCAGGACAAATCGGTTTTGTAGTGCTTCATCGTGACAATGGTAGCGATGCTCCTGTTGTTCCGGCAAGCATTGGCCATGGTCAAGTGTACACCGGTAGCAATACGGATTTAACGATCGAACTTAATGACGGTGAAACTCTTGAAGCCGGCGATAAAGTATGGGCTATGTTGCATATCGATAACGGCACTATAGGCTCTTATGATTTTGACGGATCTGAGGGCTCAGATGATCCTCCGGTATTCGATGAAATGAGCAACATTGTAATGGTGCAGTTTACCATTCAATAATTTTTTGATGCGTTGAGAGAGATAGATAGAGGCCGCCGGATTTTTCCGGCGGCTTTTTTTTTATTTGGTTCTTGAACAGGCCAAA
This sequence comes from Gracilimonas tropica DSM 19535, assembly GCF_000375425.1. GTDB lineage: Bacteria > Bacteroidota > Rhodothermia > Balneolales > Balneolaceae > Gracilimonas > Gracilimonas tropica. The sequence goes on along the minus strand of NZ_AQXG01000016.1, from coordinate 8,103 downwards.
CAAACTTCATTAAAATTTTGACGTGGATGGTCTACAGGTAATCTTTTTTAATATTAACAGCAGTTAAGTAATTCGGTATAACACTTGTTAGATCTTATTTAAAGACGATGTATGGAAGGTTTTTAGAACCCATTTATTAAAAGATTCAAAAAAGCGCTTTTCCGGAAATTAAAGGAACGATACTTATTTTGAACTAATTGGAATTATCCTGAACTTTAGGGTCCGTTTACAAAACCTCAAAATCCGCCTTTAAGGCACTAAAACAAAACAATTTTATGGCGAAGGTAGAAGTAGTAATGCCCCAAATGGGTGAATCGGTAATGGAAGGCACTGTGATAGAGTGGTCTAAAAGCGTGGGAGACACTGTTGAAGTGGATGAAACGCTGTTGGAAGTGGCCACCGACAAAGTGGATACAGAAGTTCCTTCTCCTGAGGCCGGTGTACTCGTAGAAATTTTGGCTGATGAAGGGGATGTGATCGAGGTTGGTAAACCTATCGCCATTATTGAAACCGACGCTGATGCTGCAGGTGATGTTTCTTCCGGCAGTGCTGCAGAAGCCGAAGAGCCTGCAGAAGAGGAAGCCCGGGAAGAAGAGGCTGAGACTCAAGAAGAATCAGCTCCGGCTGCACCGAACAGTGGAGATGAAGGTGAGCGTATTGAAGTACAAATGCCTCAAATGGGTGAGTCGGTAGTAGAGGCTACAGTAATCGGTTGGAATAAGCAGGTAGGTGATAAAGTGGAAGAAGACGAAACCCTGCTCGAGATCTCTACCGATAAAGTAGATAGTGAAGTTCCATCTCCTGCATCCGGTACACTGGTAGAAATCCTCGCGGAAGAAAATGATACCATCGAAGTTGGGCAGACCATAGCAATAATTGCAACCGGAGAGGGTGCTTCCGCATCAAGCAGCAGTTCGGCTGCGACTCCCCAAAAAGAGAAGAAAGCAGATACAGCCCCGGCTCAAAAAGAAACTCAGTCTGCAGCTGTTTCATCCAATGGAACTTCGGGTGGGTCGGAGCCTCAGCGTGTCGGGACCGATGGACGTTTTTACTCCCCGCTGGTTCGTTCCATTGCTAAAGAAGAAGGAATTTCACAGGAAGAACTGGAGAATATTGAGGGTTCCGGACAAAACGGTCGTGTTTCCAAGCAAGATATACTCTCTTATGTAGAGGATAAGAAAGCCGGAAAAGTTTCTGCTCCGGTTCAACAAAAGCAAACTGCACCTTCTGGTGGCGGACTCAGCAAACCTTCATCCGGCAAGTCTTCTGATGGCTCGATCTCAGCCGGGCAGTTGGATGTGAAACATGCACCTTCCGGTGATGTAGAAGTGATCAAGATGGATCGTATGCGTAAGATGATCGCCGAACACATGGTGAAGTCGAAGCAGACCTCCGCTCATGTTACTACTTTCGCTGATGTGGATGTGACCAGTATGGTGAAATGGCGAAATGCCAACAAACATGCGTTCCAGGAGAAGACTGGAACAAAACTTACTTTCACCCCTCTTTTTGTGGAGGCTATCATAAATGCAATGCTGGAATATCCGCTGATCAACAGTTCGGTGGTGGAAGATGAGATCCATGTTAAGAAGGATATCAATTTTGGCCTTGCAGTTGCACTTGGTGAAGGTGGCGAGGGAGGACTGATCGTTCCGGTTATCAAAAAAGCACAGGAAAAGAATTTGGTTGGACTTGCGAATGCCGTGAATGAAGTGGCTCACAAAGCAAGAAGTAAGCAATTAAGTCCTGATGACTTGGTGGGAGGAACCATCACACTTACCAATTATGGCAGTGTGGGTAACCTTATGGGGACCCCAATCATCAATCAGCCACAGGTGGCTATTATCGGAACCGGCGTGATTGAAAAACGTCCGGTAGTAATGGAAGTTGGCGGCGAGGATGTGATCGCCATCCGTCATATGATGTATCTCTCTATGAGTTATGATCACCGTATCATTGACGGTGCGCATGGCGGGGCATTCCTGAATCGCATCAAGCAGATTCTGGAAAACTTTGATACCGATCGTTCGGTATAAGATTTCCAAAAAAAACAGAAAGTAAAGAAGGCGTTCATTTTCGAGCGCCTTTTTTGTTTGGGAGAAATATAGAAATTCCCGTCATCGAGAGGAGGCTTGTAGCTTAGTTCTTGTTATTTGGTTTTCTTCTCTCAAGGGCGGCTCTATTTAGCCCATTCCATAAAATTTCACTTTTTCCTCAAAATACGGTGCAAATACAGTGGAGAGATTTTTGTGAGAACTTTCCTTAAGCTCAGGATCTTCTTTTAACAAGGATTTTGCCTTTTCTTTGGCTTGTGCCAATAAGAATTGATCTTCAACAATATCGGCAAATTTGAAATCAGGAAGACCGCTTTGTTTGGTTCCAAGAAAGTCACCGGGGCCACGTAATTTTAAGTCTGCTTCGGCAATTCTAAATCCATCGTTGGTTTCTTCCATGGTTTTGAGCCGAAAAGCCCCGGCTTTGCTCACTTTCACATCCGGCATCAAAATGCAATAACTTTGTCGTTCACCCCGGCCGATCCTTCCTCTTAATTGATGAAGCTGTGAAAGGCCGAATCGTTCGGCATGTTCTATGATCATGACCGAAGCATTGGGTACATCAACCCCAACTTCTATCACAGTTGTTGAAACCAAAATATTGATTTCGTTATCAATGAACTTTTTCATTACGGCTTCTTTTTCTTCGGTTTTCATGCGCCCGTGAAGCAGTCCGATCTTAAATTCAGGAAAACGTTTTTTAAGCTTTTCGAAACCGGCCGTGGCATCCTTTAGATCCAGCGCTTCTGATTCCTCTACCAAAGGATAAACGACATAAACCTGACCGCCATCTTCAACCTCTTGTCGCACAAAATGCATGACATCTTCTCTTTTCTTGTGAGAACGAATGGCCGTTTTAATAGGTTTTCGTCCGGCCGGAAGATCTTTAATGACAGAAACATCGAGATCAGCATAAACCGTCATAGCCAGTGAACGCGGAATGGGAGTGGCGCTCATTACCAACATGTGAGGATGATTGCCTTTACTGAGCAGGTCTGCGCGCTGCTTTACTCCAAAACGGTGTTGTTCATCAATCACCGCTAGCCCCAGGTTGTGGAACCGTACCTCATCCTGAATGATCGCATGGGTTCCAACAACAATCTGTGCATTTCCGCCTTCAACATCCGTAAGAATATCTGTTCTCAGAGCTTTTTTTTGGGAACCTATGAGTAGACGGATATTTATATCCATTTCTTTAAGATGATCGGAAAGAGTACGGTAATGTTGTTCTGCTAATATCTCGGTTGGAGCTAGAAAAGCTGCTTGAAAACCATTATCCAAGGCCATTAGCATGGCACCAATAGCAACCACTGTTTTTCCGGCGCCTACATCTCCCTGTATGAGCCGATTCATTTGTTTCCCGGAACGGACATCTTGTTTAATTTCAGACAAAGCAATTTTTTGTCCTTCGGTCAGCTCAAAGGGTAAAACTTCATTGAAGTAACGGGCAGTATAATTTCCTATGTTTTTAAAAAGGTGCCCTTGTGCCCGATCTTTAACGGTGAAATGGATCTTTTCCATGCTCATTTCAAACAAGAACAGCTCCTCAAACTTAAAACGGTTTAAGGCATTCTTATGCTGATTGTGTGATTCCGGAAAGTGGATCATCCTGTAAGCTTCTTTTCGAGTAGGAAACTTCATCTCACTTAAGATGTCGGTAGGCAGAAATTCATCGATCTGTATATTTGCCAGGATCTCTTTATTCCAGTTTTGGATCATGCTGCTGGTAATGCGCGCTTGGCTTATTCCTTTACTGCCGGGATAGATGGGTACAATTCTTGAGAAAGCATCCAGGTCTCCTTCAGAAGAGATTTTATCTACTTCAGGATGGGCAATACTAACATTTTTACCATAGCGCTTAGCCTGCCCAAAAAAAGCGACAGTCTCGCCCTTTTTGAAATACTTACTGAAATATTTTACTCCCCGAAACCAAACCCCCTTTATAGTTCCGGTGCCATCGTTAAGGGTGACTTCCAGTCGCTTCTTTCGGCCAAATCCCGCGGTACTTATGTCGACTACCTTGCCTGCAACAGTAACCTCTTCACCTGATCCCGGCAAGAATTTCATCTTTTGGGTATTGCTTCGGTCAAGGTATCTGCGTGGGAAAAAATTAAGCAGATCCATGGCAGAGTGAATGCCTTCTGAGCTAAGAGCATCCAGTCGTTTTGTACTTAAATAAGAAAGTTCAGATAATTTCAAGTGATATAAAGTTATATATCGGTTAATCTAAAAAAAGGGGCTATTTCCGCAATTTTTTTCAGAATTGAGAAGTTTAAGAGGGTATCAGTGAAATTTTAGAAATAATCAGCATAAATTTTTTGCATTCATGTTGAAACGTTCCCTATATTTGCAAGCTCTCGATTTGATGGCAATAACCAAACATTTGAACAGTGCCAACTATACAACAACTCATACGAAAAGGTAGAAAAAGCAAAGTAAGTAAAACAACTGCTCCTGCGCTACAAAATTGTCCGCAGAAGCGTGGTGTTTGTACTCGCGTTTATACAACTACGCCTAAAAAGCCGAATTCGGCATTGCGTAAAGTAGCTCGTGTACGTTTGACGAACGGGATTGAGGTTTCGGCCTACATACCCGGTGAAGGTCATAACTTGCAGGAACATAGTATTGTATTGATCCGTGGAGGTCGTGTAAAGGACTTGCCGGGTGTTCGATACCATATTATACGTGGAACATTAGATACTGCGGGTGTTGAGGGAAGAACTCAAAGCCGTAGTCTGTATGGCACCAAGAAGCCGAAAGGGTAACATTAAGAAATTAAGATTAATCGAGCATGCGTAGAAAAACAGCAGAAAAACGAGATGTGCAAGCGGATCCAATTTTTGAGGATAAGCTGGTAACTCGTTTCGTAAATAACCTGATGCGAGATGGAAAAAAGAATGTTGCTCGCAAAATTGTATATCAGGCTTTTGAACTTATTGAAGAGAAAACAGGCGAGACCGGAATCGATGTATTCCGCAATGCGCTGCAAAACTCAACTCCGGTAGTGGAAGTAAAATCTCGCCGTGTGGGTGGTGCTACTTACCAGGTGCCGATTGAGGTTCGTCAGGAAAGAGGGACTGCATTGGGTATGCGATGGCTGATTAAGGCTGCTCGCGGACGTAATGATAAGTCTATGTCAATTCGTCTTTCAAGAGAACTCATTGATGCTTCCAATAATGAAGGTGGAGCGGTTCGTAAGAAAGATGAGACACATCGTATGGCAGATGCTAATAAGGCTTTTGCCCATTTTAGATTCTAAAGAATATTATTTGAACAAGTATTATGTCTGAAGCAACAAAAACAGATCCAAAAATTTTAGATAAGATAAGGCGCACGCGGAATATCGGTATCATGGCGCACATTGATGCCGGTAAGACAACCGTAACGGAGCGTATCCTGTTTTATACCGGTCGTAGTCACCGTATGGGTGAGGTGCATGATGGCGCTGCCACTATGGACTGGATGGAGCAAGAGCAGGAGCGGGGGATTACTATCCAGTCTGCTGCTACTCATTGTATCTGGAAAGATCACCGAATTAACATTATTGATACTCCCGGTCACGTTGACTTCACTGTAGAGGTAGAGCGTTCTTTGCGTGTACTTGATGGTGCTGTTTTTGTGCTTGACTCAGTTGGTGCTGTTCAGCCGCAGTCTGAAACTGTTTGGCGTCAGGCAAATAAATATCATGTTCCTTGTATGGCGTTTGTCAACAAGATGGACAAGGTTGGTGCTGATTTCTACAACGTAGTAGATGAGCTTGATGAAAAGTTGAATGCCAATCCAATTCCTATTCAAATTCCGATCGGAGCAGAGGCTGATTTTCAGGGCGTAGTTGACCTGATCAATATGCAGGCCATTATTTGGGATGATGAGTCTTTGGGCGCTAAGTATGATATTGTTGAGATTCCTGAAGAATTAGCTGGAAAAGCTGCTGAATATCGTCAGATCATGCTGGAATCTTTGGCTGATTACGATGATTCCCTCATGGAAAAATATTTGATGGAAGAGGAAATCACAGAGGATGAAATTATTGCAGCTCTTCGTGAGGCAACGATTTCCAAAGATATTACTCCGGTAATGCTTGGTACAGCCCTGAAAAACAAAGGGGTGCAGGTATTGCTTGATCGTGTACTCGATTTCATGCCTAACCCATTAGACATTCCTCCTGTTAAAGGTATCGACCCGGAAACAGAGGAAGAAGTGAAAAAAGCTCCGGATGTAAATGCACCATTTTCAGCACTTGCATTCAAGATTATGACCGACCCTTATGTAGGTAAGTTGACTTTCTGTCGTGTCTATTCCGGCCGTCTGGAAAAGGGTTCTTACATTCTGAATGCATCCACCGGCAACCGTGAACGTGTAGGTCGTTTGCTTGAGATGCACGCTAATGACAAAAAGGATCTGGATTATATCCAGGCCGGAGATATTGCAGCTATTATTGGTATCAAAGAAGTGCATACCGGTGATACACTTTGCGCGGAAGATCATCCGGTAATTCTTGAGCAGATCACTTTCCCTGAGCCGGTTATCAAATTGGCTGTTGAGCCTAAAACCAAGGCTGATGGTGAGAAGCTTTCAACCGGATTGCAAAAGCTGGCCGAAGAGGATCCAACTTTCCAGGTCAAGACTGACCATGAAACCGGTCAAACTACGATTGCAGGTATGGGTGAGCTTCACCTTGAGATTATTGTTGACCGCCTGAAGCGTGAATTCAAAGTAGAAGCTAATGTTGGCGCTCCTCAGGTATCTTACCGTGAGACCATTTCTAAGAATGTTGAGCATCGTGAGATCTACAAGAAGCAAACCGGTGGTCGTGGTAAGTTTGCGGATATTTCTTTTGAAATGGGTCCGATCGAAAACTTTGAAAATTACGATGGAAACGAAGACAGAATCACTCGTGAAGAAGGATTTATCTTCATCAATGAAGTGGTAGGTGGTAATATTCCCCGTGAATTTATTCCATCTGTAATGAAGGGATTCCAGCAAGCTTTGAGCGGTGGTATCCAGGCCAACTATTCCGTTGAAAACATTGGCTTCCGTTTATTTGACGGATCATACCACGATGTTGATTCGGATCAGTTGAGTTTTGAACTTTGTGCTAAGCTTGGTTTTAGAAATGCTGCCCGCAAAGCAGCACCGAAAATTCTTGAACCGGTAATGAAGGTTGAGATCATTACTCCTGAAGAATACATGGGTGATGTGATCGGAGACTTGAACAGTCGTCGTGGTATCATGCAAAAAATGGATACAAACAAAGAAGGTTCTGTTGTGAATGCACATGTACCTTTATCTGAAATGTTTGGTTATTCCACAGACTTGCGATCTCTGACTCAGGGTAGAGCAGTGTACTCCATGGAATTTCATGACTATATCGAAGTTCCTGAAACTCTTGCTAAAGAGATCATTGAAGAACAATCATAAAGAAATTAAACACTAAGTAAGAAAAACGAAGAATCATGGCAAAAGAGACCTTTCAACGGAATAAGCCACACGTGAACGTGGGCACGATCGGACACGTAGATCACGGTAAGACTACCCTGACGGCAGCGATTACGACAGTAATGGCGAAGACTTATGGTGGGGTAGCCAAGCAATTTGCAGATATTGACAATGCTCCGGAAGAGCGCGAGCGTGGGATTACCATTGCTACCGCGCACGTGGAGTATGAAACCGATGAGCGTCACTATGCCCACGTAGACTGCCCGGGTCACGCCGACTATGTGAAGAACATGGTAACCGGTGCTGCCCAGATGGACGGAGCTATTTTGGTAGTGGCAGCCACCGACGGTCCGATGCCACAGACCCGCGAGCACATTTTGCTTGCCCGCCAGGTAGGGGTGCCACAGATTGTGGTATTCATGAACAAGGTAGACCTGGTGGACGATGAAGAGCTGCTGGAGCTGGTAGAGCTGGAAGTGCGTGAGCTGCTTTCTTCTTACGAATTTGACGGAGACGATATTCCGGTGATTCAGGGATCTGCCCTGGGCGCCCTTAACGGCGAAGCCGAGTGGGAAGAGAAGATCGTGGAGCTGATGAAAGCGGTTGATGA
>NZ_AQXG01000015.1 GCF_000375425.1 Gracilimonas tropica DSM 19535 | reverse complement strand
TCATCAACCGCTTTCATCAGCTCCACGATCTTCTCTTCCCACTCGGCTTCGCCGTTAAGGGCGCCCAGGGCAGATCCCTGAATCACCGGAATATCGTCTCCGTCAAATTCGTAAGAAGAAAGCAGCTCACGCACTTCCAGCTCTACCAGCTCCAGCAGCTCTTCATCGTCCACCAGGTCTACCTTGTTCATGAATACCACAATCTGTGGCACCCCTACCTGGCGGGCAAGCAAAATGTGCTCGCGGGTCTGTGGCATCGGACCGTCGGTGGCTGCCACTACCAAAATAGCTCCGTCCATCTGGGCAGCACCGGTTACCATGTTCTTCACATAGTCGGCGTGACCCGGGCAGTCTACGTGGGCATAGTGACGCTCATCGGTTTCATACTCCACGTGCGCGGTAGCAATGGTAATCCCACGCTCGCGCTCTTCCGGAGCATTGTCAATATCTGCAAATTGCTTGGCTACCCCACCATAAGTCTTCGCCATTACTGTCGTAATCGCTGCCGTCAGGGTAGTCTTACCGTGATCTACGTGTCCGATCGTGCCCACGTTCACGTGTGGCTTATTCCGTTGAAAGGTCTCTTTTGCCATGATTAAGCTGTTTTATTTAGTATTGTTATAAAATTGTTTCAAAAATTGGACCTGAGCCGATAGTCGGATTTGAACCGACGACCCCTTCCTTACCATGGAAGTGCTCTACCCCTGAGCTATATCGGCGTGGTTGAGCGAGCGACCGGAATCGAACCGGCAACATTCACCTTGGAAGGGTGACGCTCTACCAATTGAGCTACGCTCGCTTACGCGTGGGGGGAGCAGGATTCGAACCTACGAAGTCTCACGACAACAGATTTACAGTCTGCCCCAGTTGGCCGCTTTGGTATCCCCCCAGATGGTATCAATAAATCAAAATCGCTGAGCCAGTGACCGGATTCGAACCGATGACCGACGGTTTACAAAACCGTTGCTCTACCAACTGAGCTACACTGGCTTTTCGCGAAAGACTTCAAAATTAAGTATGATAACTTTGATTGTCAATAAACTTTTGAGAAAAAAAATTACTTTTTCTCCCTTTGTTCTTTCTCATCTTTTGGACGATATGAAAAATACACTTTCAACAGAATAATTAGAACAATTAATGCTAAAATTATTTTGCCATAATTAGACAAATATTCTCCAATAATTTGCCAATTATCGCGAACAACCCACCCTGCGCTAATTAAGAGGCTGTTCCACAACAAAGAACTAATAATCGAGTTTAAAACCGTGGGTACAATCTTAAGGTTGGACATGCCTGCTGTAAGTGAAATTACTGACCTTGTACCTGCTAAAAAACGGTTTGCAAGCACAACCCCTTGCCCCCATCGTCTCATCCATTTCTTTCCCCTTGCAAAATATTTATAATCGATAAACCTGAGCACGAAATGGCTATCTCTGTTATCCTCGATTTGCACTCCCCATTTATGCCCAAACCAGTACATTGTCATAAAGCCAAATACGGAGGCGATCACAGTAAGACTTAAAATTGGAAATATATCAATGATCCCTTCTGCAGCAAGATATCCCCCAAAAGCAACGAGTACATCTCCGGGCATGGGAGGAATGATGTTCTCGATATAAGCAATGCCAAAAAAAATCAGATAAACTCCAATGGGAGGCACCATACTGATCCATTCAACTATATTCTGGATGATCTGATCAGCCATCGCCCTTCTTTTGCTTACAAACCAAAACAACTGCATGAGCAGCCATTCCTTCTTCCCGTCCTGCAAACCCCATCCTTTCTGATGTAGTAGCTTTAACGGATACCTGATCAACTTTGCAATCAAGATCTGAGGCAATATTTTCTCGCATACCATCAATGTAAGAACGAAGTTTCGGACGTTCAGCAACAATAGTCGCGTCAATGTTTGCCAGTTCGTATCCTTTTTGCAGAATCAATTGATAACTTTCCCGAAGCAGGATTCGACTGTCCATGTTCTTGAATTGGGGATCGTTATCTGGGAAATGCGCTCCAATATCTTCAAGGGCAAGTGCTCCAAGCAACGCATCGGTGATAGCGTGCAGCAGTATATCAGCATCAGAGTGTCCCTTCAATCCTAACTCAAAAGGGATTTCTACACCTCCAAGGATAAGCTTTTGCCCCTCAACAAGCCGGTGCACGTCATAACCATATCCAATACGCAAGTCCATTAAAGCTGTTCTCCTAAAATTAATTCCGCAATTTTCAGATCTACGGGATATGTAATTTTAAGATTTTCACGATCTCCTTCCACCATTTTTACCACCCCGCCAATGCGTTCCACCAAAGATGCATCGTCTGTGCCAAAAAAACCCGCTTCCATCGCTGAGTCATAAGCCTCTGTCAGCAAAGATTTCCGAAACACCTGGGGCGTTTGCGCTTGCCAGAGTTCAGACCGATCAGGAGTAGCAATGATCTTTCCGGAGGCATCTACTTTTTTTATGGTATCCTTGGCAGGAACTCCAATTATAGCTCCTCCAACCTCGGCTGCAACCTCACAACATTGCGCAATCAGCTTTGTTCTTATGAAAGGACGGACCGCATCATGAACCGCAATGAGCTCGATGTCTACAGAAACTTCACTTAGCGCATTATGAATAGAAAACTGCCGCTCTTCCCCACCTTCCACTACTATAAGATCAATACCTTCAGGTATGTTTACTTTCATATTCCTGACGGTGGAAATATAATTTTTAGATGTGGCAACAATAACCTGTTTTAGATTTGGGAGAGCAGTAAACCGGGATACCGTATGCTCCAAAATGGTTTTATCCCCAATCCGGATGAAAGGTTTGGGGATATCATGGCCCAACCGCACTCCCGACCCTGCCGCCGGTATGATGAGCGACAGACTTTGCATTTTACAGGATCAACATTGCATCACCGAAGTCAAACATTCGGTAATCTTTTTTCTTGGCCTCTTCGTATGCTTCCATCAGAAAATCATATCCTGCAAAAGCAGCAGCCAGCATCAGCCTTGTTGACTCAGGTTGGTGGAAATTCGTGATCAGCCCTTCCGTGATCTTAAAATTGTACGGAGGATAGATAAATTTATCCGTCCAGCCTGTTCCTGGCTTTGACATCCCGCTTGCCATTACGCTGGTTTCAATTGCACGGGTAGTGCTTGAACCAATGGCAATAACACGGTTCTTTTTCTTTTTAAGTGTCTTGTTGATCTTGTCGGAAGTATCCTTAGAGATAAAATAATTATCTGAATCCATACGGTGCTTAGTCAGATCCTCCACTTCAACATTTCGGAAAATTCCCCACCCGATGTGCAATGTTGTTGGCAAGAACTCTACGCCTTTCTTTTCGATCTTTTCAACGAGCTCAGGAGTGAAGTGCATACCTGCCGTTGGAGCAGCTACAGCACCACGCTCAGTTGCAAATATGGTTTGATAACGCTCTTTATCTTCTTCAACAGGTTCTCGTTCAATGTAAGGAGGCAATGGCATTTTCCCCAGCTTATCGAGTTTATCATAGAGCTCCTGATTTGGGCCTTCGTACAGGAATCTAATGGTACGCCCGCGTGAAGTTGTATTATCTACAACTTCTGCCATTAACTCATCATCTTCTTCTCCAAAATATAGTTTATTGCCAATTCGAATTTTTCGCGCCGGCTCAACTAATACATCCCAAAGCATATTCTCGGGCATCAACTCGCGAAGTAAAAAGACTTCGATATCTGCTTCGGTTTTTTCTTTTTTACCATTTAACCGGGCCGGAAACACTTTTGTGTTGTTGTAGATCATTACATCATCTTTATTCACATATTTGTGAATTTCAGAAAAAGTAGTATGTTCAATTGTCTTCTCGGCACGATTAAGTACCATCAATTTTGCTGAATCTCTTTTTTTCAGCGGTTCTTCTGGAATATTTAAATCGTCAATTTCGAATTTAAAGTCGGTGAGCTTCATTTAGCTTGTTGGTATGTTTTCGGTACAGTTGGAAAAGTTGAATAAGATAGACTTTTTTTTATGGGATTTCAACGGGTCACTATTCCCGACGTGTTTATTCTTTACCCTTAATTGATTATACTTAAGTGTATGGTCAAACGTTGACTTGAAAATTATTTGATCGAGCTTATTATGAAAAAATTATTATCACTTACATTCATTTTTGCGCTGGTATTCAGCATCCCTCTTTCGGCTCAACTTCGATCTGATCTTGCAACTTCATCAGATTATACCGGCCCCATCATAAACGCAAAAACACCTACGGTTCAAAACTGGTTGAATAATTTTTTCAGTAATAAGATTACCATGAGTCATTCTTATTCCATGAATTTTGGATCTTACGGAGGTTCCTATCAGAATGTAAATGCGTACACCAATACCATGCAATTTGCTTTCACTGATAATTTAACCGGCCGGCTGGATGTATCTTTCTTGCATTCTCCCTTTGGTGGATCGGATTTCGTGAATACCAATAATAACCTCAATGGAGAGATCATTGTTAGGAATGCCGAATTGAATTATAAGATCAGCGATAACGCACACATCAGGCTTCAATACCAGCAACTTCCTTCCGGTTATGGTTTCTACAATCCGTACAATCGTTTCAGCAGATCTCAGTTCGATCCGTTTTTCACCCCTTATGGCCCATGGTACTAAGATCAGATTTTGTATTGTAGATGAGTGAAGAAAACGGCAAGAGTTCAACCAGCACAAATAACCTGCTTCTAAATACAGCCATCGGCTTTCTCAGTGTACTACTTATACTTTTGATAGGTGCACTTTTCACACGCATTATTTACCCACGAATTTTCAATGAGAGAGCTGATATCCAATCAGAATTAATCAGCGAGATCATTCAGATAGAAGTTCTGAACGGGTGTGGTGTCTCAGGTATCGCAAATGCTTACACCGGTTTGTTGAGAAGAAATGGTTTTGATGTTGTTGAAACCGGAAACTTTGAAACCTTTGATGTAAAAGAAACTATCATTATATCCCGGAGTGGAGCCATGGCTAATGCTTTGCGGGTTGCCAATGCATTGGGAGTTTCAGAGGATAATGTGATCCTTGAATCCTCTCCTGATTTTTACCTGGATGTAAGTGTGATCGTCGGTCACGACTATGAAAAACTAAATACCAATTAAATCTATTTTATGACCAACATTAAACAACCGGCAAAAGAACAATTTCAAAATGCCTTTACGCAAGACGCGCCAGACTCCAAAGAAATGGTGGATGTAATAACGGAAGCTTTACTAAGCAGAAAAGGCAATGACATAACTGTGCTGGATGTTTCTGAACTAACCACCCTCACTGATTTTTTTATTGTTTGCCACGGTAATTCTGATGTTCAGATCAAAGCCCTTGCCGATGTAGTGGAAGATGAGATGAGAGAAAAAGCAGGTGAAAAAGCCTGGAAAAAAGAAGGTACTCAAGGTCGTTCCTGGGTAATTCTTGATTATGTAAATGTAGTCGTCCATATCATGAGTAAAGAAAAACGTGATTTTTATGGTATTGAACGAATGTGGAATGATGCTAAGATAACCTATATAAAAGATGAGTCATGAGATTTTGGGTATTGTTCTTAGCTGGAATCTTAATTTACCTATCCGGATGCTCAACATCAGAACCGCTTACGGATCGCTTTCCAGATCTGGTTCAGGTTACCCCTCCCGAGCGTGTTCCCTACGTTGAAAAAGAGCTTAGCATATCTTCCATAGAATTGGTTTCTCTAAGAAAAGGGAAGGCTCTCCATATAAAAGGTCAATTTCCAAACGCTTGTACTGCTATTCTCAGAGCTGAAGGGAATGTAACTTTTGGTATTTTAGAAATTGACATGGTTGGCTGGCAGCTTTATAAGCAGGAGTGCGAACAATCTGCATCAGAGTTTCCTTTCTCTTACCTGTTTACAGGTGTTGAACAATGGGAAGATGTTGATAAAGTTTATATCAATGAGAAAGAATTTGTACTGAATCAATAACCTGCTTTTTAATTCATGTTTAAGATCCTGATCACTGAGCCCATTCCTGAAAAACCGATTTCATTCCTTGAAGAAATCGGGGAAGTTACCGTAGCACCTAAGGGGACTTATGACACCGAGGAAGCGTTGATCAGCCATATCCATGCATACGATGCTTTGCTTTGCATGCTTTCAACACCGGTAACACGCAATGTGCTTGAAGCCGGTAAAAAACTTAAGATCGTAGCTAACTTTGCTGTTGGATACGATAACATTGATATCAAAGCCGCTCAGGAATTGAATATAAAAACGGCCAACACGCCCGATGTCCTTACTGAAGCTTGCGGTGATTATGCGATGGGACTTCTGTTGGCTTTATCCCGAAAACTAAAAGAAGCCGAAAATTATTTGAGGGAAGGTAAATTTTCCGGTTGGGAGCCTTTAGGATTCCTTGGCATGGAATTACGGGATCGAACCCTGGGTATCATCGGTATGGGGCGCATTGGACAGGCTTTTGCACACAGAGCAAGAGCATTTGGAATGAACATCATATACCTGAACCGAAACAGGATAGAGCAAACCACAGAAAAAGAGCTGAACGCAGAATTTGTGGAAGATCTAAAGGAACTCGTATCCCGTAGTGATGTCCTGAGCCTGAACTGTCCTTTGACCGAAGAGACCCATCATTTGATCGATGAAGAAATTTTAGAACTCATGCCAAACCATGCTCTTTTGGTAAATATTTCACGGGGAGCCGTGATCGATGAGGAAGCCCTTGCTGAAGCTCTACATGACCAAAAGATTGCCGGTGCTGCGCTCGATGTATTCGAAAACGAACCTCAGGTGCATCCAAAGTTACTTACCGCTCCCAATACATTGCTTCTTCCTCATATTGCCAGCGCCACGTACAAAACCCGGGATGCCATCGGTATGCTGGCTGCAGAAGCCATCGAAGGGGTACTTAAAGGGAAACCGGATTCTGATATTCCAAACTTGATTCGCCGTTAATTTACGCTCATATTCGTTTTTCACTATGAGCCGCATCACTTTGAAATCCCCTATCGAAAATAAAACCTGGCTTTTTGCCTTTCTCCTGGCCTTGGTCGCCTTGGCATATGGAATTTTTGAAGTTTGGGCCGAGCACGACTACCCGCCCGAAGAGGAAAGAAAGCAACTTGCAGATCAAGCTCTTGATGAGGCATATCAAAATTTTGAGGATCAGCAGAAGGTTTTTCTTTCCCAAAGCCAGGATTTCACCTCCCTCATCGTTGAGATCATCAATTCTTCTGATGAGGATAACCAACAAGCCATTGAAGAAGCCGAGGATCGTTACAATTTTTGGGGATTTTCAGTCTTTAAAGACCGGGACCTTTGGGTATGGTCTGAATTCGGACCTAATCAAATGCCTGAAGGAATCTTTCCTGAAAGCAAAAATACATATCAACCCAATATTGGCCTGGAGCGCAATAATAACGTTACTTTTTTAAGCTTTAGGTCTACCCTTGATATGGGGAAAGCAGACTCCACCGACTACCATATCTTCACCCGAAGAAAAGTAGAACAGAAAAACATACTGCCCATAGGCGATAACTCGGAGCTTTCAGCCAGCCGGTTATTTCAAAGTCAATCGTCTTATCCTGTACACTTTAGTTTTTTTGAACCACCACCGGAACAACCTCTCAACACAAGGATACTATCCACTCAAAACTCCGATTCCGTTGGGTTAGCCTATACCCTTTCAAGTGATTACCAGCAGTATCAGGAGCAGCAAGAGAACCAATATTTCATTTACAGGGCCATCTTTTACGCCCTCATCATCGTTCTTTTTACCCTGTTTCTTCTTTCTGTTTCACAAGAACTGACCCCATGGAACTCCCTTTTCCTGAAGCTTGCAGCCATTATATCGGCATGGTTGTTTTTTGCCAATATAGAATATGGGGTTGGGTGGATACAGATCTTCGATTTTTTAAACCAGTCCGATTATCGTTCTTTTCAGGAACTTATCACCTATTCCATTCACAGCTTTTTCATTTTTCTACTCGCCTTGGTGAGTTTCAAACCGCTCACTTCCTCTGAAGTTCAACTAAAAAATTACACCTTGCCCGTCAAAATCACATTTTACGTGATTTTTGGAGCATTGGGTGCCTTCCTCTTCTTCTTTCTGCTTATTGAAACGTACACCCTTCTTTCGGAAGCTCCCATACCGGTACTCGATCTTGAAGTGTTCCCAAGTACCGTCACCCTGATCTTCTATTTTGCAAGCGGACTTTTCGGGATTTCTGCTTCCCTGGTTTTGATTTTGTTTGGATGGTTTTTGGTAAGGCAGAGCTATTCCATAACGAGATCATTAGTATCCATGATCCTGGGTTTCAGCCTTGCTACCGTTTTAATGTTCCTGATGGTTCCTTCTTTTTCTAAACAAGACTGGATCATTTACTTAGGAAGCATCTTTTTCCTGATTGTTTTGGTTTTCATTTTCATCTCTCACCGGAATCCCACCTTTTTCAACAATGCTTCAAGGTTGAGGCTTCTTTTGCTCTTTAGCTACTTTTCAGTCAGCCTGACTTATGTAGCCATTTATAAAGGTTATTCAGACAAACTGAACGAACAGATGAATGACGCTGCTCAACTCTTTATCAGTGAAGAGGAATCGCAGGCAGAACAGATCACTCAAAACCTGCTTACCAATCTGGAACAATCATTATCAGGTTTAACACAAAATGACTTACTGGAGCGGCCCGACTTTGTAGAGTCACTCTTTATTCAGCAAACTCAGCAGCACATTTCAGCGGAATGGGAACGTTTTTCTATTTCCACTCAATTGGTTAATAATTCAGGTGAGATCATTGGTGAATACTCCTCAAATCTAAATTCTCCCGCCTGGACGAAAGCTTTCAACATGTTCTCGCTTATCATTCCATTCGAAGCTGAGCAGATCCGTATTCAAAACCTTCGCCCTATCATTCGTGAACGGCCTTTGAATGAAGCTAACACTAATTATTCATCTTTCAGAAGAGGCTGGATTCCTTTATATGAACGAAATAACGAAACCAGAATTGGCTGGATACTCACCTCTGTTTACCGGGAGCGCCCACAGTTTGAGAAGCCACTCAGGGCAGTCATCGCTTCAGAAAACAGTGAGGACTGGAATACTACCATAAACATCACCGAATACATCAATGGCCGGTCAGCCAGAACAAATATTTTAGGTCCGCCCCTGGAGCTGCCAAGCAACCTGCGCCTGCCGGATGAACTCATCTCAAAAATACAGGAAGACTCTACTTTGTATAGGGTTATTCATGAAGCAGACCTGAATATTCGTGAGTTTTTTATTGCCAACTCCGATGAACAGATCATAAGAGCTGCTACCTCGCATCCCGGGTTTGACAATCATCTCTTTTCAATGATCCGTTTTTTCTTTTGTGTGTTAGGGGTGGGATTTATTCTTTTTGGCCTGTTATTCTGGAGAAAAGAATTCAACATTTTCGGACAAAGCAAACGATTCAGAGATCGGCTTATCGACCGCTTTATACTGGCATCATTATTTTGCCTAATGGCATTGATGACCACCACCTATTATGCCATCAGCAGCCAAACACAGAAAAGCATTCAGGATCAGCTTTTAAATAAACTCAGCAACCTGACGGAGGCAATCACGCTGTATGAATCCGAATCAAATGAGTCTTCTGAAATTCCCCTCAGCCAGCTCACTTCAACACTGGATGCCGATGCTGCCTTATATCGCAACCAGGTACTTGCACTTTCTACAACCACCCAGATCTACAGCCAGCATTTGTTGCCCCGTTTGCTTCCATGGGATGTTTACAATTCAATCATGGAACGCGGAAACAGGCAGGTTACCCGTATAATCACCCTTGGCGATCTTCAGTTACTTATTGGCTATCAACCATGGCTTAATGAGGAGAATGAGATCGCAGGAATTGTTGCCATTCCAACTTTTTTGAATGCCCCAAAATTTAACGAACAGCTGCTTTCAACTACCAGCTATCTGCTAGGGCTTTATGTGATCATCTTTGGGTTATTCATACTTGGAGCGGCTCTTATTTCAACACAGCTTACTTCCCCACTGGAAGCACTTCGGGATGGCTTGAAAAAAATCACCGGAGGTGACCTTGAAACCACGCTCCCGGTCAGAAGTAAGGATGAGATCGGATCTTTGACAAATGCTTATAACGTAATGGTGTATCGCCTTAACGACTTACAGGATGAACTGGCGCGAGCTGAACGTGAGGCTGCCTGGAAGGAAATGGCTCAACAAGTGGCACACGAGATCAAAAATCCGTTGACCCCCATGAAGCTTAACCTGCAACATTTGGAAAGGCAGCTAAAAGCATCAAAGGAAGATTTTGCAGAAATGAAGCCTAAAATAGAAAAAATAGCAGCGAATATGATCGAACAGATCGAATCGTTGAACCAAATTGCTTCTGACTTCTCAAAATTCGCCAAACCAACAGAGCAAGAATTCAAAGAAGTTGAGGTTAATGAGTTGGTGCGCGCAATAGCTGATCTGTATGAACCGGAACAACGACTGACGGTTAAAACAAATTTATATAAACGAAAGCTTTGGATTTCGGGGGTAAAAGATGAGCTTCGCAGGGTACTTATTAACCTGGTTAAAAATGCCCATGAAGCTATGCCCAAAGGAGGCACGGTAACTTTAGTCACCTCTCTTCAAAAAGAAATGGTCAGCATATCCATAAAAGACAATGGAGAAGGTATCCCCAAAGAAAGCCGCGACCATATCTTTGTGCCCAACTTCTCCACAAAAAGCAGTGGTACCGGGCTTGGCCTGGCCATCACCAAAAAGATCATTCAGGAGCACAATGGAGAGATCTCATTCACCTCTGTTAGTGGAGAAGGAACCACATTTATCATTCACCTCCCATTACTGAAGAAGTAGTTTTCTCAATTTTACCAATAGCTAAACTTTATCTCATTTCTTGCATATAAGTCCGTACCTTTGACGGCTCCAAATTCCTATGAAATATCCCAAGCAAGAAATACAAGAAGAAAGCCGGAAATTACTGGCTATCGGCAGCCCTATCATCGCCACACAGCTTATTAGTATGGGCCTCAACTTCACTGATACAGTGATGGCCGGAAATCTCTCTGCCTTAGACCTGGCGGCCGTAGCTATCGGAAATGCGATATATATGCCGGTGGGGATTTTTTGTATGGCTACCATGATCGCCATCAACCCGGTCGTTTCACAATTCCTTGGAGCCCGTAAATTTGACGAGATCGGTAAAAGCGCCCGACAGCTTTTTTGGCTGATCCTGATGCTGGCCATTCCTGCTTTCTTCCTCTTGCGGAATCTTGACCTGGTAATGGTATGGATGGAGGTAACTCCTGAGATCATTCCTATAGCAGATGGATACTTAAAAGCCATTTCCTGGGGTATACTCCCTTTGCTTGTATATGCCGGAGCCCGTTATTTCAGCGAAGGACTTTCTGTAACCAAACCGGCCATGTTTGTGGCAACAGGTGCACTGATTGTTAATATCGGAGCGAACTATGTGCTGATGTACGGCAAACTCGGATTCCCAAAACTTGGCGCAGTTGGCACCGGTTATGCCACAGCTATTGTGAGTTTATTTGCGGCTATAACATTTGTCACATTCCTGGCTTTCTTCCAACCTTTCAAGCGGTTCCATATATTTGCCCCGCTAAAAAAACCGGAATGGGAATACATCGGAGAATTGATCAAAGTGGGTGTTCCCAATGGGGTCAGTTCGTCTATGGAAGTACTGCTTTTTGCTTCTGTCAGTTTGTTGATGGGCACCCTTAGTGTAAAGGCAGCGGCAGCTCATCAAATCGCCATTAATGTGGCCGCTACTATGTTCATGATCCCCTTTGGACTTTCCCTGGCAATTTCCCAGAGAGTCGGTTTTTCCATTGGACAGGGATCTCTTGAAAAGGCTAGGTTTCGCGGCTTTGTGGGTATAGTGATTTGTGCCGGCGTGATGACCTTCACCGCTATCCTGTTGTTCCTGTTTCCGGAGTTCATCATCGGAATTTACACCAGTGATCCTGAAGTAACCTTTGTCGCTGTTTCTTTACTGTTCATGGCGGCCGTTTTTCAGATCTCTGACGGACTGCAAGTTGGCGGTTTTGGAGCACTTCGAGGGTTAAAAGACACAAGAGTTCCCATGGTTGTCAATTTCATCTCCTATTGGGTGGTTGGGTTTCCAACCGGGTATATATTGGGAATTCACCTGGGATACGGGCCTGAAGGACTTTGGATTGGACTGATCTGCGGATTGACGGTAGCAGCCTTTCTTCATAACTATCGTTTCAACAAACTTACCAAAGCAGCATCAGGGCTGGATTATTAATCTGATCTATTCATTTATGCATTTCCGTTTTCCAGGAAATGCGAAAGCGAATGAACTTCACTTGCAAAAGGTTGGGATAACAAATACAAATTGTTATTCTGTCACATGGGTGTTTTCATTCACGATATTGCCACTTCAGTCCCTCCCTATTCCTCTGATCAACGGCATATACGGGACGTTATGAAAAAATTTCTGGGTTCTGACCGGAAATCTCAGGCCATCATTCATCGTATCTACAATCAATCCGGAATAGAGAGACGGCATTCGGTAATTGAAGACTTCACGCCAAACGAAAAGGGCGAGTTATTTTTCAATGGCCAGGTAAAAAATGATCCGGGAACCTCGGCTCGAAACAAGATCTATGAGCGGGAAGCTAAAAAGCTTTTTGTGGATGTTGGCAGAAAATTATTGGCTGACAATTCTTCAATCTCTTCCGATGATATCACCCATGTAATCACCGTTTCTTGTACGGGTTTCTTTGCTCCGGGGCCTGATTTTGAGATCGTAAAAGCGCTTCAGTTAAAACCAACAACTCAGCGCTTTCATGTGGGTTTTATGGGATGTTATGCGGCATTTCCTGCCTTAAAAATGGCGGAGTCTTTTTGTAAAGCTGATCCGAACGCGACCGTTCTTTTAGTTTGTGCCGAACTGTGTACAATCCACTTCCAGTTCAATAATGAAGTAGATAATCTTTTATCCGGTTCCGTTTTTGCAGATGGAGCTTCCGGCCTCCTTATTTCTTCAAAAGAACCGAAAAAGACGGCTTTCCAGATCAAGCAATTTGCATCTTCATTGGCACCTAATGGTGAAAAAGATATGGCCTGGACTATTGGAGACAACGGATTTGAGATGATTCTTTCTACTTACGTCCCAGACATCATACGTGAAAATCTGAATTCCGTTATTCAACCTCTTTATGAGCAGTATGGATTGCAAACCAAAGATATTGACCGCTGGGCAATTCACCCCGGTGGCCGTTCTATACTCGATAAAGTGGAGGAGACCCTGGAACTTCATCCGGAACAAATTGACGCTTCCAGAAAGGTATTAGCTAACTATGGAAATATGAGCAGTGCCACGGTTTTGTTTGTTATGGATGAATTACTTCGTGCAGACCTGCCTTCCGGGAAAAATATTATTGGAATGGCTTTCGGGCCCGGACTAACCATTGAAAGCGGATTATTCACTATGTATCATCCATCCTGAAATGCCTATTTTTCTATCGAAAAGACAGCCGGATTTGATCGAATTCATGGATCGGGAAGATTGTGATCCGGTTCTGCTTGAGAACACCTATCGCCAGTTTGCTACCATTAACCTGCTTCTTTCACAGTGGAAAAGAATTTATAAAAATGAACTTCTTCCAATGATGCAGGAAGGCATTACCTACACCCTCCTCGACATTGGTTTCGGTGGCGGGGATGTTCCGATAAGACTTGCAGAATGGGCCGAAAAGGATGGAATTAATCTAATAATTACGGCTATCGATACGGATAAAAGAGCTTATAATTTTGCCCAAAAGCTGTATTCACACCCACGGGTTACTTTCAGGCATTGCGCTTCGTCCGATCTTGTCTCCGATTCGGTCTCTTTCGGTTTTGTTATTTCTAATCATGTGCTGCACCACCTTCCTGAAAACCAGATGCAGAAGTTTTTGGAGGAAACTAAATCACTGGCTGATCAAAAAGTGATCTTCAATGATATTGAGCGCAGTGATATTGGTTATGCCCTGTTTACAACCTTTGCGAGAATGCTGTTCCGAAAGTCTTTCATTGTGGCTGATGGATTGATTTCCATACAACGCAGCTATACAAAATCCGAGCTTGAAAAAACTGTTCCAAAAGAATGGAAGGTGAAAAAAGTTTTTCCATTTCGATTATTACTGAAATATGGCAGAAGCTAAACCCGAAATACCGGTTGTGATTGTAGGCGGGGGACCCGTCGGGCTTTTCCTGGCTATTAGCCTGATTAAAAAAGGAGTAAAATGCCGCGTTTTAGAACGGAGAAAAGACCCGGTGCCGGATTCGCGATCTTTGGGAATTCACCCGGTTTCGCTGGAACTTTTTGATGAGCTTGGAATCACCCTACCCTTTTTGAAAGCAGGTTTAAAAATCAGGAAGGGAATTGCGTTTACAGAAAATAAAAAGCTGGGAGAGATCTCCTTTGAGAACTGTCCTCAACCGCATAACTATATTTTGGCATGCCCACAGTTTACTACAGAATCTATTTTACGAAAAGAATTGCACAAGCTGGATTCCGATGCTCTTATTCAGAAGGCAGACTTTCAAGGGTTTGAGGAAAAAGATCAGCATGTGCTTGTAAACTATCATCAAACGGGAGATACTCAGCAAATCCGCTGCGGCTATCTTGTGGGATGCGACGGCAAAAACAGCCAGGTAAGAAGAGAGGCTTCCATTCACTATTCCGGGAAGCGATACCCGGATACCTACATCATGGGCGATTTTGAGGACACCACCAATTTCGGCCAGGATGCGGCTGTGTTCCTGCCAAGAGCCGGTTTGATAGAGTGTTTTCCTCTGCCAAACGGAATGCGTCGATGGGTGGTAAAAACAGATCATTATATAAAAGAACCCAACAAAGAATTGCTTTCATCAGCCATCAAAACCAGGATTGGTTACGATATTTCGATGGCGAAAAATACTATGCTCAGTAGTTTTGGAGTGCAGCACTTTACGGCTGAAGTTTTTGCTAAAGGGAGGATATTACTGGCCGGTGATGCCGCGCATGTGGTAAGTCCTATTGGCGGACAAGGAATGAACCTGGGTTGGCTGGGTGCCTGGAAATTATCGAAAATATTGTCGGAGGAGACTCCTTCTGAAGCACCGGATGCGTACAGTAAAAATCACAAAAAAATTGTGGCTAAAGTAGCTCGCAGGGCAGAGATGAATATGATGTTGGGCAGAGCTTCAAAAATTCCGGCTTTTAAAAACCTATTCCTTAAATTTCTGCTGCGTACTCCTTTAAAAAAGAAAGTAGCCCGTCTATTTACGATGAGAGATCTGGACAGTTTTGGCTTTTAAGCAGGAAAGGAAATTAAGCAAGTAGAACCGATCTCCGGATTTTGAGTATAGGTAATGTCGCCATCCAGCTTTTCAACCAGCGCATTTATTATAAATTGTCCATTCGGCTTTCCGCTTCTGTATTTCAGGCTGTCATCCTTAAAGCCGATACCGTCATCCGTTACAATCATGACAATCTTGTCTTTACCGGTTCTTTTCAGGCTTATGATTATGTCTCCTGAGTCTTTCTTAACAAAGGCATGTTTATATGCATTGATGAGCAGCTCATTCAAGATCAATCCGCATACCATACTGCGGCTGCTGTTAAGCATAACCGGTTCAAACCTTGTGCTGAGAATAATGTCTTTATCGGGTGAGCTGAAGATATTTTCGACATTGTGAGCAATAGATAACAAATACTCTGACAAATCCATTTTAGACTGGTCAGGTTTATCATAAAGCAGGGCATGGGCATCAGCTACCGAACGAATTCTGGAACTGGTTGCCGAAAGAACCTCCTTTGATCTTTCATCCTGCACTTCTTCAAGGTCAAACTCGATCAGTGCACTTATAATAGCTAAGTTATTTTTTAAGCGATGATGAATTTCAGATAGTTGGGTATTCCGGTCATGAAGTTTATTCTCAAGCTCATCATATTTCTTTGACCGTTCAATAGCTGTAGCCACATGAATTGCAAAGGCCTCGAAAACAGGCACATCTTCATTTACAAAAGGTTTTCCCTCTTTTTTATTAATGGCTTGCATCACGCCAAAGGCCTCTCCTTTTGAATTTCTGAGTGGCACACAAATGATATTTCTGGTGGTAAAACCGGTGGAAAGGTCTTTCCAGAAAATATCACTTTCAACTACATCATTTGAAATAAATGGCTGATTGTAAGAAATAACCCATCCTCCTATTCCCTTATTTTTGGGAATAGTCATTCCTTTAACTTCATCCTTTACAGGACCGGTAGGAATGCTAATGTTCAAATCACCCGTGATTTCATCAAGCAACATGAGTGAACTTGCTTCTGATTGCATCACAACCTTTGTTGCTTCCATGCACTTTTTCAGAACATGTTTCAACTCAAGTGTTCGGTTGATCCCCTCGATCACATGCAGAAGCAACTCTTCCCTTTCTTCCACAGAGGAGGTATTGGTCTTATTTTTATTTTTTTCTTTGATATAAAACTCCCGAAAGTATTTTACAGAACCTGAATATAAACAAATTCCCTTCTGATCCGAAAATCAACCACATAAAAAAAAGCACAGCCTTAACTGTGCTTTTTAGATTTTAGATAATCAGTTGCTTACTTACTATGACTTACTCTTTTTGAGATAGTCAAGCAGTACCGTATGAAGAATTCCTCCGTTTCGGTAATAATCTACCTCAACAGGAGTATCAATACGGCAATCGGTCATAAATTCGATCACTTCTCCGTCTGCTTTCGTCGCAGTGACTTTGATCTCATCCTGTGCCTTCACGTTGTCATCCACATGGATGTCGAAGGTTTCGGTTCCATCAAGTCCAAGGCTGTCGGCCGTATCACCGTCTTTGAACTGCAGGGGCAGTACACCCATTTGGATCAGGTTTGAACGGTGGATACGCTCGTAAGAAGTAGCGATCACACATTTCACTCCTAACAAATTAGTTCCCTTAGCAGCCCAGTCTCGGGATGAACCTGTTCCATATTGCGTTCCGGCCAACGCAACCAGAGGAGTTCCTGACTCTTTGTATTTCAGCGAAGCATCGTAGATCGTAGTTACTTCTCCAGTTGGGTGATAGGTTGTATATCCGCCTTCTTTTCCGGGAGCCAATTGATTCTTGAATCGTACATTGGCAAAAGTTCCACGCGTCATCACGCGGTCGTTACCTCGGCGTGAACCGTACGAATTGAAATCCGCTTTCTCTACGCCATGCTCTTTCAGGTATTTACCTGCAGGTGAATCTTCTGCGATGTTACCGGCTGGAGAAATGTGATCTGTAGTAATAGAATCGCCCACTTTAACCAATGCTCTTGCGCCTTTGATAGGTTTGATTGGCTGAGGTTCTTCACTCATCCCCATAAAGAATGGAGGTTCCTGAATGTATGTTGATTCCTCACTCCAGTTAAACAAGTCGCCGCCTGATACCGGAATTTCTTCCCAAGTTGGCGATTCGAAGATATCACTGTACATCTTGTCGAACAGCTCAGGACGAATAGCCGCATCCAGGTGCTCAGCAATTTCCTCGGTAGTTGGCCAAATGTCTTTCAGATACACATCATTGCCATCTTTGTCTTTGCCAAGCGGCTCAGTTGCAAGATCGATATCTACGCTTCCGGCCAAAGCATAAGCTACCACCAATGGAGGTGATGCCAGGTAATTTGCTTTCACCCATGGGTGAATTCGTCCTTCAAAGTTACGGTTTCCGGAAAGTACACCCGCAGCGATCAGATCACCTTCTTTGATTGCTTTTTCAACCGGTTCAGGCAGCGGACCGGAATTTCCGATACATGTTGTACAACCATAACCCACCAGGTTGAATCCAAGTTTGTCCATGTATTCGGTAAGCCCTGCTTCTTTCAGGTATTCGGTCACTACCCGGGAACCCGGTGCGAGAGAAGTTTTCACATACGCCGGCACTTTGAGTCCTTTTTCGTAGGCTTTCTTGGCTACAATTCCGGCACCTAACATTACACTTGGGTTAGAGGTGTTGGTACAAGACGTGATAGCCGCTATTACTACATCACCATGTTTCATCTCGATTTCCTGACCGTTCTTGTACAAGCCTTTATTAGCCAGTTTTTCCTGCGTCAGGTTGAAGCCCATCGTTGGGTTATCACTGGTTAGTGACTGCTCAAAAGCCTGCTTCATATTATTTAGCTTGATGCGATCATGAGGCAGTTTGGGTCCGGCTAGTGAAGTTTCCACCGTACTCAGATCCAACTCAAGTGTTGAAGAGAATTCCGGATCCGGGGTATCATCCGTTCTGAATAAGCCCTGAGCTTTAGTATAGGCTTCTACTAATTTCACCAATTCTTCAGAACGTCCGGTTCTTCTCATATATCGCAGGGACTCTTCATCAATTGGGAAAAAGCCCATGGTAGCTCCATATTCCGGAGACATATTCGCGATGGTTGCGCGATCAGGGAGACTCATATTGCTGAGTCCATCCCCATAAAATTCTACAAATTTACCTACTACTCCATGCTGACGCAGCATTTGTGTTACCGTCAAAGTAAGGTCGGTCGCGGTGATACCTTCCCGCAGTTTACCGGTCAATTTCATACCAACCACTTCAGGAACCAACATAGATATTGGTTGTCCAAGCATGGCTGCTTCCGCTTCAATACCGCCAACACCCCAACCAAGAATTCCAAGTCCGTTGATCATAGTGGTGTGAGAATCGGTTCCTACTAACGTATCAGGATAAGCAGTCGTGGTTCCGTCTTCTTCTTTCCGGGTGAAAACTCCGCGTCCCAGATATTCAAGGTTCACCTGGTGAACAATACCACGTCCCGGAGGAACTACACGGAAATTATCAAAGGCTTCTTTACCCCATTTCAGGAATTCGTAACGTTCGCGGTTACGCTCCATTTCTTTTTCTACATTATACATGAGCGCATAATCCTGACCGAACATATCCACCTGTACGGAATGGTCAATCACCAGATCCACAGGTACTTGTGGGTTAATATCGGTGGCTTTACCACCCATCCGCTTCATAGCAGAACGCAGTGCCGCGAGATCTACAACCGCCGGAACTCCCGTAAAATCCTGAAGTACCACACGCGACGGTTTAAAAGGAATTTCTCCCTGTGGGTTTTTGGCATCATAGTTTGCCAATGCCTCCACATCTTTCTCTGTGACTGCATAGCCGTCAAATTCTCTGAGGACGGCCTCCAATAAGATCTTTACCGAGAAAGGCAGTTTATCAATATTATCGTAACCCAGTTCTTTCAATTTAGGCAAGCTGTGAAGAAAGGCTTTACCCGAACCGGTTTCAAATTCAACTCTGGTTTGCTTCAGTTTATCGCTCATGATTTAATCAATGTTTGGATTTACTTATTCCGGGTCGGAAGGTACGATTTTTTTTAGGCATTGTCTTTACTTACTATCTATCAATAACATTGTTTTGCGTTATCCCCGGCTTATATTCGTCCTGTTATGAGCATAAAATAAGCCCATTACATAATCATATAATGGGCTTTTCAAAGGTACTACGATTTAAAGCTGCCTTGATGAATTAGAAAGCTACATCCTAACCGTCAGACCGAATTGCAGGTACGCAATACCATAACCAAGCTCAGCAAATCCACCCAGCTTTTCGGTAAAATGATACCGGCTGCCTACAAAAGCCGAGTAACTTAAGCCTCCTGCAGATGCATTCGGGTTACCCGGGCCATCCCAATTTGCAGTTGCGATGTTATACCCAAGCATCAGTCCGCCGTACGTATCAAAGTTGTCTACCAGTGGATAATGGTAAGCTCCTCTGGCCCCGATGATAAAATTCGTATAAGTCCAGGTTCCGGAGCCGGTACCAAAGTTGAAGTCTTCTTTGGTTTGTGCGAATCCAAGATAACCTCCCACACTTATATTCTCGTTGATCCCATAGCCAACGGATGCATTGATAGGAATCCCCGATCCGGTTAGGGTTGTTCCAAGCCCTAAGCCCACATTAATATCCAAAGCTCCGGACCCCCGAAAGGTAGGTGTTACTTCGTTTGAATCCTGGGCAAAAGCTGTTACCGAAATTAGCAGAACAGTTACCAGGATCATGCATATTTTTTTCATTTTAATCCTCATAATTTTGAATACAATGATAGTTTGAGATTCAAATATGAGGGGAACGGGCATTAATATATATCCCCTGAAATAGGTATTTATTGGTCAGCGTAGTCCGGAGGGCAAAATAAAAATTGTTGCTGATCAGGTACATTCGGTTTCCAGGGTTGAGTCTTGCTGACTATTCCGGTTACAAGTCCAAGTCCATTTTGCACATTTGATGCAGTACCGGGAAGATCTGTATCTAACCTGTCCATTTCATACCAGTTCGTATCTGCAGAAACCACCGTTAATGTTCCGCTTAAATCCCTGAGTTGGTTAATGTCTGCCCCGAATTCTGAAGCTATTCTTTGAACATCATTCGAAACAACCACCTGCTTTCCCCTAATACCGGGTTCCAGATCTCCCGTATGTGATATTGGAAAAGAATACAATCCCGATAAAACGTCTCTCTGTATTCTAAACGTATACTCTATTTCAACCACAGGTATATTTTCGGCCAATTCATTGATCTGAATGTAGCAATCCGAAGTGTTTTCTCTGTAGTAAATATCCGGCTGCGGAAATTCAGGAGGTACCATAGCTGTAGCTGAAGTAATATTTCCCTCAGGAGAAATAGCCTCCAACAGGTATTTTTCATTGCCAAAAAGAGGGGAATCGGTCCAAAAATTCCATACATAACTGTCTTGCGAAAGTTTGAATAAAGAGTCCTCCAGCACCACAGTTTCACTTGTACTTAACCGAGTTAGTTTAACAGTAGCGTTATTGGGAACAGAATCTTTGAGGATGGTATTTCGAACCGGCATAACTCTTACCCATTGGGTATCTGCGGAAAGATCGAGAACAGCGTACATGGTGTAATTGTATAAATTATTCTCTTTGATAGGTTCAAACGTTTGCTCGCACCCTACCAAGGCTGTTAAAATTGCAGCAAGCAGTGTATAATTTATCTTTGCTTTTGCCGAACCTTCCATTTCATCTATTTATCTAAATCTAATAATGGTTTTGACTTCAAGGGCTCACAGGGGACCCTTTCACCTTCTTCATCAAAGCAGCCTTTAAATGGCAGCACCATACTTACGGCACCGGGTAAAACACCCAATCCGTTTCTAACATTCGAAATGGCACCCGGCAAAAAGCGTTCCGGCTCACTCAACCCTTCAGTATCGGGCCAACCGGGACCTCCTGACACAATCAGGAGTTCCTGCTTTTCATGAACCACAGTCATATCTCCTCCCCGATATTGCTCTCCAATTCTTCTTTTCCCTTCTCCCGGATATGCATAAACCACTTGAGTACCATCTGCGCTCTCTCTGATGTCATCAAGTTGGGAATAACCTTGCTTTATAAGTGGACTGCTTGTCCCATTTGAAAATACATGGAAATAAAAGATAATGTCTACCACTGCTATATTTTCAATCCCTTCAATAAAAATTTGGCCTATTGGGCTATTTCCTCCATAAATTACGATTGGAGGAGGAAATTCAGGAGGCACCTGAATATGTACGGTACTCGAGTCTCCCTCTTGGTTAACAGCAGCAAACAAATAATCCTCATCGGGCAGAATATCTTCGTCGGTCCAATAATTCCAGGCATAATAACCCTGCCGAAGCTCAAAAAGTGAATCTTCAAGTGTGATTTTTTCACCGGTACTTAAACGGGTTATACTAACATCGGCCCCAAGAGGCTTTGGGGAGGTAAAAATAGAGTCACGTACCGGCATAACCCGAACCCATTGCGTATCAGCAGAGGCATCCAGCACTCCATGAATCGTGAAGTGATACCGGTCATTTTCAACCAAGGGCTCAAAAGGCTGCTCGCAGCTTTGAATCAGAATCGACATACCTGCCAGAATCGAACCGTACAAAAGAGTTTTTATTCGAACTGAATATCTCATTAATCAATAGAAAGCTTTAAAGATGCATAAGGGTAGAAAGGGAGCTGATTGATCTGTCGCTGAGTATATACATCATAGTAAAAAATATTCTCCTGATTATAGGTATTGATGGCTCCCACTTTCATCTCAACCTCGGAAGACTGTACATTAAACGACCGCTCCAGTGAAAAATCGAGACGGTGATAAATTGGAAGCCGGCCATCATAAGGTTTATCTAAAATTATTCGTGGCACTCCCGGCACATTTTTGATATTTGGCAGATGGTCTTCAAATCGTATCAGATCATCGAACCCAAGCGGACGAGTATAAGGCAAACCAGAACCAAGCTGCCAGCTTATGTTGAATCGGTATTTCTGAATATCAAGGCTTGCCTGGGCATTTATCTTATGACGTCGATCGTGTGCAGGATTATATTTTTGGGAGGATGTTCCGTACCAGGCTTCAAATAGCTCCTGCTGGGTTTCATACTCGGTCAGAGCGTATCCATATCCGATCGATAGAAATAAATATCTTCCGTAATAATCAATATTAATATCTCCACCATAAGAAATCCCATCGGCATTGGCGATCTCTGTGGTAAATTGAGCAACTGTTCCCCAAACTGCCACCGGTTTGTTACTGATCCATTTGTGGTACCCTTCCACCGAAACATTAAAATGCTCCCCAAGAGGCTGCCTCCATCCAAGCAATGCATGTATAGATTCCATCTGTTTTGCATCCCTGGGAACCGGCACCCAGGCTGTGAAAGCCGAACCGGCATCACGGTTATCGGTAATTCCGGTAAGCGGTTGGCGATAAACTCCAAATGCTGCATTCAGTTCTTCATTATCTTTACCACGGGGTTGCCATGAAAAACGCGCCCTGGGTTCGATACTTGGCTTATAGCTTTTTGAAACGGAAAAAGCCGTGCCCGGATAAAAATTAATGGTATTTCCAATAGGTATGTTCGCTTCTAAATAGCTTCCCAGGCTATACTGTGTTTGAGAGTCTTCATTGTTGCTAACAAAGAGCTCCCTGATATCATAACTCATGGCATTTACTTTGAGGAAGAAACCATAATCAAACCGAACATCCTTAAGAAACTGCGTAAGGTTGATATCTAAATTGAACAGGGATGATTTGGAGGTTCGTTTGTTATCAGATTCTGTATCAGGACCCGGCAAAAAACCATCCTGATCAGAATTCAGGTTCTGCCCCGCAAGGTTTGATACATGTGAAAATCCGACATTCACATCAAATAGCGATATTTCTCCATCCGACAAACCGGAACACCTTGCACCCGTTACAAAATTATTCCAGCTAAATGAGTCCCCCTGCTCAAAATCCATTTTTCCTCTGTCATAGGTTCTCATGAACAGCATCGAACAGGTACCGCCCTGATTATTGTTGTAGCTCACCTTTAAAAACTGACTGTCAAATTTGAGGGGTTGATCTTCCATTGGATAAAGTGCACTGGCTCCTTCTATTAATGATTGCCTGGCCGACACCACCGCCGATGTTTTCCCTTCAATGATCGGCCCTTCCATATACAATTCCGAGACAAAGGGACTTATTGAAGCTGAACCAGCATACTCATATTTATTTCCATGCCGCAATTTTACATCCAGAACAGATGAGGTTCTACCGATATATCGAGAACTATACCCCCCGGCATAAAAATCTGCATTTGCAACCAATTCCTGCGGAAACGCAGAGAAAAAACCTATAATATGAAACGGTTGATAAATAAGTTGTCCGTCTACCAGAACCATGTTTTCTGAGGGAGTGCCGCCACGTACAAATAACTGCCCACCTCGATCTCCGGTTGAAACCACGCCGGGCAAAGTCTGGAGATAAGAGGCAATATCACCACTGGCTCCAGGTGTTGGAACCCGCTCTAGTTCTATCCTCGATATCTTGCGCTGCCCGGCATCGAGATCTGCCGTCCTTCCCGAGTGTGTAACCGTTACCTCCCCCTGCGCTTCATCAGAAGCCGTCATTCTGATACTTTTTCTCCGATTAAAATTTGTGCCTTCAAAAGTCAGGGTATCCGTATAAAGCTGGTAACCAACGTAACTTGCTTTTAATATGTACCGTCCACTTTCAATTCCACTTATTTGGTACAAGCCGTTGATATCTGTAGTTGTGCCTTTGTAAATCTGTTCATCCATAGTTAGCAATACCATATTTGCTAATTCAAGAGGCTGACTTGTTTGCGAATCAGATACCAACCCTTCTATGGTGTATTGAGCTAAAGCATGATGAGAAATAAGCCCGCATGCGAAAATCAAAAAAAATTTTACAACCCTGCTAATACCTTTTTTTGAATTCATTGAATTTCAGTATTGATAAGATTCCGACCGTTCAACCATGTAATAGTATCTATTTGTTATTACAGAAACAATGTTTTTAATTTTGGTGTCATTAAAAGGTATAGATTGTTATTATTTAAAAGCTGAAAATCTAAGATTTAGCTTTCTTTCATATTCTTCAATTACACATCCTACACTGCTTACAGTAATTGCAGTACAATCTTTACAAAGAGATTCGTTTTTTTCTAAGGCTTCTTATTGATATCTACAAGAATAAACTCTATCTTGTTCGACTTTCCAAAATGACAAAATAAAACGAGTATAATCGTGGACACATTAAGTTTTAAGACATACTCAGCCAAACCCAAAGATATTGAAAAAAAATGGGTGCTCTTCGATGCGGAAGATCAGCCTTTGGGTCGCCTGAGTAGCGAGATTGCAAAAATTTTGAGAGGCAAGCATAAGCCAACTTTCACTCCACACATGGATACCGGTGACAATGTGATTGTTATCAATGCAGAAAAAGTGAAATTGTCCGGTAAAAAAATGACGGATAAGACTTATTTCCGTCATACTTTTTACCCCGGTGGAGAGAAATTCACTACTGCGGCTGAAATGATGGAAAAAGATCCTACCTCACTGGTTACTATTGCCGTGAAAGGAATGCTTCCTAAAAATAAACTTGGCCGCAAGCTTACAGGAAACCTGAGAGTTTATGCAGGCCCCGTTCATCCGCATACTGCACAAGAACCTGAACTTTTTGAGCTTTAAACCATCCAAATTTAAATAATGGCACAAGCGAATTACATAGGACGACGAAAAACAGCTACTGCCCGTTTGTACATCAAGCCGGGTAATGGTGAAATTCTCGTCAACCACAAACCAATTGAAGAATATTTCCCAGTAAAAGCACGTCGTAACATTGCTTTGTTTCCAATGACTGTTACTGAAACTGAAGGCAAGTACGATATCAAGATCACCGTTCGTGGTGGTGGAAGTACTGGTCAGGCCGGCGCTATTTCTCATGCGCTTGCACGTGCTTTGGACGGAGAGAACGAAGAACTGCACAGCATCCTGAAAGGCCACGGACTTCTTACCCGAGACGACAGAATGGTTGAGCGTAAGAAATACGGACAGCCTAAAGCCCGTAAGAAATTCCAGTTCTCTAAACGATAATTTCGGTATTTGTTATTTGGAAATGATTATTCAATCACGAATAATCATACTTCCGATAATTAATAGCCAAAGTATATAAAATCACACATATGTGGTGACTCAGCGTTTGGTGTTTCGGTAAAACAGCCGGAATTAACGCCTGAGGCAGACCCGCATAGAGGATTAACCTAAACACACATATTTAATATCATGCCAAAAGCTGCATCTATACAAGACCTGCTTAAGTCAGGCGCGCATTTCGGTCACTTGACCCGACGATGGAATCCTAAAATGAAAGACTTCATCTTCATGGAGCGCAACGGGATTCACATCATTGACCTCAAAAAATCTCAAACTTACCTTCAGGAAGCCCTCGACGAAGTTCAGAAATTAGCTCGTGCCGGTAAAACCATTTTGTTTGTAGGAACCAAAAAGCAATCTACCGAGATCATTAAAACTGAAGCTCTCCGTTGTGGAATGCCGTTCATTACTCAGCGTTGGATGGGTGGAATGTTGACCAACTTCAGTACCGTACGCAAGAGCATTGCCCGGATGGAAGAAATCGAGAAGATGAAACATGACGGTACTTTTGATGAACTCACCAAGAAAGAAGGTTTAATGCTTCAGCGTGAGCAAGATAAGCTGGATGCTGCTTTGGGCGGTATCAAAAACATGGGCCGCCTGCCGGGTGCAATTTTTGTTGTGGATATCAACAAAGAGCACCTTGCTGTTAAAGAAGCTATTAAGCTTCACATCCCGATCATCGCAATGGTGGATACCAATAGTGACCCGGATGTTCCTGATTATATTGTTCCTTGTAATGACGATTCAGCACGTACCATTCAATTGGTTACCACACAAGTAGCTGATGCCATTATCGAAGGAAATGCAGAACGTGAGGCTCAGCAAGAAGAAGACGTAATGGAGCAAGCGGCTGCAGAATCCAAAGATGAAGATATCGACGTAAAAGACGCTGCACGCAGCACTAAACTTCGTTCACGCCGCAAGAGTAAGAAAGATGACTCCGGCAATGCTGATGATGCAGATAATTCTGCTGACGATGACAGCAACGACGAAGAAGAATAAACTAATTTCAACCTCATAAAAACTATTCAAAACAATGAGCATTTCTGCTGCTGACGTAAAAAAACTTCGAGACATGACCGGCGCGGGCATGATGGATTGTAAAAAAGCCCTTGCCGAAGCAGACGGTGACTTTGACCAAGCCGTTGAACTCCTGCGTAAAAAAGGACAGCAAGTATCTGAAAAACGATCAGATCGTGAGGCTAATCAGGGATTAATTCTGAGCCGTATCAGCGATGATAAGAAGAAAGCTGCCCTGCTTGAGATCAATTGCGAAACAGATTTTGTGGCTCGTAATGAAGAATTTCAGGATGATGCCGAACTCTTTCTAAACGCTGCTTTCGATAATGATATCGACAATGTGGACGAACTGCTAAAAGTTGAAGTTGAAGGACTCACCATCGAAAAACACCTCGAAGAGATGGTTGGTAAGATCGGAGAAAAGATCGAGATCAATAATGTAGTTTTGATGACTACCGATGGAACTCTTGTGGATTATATTCACCCCGGCAATCAGTTGGGTGTTCTTGCAGAATTTGATGGTGACCTTACCGACGACAACATCGGTAAAGATGTAGCTATGCAAGTTGCCGCTATGAAGCCCCTCGCCGTTACCCGTGATGGCGTTGACGCTACTCTCGTTGAAAAAGAACTGGAGATTGCCAAAGAGCAATTGCTGAATGAAGGCAAACCTGAGCACATTGCCGAGCAAGCTGCAAAAGGTAAACTTCGCCGGTTTTATGAAGAGCGCGTCCTTCTCGAGCAAAAGTTCGTGAAAGACAACAGCGTTTCCGTTCAGGATTACCTGAAGCAGAATGATGCACCACTGGTGAAATCATTCCATCGACTCCAACTCGGAGAAAACGCTTAATAATTTTTTTTACTTTAAGGCTGTCAGTTTTGGCAGCCTTTTTTTTGTCTACTAATTTCTAATTCGAGGATAACGTGGGAAATAAATACAACAGAGTACTTCTTAAGCTCAGCGGCGAAGCTCTTTTAGGTGAACAGGGACACGGAATTGATGCTGATATTCTCAGCGCGTACGCCAAAGAGATCCAATCTATTCAAGAAGCCGGTGTTCAGGTTTCTGTTGTGATCGGAGGTGGCAATATCTTCCGCGGCGTAAAAGGTGCAACGCAGGGCATGGATCGTGTTCAGGGCGATTACATGGGAATGCTCGCCACCATGATCAACAGTATGGCGCTGCAGGATGCGCTCGAACAGATTAATGTTCAAACCCGCCTGATGAGCGCTATCCGTATGGAAGCCATTGCTGAGCCTTATATCAGAAGAAGAGCTATTCGGCATCTTGAAAAAGGACGTGTGGTGATCTTCGGTGCCGGGACCGGTAATCCTTACTTCACGACTGATACGGCAGGTTCGCTCAGAGCCATTGAAATAGAAGCCGATGTGATCCTGAAAGGCACCCGCGTAGATGGGATATACGATTCTGACCCTGAGAAAAATGGCGATGCTAAGAAATTTGACCAAATCACCGGAGATGAAGTCTTGAAACGACGCTTATCCGTCATGGATCTAACAGCCTTCACTCTCTGCAGAGAAAATAAAACTCCGATCATTGTCTTTAATATGAACAAAAAAGGCAATTTGAAGAAAATCGTAGTAGATGGTGAAGATGTGGGAACAACGGTGGTTTGGGAATGATTCTTTTACTAACACTTTTAGAAGCTAGAGGGATCTTCTTCAAATTATTTTAAAAGGCAATCTTTGAATAAACAGTTAGTACTTTTTGTCTTGAAAAATATTTAAATGTCTGTGGAGGATGGAAAGAAGGATAAACCTCTTTGATCGATTTCAAGGAAATAGCCTCTTTTAATTTTGAAACTGATCCCAGCTTAATACCGACTGCAAGATCTACAGAATCATAATACTCGTCAAAGTCTTTTTTTTCTATTCCTAAGACAGTGGCATGCTCTTGCCACATTAATTCAGGTGTAGTTTTTATTACCTCTACAACTTTACAATAACCAATAATTAGCTTATCAGGATTGGTACTATAAATGACTACAACATCTCCTTCGTTAACATTTGGTGAGCTTTTACGTAACTCGATTTTTTTTTCGCCACTAAAAATTTTGTGAGAATAATCTGGTTTAACTGAAATAAAAAGAAAGTTATTCATTTCCTATTCCTTTAGAATAAATTTCATTAAAAATTTTGCTTGATACCTCCAAAGGAGAGGCGAAAGTATTTCTGGGGCGTCCATTTTTAATTAAAATTTCATTCACTTCCTCTAGTTTTATTATGTCATCAAATACTTCTGTAAAGCTAAATTTTAAAGCCTTTAGTTCATTTTCCAAATCTTCAGAAGCTAGTTTATAAATTGAATTCCACTTATAAACACCATAATGTTTGAACTCTCTAAACAATATCTTTGGTAAATCAATTCTTACTTCATCCAAATATGATGTAGCTACTATACCCTTATTTCTACTACTATAACGACTTTTCCCTTTACTTAGATACCAGAGAATTCTGCCAGGGCTCTTCT
The DNA here is from genome assembly GCF_000375425.1 of Gracilimonas tropica DSM 19535. Taxonomy (GTDB): domain Bacteria; phylum Bacteroidota; class Rhodothermia; order Balneolales; family Balneolaceae; genus Gracilimonas; species Gracilimonas tropica. Next base: position 36,433 of record NZ_AQXG01000015.1, on the reverse strand, counting down.
CTGAAACTGGTTTTACACTTCGGTAATAGACATTTTCATTTGACCAAATTAATGATGCCTGTGATCCAAAAATTGTCTCATTAGCAAGCCTATAGTCGAATAAATCTTTCGCCCAAACTGGTTTTATAGGAACTATATAAGTTGGGATTTCAAAATCTGAAATTTTTACTGGCCACAATTTTTTTTCAAACTCTATCTTCAAATTAATACTCTCAGATTTCTTAGAAAATTTTCTTTGCAATAAATTTACATTAAATGATTGATTAACAATTTCCATACTGAGCAAATCATTTAAACTGTAAAGACCATTCAGTGAAACTTTCTTATAAATCCCCTCGGCATGAGAGAATCCATATTGATATAAAATTGAACTTTCCAATTCAGTAAAATAGGGTTCTAAAACTAGAATTTTATTTTTTTCCTCAACCTTTGACCTTTTGATAATATCCATCACTAGTTGGTGGAATAAAGGTTCCGATACTTTTGTATTTACTACTCTTAACAGAGGGATCTCAAGACTATTATTTTTGTTTCTTAAACCAATTATTCCAATAAATCCTTCTTTCTTATCTTCTACCACTTTCACTTCTGAATATTTTGTATCAGCAGCTAAGCTTAACAAGACCGATTTAAAATTACTTTTCTTCTCCGAGTAATCTTTTTTTAGAAAAGTATCTACTATAACACCAATTTGTTCATGTTTAACCTTGCTAAAATCATAATTTGCCCCTTCTAATCTAAACGATGTATAATCAACAGCATTTTTTATACTATCTATCCTTAAAATTAAATCGATGGGTCGATAAACATTAACCCCATACTTTTGATAGATCTTTTCGTTCTTATCTAAAATACCCTCATCTGTGGTTACAAAGTATTTTGAATTTGATTCTATACATTCAGCTAATTGTTTCCTATCAGATATATCATTAGCTGAATGTCCATGAAGTAAATCTTGCAACTCATTTTCTATTTTCTTTGCAAAATCAGGTTTACATCTAATTTCTGTAAAATTTTGTCTTAAAAACTTTCTTGTTCTCTCCGCTCGTTCTTTATCAGTATCTCTTTTAATTTCATTATATAACTCAGGTGCATAATAAAACTCACATTCCTCATTAATCCAATCAGCATCTAATGACCTAATTTCCTGATCACTCTCATCATTTATTTCTCTTAACTTGATAAGAATATTCGCATCTAAAACAACTTTTAGCTTATCGTTTTTAGTCTCACTTACTGTAAATAAATCAGGATTTCCAAAGTCATACCACCACACATTTAGATAGGTTTCCTTCTTACCCCGACCAGGTTTTCTTCTTACTGCTTTAAAACCGAAAGACTCCCAAAGCTTAGATGCTTTTTTATAATCTTCACGGCAACTTAACGATATACCTCTGAGCCTATGTTTGTATATGCTACATAATTTTGATAAAAGCTGATAAGCAATACCCTTCCCTCTAAATTTATCATCAATACAAAGATGAGTAATACTTATTCTTTGCTTGCTCTGAACTATTCTATAAAGAATATATCCATGAAGTTTATTCTCTTCTTCAGCCACCAGTATCAACCTTTTTCTGGCATGGTCTTTAAATGCCCCTTCAGGGAAGTGCCCGAGAGTTTTTCTATTTCTGTCCCCTAATGAAATGACCTTGTCAAGTAAAGGGTCATTCCTTTTTATTCTTCTTATCTGCAAAACAATTAACTTAGCTATGTTTTTAGATATTTATACCTTTCTATTTGAAAAATCAACTGTTTATTAAATTTAATACTTACTTTATCTCTGCAAGATCTTTACAAAGAATAAACCTTTTGGTACTTATATAATTATTTAGGCAACCAAAAATTGATAGATCAACTGTGCTGCCAACTTCACCGTGCGGTTATCCACATCATATCTTGGATTCACTTCGGTGATCTCAAACAACCGTAAATTCTCTTTTTGTTTGGCATGATGGAGACATTGCATCACTTCTCTACCTGACAATCCAATCGGCGAAGATGCACTCACTCCGGGTGCATCTGATGCCTGAATGGAATCCATATCCAATCCCAGGAAAAATGAGCGGTCATCAATATCATCCAGTATTTGCTGAAAAGAAGATACCACCCCAGTAGAGATCAGGTCCGGCAGAAAATGAATGTGTACACCCAAAGCCTCCGCAGATTCAAGATAATGTGTTGCATTACTTTCTCTTCTGATTCCAAATTCATAAAAGTGATTGGGAGACAAATAGCCCTCTTCAATGGCCTTTCGGTATGGAGTTCCGCTGGTCATCTTTTCAGCATTTCGCATATCCAGGTGGGCGTCTATGTTAACAGCTGAGATACTCCGTTCTGTTTTAGCCAGCGCCCGGATATCCGCACAGGAAATATCGTTTCCTCCGCCTAATACGATCACCTTTTTCCCATCCTTCAAAAACTCTGAAACGGTTTTGGTCAAACTATTGTGGATACGATCCAACGCATCTTTTTCGCCTTCAATCTCACTTAGGGTCAACTCATTTGAACCTTCATAATAATCGGTAAGAATATTACCGGCATCAAACAACTTGATCGAAGAACTTGGCTCAACTTGCAGCTTGTAGAGCTGTTCACGGATCTTATTGGGAGCCTCAGCCGCTCCACTTCGTCCATTATTTCGTTGAACGCCTTCATGCTGTGGACATCCGATCAACACATGCGTTGCCCGGGTGTAATCCCGATCTTTAGATAATATTTCCTGCACCAGCCAATGATCATTTCGATCATGAGAGCTTAGTTTTTTAAATGAATTCGGAACGGACTGCAGATATTTTTTTACCCTCTCGATTCCCATACCTTCTCTCCTTTTTTGATGACGGTGTGCACGTGATTTTCCCCAAAGAAATACGCTAAGTCTCTATAATTTTCCGTATCCAAAAGCAGAATATCGGCTTGAAATCCCGAGGCGATGGCTCCTAACTTTGATTTTTCCAAAGCATTTGCACCATTTTGGGTAGCACAGCAAAGTGCTTCCTCCACCGACATTCCCATTTTGGTACAGGCCATACTCATCAGCAACTGCATGGAGATGGTCATTGAAGATCCTGGGTTAAAATCTGTAGCCAATGCAACCAGCGCACCGGCATCCAATAATTTTCTGGCCGGCGAATAGGGAATGTTCAGAAAGTAGGAAACGCCGGGAAGCACCGTAGCGACCGTTTCAGAACGCGCCAACCGCTGCACATCCTCATCATTTAACACTTCCAGGTGATCAACGGAAACAGCCCTAAGCTCGATGGCCATTTCCACTCCGCCAATATCATAGAATTGGTTGGTGTGAAGTTTGGGCTTGAGTCCATATTCGATTCCTCTCGTGAGCACTTGTCGGGTTTCCTCAACCGTAAAATACCCTTTTTCACAAAATGCATCGCAATAATCAGCCAATTCAGCGATTTCGGGGATCATCGCTAATACATCTTCCAGATATTTCTCTTTTGAAGATTCTTTAGGAACCGCATGTGCTCCCAGAAATGTCGCCGTTAGCTCGATAGGCTGTTCCTTTTTTAGTTCATTCACCACTTCCAGCATCTTGCGCTCTGTTTCCAGATCCAATCCGTAGCCGCTTTTAATTTCCATGGTGGTGATACCCTGTTTCAGCGCTTTTTGGAGGCGAATTCTTGCCAGATTCTTCAATTCTTCTTTAGATGCATCTCGTGTTGCTTCTACCGTAGAGACAATACCTCCACCCTGTTCTGCAATCTCCTCATAACTCATTCCCGCCGATCGCATAGCAAACTCATCAGCCCGATTTCCTCCAAATACCAAATGAGAATGGGAGTCCACAAATCCGGGAACAGCCGCTTTTTCTTCTGCATCTAAAATTATTGGATGCCCCTCAACTTCTTCCATTACTTCTGCGATGGAGCCAACCGCCTTAATTATTCCATCAGAAATATATATGGCGGCATTTTCATAAATATTCAAACTGCGGAGTTCTGAACCGCGAAACACCCCAGGTTTGGGAGTTGCTATTTGGGATATGTTTTGGATCAGCAGATCAGACATATATAATTGGGTTTAAGTTGTGGTCTCAGATATAAAATCAGTCTTTCTGTATCTTATTTAGGACAAAAAAGGCAATTTCAACTGATGTTCTTTTGCACACTCAATGGCCGCCTCATATCCCGCATCGGCATGACGCATAACGCCGGTGGCAGGATCGTTCCAAAGTACGCGTTCCAATCTGCGATCGGCATCTTCACTTCCATCACAGACGATCACAAGACCTGCATGTTGGGAGAACCCCATGCCTACTCCTCCTCCGTGATGAAAGGAAACCCAGGTAGCGCCGGAAGCCGTATTTAATAGAGCATTTAGAATCGGCCAGTCTGATACGGCATCGGATCCATCTTTCATGCCTTCGGTCTCGCGGTTGGGACTGGCTACTGAACCGGAATCCAAATGATCGCGCCCAATAACGACCGGGGCTTTCAGTTCTCCGTTTCGAACCATTTCGTTGAAGGCCAACCCAAGTTTGTGGCGCTGACCTAATCCCACCCAACAAATACGGGAAGGTAGTCCCTGAAAGTGAATTTGCTCTTTGGCCATATCTAACCAATTATGAAGATGTGGATCATCGGGAATAAGTTCTTTCACTTTTTGATCGGTTTTGTAAATATCTTCAGGATCTCCCGAAAGAGCTACCCATCGAAAAGGGCCGATTCCTTTGCAAAACAGCGGACGAATATATTCCGGTACAAATCCGGGGATGTCAAAAGCATTTTCCACACCTTCATCAAAAGCTTCCTGACGGATGTTGTTTCCGTAATCAAACACAGGCAGATCTTTTTCCTGAAAGGCGAGCATGGCTTCTACCTGCACCGCAATGGATTTTTTGGCTCTTGCAACTACTTCTTTAGGATCTGATTGCTGCATCGCCTCCCATTCTTCCACTTTCATACCAAGGGGCAAGTATCCATTTAAAGGGTCATGAGCGCTGGTTTGATCAGTAACCGCATCCGGCAGCATATTTCGCTCCAGCAGTTTTGGGTAGATGTCTGCAGCATTTCCGTGTAACCCAACGGTCACCGGTTTTTTATCTGAAACCGATTCCCGTATGATCTCCAAAGCTTCATCCAAAGATTTTGCCTTTCTGTCAACGTACCCGGTGCGCAACCGAAAGTCGATACGGGATTCGCGGCATTCCACCGCCAGCATACTTGCGCCGGCCATTTTAGCCGCCAAAGGTTGAGCTCCGCCCATTCCTCCAAGCCCTGCCGTGAGGATCCATTTACCGGAAAGATCTCCGCCAAAATGCTTCTTCGCCATCGAGACAAACGTTTCATAGGTCCCCTGTACAATACCCTGACTTCCAATATAGATCCACGAACCGGCGGTCATTTGCCCGTACATCATTAGTCCTTTTTTATCCAGTTCGTTGAAGTGATCCCAGTTCGCCCATTTGGGAACGAGATTAGAGTTGGCGATCAAAACGCGCGGCGCATCTTTATGTGTTCTGAAAATCCCGACCGGCTTTCCGGATTGAACCAGCAAGGTTTCTTCCTCACTCATGGATTTCAGGGATTGCAGGATCTTGTCAAAACTTTCCCAGTTTCGTGCAGCTTTTCCAATTCCACCGTATACCACCAATTCTTCCGGCTTTTCGGCTACATCCGGATCGAGGTTATTCTGGATCATCCGGAATGGAGCTTCCGTTTGCCAGCTTTTGCAATTAAGATTGGTTCCCATTGGAGCTTTGATCGTTCTTCCCATCATTCAAATTTTTTATTCCTGTAATTACATCCACCACAGGAATGTACAGGAATTTTTGAGAAGACTCATCCCTAACTACTGTTCTTCAGCAGCTCCCGAAAACTCCCCAAAATCTTGATCCAGATAAGCATCGGAACCCACAAAATCGAGGATCGTGAGATACAGCTCTTCAGGGATGAATCCGGGCTGTCCGGCTATCACTTCACCTTCTGAATCCAGGAAAATAAAGGTTGGTGTTCCGGTGATTCTGAATCCCATGGCAAGCTGACGATGGGTCATGGTTTTCCCGCGAAATGAAAGAGAGTCTTGCGACTCTATATCCAGCCAAACGGGATAAAAATGTTTTTCGGTTCTCTCCTGAACTTCTTTAGACGGAAACACTTCTTTTTCCATTTTTTTGCAGTAAGTGCACCAACGGGCATTACCGTATATAAGTACTTTTTTATCGTTCTCGGATGCCAGTTTTTGCGCTTCTTTCAGCGGTTTCCAATCGAACATTTTTTTAGGATCCGGAGGTGTATCATCCTGGGCCAGAATGGAAATACTGAATAGTGAAAAAGCGAAGAATAGAAAAGTAGTTTTTAGGTGCATTTGAATAGTCTTAAAAAGTTTCAGGCTCTGTAACGAGCTTATGTGATGTTTGTTTTATTCGTTTAAAGCTTGCTTAAGGTCAGCTATGATGTCATCGGGGTGCTCGAGTCCTACACTAAGCCGAATTAAATTTTCAGGTGTTGGTGATTCCTCTCCTTCAGACGACTTCCGATGCTCCCATATGCTTTCAATACCTCCAAGGCTGGTTGCAGCTTTTATCAACTCTGATTTCCCAACTATGGAAACAGCTTCATCGTATCCGCCTGCAATCAGGAATGAAATCATCCCGCCAAAATCATTCATCTGTACTTTGGCTATTTCATGTCCCGGGTGAGAGTCCAAGCCCGGATAATAGACGTCTTCAACCTTTGGATGCTTACTTAAAAAATCGGCTACTTTTCGGGCATTTTCGTTATGAGCCCGCATACGATACGGAAAAGAACGAATGCTTCGGCTTAGCAACCAACAATCTCTCGGGGAAGGAACGGCTCCTTGTACCTTTTGAACCAGTCGAATGTGTTCGAAGAATGTATCTTTTGATTTGGTTATTACCGCCCCTCCAAGGATATCGCTGTGCCCGCCTAAATACTTGGTTGTAGAGTGAACCGACAGGTCGGCTCCAAGTTCAAGCGGACGCATGTTATACGGGGTAGGCCAGGTATTATCAACGGCAACAACCGCTCCTTTATCTTTTGCCAGTTTACTAACTTCGATCACATCTGTGATGAGCAATCTTGGATTGGAAGGCGTTTCCAGCCAAACGAGTTTGGTGTTTTTTTTCAGGGATGATCTCACCGCATCAAGATCGGTCATGTCAATGAAATCAACATCCAGGTTCCACTTTTTGGCAAATTCCCATATCAACTTGCGGGTTCCGAAATAAACATCATCGGGTACCAACACATGAGCCCCGGAATCAACGGATTGAAAGACCGAAGAAATGGCCGCCATCCCTGAGGAAAAAACGGCTGCATCTGCTCCATTTTCCAGTTCGCTCAGTACATTTTCAAGTTGACTGCGGTTCGGATTCGAAAGCCTGATGTATTTATCATCCCCTTCGTGATATCCTCCTCCTCTATGCTCATAAATGGTAGATACTTCTATTCCCGGAACAATAGTATCATTTTCATGAACCGATTTTTTCATACTTCCATGAATAGCGATGGTCTCTATATGTTTTTTCTTCATAGCAATCCGTTTTTGTTGAACTAAAAATAAACAATTTATTTCCCATACTTCCGGAATTGTTATAACAGTCGCACTAAAGCCTTACGCTTATCCAGATCGCTTCGTTATTGATTAGATTCACTTCATAAATTTTAAGAAAAGAAATGCTCTTGTATCTTTGGCATGAATCTTTTGATGGATACGTATGGTTAAGTTTTGGAAATTTTACAAATCGAGAGTCTACAAAAACTGTATTGGCGGCTTGTCTATGCCCGATGGGTTAGATTTCTGGCGGAATAAGCTTTTCTATACCATCATACTTTACCTGCCGCTATTGGCTATGATACTGCTCATACCATCCATCATCATGACCTACTTCATGGGGTTGGGCGGCCTTGCTGTTGCTTATTTTACTTTCGCGGCCACTATCCTGTTCATTGCTCTTTACAAAGGCTTGAATATTACCTTTCGGAAATACTTTTTCCTTTTTTTGCTTTATATAGTGGCCATTTCCCTCATTTTCTTCATGGGCGAACACGGAGCCGGCATTACTTATTTATTTGGGGTAACCGTATTTGCATTGTTGATTCTACCCGTTAATGCCGGGAAAATTACCGTAGCCATCAACTTTTCCATTTGCGTGCTTCATGCCTTTTTCATCCATAAGGGTTGGGTTGATTATCCCCTCCGCGATAGTTTTCAGGTCATTTCATGGTTTCTTATTTCCGGTAACTCGATCCTGCTAAGTTCCATGGCGGTAATTTTTATGCCCATGTTGTTCAGCGGACTTCAAAAAACGATCATTGAACAAAATCATCTTGAAAAAACCCTCAGAATCCATCAAAAAGAACTTGAGGGCTCATTAAATGAAAAAGAAACGTTGCTTGCTGAAATTCATCACCGGGTTAAGAACAACCTGGCTGTAATTTCGGGCATGCTTCAGATACAATCTTTTAAGGAGCCGGATGAAGAAATTCAGAAAAAGCTGATGGACAGTACACTCAGGATCAAGTCTATGGCGAATATCCATGAGCAGTTGTATCAATCCCACAGTTTTTCAAACCTGTCATTCGATCAGGGACTTCAAACACTGGTTCATACCATTCTGGATACCATGGACCACAATCTTGGAATAAAAACTTCCTTCGATCTGGAGCCGATTGAACTCAATATCAAGCAGGCCATTCCGTGCAGCCTGATCGTAAATGAAGTGATCACAAACTCTCTAAAACACGCCTTCAGCAATCAGTCAGATCCAAAGATCGCCATCTCTCTTTCTAACAACGCCGGAACCATATTTATGCAGATCAAAGATAACGGTGGTGGTTTTAAGGAAAAGCAGACAGAACGAACTTCGCTGGGAATGGAACTGATATCTACACTGGCACTTCAATTAGATGCTGATTACAAGTATGAGTCACGAAAAGATGATTCAGGAACCGTCTTTGAGCTTAGATTTTCTGAATTAAGCGCTCTTTAAACTTCGCTTATTGATGCCCCGCCCGAATCGCCTTGATCCGCTCCAACACCGGCGGATGCGAATAATTCAACCAAACATAGAATGGATGTGGGGTAAGGTTAGAGAGATTATCCCTGGACAATGTTTTAAGTGTTGAAACCATATCCTCCGGCTTGCCTGTTGTTTCTGCGGCAAAAGCATCAGCTTCGAATTCATGTTTGCGTGAGAGGATCTGCATAAATACAGAAAGGATCATATCGATAGGCGCATATAACATTCCGAAGAAAATAAGACCGGCATAAACCGAGGCTTGCTCCATATAAAACGCCTCGAACAATCCTTCCGAATGTAAAAATATCGACAACAAGAAGAACATGACCCCGGTTTGTAAAACAGAAGTAATCATACCTTTTATAATGTGTTTCTTTTTGTAATGCCCAATTTCGTGAGCCAGTACTGCTACCAGCTCGTTATTGTTGTGATTCTCAATAAGGGTATCATACAAGGCCACTCTCTTGTTTTTTCCAAAACCGGTAAAAAATGCATTTGATTTGCTGGAACGTCGGGATCCGTCAATTACGAATAATCCCTTGAGGGGAAAATCAACTTTTTCCGTGTATTCTTCGATGGCGGTGCGTAATTCGCCCTCCTCCATGGGTGTAAATTTATTGAACAGCGGCATGATCCAGGTCGGTGCCACATATTGCATGACCAGAGTAAAAACCGTTACTGCACCCCATGCATACAACCAAGCCAGGTCCCCGGCGTACATAAAGAACCAAAGAATTCCGGCAAGTAGTGGCGTCCCGATCAACAAGCTCAACCCCAATCCTTTTACAAGATCCAGTACAAAGGTTTTGGGGGTCGTTTTGTTGAACCCGAACCGTTCTTCGATCACAAAGGTAGAGTAAATGCTGAATGGCAGGCTGATGATGGTTTTAGCTAAGATGAGGATGCCGATGTAGAAAAGTCCGGTTACCAATTCGCCAAAACCCCAGGCTCGAACGATTGTATCCAGCCAGTTGAATCCCCCCGAAAACCAGAATCCTAAAACCACTGCCAGATCAAATCCACCAGTCAGAAAACCAAACTTGGTTCTTACTTTCGTGTACTCCTGGGATTTAGCATACGTATCTTCATCATACACACCTTCGAATTCACCGGGTAATTCTTTGGAAAGGGATTTGAGATTTAGATAATTGGAGGTGAGATCAAGAATAAAATCAATGGCAATGGTTGCCAGGATAATAATAGCGTAGATGTTCATGAAAAAGGGTTCTTTAGCTTGATAAATCGAAGCTTAAGATAACGGTTTTATACCTTCCCTCTTATCCTTTTTTGGTACTTCAGTGGATCCTTATTTACCGGAATATTTCTTTGCAACCAAACCCTTATGAGGGTCATAGAAAACACAAATTAGTTTAATGTTAAACTATTGAATGATAAACCGTATATTACCGTTGAGTTATCAAACCAAATAAACCAAAACTGCCATGAAACATCATAAAGGAATCCATCACATCACGGTGCTTGCCGGAGATGCACAACGTAACGCAGCATTCTATACTGAACTTTTAGGAATGCGGTTGGTTAAAAAGTCGGTCAATCAAGACGATCCAGGTACGTATCATTTGTTTTATGGTAATCAGTCTGCTGAACCGGGTTCAAGCCTTACTTTCTTTCCGTGGCCTATGGCTCAAAAAGGAAAAGCAGGAGTTGGCGAAGTAGTTAATGTGGGTTTACAGGTTCCCAAAGGCTCCGAAGATTATTGGGAAGTCCGGCTTAGCGAAAATGATATCTCTTACGAAGTAGTTGAGGTGTTCGGACGAAAAGCCCTTCGTTTCGAAGATCCCGATGGATTGGAGCTGGATATCGTATTTGAAGGAGAAGCTAAATCCAAAGTGGAAAATGTGAATTACATCGTTCCCGCAGAACATACCATTCAGGGATTTTGGGGAGCGCGCATGTTACTTACGGAAAAACAGCATACTGAAATGTTGCTGGGCGACCTTTTTGGATTTGAGGAAGCCGCTGAGCAAGGAAACCAAACGCTTTATCAAACGGATGCCCCAATTGGCCGATTTGTCATTATTGAGAAGGCCGATAATCCGGAGTACGGAAGAAACGGGCGAGGCATTGTTCATCACATAGCCTACCGGGCAGAAAATCAGGCTGAATTGGATGGGCTACGCCAAAAAGTAGAGCGAAAAGGATTAAGTCCCACACAGATTATCGACCGACATTGGTTTAAATCGGTTTACTACCGTATTCCTGCCGGAGTGCTTTTTGAAATGGCCTCCGATGATCCCGGATATACCGTGGATGAGGAATTCGAACATCTCGGCGAAACGTTAATCCTGCCTCCCTGGCTGGAATCCAAACGAGATCGCATCGAGCAAATTCTCCCTGAAATTAAGGTGGCTACGAAAGCCTAAGCTTTTCAAAAAATAAGTAGTCAACACCTCGCTCCTGCGCTCAGCGTAGGAGTGAATTTTCACAAAGAAATTAATCAAAAATATTATTCCTATGAGTTTATTCCGAGTAACAGAAAGTGCTCATTTTGAAGGGCCTCATCAACCTACGCAAATTGCAGAAGGTGGGGTTCCGGCCTCTGAAGCGGATGCCGCTATGATCATGATTCACGGCCGCGGAGCCACTGCGCAAAGCATTCTTCCATTAGCCAACGAGTTTGATACATCCCTCAAATTGACGCTTCGCGCTCCTCAGGCAAGCGGCAACACCTGGTATCCATATTCATTTATGGCTCCCTCAGAACAAAATGAACCGAATTTATCTTCGGCTCTCCAAAAGATCTACGACGTGGTTGAGGATTTTCAGTCTGAAGGTTTTTCACACGAGCAGATCTATTTCCTTGGCTTTTCACAAGGCGCCTGCCTGATCTCAGAATTCGTGGCTCGTCATCCCAAAAGATACGGGGGGTTGATCGCTTTAAGTGGCGGATTAATAGGGACCGGCCCGGAAGTTAATCCCGCAGACTACAAGGGAAATTTGGATGGAACTCCCGTATTCATGGGCTGCAGCGATGTAGATCCGCACATCCCTAAAGAAAGGGTGAATGAATCTGAGCAGGTGCTCAACCGTCTTGGAGCAAAAGTTACCAAAAAGCTATATCCGGGAATGGGGCACCTTGTGAACCAGGATGAGATCAAAAACATTAATCAGTTGCTGGGCTAAGTGCATTTGGGAAAGCTTTACAAATCCTTTATTCCCAAAAGGATTAAAAGCCATATATTAGAGCCTAAAATCAAGATTAGTGTAATTCCCGGCAATAAGGACAGGGAAGCTTCCACCGGCCAACCGTAAATTGGCTGTCACCACTTCTCACAACAACAGAATTTAAGCTTCAAAGTATGTTCTCTTTCTCATCCTTCAGGTTGAAGAACCTGATTTCCGTTTTTGCAGTATCCCTACTCGTCACTTTCTCAGCCTACGGACAAAGTTGTCCGGCCCAGGGCACACAGATCTTTCCGGAACTTTCCGGGCAGGAACTGATCAATGCCCTGATTCAGGAGTATAAAACTACCACTGTACTTGGCTACGATAATGCCCGGGAAGAAATGTACGGTAATATTGACAATGTGGGCGGTTTTGTTGAAGGGATATATACCGGTTATCAAGGAGCGATTGACCCTTCGGCAGGAAGTGTCCGCTCACAGGCCAACTCGGTCAATATCAATGCTGAACATAGCTGGCCTCAAAGTAAAGGAGCTACTGAAGGCACTAACGCACATTCTGACATGCACCACCTTTATCCTGCTTTTTCGTCCGCGAACAGCTCTCGAAGTAACAGTCCTTTTTATGAAATTCCTGATGACGAGACGGATGGCTGGTGGTTGAGAGATCAGCAGTATAATACACCGGTTGCAGATTCTATTGATAATTACAGCGAACGCCGCGACAATCACCCCAACAATGCATATTCCGGAAGCTGGGAACCGCGTGAGAGCGTGGAAGGCGACATAGCCCGAAGCATGTTTTACTTCTACACCATGTATAAAACTCAGGCTGATGAAGCCGACCCGATCTTCTTTGAAGTTCAAAAACAATTTTTACGTGCATGGAATCAACTCGATCAGGTTTCAACCAAAGAGTATAACCGTACCTGTGCAGTCGCTGAATTTCAGGATGGCAAAGTGAACCCTTTTGTGATCGACCCTACCCTGGTAGACCGCGCTTATTTTGAAGGCGCTATCAGTCAAACCAACGTCTATTTTGCAGCTTCTGAACTTACTGTGCGTGAAGGACTCGGAACCATTCAGGTTGAAGTAGCCATCACCAACCCCAACCCTGATACCGCTACCTCTGTAAATATCGTTTATTCCGGAGGCTCAGCTACTGCCGGCGATGATTTCGAAACGTTCACCTCACAGACCGTGACCTTTCCACAGGGTTCTTTGGAACGGCAGTCCGTGACTCTTAATCTAATCGATGATGATTTGGAAGAAAATGAAGAAACGATCTTGCTGAACCTTGAAGGAATTTCCGGACCTCAAAATGCAGTAATCAGTGATCCTGAAAGCCTCGAGATCACTATTGCTGATAATGACGGACAGGCTCCTTCCACTGCGTGGATCAACGAATTGCATTATGACAACGAAGGAACCGACGAGGGCGAGTTTGTTGAATTGGCTGTAAACGCCGAATTTGCGGACCTGACCAATGTTACTATTACGCTGTATAATGGCAGCAATAGCTCTTCCTACGCTTCTTATTCCGGGAATGATTTTGTAAAAGGGGAGACCACCAACGGGTTTTCTTTGTATTACCTGGATCTGCCAAGTAACGGAATCCAAAATGGAGGCCCGGACGGACTGAGTCTCGATATTGACGGAGAGCTTATTCAGTTTCTCTCTTACGAAGGAACCTTTACTGCCGCCGACGGTCCCGCCGCAGACTTTGAAAGCATAGATATTGGGGTTGAAGAAACCGCAAGTACCGCAGTTGGAAGTTCTTTATCGCTTACAGGAACCGGCTCTTCTTATGCTGATTTTGAGTGGGTTGTTACGGAGCAAAATACCAAAGGCGCTCTTAATGAAGGGCAGGAGATACAGGAACCTGTTTCAATTTGGGAAGAGCCTGAAGTTGCTTCTGCATTTCAACTTGATCAAAACTATCCAAACCCCTTTAACCCATCAACTGTGATTCGTTATCAATTAGCGGAAAATAGTACGATCTCGTTACAAGTATTCGACATGCTGGGCCGGGAAGTCGCTTCGCTGGCAAATAATGAACAGAAAGCAGCCGGCTCATACCAGGTAACTTTCGATGCCGGCAATCTCTCAAGTGGTGTATATATTTATCGTCTGTCTACCAGTACGGGTGTTGAGCTCACCAAGAAAATGTTACTCATGAAATAAAATAAAAAAGCTGACAGCATTCCGGATTCCGCTGTCAGCTTTTTTTCTATTCGAAATCGATCCCGATCTTATCTTTGATCTTGTCTTTGAGCTGGCTCTCTAACTCTTTCTTACGTTCTTCAAGCTCTTTTTTCTTGTCTTCAACCAACTGAATCTTTTCATCGATCTGGGTCTGTAGTTCTTCATACCGTTTGCGGATCTCAGCTTCTTTTTCTTGCTTGAATTTTGCCAGTTGCTCTTTTCGTCCATCCACTCGTTTTTGAACTTCTGCCCGGACTTTTCGCTTGGCATTTTCAAGCTCTTGGCTTACCGTTTGCCTCAAAGCGCTCATAAAAAGATCATCCACATTGGAACGCACACGAACCCGAAGCGGTCCGTTCACATTGTCGACAAGAGCAGATACGTTAATACGGTCGGTACCGCCAATCGCATCCCGAACCAATTGCTCGAGCCTGTTCTTTGGCTTCCCTGCCGACTGAAAATCAAAACTAATGTTACGAGCCAGGTAATCAATTCGGCTATCCAGTCTTTTATCGATGATATTCACATTAACGCTCACATCACCTTTCCCGGAATTTAATTTATATGGCAACAGATCTGAACCTGACAATCGTGCTTTGGAAAGTGTAAATCCTTCATAAGCCAGTTTAAAACTTTCGCGTGGTTCATTTCCCAAATAGTTAAATTCTCCATTCAGAGAAAGCCGCACCTCATTTTCATCCGTTCCGCCTACTTCAAATTTTACCGGCTCCCCGGTCTTTTTTTGGCTGCTGCTAATACCTGTCACTTTTCCGGCAATATTTATATCCGATTTGGTTTTACCGGATAGCTCAATATTCTTGAACCAAAAACCGGGCAGATCATACTTATCGCTGAAATGGTAATCTATGCCTTCATACCTTGGAATCTCTTCGGTTGAATCTTCCCCCACCAGCCTGCTTCCATATTCTCTGGCCATGGCTACATATTGTAAATACGCGGCATAATCTCCCAACAAATTTCCGCCAAACAAGGCCTTCCCGATATTTTGCACATCGAGATCCGGAAGCTTAGCCACGCTTAGTGCTCTTTGGTAATCAGCACGGATCCAGTTATCAACTTGAGAAAGATCCTCTTTTGTGGTTCCGTAATCTTGTTCAAATTCTTTTTTGATCGTTTCTGCCCTGGTTTTAAGTGAATCAACTTGCTTCCTAAGCTTCTGCACATTGTTGATGGTTTCCACGATCTTTTTGGGGTCTTTGATTTCCTTTGGCTTGATGGAATTTACGGTCTGTTCGACCTGTGCGATCTCTTTGCGAACATCTGTATTCTTAAACGTACTGTCCCATTTCGAATAGGTTTTTTGGATGCCCCGCCGAAGAGAATCGATCTTTTCGGGAGATTGAATATTAACCTTGGCCATCAGGCTGTCTATGTTAAGGTCATCCCGAACATCCGTAAACCGGACTTCAGCATTTTGCCGGGCCTGACTGCTCACCTGGTTCACCACATCGTAAACAAACCCTGGTTCAGCATCTTTTTCTTCTTCAGGAATTTCAAAAGAGCCATCGGTTTCTCGTTCTGTGCCAAGCTGGAAACCGGTGAGCTTCATATTATTTACAATGACTTTCTCAGCCAACAACAAAGGCCAGAACTCAACCTGAAACTCCGTTTCCCCGGTTTCAAAAGTATTCTCCATCGTATTATTGGGATTGGTCACCTGAAGGCGGTCCCATTTGAGCTGTAAGTTGAACAGGTCAAACACAAAGCCGTCAATTTCCACCTTGGCTTCATTCAACACACTTGCCTCGTACTCTACCTGTTCTTCTACCCATTCATCGGTTATAAAGTAAGTGGCGGCAAAAGTGAGTCCCGCCAAAATCAATACGGTTATAATTCCCCAAATTCTCATGACTTATCCTCTCACTCTGCTTACGGTTTGATAGATCGTATAAAACTTGGTGGTCTTGAATGCCTGAACGATCTTCCATTTCTGTACTTTTGCATGAATATGCTCGCGATATTGTACCACTCCATACATGGTTAAAGGAAATAAGGGAATAGCAGCTATAATGGACGAGACAAAACTGCCGATCACCACCGTGTTATAGAAGTTGGTGAAAGCCCACCACTCGTTATTATACATGTTGGTCCAGGTTTCCTGCATACTTTCCAGCTCCAGCAGATACATTCCAAAGCTATGAAAAAGGGGATCAGCCAGGTAGGCAATTCCGCTGAAAATGGTAAAAGAAAGAATGGCCATCCCAAAGTTTACTCTAAAGATCAAAATCAGAATCAGTATGATCAGGTTATGAGGCGATGACAAAGGTGTCAACCCAATGATCATACCCAAAATCACCCCGCCGGCTATTTGTGCGGGAGAAGCTTCTGATGCCAACGCTTTTAAAAGCTTGGCAATATATCGCATTATTAAAAACATACTCCGATTATTTTACTCTCAGGTGAATCGCAAAGTAACTTAAATTGTAATGAATTTCTTTATGTTCCGTTCTTTCACTATTAATATAATTTGTTGGTAAAACAAGTATCCTTCTTCAAAAGTTGGTATTTCGAAAATTCTTCTGATAAATTGAGACCAGATTTAAACTTTATGCATACCATGTTTCAAAAATTTACCCTGTTAGGAACCCTTCTTTTATTAGGCGGACTGTTCTCTTCATGCGACCTTTCAAACGCAGATGATAAACTCAAAGCACCATTTCCTTGTGAAGATGGAAACGCAAACGGTTTTGCCTGTGAAAATGTAGACCTTTTTGCCCAACTCTCCATTTACGAACTTTCCGGAGACTCTACCGGTGTTTATCTGAATGATATTTGGGGTTGGACAGACCCTCAAACCTCCAAAGAATATGCATTAGTAGGCCTTACCAACGGCACTGCTTTTGTCGATATTTCTGATCCAGAAACCCCTGTAGTTGTGGGGCGTCTGCCGGAATCGAATCTTCGCGGAAAATTCAAGCAGCTCACACTGAATCAATACCCGGCATGCAATTTAGGGATCGGTACCACCAACAGATCGAAATCAATTAGCATGGGAACCGCCTGGAGGGATATAAAAGTGTATGATAACCATGCTTTTATAGTCAGTGATGCACAACCCCATGGAATGCAAGTATTTGACCTGACCAATTTGCGCGATTTTGATGGACAAGTTCTGCAATTTGAGCATGACGCACTCTACGATAAATTTGGCCCTGCTCATAATATCGTGATCAACGAGCAAACGGGATTTGCTTACGGAGTTGGAATCACTCAATCTGAAATGTGTGGAAGCCGGGACAGCACAGGGCTTCATATGATCGATATTTCCAATCCAAAATCACCGGAGTTTGCTGGTTGCTATATCGACCCTTCTCCGGGCTATTACAGGATAGCGCCGGGTTACATTCATGATGCACAATGCGTGGTATATAACGGCCCGGATTCTGAACACTCCGGTCAAGAGATCTGCTTCAACTCAGCCGAGGGAAATGTGGTGATCGCTGATGTCTCGGATAAAGAAAACCCTAAAACCATTGGATTTAACCGTCAAGCTGATATGCAGTATTCTCATCAGGGTTGGCTTACTGAAGATCAGGCTTTCTTTTTGATGAATGACGAATTGGATGAACGAAACCTGGGGCGTGGTACAAAAACATATATTTGGGATGTGCGAGACCTGGAAGATCCCAGGTTTGTAGGCTATTATGAGCATGAATCCTTATCGATCGACCATAATCTCTACGTGCGCGGAAAATATGCCTACGAAACAAATTACAATGCAGGTTTGCAGATCCTGGATATCTCCGATGTTGAGGACGCCAACCTGGAACGGGTTGCCTACTTTGATACCCAGCCGCAAACAGATGCTGCAGTCTTCACAGGCACCTGGAGTAACTATCCGTATTTTTCCAGCGGGATGGTAGTTTTAAGTGACATCGAAACGGGACTGTTCATTGTGCGGCCCAACCTTTGATTGAACAAAGGTTTAACGCTGAAAGAATGACTTTGAATAACCTTACGCCTCACTTTTAAAGAATCCCGGCCAATATTACCGGGATATTACGAAAGGGTTAGGTCTTTTGAGTTGAGAGCATATTTACGTACATTTACCACGTTTTATAAACGGTAGAATCAGCCGTTCTAATCACAATTAAAGCGAAAATTTCAGCGCAAATTTATGGATTTATTTGACAAGCTTGAGGGCCGCCCAAGTCCCCTGGGCCCATTCACTTCTGAAGGATACGGGTATTACACATTTCCAAAATTAGAAGGCCCGCTCGGCCCGGAAATGAAATTCAATAACAAGGATATGGTTGTTTGGAGTATCAACGACTACCTTGGTATTGGCAGTAATCCCGAGATCAAGAAAGTGGATACCGAAGCTACTGAAAAATACAGCCTGAGCGCCCCAATGGGAGCTCGACTCATGACCGGAAATTCAAACGAGCATGAAAAACTTGAAGAAGAGCTGGCTGCATTTGTTCACAAAGAAAAAGCCCAATTATTGAATTATGGGTATCAGGGTATCATGAGTACCATTCACGCACTGGTTGATCGAAATGATATTCTCATTTATGATGAACTTAGCCATGCTTGTATCGTTGATGGTAAACAACTCGCCATGGCCGAGAAGTATGTATTCAAGCATAACGACATTGAGAGTTTCAAGAAGCAACTGTTCCGTGCCAAGAAAAAAATGGGCGAAAATACTTCTATCCTGGTTGTAACTGAAGGTGTTTTCGGAATGACGGGAGATCTCGGTATCCTTAAGGAGATCATCGAGCTTAAAAAAGAAGTTCCTTTCCGGCTTTTAGTGGATGATGCACACGGAATCGGTACCATGGGTAAAGACGGTTCAGGTACCGGAACGCATCTTGGTGTTCAGGATGGCATTGATATTTACTTTGGTACCTTTGCTAAATCTTTTGCTCTGATTGGTGCTTTTATAGCTTCAGAGCCACGTGTTATTGAATTTTTAAAAGCGAATTCCAGAAGTCAGGTATTTGCCAAGTCTTTGCCGCTGCCTATGGTAGTCACTGCAAGAAAACGACTCCAAATGATCAAAGACAACCCTCAGTGGAGAGAACAACTTTGGAATAACACGCTCAAGTTGAGAGAAGGACTCCGTGAGATCGGTTATACCGTGCTACCATCAGAAAGCCCGGTAACACCTGTACTTACTAAAGGAAGTACTGATCTATGCCAGGATATTATGCGTAAACTTCGTGAAGAGCATGGGGTATTTGTAAGTGGAGTGGCATATCCTGTAGTACCGCGTGGCACTGTTTTGATCCGATTGATCCCAACAGCGGCCCACAACGATGTACATATCGAAAAAACGCTCAAGGCTTTTGAAGCTATCAAAGACTACGTATTTGAAGCGGCTGAAAAACTGAGTGCATAATTTTATAAGTCTTTCAGACTTAATTTCAAACCCGTCCGGCATAAACCGGACGGGTTTTTTATGAGGATACTTTTCCTAAGATCCGAACTTGCTCGTATGCATATTTTTGCACCTCCAAGGCTTCATCCATTGCCAATAGCTCCCCCCATTCATTTACGCCCAAAAATTTGAGTGGCTGCGGCAACTTAGCTCCATCTACTTTCAACTGACACCATTCCCCAACCCCCAACATAGCTCGGTTAACCTGCTTTACCACATCCTGATTATGCTGCGCCCATAGCCGATAACGATATTCAATGGCCTGTAAGATCTCAATGAGCAATGCTTCCCGGCTGACCTCTTTGCCGGTTTCATTCCGAAGTGAAGTTGCAACTCCTTCCAATGCTTCCGGAAACATCAGTTGATTTACATTCAGCCCAACTCCAACTACCACCCGATCCAGTTTATTTCCAATGAAAACCGTTTCGGTAAGTATTCCGCATACTTTTTTCCCGTTGATCAAAATATCATTGGGCCATTTAAGCGAAGCTGATACATTCAACAAACTCTCAAAAGATTCTTTGATGGCCAGCGCACAAACCAGCGTTAATAAATTCAGGCGTTCAGCTTTTTGTGGTTCAAAGATGAGTGAGAAGGTAAGATTTTGTCCGGGCTCCACTTCCCAGCTTCGTTCGTGTTGCCCCCGTCCGGCACTTTGGTAATCGGTAAGAATGAGAGTGCCATGCAGGGAATCTTCACCTTCCGTTTTTTTGGCATAGGAATTGGTAGAAGGCAGTTCTTCAAAAAAATAAAAGCTACGCCCTAACCAAGACGTAGCCAACTTTGCTTCAAAAGCAGTGGTGTTAAACAAAATAATTGGGCTGATGTTTTGGCTTACCGTTTAAAGTAAAATAAAATCATCAATGTTCCCCGGGAAAGCTGTCGGGTTATTTACCAATGTTGATGACAGAATCTTCAGTACCAAATTCATTCGGTACGTATTTATCTGCCGCATCATCATTTTCCCAACGTTCGCCATCAATCAGGTATTTAAACTTGTACTCATTTTCCGGCTTAAGTCGTAGCGTGGTGGTCCACTTGCCTTTTTTCTTCTCAAGTTTTTCCGATCCTGTATCCCAATTATTGAAACTACCGGCTACCACTACCTCTTTCTTAGCCCAATCTTCAGGTAGGGTTAGGGTTACTTTGCAAACTGTTCTCTTTGGAGTAAATTCTTTGGAAATCATAATTAATACCTTTTTTCGATGAGTGAGTGAGCTCTAAAAATATCACATAATTTAATTTGAACAAAATAATTGCCGTATTTAATAATGTTTAAAAAGATTAATAATTAATTTAATTAAGAATAAAATATTTTATCCTGAATTTATAAATAATGGAAGCGATTTCTTGTCTAACAAATATGGCAGAATTTGAGTCTTTTATTAACAAAATAAAATTAACCTCTACTACACTCTTTTTACTGATTGGACGAATTTTTTCCTTATGAAGAATTAATTGAACATTGGAGTTTAGGATTCGGAATTTCCCAACATTCCGACAAGCTGTCCGAAATCCACTTATTTTACTGCCACTCACTTTCATGGCAGGGTATTTGTAAAGATTAACTTCCAAACAGTTGAACCGCCCTATTTATAAGCTTAACTTTAGTGGTTCACCAAATTTTCAGTAGAGCACGAGTATCCTATTATGTTAGATAAAGTCGGTCAAATCATTACCAAAGTTTTTGGCTCCAAAAGTGAAAGAGATATTAAAAAGATCCAGCCTATCGTAGATGAGATCAAGAGCTACGAAGAGCAAATGAAGAAGCTCAGTGATGATGAGCTAAAAGCAAAAACGGAAGAGTTCAGGCAGAAAATAAAAGATGCCACCGCAGACACTGTTGCCCGCATTAAGGAGATCAAGCAGCAGTTAGACAACATCGAAGAACTCACTCCGGCAGAACATCGGGAGTTAGCGGAACAACTCGATGAAATGGAGCAGCAGGAACTGGACACCATCGAAGATGTGCTTGATGAGATTCTTCCTGAAGCATTTGCGGTATTAAAAGATACATGCCGGCGCTTTGTCGGACAATCCTGGAAAGTAGGCGGTAACGAAACAACCTGGGAGATGATCCCTTATGATGTACAGCTAATCGGAGCCATTGTACTGCACCAGGGTAAAGTAGCTGAAATGAAAACCGGTGAAGGTAAAACGCTTGTGGCCATTTTCCCTGCCTACTTGAATGCATTAGCAGGCAAAGGCGTGCATGTAATCACCGTAAATGATTACCTGGCAAAACGAGATGCTGAATGGAATGAGCCTATTTTCAACTTCCATGGGCTTCAGGTGGATTGTATTGACCGATACCAGCCCAGTACCGATCAGCGCCGAAAAGCATACAAAGCAGACATCACTTATGGAACCAATAATGAATTCGGCTTTGATTACCTCCGCGATAATATGGTGATTGAGGAAGAGCAGTTGGTTCAACGCGATCATCACTTCACTATCATTGATGAGGTAGACTCTATTCTTATTGACGAGGCACGAACCCCGCTGATCATTTCCGGGCCGGTTCCTCAGGATAATAAATCTGACAAGTATGTGGAGATGAAGCCCAGGGTTGAATCGCTGGTGAATGCACAGAAGAAACTTGTTGCCAACCTTGTTAAAGAAGGAAAGCAACTGTTGGACGATGGCAACGAAGAGAAAGCCGGACTTGCCTTATTCCGTGCCGTGCGTGGATTCCCAAAAAACACACAACTACGGAAACTGCAACAAGATCCCAAGGTCCAAAAACTGATCCAAAAAACAGAATCATATTACCTGCAGGATAACGCCAAGAACATGCCTGTTGTGGATGAATACTTGTTTTATGCAGTGGATATGAAAATGAATTCCATCGAAATGACCGAAAAAGGCCGGGAATTCATCACCAAAAAAGGAGAAGATGAAGAGTTTTTCGTAATCCCTGACCTTGGAGAAGAAACAGCCAAAATTGAAAAAGAAGTTGATGAACTCGAAGAACAAAAGATCGAATCGGTCAAAAATAATGATGAGTTCAGTGAGGAATATAAAGAGAAGAAAATTGAGGAGGCCAAACAAGAAGTCCGACAGGAGCGTGAGCGGAAATTCAATGAACTGCATCGTTTGTTTGCCGAACGCGGAGATCGTATTCACACCGTCAATCAGCTCTTAAAAGCTTACACTAATTTTGAACGTGAGGAAGAATACATCGTTCAGGATGGAAAAGTTCAGATTGTTGATGAACATACCGGACGTGTACTTTCCGGCCGCCGCTACTCCGATGGATTGCACCAGGCTATCGAAGCCAAAGAACAGGTTAAAGTAGAGGCCTCAACACAGACTTACGCTACCATCACCCTACAGAATTACTTCCGAATGTATAATAAGCTGGCCGGTATGACCGGTACTGCCGAAACGGAAGAAGGTGAATTCAATGAGATCTATGAGCTGGATGTTGTCGTAATCCCAACCAACAAACCTATAGCTCGCGATGATAAAGAGGACCTTGTATTTAAGACCAAGCGTGAGAAATTCAATGCGGCTATTCAAAAGATTCAGGAATATCACAAAAAAGGACAGCCGGTTCTTGTGGGTACTACCAGTGTGGATGTATCGGAAACCGTTAGCCGAATGCTGAAACGAGCCGGAATTCCTCATAATGTGTTAAATGCCAAGCAACATGCCCGCGAAAGCGAGATCGTAAAACAAGCCGGTGAAGTAGGGGCTGTTACCGTGGCTACCAACATGGCCGGCCGTGGTACTGATATCAAATTAGGCAAAGGAGTGAAAGAGCTTGGAGGACTTGCCATTCTGGGAACAGAACGACATGAATCCCGCCGTATTGACTTACAGCTGAGAGGTCGTTCAGGACGTCAGGGTGATCCGGGTGAATCTCAGTTTTATGTTTCTCTGGAAGATGACCTGATGGCCATGTTTATGAGTGACCGTGTTGCCAACGTAATGGACAAGCTCAGTTTTGAAGAAGGCGAGGTCATTACACACCCATGGATCACCAAGTCGCTGGAAAGAGCGCAATCTAAAGTTGAGCAGAATAACTTTAGTATCCGAAAACGACAGTTGGAGTATGATGACGTGCTCAACAATCAGCGAAATGTGATATACGCTCGTCGTAAACACGCACTTTCGGGTGAGCAATTGCGTACCGACATTCTTGACATGCTCGACGACCTTGTGGAAGGCATGGTGGAAGAACATATTGCTGCCGGAGATTATGATGGTCTTCATGAAGCAGTAATACGTAATCTCGCCGTTGATGTAGACTATGACCGGGAATCGTGGTTCACCATGGGAGAGCGTGAACTTACAGATCACATTGTAGATAAAGCGCTTGAGAACTATCGTAAGAAAGAAGAACGAATTGCAGCTCCGCTTTACAAAGTAATGCAGCGCATCAACGAGGCAAATCCGGAAAACCGCCCTGATAAAGTTCAGGTTATCTTTACGGATGGTATTCGCAGAATGCGCATTGTAGTTGATGTAGTACGTGCCCTCGAAAACGAAGGCCGAGAAGTTGCGCGGTCGCTCGAGAAAAGTGCCATACTTTCTATCATCGACCAAAAATGGATGGAACATCTGCGGGAACTTGATTCCGTAAAAGAAGGGATCGGACTTCGTTCTTTTGCACAAAAAGATCCACTGCTCGAATATAAACGGGAAGCATTCGATATGTTTAAGATGCTTTTGGATGATATCAATCAGGAAGCTATTTCATTGATCTGGAAGGCTGTTCCGGAAGTGAAAGAAGATGATTCTAAACTGCAACAGGCACAAAAACAGAAATCACGTTTTGACACTTCTTCAATGGAAACTCAGCATGCCGACTCAACCGGAATGGGGCTCAAAGGTCAGCCACAACAAAATGGAGGACAGCAACAGCGTCCTCAGGGTGGAAACGCCAAGCGACAACCCATTGAAGTTGCAGATGAACCCGGACGAAATGATTATGTTACGGTTCAAAATATGAACTCCGGTGAAACCAAAGAAGTGAAGTGGAAATACGCCAAGCGCATGGTTGATGAAGAAGGCTGGATTGTGGTAGAGAAGTAAATCTCAGCTTTCTTATAACTTCACATAACTATAGAAATCTTATAAAATTCAACAATTGGTCCAAGTGTCTCGCTTGGACCTTTTTTTTGGGCTATAACTCTTAAGTCTTTGTTCGCTAAGACAAGGTTTCTAAATCAGCCATTCAGGCTCACTCAAGACTTAAGAGATCTTTTTGAGGAGTTTATAAATTAATTCCAGTAGGATTTACTCAATTGGCCGATGCATGTTAATCTACATCGGCAGTTATGGGCTGATTGTTTTCAAAATCATACAACGTAAGCCGTCGAAGATTGAAGTATCCCGTCCAGTAATTTCGAAGGGCCTGAATGTAGCTTCGGCGGGCACTGTCTTTTTCATTTTGGGCAATAAAAAGATTCGTTACATCAATTTTACCGATCAAATACCGGTTTTGAGCTACATTATAGCGACGATCTGCGATCTCATCAGAAACCTGGGCTAATTCAACTTGTTCTCTCAATTGTGAAAATTCCCTAACGGTACTTCTTACGTTCAGATCAAACTGTAGCTTTTGGTATGCAATGGTATTTGCTGTAGCAGCCTGCTGATTTCGGGCGGCTTGAATTTCAGCCGTATTCTTGCCCCAATTGAAGATCGGGATCTGAAAGCCCACGGTAAAAAACTGACGGTTTTGAGGATCATTATAAAGTTGATCAAAATCTTGAGAGGTTTGATTCAATCCATAACTGGCTTGCAATGTTGCTGAAAAACCGGCCTCTTTCCTTGCTTGATCATACGCTTGGTTTGCCTGTATTTCGTTCAATTCAAACTCAAGAGACGTACTGTTATTCTCCCGGGCAAGTTGTAATGCACGGTCTACTTCAATATTCAATTCCGGAGCCTCTTCAGGTGCAATTACGTCTACTTCTGTAGCATCAGGTATACCAAGAAGGGCTTTAAAATTTTCTTCAGCCCTCTGAAAGTTCAACCTTGCAGTTGTCAATGAGGTTTCTGCATTCCTGAGAGCTAACTCACTTTGAAGCAAGTCATTTTCCGCAATATTCCCCACCTGATACCGGCCTTTGGAAATATTATAGATCGAATCGTTGACTGTAACATTAAATTCTGCTACCTCTACATTGATCTTGGCCAGCAGAAAATCGAAAAAACTTTGGGTGGTATTAAAAGCCAGGTCCTCCATGTCTTCCACGTATTGCTTTTGAGCGATCTGATACCGAAGAGGCTCGGTCTTGTTTCTCCATTTCAAACCATTGTACTGAAACAGCGGCTGAATGTAGGATGCCACCAAGGGAGTGCTCTGCCAGAAATAAACATTTTCACCATCCACACCACGGTCAAAAAGAATGAGCCGATTGATTCCGCTGGATAATGAAAGCCTTCCACCTGTAGGCATAATATTCTGATTGATCGATAAATTTACGGATGACTGAGACTGACTTTCTTCCTGGTAGATAGTAGACCCATCATCAAGACGGTTTGATGTTATGGCCCGGCTATAACCCGGTATATCTCCATCCAAGTCCAGGCTGGGCAACAAATCGGCTCGAAAGGATTTGTATCGCCACTTGGCAGATATTAACGCAAAATTTGCTGCACGGGCGAGCGGGCTGTTTTGCTTGGAGATTTCAATACTCTCTTCGAGAGTGAGGGTTTGCTGCTCTTGTGCTTTTAAGCTGGAAGCAGTGAGGGTAAGAATTAAAAATAGAAATCCAAGAAAATATTTATTCATGTCGTAATGCGTGTACTGGGTCGTGTTGTGCGGCTCTTTTTGCGGGATAGTATCCAAATATCACCCCGATAATTAGGGCAACCCCAAAGGAAATGGCTATGGACATAGGAGTAACGATGGTAGCAATTCCGGCGGTAGCTTCAATGGCATAGCTGAAGGCCATACCCAGAATGATACCAACTACTCCTCCGGAGATACTAATCGTAAGTGCTTCGGTTAAAAACTGTAATTCAATATCTCTTTTTTGGGCACCTACAGCCATCCTTACCCCAATTTCACGGTAACGCTCAACTACGGAGGCAAGCATAATATTCATAATCCCAATTCCTCCCACGATCAGTGAGATAGATGCGATAGACGAAAGAACGATATTGAAAATACGTTTGGTTCGCTGTTCCTGCTGTAATAATTGTTCAGGTACTATGATCTCAAAATCAACCACATCATTATGGCGGCGCTTTAACATGCGCGATAATACATCTGCGATCACGCCGCTGTACTGGGTATCTGTAACTTTGACAATGAGCTTATCTAACTGGTGATAATTTGGATCTGCATCTGAATTACCGTTGCCACCGGAACTTGTGATCATCGCTCCGCCCATAAATATTACGGAACTCCCTCCGCTCTGAAGATCCTTACCGGTTACCACAGCACGATTCTTGAAACGTAGTAAAACCGTCGTTGCCGGCGCATAGATATCCAGGTTAAAATTACGAATACCCAGGTTTTCAATATTCTCGGTGGTCACTTCTTTCTTTTCGATGACGCCGATCACAGTAAGCCAAAGATGGCCTACTTTAATTTGTTTACCAATGGGACTTTCTCCTGCAAAAAAGCGTGTTTTCACATCATAGCCAATAACTGCAACCGGGTCGGCATTATTGATCTGAACTTCACTGAAATTACTGCCTTCAACGATATTGAAATTCGTGATATCAAAATAATCACGGTTCACTCCCACCAATTTCCCGGTTCGGATCCGTCCGTTCCTGATGAAGGAAGTTTCATACATGATCTCCGGGCTTAGTTTCTCAACCTGAGGCACATGTTCCCGCACACTTTCCAGATCTTTTAGGTTCAGCCCGGGTGAAAACTTATTCTGTTCCCCTCCCAGGTTCTCATCATTAACAGAGCCCTCCCGCTGTTCAATGACCGGCTGAACGATCACATTATTGGTTCCGAGTAATTGCATCTGTTGCAATACTTCTTGTTGAGCTCCGGTACCAATGGCCAGCATAGCTATGACCGAAGAGACACCAAAAATGATACCGAGCGATGTAAGAAAAGCACGAAGCTTGTTTCTCTGAATGGCTTCCAGTGCAATATCAAAATTGTAAAGTATTTTCTGGAGCATCAGGTCTATTTTAAAGTAATCTCTTCTTCAAGAAAAATCTTTTCCACTCCGGAGGTGTCGGATGGGAGGGAAAGATAAATAACGTCATCCATGGAAAGGCCACGGTTTACGATCACTTCATTTTCATTCATCAAACCTAATTCAACTTCCTGCATTACCGGAAACAACCCGGATTGCTTGAATACAAAACTGGTTGAATCTTGCACATGAATAGTTTCAAGCGGAATATACATGGCATCTTGTACCCGGTTTACGATCACACGATTGCTTGTAGTCATAGCCGGACGAAGCACACTGTCTGATTCCGCTATTTCAATGATCACCTCATAAACTTTGGAATCGGAATTAGGGCGCTGCTCTCCGATATTTGCCACGCTTGTTACTTCTCCACTCAGCTTCTTTTCGGGAATTGCATCCAAACCGATCTCAACATTTTGTCCTTCCGATATCTTCTGTACATCCACCTCATTTACATAGGTCACGGATTCCATCACTGAGAAATCGGGTAGTTCAGCCACGATGGGATTCCAGGCACTGATATCACTGCCCTCGGTAACTTTGCTGCCATCATAATTTCTGCGATAGATCACCATTCCCTGGGCCGGAGCCGTTACGGTAAATTCACGCTGCAAAGACCGGATCTTATCAACCTCGTTCTGTTCTTCCTGCAGGTCGGCCTGCACTTCACTCATTTTAGCTTCCGCCTGCTTCACTTTGGTCACATAGTTCTTACGCTCCTGTGCCAGCTGCCTGCGGGCTTTATCCAGATCGATCTCTGCCTGGCGCTGAACTGCCGGGGACTCATAAACAGACTGATCCAAAGCAATCTGACGTTCTTCCAAAGCATATTCCAAATTGATTAGATTGTCGCGGGCTTGTGATAAGGTGAGCGTACTGTCCAAAGAAACCTGCGTTACCTGGGATTGCGCCTGTTGCAGTTCCAGCATTGCATCCTGAAGACGGCTGGTGATCTCGGAGCGATCAAGTTCCGCTACAAAATCTCCTTCCTTCACAATAGTACCTTCCGGAATCAATCGCTGGATCTTCAAATTATAAAGGCGAATTTCACGTGCACGTTGCGGCCCTTTTATCTCTACTGAATTCTTTGCGCGGAGCTCTCCTGTTGTGGTTACATCAACTACAAACTCTCCTTTTTTTGGTGTGGTTGTTAGCTCGATGGATTCTGATTGCTCTCCCCCAAAAACAAACCAGGCTACCAGAGAAAGCCCCACGACAACCGCAGGTATTATATACTTCTTATTCATGTGATTTAGATATTAAAAGATTGAATCCGAATATACTCTTTTTGTAATTTGACGATCATACTAAAAAAATAGTTTTACAATTACGAATAAATCCCCGAATTGTTGTAGTAACCTATATGATCAGAAAAGCTTAATTCCCCTTTGTTTATAAGAATACATTCGCGATGAAGAATCTTCGGCAGTAAGTTTTATAACTGCGACAACAGAAAGTGTCGTGACCCCGAAATAGTTATAAACTCAACAAAAGGATTGCTCCTCATTTTAATCTACCAGCGTATTATCTACCATACCGGTCTCCAAGTCGTAAGAAGTGCCCGGTTGGGTGTTGTCGATGATATCTTTGGGATCGTTGTTTTCATCCACAATCACCACACGAGGCTTATGATCTTTTGCCTCTTCAGGTGTCATTTCAGCATAACTGATAACGATGATGCGATCTCCGACTTGGGTCATTCGGGCAGCGGCGCCATTCAGGCAACAAACGCGGCTGCCCCGCTCTCCGGGAATGGTATAAGTTTCAAGACGAGCTCCATTGGTAATATTCAACACCTGCACTTTTTCATAAGGAAGCAGATTGGCGGCATCCAGCAAATCCTGATCGATGGTGATACTCCCTTCGTACATCAGGTTGGCTTCGGTTACGGCCATTTGGTGCAGTTTAGATTTAAACATCGTGATTTTCATGGGAATCGCTCAGAGGTCTAAAATTATGTTATCAATGAGGCGGGTTTTTCCTAAATAAACCGCGCCGGCTAAAATATATGAGTTACCGGGTTGAAGTTTTTTTACCGGGTGCATCGTTTTCATGGAAAACACATTAAGATAATCATTTTTGAATCCTTTCGCTTCCAATTCATCTTGCTGATGATTTAACAACAATTTTGGCTCCATCACTCCATCTTTGATCTGACGTTCCACATATTGCAATGCCCGATAAAGACTTGGGGCAATTTTACGCTCCTCATCACTTAAATAAGCATTGCGACTGCTCAGCGCCAATCCATCATTTGCCCGGGCTATGGGTGCAGCAATCAGTTCTATATTATGATTAAACTCGTAGACCATTTGCTTGAGGATCTGAAACTGCTGAATGTCTTTTTGCCCAAAAATGGCTACATCCGGCTCAATAATGTTGAAGAATTTATTCACCACCAACACAATCCCTTCAAAAAACCCGGGACGACTTCCCCCATCCATATGCTCATTCAGCGTGTCCAGTTCAATGCGGAAGTACTTCTCGCCTGAGCCGTACATCACTTTGTCATTTGGGGTGAAGACCAGCGAAACGCCTTCTTGCTCACAAGCATCCAGATCATCCTGCAGCTGCCGCGGATAATCCTCAAAATCTTCATTTGGACCAAACTGCTCCGGATTCACATAAATGGAAACAACCACTTCATCCGCCTTTTCTTTGGCCAGTCGCATCAGCGAAAGATGCCCTTCATGCAAAGCGCCCATCGTGGGGACAAACGCGATGGTTTTACCCTGTTTTTTCAGGGCTGAAATTTCGCTCCGGATGTCATCAATAGATGAACACTGTTTCATGAAATGCATGCATTAATTTCTAAAGGGCGATAAAGGTAGCA
This sequence comes from Gracilimonas tropica DSM 19535, assembly GCF_000375425.1. Taxonomy (GTDB): domain Bacteria; phylum Bacteroidota; class Rhodothermia; order Balneolales; family Balneolaceae; genus Gracilimonas; species Gracilimonas tropica. Next base: position 5,721 of record NZ_AQXG01000015.1, on the reverse strand, counting down.
ATTTATTTGGTGAAGTTTGCAAACCTTCCGATACAAAAAAGGCAGCCTCTGCTGAAGCTGCCTTAAATATCTTTCATGAAAAAAGACTACGCATTCGCCTTCTGCTTTTCTGCCCGTTTACGATCGTTATGATCGAGATGCATTTTCCGGATTCGCAAACTTTGAGGAGTCACTTCCAACAACTCATCGTTATCAATAAATTCGATGCACTGCTCCAGGCTCATATCCCGGGCTTGATTCAATTTCACAGAATCAGCGGTTTGTGTAGCACGGTGATTCGTTAGGTTTTTCTTCTTCACCACATTCACTACCATGTCGTCGCTGCGTTTATTTACGCCAACCACTTGTCCCATATAAACAGGATCTCCAGGTGCAACAAAAAACTCTCCGCGATCCTGAACGCCTTCCAGGGCATATCCGGTCACATCGCCTTGTTCAAGAGCAATAAGAGCTCCGCGATTCCGACCCGGGATTTCACCGGCATAAGGCTCATAGCCATCAAATTGCTGGTGCATAATTCCGGTTCCTCGGGTTTCAGTCAGCATCTCGCCTCGGAAACCAATTAACCCACGTGAAGGCACACGGAATTGAATCCGGTTATTTTCCCCTTCCTGACTCATAGAAGTCATGATACCTTTACGTTTTTGAAGATTATCAATAACGCGGTTACTATAATCTGTTTGGACATCCACCACCACTTCCTCAACCGGTTCAAACGTAACACCATCCACTTCTTTAAATAAGACTTCTGGGCGGGAAACTGAAAATTCATAGCCTTCACGGCGCATGGTCTCGATCAAAATGGCCATCTGCAATTCGCCACGACCGGAAACCTTATAAATATCCGGACTATCCGTCGGCTCAACCCGCATAGCCACATTCGTTCTGGTTTCACGATACAGACGATCTTTCATTTGGTTTGATGTCACGTAATCGCCTTCTTTGCCTGCAAACGGAGAATTGTTAACCCGGAAATACATAGCAATGGTCGGCTGATCCAAATCCACATATTTAAGGGGGGTCATGTCCGCTGTATCGGTCAGTGTATCTCCGATGTTCACCTCCTCATATCCCGCCAATGCAATAATATCACCGGCCACTGCTTTTTCAACCGGCTCGCGCTGAAGGCCATTGAAAGTAAACAACTTGGTAGCGCGGGCTTTCTCTTTCACTTTGCCTTTACCATCCATCAGGGCTACTTCCTGATTTATTTTGATGGTTCCCTGCTCAATCCGGCCAACTGCAATTCGGCCTACATAATCATTCCAGTCGATACTGCTAACCAGCATCTTAAATTTTGATTCCGTGTCTTGCTCCGGTGCGGGAACATGTTGTACAATTTTATCCATCAATGGAGAAAGATCGGTTCCGTCCTGCTCCAATTCTTCTTTAGCAATACCCTCTTTGGCAATCGCGTAAAGAACAGGGAAATCGAGCTGCTCGTTGGTGGCATCCAGCATCACAAACAAATCAAAAATCTCATCCAAAACCGCATCGGGTCGGGCATCTTTACGGTCAATTTTGTTGATGACTACAATGGGTTTATATCCAAGGCTCAAAGACTTTCGGAGTACAAATTTGGTTTGGGGAAGTGGCCCTTCGGCGGCATCCACCAAAAGAATTACGCCATTTACCATTTTCAGGATACGTTCTACTTCTCCACCAAAATCGGCGTGACCCGGGGTATCCACGATATTGATTTTCGTGTCTTTCCACTTTACAGCGGTATTCTTAGAACTAATGGTGATTCCGCGTTCTTTCTCGAGGTCGCCGGAATCCATGACTCTCTCTTCTACTTGTTGATTCTCTCTAAAAGTCCCGCTCTGTTTCAGGATCTGATCAACGAGTGTGGTTTTGCCATGATCTACGTGAGCGATAATGGCGATATTTCTTAAATCTTGTGACATTGAATTGGATGAAATAATGGAAAATTTGCAAGCCTTAAATATACGGTTATTTTGACGATTTCCGTATTATTAAATAAACAATAAATCGCTTCCACTTTTTACATGCCTCTAAAGCTCATTTTTGCACTTATCACTTCAACTCTGGCAATCCTAAACATACAAATTACAGCGTTAGCCCAGGCTTACAGTTCAGACCCCGTTATTCATAATTTCAACGCTAACACTTTTGTCACCATTGATGAAATCTTCAATGAATTTAAAGGGCTTCAAAAATTTGAAGGGAAAGGTGAAAATAATAAGGATGAGTTTGCAAACCACTTAAAGCTTACCAGGCACATCTTTGGATACGCACTTATTGCAAAAAACCTTGATAGCCTCCGGCAAATTCCTACTGAGAAGAAAGAAGCATTTGATTTAAGTATTGATCTTTTGAATCTGGATGCCAAATTCAAGGAAATAGTGACTAATGAGGTTTACCTGGAGGTAGATGGGCATCAACTATGGATTCCCATACAAGACAAGCTATTTTCTATCTGGAGAGATAATGTAGCTGGCCAGGATTCTGTACTCATTTACACCCGTATCATAGGCGGATATAATACAGATCCAGCTAATAGTTGGTTTCTAATCATGACCGGATTTCATGAAGAATTACAGACTGTATTATGGAATGAAGGAATAGAAAAATTCAATGCCGGACTAGATAAGATCGGGGAAAGATACCTCTCCAAATTGATTGATCTCTATCCGAACGATGCAGAAGCAAAAGCCAGCCTGGCATATCATTATACGGAGAAGGGCTTTTCAAATACAGGCGATCAAAGACAACATTATTTTAATAAGGCAAACACTTTATTTTTGGATGCAGAACGTCTGGCTCCCGACTATGGATTCCAATATTTTCAACAGGCCATCCTGAGGTATCATCAAAACAGATTCGTCGATTCCTGGAACCTGATCGAGAAGGCAAGAGAAAATGGTCACACAGATATCGAGGAAAAGTTCCTTAATCAGCTCAATTCTAAATTGTCTTTTGAAGAATATCAAAAGATAGATCAATAAAATATTTATGCTAATACCTATCCTCTGGCTCACTCTTGGGCTTATTTTCCTTATTAAAGGTGCCGACTGGCTCGTCGATGGCGCCTCCGCGCTCGCAAAAAAATTCAATGTTTCGGACCTCGCCATTGGTTTGACCATTGTAGCTTTTGGGACTTCCGCACCCGAGTTGGTGGTCAACGTAATGGGAAGTATTGAAGGACACCATGAGATCGTTTTTGCCAATATTATTGGAAGTAACAACTTCAATTTGTTGGTGATCCTTGGTATCTCGGGACTCATCACCCCACTTGTGGTTCAGTCCAGTACGGTTTGGAAAGAGATCCCACTTTCTCTGTTTGCCGCTGTTTTACTGTTTTTTCTTGCCAATGATTTTTGGACTCCTGAAACATTTACCCTTTCCCGTTTAGACGGACTGATTTTTCTTCTGCTTTTTGCAGGATTCTTGTTCTATGTTTATAAACAACTTTCCAACGACCCGGCTGATCTGGAGTCTCCCAAATTGCAATATTCCCAGCTCAAGATCTGGAGTTCCATCTTCATTGGTTTGGCGGGACTGGTGATTGGTGGTCGGCTGGTCGTCAATAATGCCATAGAAATCGCAACCATAATGGGTGTGAGTGAAAAGATCATTGGCCTGACGATCATAGCGGCCGGGACTTCTTTGCCGGAACTGGCCACGTCTATCGTTGCTGCTATGCGTAAGAACGTAGACATCGCTGTTGGGAATATTGTGGGCTCTAACATTTTCAACATTTTCCTGATTCTTGGGATTAGCTCACTGGTAAGTCCAGTTCACTACAATCCTTCCTTCAACCATGAAATGTACCTGCTGGGGGGCGGAACGCTACTCTTGTTTATCGGGATGTTTACCGGACAAAAGAAAAAGCTGGATCGCTGGGAAGCCGCTCTTTTACTGCTGATCTTTTTGGGATATACTGGATATTTGGTGGCTTCTGAATTGTAAGTCATTTCAGCCCTTGGCCCGAACGCTGCGATCCCGAATCCTCGGGAGCAAGCTCGCAGGTTCTCCAACTTTGCTTGATTACACAGCAACCTCGCAGCGTGCGATAGCTCCTGCAAGCGTTGCGAAATGAGGCCCGCCCATCAATTCACCTTGATTTAATGCTCCGATAACCATTTGGTAATACACAAATTCCATATTCTGATATGAAATCATATTACCAAATACTATTTCTTCTGCCCATTCTGACGTTCACCCCTGACGGCTCATTATTTGCCCAGAATACTAAAGATGAGGTCGAAAAGTCCATATCTCGTGATGCTATGCCTGCCAATGCCTTATCACAGATAAATCAATTTTGGAATGAGGAGAAAAAAGCAGATTTTTACCGTCAATCGAACGGTGAAATGATCAGCTATGAAGCAAAGCTGGATTGGAACGGATATCGATATAGCATCGAATTTGATGCAATAGGATCGCTCATTAATGTTGAGCAACTTATAGATATCCAAGAACTTCCTGAGGCTTTGCGGAACACCATCACAGAAGAAATAGACAAACAGTACACGCGGTTCAAATTTACCCGGATACAGCGTCAGTTTTCTGCTTCAGAAGAAGACGAAAATGACGAAATCCTGGAAAATGTGCTCGAAGAAGATTTTGACGACTTAAAAATTCGCTATGAAATCGAAGTTGATGCACAAAACAAAAAAGAACTAGGTTCATTTGAGTTGCTGTTTGACGAAAATGGAAACTTAATTCAGAAACGTAAAATTGTGAGACGTTCGCTGGATAACATCTGGTAATACATGAATTTTTTAAAATCCTGGGCACTTTTAGCGGTAGCAACTCTGCTTCCGGTATGTGCATATTCGCAGCAAGCCGAACTCATTTGGAATCCAGAGGTTTCATATTCCTGGAAATCATCCGACCGGCTCGGTTTTAATACCAAGTTGTCGATCTTTAATTCAATTCGTGATTTCGACAATAAAGGAGCTATAGAGTACATAGAACCTCAATTCACTTTTTCCTATGGGCTTTCGGCAGGCACCAAAGTAGGTGGCGGATACTACTACCGGCTTTCCACTCCTCTGATCGATGGTTATCAATATGAGCATCGTTTCCTACAACAAATTGGTTTCATTTCCTATATTAATGATCGTCGGTTAGCACACCGGCTTCGGCTTGAACAGCGGATCCGTTCAAGTTCCTACCAAAACAGATTACGCTATCGCCTCAGCTACGACTTTCCACTGGAAGGCGAACAACTGGATCCCGGTGAAAAATACCTGATCCTGTCCGACGAAATGATGACTGCCTTCAATAAAGATGAAGCTGATGCCGAAAACCGGGCAACAGTAGGAATGGGCTGGTACTTCAATTCTAAGCAAAAATTTGAACTGGGACTCCAATATCGTACGCAGGATATTTTCAGCAACGGAGGAATCAGTCATCTTTTCCTGATCAGTACTTCGTATTATTTGAACAGATAAGCTAAGCCTTAGACTGAACGCTGCGAGGTCTTGAGGACGCTCGCAGGTTCTACATCTTTACTTAATTCCGCAAGCAACCTCGCAGCGTCCGAAGGTCCTGCGAGCGTTGCGAAACGACTGTTGAAAAAGACTCCCTTCAATTCTAAATTTCTAATCATGAAATTTGAATCGGGGTTATACTATCACATATACAACAGAGGCGTAAATTCTTCTGAAATCTTCCTATCATCTGGCGATTTTGATTTCTTTCTCGACAAGTTCAGTTATTATCTTTCCTTATCAGTAGAAGTATATTCTT
>NZ_AQXG01000014.1 GCF_000375425.1 Gracilimonas tropica DSM 19535 | reverse complement strand
CAGATCTTGAGATCCATCGCGTTCACCATACAGATACCTAATATAACCCGGCGGGCGCTCTGGAAGACAACCTTAGAGGCTTTAGCTGTTCTCGTAATTTTATACACCTTTAATACCGGATTGATGCACTACGCGGAATCTGTTTGATATTACCCAAACTGTTGTCATCCCGAGTCGCCAAAATGTTGCCAGGAGTTGGATTTTCTTACGCGAGGGATCTCAACGCCTAAAACCACTCGCCGGTGCAGATCTTGAGATCCATCGCGTTCACCGTACGATACCATAGCTTTAAGGCCGTCATCCTGCATCTCCGTTTTCACTCCGTGCGGGATGACGGTCGGTGGGAAATTCTGTCTTTTTGATACTAGTCTTCATACGGCTCAATATACTCGCGCATAAATGCAGCTTAAGAAAACCGACGATCGATCATCGAACCTAAGAATTCTCTCCAACGCAGAGCGTAGGAGCGAGTGCGTTGAAAAAGTTGTCATCCCGAGTCGCCAAAATGTTGCCAGAGGCTGGATTTTCTTACGCGAGGGATCTCAACGCCTAAAACCACTCGCCGGTGCAGATCTTGAGATCCATCGCTTTCACCTTACGATACCCAATTCAAACCAGCGACCGTTCTGGATGACTGCCTTAGAGGCAGCATTCTTAACTAAGGAAGCCAACAAAAAAATAATTTAATCTCCAACCCAACACTAAGGATGATACTCATTCTCCTGATCGGTTCGCATGATCCGCGAAAACACCGTTTTGAACAGGTTGTCCTCCTCTCCGGTAAGCACCTCCAGCTCCCCTCCATGAAACTTTTTGAACTTCTTCATGAAATGAGACCGGTCGTAATAATTGAATTTCAGGAAAATATCTTCCACAGACTCCGTTCCCTCCGCAATGGCCGCGCATGCAAAATTAAAACGAACCTGACGGATAAACTGCCCCGGCGTAAAACCAATATGCTGCTTGAATTTCTTTTCCAGGTACCGGCGGCTGATCCCCTCATAATCACACAGATCCTGCACTTTCAGAATGCCTTTTTTTTCGTAGATATAATCGATCACCACGTCCAGGTGATTGTAAGTGACCTCATCAGGCAGCTGATCCAGCATAAAAGTATCCAGCAGTTGTAGTCGCTGCTCTGTGGAGTCGGTCTTTGATAAATGTTCATAGAGCCGATCTGCATCTTGCCCCACCACGGTATCAAAAGGAACAAAATCATTTTGAATATCAGCCAGGTAGGTTCCGAAGAGCTTATACGATGCCGTCGGTTTCAGGGCTACGCCATAGTACAGCAGCGGGGTATCACTCTGAAAAGAAAAGGTCGGAAAATACTGCCCGCCCAGTGCATATTTCGGGAACTCCCGAATGCCGTTTTTGCCTTTGATCAGCGGATCACCCTTTAGCACGAAGGTGATGGTTCCGGTCCCCATGGGAATGACCCGGTTTTCCTCGAAAGTGCTGGGGCGGGGAATATCGATCTCATAAATTCGCTTTACGAAGTGCTCCAATTCCGCAGAGGGGAGTATAAATTCGTGCATCCTGATGAATATTGTGATTGAGAGTTCATGCGTCACTTGAATAAAAGGAAGGTAGGCCAAATAAAATTCCCATGTTTTCTCCTTCGGGTTTTAGCAGTCAGCTTTCAGACTTCAGCTTTCAGTTTTTTGCTACTCGAACAAAAAAGCTGAAAGCTAACCGCTGATCGCTCAAAGAAGTCGTAGCAAGCCATGGTTTTAAATCTACTCAAACCATCATTAACAGCTATAAAACACATTTCAACAAACATCACTTACTATTACTTATACATTAAAAATCAGATTTGGCCGAGGCCCCGATCCCGCCGTATATTGGAAGCAGTTATTCAAAAAACAAGCCCACGGAGGCAATCCGGTCGGGCTATTTTTATGCTTTTCTTTTTCGGGTGACGGTTGACCAACGATACCGACTAATGCTTTTCTTGCTTCTATTTGTCTGTTTGGATCTCGATTATACACCAACAACGAAAGAGCAAGAACTCGTCCGACGAATGGCATCACCCAAATCTCTATCAAGCCCGAGTAGCGGATCCATCACCATTCCCCCTAATGTTTATAAGTTCGTCTGACGATTGAATGCCTGCCGCACGATGACTTAAATCGACTGGGCTGTGATCTTTAGCATGGTTCAGGCCATTTTTAGGATTTGGCCGAATCCCTACATTAGCAGGACATAAGTTTTTTCTTTTTGGGCTTGAGCCGAATTATCCTTTCTTCTTTTTTCTAATGATTTGAAAAGGCTTGCTTTATCCCCAGGAAAGTTTAGTTTTAGGGAGATGGAATACGAGGTACTCAAAAATATAAATCAGATCATTGAGCGGGATAGCAAAGACACCACCTACAAATTTGCTTTGCTTCGGGCTACCATTGAGGTCATTCAGGAAAAATCTCCCTATCAAAAATTTGAGGGTGATCGAGTTGTACTCCCTGTTGGATTGTTGATCCTGAAATGGCTGGAATATTACTACCCGATCATTGAACAAGAACTTCCCCAAAGAAACGGTGACGATCTTGATTCATTTACGCTATCCTTTCGCACGCTCTTCAAAGAGGTAACGGATTTTTATAAAATGAGAGGCGGACTTTCTGTCTTTTATTCTGAAATCATCCGGGGGAATCTGCCCGATGAAATGGAAGACACCGTTTTTCAGCTTTGCAAGAAACTCCGGGATACCATCAAAGATCAGCCCATGCGATATATTGGAAAATCGGTGAACGGCACTGAATATAGCATCTTTAAAAGGGAAGAAACCAACATTCGGCTGATGCAGCCTGACAACATGGATGTGAACTTTTTGATTGAAAATTTCTCCTGCTTTTCGATTCCTCTCGACTATTTTAAAGTGATGGAGTTGATGGGAAGTTTTGTGACTGGAATGCACTCTATTCTCATCAACTGGGCGGAATTTACCGTGGATAAAGATAAAAGCCTGAATATGAACCAGGTGTTGGAAACCATGTTGAAGTCGCCACAGGAAGCGCGAAATGTGTTGTTATCTGAAAAAATCTTTAAGGCCTTGAACAAGAGAAATGGCGGACTGGAATGTGTTTGGTCAGGCAGTAAAATCACAAATGATTTAAATATTGATCATGTGCTTCCGTTTTCTGTTTGGCGGAATAATGATCTGTGGAATTTGTTACCGGCCAAAGCCGCTGTGAATAATCGCAAGCGAGATAAAATTCCTTCCATAGAATTATTAGATCATAGAAAAGATCGGATTATCTCTTACTGGCAAATAATTCGGGAAACAGAGCAAGCCGGTTTTGAGAAAGAGATGAATGTGAATCTCGTGACCCGCCAAGATTTTGAACAGCATAACTGGGAAAATTCCGCCTTTCATTCCCTGAAAGAGAAAAGCCGGTATCTAATCGAAACCCGCGGTTTTGAAGCCTTCAATTTGTGATGAAAGGAAACCCGAATTCACATCTCACAGCTAAGGAACGGGACAAAGTTTCGTATCCTACTCGCAAGCTCTATAACATGGGAGTGATTGAAGGTGAGGTTCTGGATTTCGGTTCAGGTTTTGGAAAAGATGTTGAATTTCTGAATTCTAAAGGATTCAACTGCACTGCTTATGATCCGCATCACGCACCCGAATACCCTGACAAAAAATTTGATACCATAATCTGCCAGTATGTGTTGAATGTATTGTTGCCAGAAGAACAGGCCGAAGTGCTAATGTCGGTCAGTGAGTTGTTGAAGCCAACCGGAAAAGCCTTTTTCACCGTCCGCCGTGATTTAAAAAGACAAGGCTACCGAACTCATTATGTTCACAAAGAGCCGACCTACCAATGCAACGTAAAACTGCCCTACAAGTCCTTCTTCAAGAATGATTTTTGTGAGATTTACGAATATCGGCACTTCACACAGGTGGACAACGGCAAGGAAGGCATCTTTGAAAATCCGTCTCCCGATGCCAAACTTATCTCCGAACTGGCCACCGTGTACAGCATCTACGACAAATACCCGGTGAGCAATGGACACGCCCTGGTGATTCCCAAGCGGAAATCGACCCATTATTTTGAAATGAACGACAAAGAAAAAACCGCCTGTCGAATCATGGTGGAACGAGTAAAGAATATCTTAGAAAAGAAATACCAACCCGACGGATTCAACATCGGCTTTAACATGTATGAAGCAGCCGGACAAACCGTCTTCCACACGCACATTCACATTATTCCCAGGTATAAAGGTGATGTGGAAAATCCCCGCGGCGGGATAAGGAATGTGATTCCGGGGATGGGGGATTATTGATTCAAAATTTCCAGAAATAATATGATAAAAGAACTACTCCAAGAAGGTTTATACGACGAATTACTTTCAGAAAAGAAGAAAGAACTTTTAGCAAGTGAAGCATTTGAGAAGCAGCTAGACACTGTTGATCCAGCAGAATTTTCAACCTATGCAGCAATATACCTCGAACGTTTTTTAAGAATTACACTTGATGACATTAAACCAAAGGACAGAATAAAGAAGGGACTGGAATTATGTAATTCTTTTATCAAACAGCTCGCTGAAATCAATAAAAGTTTTGATGAAAATGATTTTGCTACCGAAGAGATTTTACTTTCCGTTTTAAATAATAAAAGTGGTACACAATGGAAATCAAAAGATTTAACTCATCCAGGAATACCATTATCACAATCTGCTTTACTGGTAAATTCTCGCGATGAATACCGAATAGGCTTCGAATTAAAAAAAGAAATTCAAAGTGCAGATCGAGTTGATTTTATTTGCTCATTTATCAAATGGTCTGGACTTCGATTGCTGAAAGAAGAAATTAGACAGTGTATAAACCAAGGTGTTGAAGTCCGAGTCATCACAACTGTATATATGGGAGCAAGTGATAAAAAAGCGATTGATGAACTTCAAGAAATGGGGGCAAAAGTAAAAGTTTCCTATGATACAAGAAGAACGAGACTCCATGCTAAAGCTTGGTTATTTCATAGAAACACAGGTTATAGTACAGCTTATGTTGGATCCTCAAACCTCTCGGCTAGTGCACAAACTGACGGATTAGAATGGAATGTCAGAATCTCGAATATTGAATCGCCTCATCTAATTCAAAAGTTTGAAGCATCGTTTGAAAGTTACTGGAATAGTGAAGAATTCAAGATGTATGAAGGAAGTGAAAATGAAAAGAAAGTTCTTAGTGCTGCTCTAAATCAAGAATCAACGGTAAAGTTTGACCAAACTTTTTTTGATTTAAAACCATATTCATTCCAACAAGAGATTTTAGAAAAACTTGAACTCGAAAGGGTCGTTAAACAAAATAATAGAAGCTTAGTTGTCGCTGCTACTGGGACTGGGAAAACGGTCATTTCAGCTTTTGATTACAAAAACTTCAAAGCCGAATTTAATGGAGATCCTAAGCTACTTTTTGTTGCTCATCGAAAAGAGATTTTGAAGCAAAGTCTTCAAACCTTTCGCCAGATTTTAAAAGAAAGCGGTTTTGGAGAATTGTATGTCGACGGATTCATTCCCAATGAATGGAATCATGTTTTTGCATCAATCCAATCACTTCATACTGGCGAATTCAATTTTGAGGAAGATCATTTTGATGCAATTATAATTGATGAATTTCACCATGCTGAAGCAAACACCTATCAAAGACTTTTAGATTATGTTGAGCCTAAATATTTATTAGGATTAACAGCTACTCCAGAAAGAACGGATGGGAAAAATGTCATGGACTTTTTTGACGGTAAAGCTACTGCAGAATTACGAGTCTGGGATGCCATAGAAAAAGGACTCCTTTCGCCTTTCCAATTTTTTGGAGTCCATGATAACACTGATTTATCAAACGTCAATTGGGTGCGTGGTAAATATGACCGAGCCGAGTTAGAAAACTTATATACCTCATCAGACGATCGTATGGCATTCATCGAAAAGGAATTGAAGGATAAAATCAGGGACCCATTTGAAATGAAAGCTCTGGGTTTTTGCGTAGGAGTTCAGCACGCTCAATATATGGCTCAGAAATTTAATGAGATGGGAATACCAAGTATACACTTATCAGGTAATTCAGATCGAGCAACTCGTGACTCTGCGATATCAAAACTCAGAAAAGGTGATGTCAATGCAATCTTTACTGTAGATCTATTTAATGAAGGAATTGACATTCCTGAAGTTGATACAATTTTATTTTTAAGACCAACAGAGAGTTCAATTTTGTTCACTCAACAACTTGGACGAGGATTACGTCTTTCGGATGGTAAGGAATGTTTGACAGTTCTTGATTTCATTGGTCATTCGAATAATAAATTTAGCTATTCAAATAAGTTCAGTTCCTTGGTAAATGTACATGGGCGAAAACTTCAAAGACATTTAGAAAATGGGTTTCCGGTTCTCCCTACTGGATGTGCCGTAGAATTAGATAAGGTCTCTCAAGAAATTGTCTTGGATAATATCAAAAATTCTATTGCTTCAAATCGACCACAAATTGTCTCACTTTACAAGAGTGTAGAACGGCCAAAAACACTTCACCAATTTTTTGCAAAGACTGAACTACATTTAGAAGATTTCTACAAGAATGACCTTTATTTCACACAGCTTAAAAGAGAGGTAGGTCTTATTTCAAGTGAACAAACCGATGAAGAAAAAGCTTTTGGAAGGTCGATTATTAGAAGCATTCATATAGATAGTATTTCCAGACTTAAGTGGAGTATAAATTTCTTTTCAAACTCAAAGCCTCCTGCTACTTCAAACCTCGGGAGACAAGAACTGAGCTATTTAAAAATGTGGGCAGCTAATTTTGGTGAAGAGAATGAAATTAGTCAGCTAGAAAAACTAATTCACAGGTTTTGGAACTATCCTGGGTTAGTAAATGAATATCGTGAATTAATGGAGTTTTTATTAAATGAAGTAACACATAGAACTAAGCTCTGGAAAAATCCTTACGATATATATTTAGAGCTACACTCCAAATATAGTCGTGATGAGATCATGGCTGCATTTAATGATATTCGAAACGGAAAATTGTATTTACCGCGAGAAGGCGTATTCTTTCACAAAGAAACAAAATGCAATCTTCTATTTGTGACTTTAAATAAAAGTGAAAAAGATTATTCTCCTTCTACTATGTATCGAGATTATGCCATATCAGATACTTTATTTCACTGGCAAACCCAGAGTAATACCAAACCCACTACAAAAAAAGGTATCCGTCATTTAGAACATAGACAAAAAGGTATCACACCATTATTGTTTATCAGAAATCAAAGGCAAGATGAAAGACGTGAAACTCAACCATATTTCTTTGTAGGACCAGTAGAACTAAATCAATGGGAGGGGTCGCAACCTATGGACATAGTTTGGAAAGTTGAAGAGCCCTTACCTGCGGATATTTATAAAGCGACTTCTATCAGCAAAAATTAATCCTATGAATAAGGTTAAGCAAATAGGCTATAGTTATATCCGTTCAGATATATCGGTAGAAACTGTTCAACTAACAATGGACGACAAAAGAAAAACCTTTTGGGTCTATAATTATCAAGGTATTTCTTATAGACTTTTTAAGTCAAAAAAGGAGCTAAATAAATTCTTAAAAGGCCAAAGCAGCACTCATTTTTCATTTGATAGTGAAAAAGAATTAGACACCCATTTTAAATTTACCCCGATCTAACTAACTTCAAATCAACATCAAGAAACCCGCCCCGGCGGGTTACCAACCGACCCATTCAACTCGGGCACGGTGGTTCAAACGATGTGGGATGCTTGGTTATCCAAACGGCGAGTGGCTTCTCTATTCCTTTGATCTTGGTGTAACGAACAACCAACACAATCACCCCAAACGTTACCCACTATGATCTATCCCAACACCCCTGCCGATAACGGCATCTCTATCCCCGATTCAAAACTGCCGGATATTGACCGCCACATGCAAAGCTCCGGACTTTGGTATTATGCGATCTTCAAAGGCACGGCATTCAAAGTGCTCGAGATCAAAGACGGCTGCATCACCTTGCAGATCATCTATCCCAAGCACCTTCCCGATAACGAACGCGACTATAACTACATCCTCATGGTGATGGCACACTGCCTGGGACGTTCGGTGCTGGATCGTAATTTCCATGTGTTGCTGTTGGAGTATGAGTCGCCGGGCAAGGGCGGGTACATCGAATCCGATTATTATACCGAGGCCGAACGCAGCCGAAAGATACAGGGTACGATGCTCTTTGAATTGGCAAAAGTCCCCATCAGAGACCGCATCTTCGACCGGAATTATCTCATTGACCTGTTTAAATGATCGCCAAGGCCGGCTTCCAAAACGAGGTAGCATATGGCTTAAATTCACCCGTGTGGTTAGCATAACCCAAGCGACTCAGCGAGACGCTGTACAGTTCGGTGTTCGGAGTTGGATGTTGGGTGTTCGATGTTCCTTTCATGCAACACCTTGGAAAATTCTTCGTAGGTTGCACCCGAGAAACTGAGGGCATGTTGGTGAAAATTATCCGTGCCTGTAATCCAAAAAAATCCAATCTAATTTATGAAGAGACTATCTATTCTTGGCTTGTTTGTTGTGGTTGCTCTTGCAGCATGTTCGCCTAAAACAGGGGACATGCTGGGGGATGCACCGGAACCGGCTTTTGACCAAAAACCGATCGAAACGGCGATTGACCTTACCAATGTAAATGAAGACCGGCTGTTGGTGCAGTTGGATCCGGGCATGTTTTCGCAGGATACGGTCCTGTTCAGGCTGCCCCGCGTGGTACAGGGGACCTATGCCATTAGCGATTTCGGGACCTTTGCTGAAGGCTTCAAAGCCTATTCCTATACCGGAGCAGAGATGAATGTTGCGAAAACCGACAGCAACACCTGGACGATCCCCAATGCACAAAATCTTGACCGCATTGAATATTACGTAAACGATACTTTTGATATTGAAGGCACCGATAAAGCAACGCCCTTCTCTCCTTCAGGAACCAACATTTCGGACGATGTATTTGTGCTGAACCTGCACGGTTTTGTGGGCTATTTTGAAGGACGTGAAGACCGCAGCTATCAGATCGACGTCACTTCCCCACTTGGGATGAACTACTCCTCAGCCTTAGCGCAGCTTTCGGCAGATACAACCGGTCAAAGCGTATCTATCACCTACCAGGCCGACCGCTATTTTGATGTAACTGACAACCCTATGATGTATGGAAATCTGACTCAGGAGCGATTTGAAGCGGGCGGTATCGAGATCGTATTTAGCGTGTATTCCCCAAGCGGAAATCACACCGCTTCCCAGTATCGCGACGTGGTATATGAGATGATGCAGGCCCAGAGTGAATACATCGGCGAGCTTGCTACGACCGATCGATACGATATTTTCCTATACCTTTCTACCCAGCAGCAGGATGCGCAGGGATTTGGCGCGCTGGAACATCAAACGTCAACCGTCATGACCTACCCCGATGTGGTAAATCAGGCTATGCTGAGCGAGGCTCTTGTAGATGTGGTAGCGCATGAGTTTTTCCATATCATCACTCCGCTGAGCGTGCATTCCGAAGATGTGCATTATTTCGATTATAACGATCCGACTTTTTCCAAGCACCTCTGGATGTATGAAGGATTGACGGAGTATTTTGCCTCACACTTTCAGGTGTATGAAGGACTGCAAGACCGACAGGCCTTTTATGATAAGATGGTTGGCAAGATCCAAACGGCAGCCGGCCTCGATGATGAAATGAGCTTTACGGTGATGAGCGAAAATGTGATCGACGAGCCTTATGCTTCCAATTATTACAATGTGTACATGAAGGGTGCGCTCATCAATATGTGCTTGGATATCATCATGCGTGAGCAAAGTGAAGGTCAGCGAAGCATGATGTCGCTGATGCATGAACTGTCCGAAAAATACGGTAAGGATAAGCCATTTGAGGACGATGCGATCATGGATGAGATCACCGCTATGACCTATCCTGAGATCGGTGACTTTTTACAGACCCATGTCGCAGGCACAACTCCGATCGACTATCAGGTGTATTTTAACAAAGTCGGTTTGAGCATGGAAGAAGTGGAAACACCGGTTACCGTATTTTTCCGGGATCAGCAGACGCCTTTCATCAACGTAAATCAGGAAACCGGAGAGCTTTATTTTATGGATTCCGGACTAAATACCACCTTGATCGAGCTGGGGGTTGAACCGGGCGATATCATCAAATCCGTAAACGGTACGGAATTGTCGATCCGGAATGCGCAGGCCATCCTCGCCCCAAGTTTTCAATGGACGCCGGATATGGACCTCAGCATGACGCTCATCCGGGATGGCGAAGAGGTGGAAGTCTCCGGAAAAGTAGGCGAGCCCAAAGCCATGTCACCTAAACTGATCGAAATGGAAGATGCCACGGAAGAGCAAATTCAACTTAGAAACTGGTGGCTGGGCGAGAATACCAGTGAGCAGTAGACCGTGATCAGTTAACCCTTTTTTTGATGTTTATTTAGCATGAATAGCCCCGTCTTTTTGGCGGGGCTTTTTTTTGTTGCCCCTTCCGGCAGTCAGGCATAATGTGCAAGCATGCCAAGGAAGGAGACACCTAAATTAGCTACTTGCCTTATGAAGAACTTTTAGCCACAGGATATACTTTAAATATTCGACATCATAAATAAGCATCAAGTCCCATTGCCCTGACGCATACATTCTTCACGAGCAGAGTACTCTTAAACGTACTGCTGTTCTTCTTCACCTCAGCCATCCCAAATAAAGTGCGTTAGGGAAAGTGACAGGGATAGGGTTCTAATACTTGTCCGCTCCAACGCAGAGCGTGTGGAGCGAGATCAAATTCGTGTGTTGGAATAATCCTTTTTTGGCGATGGCTCCAAAGCGACTCAGCGAGTCGCTCTACAGTTCGATGTTCGGAGTTGGATGTTGAATGATCGGTGTTCCCGCGATCCATCACCCCGCTCTTTTGGAATCATACGCTGTTTCCCTTTTAGACTGAGCCGGTAGATGGATTTAATAGGTTTCCTTCCCATTCGTCGGAGGAGGGAGGATTAATGTTCGAAGTTCCTGCATTCAGTGGTCGATATTCAATTGCTTTCCGCTTATCTTCTTCATTCACAACCAAGGTTGGGGGTGCTTGCATAGCGGGCTGAGATTACACCCTGATACCTGAACCGGATAATACCGGCGTAGGGAAACCTGTTTACCGCACAGTAACGCAAGTTAACCTCCTCCATTAATTTTAAGTTTATATGGAGGAATTCATGTTTAATTCTATATTTCGAAAGTCGTTTTATGCGGCTTTTTTGTTAGCGATACCGCTACTCTTCACGCCTGATGCTTCCCTTCAGGCACAAACTATAACCGGAACTATTTTGGATGCTCAATCCAGGGAACCGCTCACCGGGGCCGCCGTACGTCAGCAGGGTACTTCCCGGGGCGTGGTAACCGAAGATGACGGATCTTTTGAACTTCGGTTGTCCGAAAATGGGAAAGATGCCTTACTGATCACCTATCTCGGATATAAAGATCAGGAAGTTGATGTTTCGTCTGACCGGCAAGACCTGAAGATATTCATGTACCCGGAAACCTATATCGGGGACGATGTCTTTGTAAGTGCCACCCGCGCCGATGAGTCTTCGCCTATCACCTACACCAACGTGGAAGAGGAAGAGATCGAGAAGCGCAACCTTGGGCAGGATGTACCCTACCTGCTGCAAAGTACGCCCTCGGTTACTACTACCTCTGATGCCGGGGCAGGTATAGGCTATACCGGCATCCGCATTCGCGGGGTTGACCCGGCGCGTATCAACGTGACCATCAACGGGATCCCGGTCAATGATGCGGAATCACATGCCGTGTTTTGGGTGAACCTGCCGGACCTTTCGTCTTCAACCAAGAACATTCAGATACAGCGGGGAGTAGGAACTTCCACCAACGGAGCAGGGGCCTTTGGTGCGACGGTAAATCTACAAACAAGTTCTTCGCGGGTCGATCCTTTTGGGGAGATCAATACCGGATTCGGCTCATTCAACACCCAAAAATACAATGTAAAACTGGGCTCCGGACTGATGGAAAACGGCTGGCAGTTTGAGGGACGTTTATCCAAAATTGATTCGGACGGATTTATAGATCGTGCAAGTTCGGACCTGGATTCCTATTTCTTGTCGGCCTCTCACCATGGCGAACGAAGTTTGCTTCGCGCCGATGTATTC
Source organism: Gracilimonas tropica DSM 19535 (assembly GCF_000375425.1). GTDB lineage: Bacteria > Bacteroidota > Rhodothermia > Balneolales > Balneolaceae > Gracilimonas > Gracilimonas tropica. The sequence goes on along the minus strand of NZ_AQXG01000014.1, from coordinate 55,247 downwards.
TCAGGCCGGGAGCGCACGTATCAGGCGTGGTATGGCATCGAAGAAAGCGTGCTGGAAAACGACCGCACCTTCAACGAGGCGGGAACTGAAAAAGAGGGTGAGCCCTATGAAAATCAGGTGGATAACTACCAGCAGAATTATTATCAGCTGCATTATTCGTACCGGTTAACGAATAACTGGAACGCCAACATCTCGGCTTTTTATACCAAAGGGTTTGGCTATTATGAAGAATACAAAGCAAACGAAGCTTTATCGGATTATGGCATTGAACCGCTGTTGCCTACCACCCCACAGGAGTCTGACCTGATCCGGCGCCGCTGGCTGGATAATGATTTCTATGGCACCATCTTTTCCACCAAATACACGCATTCCGACATTTGGAATGTGACTTTTGGAGGTGGTTACAGCTATTATGACGGAGCTCATTTTGGAGAAGTGATCTGGGCCCGGTACGCCGGCGACAGCGAGTTTGAAGATCGTTATTATGATAATGACGGTATCAAAGACGATTACAATGTGTACAGCAAGGTGCAGTATAATTTTACAGAGTCGCTGAGCTCATACCTGGATCTGCAGGTACGTGGCGTAGCATATGATTTCCTCGGAAACGGGTTTGTCCGCAGTGAAGGAAGCAATGTCCGTGATAGCCTGGTTGCCATTCAGCAGACTGAGAACCTGCTGTTCTTCAATCCAAAGTTTGGCTTCGTTTATGAGCTTCCGGAAAGTCAGCGGTTGTATGCTTCTTTTGCCATAGGCAGCAAAGAGCCAACCCGCGATGAATATGTGGATTCCACGCCTGACAGTCGTCCCGATCCTGAAAAAATGTACAATGTGGAATTGGGCTATCGCGGTGATTTTGACCGCTTTTATGCAGGGGTGAATTTATACGGAATGTTCTATCGCGATCAGCTGGTGCCCACCGGACAGATCAATGATGTGGGAGAGATCGTGCGGGAGAATGTACCAAAAAGTTATCGTGCAGGAATTGAGCTTCAGGGTGGGTACAGCCTTACGAGTAATCTGAGTCTTTCTGCCAATGCGACCTTCAGTCAGAATAAGATCGTGGAATATACCCAGTATACCGACCGGTATAGTCCAACCTTTGTTTACCTGGGTCAACAGGAATCAGTCTATGAAGATACCGATATCGCTTTTTCTCCGTCTGTGATTGCGAATGGGGTGATCGGATATCAAAAAGGAGCGCTGTATGCGGAGCTGGTTTCGAAGTACGTCTCCCGCCAATACCTGGATAACACCCAAACCGAGAGTCGCTCCATCGACCCGTATTTTGTGAATGACCTGAGGCTAAGTTACGAGCTTTCGGAAGTGCCATTGCTGGAGGGAATCACTGCAACCCTGCAGGTGAATAATCTTTTCAACCATGAGTACGAGACCAATGGCTATACCTTTGGCTGGATTCAGTCAGGCGACCCTGTTTACTATAATTACTACTACCCACAGGCAGGTACGAACTTCTTGTTCCAATTAACATGGGCTTTTTAGGCGTTTGGGTGAGTAGGGGTGAAAAGGCGCATTCGCAAGGATGTGCCTTTTTTTTGTTGTGCCTGCCGGCAAAGGCAGGCTCGTGTTAGGCAAGGCCTATCGAAGAAAGCATCCGGGCACTCGGGATGACAACTTTTGGGCTTGTAGTACTGTAACTCCCGAAATGTCGTATTTCATATTCATCTCTTTGTTGTCACCCCGAGCGAAGTGGTGTTAGAGTAGGGTTAGGTGGTATACCGCGACCCCGAATTCTCGGGGCAAAAGCTGAATGAGCGAGAAGTATTACAGGGCAGACAGGCTCGAACAAAGCAAAGGTTATCGCTGCAAGCGAATAGTCATTCCGTTTTACGGCGGGAATCCATTCCCCACATGAGCTTGTTACGAAGCGTCTCAAAATAATCTTGTCCCGGCAAGTGGATCAGGTCAAAGGTCAGCTCCGATTTCAGGATCTCAACTTCAAAAGGAAACTCCTTGATCTCATGCACTTGTCCATCATAAGAAAACAAGACCTCACTTTGTTGCTTCTCAATGATCACCCGAAGTGGATGATTGGAGTTCAGCACTAAAGGCCGGGTTGTAAGCGTATGGGGGTTGATCGGAGTCACCAGAAAGACTTCGGTTCCCGGTGCCACAATAGGTCCGCCTGATGCCAAACTGTAAGCGGTAGATCCCGTTGGAGAAGCTACGATCAGACCGTCAGCCCAATAAGTATTGATGAGGCTGCCGTCATATTCAGCCGTCACGTTTACCATAGAAATGGAATCCTTTCGGGTAAACAGAAATTCATTCAGGGCGTGAAAAGTAGTACCCTGCTTGGTAGTGGCTTTCAGAAAAGACCGTTTATCAAGGGTAAAATCACTTTTAAGCAGGCAATCCAGCGCCCGCTCCAGGTCTTCCACCTGGGTGTTGGCCATAAAACCCAATCTGCCGCTATTGATACCCAAAATGGGCTTGTTGATCTCTTTGGAAATGCGGGCGGTGTATAGGATAGTACCATCGCCTCCCATCACCAACACATAGTCGGAGGCTTGTATGGACTCTTCATCGGAGCCGGTTTTTTGAATGACATGAGCATTGTTCAGTCCGGTTTCATCGCAGATCTCGGACTTTATGAAAAGGGTGATATTCTTTCGTTTGGCCCATTCAATGGTCTTGGATAGAACCTCGCGCACTTCATACTTGGAAGGGTTGGCAACCACACTCAGTTTCATCAGCTGTCCTCCGAAACTTCAACGGATGTCAGGTTCATCTCCCAGGCATAGTTCTGCAGGCGAATACCTTGAATATTACGGTGCGAGAGGATAAAAACAGGCGCTTCCCATCGAATGACCGGTGTGGTATCGGCATAGGGAAGGGTGGTGAAGGTGGTGGTTGAGGAGGGAGCAAAAGAAGGAGATACGGAAAAGCTAAATCCTAAACTTGCCGATGCGGAAGCCAGGTTGTTGAACAACATGCGTTCGTTGTGGTTTTGGAGATGTGTTGCTGCGAGCTGCCGATCCTCGGTATTCACAGAGGTATTTTCTAAAGGGTAGAACTGAACATTGCCCCAGGCTTCATTCCCGATAAGCCGGCCTGCATCCAGTGAATCCAACAAGGTATTTACGGAATTGGATTGATCCGAAACTTGGTTATAAAAAACGGTATAAGTCGTAGTAACCCCGGTGTTCTCGAGCCGATAGATCGGGTTGAATTGATCGATCAGTGAACCCGGAGGATCTGTAATGGTTCTCAAAGTTGGAATACTGACCTCAACCAAAGCATCTAAATTTTTCCGGGCAAACTCCTGATAGAGATCCCGTTCATCCAAACCGGATACAATATCGAGTCGGTTTAGGTCCGGTGTTACTCCACGGTAATTTTCATTAATCGCAAACAGCAGGGTGTTGTCGTTTTTTTGGATGAACTTAAAACGTCCGGTTCCAGCCGCACGGACGATAGGGCCTGTTTCAGGGACACTCTCTTCCGGATACACCGATGCATAAGGATGTGCCAGCCGCATCAGGAAATCGGAAGAACTATTATTCAGATAGAAAACGAGGGTTGAATCATTTTGAATGCGTAAGCCTTCAATGTTTTCAAGAACGCGCTTTTCAGGATCTTTGATGAGGGTTTGTTCGTTGTGGTAGGCGTTGAAGCCGCGAATATCATCGAACATGTTGGCTGCGAAATCGGGGACCTTATTGTCGGCCATGCGCTCAAAAATAAAGCGGACATCCTTTGCGGTAATACGTCGCCCCGAACCACTGCTGAAAACGGAAGAATCGTAATAGTAAATATCGGTGCGCAGGTGTAGGGTGAATTGGGTGGAATCGGCATTTACTTCCCAGCTATTGGCCAGTTCCGGAGCAGGATTTCCCAGCTGATTCAATCCGATGAGCTGCTCATATACCAGGTTATTGGTTCGCAGTTCACTGTTTGATTCCGCAAACAAAGGATCAAGGGAGTATACAGGGGCGATCTCTCCCAATTTTAGGTGAATGAAATCATCGATCTCATCTTCCGAAGTTGCGGTGGTGGTATCGTTGTCGAGTAATTCGGCCGGATCTGAGTTTACGGTTGTGGTTTCCAAAGAGGAACCACAGGAAACGATCAGAAAAGAAATAGCAAAAAATAATAGGTGTTTCATAATGTGCAGTTCAGGTATTCAATCTATGCAATGTTAGCACAAAGGTTAAACAAACCAATAGTTTTATTCGTTTAGCTTCAGTTTTTGGTTCCTTTCAATCCTTTGATCCCTTTCACAGCCTTTTCGCTCAGTAAATTGGTTTCATAACTGCGCACCCGACCGTTTTTGGCCTGATGTTGTTTCAGGGCAATGGCTATCAATTCATTCAAAAGTTCGCTGAATTGCAAGCCGGACTTTTCCCACAAATAAAAGGAGAAAGAACCGGGTATGGTGTTGATCTCATTGAAATAAACTTCGTTGGTATTGGCATTCACCAGGAAGTCGAGCCGGGCCAGGCCGGAAGCGCCTAATGCTGAAAACGTTTTGGTAGCCATTCGCTGAATTTTTTTGGTGAGCTCGTCCGGGATATCAGCCGGGATGATCCGGTCGGCAGAAGCCATGCCTTTATCGGCACCCTCTCCGCTTTGGTATTTATCCTCAAAAGAAAGAGTTTCTGTTTTCCCTAACGGCTTTTCGCAAACGCTGGGTTTGCAGTCGTCGGGCGTTCCCATCACTGAACAGTTGATCTCCATAAGCGGGTTTACGGCCTCTTCGATCAATAAATGCGCATCATACCGAAAAGCAGTTTCTACAGCGTCGATCAAGGAATTCCGGTCGTTGGCAATAGCTACTCCGATACTGCTGCCTAAGCTCACCGGCTTCACGATCAGGGGATAGTCGTATTCCTCCGCTACGGCGATGAGATCGTCTTGCTCTTTCTCCCAGTCACTTTCATAAAAATTAACGGCCCGGGTAACCGGAATCCCGTTTGCAGCAGCCACCAGTTTGGCTTTCACTTTATCCATGCCTAAAGAAGAGCCCAGCACGCCGCTTCCCGTGTAGGGGATGTTCATCATCTCACATACCCCCTGAAATGAGCCATTTTCTCCCTCACTCCCATGAAAGGCACACAGTACGGCATATACCGGGTAACTTTTGGGTTTGGAAAAGAATCCGCCTCCCTCTTGTTCTTTTAAGAATGTTTTGCCGGTTTCATCTTTAACAAAAGCGCAGGAAACCGAGTCGTTTTCCAGTGTTTTCAGCTCCTTGTAGTTGGAGAGATCCAGCAATTTCTCTCCGGTTAACCATCGTCCGGATTTTGTGACATATAAAGGAATGCAGTTATAGGATGAACCTTCCAACGCAGAGATCGCCTGAATGGCTGTCAGTACCGATACTTCGTGCTCTGGAGAGACTCCACCAAAGGCTACTACAAGATTTTTTTGAGACATAATCAGTTTTTGTGTTTCAGCGAAAATAGGATTGTTTAGGGATAATTGTTAGCAGGTCAGAAGAATTTAGTACCAAGGTTCAAGGGCTTGGGTTCCTTCTGCAAAACCCAAACAGCTTGAATCTAAAACCTAACACCTATTTGAACTTGTTCCTCATTCTGATATTTTCAATATTTGTGAGTCTGTCCAACCTTTAATTTAACGTGATATTCTGGAATCTATGGCGAACGTAATCACATCTGTTAACGAATTGGATTTTGGTCTTAAGGATCTGGAATCTATGCCGGCACCGGGAAAGGTGTTGTTGGTTAAGCCCACGTTCTTTTCGGTGGAGTATGTGATCAATCCCCATATGGAAGGCCATGTTGGTAATGTAGATAAACTACAGGCTCAGAATGAGTGGGAGCATCTTAAATCGGCGTATGAGGAGCTTGGATTGTACGTGCATGTGGAAGAAGGCCGGCGCGGATTTCCGGACATGGTTTTTTGTGCCAATCAAAGCCTTCCCAACATCACCAAAGAGGGCACTAAGCAGGTTGTGATGAGTGTCATGAATGCCGATGAACGGAAGGGGGAGGTACCCTTCATACAGAAAGTGTACGAGGATAGCAGTTACGACATCGTTCATTTGGATGGTTCCCGGTTTCATAGTTTTGAGGGTATGGGTGATGCCATCTGGCATTTCAAACGCCGCCTGCTTTGGGGAGGTTATGGCTTCAGAACTTCTAAAGATGTTTATGAGATCATATCAGAAACTTTTGATACGCCGGTCATTGCCCTTGAGCTTACTAATCCCAAGTTCTATCACCTGGATACCTGTTTTTGTGTGCTTGATGAACATTCTGCGCTGATCTATCCTGAAGCTTTTACAGATGAGGGTTTAGAGCTTATTCACTCGATCTTTACTAATGTGATCGAAGCTTCCAAATACGAGGCAGAGAAGTTGTTTGCCTGCAATGCTACTTGTCCGGATGGGAAAAATGTATTCATCCAGCAGGGTTGCGTAGATGTAAATCATAAGTTGAAAGATGCCGGCTTCAAAGTCCATGAATTCAGCACCTACGAATTCCTGAAAAGCGGCGGCTCCGTCTTCTGCATGAAAATGCTGCTCTGGTAAAAGCGGTGTTATGGTGCGATGGTGTTACGGTTTATCGGGGTAGTTTTACTTTTTATAGTGTTTAATCAGAGAAAGTGTCATTTTTTGACATCTTAGTGCATCTTCTCTTAATGATTTTGCTTTCTCTTCAGTGATATACTCTAAATCTTCTGCAACATATAGCAGACTTTGGACCTCCGCTGCTGAGCTCTGTGCAAAATCAAAAAATCGAATAGATTCTTTTCTATGATACCTGGAGAATCCCTCAGCTATATTAGTCATAATTGAAACAGAAGCCCTTCTTGATTGGTCCTTTAAGCCATAGTCCTTTCCAAATTTTCCCTCTTCACTGATCTTATAGATCTTTTTCACCAGTTTTCTGGCTTCTTTCCAGCAGTTCAAATCTTCGAATCTTGTAATCTTAGTCATAGTGCATTTATTAGTTTTGATGTATATACTAAGAGCGCTTTCAAACCAATTCCTTACAAAAAAATAGATTTAAAGGAACTAAGCACCATAACACCACCGCACAATAGCACAAAGCACATTACACATGAACCTCATCAAAGCCTCTGTTTCTTTCATCGTTCTCATTGGAGTCATCATATCGCTGAATACTAAATTTGGAGCTGTTCCGCCGCTGGGAAAGTTTTTTGATCCGGATGCCGGTTTCTGGGCAAACGCAGTGACGGGAGAACCGGAGTCCGAAACACTTGATATACCGGGATTGCAGGATGAAGTTACTGTCTACTTTGATGATCGAAACGTGCCGCACCTCTTCGCCCAAAACGAACATGACCTGTTTCTTGCACAGGGTTATGTCGTGGCCCGCGACCGTCTTTTTCAAATGGAAATGCAAACCTACGATGCTGCCGGCAGATTGGCTGAAATTGTAGGGCCGTCTCTAGCTAACAGAGACCTGAATGCGCGCAGACTGGGCATGGTGTATGGGGCAGAACAAGCAATGAAAGCCATCAATGAAGACCCGGAAATTTCAGGGATCATACAAGCTTACTCGGAGGGCGTAAATGCTTACATCAACGAGCTTACACAGGCTGAATATCCCATAGAATATAAAGTGCTTGATATTGAACCGGAGGAATGGAAGCCGATCAAGACCGCATATCTGTTAAAGAATATGACACGTACGCTGGCCGGCAGAAATAACGACGTGCGTACCAGCAACACGCTTCAATATTTTGGGGATGATTTTGTGGAGAACTATTTCACCCAAAAACCGGAACTCAATGATCCCATCATTCCTCCTACCCGCGAATGGGATTTTGTAGCCGAGGTTCCTGAAAAACCGGATTCATTGTTCGTTCCGAGTGTTTCAAAAGTCATTGATCCCTTCCCTCAGCCGGAAGGAATTGGTAGCAACAACTGGGTGGCAGATGGCAGTAAAACAGCGTCAGGATATCCCATCCTCGCTAACGACCCGCATCTCAGCCTTACACTGCCTTCCATTTGGTATGAAATACAGCTTTCAGCACCGGGTTATAATACCTACGGAGTTTCCCTGCAAGGCTCGCCGGCTATTATCATCGGATTTAATGAGCAAGCCGCCTGGGGAACCACCAATGTGGGCTCGGATGTAATGGACTGGTATGAAATTGAATTTCGGGACGAAACCATGCAAGAATATTGGCACGACGGGGAATGGAAGCCCACGACCCAAAGAATTGAAGAGATCAAAGTTCGCGGGGGAGAAACGATCATGGATACCGTGATATATACGCACCACGGACCGGTTATGGAGGTGGGCACGCCCGGGGAAAATGGCCCGGTTTATCATGCCCTGCGGTGGATCGCCCATGAGTCTTCCAATGACTTAAAGACTTTCTACGGCTTCAACAAGATGAAGAACTACGACGATTTTGTGGAGGCCATTACGCATTATGTTGCACCGGCTCAAAATTTTGTATTTGCCGATACCACCGGTGATATTGCCTTATGGGTTTCCGGTAAACTGCCCAAAAAATGGGAATTTCAGGGGCGAACCGTAAGCGACGGAACCAATACGGATTATGACTGGCAAGGGTGGATTCCAACAGATCAAAATCCCCATATCAAAAATCCGGAACGGGGATTTGTGAGCTCCGCCAACCAGGAATCGGCCGCCCCGGACTACCCCTATTACCTGGATGATGACTTTGCTCCTTTCGAACGTGGCCGACGAATTAATGAGCTGTTGGAGAGTATGGACGACATCACCCCAAAAGACATGCAACGCATGCAGATGGATAACTTTGCATACACCGGTTCCAATATCATTCCGGAGTTAATAGAATGGACGAATACCGCAGAACTTTCCTCACTGGAAGCGGAGGTGTTGGAAGAATTGAGTTCCTGGAATTTTATGATGGATGCCGACCTCATTCAACCCACTGTGTATTTAGTTTGGAGAAACCGGTTGTTCAGAGCGGTTTTTGGAGATGAATATAATGCCACGGAAGCGAACCTGCGTTATCCGTCTCGTGATATTTTTGTGGAGATGCTCAAAAAAGACCCCGACATGAAATACGTGGATGACATCACTACTGAAAAGGCAGAGGAAATCGAAGAGATTGTAACGGAGACCTACAAAGAGACGATTGCCACATTGGTAAATTATTACGGAGAAGACACGGCAAACTGGAAATGGGGCTACGACATCAACAATGATATCGATCACCTTGCACAGATCCCTGGTTTTGGGAAGGAAGACCTTTTTAGCGGTGGTTCTGCTGAATCTATCAATGCAACCCGAGGAGGAAACGGACCTTCCTGGCGAATGGTGGTGGAATTGGAGCCGGGAGCTGTGAAAGGCTGGGGCGTGTATCCCGGTGGTCAATCAGGAAATCCAGGTTCACCCCACTACGACGATATGGTGGAAAGCTGGCGAACCGGTCAGTTATTTGAGCTGAATTTCTTAAGAAGTGAACCTTCGGTGTATCAATATAAATTTGAACTCAACGGTGCTGAATGATCTCTTCAAAGGAGTATAAGGCCAACAAAAGAACCAGAAACCTGATCCGATTAAGTCTATTGTTGATCATTATGCCGGTATTATATCTTGGATTGTGGATCTCCATCTTACAAAATGAAGCACTTACTTATGCCGGGCAGGTTCAATTACTGATGAGTTATTTCCCGGAATTCCTCCGAAACCCGTTTGGTATTACACTGACTTTTTTTGGGATGAGTTTTTCCAGCGCCATATTTGGTTTCTATGGATATCTGAAGGCAGATTCAAATAAGGCTCAACTGTTAAGTTTGTTTCTATCAGGAATTGCTACCCTTATTACCATTTGGTACGGGTTTACATTGATGTGATTTAATACCATACCTCCATCATTCGGCTCAGTTTGAATAGGAAAATTCAGCTTGCTATGTGAGAGCCGGGTGATGGAATGACCGGGGCACCGAGGTGGCATCCAACACATCCATCACCCCGTTTCTGCCCTGAACGAGATCAAGCCCCTACTTTAGGGAAACGGAATGATGGATTCCAAGGGTTTAAAAAACTCAACTTTCGATGTTCCCTGCTCGATGTTGGATGTTCGATGTTCCCCTCGCTTCCCGTTTCATCCCTAAAAATTTATCAATTGCTAAAAGGGAGGGAGAGACAATGAAAATAATCACCAGAGTGGTAGCGTGAGAAATTGTGGCGTAAGCCAGGCCTGTGACTTCCGGAACCCCGTAAAAGATAAAAAGGGCTTTGGTGATGAAAAGATGGTAAGACCCAATGCCTCCGGGTGTAGGAATAGAGAGTCCAACCGCACTTACCACAGTTAGCACAACAGCTTCGGTAATTCCCAGGCTGAATTCAGTCTGCATATCAAACATCCAGAAACCTGCGTAGGTCATGAAGATGTAGAGCGCCCAGATCAATCCGGAATGAAAGATGAAAAGCGGCCAGTTTTTGAGTTCGCGGATCGCCAAAACGCCATCCACAAAAGTGCGGAAGACCCTTTGAATTTTAGTCACGATCTCAAAGATCTTTCCTTCGGTTTTCTCTGCTGCCAGTTTGAACAGCCAATACAGTAAACCCAATGCTGATAAACCAATGACTCCAAAAGTGCCGAGCGTTAAAAGAAGATCGATCTGTGTGGCAGCATCAGTAATATCGATGCCAAACAGTCGGGAAAGAACCTGCGGGTCGGCGATCAGGAAAACAATGACGAAAGCCATCAGCAGCAGCATGCCGATCAGATCCACCACTCGCTCTAAAACTATGGTTCCGATGATCTTACTGTTGCTCTCACCTACTTGTCGGGCCACATAAACCGGACGTGCCACTTCTCCAACTCTTGGAAGGGGGATGTTAACCAAATAGCCAAACATTACTCCGGTGTACAATGTGATCTTTGCGGGCACTTTTTCTTTATTGGTAAATAGCATCTCCCAGCGTAAAGCACGGATATAGTGAGCAAACAAAGTGGCAGCTGTAAAAGGCGCGATCCACCACCATTTCATCCCTTTGGTGGATTCCCAGATCTCTGAAAGTTCAACACCCCGAAAAGCGAGCCAAAGGAATAAGATCCCCAATAAGATACTGCCTAAGATTTTTAACGCTTTTTTCCCATTCATTTTCTTATGGCTGCATTATTTAAAGGTTGGGCGGGATATGATCGGGGCACAAAAAATCATAGATCAAATTAATACCGCATATCCACTATTTCGGCATTATTAGGATACTGCAGGTCAAAAAGACCATCATAAGGATCAAGAAAACGACCCTTCGAAAATTCTGTGAGGATCTCGTTATCAGAAATATCCCAGGCTGTGATGCGCAAGGGACGAAGCTCGGCATCCAGTAGAATCTCAACCTCAGCAAAAACAGCGAAATCATCATTCGAAGTCAGGGTGATGACGGTGCGCTCGCCTTCTTTCCTTTCGGAAACGGAATAGGTAGAGTCGATGCCACTGAGCATACGAGAGGGAGCGAAGTCATCGTCTTCGGGATCATAATTGTCGATGATCACCCGGTTTCGATTCGAGTCGTATACGCGGGAGACATCCCCATCCACCACAATGGTTTGTTCACCGCTTTGCAGTTTATACCGAACCTGATCGATCCAGATCTTTCCGGAGGTGCTTGTAGATTCTTTGGTGTATGAATCGGTGTAAATGTGATCAAAGTCGGCCACAAAAACCTCTCCGGATTCAAAGCGCTCTTTGAGCTGATCAAAGTTTGGCGTTTGGGCAAAGACGGTGTTGGTAAGTAGTACAAATCCTAAAACAAGAAAAATACCCTTGACTAACATTCCGGAACCGGCGGTTCCGCCATACATTCTCCCAATATAATGGGGACGGTTTGGAATAAGGACTCTATTAAGCTGAGAGCTGAAGTCTGAAAGCTGAAAGCTGCTTTTACCCTTCATATTCATCCAGATTGTCCAGTAATTCTTCCAATTCTTCTTCGCTGTCGATAAGCACATCACGTGCCGTACTGCCTTGATAAGGTCCAACAATACCTGCATTAAATAATTGATCTATGATTCGCCCGGCGCGGTTATAGCCGATTTTAAGTTTACGCTGCAACAACGAAACCGAACCCTGCTGATGCAAAATCACCAGTTTGGCCGCAGCCTCGAAGTATTCGTCTATGTCGTCTAACGGATCAGGAATGTCTGCAGTATCATCTTTTATGATGGGCAAGTGAAATGGCTGTTTGTAGCCCGCCTGTCTTCCGATGAATTCATTGATCCGCTCCACTTCCTCAGTAGAAACAAAAGCATTTTGAATTCGGGTAAGCCCGGTGCCATTGTTGAACAACATGTCTCCCATGCCAATCAACTGATCGGCTCCACCCTGATCCAGGATAGTTCGGGAATCCACTTTGGAAGCCACCTGATAAGCAATGCGTGCCGGGAAGTTCGCTTTGATGGTCCCGGTAATTACGTTCACCGATGGGCGCTGGGTAGCAACAACCAAATGAATTCCAATCGCACGGGCCAGCTGTGCCAAACGGGCGATAGGCTCCTCAATTTGTTTGCCGGCAGTCATCATCAAATCGGCAAGCTCATCAATAATTACCACGATATAAGGAAGATGACGGTGTCCTAATTCATCGTCCAGCTCACCGGTTTTATATTTTTGATTGTAGGATTTGATATCCCGTACCATCGCCATTTTGAGCAAGTCGTAGCGATCGTCCATTTCCTTACACAAACTTTCGAGCGTTTCCTGCGCCTTGGAGGTATCGGTGATGATGGGCTCATCGGAATCCGGCAGCATCGCCAAAAAGTGATTCTGAATGTTGCGATACAGCGAAAGCTCGATCTTCTTTGGATCGATCATCACAAACTTCAGATTGTCAGGATGGCATTTATACAACAGACAGGTGATGATCGTATTAATACCCACGGACTTACCGGAACCGGTAGCACCGGCGATAAGCAAGTGAGGCATCTTGGTCAGGTCGATCATGAATACTTCATTCTCAATGGTCTTCCCAAACGCGATCGGGAGCGTGAAATTCGTTTCTACAAACTTCTTGGTATTGATGACCTGCTTGATAAATACCGTCTCGCGCGTGCTATTCGGAACTTCAATTCCAACCGCCGATTTTCCGGGAATAGGCGCAAGCATCCTCAATCCTTTGGAAGCGGTCGCCATTTTCAGGTCGTTTGAATAACTCTCGATCTTAGAGATCTTCACATCCGGCGCAGGCTCCAATTCATAGAGCGTAACCGTAGGCCCTACGATCGCATTGATGCCCACGATCTCGATCTTATGGCGCTTAAGCTTGTCGAGGATGATCCGCTTGTTCTCTTTGATCTCTTCCAGATCCACTTCGTTGCCTTCGTTAGGCGGGGGATCCAGCAAGTCAACTTTAGGAAACTTATACTGAATGACCGGTTTCTCTTCTTTAGCCTGTTCGCGGTTTTTCTTCTCCAGGTCTTTGTCGTCGGCTTCTTCCTCGCCTTTCCCTACAAACACGGAAACTTCGATATCGTCTTCCTCATCGTCGATCTCTTCTTCCTTCTCCAGGGAAGCTCGCTGACGGGTATCCAGTGTTTTAACCTCTTCCTTGGCTTCGGCTCGTTTTTTCTGCTCCTCTTCTTCCGATTTTTCTACGATCTCGTCGATGGAAGGAGCCGGTTTTACAGGCTCTTTTTCATCCTTTGGCTCGGCGATAGCCTGTTTTTCTAATTCCTTTTCTTCCGATTTGTCTTCTTGCTGAGCCTTTTTCTGAGCTTGTTTTTGCTCTTTCTCCGCTCTTTTTTGAGCGAGCCGTTCTTCACGCTCTTTGGCTTTCTCCTCTTTACGAAGCTGACGGGCTGCGCGGCGTTCCTCCAGTTTTTCCCGGAGATTTTCCATCCAAAGCTTCACATTGTCGATGGTTTTCTGGAGGTCGCGATCTACCAGCATCAACAAAGTAACCAGCATCAAAACGGAAAGGATGATGATGGAACCGATGTTGGTGATATTGTACATCACCTGAGCAACGGCCACTCCGGCAGCACCGCTCCAGATGGAATCGTCCGGAAAGCCGGCATTGGAATTCAGCCAGCCAATAAAGGTGGATAGCAGCACCATCCCCCAAACGGAAAGCACGGTAAGCCAGCCCAGCTCGGTAAAATCACGTCGTCGAAAGGTATGCCAGCCATGGTACCCGATGATCAGCGCTAAGATGATACTGGTGTAACCAAATAAGCTGTACACAAGATAGTGCGAGATATAGGCACCTACCGGACCCAGCCAGTTTTGCACCAGCCGGGAATTGGCATCAGGGTTGAAGAGATCCAGAAAAGAGATGCTCCGCGCATATTGATAATCCTCAGGATTGTATGAGAGAATACTCAACCCCAACAAAACCGCAATCGACATCACAATAATGCCGATGATTTCTTTTTTGCGGTTCGCGTCTAAACCGGATGTCGCAGATGTATTTAAGTTGTTTTTAGCCATTCAGGTTTGTCAGAATTCCGTCCCGCATTCCGGGAAGTACGTCAAATTCATTTACTTTGCAACAGAATGCAATATCGTCATTAGGAACCACTTCAGCCAATCGCTTTGCATGGTCGCTTTGACTGATCGCTCCTTCTAAATCATCCCCATATTTTTCGAAAAGACCAAATGCTACTTTTGCCCCGTCTTTGGCAGAATCAGGCAGGTTGCCGCCGGTAAGCTGATGGATGAGCGAGCCGGCAAACAAAGTATCTTCGATGGCCAGCCGTCCCTGCCATCCCGAGCAGATCAGCACGACCTCATCGTCATGTTCATTCAGTGCGTTTAGGATCGTTTGTTGATTGAGAAAAGTTCCCACATACACTTCGTTGGCAAGTGAGGCTTTTTTGATGGCCTTGGTTCCATTGGTGGTATTGAAGATCAGGGTCTTGTCTTTCACCACCTCCGGTTGATATTCGGCGGGCGAATTTCCAAGATGATATCCTTCGATCTTGGTCCCATTTTTCTCGCCGCATAACAGGTAATCTTTTTGATCCATGGTAGTAGCGATCTTCATGGCATCGCTCATATCAGCCACCGGAATGATCTTTTTGGCACCATTATGAATGGCCGCGGTGATGGAAGAGGAAGCTCGAAGCACGTCGATAATAACTGCACTTTTTCCACGCAGCTCTTCTTCCTGAAAACTCTGTAAAGAAAAGAAAACGTCTATATAATTGATCTCTGGCATAGGTCTCTCAGTAAAATTATTTTTTGATAAATGGAGGACGGGTTACCGTGGCCTTCGCTTGTTTTTTGCGAATGGCTATGTAGATCTCGGTTCCTTCATCTTTGTAATCTTTATCCACATAACCCATCCCTATACCTTTACCCAAAGTGATGGACATTGTTCCGCTGGTGACTTCCCCGATGGCGTCTCCGGCCTCATTTTGGATCTCGTATCCCTGCCGGGGAATGTTGCGTTCGCCTTCCACCACAAAGCCGACAAGCTGCCGCTGCAATCCTTCTTCTTTTTTCTGCTGAAGGGCTTCCTTGCCGATAAAATCACCTTTGTCGAATTTGGTGATCCAGCCAAGGCGGGCTTCCAGTGGGTGCGTATCTTTGGTGATGTCGTTGCCGTACAGAGCAAAGCCCATTTCGAGGCGTAAAGTGTCACGTGCACCAAGTCCGCAAGGTTCGATGCCGAATTCCTCACCGGCTTCCATAATGGCATTCCAAACTTTTTCAGCATCCACTGCATCGGTATCAAAATAGAGTTCGAATCCTTTTTCGCCGGTATATCCGGTGGCTGAGAAATAGACTTCGGCCCCATTCAGTTTGCCTTCTTCAAAGGTATAGAACTTGATCGACGAAAGGTCGGTGTCGGTTAGCTTTTGCAGGGTTTCTATGGATTTGGGTCCCTGAACCGCAAGTAAAGCGCATTTGTCGGAAACGTTTACCAGGTCAGCTCCCATGGTATTGAGGGAAGAGATCCAATCGAAATCCTTTTCAATGTTGGAAGCATTCACGACCAGCATATATTCTTCTTCGCCGGTTTGATAAACGATCAGGTCATCTACAATGCCGCCATCTTCATAGCACATGCAGGAATACTGAGCTTTTCCCGGAGATAGTTTTGAGGCGTCATTAACGGTTACCTTTTGGATCAATTCTAAGGCATTGGGGCCGCTTACAAAAAATTCTCCCATATGGGACACATCAAACATTCCGACGGCTTCCCGAACAGCTGCGTGCTCGGTTTTAATGCCTTCGTATTGTACCGGCATCTGGAATCCGGCAAAGTCCACCAGCTTGGCACCGGCTTGTTTATGAATAGCGTAAAAAGGCGTTTTCTTTGACATGTATGAAGTTAAAGTCTGTGTTTAGATCCATTCCGGTTCACCAACAGATCCCCGAAATCAATATTTAAGATCAGCCCAAAGGTAAGGCTTTGTTCACCAAAAATCGGCACAACATAGGTATTTCTTTGGAATGTTTGTGGAACCGTAATGCGGCTCACTGAGCTGAATGTTGAATCTGAGCCTCTACCGATTAATGAGAACGAGGTGCATCTTGTCTCACGCAGAGGCTCGCTGATGAAAACGCTGAGTTCCGCAGATTGTAATTGATGAGGTTATTAAACCCTCAGCGAAACTCTGCGCCAAACTCCGCGGAAATCAGCGAGAAAAAGATGTTGCTCACAGATCGTGAATTTTGCAGCTACATATTAAGTTCAACGCAGAGCGTATGGAACCAGGTGTAAAATTGATAGCATAATTGATCATTGGTATTTGAAATTTGTCAGTTACCACGTACTTCCCGGAATTTATTCTCCATAAGAATCCTTATCTTTAGCGCCCGAAATTGAAATCAATGACCGTTCATCAGATTCAGGTTTTAAAGATCATTTATGTCTATCAATAAAGAACAGGTTAAGTCAGCACTCAGCCAGGTTTTACACCCCTCCGAACAACGCGATCTCATTTCCCTCGATATGGTTCAGGATGTGATCGTTCAGGAAAAATACATTTCATTTACCCTCGAATTTCCCGAGAAGGATGAAGCCCTCGAAAACCATCTTCGCGAAAAATGCGAAGAAGCCATCCGGAAATTTATCGACAAGGAAGCCATTGTGGATATCCAGATGGCCGTGAATCTCTCCAAAAAAAGAGAGATGGAAGCAACCAAGCCGGAAAATCAGCAGGCTCAACAGCAGCAGATCTTGCCGGGCGTTAAGAATATCATCGCCGTTGCTTCGGGTAAAGGCGGAGTTGGAAAATCTACCGTAGCTGTGAATATTGCGGCGGCACTCGCCAAACGGGGAGAGAAAGTGGGACTGATGGATACTGATATCTACGGCCCAAGTATCCCCACGATGTTCAACATTCACGACCGGCCCAATATCACCACGCAGAAGAAATTGGTACCCCATGAAAAATTTGGCATCAAGTTGGTGTCGATGGGCTTTTTGGTGGATGTAGACCAAGCCATGGTATGGCGCGGACCGATGGCCACCAGCGCCGTGAAACAATTTATGACCGATGTGGAATGGGGCGAACTGGATTACCTCATCATGGATTTGCCTCCAGGAACCGGTGACATCCAGCTTACCATCGTACAAACCGTTCCATTGACCGGTTCGGTGATCGTATCCACCCCACAAACCGTAGCATTGGATGATGCCCGCAAAGGCGTGGCCATGTTCAAGAAAGTTAACGTTCCAGTACTTGGTATGGTCGAAAATATGGCCTATTTCACCCCTCCGGACATGCCGGATAAGAAATACTACATCTTCGGTAAGGGCGGCGCGGCTCATTTGGCGCAGGAAATGAATGTGCCGGTGCTGGGAGAAGTCCCGCTGCAGCAGACCTTGCGCGAAGGTGGCGATTCCGGGAAGCCAATCGTACTGGATGATTCTGAATCTCCGGCGGCAACCGCATTGATGCAGGTAACCGGTAATATTCAGCAGCAGTTGGCGATCCGCAATAAAGAACAAGGGCCGACGCAGAAGGTGGATATTAAATTTCGGCCTTAGATGAAATAAATTCCAGGCACCAAGTTTCAAATTACAAGTTATTGGTGACTTGGTGTCTGGCGTTTGCTACTTTCTTAGAAAAGCAACTCAGTTGCATATGGATATCATTTACCTTCTCGACCTCATTGGTACTTTTGTATTTGCCATCAGCGGTATTCGGTTGGCAGCACGAACGGACATGGATGTATTCGGAGCCTCAGTTGTAGGATTTGTAACAGCTATTGGCGGCGGTACGGTTCGTGATCTACTGCTTGATAATCACCCCATCACCTGGATGGGAGACATAACCTATCCGTTAGTGATATTGGCGGCCGTACCATTCACTTATTTCATGGGGAAAAAGCTCAATAATTTCAGCAAAACACTCTTCATCTTCGATACCATTGGGATCGCTCTGTTTACGATTATTGGGATGGAAAAGGCTCTTTCCCTGGGGCTGAATCCTTTTATGGCCGGAATGATGGGGATGATATCAGCCGTAGTGGGCGGGGTGACACGGGATGTGCTTTGCCGGGAAGTCCCCCTGATCTTTCGAAAAGAAATTTATGCCACCGCTTGTTTATTGGGAGCCATGGTATTCTATCTTGGATTGGAATTGAATCTCCCCGAAAACCTGAATTACCTGATAACAACGGCAGTGATCATTACCGTTCGCACGGTGTCCATAAAGTGGAATTGGTCGCTCCCGAAGATGAAGGGATAATTAGCTGTCGGAAGTTATTTTCTGATCATCTCTTCAAAGTGTTCTTCGATCTTTTCCGGAGTTTTAGTGAATTTACTGACGATCCAGGTGGCAAATAATCCAAGGAAAAAGCCGGGGATAAGTTCATACATACTGTTTTTCAGAAGAGGAACGGAATACCAGATGATAGTTACAAAAGTCCCGGTGAGTAAGCCTGCGATCACTCCGGCTTTAGTGGTCTTTTTCCAGTAAAGCGCCATGATGGAAGTAGGGCCAATGGAAGCTCCCAATCCCGCCCAGGCAAAAAGCACCAGCCAAAAAACGATGTTCTCAGCTGCCAGGCCAAAGATCATGGAAAGAACCACCAATACCACAACCACAATGCGGCTGTACAAGACCAGTTTTTTCTGAGGGATGTCTTCTTCCTTTTTCAGAAGTTTATCGTATACATCCCGGACCACACTTGAGGCGGCTACCAGCAGTTGCGAATCAGCTGTGGACATAATTGCAGCAAAGATGGAGGCGATCACCACCCCGAACAGCAAAGGATGTAATTGATGCTGAGCTAATATTGGGTACAAGTTTTCTGTATCGGAACCGGGAAGCATATCAGCTTCCGGAAAATAGGCTCTTCCAACCAAGCCGATCAGGATGGCACCTGCGGCCATCAATACATTCCAGGTGGTGCCCACTACCGCGGCATATTTCAGCTGTTTGGCATCATCAATCGACATATACCGGGATAGAATATGAGGGTTTCCGGGTGATCCCAGCCCAATACCTACAAACCCAATGAAAGCGCCGAAGCCTAAGGCAAAGGGATCAAGAAAACCAATTTCGTGAAGGGTAAGCTGCTCTGCCATTATGTTCCAACCGCCTAAATTCCATATAGCAATAACAGGAAGGAACACCAGGGCAATGATCATGAAAAAAGCCTGAATGGTATCGGTGAGGCTAACAGCCATAAAGCCTCCCAACACTGTATAGAGTAAAATTATTGCTGCTGAAAGGATGACCCCGGATGTCTGTGTGATCCCAAAGCTGGAAGCGAATGCTTTTCCGCCGGCTACAAATTGTGAGGAGACATATCCAACCATAAAGATCAGGAAGATGATCACTAAAATGATACGAAGGCTGCCGCTCTTGTCATCAAAACGTTCCGCAAAGAAATCGGGGACGGTAATGCAGTCGTACCGCTCGGAGAATTGACGAAGTCGCTTGGCATAGTACATAAATAGAAACCATTCTACCACAATGTATCCAACAGCGGCCCATAAGGCAGAAGCACCTTGTGCATAAGCCATGCCGGTCACGCCGAGCAACAACCACGCACTTCGGCCGGAAACCACGGCTGAAAGGGCAACGACCAAACGGTTCATTTTTCTTCCGCCTATAAAGAATTCGGAAATGCCTTCTGAAGAAAAGCGCGCGGAATAAATGCCAATCCCAAACAGGATCGCAAGGTACCCGATGAATGCAGCTAACACATAGCCGCTGCCATCGATCGATATGGTGTTTAGTTCATTCACGGTAAGAAATTCCAAAAACCAAATCCCAATTTCCAACACGATCAGCATTGAAAATTGAGATTTCAAAAACTGGTTCAGCACGCTCTGCGTCAGAACCAGTTTTTGAAGCAGGGTCTTCAAATCACGGGAAAATACCCATCTGCTCGTACATGATGCCGATCTTATTGATGGCACTGATGAAGGCAGCGGTTCTCAGGTCATCCAGATCGTGTTCTCTGCGAATTTCTGCGATCTCCTGGTATGCAGTGATCATGGTTTCTTCCAGCCCGGAATCAACCAGATCATATTCGTTGGCGCCATGAGCGAGATCCTCGAGTTCAGCATCAGTAAACTTGCGATCTGAAATGTTCTCGATCACCCCAAGAATCTTTTTGAAGCTGGTTTCATCAAACCGCTTGCTCATTCTTCCGTATCGAACGTGTTGGATATTTTTGAGCCATTCGAAATAGGAAACTACTACACCACCTGCGTTCAGGTAAGTATCGGGTAGGATCAATGCTCCGCGTTCTTTCAGGATGTCATGTCCGTCAGCAGTGGTAGGGCCGTTGGCGGCCTCTGCAATGATCTTTGCCTTGATCTTGTCGGCATTTTCGCCGGTAAGCTGACTTTCGAGGGCGGCGGGGATCAGGATGTCGCAATCGAGATAAAAGGCATCATCCCGGTTTTTAAGTTCCTTGGTGTTCTCGAAACCAATGATAGAGCCGGTTTCCTTGCGGTATTCCATCAGCTTTTTCAGGTCGATCCCATTCTCGTCATAGATCGAGCCTTCGATCTCGGCTACTCCGATCAGCTTAGCTCCGGCTTCCGTCATGTATTTTGAAGCGTGATACCCAACGTTACCGAGTCCCTGAACAACGAAAGTTTTTCCTTCAACGCCGGTATCGAGGCCCAATTTTTGCATGTCTTCTTTCACATTGCATGCTTCACGAATACCAAAATAAACACCTCGACCGGTCGCTTCGGTTCGTCCTCGAACACCGCCTTGTTGAATCGGTTTCCCGGTTACACAACCTTCAGCATTGAGGTCATCTTTCATTTGACGGTACGTATCCAGAATCCATCCCATTTCACGGGCACCGGTTCCATAGTCGGGAGCGGGAACGTCAACCCCGGGACCGATAAATCCCTTTTTGATCAATTCATAAGTATAGCGACGGGTGATCCGCTCCAGTTCTGCTTCGGAATAATCCCTGGTGCTGATCTTGACACCACCTTTTGCACCTCCGAAAGGAACATCCACGATGGCACATTTATAAGACATCAGTGCAGCCAATGCCATGGTCTCATCTTCATCTACTTTATGACTGAACCGTATACCGCCTTTGGTAGGCGTTTTATGATGGCTGTGTTCAACTCTCCATCCCTCGATCACCTCAATGTTGCCGTTATCTCTTTGAATTGGAAATGTAACATGATATACCGTGTTACAAATCTTGATCTGAGCTAAAATACCCTTATCAAAACGGGTGTATTTGGCTGCTTTGTCAAAGTTCTTGTTGACCTGTTCATAAAATTTATATGTGGACATATTCCCTGTCTCCTTTCCTTGTTTTGAAGTGTTTTGATGGTCGTAATTATCTTAGAGATAAACAAGGAAAGAATGTTAGTTAGAGCGGGGAAAAGAGATGTGAAGATGATCTCCGGTGCCGGTATGACGCAGGGTGTAAAATCCCATAGCTTCCAGAGAGTATTGAAGCAGAATATTTCGAATCTCTGAACGATTTTTGGTACGAAGGTCAACGGCGTGCACATACCCGGTCTCGGCTTGAGGATAATGAAGGGAACGCTCATTTAATGGCAATCCCATGCGTTCATAATCTTCAGGGGCGCGACGGATGTCGGTAATTACCAGGTCGCCATCGGCAAGAGTGGTTGTTGCTACAGCTACCCTGAGCACCGGATGCATGGAACGGTATACATTTCGGATGTCTTCACTCTTTGCATTTACAGATGAAAGATACATTACCCCGTACAAGCAGAAAGAAAAAACCAGGATACCTGCACCGGAAAGGCTCAATTTGAGAAGTAATTTTTTGTTAGGGTATTTTCTGAAGAACAAAAAGAGATAGAATACCAACAACAATACAGTAGCAAAAATACCGCCCCCTAAAGAAAGCCATGCATTCCATCCTTTCGCTAAATTCAGGAAAACCGAAGTACGGATCAGCAAAAAGAATGGCAGGATCACCATTCCAAAAAGAATAAATAAGGCGGCAGATATTTGAAGCCAATATCTTCTCTTTTTGGGAGGAGGTGCAAATGAATTTTTTGCCGTGGTTGAACCCTTCAGGTTCAGCAGCCAATCAATATCTTTTTGAGAGATCTTATCCATGTACTGTTGAACGCAAAGAAAGTATTTGTGTTACGCACTTCGGTAAGACCTTCTAAGCAGGTAAGGGAAACTTTGCAGCAACACGATCAGCACGATCACGATAGGTATGATCTCAAATGAATTAAAACGGATAGCTTGGGCAAGATTCAGCAAGTGATACATGAACAATATGCCCGATGTAAATAAGGTGAATCCATACGTCCAGGTTGTACGGGTCCATAACGAAAATGCGCTGATCAGGGAGGTGAGGGATGCAATGACACCTGCAGCAAGTGAAAGAAAAGGAAGTTGATTTTGCTGAAACTCAAAAAGCTGAACAGGCCCGGTACTACTTTGAAGAAAGCCAACGAGCCGAATAAGCTGATAAATTCCAATGAGTAAGAAAAATATTTGTAGGAAAAGATGGATTCGGCGGTCTTTTACATTCATTCTAAAAACAATTAGGGTTGGGAGATCTCTCTTTATACCATTATCAAAATGATCGGAAATTGTTCCTTAAAGACCCAAAAGCAAATAAAAAAACCTGAGGTGCAAAACCATCAGGTTGTATTTAGAATGTAGGAGATAAGATCAAACGGTCTCAGTTTCCGTGAAAATTGGTTCGTCCTGCCGGAATACATTAACGGTGAACAATATACCTATAGCACCCACAGCTGCATAGAAAGCCGCACCAGCCAGGCCTAAAAATTGTACGATCGCCGTACCGGCTAAGGCTCCCAATACACCGAAAGCAAGGCTGGGGTACATGGTAACTCCACGGTCTTTTGTAATAATCCTGCTTAACCATCCAATTACTAATCCAATGGTTATATATCCGAGAAAAGTCATGAATGTCATAGCGAAAAAGTTTTGTTAATATGTATTAAATCAATGCTCAGTAATCGGATAGCGTTCCGTGGGCATTCACAACTTTCCAAAAATTAACATAGATTCAGCCTCTAATCTTTTAAACACAATTTTTTGATCATGAAAAAACTACTTGGCCTTTCTTTGCTTGCTATGACGCTGACTGTGGGATGCGGTTCCGGCGAGAAGGAAATTTTTGACAAAGCAATGGATATTCACGAAAAGGTGATAACCCTGGATACCCATGTAGATATCAACGTGAATAATTTCACCGAAGAAACCAACTACACTCAACGACTGGATACGCAGGTGGACCTGGTAAAAATGGAAGAAGGCGGGCTGGATGTGGTTTGGCTTGTGGTATATACCGGGCAGGATACGCTTTCGGAAGAAGGATATGCAGCCGCCTATGAAATTGCAGATGCTAAGTTCAAAGCCATTCATCGGCTGGTGGAAGAAATTGCTCCCGATCAGATAGAACTTGCCACTACCTCAGAGGATGTCCGGCGAATTGTGGCTGAGGGCAAAAAAGTAGCTATGATTGGAGTAGAAAATGCCTACCCGGTAGGAACAGATCTGTCCCGGATTGAAGAGTTTTATGACCGGGGGGCGCGTTACATGTCACTTTCACATAATGGACACAGTCAGTTTGTGGACTCCAACACCGGTGAAGAAAATGGAGAGTGGCTGCACGACGGAGTGAGTGAATTGGGTAAACAGGCCATTGCCGAAATGAACCGCGTTGGGATCATGATCGATCTTTCACACCCCTCCCAAAAAGCGAACCTGCAAACTATTCAGCTATCCAAGGCTCCGGTTATTGCATCTCACTCCTCGGCACGAGCAGTATATGATCACAGCCGGAATCTCAGCGATGAAGAACTGATGGCGATCAAAGAAAATGGCGGAGTTGTTCAAACTGTTGCATTCCGTGGTTATGTGGACGGTGAAAAACATGCCGCATGGCAGGAAGCTTCGCGCACAATTTTAGAAGAAGAAGCCGAAAAACTTGGTTTTGAATTAGTAAGTTGGGGAGATTTGAGGGAAATGAGCGAAGCAGAACGCGACGAGTATATGGAGTTGTACCGCACCGCTCAGGATAATGCAGAACCGCGTATTGAAAGTGAAGTGAATCCAAATACACCTCCTGTAAATGTATCAGATTTTGTAGATCATCTGGATTATATGGTAGGTCTGATCGGAGTTGAGCACGTGGGTATCAGCTCAGATTTTGATGGTGGCGGTGGCGTTTATAACTGGATGGATGCTTCCGAAACCTTTAATGTAACCCATGAGCTGGTGAAACGCGGCTATTCCGAAGAAGAAATTGAAATGTTGTGGAGCGGAAATTTGCTTCGTGTATTGGATGAGGTACAGGCAGTAGCAGATGACCTGCAAAGTCAGGCAAAAGTTGTCCCTGCAGACTAAGAAAAAACAATAAAATTTAATGCCGGTTCATTAGGCGCCGGCATTTTTCTTGTGCAACAGCGAAAACTGTCACGAAACAATTAAAGCCAAATTAACTTATTAATAAGAAAAGTTAGAAAATGGTTATCTGCTTTATGCCGGTGCCTAAACTTCTTAACTTTGACCATTAATTTTAATCAAATCAAGAAAGAGTGATTGCAGAAGCCGACGTTTCAACTGACGTCAAAATTTTAAAAGCTGATTTAAACAACCCTAAACACGCCTCAGATATCGTCAAGATTGTAGACCTTTTTGCGAGAGATCCTATGGGGCAGGATGAACCGCTGGACGAGGAAGTCCGCGTAGATATGATCGCAGAAATGAAGAAGATTCCCACTACCATGACTTACATCGCTTATGCCGATGAAAAGGCTTTGGGAATTGTAACCTGCTTTGTAGGATTCTCAACCTTCACCGCCAGCAAAGTATTCAAAATCCATGATGTAGCGGTTCACCCCGATGCACGCGGAATGGGTATCGGAACTATGATGCTGGAAACCATTGAACAGGAAGCTCGCGAAATGGGATGTTCAAAAGTTACCCTGGAAGTCCGGGAAGATAATCCGGCGCGCCGATTATACGAAAAACAAGCATTTGAATACGGCGATCCCAAATGGTATTTCATGACGAAAAATCTGAATTGATTTCGGTTAGCGAATAATCAATTCAATGCAGAATGTTGAAATGAAGGCCTCTTCTAAACGGAAGAGGCTTTTTTTATTTTCAGAATGAAATGCTAATATGCGGTAAAATCAGTACGATCATGCTATTATGGAAAAATTTATCATTTTAATTGTTTCGGGAATTATAATTTTAACCTCTTGCACTTCAAAAAATGAGATTCCACCGTACCAAGTGGATCTCAAACTAACAAAAAACACAGGACAAGCACCGCCTTTGCTTGCGGTTTCAATGGGTGGCGGCTATGTATTTGAACCGGAATACCCCGGAGAGCCTACGGAAATGCCCACTCAGATTAAAAATGGACAAATTTTTCACGGGATCATCGATCTCTACCAATATGTAAGTCAGGGTTTTGGGGCGGGTTTTATAGATTCTTCTACTTACCGGGGGAACAGAGTGCTGATTGATTCATCCACAGTTACCCGCGATTGGGTAGATGTTATTTTTACAGTGGCTGTAGGAAAGGATGGAGATGGCGATCCTGTTGCTTATGTGGAAGGGAAAAGCGGGGAGTTTAGGCCGGAGCCGTTCTATTTTGTGCCCACTACGGTAGAGTTTCAGGATAATTTGTTTCAGGTGATGGAAGCGGTAGTGCCGGCCGGATTTGAGTATTATAATGGAACTGAAACGGTTCGGTTTGAAGGGCAGGCGAGTTTGCTGTATCTCGCCGATTCTCCGCCGGAAGAAAGCCTTCAGCTATTCTTTGAGAAATTAAGGATGGGAACCTGGAATGTTAATGACCAACCTTTTGATGTGCTTCTCTCCAAAGAAAGCGCCCCACCCTACCGAAAAGAACTGTATACCTATCTGTATATCGATCTCAATGAAGATGGTATATTCGATGTAATGCCTGACGGTTTTGAGGCTTATCCTGTAACCGAGCCCTTTAATATCGCGGGAGAAAGTTGGGAGATCACCAAGATTGCTGCAGATGGTAGTTCCATTACCATCGATGTTTCCGAAGAAAAAGTAGACCCCAAAGTAGCCCTTCGGCCGGGAACAAAAGCGCCCAATTTTTCAGCTGAAACATTGACCGGAAACAAGATCAGCTTAGAAAGTTTGCAGGGAAAATATGTAATGATCGATTTTTGGGGAACCTGGTGCGGGCCATGTATTGATGCACTTCCGATCCTAAAAGAGGCGTATGAAACGTACGGCGGGGAAGACTTTGAGATCGTGGGGATTGCCAACGAACTGAGTCTGGAGCGCTTCGGGGATTTTGTGGAGCGTGAAAACCTGAAATGGCCGCAAATCCCGGAAATTTATGAAGAGAACAATGAGATCCAGGAATTGTATTCCGCGAATTCCTATCCAACCTACTATTTAGTCGATCCTGAAGGCGTTATCATTGAATATGGGATGGCGTTATCTGCCGAGAATCTAATGGAAACCCTCGGGAAGTATTTAGAATAGTTAGGCGGAATGCCGGGATATCAGTTTGTGCCTGCCTGGGCCGATACCTCATTGGCTAAAGATAACACAGCCTGAGTGTAAAGGTCGCTTGGGTTGTAACGATATACGGCTTTCTCTACAGACCCGGTGATCTCCTTAAAATGAGCCAGATAATTTGCCACAGAGTTGATGTTATTGGTCATGTTATAAAGATCATTTCCAATCCACCATCGATTTAAAGAATAGGGGATAAATTGAGCGAACGACATAGCACCGGCATAACTGGACCTGAGTTCAAACACATCAAGGCCGTTATTTTTGACAAAGATAAGTAGCTCTTCCAGTTGAGCTTTCGCAAATTCCGACCGATGTCCTTCCGCATACATGGATACGTACACATTAAAGGGATTGTATGATCCGCTATACTTGCCAAATTCAGACTCAATTCCCAAAATTCCTGCAATAACCGCTTTAGGGATGCCATATTCTTTTTCCGCCGATTCAAGATCTTCGGCATGCGTTTTCATGAAAGATGAGATCATTTTTTTCTTATGATCGTAGTTTAGAACTTTCTGATAGTCACTGAAATCCTCAATACGAACTTCAGCAGCCCGGGTAAACTTTTTTGTAATATTATCGACCAGCTTAAACCGGGAATCCTTCAACATATCATTGAATGCGTATCCTTTGCCTTCAAAATACTCAGCCAACTCTTTGATGTTCTTTTCCATGTTAGCCGGATCGCTGCTGTTTGAAGAAGCCAATAACGGGAAGGAAATAAAAAGTAATAGTAGCGTGATGATCGTTTTTTGCATAAGTCTAAAGCATGAAGTTCGTCTCTCTCTTGAAGTATAACAAAACTGAAGGGATTTGCGAACAGGATTTTAGGGAAGTTATATAAAATTTTGAGCCAAGAATACGTTCCAACGCAGAGCCTAGGAACGAGTCTTCAATATTAAAGCTTAGGCAGAGTGGAGAAATTTACTAAATCGAATATGGGAATAGTATTCTAAGGCCTCGCTCCACACGCTCTGCGTTGGAGCGGGATTCTTTCTGAACATGAAAAACTTCAACATCCAATATTCCTTGTTCACTATTCGAAGTTCAATTCAAAAACCCTTACCTTTTAGGGCTTTTAAAAGTGCGCTGTGGTGAATTGAGTTTCGCCCCGGCGATGAACTTCAAAACTATTATCAGAAAGTACCATGGCAAAAGAATTTGATGTATGTGTAATCGGGTCAGGCCCAGGCGGATATGTAGCCGCCATTCGCGCTTCTCAGCTTGGCTTTAAAACCGCAATTGTAGAAAAAAGACATCTCGGCGGTGTTTGTTTGAATATCGGTTGTATTCCAACCAAAGCCTTATTGCGTTCGGCAGAAGTATATGAGTCGATCGAACACGCTTCGGATTACGGGATCAACGTAAAAGATTATTCCGCTGATTTTGGGGGTATGGTAAAACGAAGCCGTGGTGTTGCCAACAAAATGAGCAAAGGCGTTCAGTTCCTCATGAAAGCGAACAAGATCGATGTATTCATGGGAACAGGTGTTTTCAAATCGAAGTCTGAGCTGGCCGTCAATGATGACAAAGGTAAAGAGCAGGAAAGCATCAAAGCCAAGCATTTTATTGTGGCAACGGGTGCTCGTCCGCGTGAACTTCCAAGCCTTAAAATTGATGGCGAAATGATCATCGATTCTGAAAAGGCCATGCAGCTCGAAAAGCAGCCGAAGAAAATGGTGATTGTAGGTGCCGGCGCGATTGGCGTTGAGTTTGCTTATTTCTACAATACCATCGGAACCGAAGTGACTTTGGTTGAGCTCCAGAAGAATTTAGTACCGGTAGAAGATGCCGATGTCGGAAAAGAACTCGGCAAGATCTACAAGAAAAAAGGCATCAACGTGATGACCGAAAGCACGGTCGAGAACGTGAAGAAAAAAGGTAAAGGTGTTGAAGTCACCGTAAAAACCAAAAAAGGCGAAGAGAAGATCGAAGCCGATGTGGTTCTTTCTGCCGTTGGTGTGACCGGAAACATTGAAGGACTTGGCCTCGACAAAGCCGGTGTGAAAACCGAGAAAGGATCAATCGTTGTAGATAAGAAAACCTACAAAACCAATGTGGATGGAATATACGCCATCGGTGATATCATCGGCGCTCCATGGCTGGCACACAAAGCTTCTCATGAAGCCGTTGTATTGGCCGAGCAGTTAGCCGGACAAAATCCACACCCAATCAACTACAACAACATTCCGGGTTGTACTTATTGTGAGCCTCAGGTTGCTTCGGTTGGATATACCGAGCAGCAAGCCAAAGATGAAGGCTACGATGTGAAAGTTGGGAAATTCCCGCTGTCTGCATCCGGAAAAGCCACAGCCCTCGGGCACGAAGAAGGCTTCGTTAAGGTTGTATTCGATGCGAAATACGGTGAGTGGCTCGGTTGCCACATGATTGGATTTGGCGTAACCGAAATGATCGCGGAAGCTGTTGTAGCCCGT
Organism: Gracilimonas tropica DSM 19535; assembly: GCF_000375425.1. Lineage (GTDB taxonomy): Bacteria > Bacteroidota > Rhodothermia > Balneolales > Balneolaceae > Gracilimonas > Gracilimonas tropica. The sequence continues at coordinate 25,914 of NZ_AQXG01000014.1, read as the reverse complement.
GATCTCGAGACCACAGGACACGAAATTATCAGCGCCGTTCACCCTCACCCAACCCTCTCTGAGGCTGTGATGGAAGCGGTAGCTGAAGCTTATAACGAAGGTGTTCATTTAGGAACTCCCGTTAAGAAGTAGAACACCGAACAGGAACATTAGCTTGCCCCGAGAATTCGGGGAATGTTGAACGAATATGGCTCCTTCGGGAGCCATTTTTGTCTATAGATAAATTGGTTTTCCAAGTTAAATGTATCACCGTAGGGGCAATTCATGAATTGCCCCTACGGTGAATGGTCCATTTCGAAATCAAATGCCACAAAAAACCATCGAATTGTACGATTTAGGCCATGCTTCCTATCAGCCGATATGGGACCTGCAGAAATCCGTTCAGCAGCGGCTCATCGATGAGAAACGAGCTGAGCAGAAAGGTGAGTTTCAGGGAGAGCGGTTAGATGATGTTTTTCTTTTTGTAGAGCATCCCCATGTATACACGCTTGGCAAAAGCGGAAGCGAAGAACACATGCTTCGATCCATGATGGAGCTGCAGCAATTGGAAGCCGAGTTCATCAAGATCGATCGTGGCGGCGACATCACCTACCACGGTCCCGGGCAAATTGTGGGTTATCCCATTTTAGATCTGGATCGGCATTTCACTGATGTGCACAAATATCTTCGTTTCCTGGAGGAGGTCATGATCCGCGTTTGTGCCGATTATGGTTTTGAAGCCGGACGAATAGAAGGCGCTACCGGAGTGTGGGTAGATGAAGCTAAGATCTGCGCCATGGGCATTCGCTGTTCTCGATGGGTAACCATGCACGGTTTTGCGCTCAACGTAAACACCGACTTGAGATATTTTAACAACATCGTGCCGTGTGGAATTGACGATAAATCCGTAACCAGTTTACAGCAACTATCCGGCAAAGAAATTGACCCAGAGGAAGTTAAAGAACGGATTGTTTTTCACTTTGAAGATGTTTTTGAAGTCTCCATAACAAACAAAGGCTCCCTGCAAGAAGTGGAGCAGATTATTTCGTAACTTTAATTATTGTTTTAAAAGTAAAATTGTTGTCACTCTGAGCGTTTAGATGGTTTAAAAGAATCTGAGTTTATCGCGAAGAGTCTCAAAGCAGAATCCAGGAACTATTTTATACTTTGAGATCCTTCGCGGAATGCATTTTACCATAGTTTTTAACTCTAAGCGCTCAGGATGACAATTACTTCGCTGATTTTTAATTCAGCACATAATCACTAAAGAAGCACCATGATCAAAGAACTTCAGGTTGTAGAAAATAAGACCAAGAATCGCCGGCCCGACTGGCTGCGTGTAAAACTTCCATCCGGAGAGAAGTTCAAAGAGGTTTCGGAAACCATCCGCAACAATAATTTGAACACCGTTTGTTCCGAAGCCCGCTGCCCGAATATGGGAGAATGCTGGGGAGCCGGAACCGCTACTTTCATGATCCTGGGGGATGTTTGTACCCGTTCCTGTGCTTTTTGTGCCATTAAAACCGGCCGACCTCCACAAGATCTGGACTGGGATGAACCGGCTCGCGTAGCTGATGCAGCAGCCAAAATGAAACTCAAGCACGTGGTACTTACTTCCGTAAACCGTGATGAACGCAAAGACGGTGGTGCTCCAATTTTTGCTGCAACACATAAAGCTCTCCGCGAAGCCATCCCCGGCGTAACAATAGAATCCCTCATTCCTGATTTCCGGGGTGAGTGGGATGCTGCGCTACAAATCGTTTTCGATACTCCGCCGGATGTGCTTAGTCATAATCTAGAAACCGTGCCAAGCAAGTACCGAAGAGTACGTCCCCAGGCTCGTTATGAGCGTTCTTTGGAACTTCTTCAGCGAACCAAAAATGCCGGACTCCGAACCAAAACCGGTATCATGGTTGGTTTGGGTGAAGAGCGGGAAGAAGTGATCGAGTTAATGCAGGATTGTGTAGAACACGGCGTAGATGTACTTACCATCGGACAATATATGCAGCCTACCAAAATGCACCACCCGGTGTTGGATTGGGTTCATCCCGACCAATTTGCCGAGTACAAAGAAATTGGAGAAAAACTCGGAATCGAGCATGTGGAAAGTGGTCCGCTTGTACGTTCTTCTTACCACGCCGAGCGCCACGTTTAAGAGCATTAAGTAACCTCGCAGCGTCCGACAGATCCTGCGAGCGTTGCGACTATAGCTTTTCCTTTTCCAAAACTGTTAACTAAGATTCCAATATTGTAACTTCAGGCAAACAATTAGCTTATGGTTTCATTATTCACGGTTTTATTGATCAGTTACGTGTTGGGATCCATTCCCTCTTCACTTTGGGTTGGACAAATATTTCATAAAATGGATATCCGCAATTTTGGGAGCGGAAATCTGGGGACAACCAACGCTTTTCGAAATTTAGGGTGGAAATCCGGAGTCAGTGTGCTGGTGCTGGATTTCATGAAAGGCTTCGTGCCTTCGTTCTGGATCGCAATGTATGCATTTGAAATTGGAAGCGGTCCCATAGCGCCTCCCGGCTGGGAAGCCGATGCTTTTCTGAAGATCACCTGCGGTTTATTTGCTGTTATTGGCCATATGTTTCCGGTCTTTGCCAATTTTAAAGGAGGAAAAGGAGCTGCAACCGCTTGTGGTATGTTATTCGGGATTGAGCCGATCTCCATAGGGATTTCTTCCGCCATCTTTATTTTGATCGTTTTTACTACCCGTTATGTTTCTTTGGCTTCCATAGTTGCAAGTTTTATTTATCCGATCAGTCTGTTGATTATGCGCTACGGTTTAGGATATTATGTGGATGGCAGCATCATTATTTTTGCGACTATCATTGCAACAGGCATTATTTACAAGCATAAATCGAATATCCGGCGTCTACTGAATGGGACAGAGAATCGCGTGAATTTTTCGGGGAGTAAAAAAGAAGAAAATGAAAATAAAACAGCCGAGCATCTTACGGAGGCTGAAGTATGAGTAATCGCAACGTTACGGTTATTGGTGCCGGTAGTTTTGGTACCGCACTTGCAATGGTTTTAGATCAGGCCGGTAATAATGTACAGCTATGGGCTCGCGAAAAACACATAGCGGATCATATCAACGAAAAGCACCGGAATCCTGCTTATCTGACCGAGCTCGAACTTTCTAAATCTATTAAAGCCTACAATAACTTAGAACAGTGCATGAAAGGGCAGGATATGGTAGTTTTTGCCACGCCTTCTCACACGTTACGGGAAGTGGCCGGAAAGCTAAAACCATGCCTTGATGGTCATGAGATCCTTGTGACGGTAGCCAAAGGTATCGAAAATGATACGTTCAAAACCATGTCGCAGGTGCTGATCGAAGTAATGCAGGGACTTACGCTGGAAGACAATATCGGGGTATTATACGGCCCCAGCCATGCAGAAGAGGTTGGTGAGTTGAAACCAACAACCGTTGTGGCAGCCGCCTATTCAACCCGAACAGCCAAGATCATTCAGGATACTTTTCTCACTCCCATGTTTCGGGTATATGTGAATAATGATGTGGTTGGCGTAGAGATCGGAGGATCCGTAAAAAACATTATGGCCATTGCCGCCGGTATTGTAGATGGAGCTGAACTTGGAGATAACGCCAAAGCTGCGCTCATCACCCGCGGACTCCACGAGATGAAACGTATGGGGGGGATGATGGGGGCTCATTCTGACACATTCTCCGGTTTAACAGGTATGGGGGATCTTATTGTAACCTGTACCAGTACCCACAGCCGGAACCGTTCGGTAGGATTTCGCATTGGTAAAGGTGAAAAATTGGATGATATCATTAAAAGCATGAATATGGTGGCTGAAGGTGTGAAAACAACCAAGTCGGTATATGATTGGGCTACAAAGAATAATGTGGAAATGCCCATTACTAAGGCCGTTTACCGGGTACTGTTCGACAATGTAGACCCAAAGGATGCGTTATACGAACTCATGACGCGCGACCCTAAAAATGAAATTGTGATGTAATTGGGTTTCGTGTTACCTGTTACAGGTTGCGTGATAATTGCGCCTATAATTCGTAACGCTTAGCTCAAAATCCCATTTGCGATGAAAGATGAATTTGAATTCTACATGCAATATTCTGATACCGTTAAAGTATCTGAACTCACGCTCAGTGATCTGAAAAACCTTGTTCAGACCGGTGAAAGCAGCTTTTTGGAATTCAAGCACAGCGTGGCTTCCCCGGAAAAAATAGCCCGCGAAATGGCTGCTTTTGCAAACACCAAAGGGGGCACGATACTGATCGGGGTAGAAGATAACGGAGAGATCGTTGGGGTTGAAAGTTATTACGAAGAAGAATTCTGGTTGAACCAGGCAGCAAAAGAAGAATGCATTCCGGCCATTCCCATCACCATCGAATTAGTAAACACCGGAGAACGGGATGTGCTGATGGTAAAAGTGCCCGAAGCCGAAGAGAAGCCGGTGTATGTTAAAGGCAAAAAATACCGCCAGGTCTATGTTCGGGTTAAAGACGAAAGTGTAGTAGCCAGCGATGAATACATCGAAGTGCTGAAGCAAAATTATTCGGATGAAGGCGTTACTTTTGAATACGGGGAAAACGAACAGCAACTTTTTCGGTTTTTGAATGAATATGGAGATATCACTGTTGAACGGTTTTCGCTGCTGATAAGCGTTACAACTTACCGAGCAGCGAAAATATTGGTGAATTTGGTAAGTGCCGGTATTCTTGATCTGTTTGAAAAAGACGGCATCACCCATTATACATTTTCCCAAAAAACTTCGTAATTTTGACTCGTTCTAAATAAAGGAGCGAAAAAGTATCATGAGTGTTCAAGAAGAAAATTTAGACGATGTAATTGCTTCCCTCATCGATGATGTAGATGAGGAGAAAGATTCTGCCACCCCCCAGCCTGTCACCCAACAAGATTATCAAAAAGAAGAACTGACGGGTGAACCGGTTACCCTTACCCGGCGGGCAGCCAAACAGGTGGAAAAGATCAAAGGCGAAGAGGGCCTTGATGAGAACTTATATTTGCGCGTTGCCGTAGATGGCGGAGGTTGCTCCGGATTAAGCTACAAACTCGGCCTTGATTACCGTACAGACGACGATCATGTTTACGAAAGCTTTGGTGTGGAGATCATCGTTGCTCCCAAACACCTGATGTACCTGGAGGGGATGCAAATCGACTATCCCGACGGATTGGATGCGCGCGGGTTCACCTTCGATAATCCCAATGCGGTCGAGAATTGTGGATGCGGAACCTCATTTGCTATCTGAGCAAAGACTTTACAACCGATCTTCATCTTCCTTTTTGGCAATAAGCCTTACCCCTCTTTTAAAAGTGATGTAATGCCAGGTCCATTCGGCGAATACCCGAAACCGGTTTCTGAAGCCGATGAGGAAAAAGATGTGGATCAACCCCCACAGCAGCCATGCGAAAAAGCCACTGAATTTAAACCCACGAATATCCGCTACGGCTTTTGCTCTTCCAATGGTGGCCATTGTGCCTTTGTCAACATACTTAAAAGCGGTTCGATTAGAGGAAGCCATCGTTTCGTTCCTGATGAGATTCCCTACATATTTTCCTTGTTGCATGGCTACCGGAGCAAGACCGGGAAGCGGAACTCCGTTTTTGTCTTTGACATGAGCGGCATCTCCCGCCACAAAAATCGCAGGGTCGCCCGGAATCGAGAGATCAGCTTCAACCATAGCGCGTCCCATACGGTCGGTTTCAATCCCTAATTTCTGGATTAACGGTGATGCAGCCACTCCGGCTCCCCAAATAATATTCGGAGTTTCAATAAATGTGTCCTCAATTTGTACTCCGTTTTTCCGGATCTCCTGAACAGGAGAATTCAGAATGACTTCAACCCCCATATCTTCCAGTGTTTTTAAGCCTTTTTCAGGGAGAGGTTCCTCAAAGCCATTGAGAATACCCCCTGCGGCTTCTATCAAATAGATCTTGGTTTCGTTGGGTTGAATGTTTCGGAAATCGCGCATCATACTTCGCTTTGCGATTTCTGCGATCGATCCCGCCATTTCAACGCCGGTAGGTCCGCCGCCAATCACAACATAGGTGAGGTAAGGTTTACGTCTGTCCGGATCGATGATCTGTTCGGCTTGTTCCAGTGACAAAAGGATCCGTTCCCGAATCTCAAGGGCATCGGAAAGTGTTTTCAGGCCGGGAGCATGTTTTTTCCAATCATCATTACCAAAATAATTGTACTGAGCGCCTGAGGCCAACACCAAATAATCAAATGGATAGTAAGCCCCGCTTTTCAGCTGAACGCGTCTTTGGACTTTATCAATAGCATCAACCTCGCCCAGCACTACCTCCACATTTTTTTGTTTGCTGAAGATAGCCCGGATCGGCATGGCAATATCTCCCGGAGAAAGTGCTGCCGTGGCTACCTGATACAGTAACGGCTGAAAGAGATGGTGATTCGTTTTGTCGATGATGGTGACCGAGAAATTTGCGGAGGCCAGTTTCTTAGCAGCAGAAATACCTGCAAAGCCACCACCGACAATAACAACTTGTTTGGCCATAATGTAATGTTAGTTCATCTTGGCTTGCGCATCCGTGATAATTTTTTCGATCTCCTCTTTCGAAATTTTTTCTCTTCGGTTGCAATAATGGCATACCACTTCCTGCCCTTCGCCTTCCATATCCTTCAGGTCATCAAGGCTGAGCATGGAAAGTGCATTTTTAAATCGCTTGCGAGTGCATCTGCAAAAGAAATCCACCGGTTGACGGTTTAGCTCTTTAACCTTCAAAGGAGAAACGGCTTTGGCCATAATCTCATCAATATATTGCCCGTCAGATAAAAGCTCGTCGATCGGTGGGAAGGAGCCAAGACGTTCCTGCAAAAGATCGATCTGCCCTTCGGGAGCATCAGGCATGCGTTGTATGAGCAGTCCGCCGGCGTTGGTTACATTTCCATCCTCATCTATACCTACATCAACCAGTAAAGCAGAAGGAATTTGCTCGGATTGGGCGAGGTAGTGTGCAACGTCACTGGTAACATCTCCATTTACGATCTGGATGGTACTGGTTCGGGGTTCTGCTTCATTGTAAAGCACTTTTGAGAAGGTGAGTACACCCAGGCCAATGCCATCTCCCAAGCGGGTTTCAGGATTGTCATAATTCAACTCAGCAGCAGGATTTTTAACATATCCGCGGATCTCGCCTACTTGATTGGCCTCTGCTACCAAAAATCCGATAGGGCCGTCTCCATCCATACGCAACTGGATTCGCTCTTCGCCCTTTAGTTCGGAAGCGAGCAGCATGGTGGCGGTCAAAGCCTTTCCAAGTACAACTGTATTCAGCAGGGAAAGCTGATGTTTGTCCCGAGCGGTTTTTACCACTTCGGTTGTTTTTACCACTGAAATCTTAAAATGTCCGTCGGTCGTAATTCCCTTGATGAGGCGGTCTTTAAAATTATATTCTTCGATATTCATAGGAGTGAAAAAAGAGTCTCTTTGTTGTAATGTAATTAGCCCCAAAGATACGCAGAAAAAACCTTTTTATTGGGTGGGGAAACCCAGCAGATCTGGCGGGCAGGCAGGTGGAAGTAAAGTAATCAAACAAAAAAAGGGATACAGTTGCCTGCATCCCTTCATGATCATCAAATTGATTCAGATCAGTCGATAAAACGCTTATAAACTTCTCCCAATCGGCCGGAAACATTCGCTTTGGAAGAATATTTATTTTTGATGTTTCCGATGGTTTCAATGCGTTTTTCAGCTAAGGCATTGGAAGCTTTATGAGCCGGAATGCCGTGCTCCTCCGAGTAATTCAAAATATCGGTGATGGTGTTGTAGATGTTACCGGCATTCTGGAGGGCGCGTTCTTCATTGTAGCCTTCCAGTTCGCTGGCAATGTTGATGATACCACCGGCATTGATCACATAATCAGGGGCATAAATGATGCCTTTATCAAGCAACATCTGTCCGTGTTTGTCTTCTTCATCCAATACATTGTTTGCCCCACCGGCAATGATATCACATTTGAACTGATCCATGGTATCATCGTTGATAATACCGCCGAGGGCACAAGGAGTGAAAATATCAACATCAAGACCGTAAATGGCATCGGGATCAACAAGCTCACCGCCTACTTCTTCAGCTAGTGATTTAGCTTTGTCTTCATAGATGTCCGTGATATATAATTTTGCACCTTCTTTGGCGGCATGTCGGGCAAAGAAAGAGGCTACATTTCCGGCGCCCTGAAGCGCGATCTTCTTGCCTTCCAGGGAATCACTGCCGTAAGCTTTCTTTGCACACGCTTTGGCTCCCATATAAACGCCGTAAGCTGTAACAGGAGATGGGTTCCCACTTCCGCCCAGTGCTTTCGGGATGCCGGTCACATATTTGGTTTCGGAATAGATCCATTCCATTTCTTTTTCCGTCATTCCCACATCTTCTGCGGTGATATAACGCCCGCCAAGTCCATCTACAAAACGACCAAATGAGCGAAACAGGGCTTCGGTTTTTTCGGTGTGTGGATCACCGATGATCACCGCTTTTCCCCCTCCTAAATTCAATCCCGAAATGGCAGATTTGTAGGTCATTCCGCGCGACAGACGCAGCACGTCTTTCATCGCGGCTTCTTCAGATTCATAATTCCACATGCGGGTTCCGCCAAGGGCAGGACCTAGTGTGGTGTTGTGAATGGCAATGATGGCCTTGAGCCCGGTATCCGGGTCAGAGCAGATGACAACCTGTTCATGTTCTTTGTTTGCCAGCTCACTAAAAAGGGGAAAATCTTTGTTCTCTTTCTTCAATGTCTTGGGTTCTTTTTCAATGGTTTCAATCATGGCAGGAATATAAGGGTTTATTCATGGAGGTTCGGAATGGAACCGCTTCCAAAGTTCGGCATTTATTTGACGGTTCTCAACCAATCCGTCCGTTAGATTACTAAAGTTTGTAAGAAAAGCAGCAAGAGGCTCTAAAAATGAACCTTGCCAAAATCCTTTTTATTTTATCTGACAAATGGGCTGATTTTCTCAAGTTTAATGCTATTTTATATATCAATAAAACGCAGAACGCGTTGGCATTCCGGTTTGACCGCCGCATCGCCTTTATGAATAAAAATAAAGCACAAAACAATCATGTCATTCCGCTGGGTATTCGCGCAGCCGGAGGGAGGGGAGTCTGTACCTGCACTGGCAGACAAACTTGGAATTCCGGCCAAAATAGCCCATTTACTGGCTATCCGCGGCATAAAAACATACGATGATGCAAAATACTTTTTCAGGCCAAAGATAGAGAACGTTCACGATCCTTTTTTAATGAAGGATATGGACGCCGGTGCGGAGCGGCTTGCTTTGGCTATCCGCAAAAGTGAGAAAGTACTCGTGTACGGAGATTACGACGTAGACGGGACTACGGCAACTTCCTGTATCTATACTTTTCTGAAAGAATTTGGTGTCGATGCGGATTATTATATTCCGCATCGCTTTAAGGAAGGGTATGGCATTAATCCGGACGGGATTCAGTATGCTGAGGAGATCAAGGCTTCCCTGATCGTATCGGTTGATTGTGGGATCACGGCCATTGAAGAAGCCAAAGTTGCCAAAGAAAAAGGCATTGACCTGGTCATTTGTGATCATCATACCGTGGGCGATTCCATTCCAGATGCCGTAGCTGTACTCGATCCAAAACGCCCCGATTGCAGTTATCCATTCGACGGACTTTCAGGGGCCGGAGTTGGATACAAGCTCATTCAGGCCACGATCAAGAAGTTGGGGCTGCCGGAGTCTGTGTCGTATAAATTTTTGGACTTGGTTGCCATCTCCATTGCTTCAGACATCGTGCCTATCATCGATGAAAACAGAGTGCTGATGAAGGCCGGCTTGCAGATGATACAACGGAGTCCCCGGGTGGGATTAGCGGCGCTTCTTGAACTGATCAATGTGAAAAAAGAAGAGGTAAATACATCCAAGATCGTATTCTCCATAGGACCTCGTATCAATGCAGCGGGCCGCATGGGAGATGCCAGCACGGCGGTGAAGCTGATGATCTCAGAAACCCTGGCCGAGGCAAAAGCGCATGCCTATGAGCTGGAATCAGTGAACCTGAAACGCCGGGATACGGACTCTCAAACCATGAAAGAAGCCATGGCTCAGATCGATGAGGACTTTGATATGGAAGAGGTTTCGACTATTGTGTTATATAATGAAGACTGGCATTTGGGAGTGATCGGGATCGTTGCTTCGCGACTGGTAGATCTGTATCACCGCCCGGCCATCATGCTCAGTAATGTGGACGGAAAAGTGAAGGGGTCGGCAAGAAGCGTGAAGGGATTTAATATCTATGATGCGATCAAGAAGTGTGAGGATCTGTTGGAGCAGTTTGGTGGGCACGAGTTCGCAGCCGGACTCACACTCAAGGAAGGAAACCTGACAGAGTTTCGCCGCCGTATGAATGATCTGGCTTATACGGATCTTTCCGAGAACTCCTTTGAGCCGGAACTCACGGTTGATGCCAAGCTCGACCTGGATGAAGTAGACATGAAATTTTGGAAACTGCTCAGTCAGTTTGAGCCTTTTGGCCCAGGAAATCTCCGCCCGGTATTTATAACGGAAGGGGTGACCGTGGTGGGTGAGCCGACCATTGTGGGGAATGGGCATCTTAAAATGAGGATCCGTCAAAACGGATCCGGTGTATTTGACACCATTGGCTTTAACATGCATGAATATTTGCCGGCGGTGCGTACCGGAGATCCGTTCAAAGTAGCGTATGTGATCGAAGAGAATAACTGGAACGGCCGGCGGACGCTTCAGCTGCGCTTAAAAGATATTCATGTAACCTGAAGCCGGTTTTTTTGAAAAGAAGTTGAATTCAATATTGTATGTAGGTTACAAACCTTTTATCTTTGCCGTCCTTGTGAAAGGGACTGTAGCTCAGTAGGTAGAGCAACGGACTGAAAATCCGTGTGTCGGCGGTTCAAATCCGCCCGGTCCCACACTCAAGTAAAGCCCATGTAGATCTTAGATTTGCATGGGCTTTTTTGGTTTATGGTGCAAACATTGGGGTAAACGACTTGCTAATTTGTAATGATTTAAAATGTCCCTCCTTTCCCAATCACCCGGTTGTGGACATTAAACAAGACCTCAAGGTCCAGGGCTACAAAGCCATTAAAATATCCTCTTAATACCCCGCAGCCTGACTATTTTAATAATCTTGTAAAAAGATTGTCCCGATAAACAATATTTTTATAAATAATTTATATTTAGTATCGTTATTTACGAAATAATCACAAATAATAGCCTTGAGTATTAAAATGTTAATTCAAGTAGCAGTCGAAAATTTCAAGTCCATTGAAGAAGAAGTCGTCTTTAAGATGATTGCTTCCGGACTTAAAGGGCATAAATCTCATAAGATGGAGACAGAGTTCAGTCAGCCAGCTGAGTTATTAAAGTTAGGGGCTATCTATGGGGCTAATGCGTCTGGTAAGACAAACTTAATTGATGCTGTTCAATTTGCTCGGGATTTGATTGTTAGTGGAACAAAATCAGGTCAAAGAATTCGGGTTAGTCCTTTTAAGTTATCTAAAAAATATAGAGACGAACCCACTTCTATTGAGTTTATTATGTATTTGGAGGAGCAAATCTATACCTATGGATTTGCTGTAACTCATGAAAAAGTAGTAGAAGAATGGCTCTATGGTCAACGTCCAGGAGCAAAAGAAAGAAAGCTATTTGAACGCGTAAGCAATGATGAGCATGCAGTTGTTAAGACTGGAAAATCTTTAGAAGCTGAAGACTATACATCCAAATTGCTTCAAATGGTGTCTCGCTCTACCCGAATCAATCAGTTGTATTTGTATGAATTAAAAGAGAAAAACCATCCTGGAATTGAAAAAATTACCGGTTGGTTTGAAAACAACCTGGCTGTAATTCCTGCCGTTTCCAAATACCGCCAACTCACATTAAGAGCTACTAAAGATGATGATTTTACCAAATTTGTTAGCCGTGTGTTAAAACAAGTTGGTACAGGTATTGAGCGGGTAGAAAGCCAAAGTAGAGAAATCGATGTAGAACGTGACTTAACTTTATACCCTGAGGAACTTCGTGAAGAACTCAGTGCAGAATTAAATGAGATGGATGAGGATCAGGGGTTATTTATTTCATCAGAAATCATGCAACGTGTGTATGAAAAACAAGATGGAAAAATTGTTGAGTATCGTCTTAAGACCATTCATAAAGATAAAGAAGGCAAAGAGGTTGCTTTCGATATGGAAGAAGAGTCTGACGGCACGTTAAGGCTGATGCATTTAATTCCCTTGTTGGCAGATGTTCAAACAGAAGCCAAAGTAGTATTTGTTGATGAACTTGATCGACGAATGCACCCTATGTTAAGCCGAACGTTGGTAAATCTGTTTAATGAGATCAGTCCCGGGAAGAATAAAAGTCAGTTAATTTTTACTACCCATGACACGAATTTATTAGACCAAGATCTTTTACGAAGGGATGAAGTTTGGTTTATGGAAAAAAATAAATTTGGGGCATCAAAATTGAGGTCATTGCATGAGTATAATATCCGTAATGACAAGAAACTGGATAAAGACTATTTATTAGGGCGTTTTGGAGGTATTCCAAATATCCGATACGATGTATTAGAGCCTGCACATGCTTAACAGAAGAAAGAAAAGATCACTTGATCGTAGTATTCCACATCATCGGGATACAAATATCATTTTTGTTGGTATTGAAGGAGGAGACAGTCAAACAAGTAAAGAAGCTCGCTATTTTGATATTTTCAAAGAACAGGATATTCGTTTTCAGTTCAAAGTTATACCCTGTGATGAACATAGGTCATCTCCTGATCAGGTTTTAGAACATCTGAAATCTGAATTAGAAAAAGAGCCGCTTCAGGAGGGTGATGAAACCTGGATGGTTGTAGATGTGGATAAATATGAGCCTCATTTGTCAAGAGCAGCACAAGAATGTATGGATGCGGGAATTGGTTTAGCAGTAAGCAACCCATGTTTTGAGTTTTGGCTTTTACTTCATTACCAAGATCCTGATGATCGATTACAGTCTTGTAATGATGTCAAGACAGTTTTAAATCCGCTTATGGGTGACGATCAGAATAATGATTCCGGCTATGCTGCTATGTTTTTTGATAATGCAGAAGTAGCAATTGAGCGGGCAAAGCTCAGAGACAATTTGGAAGAAAGATGGCCAAATGAAAATGGCAGTAGAGTTTATCAAATTATAGAGCGGTTCTTTAAACAACGGTGATGTTTACCTACATCCAAGGTGGACATATTAAAAAATCAGCTTTTCCTTTACACGTTTAGTTGGATATGTAAAGAAAACCGGATTTCTTTGACATGTTCGATGTTAAAGCAAATTGGTTGAGTCGATTTAACTTCGTTCCCAACCACCAGGTCTAAGAGAACATCTCCCGTCAAAACCTTTCCTAATACCCCGCAGCCTGGCCATCCACTCTGGATTCTGAAGCGCCGTAGTACACGCCCTTTTCGTGATCGCGCATGATGGCCTGGTAGCGGCCAAAAAAGCTGTCACCGATCTGCACCTCATGGCCCATACTTCGGAGTGCCTTAACTACAGAAAAAGGTACGCCCGATTCAATACTCACCTGTCCTGTATCCGTGAGTTTGTCGGATAAATCATCGGTAGGTTGGGTAGATCCGGAGTGTTCCCAGCGAAAAGCATCACCGGCCTCCTGGATGTTCATGCCGAAGTCGATCACATTGGTCAAAATGCTGACATGCCCAATAGGTTGATATCCGCCGCCCATATTTCCAAAGCTCATGAGGGGCTTTCCGTCTTTCATCACAAAACCGGGAATGATGGTGTGAAAGGGGCGTTTTCCGGGAGCATAGACATTGGGGTGATCAGGATCAAGCGAAAAAAGTTCGCCACGATTCTGAAAGCTGAATCCGGTTCCTGGCACCACAAAACCGGTACCCATACCGCGGAAGTTACTTTGAATGAGAGATACCATATTTCCTTCTTCATCTGCCGTTGTCAGGTAGATGGTATCTCCGTCTTCGAGTACATCTACGCCGGTGGTGAGATCCCGCCGGGCACGATCTCCGATGAGTTTACGTCGCTCGGCAGCATATTCTTTGGACAGCAACACATCATAGGGAATATCATAATAGTCGGAATCGGTGTAGTGTTTGGCCCGGTCTTCGAAGGCCAGTTTCTTAGCTTCAATCAGCAGGTGAAGGGTTTCGGCAGTACCAAAACCGGTTTCAGAGAGATCAAATCCTTCCAGTATATTCAGCATTTGCAGTACGGCCGTTCCCTGAACATTTCCGCCTACCTGATACACATCATAGCCGCGATAATTTACGGTCTGTGGCTCGACCCACTCAGAATGGTGTTGATCGAAATCTTCATATCGTAAATATCCGTTATTTTCTTTCATCCAGGCATCGATCTTACGGGCGATCTCGCCTCTGTAAAAAGCATCACGGCCCTGTTCGGCCAATAACCGGAACGTGTTTCCAAGATCGGGATTCCGGAAAACTTCTCCCTTTTCGGGTCCCTCTCCATCAATAGTAAAGGTCTCTTCAAAAGCCCCCGGCTGATTTTTCAGAAAACGGGCACTGCGTATCCAGGCTTCAGAAATAGCTTGACTCACAGGGAATCCGTTTTCAGCATAATGGATGGGTTCTGAAAGAATATCGCTCATCTCAGCAGAGCCAAAACGTTCATGCATTTCGAACCAGCCATCAACGGCTCCCGGCACCGATACAGAGAGCAGGTCGTAAGGTGGAATATCGTCTTCTCCTTTTTCCTCCAGGATTTCTATTAATCGATCGTATGATAACCCACGTGGAGAACGACCGCTGGCATTTAACGCATACAACTGCCCGCTTTCTTCATGCCAGATGATGGCAAACAGGTCGCCGCCTATTCCATTTCCAGTAGGCTCCATGAGTCCCATAGCAGCATTTGCTCCGATGGCTGCGTCAATCGCGTTTCCGCCATTTCTGAGAATATTCAACCCAACTTGTGTGGCGAGTGGTTGACTGGTAGCCACCATTCCCCGTTGAGCTATTACCTCAGAGCGGGTGAGAAAAGGCAATCCGGCTTCCCGGTCAATTTGTGCCAAAACAAGTTGGGCAGGCATAAGAAGGGCGATGAATAGAAGAGGCGTGATAATGACATGAAAGCGTTTCATCAGAGTGTGGTTTTATTAACTGGAAATTGGATTATACCATCCGATAATGCCTTTTACAAGACGGTGCGTTCCCTTTTCCAGTTTTTCATGGGGCTAGCCGGATCGGCTAAGTCATCATTTCCATTTTAAATTCTTCGACTGCTTTCCATTTACGGTCTCCTGCATAGCGTTTGCGAATCTGTCCATCTTCATCCATTGCAAGGAGGTTGAGCCAGCCATTGTCGCACAGATTTTTAACCGAAGGGTGATTTTCGAGGATGGCATTCATCGCATGGATCGGGGCTTCGATCACAACATTAAGCCGCTGCGGAAGATGTTGGTACCGATCTCCATCATGCACCGACTGCCAGGGCAAACCGGTTCGCAGATCCCCGCCATATCCTTCCAAAACTCCAATTCCACCGGTGACATTATGCAAGGTCTTGTTGCCGGAACCGAAAGTTTTATTATCTACTGTGGAAGCGTAATACTGCAGGTTGATCCAGCTGGTGACTACCATCGGGGCCGTCATGATCAGCTCCAGCACGCTGAAGTCTTCGTCCTGCTTCCAGTCGTAATTATGAAGGAAAGACTTTCCCCCCAGGTCAATATTTGCAGTGCGTTCGCGGGGCGCTACTATGAATGCGTTACATCCGGCCAGTCCCCATTCAGGGCGGACTTGCGACCAGTCTTTACTGCGCCTAAAGATGGCTTTTTCCACATCTTCGTCTTTATTTATTTTGAACCGGGACGCTCTTTCAGTTCGTGTTGCGCGACCTGCTTCCTTTAACCACGTTTTCAGGTTTTCAAGGTCATGCTGATGAGTTTTATCAATCTGGTTCGTATTAAAAAGCGTCACCTGATCTGTGGTGGTATCGTGGAGAGCAGCAATGAAGAGCGTATCATCCGGAATGCGAATGCCTTCGTGCTTGAGATGACCTCGAACTTCGGGATCATTGAGGATCCTGGCGGCAACTTTTGCATTGGCTTCCCCGGTTCGTCCGCCACAAGCTCCGCAATCGAGCCCTGATGCATGGGGATTATTGACGGTGTTGGAGCCATGCCCGGCGATCAGTACAATCCGTGCAAAGTTATCCGTCAGAGACATGGCTTTTAGTGCTCCTTTAGCCATTTCAACCTGCTCTTTCATCGGGATTCCGGATGAGCCGGTTTCATCATGCTCTGTGCTTAAAAGTACATCCCGGCGCTCGAACTGCTGCTTCGTGAATCCTGCCCGGTCGGGATTTTTTACCGGCCTCGATATTCCGAAAGCATCCGTAAACATCTTGAATAGATACGCCAAACCTACCGGGCCCATAAAGCTGAAGCAGGCAATAGCTCCCAGCTTAAAGGATTTCCACGCTTTCATAAGTTGTCGCCTGAGTTTTCTTGCCGATACCGCTTGCTCGTATTCGCGGGAATCCTCCATGGATTCTTTAACCTTTGGGCCGGGCGATATGAGAACCGGGCATTGGGGTTGTCCTTCTCCATGTCCGATGGGTTGAAATGAGATCGGAAAGCCAAAGAATCCAGCAAAACCGATGGTTTCTACAGTTGGGGAGGTCATTTCAAAATTTCTTCGGAATACTTCTGACCGAACATCGATGCAGAAGATCGCCTGAACATCCGCTCTTTCTTTTTGCCTGATATGCTCTTGTTGGGGCTTTTGCCTGAATCGTTCAATTAGGGAACGTTCACAGGCATTATCAAAAGCTTGTTGCAGGATCAGTTTGATCTGCTGATGGCGTTCCGGACGCTCTTGCTGCTGAAGCTCGTTTAACTTTCCTTTTGCTTTCTCCCAGAGGTTTTTCAGGTTGATGCTTTCGAGTGATTGGTACAATGCCGCTTCCCAGCAGATCAAATTGCAGAGGAATAATTGCAGGTGATTGGCTTCTTTCCCTTCCAGATTCGCATCCCAGTCAAACCGTGCCACATACGATGACCAGCCGCCAATTCTGAGCAATAAACCATGTAGATAAAACTCCAGTGATTCTTCCGGTACTTTCAGGACATCCAAACTGTGCAATGCCGCCTTTATGGGATCATCCGGCAGCTTTTGGATATGTGATCGGAACCCTTTCAGCCCCATTATTTCGGGTGTCGGGTCCATCTCTGCTTCAACCCGCCAAGCTGTGAAAATATCCGAATGATTGTCGGTTGTCATCCATAAAGCCTGTCCCTCATCGAAGTAGGCCGCGGCCCATGAAGTCATGCAATCCACGAAAAGTGAACTCCAGTTTTTACCCGTTACTTCAGCCGCCACATCCATCACCAGGTCTACCGTTGGAGAGGGTTCCACAGCAGGCTCCATTTCATCAAGAGCTTGGAGAAATTTACCAAGGGTTTGGAAGCCGGTATCCGGATCATCTGTAATGGCTTTTTCCAGATCTCTGTCTTCGATATCTCCATTTCGGATGGCATTTTGATAGAAGGAAACAGGCAGCGTCATTTCGATATTGCCCAGTTGAGACAGCCGGTGAGCCGCGTCTTTAAAAGGGGTTTCTGCAAATCCCAGGTAAGGATTTACCGCCACGAAATTTTCCAGTGACCATAAGGGCGCTATTTTTTTGCAAGCCTTCTGCATAGAAGCGGGCCTGCTCTCTTTTTTGTTTTTCGAGTTTTTTTGAGCCGTTTTTAGATCTTCAGACATGTAAATATCAGGTTAAGTGAGTGGTGTTTGGCGTAAGTTTTAGAGCATGAAGGTTAGGATCTCATTGGATCCGTATTCGTTGTCTTGACCGATAAGGCGCCCACCATTCGATCAAAAAAGGCATTCGCATAAAACCCGTTTCGAAAATGAATGCCGAGTTTTTTCCAAAACGGACCGGCATTTATGGCCGGAGCAACGATCTGAGCTAAAACGGTTATTCCGAACAGTATCAGGAGTCCGCTTACAAGGAAAAGCACCAAGCTTCCGGGATTCAAGACATGCGGTATTTGCGTATGCAAAATGACATTTGTGGCATGTTCAAGCGTGAAGAATGAGGTAGCTACGCCAACAGCCATGAGGCAGGCGCCGATCATTGACTTGACATATCCCATGGAGTCTAAAGCCGGAGCAACGATCTGTGATAAACCCAGTATGATGATGATTCCTGCCATAAACAGGGCTGGTTGTTCCATCACATTCACGCCCCACAGATAGGAGTAGGTGGTGTAGATAAAAATAGCGATAACAAAACTCGCAGCGATCCTGACCGGGCTGCCCATTCTTTTCGGAAGAGATATTTTAGATGCCCGAATCTGTTCAACAGCGCTCCCGGAAGACAGAAATGCGTGTGCCTTGTAAAAGGAGTGAGCCACCAGGTGAAGCATAGCTGCTGAGTATAATCCCATTCCGCAGAGCATCAGCATAAAACCCATGTGTGCGATACTGGAATATCCCAGCGCGGTTTTGATGGATGTTTGCGTGAGAAATGAAACGGAAGCGAAGAAAGCGGTAAAGCCTCCAACGCATACTAATACGACCGCCCCAAATTCTGAAGGACTTAACACGTACGCCATGCGCACCATCAGAAAGGGCCCTGCATTCAGGATTCCGGCATGCAGAAGAGCAGAGACCGGTGTGGGTGTTTCCATGACTTCAATCAACCATCCGTGGGTTGGAAACTGTGCTGATTTCAATAGGGCAACCAAGGCAAGAAGTATACCTGACCACTCCATCAGCCCGGTAACAGTTCCGTTTTCAAAAGCCAATTGGAAATGGGAGAATATGATCTCAAGGTTGCCGCTTCCGGCTTCAATGTAGATCATGATAGAAGCGATCAAGAGCAGAAAGTCTCCCAGGCGGGCGACAATGAATTTCTTTTTTGCGGCTATTCTTGCTCTTGGCCGGTCTTTGTAGAATACCAACAGTTGGTGTAAGGTAAGGCTGGTAAGGATCCAGGCAATCAATAAGATCACCATATTTCCGGATAACACAAGCAATTGAACTGAGGCAATGGTAGCGGAAAGCCGCCCTATAAAAATTCCCTGACGGTTATCCCCATCAAGGTAATTTGCGCTGAACTTAATGATGATAAAAGCCAATAAAGCAATCATGGTGAACATAAGGACACTCAGCGGATCAAGCCGTATTGAGAGGCCGAGTCCTGCCATTCCGATCAAGGGGCTTTCCTGCAATCCTGTTTGATAAACCCACCATATGGCAAATATAGATGCGAGTATGCTAAAAGAGCCGGAAAAGAGACTTAGTTTTAGAAGGGCATTTGGGCGAAGACCCGGAGAAAATTTTGAAAAGAGGTAGGTAGTAAAGAACAGGAGAGGTGAAAATGATACAATGAGTAGAAACAAACTATCAGTGAACATTCTGAATTTTTAGGGTTGCCGGTTGTTGTTTGGGGTTTTAAATCCGGCCTAAAGGTATCGGGAATATTTTATATACGATAATTTATAATTTTAATGTTATAGATTAACTATTGTATATAGTTTAAAGCTAAAAGTCTTCTTCTGCTTATAGATATGTTCGCATTTTGGTTGGCACAAAGGGTAAGAACGGGCATTATCATAAAAAAAGCCCGGCAAACAGCCGGGCTTCATTGATATAAGTTATAAGGCCAAGTCCAAGGGAAGCTATTTCATCAGCAACATCTTTTTGGTGATGACAGCTGATGAAGTTCGGATGGTATATAAATAAACTCCGCTGGAAAGATTGGAAGCATCGAAATTTATGGTATGGTTACCGGCTTCCATCACTCCATCTACTAAAGTAGCAACCTGCTGTCCCAACATGTTGTAAACAGCGATGCTTACCCGCTGGGTTTCCGGAAGTCCGTAAGCGATCTGAGTGGTGGGATTGAACGGGTTTGGATAATTACCCAGGGTGATCTGTTCCGGAATGGTTTCTGTCAGAGGTTCTTCGAACGAACCGGAGGCGGATTTAGCCATGAAGGTTCCATCCGATTGCGTCATAGGAGAACCTAAACCGGTTGAAACCGTCCAGTCACTAAAGGAATCCGTGTCGGTTGTAATATCGCTGCGGTAGATGCTATTCCCTTCTCCGGCAACAGGGTCGGTGGTACTTCCCCATCCGGAAGGTAATCCGTTGGCTCCACCCTCCCAGGCCACTGCATCTATCACGCTGCCTGAAGGATCTTTGATGACCAGCACATCGCCTCCGTTGTTAAGTGGAGGTAAATTCACAAAATCATCTGCATTTTTATTATAGAGATCCTTGAATCCTTTACGATCCAGAGCCAGCGTCATATAAGAATTACCGGCTATTTTGTGTTTATTGGAAAGGGTTACGGATTGACCATTGCCGTTGTCATCCACGAGCTGCCAGCCATTCAGGGCGATCTCCTGAGAAGTGGTATTATAGATCTCTACCCATTCTTCTTTGGATTCGTTGCCCGGGGTATCATAAAATACTTCCGTGATCAAGATATCAGGCAGGTCTGCAGCAGGAGCACTGGTAGTGAAAGAATAGGTTTCATCTACGGAGGTGTTCCCGGATTCATCCACTGAAACAACCTGGTAGAAGTAGTCGGTTCCTGCAGTGAGTCCCGACAAGGTAACGGAGTGAGATGTCACATAACTGCCGCTTCCCGCCGAAGTGCCATAGCTGGTGGTGGTACCAAAGTTAACCTGTGAGTTGGCGGGTTCATCAGTGGACCAGGTAATGGTTGCTTCGGTCTCGGTTATGCCGGAAGAAGTGACCGAGCTGATAACCGGAGCGGTTGTGTCTGTAGCCTCGATTGTTGCAGGATCTCCGTTATTGGGAGCGGTACTCCAATCTGCACCGGTATCGCTGTCTGAGTTGAGTTCAGATCGAACAATACTTTCTCCTGTGGCGGCTGTTGGCCCTGTTCCCCAACCGGATGGAACACCTGCTGAAGCTCCGCCTTCCCAGGCAACCTGATCAATCGCGGTGCCCGACCCATCCAAGAGCAATAGTGATTCTCCGGTATTATTTAGAGCAGGGATACTTCCATACTGATGAGCATCAGCTGCATATAAGGTATTGAAACCGATTTGATTGGATGCGATGGTGAAGAATGTTTCGCCATCAATCACGCTTCCGGAAGGCAGGGTGTAAGAAGCACCGGTTCCGTTGTTATCCACAATGGTATATCCCGTTAGGTCGATCGGTTGCGAAGTTGGGTTATACAATTCGATCCACTCTTCCTCACTGTCGGTACCAGGTGTATCATAAAAGATCTCTGAAAACAGCACGTAATCAAGAACAGGATCTGTAATATCAGCCGTAGTGGATGCTGAAGCTGTTGCTCCCTGATCATCTGTCACGGACAGGGAAATAGTATAAGTTCCAGCACTTGCATAGGTGTGTGATGGATTGGCCAGGGTACTGCTATTGCCATCGCCAAACGACCAGCTGTAAGAAACAATCGTGCCGTCACTGTCTGAAGAACCGGCGCTGCTAAAGTTTACAGAACTTCCGGTCTCTCCGTTATAGGGACCATTTACTTCGGCTGTAGGTGCTTGGTTAACCGGTGCAGAAGCTTGGGTTTGAGGATCTCCGTTATTAACGGCAACTGCCCAGTCGGTATAGCTGTCGGTATCAGCAGTAACGGTACTTCTGTAGATGGATTCACCGGTTGAAGCGGACGGATCGGTAGTGCTGCCCCATCCTGCAGGCAACCCTGCGGATGCTCCGCCTTCCCAGGCAACAATGTCTACTTCATTATTTTGCCCGTCAGTAAGAATAAGGACGTCCCCGCCATTATTAAGTGCTGAAATGGACCCATATTGATCTGCATCAAAGCCATAGATCGCATTAAATCCGGCTGAATTGGCAGCCACTGTAAAATAGGAACCCGGAGCGATATTACTTCCGCCTGGAAAAGTATAAGAGGATCCGGTTCCGTTGTTGTCGGTGATGGTATATCCGCCTAAATCAACAGTGGAAGACGTTCCGTTGTATAGTTCGATCCATTCCTCATCGCTATCGGTTCCCGGGGTATCATAAAAGATCTCTGAGAAAACGATAGCACCTGCACTGGTACCTTCTTCAGCAGTGGTGAATGAAAAGTTGGAAGAAGTCCCGGTATTACCGGATCCATCCGTACTGCTTACCTGATATTGGTAGGTGGTGTTGGCCGTTAGTCCTGTTATGGTAACGGCATGGGAGGTTGTATAACTGGTATTCTGTTCCAAAAAGCCATAAGAGGTGGTAGTGCCATACTCCACTTCTGAGTCAGACAATTCATCGGTTGTCCATGTGATAGTCGCTGAGTTGGCTCCAATATTGGTTGATTGCACAGAGCTTATCATTGGCGGGGTGGTATCGCTTCCACCGGTATTTCCATCCGGGAAGAAGGCTCTGCGTACCAGGGAGGTATCCAGTATAAATGGGTTTTGATTTCCCTGATATCCGGCTATGGCACTGCTTCGGTTTAGTTCGGCACCATCTACGGGGTCAAGGTAATGCCAGTTATACAGATCGTCTTTCTGAAGATCAAAAAAGGCTTGATCAGCTTCAGCTTGATAGATCGCTACAAAATAAAAGATGGCACGCGCTGCATTACCTTTATGCTGCTCGCGAGGTTCGAAGGCGGTACTTCCATAATTTTCAGCATACAGATCAATATTACTGCCTGGAATTGATGACTGTGACTGATCGAGGTAGTACCAGGTATCTGTGAGATTATCATCTATTTCCCCAAGAGGATCATTATTCCGGGCACTGTTTACGTTCGATTTGGTCGGAAACAGATGGTGCATGTCTGACCGGGCGGGTTCATTGCCTGCCCCCATACTTTGCGGCCAGGTATGTTCAGCATTAATGCCTTTATAGAAAGCATCGGTGCTTGGATCTTGAGAGGGATCCAGAGTGATGGTATAACCGGTGTATACACCTGAAAGATCTCCGTTGTTATTGTCGATCACGGCATACATGGTATCCCGGGCAGTGTCATACCCCAACACTTGGCTTGGGGTATAGTTCTGTTGAATGAAATCAATCAGTGCTTGTCCCTCAAGTCCGGCTCCGATCGTCTGGTTTTGAGCAAAAGCGGATCGAGAAGTGAATGCAAATGTGAATAGAATTACAGCGAAAATAGCGTACCAATTCCACTGCAACTTAATGCGTGTAGCTTGTCCTTCCATAATATATGTTGTGGTTCGTTAAGGGTTAACCGACTCTGTAGTTACTTTAGATTGCATAACGGTAAGTCCCCCGATTGTAATAAATATTTACAAGTATTGCATTACCTTAACATTAAGACCTGCTGAACTTGTCAAAAACCCTCCCGGAAGCCCCGAATGGCGAGCAAACCACAAATCGGTCCGGCAGCAATGAGCCAAAAAATGGCTTCATTGTTTGTATAAATCCAAAGAAAACTGATCAGTTGAATACTTACGATCGTCAAGGCAAAACCCAGGCTGTTGACGATGGTGAGTCCTGTTGCTACATAAGCTTTGTCCGAAGAGCGTGCCACCAGGGTAGAAAACTGAGGGCTGTCCGGAACGACGAAAATGCCCCACATCAACAATAATAACAAAAACAACACGACCGGCAGCCCAAAACTTAGAGGCAACAGCAAACAGCAAAGTCCTGAACCGCTGAGTGCGACCATAGAAACCCATTTACTGCCTTTTTTAAGTGACAGATATCCGCCGATGGCACAGCTGATGCTTCCGATCCCAATTATAATAAAACTCCACAGTGAAATAGAAAGGTCTGCCCCTTCATTCTGTTGGATATAAGCGGAAAGCAAGACCGGCACAACCGCCCAGAAAGTGTAGAGCTCCCACATGTGCCCAAAATAGCCAAAAGCGGCAGATCTGAAATTTTGATTCTTAAATAGCCTGAAGATGGCTTTTAGTTCAAATTTAAAACCTGCAGATGAGGTTCGGTAAGGTCCGTCCGGTACGGATAGGTATAAGAGTATGCCTCCAGCTGAAGCAATTACAGAAGTTCCCGCAAAAACAGACTGCCAGGGCCAGCTTCCTCCCGCATACTTCAGGAAATGAGGAAATGCTGTCCCTAAAACCAGGGCGCCCACCAGGTATCCCAATGCCTTCCCGAGACCCTCTTTATGCCAGTCGGAGGCGATTTTCATTCCAACAGGATAAATGCCTGCTAAAAAGAAACCGGTCAAAAATCTTGCGATGATCACGTTAAGCGCTGAATCTGCCGGAATGACCAGAAGATTGGCAGCAGAACCGGAAAGCGCACAGAGCAAAAAGACCAAGACCGGAGAGTGGCGATCAGCAATATTAAGGAATGCGAAAACCAAGGTACCGACAATAAATCCGCCCTGAACCGCCATGGTGATATAGCCGATAAAAATTTCAGGCAGATCAAGGTTCTGGATCAGATCACTGACAACGGCATTTCCTGCAAACCAGAGCGAAGTTCCTGCAAATTGAGCGATCACAATTACAGGCAGAACATATTTTGGAATGGATTTTTGCATCAGCCAAAGAAACGAAACCTTGTCTGCATTGACAATAATGAATTGAAAGTAAAAAATGATGCCTCTTCTTCGGAAAACGGTTTAACATACACATGCGATTTCAAACCGGAAAAATACAGGACATACTGAAAGGGAGTTCTTTTAACAGGACTATTTCACTTTCATACAAACTTAAAACCCGGTCCCATGAAAAAATTAGCGATACTTTTCAGTTCATTAGCACTGATTTCCTGCACACAGGAAAAAAGCAGTTCCATTAAACTCGGAGTTGACCAAACGTTAAAGATCCCGGTAGAATATGTATCGGTATATGCGGGAGTTCGGCTGGAAGATGCTGATCCTTTGGAAGCAGAAAAGGGTGGTTTTGAGAAACTCGCTTCTGCGGTAGATCTTTTAAAAAAGCTGGGTTATAAAAGGGAGAACCTCGAAATAAACTCCGGCGAATTACAGCATCTCAACTACACGCAATCGAGGCCCTACCATTACACATCGTCCATACAATTTGATATTCACGAACTCAATAAAATTGATACCATCAGGAGGGCTTTACTGAAAGAAGGGGTAAATACCTTCAGGGTAATGGCCTATAAGAACTCCAAAGAAGATTCTCTATATAATGTTGCCTATGAACAAGCGATTCGAAAGGCAAAACTAAAAGCAGGGCAACTGATCCAAAATGAGTCAGTGGAGATCGGTGAGATATTGGGTATAAGTGAACGGGTTTACGAGACTTTAGATATGCCGGCACCTCTAAAAACAAGGCAGCAAGCTTTTGCTGTGTCATTAGATGCAGAGTTGGAGATTTCCCCGATCGAACCTTTATTTAATAAGGAGTATTATACCAAACCTATTGAGTTTTCGATCGAGTTTGCGTTGGAATGATCTTCAAGCAACAGATTTAAATCCTTCGGGCTAAGAAACGCCCCGAAGGATTCTTTTAACTGTTCAACTAAGGAGTGATAACGATTTTTCCTTGAGTATGCAGTGTCTCTATTGCTTTAAGAGCTTCCACTGTTTCATCGAGAGGATAGGTTTTTGAAACGGGAACCTTGATCTTGCCTTCGTCCGTCAATTCCTGAATATGCTGAAGTTGCACGGCATTCGGTTCCACAAATACATACGTGAAATCAATATCATCACTGATATCGGGTTGGCTCTTGGTGATGGATACCACTTTCCCATCCTCTTTAAGCACGCCCGTTTCCATGACCTGACTGAATGAATCTCCACGCGAGCAATGGAAGATGAGGTCAACGCCATCAGGAGCAATATCAGAAACAGCCGCTCCCACATGATCGTCGTTATAGTCGATGGTATGATCGGCTCCAAGTTCTTTCATGTACTTATGATTGCTTTCACTCGCAACGCCGATCACGGTAGCACCTTTGGCTTTTGCCAGCTGAATAGCAAGCGTGC
>NZ_AQXG01000013.1 GCF_000375425.1 Gracilimonas tropica DSM 19535 | reverse complement strand
AAGGGCCCGTAGCTCAGTTGGTTAGAGCAGTCGACTCATAATCGAGAAAACGCAATCCAATTACCTGCAAATCCCGCTTTTTTAATTAACGATATTAGGGCTTCAAAAACCCAATATTTGCCCACCATAGTCAAAAAAAAGCCTATTTACTTACTTTTGTAAGCGAATGGAAGGGAACAAAAGTGTACAATTCATTCCCTAAATTTCCCATTCTTGGTGTACATCTTGGTGTACATGAAAAAGTAAAGTAGTTCAGGCTTTTTGGGATGAGAGTCGCTTCTAACTCTCAACTAAATTAATGAGGAAACTACTATGGCATTTCTGACAAAACGCGGCAAATATTATTCGATCAACTGGAGAACTTCTGTTGACGGAAAAGTGAAATCTACTCGAAAAGCCTTAGGAACCCGGCATAAAGACGTGGCCGAGAAAATGCTTAAGGAACTGGAAAAGCTGGAATCACTGGGTAGGATCAATCCATTTGCAAATGGATTCGATCCTAAAAAAGAATTGCAAAGAAATACGCAGAAAGAAACTGTTCTTTGCAATACGGTTTGTGAAGCGGTTGAATTATTCTACAAATCAAAAAGCCACCTATCTCCGGCAACTATTGGAGCCTACCAGCGAGCTTTAGATCATTTTGTGGAATTAAATGAGTTATCGGATGTACACCCGACCAATGTGCTGAGTTATCATTTTGAGAATGTGATCTTTAAAAAGGGCATTACTTCAGCTACAAGGCACTACTACTTCCGGCATTTTCGATCTTGGTGGAAGTTTCTGCTGAAAAAGAACATTGTGGAAAAAGATTATTTCCCTATGCTAAAAGAAGATCTCCCACGGATTAGAGAAAATACCCGGCCTAAAATGGTTTCAGAGGAGGAACTTGGAATTCTTTTCAAGAAATTTGATGAAGAATTAACCAGAAAGAAAGACTTGCCTGAATTTGACCCTAATTTGGTTCAGCATTGGTTCAAGCCGATTTTAGCCTTGTACTTCTATGGTGGACTCCGAAAACATGAAGCGGCATTTGACCCAGAATTATCCTACTCCGGATTGAAGGGTGAAAATCTGATCTATGAAGATGGAGAGTTGAGCTATATTTCACTACCACCAACCAAAGGCAGAAAAGAACGATTAATTCCTATCATAAGTGAATTAAGAAAGGAGCTGGATGCTTATTTAAAGATTCGTGGTAAGATAAGCCCCAGTGACTATGTGTTTATTTACACGGGTGGAAATACAAAAGATCAACCGGTTCGGGGGATGAGAGTATATCGGGAGTTTAAACGCTATTGCAAGGAAGCTGGAATTCCAACTTCTCGTACGTTACATGGAATGCGACACCAGGCCGTGACTACCTGGATTGAGAAAGGTTTTCATACAGCCGAGGCAAGCTATATGGCCGGGCATTCCAGCCAAAAAGTAACTGAAAAATACACTCATTTAACTTCCAAAAGATTGAAAGAAAAAATGGATAGTTTGAACTCATAATTTTCAATTCACTGATATCAACGATTGTAATAAAGAAAAATTTAAACAAGATTATTAGATATGAAAGTAGTTAGTTTCATTCGAGTTTAATTTTATGTTTATTTACGATCAAATAATTTAATAAATGGATTTAGAGTTTCGCGGTTCAGTAATTAAGCAAGTTGAGAGTATTCTTCATGAGGCAATTAAAGCCGGGGTAAGTGATATTCATATTGAGCCCTATGAAAAAAAATACCGACTCAGATACCGTATAGATGGCGTGTTGCAGGAAGTATCTTCACTTCAATTCAACCAGAAAGACGCAATGGTTTCTCGTATAAAGGTTATGGCTGATTTAGATATTGCAGAGAAGCGAAGACCGCAGGATGGTAGAATCAAGTTTCGATCTAAAGATGGAAATGAAATTGATATCAGGATTTCGATACTTCCTACTCAGCATGGTGAAAAAGTTGTCTTAAGAATCCTTGACAAAAGCCAGCTTCAGTTAAAACTCGAATCTTTGGGCTTTGATGAAGAAATTCTCAAAGACTTTAGAAAAGCGATCCATAACCCCTATGGAATGGTATTAGTTACCGGGCCAACAGGTAGTGGAAAAACCACCACTTTGTATGCTGCTCTTAACGAATTGAATACCCAGGAAGTAAATATTACCACTATCGAGGATCCTATAGAGTATAACTTGGAAGGTATTAATCAGACTCAAGTCCACGAAGAAATTGGTTTAACCTTCGCGCATGCATTGCGGTCAATATTAAGACAGGATCCTAATATTATTATGGTGGGAGAAATCAGGGATAAAGAAACTGCAGAAATAGCTATTCGTTCTGCATTAACCGGTCATATGGTGTTTTCAACTTTACATACAAATGACGCTGCTTCGGCGGTTTCCCGTTTGGTAGATATGGGAGTTGAGCCGTTTTTATTAGCTTCATCTATTCGTATGGTGATGGCACAAAGATTGGTGAGAAAAATATGCAGCAATTGTAAGGCAGAATATAAACCTGATCTCCAAATACTAAAGGATATTGGATTGCAAGCAAATGGAACTTATTGGACAGGTGAGGGATGCGAAGCATGTAATCACACAGGATTTAAAGGCCGAACAGCTCTTATTGAATTACTTGTTTTTGACAATACGATCACTGAAAAAATACTTCAAAACGCTGATGCAGGAGAGTTAAAGATAATTGCCAGGGAGAATGGAATGACTACTCTAAGAGAAGCAGGCATAGAAAAAGTAAAAAATTCTGTAACAACGGTAGAAGAAATTTATCGTGAAACTGTACTTTAATTTAACTATTGTAATTCAAGAATTATTGAAAGCATAGTAATAAATGCTCAAGACTAGTCTTTATGAGAAAAAAAACGTTACACTTATTGTTTGTTCTATTTTTCGGGGTGCTATCCAGTAGTACAATTTTTGGTCAGGCAGAAACTGACTCATTAGAAGCTATTCCTGATACTACTTCAGAGAATAGTTTTATTATGTACTTAAAGTCCATTGTAGATACAAACAAAGTTTCATTAAACTTTCAGAATTTACCAGATGGAGCTTTTGCCAACACAGAAAATCTTAATTTAAGGGGCGCAGATGTTAAAGATGTTTTAAGGGGTATTGGCCGACAATTTGATATAAATATACTTGTAGATAATAGCATAAATCGGCAAGTAACACTAAGATTATCCAATTTGACTGTGATTGAGGCATTGATACAAATATGTCAGGAATACAATTTGACCCTCAGGCAGACCGGTCAAATATTCAGGGTAAGAGAGTTTCAACCTACTGAACCAAAACCGGTTGTTGAGGAATCTGTAATTCAGTATCGGGATGGACAATTAAATTTAGATCTCAAAGAAATTGAACTTCGTGAGTTTGCCCGTAGGCTTTCATTGGAGACTGATGAAAATATTATTGTGCGAAATTCAGTGAGAGGTGTTTTATCAGGTTATTTGCAAGGCATAGACTTTGAGATTGGGCTAAGTACAATTTTATCCAATAATGGCTATTCACTTAGAGAAAAAGACGGTGTTTTTATCATCGATCGAATGGGGTTTTCATCTTCTGGTGAAGATGATATGACCCAAAACTTCTGGATAACGGTTGACCAAGGACTGGTTAGTATGGATGTTGTCAATGCCAATGTTACCGATATTATAAGAGAAATTGGTTACCAATCTGAGGCAAGTATGATCACTTATGGGCTTCCCGGTAATACTATAACGGCTAAAATAAATAATCTTTCTATTGACGATGCGCTCAACTATATATTTAGAGGAACTTCTTTTACGTACCGTAAAGAAGCAGATATCTATATCATAGGAGACAAAGCTACCAGTGGAATTGCATCCACAAAACTTATACGGCTGGAGCATATTCGCTCAGATGTGGTCATTGAGTTAATCCCTGAAAGCATTATTCAAAATGCCACAGTACAGGTTATAAAAGAACAAAATGGATTAATGGTGATTGGGACAAATGACATTATCCTGGAGTTGGAAAATTTTATTAATGAAATTGATTTTCCAACCCCGCAAATAATGATTGAGGCGCTTGTTGTCGACGTTCAAACTTCCGATATGTACGAACTGGGAGCGTCGTTAGCCTTGGGAGGTGCTCCGGACAGCAGTTATTTTAATCCATTTAGCGCTTTATTTGGTCAGCCCGGTCAAAACGGCCGACAATCTGGGGGACTAGTTATGCAAGGTGATGGAGATGATGCAAATAAAGTGCTGGCACCAGGTGGTAATTTATTTGGTATTGCAAACCTTGGCCGTTTGCCGAATGATTTCTATTTCAGAATACAAGCGCTGAGTCAGGAGGGTTTGGTGAATATTAAATCACGGCCTCAAATTTCAACTCTTAACGGGCACACGGCCAGTATTGAAATAGGAACAACACAATATTTTTTACTAAAATCTACCACACCATTACAGTCTCCGAACCAAATTGTGACCCAGGAAACAGAAAGGTTTGAACAAATTGAAGCCAATGTTTTATTAGAAATTACTCCTTGGGTAAGTGCGTCTGGAGAAGTGACGGCTGAAATTCATCCGGAATTTAATACTCCGGTTGGCAATCTTAGTGCGGAAGTGCCTCCAACCATCAATAGCAGAGTTCTTGATTCAACAGTGCGTCTTAAAGATGGAGAGACTATTATTCTTGGAGGTTTAATCCAGGAATCTGAGGTGGAAAATTTAAATAAAGTTCCAATTTTGGGTGACATACCTCTGCTGGGCCGCTTGTTCAGGAATAAGTACACCAGTATGGATAAATCAGAGCTGGTTATATTTATTACTCCCCATGTATTTTATGGAGATGGGGATGACAACTTGCGCTGGAACCGGCTGCGGGACAAATTGGACTTGAGTATAGATGAGTAGTATATATGAAGTTTCCTTTCATTGAACATACTGTTGTAGCACTGGATGTTAGAAATGATTCGATTCGTTGGGTAGAGTTAAATCATATTGGAAGCAAGATATCATATGTGAGCCATGGAAAAATGAATCGGGGTGGTGCATCCGCGCTGGAACAGTATCTTGGTGAAATAAAAGAAGAGATACAAGCCGATGCTTATCAATTATCGTGCAGTTTCAAAGATATTTTAATGGGTATTGAAGTAGAGGACATGCCCTTTTTTGAAGAATCTGAGGAAATCAAAAAATGGATACAAGGCAGGAAAGAGGAATATGCCGCTCAATATGAGGCTTCAGTAGAAGTTGGAACGCATGTAGTTGAAGTGGATGAAGACCATCGCCGGTGTATATTCCAAGTGGTCAATAAAGAAATAACAGACCGATACATTAATATAATAGGAATTCATGAGTTGCACCCGGTCCTTATAACAACGGGGATTAGTGAATTGGGATATGCCCAAATTTATGAGGAATCGTTTACCAAAGGACCAGCAGCTACCATAGTAGAAAATAGTCAAAATCTGCTCTGCAATTATCAAAACGGATTGCTAACCAATGTCTTAGAAATTGGACAGGAAGATTTTAGCATTATGATAGAGGAGGCGGACTCCTATTTAAAAACCGAAGAAATATCCCTTGATCTGCGGCAGTATGCCATTCCGCTATATGTTGAAAAGCCTGTTGGAACCACTGGATCAAATGAACAAGTCAGCCGCCCTGTGAAGACTATTTTCCCCCTTGAGGCAAAATTAGGTCTTGAAAAAATAGATCCTGAATATGCCCTGGCCTGTGGCATTGCACTGAAATCAATGTATCCAAATTTGGACGGGTTTAATTTCTCCCTGGAAGAAGAGAGAGAAAAAGGAAGAGATTGGGAAGAGAAAAAAGAATGCTATCGTACCGGCGTGCTGCTTTTTCCAGCCCTGATTGTGATTTTACTCATTCTTTTTGCAATCGAAGGATTTTTAGATGTAAATCTGACAGAGACCAATCAGGTTTTGGATCAGTTATCCGATAAGATTGAACTGGTAAATGATAAAACTGAGCAGGTAAATCTTGCAACATTGTCGTATCAACAGGTACGAAATTTAGTAGATAAAAGAAGAAACTCTGCCAGGTTATTTGAGCTGGTCAGCAATGAAATACCAACTGAAGTTTGGCTACAGGAGTTGAGCATCAGGCACACGGAGTCTAAGGAATACTTGGCACAAATATATGGAATAGCACCTCGGGAAACCATGATCGCCGATTTTATGGGAGCTTTGGAAGACCATAAGCATGTTAAGAAAGTGGAGCTTTTATCCAGTCGCAAAACCTCTCCGGAAGAGATCTCTAATGCCAGATCCTTGGGTCCAGTCCAGGTCAATCAATTTCAGCTCAGAGTTGAGGTTTCCTACTGATGGTACAAAATATAAAATATAGGTGGAGGTGGCTTGCCGGGATATTGGCAGGAGTGTTCCTGGTGTTGTTTGGATTTGTGCTTCTTCCCTATGCCTCGGTTGTGTACAAAAAGGCAACCTTGCTTGGCGAACAAAAAGAGCAAATTAGTTTTATGAGTAACTGGCAAGAGCGGCTTGCGATTTTAGAAGAACGTCAGAATCGTTTAGATACGGGGATGCAGCAAATGGTTATCAATCTGGCGAAACAGGAAGAGTTTTCAAAAGTGATAGAAACCTTTTTTGAATATGCTGAATCCTCCGTGATAGATATTAAACGCATACAACCGGTCTCTGAAAGTGTTGGAGATGAATATATGACCCGGCAACTACGGCTTAAAGTTGAAGGAAATTATCATGGCATAGCAAGATTCGTAAATAAATTAGAACAAGGTAGCTATTTAGTGACTACTAAAACTATTGCGCTGGAAACAAACTCTGAGTCGAATGAATTGATTTCAGGGGCGGTGGAACTTGAAGTCACGTTGCTGGGGGAACCAGAATGAAAAAGTTCTTCGAAACTACACTTGGAAAAATTGTTCTATTTGCTGTTGTTATTACAGTATGGGGATGGAATTTTTTTAGTTTTTCCGAGATGTCGGGGGAAGAAGAGACCGGGCAGTCTCAGATTTATGCAAATATTACCGATGAAGAATATTCGATACCGGAATTTGATGGATACAATTATTCAAGGGGGAATCGTAATCCATTTAGCATTCCTGCCGGGTTTAAGACGAAGCAGGAGCAACCGGCATCTGAGCCAAATGAAGAAGAATATAGGCAACCAAATATAACCCTGAATGGAGTTATGGAGGGGATGGCTATATTGAGGGATCAGCGGGGACAAACATTTTTTGTGGAAGAAAAAGATACTTTTAATACTATTTTAGTAGAGAAAATTTACCGGGATTCAGTGCGTCTTGTCCACGAGGGTAATGCCTTTACTGTTAACTTAAATTGAACAAGCTATGATGTGGTTACCTAAAAAATTTGAAAAGTTTCAAAAAGAGGAACATGGTTTCTCGTTGACCGAATTGTTAATCGTATTGGCCATCATTGGAATTTTGGTGATGATAGCCGTACCGCTATATCAAAATGTAACTACCCGGGCTAAGACAACAGAGGCTAAAACACAATTGAGTTTTTTACATACTCTTCAAAAAACCTACCGATTGGAGAACGACACCTATTCTACTGATTTTGCATCTCTGGGGTTTGAGCAAGAGCAGCTGATTACGGAAGGAGGAAGGGCCCGGTATGAAATAGAGATAACTGAGGCGGGTCCTAACAGTTATACAGCCCTAGCCACCTCTGTAATAGACTTTGATAACGATGGCGAGTTCAATCAATGGCAGGTGACGGAAACCGGCAATATAGAGCAAGTAGTCCCCGATTGAAATGTTCTTACATGGGGTTCTGATCTTTTTTTTGGCAGTGACTGGAGGCTATGTCGCTTTTTTTCAGCCAAAATTACTATCAACAAATATTGAAGAATTAAAAAGTAGTTCAGTCAAATGGAATTGGTTCTTGTTCTATTTTTTGACAGCAATGGGATTCACTCTTCTGATTCTATATTTGGAAAATTTACCCATATTGGTTTGCTATATTTTTGGGTTGCTACTTCTCATAGGATGTATTGATGCTTACAGTGGGGTAATTCCGAACAGGCTGCTTTACATTGGCATGGCGGGCTGGTTTTATCTTTTGTTCACAGATCTTACAAATGCAACATACTTAATACCGGCAGTGTTGGTTTCGCTATTGTTTATTGGTATTCGCTGGGGTGCCGGTAAATTATGGGGAAAGCCTGGGTTCGGTTGGGGGGATATCAAACTTATCTTAGTGTTGGGACTTCTTACGGGATGGAATATTTTTTGGATTCTGTATTTTGCTATTCTATCCGGAGGATTTTTTTCGGTGTTCAAAATACTTGACAAAAAGGATAACTACTCGTCCTTATCTTTTGCTCCACATATAGTTATAGGATATATGTTAGTAGAAGCTTTTCTATTCCATCATATTATCTTATCGTTAATTGCATTAAAAAATTGATCTTTTGGATAAAAATATTTGCAATTAAAATTTGAAAAGAGTATTTAGAATCAAGGTTTAAGGGACAGCTATAAGGCAATGATTAAAAAATGAAATAGTAATATTTAACAGTCATATGCCATGATAGTGAAAAACACTTTAGATAGTAAGACAATGCCAAAAAATAATACAAGTATTATTTTTGGCGGATTGATGAATCTATTCTTAATAAAGCTAAATTCAATTACCAGAAAGGGCAATAAGTTTATTGCCAACTTCAAGAATAAAGAATATAGGGCAGGAGTAAATAAAATTTTATTAGGTTCTCTTACACTATTTTTTCCACTATTC
This sequence comes from Gracilimonas tropica DSM 19535, assembly GCF_000375425.1. Lineage (GTDB taxonomy): Bacteria > Bacteroidota > Rhodothermia > Balneolales > Balneolaceae > Gracilimonas > Gracilimonas tropica. The sequence goes on along the minus strand of NZ_AQXG01000013.1, from coordinate 59,535 downwards.
GCCGTTGAATGCAGTATAGCTCAAACGCCAGACTATGTTTTTGGGGGATTTGATGATCGTGTTAAGGCACAAATCACAAATGGAGAAATAGATTTAAGTTCTTTTACAAGCAGTTCTGCTAGTAAAGTTCAGCCGAATGCCTATGGTGATATTTCATTTTCTATTCCCATATTTGATGTGCTTGGAAGAAAGCTAAGTTATCCATTGAGTTTAACTTATTCACCAGGAATAAAAGTAGTACAAGAAGCTGGATGGGTTGGCTTAGGTTGGTCTTTTTCTGAATCATATGTGCAAAAAATTCAATTTGGAGGAAGCACAGATGATAACATTCCTTCTATTTATGGCGCTCCATATGAAAATGTACAAGAGGCTGCAGATCGTTTTATTGTAAAGTTGCCCGATGGGCGTTCTGTGACTGTTTTCCAATCAGATGAAACATCAAATGGGCAAATGAAATTTGTGGTTGAAGATTGGAAGAAATGGAGTATTACATATAATGACGAAAATCATCGATTTATTATAAAGGATGAATCGGGCATTATATATGTGTTTGATAAGGCATTATTTGGTGCTAATTCGCGCGATGGATGGGAAAGACAAGGATGGAATACTTGCCAACCAAAGAATATGAATCTACATACCTCAGAAAAAGCACCATTTCATAAATGGCTTTTGACTTCAGTATTAACACCAGGTTTCATGAAATTAGGGGAAGATGGATTTGATCCAATGGAAACGTCAAATGGGCAAAACCACAATGGTTCATGGATCCGAATTTTTTATGAATTTTCTCCAACACAAGAAACTAAGAAATTCGAATACACAACGGAAGATTTGCACAAAGTTGAACAGTATGGAAATTGCTCTGCGTTTATTTTTAATGATGGAATGCGATCTTTTGAAGAGACTTATATAAAATATATTGTAACACCAACGCATATAGCTGAATTTTTTACTGAGGAAGAACCTTATAATCCAATAAGCGAATTATTAGATAGGAAATGGAGTGATAAATACGATGAACAATATTTTGAAACAGAAACATTAAATTTTTACATCTACGATAACGATAATCCTTGGCCATTTGAGGATGATTTCAAACCTGTGTCAGGAGATGTGAATGGGGAAAAAAAAAGAAGGTTAAAAGAAATTAGACTATATGAAAATGATTTAACAAGTAATGTGATATCAGGATTAACAAATCCAATAAAGCAATTTAAGTTAAATTACTATTCGGTTGGGGAGGCAACACCAGGTTATGATGAAGAACGGTCGATGTTAAAGAGTGTGGAGCTTACCAGAGAGCAAGGGCTGGACCCTGTGAAGTATACATTCTCCTATCATGATGTAATACAAAGCAGTCATCTTGAATCTGGAACGAATACACTAAAAAGAAACAACGATTATGATCAAACTGGGGATCGTGACATGTTACAATATTATAGGTCCGCCAATAATAACCCAGATGAATCGATGATTGGCCCGGATGGATATTTTAACACAAATTCATTATTAGACCTTGAAGGTAGCATAAACTATGAGCCAGCGGATAGTGATGTCAAGATGTGGAGCTTAAAAAAAGTAGTTTACCCAAATGCGTCCTCAATTGAGTTTGATTATGAAAGCGATGAGTATGTTTTAGATTGGTATCATGAAGGGAATACGAGACCGTCGGGTCAGGGGATAAATGCAAGTCCAGTTGAAACTCATCTTGGTTTTGGATACAGACTAAAATCACAAACTATAACTACTGAAGGAGTAAGCAAAACTTATACATATTCTTATTACTCATATAAGTCTTCAAGTAGTAGTTGGATTCAAGATGTGGGAAGAATATATGTAGACCCGGTGGAGTATCATAGTATTAACTTTTCTACAGGAGGAGAATATTCAAGGCAACCTGAAATCCCCCCAACTCATTGGTTTTCAAAGTTGACAAATCAAACTCCTATATATGGAAAAATAAAGGAAAACAGGCCTGATGGATCTTCTATTGAAAGGTATTATAATGTAAACCATCTGGATTTCGATTATGGAGTAAATACGGGGAAAACATCTCAACAGATTTTTGATGTAACGTTAAAAAAGAGTGGAGACTTAATTAAAGAAGAATGGTATAACGATAGTCAAGCTTTAGTCAAAAGAACCACACTTAACAGAACAAAAGAGTTACAAGATGATATTAGTACTTTTACTGGATTCGGTCTTTCTTACTGGTTATCCCTCCTTGAAGAAAAAGATGATATGTATTATTCGGGGATAACACTTACAAAATCTTGGGTAGAGAAAGAGTTTTATAATGGAAATGGTTTATTAAAAAACATTGAGGATAAAATATCTGGTAAAAAAACTGAATACGTTTACGCCTACGACCAACCTGTTCCATATAATGCTTATATAAGAAAAAACAATCAGGTAGATCTTTTAATGAGTGTAACCGAAAAAAATTGGCTTGCAGAAACTCAGTACTATGAATACAAGCAATATTATGTTCCATTTGATAGCACAGCACTTCTTAATTATATAAATGTAAGAGAAATAGGAGCTAGTTCTTCTTCTGAATTTAAGGTCGTTGATCTTAATGGCGATTATGACAAATATGGAAACCCATACAATTATACTAACGCAAATGGAATTAACAATTCTATTTACTCAACCTCGAAAGATGGCATTCCGAAAGGTATTTTTAAAAACGCAGATTATAGTAGTACTTTTCTAGAAGATTTTGAAGATAAAGATTATACAAATAACTATAGAGCAGAGCCGACAAGTAGCTTAAGCGGCTGGTACGTTGATTCGGGAACATGGTCAGCAAACAACGGATACTTGGAATACACTGGAGGAAGCAATGGTATAATTTGGCACAATCTGAACTCAGATTTAAATTCTGGCAATCAGGTCATTGAAATGGATATTCACCCAGCTTCAAATGGTATCTATGCACAAGCGATATTTAGATCTCATTCTAGTAATACTGACTACTATAGGGTGCAGATAAGAAATCTTTCTTCAGGTACAAAAGACCTAAAATTATATAAAGACCACACTTTGTTATCCAGTTCTAGTTTATCTTCGATTTTGCTAGACTTTGATGTGCCTGTTCACTTGAAAATTATTATTTCTGGTGGGAACATTAAAGCAATAATAAGTGGAAAAAAGTTAATTGATTACACTGATTCCTCTTATTATGCTAGTGGTGGTATTGGTTTATATGCGGCAAGTAGTTCACCAGATCAAAAATTTGATAATTTAAGAATCTATCCAAAAGATGCAGTAGCGCTTTCGCAAAGCATAGATGCTAAATTTTTGAAAATTTCTGGCGTATCAGATCCAAATGGGATTAGAAATTCTTATAGATACGACGATTTAGGAAGATTGAAACATACCAGGGACGAACAAAACCGGATTAATTCATGGATTGATTATTCTATTTCTGAAAATAATGAAGAAATAGTAACCTATAATGGTTCCTATTCGAGTAACTCTCATATAGGTACATGGAATTTTAGTAATAATTTGATAGGTAAAAGAGAAAATGGAGAATTGATTTATAGTTCTATGTATGATGATAATGGAACCCAATTGAGTGATTCATATTCTAGTCAGTTCAAAGGTGGGGGTATAATTGGGGGTGGATTGAGAATTGATGGGGATGATCCGTACAGCCTTAATCATACACTAAGTCTTGGTGACATTCCTGAATTGGATAGTCCCAACCAATTCTCGATTGTATTATGGTTTAAAAGGGATAAGACAAATTTCTCTGCAACGAATCATAGTATTAGAAATGTTTTAGTTGCCAATTCTTCTTCGGCAAGTAATGATAATATTGAGATAGGTAGCTTTGGCTCGAATATAGAAATTTACATTGATACACCTGCATATGAAGGGAAACAGTATATTTCGGCTGGTTTAGTAAATGATAAATGGTATCACCTGGCTTTAACTTATAACGGTAGTAGTAGTACTCCCACAAAACTTTATTTAGACGGTGAATTGATTAAAAGTTGGAGTAATTTGTATTGGAATGGGAGCTTAGATTATAGTGGAAGTTCTCCTTTAACTTTAGGTAAGGCACGTCCAACAACCCCTTGGGGAGATTTTACAGGCAATATTGATGAATTCCATGTCTTCAATGAAGCTCTAAGTGAAGCTGAGATTAAGGCTTTAGCCCACGTCAATGGATCAAAAAAGAATCTGGACGATAATGGAAACCTCTTGGATGAGGTTTCATTCGGCGGAAATGCTATCGGGGGTGAGTCGATAAATATATCTCACACTTATGACAATATGAACCGGAAGGTATCGACTACCCGACCAAATTCAACAGCTAAAACGGAAACCGATTATTACATTGATCCCCTCAGAAGACCTGAAGAGGTTCGTTTACCAGGTACTGGTGGAGATCTGCCTTCCACGAAAGTAACAAACTATACATACTTATATAACACAAGTTCGGAAACGTTCTCTTCTTTTAAATCATACGGAGCGAATACGTTACATAAAACGATAGTAAATGATCCGAATGGAAAGCAAAGATTAGAATATGTGGATGGGTCAGGTAGAAAAATTGCCTCTGTTGTTGATATGGATAATAATGGCATAAAAAGTTCTTCTGATCTTGTAACAGAGTTTGGTTACGATGATTTAGGAAATTTAAATAGAGTTAAAGATCCTAAAGGGTTTATAACGAAATATGAGTACAATGCATTATCACGTTTAACTCGAAAAAAATTACCTGACCAAGGTAATTGGATAGATTATAAATATGATAACATCGGTAATTTAAGGTTTGTTCAAACGGCTGAACATAAATTAAGTGGCTCTTATTCTTCCCAGGATTTAGGATATTATGGAAACCCTTCTGTTACTAAAACATTATCGGTTGCAAAAACAGGGCTTCTTAAATATCAGTTTTCTATAATTGATCTGTTTTATGATGGGTATGATATTACGCTAAGTGATGATGATCATAATGTTGCATTTTATGAGAAATCGCTACCCGGGGATACTTACGATGTAGAAAGCTCAATGACGGTGTCCTCTGGTATTTATCAATTTCATGGAGAAGCCCAGAATAGTCAGGACCAATACCACGCTACAAGTGGTAACTTCTCGTTTTCTCCATATAAATATACTTATAACAAGTATGATGACTTAAGTCGCATTATTGAAACTGGAGAGTACTTTGGAAGTACATCTTTTACGGCAGCAGAGGCTAATAGTTCCTCATTTCCTTCATCCGATAAGCGTAAATTAGTTGAATATAAATACGGGTATGAAAGTGGCTACAGTGGTGCGAGGTACCTATCTGGTAATCTGTCACAGGTAATTTATTATAATCCCAATAATTTTTCTCAAACCCCAAGTAAAACATATTATAGTTACAATGAAGATGGGTTGGTGGAATGGGTTGTTCAACAACTAAGGAGAGATGATGGCGTGATGCTTTCTAAAAGAATTGAATATGATTATGATGGAAATGGAAATTTGATTGAGCTAAGATTTGACCCTGGGGGGGCTGATAGCTTCTACCAGCGCTACACTTATGATGGGCTAAACCGAGTAATTAAAGCAGAAACAAGTCTAACAGGTAATTCAGGGGAATGGTTAACTTCAGCAGAATATACGTATCAGTCGGATGGTCAGGTTCAACAGTTTATTCTTGGCGAAAAAGCTCAGACAATAGATTACTCGTATGATACCAGAGGATGGTTGACAGGAATTAACAATACAGGAAGTGTTGGGTCAGATCCCCAAGAGGACCGGTTTTTCCAAAAATTGGAGTATTTCGATAGTTCAGTATCTAGCTCTTACAGGCAATATGATGGAACAATTGCCAAGCAAACTTGGGGTTTTGATACTAAATTAATTAATAAACCAGATCAGAGTTATTTATATAGCTATGATAATGTAAATCGTTTAATAGAAGCAGATAGATCTGGTAGCGGGTATTCCAGTTCGGCCTTTGATGTTTACTACATTCAGTATGACAAAAATGGAAACCTGAGAAGTTATATTAGGAATAATCAAAATGGTGATGCTGGTGCAACTGGTTACATGACGATGCAATTCCATTCTGGCAGTAATCGAATTAATTATTTAGAAGAAGGGGCTAGTTATATGCAGTTTGATGTTGATTACGATGCGAATGGAAACTTGATTAAAAATCAGCTTCATAATTTAAAGAAAATTACCTATAACTTAGCCAATATGCCTTTGCGTACAATTGCTGGGTCAAGCTTACTTCAATACCGCTATAACCCTGAAGGTCAAAGAGTGTCGAAAAGTGTATATGGGGGAACCGGAAACCTATATGTACGTGGAGCTAATGGGGAAACATTAGCGGTTTTTGATCAGAATGGTAGTCTACAGTTCCATAATGTTATAGTTGGCGGGGAAATAATAGGGAAAGCAAACTAAAGGGAATAAAGACATGAGAAATTCAAATAAAATATTACTACCAACGATGAAAAAAATATTAGTATGCTTCGCTATAAGTTGGTTTTCAATTGGTACTTTTTCAGCTCAGGCACAAACAGAGATTAATTTTTCTGTAAATCTTAAATATGCAGATTATCAGCAAGGTGATAAGATAGTTGTGAGAGGCAGTATTCCTCTTCTTGGAAATTGGACTGAAGATGGTCAATTAGTGCTTTCCCAGTTTTCGAAAAACGAATCAATTTTTGAAGGAACATTAGAAATACCGGATAATGAATTAGAAGCTCAATACAAGTTTTTGATTCTCAAAGGTGATGGTACTGAGATCTGGGAAGATAGAGCAAACAGGTCTTTATTAGGATTGGTTAATTCAGGACCGGAGACAGTATATTTTTCAGGTAGAAACGATCCGGGTTTAACCTCAACACTTACGCAGGTCACTTTTAGTTTAGATGCCTCAGATATGAAGTTTAACGGTGATGATCCTGAAGGTATTGCTTTAATGGGTAATCGGGGAGAGCTAAGTTTCGGGTTAAATGAAAGGAAAGTGATGCAGGAAGTTCGGCCGGGAGTTTGGTCCACAACGGTTATGCTTCCGTATGGGACTATTCGCGATTTAGAGTTTAAGTTTGCATGGCTCCTAGAAGACAAATGGGAGTGGGAATATATTCCCGGACATGCAAATCACATTGCCTTGTTAGAAATGGACGTTCCCGATCAACAAATTTCTATGAAATATGACCCGGCAAGTGGAAAAATTATCCCTACTGAGGATTTAAAAAGTATTGATAATTATACAGTAGTGCAGGAGCATTTGGGGGAAACTTTTTGGGCTACCAATTATGCTTATGGACTAGCCATGAAGGAACTCAATGATAATAATTTGGACCAGGCAATTAAAACCTATCAAAAATATAAAGCAGTTAATACATATGACTCAGGTATTGATGACTTCCATTTTCACTATGCGAAGCATATCAGTCAACGGGATGGTACAGAAGCTGCTATTGAGTTTATAGAGGCCAAACAAAATGAAGAAGGAATTACCGATAGTCGAAACAGTTATTTTGAATATTTAAAGGGTGAACTATGGCTCAATTCAGGCAAGAACTCAAAAGCCAGGGAATACTTTAGAAATGTTATGGCAAATTATGAAGGAGAAACAACTTTAGCCGGTACTTACAGCGAAGAAGCTTTAACTATAAGTTACCTGTATGATTCCGACGAGGATAGTATTCGTGTTGGAATCCAGCAGGCTCAGCAGAAAATCTATAAGGATAGTACTAAAGCTTATGGTTGGCTAAACCAAATTGCTAATGCCCATAAGCGTTTAAATGATCACTTTGATTATGAACAGACGTTATGGAGGATGTCGCAAACAGGAACACCAAATGAACGGTCAAAAGCAGCCATCAAATTAGCTCGTAAACAGGCTAAAGAACGCAGGTATGAAGAAGCATGGTCAACGATTAATGATATCGACTCACTTCAAGTTTCTCCAAAAGTATTAGAAAATCGTGATTTTTTAAAAGTTGTTGTGTTAGAGGGTAGCGGAAAAAAAGAACAGGCAAGTCAGCTCAAAACTAAATTAAAAGAAAAATATAAAGGCAACGAACGGTTAAAAACATTACACGAAGATGAGGAGGGACCAAAATGAAGTTCTCTTCCCTGCTAACGTTTAGTATATGCCTGCTTTTTCCTTCATTGTTGCTGGCCAACAATGTAACACCGATAGCGGTCATCACCCATGATATAAACCGGGATTTTTTCTTTGACGGGGAGTCGGTCACCTTTGACGGCACCGGCAGCTATGACCGCGATGAATCCGGAAGTTCCATCACCGCTTATAGCTGGACCATTGACGGTTCAATCTACACTTCGTCAACACCAACAGTAACGTTTTCCCTGACCAGTGGCCAGCAAAGCAAAACGGTGGCGGTAAAACTAAAAGTACGGGATGATGAAAATACCTGGTCTTCGGAGATTACCAAGACCTACACGGTTCGCCGCTCCCAGCAGCGATACTTTTATGTGAAAGACCACTTGGGAAGTGTGCGGGTGACAGTAGATGAAGAGGGGGAACCAATTGGCTACGATGACTATTATCCGTTTGGTCTGGTTATGCCCGGGAGGAGCTCAAATGTATCCAATCCGGATGATATGTATAAGTACACCGGCCATGAGCGGGATAACGAGATCGGTTTGGACTTAACCTATGCCGGGGCACGATATCTGGATCCGGTAACGGGAATTTGGTTGAGTATTGATCCAAAGGTAGATGACTACCCGGGATGGAGCCCTTACAACTACTCGTTGAATAATCCGGTTAATTTGATAGACCCTGACGGTGAGGCCCCTACTGATTGGGTGAGAAATTCAGATACAGGGGTTTATGAATGGAGAGATGATGTGTTTTCGGAAGACGATGCTCCTGAAGGGTATGAATATGTAGGAAAAGGACAAGCAGATATTCAGGCACACTACAATGAGAATACTTCATTCTGGGGTAAACTTTTTGGTTCAGGTCCAGAAATTGATGCTTCGAATTTAGGAGCGACAATAATTCAGTTTGATGCAATGAGACATACTACCTCATTGACTGTGGCTAAAAACCCAATGGCTTGGATAGCTGGTGGCCCGGCTGGTGCGGCAGCAAAAATAACTTCTGCTGGTAGGGGTGGGAGAGTGTTTTGGTCTGGAGGTGATATTGCAAAAAACTCAGCTATGAATTTTGCAAAATCTAACGGTATGAAGACCCTTGAAATGACAACAAGTGGGCGTATCATGAATACTATAAGTCCTTATCTACCTCGTTCAGTATCAAGTCCCATTTGGGATGGATTGTCAAGAAATTTTGCAAGAGGTGCAACAGGAAATATAAATGTGTTTCAGAATGCTGCTGGTGTAAGTTTAAGAAGTACTTGGAGGCGAATTGAATACCCGATCCTCAGAAATAACAATATCATCTTTCACACTGTAAAATAGCACAAATGATAACTGAAGATAAAATAAAGGTCTATAAACGATACGATGGCGATATAGATAGCTGGGCAAGAAGCGGCTCAAAGAAAGAAAAATCAATCATGACTGATGAAGATTGGTATGTGATTGATGGACTCATTCAAGATATCTCTTTGGTGAAAAAGGGACTAGCTTCTTCTGGTTTCAGTGAAACTTTAAATGTTAAACTCAAAGAAACGTGCAATAATGACTCCACTGTTAATCAACTTCAGAAATTAGCATTGACTTTATTATGATTGGACTTGAAGAGTTTATCTAAAGTTATGGTATAAAGTAAATGACAACAAGACAAAGAATAACAAAAGGTGATGTTTTTGAAGTACCTCTTAAAGGGAATATTAAAGGGTATTTTCAATATATGATGATAGACGAAACTCAATTAAATAGTGAGGTGATAAGAGTTTTTAAGGATAAATTCGAAATGAATCAAACAATTAATTTAGAGGATTTACAGAAAAGTAAAATTGATTTTTATGCACATGTGAATATTAAACTTGGTATAAAAATGAGTTTATGGTGTAAGATAGGAAATCTAAAAATCCCCACTAATTTAGAAAGACCCCGGTTTCGTGATAGCTTGGATTATGGAAATCCTGAGGTTACTACTTCAGAAGAATGGTATATATGGGAATTAAATAAAGATTTTGAAAAGGTAGGAATACTAAATGATGAACAGAAAGGATATGACATTGGTATAGTAGTCACACCCCCCGATATTGTAGAAAAGATGAATTCTGGCAAATATAGTTTTGTATATCCTACTTATTAGATTTTGATATTTGAGCTTGTCTTAAAAAGAGCATTAGACTACAAATAATTATTTAAATCAAGTATATCCCTATAAGGGTTTGATAACAATCATACATTACAAATAATGAGATTATACTCAACAATATTGATTAGTCTGTGCCTGTTTTTCCCGGCCGTTTTATTGGCCAACAATGTAACGCCGATAGCGGTCATCACCAATGATATAAGCCGGGACTTTTTCTTTGACGGGGAATCGGTCACCTTTGACGGCACCGGCAGTTATGACCGGGATGAATCCGGAAGTTATATTACCGCTTATAGCTGGACCATTGATGGTTCAACCTATACCTCATCTACCCCAACCGTTACATTTTCGCTTACCAGTGGCCAGCAAAGCAAAACGGTGACGGTAAAACTAAAAGTACGCGATGATGAATATACCTGGTCTTCGGAGGTTACCAAGACCTACACGGTTCGCCGCTCCCAGCAGCGATACTTTTATGTGAAAGACCACTTGGGAAGCGTGCGCGTGACGGTAGATGAAGAGGGGGAGCCTTTGGGCTACGATGACTATTATCCGTTTGGTCTGGTTATGCCTGGGAGGAGCTCAAATGTATCGAACCCGGATGATCTGTATAAATATACTGGCCATGAGCGTGATAACGAGATCGGTTTGGATTTAACCTATGCTGGGGCACGATACCTGGATCCGGTAACGGGGATATGGTTGAGTATTGATCCGAAGGTAGATGACTACCCGGGATGGAGCCCTTACAACTACTCGTTGAATAATCCGGTTAATTTGTGGGATCCAGATGGAAAAGCTCCTTCTAGTTGTTGTTTAACTTCACAGATGTTTGGTGGTATTGGTAGTATTGTTGATGTGGTACATGCTACCTTGGGAGACCGGGCGGCGCAAAGTCGGGTAACAGCAAGACTTGCCTATGCAACAACTACAACAGCAGTTACAGTTGGAGCTGTTTATGCAGCTCCGTATATAGGTTCAGGATTAGTAACTTCAAGTAATGCCGCGTTATCAAATCCCGGGACAACCACAACTGTAGTCGGTACAACATTAGGTGCTCTTGATCCTAATCCAGGAGCAGACTACATCCCGGGTCCTGTAGATAATGTAGGGAATTCTCTTGGCCAGGCGGTAAGAACTCTTGGCGATGATGCTACACGTATACCACTAAATCGTTTAAATCATATTTTTGGAAAATCAGAGCACGCGCTAGAAAGTTTAGTCATGAAGTTTGGTTCTCAAGAAGAAGCTTTTAAAGCAGTACAAACTGTTGCTAATGAAGCATTGAAAGCAGGAAAATTGACTCCAAATGCAAGAGGTATTCTACCGTCGGGAAATTTGGGAAATATTATTAATGTTAGGGGAATGGATGTTCGACTTATTGGTGGTAAAGTTGAGGATGGAAAGGTTATTCTGTCTTCATTTAGTAGAAAAGGATTAGAATAGAATGGACAAACTAAATAAACTTGAACTGGCAATTCTTGAAAGGCTTTCAAATAAGTATCCATTAATAAAGAATCACATTCCCTTTCTTAAAGTTGAGAGTAGAGAAAATACTGGTGTTGGAATGTATATAAATATTACTTATTGCATTGAAGCCGGAAAAACTTTGGACCTTGAAATAGAAGATGGTTCTTTAGGCTCTGATGAATCAGTACAAATGAATGGTTTAAAACATGGACTAGCATATGAAGTAGATGTAAAAAAAGGTAGGTTAAATTTTATAGAACTTGTTTCATATGGTGAAGAATGGGATGGGAAGGTACGTGATGATTTTATTTTTATAAAGTAATCACAAAACAAAAAACGTTCCATGTAAAGAGATATAGGAAATATAATCATATAAGAAACAACATATTAGAACATGAAGTTTAGGCAAACATTGAAGGGAGATGACGAGGGAATAAAATGAGATATTTATCCATTCTTATGATTAGTCTGTGCCTGTTTTTTCCGTCTGTTTTATTGGCCAACAATGTAACACCGATAGCGGTCATCACCCATGATATTGAGCCCCTCCCCATTTATGTACCAGTTAAAAGTAGAGAATCGGACGTTCCTAACGACCCCGTTGGGAATGCCTTAACGGACCTCCCGGTCCAAGTGAGGTGAATAGGGATACAGTAATGGAAACTTTCCTTCATTGCAGGTGGCTCCTCTTCGCAATGCCATATGAAGGCTATACAATGCCTTTGTATTATGATAAAACATTTTCTTAAAGCAACGGACCAAAAACTGCAATTCGGTAAATTTTTAGTACTTTCAGCCCATGAAGTACTTTTCTTTTCAAATACAAAATGAAGAAGGTTCGGCTCTGGCCTCTGTTCTCATAATCATCGTAATTATCAGCCTTTTTATCGGGGTAGTTCTTTCCGGCATTTATTTACAGAATAGGTTTATTCAACAAGACATCAATGAAGTCAAAGCACGGTATGCTGCTGAAGCTGGGGTTTACTCTTTTTTGAATGCGTATCCTTATCAGTCCGTAATAAATGATACTACATTTACATTCCAGGAGCAGGATAGCACAGAGATTACTATCAGAGCCAATGTTTATGGTGGTTTTATGGATATTCATTCTACTGCCGAAGTACAGGGAAAAAAGAAAATCATCCGCGTACTTGCAGGAGATGGGAAAATTGATGCATTTCAAAATGCGGTTGTATTAGGGGATACCAATTCGGTACTAATGCTGACCGGATCAACACAACTAAAAGGAGATGTCTTAACCGGGCAAGAAGGAACCCAAACTACTGATTTCAAAGGCAGTCCCTTCAGTGGAGATGTGGAAGGAGAATTAAATCGAGAATCCGGATCTTTGTTGCCGTTGTTTGATGCTAACTTTCTTGAGCACCAGAAAACACATTTTATCAAATTACTGGAAAACGGGCAATTACGGACTTTTCTAAGTAATTACGACGGGATGGCAGAAGTGAATGCAGAACCCAAAGACACGCTTTTTTTTGACGAAAGTATATCCTGGTCTTCCCGGGATTCTATATCCTTTCCCAGGGATCTTACGATCGTTATAAACGGGAATGCAACCATTAATGGGAAATATCACTTTGGAGTATTCTCAAAACTCATTGTCAGGGATACGTTAATGGCCGGAGGGAATATTTCAGGAGAAAACATGCTTATATACGCGGGAAAATCACTTCAAGTAGGAGGGGGTGCTGAATTAAGTACCCAGGCCATTTCCGGAAATGATATTATTATCCGTGACAACGCCTATTTAAGATATCCCAGTATGCTATACACCAGTCAGGAATTTTCAGCAGAACGACAGGAGCTAATTATTGATGTACGAGACCAAGCAAAAGTAGATGGCACGATTATATATCCGGTTCAATCCAGTAATTTTACTTCGGGCTTATTTCGTGTGAGAGTATCTGATCAGGCGGTGGTACGGGGAGGTATGTATACCCTGGGACAAACAGAACTTGAAGGGAAAGTATCAGGCAGTGTGCTTACACATCAGTTTTATTTTTACGAATCTCCTTCATCTTATATAAATTGGCTGAAGGATGCGGAAATAGATATTTCAGAAAGGCCGGAGAATTATGTAATCCCGCTTGGTTTTACAGAACAGCCCCAATATCACATCTTAGACTGGTTTGAGGTGCAATGATTAAAGAAGAACATGGTTATAGTTTGGTGGAAACATTGGTAGCATTGGCTATTCTGTTAGCCGTGTTGGTGCCGGCGGCCATGTTTCTGGGCGTAACCGGGAATAATCCATTAGCAAGAGAAAAAATCACTTCATTTAACCTGGCTAAAACCGCGATGGAACAGTCACTAATTACCCGGAAAGAGGCTTCTTTTACTGCATTGAAAGATTCAACATGGTGGGTAAGAACCACGGTAAGCTCAGAAAATGAAGTGTTATATACAATTGAAGTATCGGTTTTCAAAGAAGACACCTTGCGCTCACCGCATATAACACTGAAAACCAAACGGCTATGGTACGACGAATAATACATTCGGAAAAAGGATATACGCTGGTAGAAATAATGGTCTCGCTGGCTGTTCTGTCGGTAGTTGTGAGTTTGGTCTCAGTAACCTTTCTATTTGTAAGCGGAAGAATGGCTGCCTGGAGTGATCAAATATCTTTTTATAATGATTTTCAGATGGTAAATGATCAATTGTACAATGATTTAATGAGGACAGAATCTACGGTATATACCGATACAACATTAACCGTGTATCTTGAAAGAGGGGTTAGCAGACATTATGCCTGGAAGGAAAGAAAGTTAACCATCAACGGATCCACATTATTGGCTCCACAGGATAGTGTGGGCATTTTTATTTCCGAACGTCAGGACGGCGAATCGAATGTCATTGCCTATCATTTCTTTCTAAAAAAAGGTGCCAGGGAAATGCAAGATTCTGCATTTATTTATGTGCGAAAACCAACTTTGTGGAAGTCCATGAAAGGCGAGGAATTATAATGGCAAAATACCCAGCATCCATAGAAAAGCAATTATCCGGGAAGTCTTCCGACAAAAGCCTACTCAAAAAAGACATAGATATTCCCTTTATATCCAGGATCCCGGAAAAGGAAATCATTGATTTCACACGGAATTTAGGGGTAATGCTAAAGGCACGGCTGCCTCTTATGAAGGCTTTAGAGACGGCCGAAGCACAAACATCTCATACTAAATTTAAAGAGATCGTTTCGGGAGTTCGCAAATCGGTCAAAAAGGGGAATAGCCTGGCAAAATCATTTGAAAAACACCCCAGGGTATTTGACGATATCTACCGCCAGCTAACTAAAGTAGGAGAAGTCTCAGGTACTTTGGATGAGGTCATGCTGCGCCTCTCTTCTTACCGGGAAAAAGCCTACAAACTGAAGCAGCGCATTCGTATGGCCTTAGCCTATCCGGGGATGATAATTGGGGTAGCCATTGCAGCGGTTAGTTTTCTGCTTATTTTTGTCGTTCCCACGTTTGTGGATATGTACCAGGATTTCCAGGCGGAACTGCCCGTCCCCACCCAGTTAATTCTGGCAGTCAGCAATTTTCTGACAAATAATGGAATCGGTATCGGCATTGGACTTATTTTAATCGGGATAGGAATCAATTATGGGATCAAAACCCAAAAGGGTCGGACGTTTGTAGATCGCCTGCTTTTTCGAATCCCGTACTTTGGCGATTTGTATACCAAAAGTTTAGTCAGCCAGTTTACCAAAACACTATCGACGTTGCTGCATAGCGGAGTTACCTTGTCCGATGCGTTGAATATTTTAAAAGGATCATCCAATAACCTGATTCTTCAAAAAGAGGTGGGAATCATGTCTTCATCCATTCGTAAAGGAAAGAGTTTTAAACAATCCTTATCCGGGAGTGTCATTTTTCCGGAGATGGTTATTCAAATGATCAATGTAGGTGAAGAAACAGCCAATCTTGATGAAATGCTTTCCCAGGTGGCCGATCTTTATGAAGAAGAAACGGACATCATGGTGGAAGGGCTTACCTCAGTAATAGAACCCTTCTTGATCGTTTTTATCGGCTTGATTGTAGGTGGAATTATTGTGGCTCTATATCTACCAATTTTTGAGCTGGTGAATGTGATTGGGTAGGAGTGCAGTTAAAAATAATCGAATGACGTCTGCTAGTTGATATAAGGGCGTCGGCTTCCCCAAAATTGGGTCGTTATACTTTCAATCTCTAACAGGAAGGTAGCTACTTATCAATAGTATAAACTTTTAATACTAGTTTTTTTGTCAAGTTTAATCAACCTCTCCTTCTCGTATAAATTTAAATCATTAAGACTAAACTGTTCTTCTTTTAATAAAGTCTCATCGAGCTGATTTGAATTTAAAGAATACATTAGCCCCCTAGCTCCATCAAACATACAGTTTAATGCACCTAAAACTTGGCCAAATCTGATTGCCCTATCAATGCTATTACCGTTTAATTTTTTGATATTAAATTTATCTTCAGCGAATAATAGGCTGATTATACCAGCTGAACACCAATCACCTGATCCGGCACTATCTTTAAAATCTAATACTTTCATTGCTTTTTGAGTTATCCACCCGGAGGATTTTGTACCCCTTTTATATCTATAGATAATGCCTTGACTACCCCTTGTAATAATTTCTATAGGTACTTTTTGTTTTTTTTCTAAATGATCATCAATTCTATCTTCAGAAAATTTTAAGATATCTGCGACATCTAAACATTCGTTAAACATTTTAAGATTCCTACCATAAGAAGATGGTTCGAAGTAAATAACCGATCCTTGTTTTTTATAATGCTTAGCAAAATTAATTGTCGACCTACTTATCTTGTCAAAGAAAAATACTCTTGGGCTTTTTTCATTGTTCTTATTTACAATTCTTTCCACGTCTTTACTAAGGACAGGTTTATATCTGGGCAGCCAATTTCCGTTATCAGGATCTTTAAACTCAAACCTATGAGTAATTTTATTGTCTTTTTTTATAATTCTATGAATTATAATTGGTGTATTACCAGACTCACTAGCTTCCACTAATGTTGTGTCTACACCATTTTTTTTAAGATCCTCAAGAATTTTATTTGACGCATCATTTAAACCTAATCTGGCAATAGGAATTGTTTTCCAACCTAAGAAAGCTAGAATTGACAGAACATTTCCGCAAGTACCCCCTGTAGAGATTATAGGTTGTTTTTCTTTACTTCCATTTAAAATAATATCTAAGGCTACTAAACCAGCCCCGACACAAGTTTTATTGTTCATAGGGTGTTCCATCTACCCACAGTGTATTAAGTTTTTCATTTTCCTTAGAATAATTCTTGAGGTATTCAGAGTCGATATGGTATTGACTTCCTCCAACATGAATAAGGCCAACTGATTCATCATGTATCCGATAAGAATCGTAGCTAACTAATAATGCACCAATTGACAAGAGCTTACTTGAAAGTGATGATATAGCTATTTTACACCCTCCTAGGGATTTAAATGCATCGATATACCTTGTAATTGATCGAAATAGTAGTCTGTACAATTGAAATGGATTTGATTCACTTGCATAGATTAAATTCTCATATTCAACTCTGAATCTATCAAACAATAATTCTCTGTAATCTATTAATAAATCATCAGTCCTTCTTGGATTAATTGATGGAAATGGAATAACTGGGCTTATTTCATCAGGATTGACAGACTCATGGATTTTTTCGAGTTTTGGGTGTTGTTTTTCACCTAAAATTGGTATCCAAATTTTAGGAATGCTAATCCCAGCTTTTAAGCTAAAGTCTGATGACTTTTCTTCAAAGTGTCCTCCAAGTTGAGGAATGAATTCCGCTTTATCATCAACCCCCGAACTTGAAATTTTCCTATCTAACTCTGGGTTTTCAACAACATTTATAAAAACATTAACTCGATTGCCCTTTCTATTTTCCTTCCTTGTTAAGTCTAAAATAGCTGAAATTAAAGAAAAATATATAGCCCTTGGCATTGAACTGATATCAATAACAATTGTATCGTAATTATCAATTAAACCATTACCAACTATTTCTTTAACTTTTGTAGGTCCAATTCGAGTCTTTGAATTCTGCTGCGTTTTCCACATTTCCACAGGCTCAACATCAATCTCTATATTTTTTGAAGAAAGAATAGGCTCTAATTCATTCCAATTTTTATCTGTTAAGTCTTTATTAGGTCCATCTTTTCCTTCAATATCTAAAACATGAAACTTAATATTAGATTTTAAAATATCCTTTAGTTCAATAGGAAAAGAATTCATCCTTGGATCAAAACCCTTCGCCATTATGTAAATAATATTTTGGTTGTCATTTACTATATCATCCCAGAGCCCAGGAATACTCTCTCTATCCGCGTAGTAATAAGGGTCCCAATTCATCGAATCAATTTTCATATATACTCTTTGTTTGGGTGATTTCCCCATCATATCCATGTTTAACCCACCTACCCATTTGGTCTAAGTTAATCGTTCTCCATCCTGCGTATGAAAGAGGTAAGTCAAACTTTAAACATATCCACCTATTCAAATAAAAAAGTGTCTTTGGGGGGGCTCCTTTAGTACCCTGTTTTCTATTATTCACTACCTCTAACAAATTATTTGCAATTGCAACACTTAAGGTTTGAGTAATATCTTCATAAAAGGGGCTATTTTTCCAATTGTCTCTGTTTATTAGGTTATCTTTATCAATTTGCTCAATACCGATTCCAGTAACACCTGAATAGGGAAAACCATCCTTATCATTTTCATTTCTACAAAACTTAGCAATTGATGTAAGTAAGTTGAGAATCCGTTCATGGTTAGAAAGCCTAGTAATATCATCCCACCTTCGTTGTGCTTCTTTTTTTAAGATTTGCTCTTGTTTTGCGGGCATTATGGAAACATTTCGACTTAAAACTCTATTGGAAATGATTTCTTCAAATAGTCTTCCTGACAAAGCTAAAAATTGTTCTATATTTGAGCTTGATAAGTCAACTAATTTTTCAAAGCCAAAGTAATAAGGGATACCTAATTCTTTAGAAACTAAATACTCAGGAATCCATTTAGTAATTGACTTTTTCCTTTGTTCAAACTCTTCAACTGTTAAATCGAAGTTAAATAAACTTAAATTACGTTCTGGCTTTTTCTCATTCCTTTCAATTAATAATTGAGCATATTTTAGCTCTAATAATTTATTATAAATACTCATTTCTGAATTGTCTATATAGCTTAGCCAACTTCCATATATATCTTCTTTAACAGGAATTTTTTTTATTGATTTTACAATTTTACCATAGCCTGACTCTAATCTATCTTTAGGAATATCAGGGTTTTTTTCTAGACTTCCGGGAAATGAAGAAATATTAATGTCACGAGCCCTCTCAACCCGTTTCTGAGCCACACTATTTGCAAAATTCTTAAATGTGTTCGTTGGACCTCTGTATAAGTCTTCTATGTTAATAGATTTTACAAAGTCTCTACCCTCAGTAACTGATTCATCTGTCAACATTTCATCCAAACTCATCAAGTCTAATCTCTCAGCAAACCAAACACCTACAGATGGTCTTAATTCAAGCAGGTTTTTCACTAATAATTTTTGCTGTTCAAATCCAAGTTTTTGGACATCATCAAACATAATGGCAAACCTTTTGGGAAAATGAATTTCACCTGAATAATGCACTTGGCCATACTCAAGCAATTGAACAGAATATAAGCTCTCTTGGATGAGCTCGTTGTTGTCTTCATTCTCAAACCCATCTATTTCTCTGTAAATGCTTTTCTCTAGCTTTGCACACCAATTATATAGCTCAAAGCCGTCCATATTAAGATTAAAGGATGATGGAACACTAGTATTTGGTGAAACATCAAATTTTATTTTAGAAAGTTCGGTTTCTGGATTACAATCAGGGATGTACTTCTTAATGTATTCTAATGATGTACGTAGAAATGAAATTAATATCCTAGCATTTATTAATGATAGAAAAAGTCGATTTTTCTTTTGCTCATCTATACCCAAATTTATAATACTATTATAATTACTTGCACAAGAATTATAAACACATAAAGCCCCTAATTTGTAATCCTTTCTTATTGCATCTATCTCTACTAGTTTTTTTAATAATCCTTTTAAATCCTCATTTGATTCGACACTTGATTCAACAATTTCTGGTATCCTAGTTAATATGCTTGGATCAAAAAGTCTAAGAAGTGAAGTTTTTCCCCCACCTGGTGAACTTTGAAATCTGTAAAATTGATTCCACAAAGAATGGCCTTCCAAATTTTCAATTATCAAATCTAGACTATTAGGGCTAAAAAGGCTTATAAAATCATCGTCATTGTTTATCCTTTCAGCTGTTCTTAATAAAAATGGATTTCTTTCTCTCATATTAAGTTTTATGTCTACTTACTCTAGGAAATAATCCAACAAAACCACCTGATCCATCAGTACTTCTTTCATTCCATAAAATCGGCAAAGAATTGTTAGGCGTATTATGATGTAAAATTAAAGGCAGCCCACATTCATCAAATCCTAAATATGGATGATCATGTTTTCCTTTTTTATAACTGTTTGTCTCAATAGAACTGTCATAATATTCTTTTAGAACTTCACAGGTTTGGGTATCGCCAGCAACAATCTTTATGTCTTTTGGTAGTTCGTATACTGCCTGAAAATTGATTCTATTATATATTTTCCCATTCTCTTCCTCCCAGCTCTTTATAGCATCATTTATAACATTTATTGCATGCGATGTGGATATATATATAATCAAAAATATATTCAGCTTATCGAGGTTAAATAAATTGCGAAATTTATCCTTTCCAGAAATCTTGTTAAGAATTTTGTTAACCTTGCCTCGGAATTTGCTTCCATCAAACTTAAAGTAGCTTGTCCCACTTGCAGTAAAGTCATCTAATAATACAAGGTTATGAAATTTGTTATCATCATTTTGAAACAGCTTAGAATCAATTTTATCAAGATCTAATTTTAACTCTTTTAATAGTTCTTCAATCTTTTCGTCTGGCACCAAATAAAATGGTAACAATTGTTCATGAGATATAAAGGGATTATATCGACGAATTACATCAGTCCTCGCACCATCACTAAGCCCAAGAAATAGTGTTTTTCTTAGATTAAATCTAAAATCATTTGTGTTGACTATTTGATTAATGGAATATTTTGACTTCCCTAATTGATTAGCAACAACATCTATAAGGTGATGCCTAAGATTATCAGGATACACCTGAGAAACTAGCTCATTCATCTCTTTGTTAGAAATGTAGATTAGTTTATTAAGAACTAACTCTAACATTTTCTTTCTTTCTTCAACCGTTCTAAATTGATTTAGCCAAATTGCCAAACTCTCGGTAAATCTCATTCCCGGAAAAAACTGCTGATACTCATCATACTTTAGACGAGACAACATTTCTATATTAGCTAGATTCTTTGATACATCCTCGGGCTCCCATTCTAATACCTTTGCAAGCAATTTATCTGCAAGTTCTCGTCTCATTATAATTTGATTTTAAAGTAACCCGAATAATACTTTATTCTATCTAAATAATAGTGAGTAGCATCTACCCCTTTAACATATCCATCAGCTAAATACCAACATCTGTCGGTAATTGAATTTGTATCATCAACACTCAAAGAATATTTTGAATTTAACAAATCAAAATCATTACCTGGATATTTACCTTGATCACCCAACATTAATATTTCATTTTCAGAACTAATTGTATTCAATCTATTAATAATACTCAACTTACTAACTTCCTTTGGTATTATATCTATTGAATGTGATGACCAAACCATTTTTAAATCATCGAATTTTCGAATAGAATCTTGAATTAAACCAATAACCCACTCTGAGTTTTTCTTGTACTTTAAGTTAATTGACAACTGAGTTGGTCTTAATTTAAATAATAAATATTCATCAATTTCTGGTATTAGAGATATTTGATCTTTCAACTTTGCTAAATTAGCATAAGTTTTAATTTTAATGTTTGGTATACCATCACTTAGCTTTCCAATTATGCTGCCATTGTAGTAAGCAATTAAAACTCTATCTTGGTATTCTTCATTAATAATTTTCTTTAAATCATTATGTACAGATTTCCCCCTACCTGTGGCAACCCCAACAATTAGGTCATTATCTAAAATTTTATTTAGATAATTTTTCATCGATTCACTTGGCCCTAAATATCTTCTTTGAGAACTACATAGTGTTTCATCATAATCAAATACTATAGCCTTAAATTTTGTTGATCTAATCTTATTTAAGTATTCTTTATAATTATTATACCAATACTTTAGTATTGAGCTTTTTAAAGAATTAAGATCCACTACATTCAATTTATTCTGTAAAGCATATACTTCTTTTTTTTTGAGTTTTACTTCATCGACTTTAACTCTATTAAATTCTTTTAAATATTGGCTTTGGAAAGCTAGATTATAAATCTTTCTTCCAAATTTTGGAATACCTGGTCTACCAGGGTCGATACCTCTTTTTTCACCTAACAAATTCACGAGATGAAATAAAGGTTTTAGTAAATATAAATTCTCATCAACTCTATTTTCACCAGGATTCAATAATAATTTTGGTATTGAGTCTGGAATTTCTTTGATAGTTTTTTTTGCAATTGCTAAATCTTGACCACTTATTATAGACAATAGAACGGTATTATTTTTTTTCTTATCAAACCAGTTATGTCTTCCATGAGCAAAGTTTCTAACATCACTTATTTGAGGGTTAAATAATCCTGCTTCAACTAGTTTTGACTCAAGATCTGTTGCAATAGCTTCATATTTTGCGCTATACAAAAGTGAAATAGTTTCAACTTTTTCATCAATTTTATTGGCAAAATTCTCTACTTCTAAAACTAGTTTAGACTTTAAGAACTTATCTTTTTTGAGGATATAATTCGCATCATGAAAATCACTATATGCCCTCAATATGATTGTAAAGTAGGCAACTAAAGAATTGACTGACAAGAACCCATCTTTCCCGTATGAAAAGTTATAAGAAATATGCTTTGACCTTGTATAAGGTTTAATTTTTTCTGCTAATTTATTTTCACCTGTCAAAGTTAAAGCCAAGATTTTTTTACTCTGAGCGATCATTGCTAATTTTGTGGCAAATAATATGTCGTTGTTCCTGCCACTTGCACTTATTAAAACAACTACTTTATTAATAATTTGATCTTTTCTTTCTAGTAGCATAAGAGGAGTTACTGCCTCAGCATTTCCCCCTATATCATTATGGCAGGTGCTTATTAGCTTTGCTACACTAAAAGAACCTCCTGACCCGACTATCAGTAAATCTTCTCGAATATTTTCACTAAGAGCTTTTTTTAGTATAGAGATATCTATTTCCAAAGCTTCAACTAATGTTTTATCTATTTCACTTAGTTCTGTTTTAAATTCTCTTCCCAAGGTCTGATCTATTTAGCATTGTACAAGTAGTTTCTTTTCTAATTTAAGAGAATGACATTATAGTTTAAATTAAATTTATTTACATAGTTGGTGTACATATATTAAACTAAAGTAATTTCCCACAAATGTATGCGAATCTGTAGTCAATATATAATTCTTTGTACTTTAGATATTCCTGAAACAGTATAACTTTTTTAAAAAAGGACAATGTCAAGGTCACGTAGTTTCCCCACCATAGTTGTTACGTTCTCGTTAAAATTTAAGAGTTCTACCGGCGTCTAAATATCTTTACGGGCTTGTTCGCAACATATTTGTCGGTACTGTTCCGAGCCTCGGAACCATCCCAGTTTTAAAGCCGAACCAATAACCCATGTCCCAATCAAACAATGCGAGCCTGACTGCCCTTCAGGGTAGCCGCTCTGTTATGCGCGCGGGCTTATGGGTTGTGGCCAGTAGGTTTGGGTGGTAATTCGGGTCATCCTGCCTTTAAATCCTTTGTAGGCTTCGTCCTTGCTGAACATGTGCCATACGATCTTGGCCAGCTCTTTGCCGACTAACGTACGAGCCACATGCTTGCCGCTTCGCCGGGTTACTTTCTTATAAAATCCTTCACCACCGGGTAATCCCGGTAGGCGATAATAGCTGCCTGATTGAAGGCGATCCGCAGGTAGCGGTAGCCATCTTTGTTCCTGATACGGTGGCGCTGTTTCCCACTCGAAGCTGGGCGCGGGTGAGTTCGCGAAGATCGCGCCGATCTCTATGGCACTGACGGGCCTCGGGAATCAAGCCAACTCGAAGCAACTTGGCTAGCGTGCGAGCATCCACCGATTCGGTCTTTACCTTGGTATGGTTGATGGCTTTGAGCATCTTGGCGTTGGCGAGAGTTAATGGCACCTTGTTGGCATCACACCAGTCGGCGACCCAATACCAGTAGCTGGTGCATTCTACCACGGCCTGCACGGGATCGGTAAAGCACCTGAAGAATTGGCCGAGGTTAGCAGGGTAGTGGTTAGCTTTTCCTCAACCAACAATTTTCCGTTGTCATTAATGGCTACAAGTGTCATATTTCGGCTATGTAAATCGATTCCTACGTGAATCATGGTGTCCTCCTTAGTTTGAGTTGTTGGGGAATAACTAATCTAGGTGGGGAAATCCAATTCCTATTCCATTGAGGAAATATAAATTATAAAGCATGATTGTGAACATGTTCTACTTGTTACAAAGTCACTAATGAAATATGCTGAAGAATTACTTTCAGAAAAAAGTGCCGAGTAAAGTTTTAGGATTCTTCTAGAATAATCATCTCTTTTGCTTGCATGAACTAATCATTGTCTTTAAGCCCTGATTTTGTTAGCCTAAGCGCCAACCAAATTGTTTATCTATGACCATTCAGGAATACGTCGATCAGTTAAACCTAAGATATAAAGCAGGTATTTCGCGGGAACACAGTTACAGAGGAGACCTTCAAACACTTCTTGGTGATTTATTACCCGGCCTGCTCATCACCAATGAACCCTCAAGAACAGATGTTGGAGCCCCTGACTATATCCTCACCAAAGGCAAAATTCCAGTTGGATATATTGAAGCCAAAGACATAGGCGATCCAGATCTTGAGGGTAAGAAGAAGAATAAGGAGCAGTTTGAACGCTACAAAACCGGTCTTCCGAATCTGATCTTTACTGATTACCTCAATTTCCGTGTATATCGGGATGGAGAATTCCTGACCTCCGTTGATATTGCTGAAATCAAAGATGGTAGCATAGTTGGGTTGACTGAGAATTACGACGAGTTCGAAAACATCATCAAAGATTTTGGGACTCATGTCGGGCAAACCATCCGCAGTGCCAATAAGCTGTCGAAGATGATGGCCGGTAAAGCACGAATCCTCGCTGATGTAATTGAGAAAGCCCTGAATGCCGATGAGGAAAAGCAGAAAGATAAGGTAAACGAGTCAGCTAACAATACTCTGCGGGAACAATTGACTGCCTTTCAGAACGTCTTGATTCACGATATCAGCGCTAAGGAATTTGCAGATATCTATGCACAGACGATTGCATATGGTATGTTTGCAGCTCGATTACACGATTCGACCTTGGATACCTTTGATCGACATGAGGCCGCTGCTCTTATTCCAAAAACCAATCCATTCCTTCGTAAGCTCTTCCAATACATTGCAGGTTATGACCTGGATGATCGTATTGTATGGGTGGTAGATGGGTTAGCTGATATTTTCAGAGCTACTGATGTAGATGGTCTTCTCAAGAACTTTGGTAAAGCTACACAGCAGCAAGACCCCATCATTCATTTTTATGAAACGTTCTTGGCTGAATACGATCCTAAGCTTCGGAAAAGCCGCGGAGTCTGGTACACACCGGAGCCGGTGGTGAACTTTATTGTACGAGCGGTCGATGATATTCTAAAAGACGAATTTGGACTGAAAGACGGGCTGGCGGACACCTCCAAAACAAAAGTGAAGGTAAAAGTGCCCACCCACGACAAACGCCACAAAGACGGTATGGTGGAAGAAGAACGCGAAGTGCATAAAGTGCAGATTTTGGACCCCGCAACGGGAACCGGTACCTTTTTGGCGGAAGTGATCAAACAAATCCATTCCAAATTTGAAGGACAGCAAGGCATCTGGGCTACTTATGTGGAAGAGCATCTCATTCCTCGACTGAACGGATTTGAGATCTTGATGGCTAGTTACGCAATGGCCCACCTGAAACTAGATTTGCTGCTTCGCGAAACTGGTGTAGAGCCAAGTGGTAGTCAACGCTTTCGCGTGTATCTCACCAATTCTCTGGAAGAACACCACCCTGATACCGGAACCCTCTTTGCTGGTTGGTTGAGTGAAGAAGCCAATGAAGCCAACCATATCAAACGCGATACTCCGGTGATGGTGGTTTTGGGAAACCCGCCGTACAGTGGAATTTCCTCAAATATGGGGGAATGGATTTCTGAACTTATTGAAGACTATAAATACATAGATGGAGAGCATTTTGGTGAACGAAAACACTGGCTCCATGATGATTATGTGAAGTTTATTCGCTACGGACAACATTTTGTCGAGAAAAATGGCGAAGGTGTTTTAGCATTTGTAAATAATCATAGCTTCTTGTTTAATCCCACCTTCAGAGGAATGAGGTGGCAATTAATGAATAATTTTGATCTAATTTATTGCATTGATTTAAATGGAAGTGCAAAACAAGAAGTATTTTCTGGTGATAATGTAAATGATGAAAATGTATTTGATATTCAGCAGGGTGTATCTATTAATCTTTTCATAAAATCGAATCAGTTGAAAACTAATGGGGTATTTCACCATAGTATTATTGGAAAAAGATCACATAAATATTCTGAACTACTCAATAATAATATTGAAAGTTTTGATTTTGAAAAGTTAGAACCGAAAGAACCTTTTTTTCAGTTTAAACCTGCCAATAATATTGATAGTAAAGAATATTATTCCGGCATAGCCCTGGTCGATTTATTCAAATTAAACAGTGTTGGAATACAAACATCAAGAGATTTCCTCGTAATTGATTATGACAAAAATACTTTACAAGAGAAGATCGATAGATTTAGGGATTAGAGTAAAAGTGATGAATATATTCGTAATGAGTTTTTTGGACACAAAAAGGCAGGAAAGTATAAGCAGGGTGATACAAGGGGTTGGAAAGTAAGCGAGGCAAGAAAAGCTATATCTGAACATTCAATAGGAGAAAATATAGCAAACTTGAACTATCGTCCATTTGACAAGCGTCCAGTTTATTATAGTGAAGAAATGATTGATTGGCCACGACCTGAAGTGATGAATCAACTTTATAAAAAAAATAATTTAGCTTTGCTTGCTCCGAGACAATTGGCTGGCAATAATTTCTATCACATTTTTATAACTGATTCAATTGCTGAAATGTGTGTCATTTCCAATAAAACAAAAGAACAAAATGTAGTATATCCACTCTACCTTTACCCCGAAGAATCTACCCAACAAACCCTCGATGGTCAGACCGAGCGCACGCCCAATTTAGATAAGAAGATCGTTCAGGAAATAGCGAGGAAACTCGGGCTAAAGTTTGTACCTGAGAAGGAATTAACCGAGGGCACGTTTGCCCCTATTGATCTGCTCGATTATATCTATGCTGTATTGCATTCCCCAAGTTACCGCGAGAAATACAAAGAGTTTCTGAAGATCGACTTCCCAAGAGTACCTTACCCAAAAGATCCCGAGCTTTTTTGGCAACTTATAGAACTTGGTGGAAAGCTGCGCCAAATTCACTTACTGGAGCATCCAGTTGTAGAAGAATTTATAACCACCTACCCCATTGCAGGAAGTAATGTAATTTCCAACCGGCTTACAAAAACCGATCCCGGTTTTATTCCGGAAGACGATGATGAAACCACCGGCAAAGTGTGGATTAACGAAGAACAGTATTTCGGCAACGTACCCAAAAAAGCCTGGGAGTTCTACATCGGAGGCTACCAACCTGCCGAGAAATGGCTCAAAGACCGTCGTGATCGAGAGTTATCTATAGATGAAATTCGCCATTATCAAAAAATCATTGTGGCGCTGATGGAGACTGACCGGTTGATGCAGAAGATTGATGAAATAAAAGTTAACTAATTTGAATATATGTACAATTTATGTTTACTTTGAAAAGTAGCGTCAAACAAATATTTACCAATGTCAAAATCTAGCAAGAAAGAATGGGGCGGACCTTGGACTAATCAGAAGTTAAATGCTTTTGAAAATTACGTTAAGTCTTATTTAACCATTTTAAACAAGCAACCAAGGTGGGGTAAGATATATTTTGATGGATTTGCAGGTGACGGTCAAGGAAAAAAAATAAAAAGTGAGATACCTCTTTTTCAATCAATTACACAAGAAGAGCAGTTTGTTTATCGAGGTGCAGCTGAAAGGATAGTCAGCTTAAAAGCACCTTTTAATTTTGACTACTATTATTTCATAGAATTAAGTCAACAAAGATTGCAAAGTCTGGAAACTAAACTCTCCCAAATAAATAATGATGAGCAAAAGAAACTAATTTTTAGAGCAACAGACTGCAACAAAGAACTCCTAAAGCTTGCCAATGTTCTAAAGAAACATCAACACGTAGCATTGATCTTGTTAGACCCGTTCGGGATGCACATTAATTGGAAAAGCATTGAAAGGTTCTCTAACACAAGGTCAGATATCTGGCTACTGTTACCAACGGCTGTTATAGTAAATCGGTTGCTTGATAAAAAAGGATTATTAAAGAATATCAAAAAGTTGGAAAGCTTTTTTGGAATGAAAGAAGACCAAATACGAAAAGAATTTTATATCCAAACTGGTCAAGGCAATTTTTTTAGTACTAACACAGAGGTAAAAAAAATTGTTGATCCCATTGATAAAATTTCATCTTTGTACATTAAAAGGCTTAAAAGTGTTTGGAAACATGTAACCGAACCTGCACTTAGACTTGATAATAATTCTGGTGCACCTCTATTTCATTTTATTTTTGCCAGTAATAATAAAACCGCTCACAAAATCGCTAATTACATAATTCAAAATTCTTAGTATGGGAAAATCTTCAATTGAATGGACAGAGTTAACATGGAACCCGGTTACGGGTTGTAGTAAAGTTTCCCAAGGATGTAAGTTTTGTTATGCAGAAATTATGTCTCAAAGGCTAAAAGCTATGGGTGTAGACAAATATAAAGATGGGTTTAAAGTCAGAACTCACCCCTCTACCTTAGAGGAACCATATAGTTGGTCAAAATCCAGAGTTGTATTTGTTAATTCTATGAGCGACTTATTTCATCCGGAAGTTCCATTAGAATT
Organism: Gracilimonas tropica DSM 19535; assembly: GCF_000375425.1. GTDB lineage: Bacteria > Bacteroidota > Rhodothermia > Balneolales > Balneolaceae > Gracilimonas > Gracilimonas tropica. The sequence continues at coordinate 30,593 of NZ_AQXG01000013.1, read as the reverse complement.
TATCCAAAAAGTATTTAAGGTTATGAATGACAATCCACAGCATGTATTTCAGGTTTTAACCAAGCGTACAGAGCTGCTATTGGAATATGATAATGCTAATGAACTCAATTGGTCTGAGAATATTTGGATGGGAACTTCTGTAGAAGATCAAAGAGTAATGGAAAGAATTGACATTCTGTCACAGACAAAAGCTAAGACTAAATTTCTATCCTGTGAACCATTAATTGGACCTCTACCTGAAATGAATCTTGGTGGGATTGATTGGGTAATTGTTGGTGGTGAGAGTGGAAGAACACCAAGACCAATGAAGCCAGAATGGGTTCTTGATATCAAGAGACAATGTAATAAGGCTAACGTTCCTTTCTTCTTCAAACAATGGGGAGGTACAAATAAGAAAAAAGCTGGAAGAAAGTTGGAGGGTAAGACTTGGGATGACATGCCAAGTATGCCTGTTGAGTTCTCTATATAAATTATAAATAAGGGTTAGTTTTTTATTAGTTTAATATTTTTTATTAAAATGATGTAAAGTCATTCAAATAAAGGGGCTAATGAAAAATGATAAATATGTTTGGCATTCCTCGAGTACAGACTATCCCAAAATAGATGTTCACAGCATCCGGAAGCATGAAGTACTTAAAGAGTATTTAAGGATATATGTTGAAATCGTTGGGGGGTATCCATACTCAAGCATGCTTCGATTAAATTTAGTTGATGGCTTTGCTGGGGGAGGGAAATACATAACCTCTTCAGGGGAAATACATGATGGCTCACCACTTTTGATGATTGATACTATAGAGACAGCTGCTACTGTATTATCATTGCAAAAAAAATTTAAGCTACATTCTCGGTATTACTTTGTAGAAAAGGAACCAAGTTCTGCAGCTTTTTTAAGAGATCAAATACAAAAAAAATATAACTCGAGACTAGATAGTAGCATATTTGTTATCCAAGATACTTTCCAAAATAGGATAAACGAAATAATTAGTGATATTAAGAAAAAGGGTCGAGCTCATAGGACTATATTTTTTTTAGATCAATATGGATATTCAGAAGTATCGATTAAAGTCCTCAATAAAATTTTTAGAGAACTTCCAAAAGCTGAAGTCATTTTGACTTTTAACGTCGATTCATTGATTGACTATATGTCCAATACTCTAGCGTGCCGGAGTATATTAGATAAGCTAAATTTAGATTTTGATTTGGCATCTCTGGACGAGCAAAAGAAACAAAAAAGGTGGCGAGAGAATATTCAATTTGCCTTATATAAAGATTTTAAGTCAAAAACTAAGGCAGAGTATATGACGAACTTTTTTATAAAATCCAGCGAAAGTACTCGTTCATATTGGTTGCTACACCTTTCAATGAGTCCAAAAGCAAAAGATGAAATGCAAAAGCTACATTGGCAATTCAAAAATCATTTTGTAAGTGAAACTAAAACTGGTTTAAAGGTTTTCCCAAGTTATAATCCCAAATATGATATTGATTATACAAGGCAGAGTACTATGACTTTTAGTAGTGAAGATGAAGTCGACAATAAAATTAAGCTATTATCTGAAATACCGCAGAATCTATCTTATACCCCTATTAAAGCAAAAGAATTCTTCCTTAAACACATAAATGATACTCCTGCTACAAAAGATATGATTTATAACTCTATCAGTGATTTAAGCCGCAAGAAAGAAATTAAATTGACTACTAAAAATGATAATCCAAAAAAGAATAAAGACAGAATCAATGATGATGATTTAATCTTTATACCAAGACAGCAAATCTTCCAATTTTAATTTCACCTCTCATCCTCATCTGAAATATCATACACAAATTTGTAGCAAACTTTCGCCCACCACTCAAAATGTTCTTCTTTCCCGGTGTCATGATAGTAGTTTAATTTTCTAAGAAAATTTCCTTTGTCTTGCAGATTTTTCCAATCAATGAATTTTCCATTAGCAAGTAAATACAGGTTCACAAAAAGCCGAGCGATTCTTCCATTCCCATCATAGAACGGATGTGTAAAAACGAATTTTTGATAAAATCGAAGAGCATTGTCAACGGGAGTATAGCTCTTAAGGTCTATGATAAATTTAAATGCCTCCTTAAGATCATTTTCAATGTTCTCAGGTCTGGAACCGGTAAATCTTGGTTTAAGCTCTTGCCTTTTTTGTCCGCCAAAATATACAGAACCGGAACCATCATGGGCTGAATTTCTAAATTCCCCATTTATTGAAATTATTTCTTTGAAAATTAGTGTATGGAAAGACCCACAAAGCTTAAGATAAATGTTTACAGAAGGCCGTGCATCGCCTGTTTTGAAAACACTAACCAGATAAGGAATGAGCTGATTATCCAAAGCATCAAAGCGAGTCCGGGCTACTCGGTTCGCTTCTTCAACATCATCCATTGAGTACTCGGCAGGAAATAGCTCGATTAGTTCCCGTAGTTGCTCTAACTCAGCACTATCACTCAAAATCAGTTAATCTGATTTACAAGGAATGTATAGTCTTCAGAAGCTTTTGAAAAGAGACTTTTGTATTCCTCGATAGAATCAAACATTACTTCCGCTGCTTTATCCGATTTGTCCATATCAAAAATAAAGGCATAATGGGAAATCGTATTGGGGGGATAATAACCCTGATTCTTGGTTAACGGGAAGTTTTTAGCAAATGATTCATAGGTGTAATAATCCAGAATCTCCTGATCGGTAATTCTACCATTTACTTCTCTCTTGTTAATCCAGGGATCTTCAGCGTGAGTTGCTTTAGATAGTGTAATAGCGTTATAGAAGCCATAGCTATCCAAGATAAAATCCACCACTTCCTTTTCCTCTTTAGAAAGTGGGTTGAAGTTCGGAGTATCTTCAATAGGCTTATTTTTGTACTCTTTATACTCGTGGTAAATACCAGGATTAACCGGCCCATGCTTCCAAGCAAAGAATGCATCAGAAGATTTGATCATTTTCTGATCCGCTACAAGAGTCCATACCTTTACATAGTACAGAAGCTTTTGGAGCTTCATCGGGGTGATTTCTCCCGGGTATTTATTCAGGATATAAGACGCTATGTTGTGTAAAGAATGCATTTGTTGATTTTTTAGGAACACCTAATATAACAAAAGTAGCAGTTTCTTATTACTCAAACGTATTAAAAATGTTCATCATTTCCATATTGGGTAATATGAAATTCTATATTCGTTATTAATATAAGGCGCATAAAATATGGTATAAAAAAAATGATGAGATAGGTTTCTCAAACCCCAAATTCATTTTTCGCTATAGAAGTAAGAACTTCGGTTGCAATTGAAAAAGGAATCGAACCACCCTTTTCTACAACTTTTACTTTGAATTTTTCCCAAATATTTTGGTTACGAGCGGCATCAATAAATTCCTGACCTTTCCATTTGATTTCATTTACTTGAACGTGTGCAAAAGAGCCACCTGCTGTCTCATTGGTTGTGATATCTAAATATCCACCATCTCCAAGGAGCCAAACATGGTACCCAATAGTTTCCTCGTTATATCCCTCTATTTCAACTGGTCTAAATCTAACTTCCTCCGCAGGCTCATTAGATATTTTAAATAAAATAGCGCGAATTAAGTCAAGATCTCTTTGCATTCGAAATTGATTATCCATGAGTTTATTGGTATTTGAAATTTAATTTGAGTATTTAAAACTGATAGAAACTACTTTAATTCAAATGTTGAATCACAATTCGGGGAAAATTATGCAAGTACTAATCATTGTATATGAATTACATAAAGAGCCAACCAGTGAAGACTATAAAAAAGTATTGAATATCATTAAGAGTTACGATTACATAAAAATTGGTGGTTCAGAATACTGTATTTATACTAATGATTCTCCACAAACTGTATCCGATAAACTAACAGCATATTTTGACGCAAATGATAGGCTATTGGTAATTAAAGTAACAAACCCCAAACAAGGTTGGTTAAGTAAGGATCAATGGAAATGGCTTGATGATCGTTTGTAATTACGGTTCTCAAACATATTAAAAAGACACTTTAGAACTCGATGATGGACAATTGAAAGGTCGGATCGTCAGTAGTAAATTAATAGAAGTAATAATTATGCGAATAATAATTTCAATTATAATAGCAGTTTTTTATTGCAGCAGCAGCCATTCTCAAACTATTCACAAAGATGATCTTCGAGACTTTTCGGCAGTTTTGGTTACAACCCCAGTGAACAAACCTTCTGATTGGCCAAGTGATCAAAAATTTGAAAAGAATAAACCTCTGGAATCACAATTCCATGAATTTTTTATTGGAAAAAATTCTCGAGAGCTTCAGAATAAGTTTCCTGGGTGGAATGGAACCTCTACATCTACATACTCAATTATTTCAATCCCGAAAAATCAAAGATTTAACTTTGTACTTAATATTCCCGAAGAAAAAATACAATTAGTACTATTTAGGAATAATCAATTTGAGGGGGGGACAAATTATTTAACCATATGGAAAGTCAAAGGAGATAGTCTTGAATTCAAATACCTTTCAGATCAACCGATCTATTCAGGGAATAGAATCAAGGGATTACGTTCTGATTACATGATTAACGGCTCTCGTGAAATTTACTTAGTAACTGAAATGTCGAATGGATACGACTTCATCGACGGGTTAGAGTTTACCTTTTATCAGCTACCTCAGAGTTATGAATTAACTGAAATATTAACAGAGTACTCACGATATACTCTACCGAGTATAAATTCAAAGGATGGTTATTATGAAATGTTTTCTTATGAATTTATACATCCTTATTACCTAATGACCCATTCCTCAAAAATGACTGGAACAAAAGTACAAGATGAGCAACTTGGTGAGTATTTTGAGTTTAAGTTGGACAGCACAAAATCAAATTTATTGAATCTTAGATCTAAGGCTCAAAGATAAAGCAATTTGTCGTAAGGCGGCGACTTGCGAGCAAAATAAATAGTTGCCTTTACAGACTCATCGTTAAGTATTTGGGTTTGCTTGTGCACTTCCTGCTAACAGAGCAATCACGCCATACACATATCCAATAGCTTCAACGATAGCGAGAATAATAAGTACCGTCTCATCTATTTCACCGGCATTAATTCGCCCAGTAGTAATCATACCGGATATACCTAAGCTGGTTAGCCCGCTTTTAGCAATGTCTTTTCCTTCCTGCGGGGTTTCTTTTCTGAATAAGGTGATAAGTGTTGGTACCGATTTGATGACGTTTCTAAGTAGTTTTTTCATGGGTAATAAGGCTAATTTAGGGTAATACCGCTTATTCACTCCCTCGTTCAAGAGACTGAATGCGTTGTTCGTGATTGGTTAGTTCCTGGTCGGTTTTACTTTGGTAGGACTCGATAGACTGCTTCAATGATTCCAGGTCCACACCCTGAATCTTTTGCTCGGCCCGGATATTGATCATTAGCTCATACCACCGTTTTATTTCAGCGGTCTGGTTATTGATCGAGTCGTAAATGCCAGTCAAAAAAAGGCAAATGATGGTCGTAATGATCAGCTCTTTATACTTGCTGAGGTAATGCTCGGGCTTTGGTGATTTGCTCATAGCGTTGCTCGTAGTCCTGAATGGCTTGTTGAAGCGTTATGGTTTGTTTGTTCTGTCGGCAGTAAAACCGTCCGGTTTTCGTCGACTGGTAGTAGTAATGGTCATCAATCCGGAGCCATCGCAGGGGCCGCTCGTTGATTTGTTTGCCACTCCACCCGTCCACATGCAGGCCAATAGCCGGAATCTTCATTAGGTTCAGTTTATGTGTGAACTGCCAGTCGAAATACAACCCTACCCCCTGAAAGGGCCAGGTGGTTGCAAGCAGCCAGTGCTGAAGCGGGCTTGCCTGTTTGGTAAGCCATTCGGTAAACAAAAGGCAGTCAATGGCCAGACCTTTACCGTGAGATTTCGGGTCTCCATCTCGCCAAGCGGAAGTGATCAGGGTTTTGGTTCCTGACCAACCTCTCCATGCTAAAAATGAGCGCAGAAAATCCATATCCATTCGGGTGATATCCCCCTGGATTTCAAAATCGGACAAGGAAAAATAGCCCCCATAGCTTTCTATAAGGGCAATGTAGTCGGCTCGTTTCATGGGGCTATTTCTTGAACTTTAGCCACAGAAAACCAGCACCAAGGGCAATGGCAGCGGCTTTGTACTTCATGGGCACGTCGCCGTTGATGTATTTTTTGGCGGTATCCACTAAGTCCGTTTTGGTGTTTTCGGCTTCGGCGTTTTTAACGTCCACTACGGGAGAAGAACCGATTCCGGCTCCGTTGCAACCGCAGCCGCATCCAAGGCCGGTATCAGAGGTATAGCTTGATTTACTCATGGTTGGTTTTCCTTGTTAGGTTAGCGTAAGATTTTAAAGAGGATTCCGGCTCCAACAATCCCAGCACCGGCCAGCGCGATCATTTTCTTGTTGATCGGTTTTTTCTGGGTTGCCACAGGCTCGCTTTTTGCATTGCTCGGTTTGGTAGCCTCTTTAGCTTTTTCACTCAAATCTTGAATAACTGGTTTTATTTTAGGCAATCTTGGACGAAAAGGAGTTCTGATTCTTGGAGGTACACCTGCAACAATGGAAGGGCTGTTTCGCCTTGTGTTTACAGATAAAGTTGGTTGGATGGCGGTATTTAATTCGGTGGGTAGATTCGGATCAAGCATTATGTTTCCCAAACCGGGAGAGCTTTTCTCGCTGTATATGTATCCGGAAGATGATTTCATGGTGGTTTATTGAGAGTTAAAGATTTGGTAGGAAATAAATCCTGTGATGATTAGTGGCAAAAGTACCATGCTGGCCGTGGACGCTTTGGAAATGCCCATAACCGATTCCACGATTTCTTGGCGGTGAAGCACATCGGAGGCGTAATTTTGCCCGGTGGTAACCAGGTTCGGATCGATGCCGGCACTAATGGTATTTCTGACTTTAGTGTATCCCGCGTTGTAAGCGGACACAGCTGGGGTGAGCTTACCGCCAAACTTGCCGATCAGGTCCGCCAGGAACTTGCTGCCATAGTGGATGTTGGCGCGGTGGTCGCTGTTGGCATGGGAGCTGGTAAAGCCCGAATGATACCTCCGGTCAATTTGCATGATGCCGATGCCATTGCCATTATCGCCCGTCCAGTTGCTATCGAGGGCTAAGCCCATATGGCTCTCCCTGGAGGCGATGGCCAACAGCAGGGAAACGGGCACGTTATGCACCCGAGAAGCCTCATAGAAATGCCCCAGAATGCCATTGACCCGAAGATAGCTGAGCTGGGAGGATATGGACAGCGCACTACTCACTTATACAATGGCCTTGCAGTTGAAAGTGACCTTAGCGGTTTCACCTGCTCCGATTGTAAACTGATCGACCGGTGCCAGCGCTTTTCGAGCTAAAAGGTGTGGGGAAATATTGCTTGAGTTGTTTTTATTGCCAAACAAGCCAATTTCACGAACGGTAATTGGTGTTGTGCCCCGGTTTTCAAAAATGCGTTCCACCGGGAAGTATACCTCGTTGGCCACATCATCGATCACCAGCTCTCCGATATGCGTGCCGTGATGCACTAGCTCTCCATCGCCATACCCGTGAGGAATGCCATTGATTTCAGCGCTGTCAGGGGTAAGCGACTGGTCGGTCATGGACACAAATTTGTTGGACTCGCCTACGCGAACGCCAAATTGCCAACCATGTAGATTTCGGTCGTAACTAAAATTCACACCCGTACCACCGCCTCCTAAACCGGCGGTAAAGTGAAACTCGTTTTCCCAGTTGTACTGGGCGCTGGGATTGGCAATCCGGTGCAGGATGTACATAAAGTTCTCGGTCCACCCGCCGTTAGTGCCACCAGCATCGGTGTCCTGGTTGAAGTTCTCAATCATGGAGATAATCTCGTAATCCAGCGACAAGGTGGAGGTGTCTCCAAGGCTAATCGGGGCCCCTAATACGTCGCGAGCCATTAGCATATAGGCGCTGCGGTAATCACCGGACATGATCCCAATTTCCTTAATGTCCCGAATAGCTCCAGACATGTTCGTGAACGGTCGCGAGAGCGTAAACTTGGAACTTTCCTGGTCGGTAATCAGCGAAGTAATGGACACAGCACCTTGGGTGCACCCCCGCTTGAAATACCCAGGAAGGCATAAATCTGAGGCTTTCACGGCCTGATTGCTCATGCCAATAATGGGATTCCAGTTAATTGGCAAGTGATAATCATTAGACGCCCACTGGATTCGGTATTTAGCCGCTATTGAAACTCCTGAATTTCCATCCCACACCCCGGTCAGGTGTGGAACAATTCCGCGAATGTAATACTTGTACCGGCTATGGCGGTCAAGTGGAAACGGTCCCTTGGTGTTGTCGTGATAGTACACCCCGTTTAATCCCTCCAGACCAATAACTCCCTGAATAGTAATCAGGTCGTGATCCACGGTGTTGTATTCGTGGTAATCGGAAAGCTCTATAATCAAATCATCACCGGAAACCACGATGCTAATGATATTGGCGATGAGCTTTCGGGTATTATAGCCATCCCAGTACTCGTCCTGATTGGTTTTACCCATTTGAATGCGCATCCATTTGAGCAGGTTTCCAACAAAGCTTTCACATTTCATGCGGTACAGGTGCCGCTGTTCCAGGGAGAGGTCGCAGTACATGTCAAGACCGCTTGCCGTTTTTCCGACGTTTAAATCCGTTGTGATGGTTTTCATGGGGGTTTGTTTATGCAAATATGGGTTTATGTAATGGTATAGGTGATTCTGGTGGACAGCGAGCTGTTAGTATCCGGACTCGCTGTGGCGACTTTATCCAAGGCAGACGGCTCGGTGTTTACATGTTCAATCAAGGCAGGTTGCCCCGAGGCAATGGGCTCGGTTCGGTAACCCGACAAAGAGGTGACTGGAAAGTTCGTGCAGTCAATATTGGTGGCTTTGACCAGCACCAGTTCCAACTCAATCTCAGTAGCCATTCGGCCCCGGTTTTTTATGTCCAGATCCGGAGGAACCACGACCATATAGATATCCGAGATTCCCGATTTACCGTGCTCTGTTCGCGAGCGAACGCGGAAATAATGCCGCTGATCGACCAAGGTTTGTGGAAGGAAGAGCTGGTGATAGCGCACCATTTCTTCCGGTTCGGCGTGAACTTCCGGTGTCTGAAACGGTACTGAATCGTCCCAGCCCCAGTCAATCTGGCTCGATGCCGGTTCTCCGGTGGCCCACGAGATCAAAATGGAGCCGTCCACAAGCATTCCACTCACGACTCGCATTTTAAAAGCCTCGTTAAGGCCAAATTCCTGACCGCTAATTTTGCTCATCTTAGCTCGTCCAAAAGATTTCGGTTACCAGGGCTTTGGATTCGGCTCCGGGATTCGTGGCTTCATCCCACAGACCCATAAAACCGCCTTTGTAGAGCTCGCCAAATCGGCGAAGATCAAAGTGCAGTGTTTCACCAGCTCGCAGTTTGAAAGTGTAGTACTTGTCCGAGATCCGCTGGCTATCCATGGCAATCATCAGCTCGCCTTCGCTGCTATTCTGGATAATCACCCCAAGCCGGTGCGGGTTTTCGTTGACCAGGCGAACGGGCTGCTCGCCCTGTTTCATTACCGGGGATATGGAGGAGGCAATCCGCGCCTGGCTGGACTGTGCGCCTTGCGTGTTTTGCAGGTTTTTTACCAGCGCTTCCACGTTGGCAGCCAGCTCGCAGAGTACTTTAATCAGATCGTTTAGCATGATTAATCCGCTGGGGTGAATCCGGTTCTCGGCTGCACGTAGCTCTCGCAGAGGAAACTTACCTCAGCGGGCTGGGCACCGTAGTTGGAAGCGTACACGTCAAAGGGCACGTTCGATCCCACCACAAAAGGCACGTTGATGTACTTGTCGTTGAACTCGTCGTTCACCTGTTCCAGGAACACTTCATCGCGAACCGTGGTGTTGTACACTTTCATCGAGGCGGTAATGGCTCCGGGCTGGTTGCTGCTCATGGCCATGCGCCGAACCTGCACGTCCACGCTTTTGCTTTTCACGCCCAGATCAATGTTGAGCCCACCAGCTGGAACCGTGCTATGGCCATACAGGAACCGGGGCACGGGAACCGAAGCTCCAACCTGCTGGTAGGCCGCGCTGAGTTTGGACAGGGCAAACTGGTCATAGCCCACAAGCTGAATGTTGACAGTTTGTTTGACAGCACCGGTATTGGTGAGTTCAAACACGATATGGTTGTTCTTCTGAATGATGAAGGGAGCAAATAGCCCGTCTATGGATCTGAACAGGTTGTGCACGACAGAAAGCTGGACATCTCGAAACAGGTAGAGGTCTTCATTCAGACGAGCCGAAATCAAAATGGTATTCATGTTGGCGCTGAACGGAAGAATCTTTCGGATGCCGTAGCGCTCTCCACCCATGCCGTTCATAGTCAGGTGAGCCGTTGCACCGGGCTGCACATCGACCGATTTGGCCGGATTGTAGGCCGAACTTTCTTTAGGAGGGATAAAATTGGATATAATCTTCATGGCTTGCTTAGTGGTAGAAAAGATTTGCGTTAAAAAAATCCCGCCGGAACCAGAGAACCGGAACCGGCGGGACGGGATGGGTTACTCAACTTCTGCCACTACCAGGGAAGCCCGGAGCCATAACTCTCCCTGACCGGATTGATTCCAGTTTTCGGAGGTAGGAAATACCGAAGCATCATCAAAATGGACGGCAAGAGATACCGTTTGATTGATGGCCAGGTCAAACGGGTCGGCCAGGCGGTACTCACTTGCCGACTTCATGGTTACCAGTCGTCGGTATTCGGCCAAGGCGTCAGCGGTGTTGTTGGTGGCTGAGGTAAACTGAATACCTGTACCGGAAAAATTGGAGAACTCGCTCATGGGGGCACGGAGGAATTCCTTGTTGTCGTTGTCCGCCTGAAGCAGGATGGCGGCGTCTTTGAGCCCGTTTACAATGGCACGCGCGTCGATGCCGTTTGCGGCGTCGTCTTCGATGAACTGCTTGGTGAGTTCAAAGGACAAGCCCAGAATTCGGCGCTTCATGGCTCCGGGAAATGGATTGCTCACATAGTTGTCCCGCGTGAGCTTACGGTCAGCATTTGCTGGGAAAAAATTAAGGACGGATTGGTTTTGTTGCACTTTTCGGGTGTCAAAATAGGTTTTGATACGGGCTGTGGCAGGAACTAGGGCTTTTTTGGAGATTTTGTTGCTCATAATGGTGTGTTAAAAGGTTTAGAAGTTGGCGGTTTGCCGTTTCGGTATTACCAGTACCCCTTTTGCAACACAGAGCTATGAGTGTGGGTCACGCTATACTTCGATGGTGTTATCAACATCCAACGAGTTTTCTACGTCTTCAACGTGATGGGTTTTTTCCTGGATTTCAGGCAGGCTGTCATACACGTAGCTGGATCCGTCCATCAGGCCTTGCTGGGGCGTCCAGTCGGGCATAATAAATTTGATGACTTCCATTACGCCTTGCACGCCCATACCCATGGCCAGTCCTCGAACGTGTTTGTTCTTAGACATCAGGGTCAGGAGTACACCGGCAGTGAGCGGAATGCCCGCTCTGGTTGCTTGTTGAATGGTAGCCGAAGCGTTGCCTGTCAGCATGGGGACGGCCAGGGCATTCATCTGGGCGGCCACCGCTTGTCCACCAAGAATGTATCCGGCGGTGATAGCCTGCTGCTTGAATTCAGAGACCGCCTTCTCGGTAGTGATTTTGCTTTCTTTTGTCATGGTACTGCGTCGTTTATTTGGGTTTTCGATGATTTGTAGCTCGGAAGGGTTCTTGGCGAACACGCGTTCTTTCATAGGTGCCTTCGTTGTTCTGGCGGGTGGTTCAATTAAGAATGCCCCTGCCGTCTATGTTGACGTTAGCGATGATGTACACATCACCGTATTTAAACACCGGTCGCTTGCCCGCATCGAAGTAGTGGAAATAGTGATTGTCTTTGCCTTTTTCGTCATCGGCGTAGATAATCTTATCGCTCACATACATGATGCGGTCAGCGTAACCGGCACTGATCAGTTTCTCACCCGCAGGCGGAAACAGCTCATAATCGTAGTCGTCTGCCGGGAAATGATGAAACTCCTCAAACATTTCAGCGGCTTTCGGGTTGTTGTAGGCTCCCTTGGAGAGCCTCATTAAACTGGTTGGAAACACATAAATAGTGGTGCCTTTGGCGTTTATGATCATGGCCAGATCATCGGATTCGGCCTGGATGCGCTGCATGTAGCCTTTGGCGTCGATGTACTCCAGCTCTTTGACGATGCCGGAATACACCAGCGGTTCTTCGTAGAGGGTTTTGAGTACGCCATGCCGTTTTGGCGATGTTGCTGGAATCGTATCTGCCTTGTTTTCGCGAAGCTGGGGCGAACCTTTGGGGGCATTGCCTTTCAGCGCCCCAACATCACGGACGGTAATAATCTTTCGGATCTTGTATTTCGGGGCGATGCGGTTGATTTCTTCGTAGAGCTCGTTGCGGTCATCGTAACTCACCGCCACCAGCTGGTTGACCACATCGTTGAGTTCGATCACGGTCTTCTGGTTGTTCTCCCGAGCGATTTTGGCCGCTTCCAGCTCGGTTTTGGTACCTGCCAGCACCTTTTGAAGTTCGGCCAGGGTTTTCTCGGTTTGCTTTAGCTCAGTGCTAAGCAGTTCCATGCGGCTCTCAGAGGTTCTGATCCACGCTTTTTCGAGTTCCAGGAATAGCCCAGCCAGTTTTCTGGTGATAATCGGCTGCCACTTTTTAATGGTAAACATCCCGGCGGTTTCTTTGATGGCCTTGAAGCTTTGCTCGTTTCCGGCCTCGTCTTTTCGGGCTTTTTCGGCTTCAATGTCGATGCCGTACTGGTTGTAAAAATCTTCCTCCGTGGCAATGATGTTGCCAAGGTTGCCGGAGATGGATTTTCCTTGCCCGGTCTTTTCTTCCAGCGTCCACCCAAAGGCGTTGCCAAGCTCTTTGGAGGCCATGCGCTTGATCGACCCCCACGTCTGCTTGTTGTAAAACGAGCGGTCAGCGATATTGCTGTCCGGGATCAGGTGAAACCACACGCGCCCATTGGCGTTGTTTTCGGGCACGTCCAGGACTGTTTTCATGCGGTAGCCGGAAATGCGTTTGGAGTCGGCGCTTAGTTGGATATCAAGCTGGTACGGCTCGCCGTTCCACCCGTACTGCACGTCAAACAGGTTCTCTTTGAGGGCTATATCAGCGCTTTCGGGAAGCTTCGAGTTTTGCAAAGCCGATTCCCGCTCTACCACACTTTTCATGCGATCCTGTCTCGTCTGGATATCGGTGGTCGCCTGCGTTTGGCTGGCCTGTAGTCGTTGTACTTCAGATTCCAGGTTGTCAATCCGGTCATCGAGTACGTTCTTTTGAGCTAAAGCTTCGAAAAATTGTTTTACTCGCGGATCGGAGTTGGTCGCGGCGACCATCTGCTCGTATTCCAGTGACTCTGAGTCGCCACCGGTAGAGACTTCACGCCCGGTGCCAAAGAACAGGTCATCAATCCAGCTTTGCTTTTTGGAGACCAGTTCGAGGCGGTACTGATCAAAGGAGTCCTGCATCAGGTAGTAATGAATCTGTACTTCGGGGTACTGGTTCCCCTGACGAAGTCCGCGCCCATTGCGCTGCTGGATTTGCGAAGGCGTGTAGGGCACGTCCATATGGTGCATGTCGGTGGTCCACTTCTGAAGGTTCATGCCTTCGGCAATGGACTGGTTGCCAATGACCACCCGGTACTTGCCCTGGTTAAAATCATCCTGCACTTCTTTCTTAAGCGCTTCCTTGTCGTCTTTGTTGCTCACAAAATAGTCTTTGCCGTCTTTGCCGGTGCCAATGATTGCCCCGTTGATGATCGCAATCTGTTCTTTGGGGATTCCAGCTTTGACCAACTCGGATTTGATGAGCTGATGGAAGCTCCCTCCCTGAGATTGATGAAGGCTGATCCAGTCGCAGAAAATAATCTGGTTGCGAATGGCAGGGTTATTCGGGTTGGAACGGCTGGCTTTAATCTGCTCCCATTCTTTGTTGAGCTTTTGGGCGCGCTGGGTAGCTTCTTTTTCGCTGCCAAAGATGCCTTCGCTCCATGTGTGTTCTGATTTTTTGGGCTCCAGTATATGCCGGGGCTGATAAATTTCTTTCTTCTCATCCCATACCACCCAATAGCCGCTTTTTTCTTTTACCACGCCCTTGCTGGTAATGACTTCAATATGGGATGGGTTCTGGCGCAGGTGCGGAGGAGTGACAGCTATCTGTCCTCGTCCAGGCCGGTGAAAGTAGTCGCCGTACACATCTTCCGGCACCAATTCGGGAGCCGGATTGGAACGGGCACCATAAGAAGCGGCCACGTTTTCAACCATCGCTCCAAGCTTGAGGTAGGAGCGATCAATACCTTCAAAATCCTTGTCGTACACCCGCAGGTCGGTCGCAATCTTGCTGCCATCACCAGTAATTACGAGGAAGTTGTCGCGGGTCTCACACTGCCGGTCTTTCATGCAGGCAATGACCTCGTTGGCTCGGAGGATAATGTCATCAAAAAGCAGCTTATGCAGCTCGCTGGGTTCAATAATCACGTTGCGAGTGCTGGCCTTGGGGCGCTTGAATTTGGGCTGGAGCACCTTGGGCTTTCCGTCTTTACCATTGACCGTGTTTCCGGATTCGTCCTGAATGTAGTCGGGAAACTCTTTGTAGAATCCGATGAGCTGATCGTAGCTCTTGATGTCCATCACCTCGTCAATGATCTTGCGCATTTCAGGCAGGTTGTAGTACCCGGCCACCACGCGCTCGGAGCGGTATTCCCCGTTGGTCTTTTTAACGATCTTTTCTTCTTCCCGGACAAACAGGTTAATGAAGTTGTCGAGGTTTTCGATTTCGTACTTGGCGAGCAGATCCGGGGCGCACAGGTTAAGCATGTGCCACACTTCGACCGGGGAATTCACCACGGGAGTGGCGGTAAGCACAAACACGTTTTTATGGCCCACTTTGCTGAACAGCCACCGCGTTTTTTGCAGGGCGTCTTCAGCGCGCTGGGAAGGTTTATTCGCCGAGATTCCCAATTTGGCCGCTTTAGCCGATCCCAAAGCGTTTTTATAGAAATGCGCCTCGTCAAAAAACAGGCAATCCACGCCCAGCTCGTCAAAGAAAATATCGGTTTCAAGGCGTTTGGCGTGGGCCACATTGCGAAGCTTGGTTTCCCACTGCTCCATCTGCTTTTCCATGCGTTTCATCATGGAGGTTTTAGCCGCTTTCGAGATAGCCTCGTCTTCCTCAAGCAGATCCTCGAAATTTTCCAGCATCTGGTTGAAGTAGTCGATGCGCTCGGTGTAAACTCGGGCCTGCTCAGCTGGGGATAGAGGAAGCGATTTAAACGCGTGGTCGGCGATAAAGATGGCGTCCCAGTTGTAAATCTGGGCCATTGTAAGTTCTTTGTGTTTGTCGCCGGAGGCCATTTTCATATTGAGGACGTTGGCGTCGGGAAATAGCATCAGGTATTCCTCTACCCATTTTTCCTGCACTTTGCCGGGCACGACAAACATGGGCTTTCGAGCGGCTCCCTGCTGGAGGAGTACTTGAGACGTGATAATAGAGGCCAGTGTTTTTCCCGCTCCCACATCGTGGCAGTTGGCACCCTTGCCGTTCCAGACCAACTTTTCGGCAATAGCGCGATTGTGCTTGTACACGGTGAAGTCTTTCACCCCGTAGAAGGTATCGCTCATGCCGCGAACACGAAGGGTGCGCCCGTCAAAAGGTGGATTGATTACGGCGTTATAGGTCTGGTTGTAGGCGGTTTCGATCAGGCTCCGAATTTCAGATGAAGCTTTGGTGCGCACCCAGTTGTTGAACTTTTTGGGCACGTGCGTGAGCATCCGGTTGTTGTTCTGGCGCTGTATTTTTCGCGCCCGTTCAATAAGCATCTGGCCGCGTTCGCCTTTCATCGACTGGGCTTCTTTGAGCGTCATCGAGGGCATCAGGGTATCGTCCTCATCATAGAACTTAAGCGGAAACGTGCTGTCCTGAATGTAGGAATTGATGATTTTGGTGAATGGCGTCTCGCCCCAGCCGAGGTTAATGTCGTCTTGCGTTTCATCACCGGGGGAAATATACCGGCCCCATTTTCGCAGCTTCATGTAGAACCGGTTGCCCAAGTCTGCTTTGTCTTTGACCAGACCGGTTTCCACCTTATCATAGTTCATTTCACCAGCAATCCACTCTTCAATGGCTTTGGCAGGCAGGTAGGTAAACACGTGCTGCGGGTCCACGGTAATGTTGTACACGTCGATCCATTCAGGCACGACCGCTTGCAAGGCTTCGATGTTCTTTTCCAGCTCGTGCTCCTGGGCCAGTTGCAGTTTTTCTCGCACGTTGCCGGAAAGGTACTGGTAGCGAAACTCGTGGTTTGAAGTGGCCGGATTCCAGTAAAAATCGGGGTGATCTTCCAATGCTTGTTCCAGGTCTTCTTTGCTGGATGTTCCCCCTTTGTACACCGACTGGTAGAAGTCAAGATCTAAGGTCTCGCCAATACTGCGCCCGAACATGGCCAGCTCAGCCAGATCGTCCGAATCCTTTACCGCTGGTACGTAGTTGCGGTTGAACATGGAATCGGCGTCGATAATGTCGGCGTAAACCAGTTCCCCGTTAAGCGGGTCTCGTTTCACCAGGGTCGTGAGCTTGTAAAGCCGGTTGTCAAACTTGAACATCTTGCGAATGTCTTCGTCTTCATCGGGAACCCCGTACTGCTCGATGTGACCCGATAAAAGCTGCTTGAATTCTGCTCGCAGGGCATCTTTTTCGCCCGTTTCCTGCGCCAGTGCCGTGATATAATCGTCGTATTTATCCAGCAGCAGGCAAGCGGAGGCAATTCGGGCCTCCAGTCCGGTGCCGCCTTTGAGGGTAAGTCGCTTGAAAAACCGTCGCTGCTTTTCGTAAAAATGGTTCTCGTGGAAGACGATATTCCCCGGATGGTAGGGTCGTGTCAGCTCGAGCATAATGCCATCATCGGGAATGTTATAGAGCGGCATTTCGCCCGGAAGCGCGTAAGGAAAGCTTAGACCGTCAGAAAGCACTTGTTGAATAAGGTTTTCGGAAAGCTCGCCTTTAACGCCCATACGGGAATAAAACTGTACATGATGCCCCTGAATATGTTCGCCTAACACATGCTCGGGATGCTCTTTGAAGAAGGGATTGTAAAAAGCGGTATAGGTTTCACCATTATAGGATACCTGACTTTCAATCAGATCTTCCTGTGCAAAAAGTCGGTTGAGCTTGGAGTCCACATCCGGATGGATTGCTCCTTGGTGCTCCCCATACTTTTGGAAAAAGAGAATATCGGTCGTTACGGTGGTATCGGCGTTGTCTTTAAACGCCGTGGAAGGCAACCGGTAGGCCCCGACAAAGCGGGCACGTTGTATCATAGCCTGCCGAATGGACGGGTCTTTTTTGTCCATTGTGCCGGTTGAGGTGATCACGGCCAGAAACCCACCGGGCTTCAGAGCATCCAGTGATTTAAGTATAAAGTAGTCGTGAATGCGGGGGCTAAGCGGAGCCAGCGGGTCGCGGGTGGTATGAATTTTCAGGTCGCCAAAAGGCACATTTCCAACCACACCGGTAAGGTTGTACAGGGAAAGATCGGTGTCCGCAAAATTCTCGTGTCTCACGGTCTGCATCGGGTACAAAAGACGTGCTATGCGTGAGCTGATGGCCGATCGTTCGATCATAACCATGCGGAATTTCTCGCGGTCGGGAAGGAATCCTGCAAAGTTGCCCACGCCAGCTCCCGGCTCTAAAATATTGCCTCCCGTAACGCCCATCTGTTGAAGCTTGTCCCAAATGAGTTTGACCACGGTGTACGAGGTGTAGTGCTCATTTAGCAGGCCACGTTTGGACTGCTCGGTGGATTCGGTATAGCCTAAACCACCGGCCCCGGTGTACGAACGTAGCACCTCGATATCGGATTTGGTAATCGCCCGGTCTTCTTTTTGAAGTACAGCGATAGCCGCTTCGTTGGCCTTGCGACGCTCGGAAGCGGTTAGCTTGATGGGCGCATAATCGGAGAGCTCGGTATCGCTAAACCTAAAAGTTGATTGGGTTGATTTCTTTTTGGGTTGCTTTGATGGCTGCAATTCTTTGGAAGAGGCTCGATTAAATACCCCGTCAAAATCGACGCCGATGATGCGACCGTGTGCCCGAAATAGTTCCAGGGCTTCCTGCATATGCTCCGCCGGAAACTTGTCCAGCTGAAACGCCAGTGCCAGTTTGCCTATGGTCTGCTCAAAATCCGCCTGAAGTTGCTGAAGTTCTCCACTTGGATTGGATCGAAGAGTAAGCTGGGTTTCAAGGGCTTCCAGGTCGGCCAAATACGGCTCCAATTTCTTCGCTGATTCGGCGTCGCCCTGGTCGGCTTTCCATGCGAGTTGGGTCAATTCTTCCAGTAAGGCTCCGTTAAGCTGGCCCACTTTATAGGGCTGGTGCGAGGCCGCCGAAATCATGGACATGCGTTTGGTTTTTACCTGGATTTCGACCGGGTACTGCTCGTCCACTACGAGGATAAAATGATGGGCGCGGTAGCCATTGGCCGGATGTTTATATTTGTCTTCGTGTTCCCAGACTTCACCTAATTCGCCCGAAAGTATGCGCTTCACAATCTGATCCACCTGCTCCTGCATTTCAGCAATCGCCATACAACCCGCCACATCGGTCAGGCCTGTGGTGTATTTTTCTCCAGACTTGGTGGCTATTTTTTCCGTAAATGGAAACCGCTTGCGAATGAGTTTACCCAAAGTGGAATACACTTCTTTAATGCGCCCCTTGACGACAATAGCTAAATTCATCCCGATAAGTCCGTTCATAACTTTTTTCAGGGCTGGGATGTAGTTGTTTTTCGCCTCAATCACTGCCTTGATCTGCGGGGCCAGTTCGGCCTCAGAAACCGGGGCAGTATCGCCCGGAGTAAGCGGATTGGGATCGTCAATATTGACAATCCCGTCGGCGTCCCAGTCGCCCAGCCAGTGATCAAAGTCGCCGGTGGACAGGTGCGTAATCTGGTCGATATTTGTTTTAACTGCTGGCATGGCTTAGCTAAGTACTTTTTCTAAAAAGGCGTCGAGTTTGGCCTGGCTTTTTCGGGCCGCTTCCAGATCCACTTCAGCCTTTGGAGTGGCCTGCTTCTTAGGCTTAGGTGCCGGTTTGGATTTCTTTGCCGCCGATTTTTTCTTAGCCGTTTTCTTCTTGGGCGGAGTAGGCTTTCGCTTGGGTTTTTTCTTCGTCTTGGCCTTTCCTGCGGGAGGACAATCAGTAGAGCTTCCCTGAAGCTTTTCTTGCCTGCGGTATTCGCGAGCGCCCAGTACTTTTTTGGCGTGATCCTGGGCCAGAATCTGCACTTCCAGGTTGCCATGCTTTTTCACCAGCTGAGCCCACGATGCGGCAAACCCGCCTTTGGCCCCCTCGGTGCAAATCTGTGTTTTCAGCTCTCCGTCAATAAGTAGCTCCACGATATAGCGTTTGTTGTAGTAGTCGGACACATAGCGAATGCTGAGCGTGGCCCGTTCGGATTCCCCGGAGTGCTGTTTGGCGTAGCACGGCATCTTGGAGCCGAGCAGAGAGTTCACCCGTTTCCACGAGCGAAGCTTGTGGAGTTTGTCGATTTGCTTGAGTGAGATGGTAAAAGGGAGCTCGACAGGATTATTTCGGGGCTCAGCATGCTTTGGATTCATTAAATAGGTTCCTCGCTTTGATATCCAATGTGTAGCCTGTTCGAGGGTTAAGCCAATTTCATCCTGGAAAAATTGATGAAGCTCATCATCGGTAGCCGACTCGTTTTTGGAAAGCTGATCTTCCACATGCTTATGCTGCGCCTTCGTTAGTGCAGGTAGGGATGACTCGGGTTTATTATCTGCGGCCGCTCCAAAAGGAACACTAATAGCATTTAACATCTGATACCGGTTTTTTTCGGTTTCGGCGAGTCCCTCTTTAGTGACTCTGATTTCAATGTCACACTCGTGGGCAATGCTGGTATTGCCTTTGTACTTTCCGTCTTTGGTCGCATGGGCCACCATAATGAACCCAATACCTTGCTCCCGGCACCATTGGGCCAGTTCCACCGTGGATGCATCTTTAGCATCGATTACAGAAATTGAATCCAGTACGCAAAAGGCGGACCTGTTTTTCAGCAGGGTTTCCTTCAGCGAGGTGAGCGATTTCCATTTGGTGAAGTTTAGGCTATCGTGGGTGGCGTTAAGACGCTTCACACGATCTATCAGCGTTTTCCCAAAATGCTCTTCGGCGGGGATGTATTCCACTCGTCCGTGTTGGGCTAGAGCATTAGCCAAGCCTAAACTAAAGGTGGATTTGCCAGCTCCTTTCTCACCCCAAATAAAGATCACCGCATTTTTCTCAGGTTCCCCTAAGAGTGTTCCATAGGGTCTGGCAATCTTAATGCCCTTGATGTTTATTTTTGCAAGCTCTTTGGCGCTCACGGTCTGTTGGTTGTCCATGTCAGCGACTCCTCATTTTTTTTACGAATACAAATAAAGCTCCGATGGCAATACCTGTTGCAATAGTCTTTATCAGTATGGTTTTAGTAGGTGCGTTTGCTCCTTTGGGTGTATTGGATATGCCGAGTTGGGACAATAACTGTGCATCTGCTACTCCGGTAACCGGAAGCGAAAATCGTCGCTGGGCTTGTTTTACAGCCGATTCTGTTTCAGGCCCAAACTTTCCGTCAATACCATATATAGGTAACGAGATTCCCATTTTTTGCAGCCCTACTTGTAATCGTATGACCGACTGGCCTGAATCTCCTTTTTTGATCGTCATTATTTTGTTGATGAGTTAAAAGTTCGATGTACAAGCACACCTATTATGATACCGATGAGAAGCGAAGAGCCATACTTTACCAGTGTTGATTTAGCTGAGCCAGATAATGGTTCAGCAGAAGCAAGTTTCTCTGACAGGGCTACCAAATCTACATGCTCGAAGTAGGCGTCAATGACTCCGGCGTTCTGCTCATATACCCCGTTGATGCCCGCTTTACTGGTAGTCAGGTTGGCCAGGTTGAGTCCTATGGTGGCGAGCTGGCCACGGCGTCCGCTGGTGGCGTCCTGAAGCTTACCTGCAAATAATTTTAAAGCATTCTGCGAGGTGCGCTTCAGGTAGTCGTCCATTCCATGTAGGCCGGAGCTGGTATCTAATACAAATTCAGACCTCATTGCTTAACTCCTTTAGGGGCAATCGCTTTAATACCAGCCCGAAGTCCCGGAAGCATAGGCGCTACATAAATCAGACTTGCCCCAATGCCTCCTAAAATGAGTATACGCTTGAGTAGTTTATTTACTTCGTTAATGGTAGAACCAGGATTGATATCTGGAATTTTGTACCATGACTCTGTGGGAGGAGAATACACCCCGGACTGCTGGCCGGTTTGTTGGTCCAGGTCAAGGGAAACAGGAGCAGACTTTTCGATCAAATCTGAGTCAGATAGCCGGTCCAAATCAATATTGTCGGGGTACACTTCAAAAATTACTTTGTGGCCGGAGGTAGGAACAAATGAGCGGTCAAAGATAATGCGACCTTTTGCGCGACAATTATCCATCATCGACGTTCGGAACCGCTGAAAGCCTAACACCGATCCGGTTTGCTCAGAGCGTACTATCACAAGGGCGTCAGGGCATTGCCCCCAGCTCGCCATAAACGGTACAAATAGTACTTTGGCCCAATTGCGGAAGGTTTCAATTTCAAGGTCAAGCGAAAACGGAACCCCGCTGGGCGGGTTCCCCGAGGCGGGGTTACGCCCGATAATGCGAAGTTCTACAGCCTCGGAGCTAATAATATTGCTGGACAGGCTGAGCTGCCCGAGCCCGGTGTCAATATATCCTGATTGCGCGTTCATCTTACCTCCGTAGCAAGCGGTAACCTACATACAGGCCACCTGCGAATAGTAAGTTGTTCTGGTTATCCCGAATCCACTGCAAAAGGGATATCGGCTGCTCCTGAAGTCGCTGGCACAGTTTTTTGGCTGTTGGCACTTCACCTTCACCCACTTCAATGACCTGCATATCAGGCTGTTCGTAGGAAGTGTCTTCTACCTCTGGCAATACCATTGGGACATGGCCACCTGGAACGCCACCATCCAGAAATGTTGAAATTCGTCCGGCTTGCATACTTACTTCTTCAGCACTTTGAGTAGTATAATGCCACCGCCTATGGCGATGCCTGCTATGCCTGCATACTTAATTAGGTCATTCGAACCATTGGAGATCGGTGCACCTTGGCTTGGATATAAAACGGTCGGTTGTCCGCCACCGGACCTGTTGCCGCCTTTATTGACGACCCCGTCTATGGTCACAAAGGTATTGGTCGCCGTCTTAAGTAGGTCACTGATAGAGGTTAAGGCCGAACCAAATTTGGTTTGAGTGGGCTGGGTAACAGTTGCCGCTTTCTGGTTGAGAAGATCAAAACTGGTATATCCGCTGGGTTGGTTGGTCATAAAAAAGCCTGCTTAGTTAGAAGATTTCTTTTTTCGTTTCAGCATTAAAACCGCCAAAGCAATAGCTCCGGTAAGAGCAACACCGCCCACGGCAATGCCTGACTTCATGGTTGAATTGGCCGTTTGTTGATGCTGGGCAGTCGTCGTGATATTGGTCTGGAGCGCCTGCATCATTTCCTCGCGCTGACCTTCCCACTGGGCTTTCTTTTGTAAGGAAGCTTCGTGCGCTTTGCATAGCGCCTGACTCTTTTCGCGCTGGCGACGGCAGCTTTTCAGCTTGCCGAACATTTTGCCTTTACAGCTTTGATTGGTGTACCGGCACGGGTCGGTTTCTTCCCAGTTTCCGAGTCCGGGACTAATGGCCACGGCAATAACCGCGTCATCTTCACCAATTACAGTATCCTCTAAGGGAATGATAAATCCACTTTTACTCATGGTCTATTTGTTTAGAAGCATATACCCGCCACCAATCAGAACCAGGGTTCCAATGGCAATGCCGGCATACAGCCCCATTTTTTTGGTTTTATTTGCTGCTTGTTGTTGAGTAACCCAAACCGGGGAAAGTTGCCCGTAACGGTTTAGTCGCTGAACCGCTGGGGCACCAAGTTCATCTATAATCTGCGCGTAGCGTTGGAGGGTGGCATTGTCTTTTTGGGAAAGACTGATCACCTCAGACTGTACGCCCCGCTGCATGAGGTAGTCTCGCAGTGCTCCGCGCAATTGACGCTCATCCTTATCTTTGGCTCCAAATATGTTGGACAAGGTATTTTTGAGTGTCATCCCGGTACTGGCCATTGTGGTAGCCGTGGTAAGTAGCGTAATGGGATCAAACCCCAAACCTTCTGGCATCTGGTTGGTGACGTGCCTGGATTTTTTAATGAGCCGTTCGTCAAACACGTAACCGGGGTATTTCAGTACCGTTGTGTCGAATGACTTCCAGCCGGTAGGTGATTGGTACACCGCGTAAATATGTTCAAAGTGGCGTCCGGTTCGCGATACAATGCGAAAGCCTGTTTGAATACCTAAGCTTTGCAGGAGCGCTGCCCCTAAAATGGCATGATCGTCACAGTCTCCGGCCCGTTGGGTTATGGTGACAAAGGGCGATTGAATACGCTCGACATCCCACGGGTCCCGCACGTAATTCACGTTGCGTACCATCCATTTGTATATGGCAGTGGCAATAGCGTCAATGTTTCGCAGGTCGGGTTGGCCGGTAAGTCGGTGCCGCCGGATCGTGCTTGTAATTTTGAGGGCCAGTGAGCGAATGCGTTCGTCGCCGGTATATTTGGTAACCAGCCTGCTGGCCGCCGAAAGCACGCCTTCCACACCAGGATACGCCTGGCGTCGGGTAGAAAGAGGTACTGTGGATGCTCCCAAAGAAGCATCCACAGCCCGTGCTCTGGTGTATTGCTGCTGGGTATCTGGTAATATATTGACGTAGGAGCTCTGCATTACCCGAGCACTCCTTTGGTAAGTTCTGTTATGGTATGAACCGGGTTATCTAATACTCGTCTTCGACGAAGGGCAGCCCATTCTGAGGTAGATTCACCACAAGTGATTAAAACACCTATAAATGCACCATTGCGGGTAACTGCTGTGATACCTTCAGTTCCGGCAATAGAAAAAAGGCTATTACGGACTTGAGAAATAGTTTTTGTCTCTACCTTGCTCATAGGTTCACTTTGTTTCGGATGAGATAAATTTTTTGGAGTTCGGCGATTACATTGACTAACAACATTCGCTCCTCGGGTCTGATGGATCGGAGGGTTCCTGTCCAAATCAATAAAAGATGGGTAGCAGCACCGGCAGAGAGTTTGGCGTAGCTTGAAAATTGCCTTGATCCATCCACAAGGGGATATATGCTTTCTGCAATTCGTTTTGGGCCAATATCTCTCTCCAGTGCTTGTCTACCCAACTCAATAGCGATTTTTATCCAGTCTGAAACGGTTAACGATCTTTTTTCCAGTTTTTCAATGATCTGAATTTGATTTTGAATCGTGTGGACATAGCTAATGTATCGGGAGGTAGAGGGCGCATCCACATTCATAAAGTCTAAAGCAGACCGTATTAGATTCATGTATGGTTGGTGAGTAGTCATTGCTCAGATTTTGCGGTTTCCAGATTCTCTGTTTGTTCGTTTTTTGCAGCCGGATCATCGGTGGTTGATGAGTGATCATTGTGGAGATCAGTCTCGGCAGAACCGAACTCGGTAGCTCCTGAGGCATATTCCCCTCCGACATCAGAAGTAAAAGGGGTTGAGCCAGGCGTCATTGGAATAGGTCCCATTCCATGGCGTTGTCCGGAAATGATGCTGATAATACCCCCAATAGCGTCAACAAGGTCAGGGGATTTCTTTAATAAATGCTCGGTAATCTGGTTACCAGGAGATTGTTGGGAGGCTTTATATTCCAAATCTTTTCTGAACTGCTCGCGATCTAACTGATCGATAGATTTCTCCAGTTCACTTACTTTTGAACTATGAGCTTCTTTAAGTCCATCCATTTTATCCCGGAATTCTTCTTTTAGCCGGGCAATTTCATTTTGATGGGCTAAAAGTAGTTCTGTTTTATCCTGGGAAAGGTCTTTTCGGGCTTGAAAAAGCTCATCGGTGATTTGCTGGTTTTTCCGATTTGCATCATTCAACTGACCTTCAAGTTGAAGACAGCGCTCATGGTAATAATTACCAGCTATTGAATAATTTGGATTCGAGTGTAAAGAGCTGGAATAAAACTCAGCCGGAGGCCGACCAGGAGTCGCTTTAATAGCTCCCCCAACTTTTTCATCGGGAAGGGCCTCACGTACATGTTCTGAATGATCTGCCATCTGTGTTCTGTTTGGTTCGAACACAGAATAGGCAGGAAACCAATGGCTTTAAATAGCCCCTGGAGGAATAGAAGAGGATGTGAGCAAGAAATAATTTTCAGTAAGCACAAAAAATTGGAAAAAATTTATTGAGCAAAATGGAATGGTGCTTTCTTACTCAATTTGTTTTTTCATGCTGAATATTACCTGCTCGACGTGTTCTTTGGCCACTACAAAGTGAGCCGGTTTGTTGGTTCGGTGATTAATAGCCATGGGACGCGGGAATAACAGAGGGCGCACGCAATCGTAAAAGAGGCTGCTTTTCATGCCGGTTTTTTCTTCAACGTAAACCTGGGCTTCTTTGATGGTCATTACTTCACGGTCAATAACTTCTTGCCTGGATGGATTGGTTTGCATGGGATTTTTCATGGGTGATGGTTTTGTACTGATTTTCCGGTAAAACTCATTTTATTCCAAAAAAATGTTTCAAATACCTAAAAAATGTGCCTGCATATGATCAGAGGGCGATTGTTATGAAACATTTGCTGAAACAGTCCTGTTTCACGCCGATTTGTAGTTAATTTTTGGGTAAATAATTTCAATGGTTTAGATAAAATGCTCGTGAAACACAGATGAAACATTCCAGTTTCAGAAAAAAGAGGGAATGTTTCATGGTGTTTCATAAATGTTTCAGCAAAAGTTTCATAAAAAAGTGTAGTTAAAGTATCATAGAGTGTGTTTTTAGTATCTTGAAACATTGAAACATATATTTTCTTCTTTTTCGGGCTTTTCTATTCTATGGATAAAAAAATAGCTCACGCCGAAGCTATTTCTTCTCGGGCCGGCTGGGTGTTTCCTGTCCAGGGCTGGCTTCCGGCTGGTTTAAAACGGTCCCAGTTAAAAGCATTGCGAAACAGTTCTTTCTGTACTGCATTTGGGATGTAATACCCTCTTTGCCGGATTGTATCGGTCTTCAGGTTAGAATATTGGTCAACAATGGTCCAGTTGACTACCTTAAGTTCGCCCTCCGGAGTCAGATCGCTTAAATCTCGCAGCTTCTCGTCCACAATATCCCGGCGAACCATACCATCGGTGCCTCTTTTTTCATACTCATAGATGTCCCAGATCGCCTTGGCCCAAATTTTGAGCGTGCCGTCCTTGGTCCAGTTGAAGTGATGAATGGTAACCTTTAAAGATTGAATCAGCGTGCCAATCGTTTCAATGAATTCAGTAAGTGGATCCTGGGAGGAGTAGCGGATGGCGGTTTTAACGACTTCATCACGGGCAAAAAGGAAAAGCTCCTGCCCGGTAACCGAGAGGAGCCGTTCATCATTACGTTCCTTTGTGAAGTTTCGGTAGTGATCGTCATAAATGGCTTTGTCTTTGATCACTTCCAGTTCACATATTACACCGGAAATCATGCCTCTATAGTCAGGATTGAGCCAATAGGAAACCGTAACAAGCGAAGCAAACTGGTTAATTTGCCGGTCTTGAAGCACAACATCTTTCATTTTATCGCCCAGCTCGTTTTTTACCGCTTCTTTGAGCTTGAGCCTGATGCGTTCCATATCCCGAATGAAGTCTTTTCGGTTGAGAAGATGGTAGTTTTTTAGAAAAGAAAGCATCAGCCGCTGAAGAGTAACCCGGTCATTAAGCAGTTCCTTTACGTGATCTTCAGGCCCACGCGTCTTTTTGCTGTAATGAATGATCAGCGAGCGGCTAAGCAGATGATCGGTGGCTGGGAGAAAGTTACTGCAAAAAAGAGGCATGGTGCGCACCACTTTATGCTCCTTGCCCCATTTGTTGCCTTTTTTGATGTTGGTAGGCCGTGGCTTGAGTTCAAACCAGGAGTTCCAGATCTGGTCTTCAATCTTGGCTTTTTTACCAGGGACTTGGGGAACGTGCTCGTCAATCCATTGGGGAATATGGGATTTTTGCTCCAGCGCCTCATCGACCGAACGAGCCGGTGGGGTATTCAAACTATCCAGGTGATTGATTCCAAAAAAATCCTGAATAAGCTTGGCCATTTCACCTTTACCCACGTTTCCCTCACCATACAGGTAGAGGAAGATGATGTGTTTATGAAGGGCATATATCTCATCGAAAAAGACAAAAGAAAACACGTAAGCTACAATGATCTTTCCCCAGTTCCTGAATTCAGTGTCGCCACCGACCATACCACAAAAATGGTATTCTATTTCCAACAGTTTCTCGAAAAATTCTTGGTCGTCGTACAAGCTCTCCTCAGCACTTTGGAAGAATCCCTCTGAGTTGGCAAACCCGAGCTCGTAATGGGGGAGATAAATGGCGTCTTCAGGAGGCTTTAAAAACTTATTTTCACCCACGGGAAAAGCCCCGTCTCGTTGAGCAATAAGTTTAATACGTTCAGAAGTTTTTTTGGGAAAGCTTACCAGCACATTTCCAGCCAACAGATACCGGGTTTTTTCAAAAGATATTATGCCAAAGTGGTCAAATTCCCGAACAATACGGGGTTTAAATTCTATGTTCACATGCAGCCAAAAGCTTCGCATGTCTTCGTTTTTCATGTTTTTCACCTGAAGCACATCTTTATTCCATACGCTTTTGGAAAATTCTTCGACACTGTGCGTTTGGCTGGGCTCAAAATTAAAGGGTTTGTACATGGGTATACCTCCCTGGAGGTAACGAAGCTGTCCCACATAGGTACGTTCCCATTCTTTCTTCTCAGGATTCCATTTTTCGATAATGGATTCAAGAATAAGGTCGAAGTCAGTGACCGGGATTTTTTCTCCGCCACGCTTGCGTACCCATTGGTAGTTATCGAAATCTCGCTCATACTCTTTGGCCGCATTTTCCTGGAATTTTTGTGCCAACCACCGTTCGTAGTCAACTGCCAGGGCCATTTCAACATACTGTCGTTCGCAGTCTTCTTTTATGGCAATAAATTCAACCATATTGAATTCATTGCTCTCTGAATCTCTGCAGATTTCCGTGTCGAGGTTTAGGGTGAGAAAAGAATCGGGATTGTTTTCACTGAAAATGTTCGGGACTTTCTCAATAATGGTGGTTGTATCTGCTAACTGGGCAAACTCTTTAAATTCATTCCGCAGATACCAACGCCAAAACTCAGCGTTGAACAAGGGGTTTGTCATTATCTATTTTTTTCTTTGAAATTATCTGTTGCATAGGTGATGTATACAGATCTGGCTATGTTATCAGGTATCCCTGCAATAAGCTGTATCACATCTTTCTTTGTTATAATTTGGGTATTCTGAGCAGAGCAAAAGTCCACCCAGTCCATTTCCTGGAATTCAGCGGAATTATTTGGAATAGCGAAAACCTCCAGACCGGCGTTTAGTGCGGCCTCAAAGGATGGTTTGAGTATGTTCCAGGAAGTGTCTTGAGCCACAAAAATGATTTTTTGAGCTCGTTTCTTAACCAATTTTGCAGCATCAAGGCTTAGGCTACCATTTATAAAAAAAATTGGGGTGAAAGGTGCATTACCTTGCTTAAATGCTACATAAATTTGGTTGGTCTTTAGAATTTCTGATTTTAGGACAGAATATCCTGGAAGAATTTCGTCTTCTTTCTGAACGGTTTTTTGGTACTTTTTTCTATTGGTTGTTGAAATTTGAATGTGATATTGTTGTGCTAGTAAATAGATCGTTTCAGTAAAACTTAATCCATCAAAGAGTGAAACAAACCTAATGGCATCGCCTTTTGCTGAGCAACCAAAGCATTTGAAAAAACCTTTTGTGCTGTGTACAAAAAATGATGCCGTTTTGTCCTCATGAAAGGGGCAACAAGCCGAGAAGGAATGACCAGATCTTTTTAAAGAGATTCTTGCAGAAACGAGATGCACAATATCATCTCTGGATGCCTCTCTTATATGAAGTACTGCCTCATTGAATGTCAATGTAGTATTGATCTACTGTAAGATCACTCGGTTAAGTTGTTGATGAGTTTTCGAGAGTATCTTTAAGACCTGTCTTAAATCGCTATTTTCTTCACGATGATAAAATTCTGAAAAACTTTTTAATTCTTTGCTGGATACAATCAAAGCCGCAAGCCCTAATATGTTTAGCCTATTAATTCCATTTAATTCAGACTGAGAGAGCTTTCTTATTTTTTCTTTGGCCATCTTTCCAGTTCTGAAATATGAATAAAGTATCTTTTCCCAATTTTTTTAGCGTTTTTGATCGTACCCTTTCCTACATAATTGCATACAGTTTTATGATTTAAAGTTGATCTATCTGAAAATTCTTTGGTATCAATCCATTCTCCAGTAGGAACCTCGTCAATAAGTAGGGACCTGACGTGATCAAGTTGGGTTTCAATGCCACTTATTACTTTAAATAATTGGTCCTGTTTAGTTTGCGTCATTTTTTTCGAATAATTCCTCCCAAATGTTAGGGTAATTTTTACTGGTTTCTTTTATAGTTTTGTGAATCACACTTCTGATCCACGGTGTTTTTTCCTTTTCCTGAGCTACTCTGATTAGTGCTTGGTGAGAGATCCCTATCGTGCCATCAGGTTTTACTAAACTATTAGCGAACTCTTTGATCCCTATTCTCCTCACTAACAGAGCTACCTTTAATTTGTAGTGTGTATCTGTTATTTGATTCGACATGGCTATATTTAGTTATTTACTTACTTATGTAAGTAAATTATTTTTAATTAATTATCTATAAGTTAACCCTCGGCATTAATACAAGTCAAGTCTACAAATGAAAATCCCAATCGCTGAAAGAAATATTTTAATTAGCAATAGTTACGATTCTGCAACAGATTTTTTAAAGAAATGTGGTATTAACAACTATTCGTTAATTACTGATTTAAAAAATGAGTGCATCAAAAAGTCAAGATCAGAGGTACTCGCTCGAATTGTAATTGGTACCGGATGTAATGGAACTTGGCTACTAACTGGAGAGGGGGAGCCATTTGAGAAGGGAGTTAAGGATTTATCAAAAAGAGAGAGGGCAGAGTTGGCACTTAAAGAAATCTTGGATTATCAATTTGATGAATCTGAAGAAGGAATGAAGGAAGCATCCGACATACAAATCAAGTTAGCTGAGACTCTAACTGATTTTCTAAAAAATAGAGGGAATTAATTTTGAATTGAGCTGAGAATAATCCCTATATTTACTTCCCTAAGTAAGCGACTAAAAAGGAATGCAAGTCATCATCTACACAATCAGAAAAAATAACGCCAGCAGTCAAAAACTGCGTAATCTTGGTGTACAAAATCTCTTTGGTGTACGTCTTGGTGTACATGAGCTTTCATGCTCAAAGCAATTCTTGGGTAAATCGTCGTTTAATTAACTAAAGGGCCCGTAGCTCAGTTGGTTAGAGCAGTCGACTCATAATCGA
>NZ_AQXG01000012.1:7500-80314 GCF_000375425.1 Gracilimonas tropica DSM 19535 | reverse complement strand
GAAGAAGATTTCATAGTTGTGGTAGAACAGATGCCTCAGCTGGAAGGCGGAATGGCTAAACTTCAGGGAAGTGTGAAATATCCTGAAATGGCACGCCGGGCCGGTATTGAAGGCCGCGTTACCGTTCAGTTTATTGTGAACGAACAAGGTAAAGTTGAGAATGCCCGNGTTGTACGAGGCATTGGCGGCGGTTGCGATGAGGAAGCATTGAAAGCTGTTCAAAAAGCAAACTTTACTCCGGGAATGCAACGTGGACGACCTGTTCGTGTTCAGTATGCACTGTCCATTAATTTCCGTCTGGAAAATTAGAAATTACAGTTTATCCTATTTTCTAAAGTTAGGGCCAATCGTCTTCACCTATTTTATGGATGAAATTCCCGACTCTCTCCGACAGTGTTTATTTGATTTAAAAAAAGGAAACATATTCCTTCTCAGGCAGTTGTTACTAATGCAGTGGTACCGGGCTAAATCAGCTAATGATTAAAGCCTAAATAACCAATCACTATGTATAAATTATTTGTTTAAACGATTTATCATATTGATTTGTTAACATTTATGAATTGGAATCAAGCAGCCAAAAAAATGAATAATGAGAGAAAAAAGCCTGACGTTGACTTAAAGCGTTCATATTCAATTTATCTGCAAGTAGGGTTGATTGTTGCCTTACTGGTAATGATAGCAGCAGTAAAAGTGAATATAGAAACCAAGCCCCCCACCGAGATCACCTTAGATGAGCAGGAAGTTGTAGAGATGGAGGAAGTCATTCAGACCGAACAAGTGGAAACGCCTCCCCCTCCACCACGCCCACCCGTTCCGGTAGAAGTACCTAATGATGAGATCATTGAAGATCAGAATATTGATTTGGATGCTGAGCTGGACATGGATGCTCCAATGGACATGCCTCCACCCCCTGATAATTCCGATGATGAGGAAGAAGACTTCTTTGTAGTTGTGGAACAAATGCCCAAGTTAAAGGGCGGTATGGCTGAACTGCAAAAAAATGTCACCTACCCCGAAATGGCACGTAATGCAGGAATTGAAGGCCGCGTTACGGTACAATTTATTGTTACCGAGGAAGGTAAAGTTGAAAATGCCAAGGTTGTAAGAGGTATTGGTGGCGGTGCTGATGAAGAGGCTCTAAAGGCTGTACAACAAGCCGAGTTTACTCCAGGAATGCAGAGAGGACGCCCGGTACGGGTTCAATATTCACTGTCCATCAATTTCCGCCTGGATAACTGACGCCCCACAACAAGATTTGTATAAGGCATGAACCATAATGGTCATGCCTTTTTTTATGGTTCAAATTTCCTAAGAATCTCCTTCAAGTTCTCGAAACCTGCCCTTTCCATTGCTTTCTGAAGTGTGAACCATTCTACTTTTTCGATTCCCTCTTCCTTCTGAGGTTTAAACGATTCAGGCTTGGTAAAGATCATTGAGTACCAATACGTGGTTTTTCCGTATCGGGTACCTCCTTGCTCATATTCATGATATGTGGTTCCGATTTCCCTTACAATTGAAGGCAAAGAGCTCCCAACCTCTTCCGCAATTTCTCTGGCTGCGCACATTGGAATAGTTTCGTTTGGTTCCAATTTACCTTTTGGCAAGTCCCAAACCCCATTCCTGAATATCATAAGGATCAAGGGTTCGCTTTGCTCCGGTGTATATCTAAAAACTATCCCTCCGGCAGCCGTCAACGGCTCAATTTGACCATCACTCATTCTTATCTGAAGTGTCAGCGTTTTTGGCCTTCTTAGATTCTTCGGCATAATTTAACCGCAAATTGGTAAGCGTTTGCTCCAAGTAACCATCAGCTTCTTTTGAAAGATTTCCTTTGGTAAATTTCTTGAGCATGCTCAGCGTATCGATAGCGTATTTTGCCGAAGACAGATCTTTTTCCATTTCCTGAGTAGCAGGATTCTGGATCTTACCCAAGCCCATCATTGCGATCTGCTGATGCTGTTGTACCAGCATCATAAATAACAGTTGTTCCTGCTGTTCTTCGTTTAAGTTTTCGCCATTCTTATTCATTTCTTCAGCTATTTTAATTCTATAGTTTTTGCCTGAAACTAACAGGTTTCAAATTTAATAAAGTTCAATTTTATGTACATTATCGCCCTTTAAGGATAACCAAAATTGCACACTTTTTTATGGCCATCGTAAAGCCTTTTAGAGCCTGGAGACCAAAACCTGAATTCGCAGCAGATGTAGTTAGCGTACCTTATGATGTGATAAACACCAGCGAGGCACGTGATCTTGCTAAGGGA
Organism: Gracilimonas tropica DSM 19535; assembly: GCF_000375425.1. GTDB lineage: Bacteria > Bacteroidota > Rhodothermia > Balneolales > Balneolaceae > Gracilimonas > Gracilimonas tropica. The sequence continues at coordinate 78,050 of NZ_AQXG01000012.1, read as the reverse complement.
AAACCGAACAGTTATCTGCATGTTATTCGTCCCGAGATCGATCTGCCCCCAAATATTTCTGTTTATGATGAAAAGGTGTACAAGAAGGGACATGAAAACCTGCAGCATTTTCTTAATTCTGATTTTATGCAGCAGGAAGACCAGGCAGCTTTATACATCTACAGGTTAGAAATGAAGGGCCGGTCTCAAACCGGTATTTTCGGTTGTGTAAGCGTGGATGATTACAACCATGACCGCATTGTAAAACACGAACTCACCAGACCTGATAAGGAAGATGACCGGACCAAGCATATTGTCACTCAAAAAGCGCATCCGGAACCGGTGATGTTAACTTTCCGGGATACGGAAAACATCGCATTTGCAATGGAAGATTGCATCAAATCAAATGAACCGATCTATGATCTAACAACTGAAGACGGGATCAAACATACTATCTGGAAAGTGGATAAAACCGAAAATTTCACCAGCGCCTTTAATGCCATTTCAAACCTGTACATCGCAGACGGACACCATCGTTGCGCAAGCGCTGCAAGAGCAGCGAAGGAATTTGCGGCTCAAGATCCAGAACATTCCGGAGAGGAAGGCTATAACTTTTTCCCTGCTGTGATCTTCCCAACCGAACAACTTCAGATTTTAGCCTATAACCGTATTGTCTTTTCCATACCTGATAACTTTTTGGAACAGCTTGGAAATACATTCACCATACAGAAAAAAGCTAAACCTGTCCCTGCAAAAAAAGGAATGGTTTCCTTATATCTAAATGACAACTGGTACGGTATTACACTAAAATCAACGCCGGAAAGCGACCCTGCTTCTCAGTTGGATGTCTCTCTTTTACAGACTCAGGTGCTTAAGCCAATACTGGGGATCAAGGATCAGCGCACCGACCCAAATATTGACTTTGTAGGCGGTATCAGGGGAACAGATGAATTAGAAAAACTGGTGGATAATGGTGAAGCAGCTTTAGGCATTAGCATGTACCCTACGAGCATTGAAGAACTACTTGATGTATCAGATGCCGGACAGCTTATGCCTCCGAAATCTACCTGGTTTGAACCTAAACTTCGTTCCGGCTTCCTCATTCATACTTTTTAATTACAAATCACTCATTCTTTCCACATGAAACGCGTTCACAACTTTAGCGCCGGCCCGGCTGCAATTCCCACCGAAGTTCTCGAAATTGTAAGAGATGAACTTTTGGACTATCGGGATACCGGGACTTCCATCATGGAAAAAAGTCATCGCGGTAAAGAGTATTCGGAAATAGATGTCCAAGCCAAGGAACGGCTCACACGAATTTTGGGCCTTCAAGATGACTTCCACATTATGTTTTTGCAGGGAGGGGCCAGTGCGCAATTCATGCAGGTACCCATGAACTTTCTGGATAAAGATCAAACTGCCGATTACATAAACACCGGAGTTTGGTCGAAGAAAGCGATCAAAGAAGCTAAGCTTTTTGGGAAGGTTCATGTTCCTTTCAGCAGCGAAGATGAACAATTTAGCCGCGTTTCCACTAAAGATGAACTTCAACTTTCTGATAACCCAAGATACGTTCACTTTACTTCCAATAATACTATTTATGGAACGCAATATCGGGTTGAACCGGATTCTAATGGAGCTCCGCTGATTTGTGACGCTTCCTCTGATTTTCTGTCCCGTGAAATTGACATAGACCGATACGGATTGATCTATGCCGGAGCACAAAAAAACCTGGGGCCATCAGGGGTAACCGTGGTCATCGTTCGAAAGAATTTTCTGCAAACGGCCACGAAAACGGATATCCCTACCATCCTGAATTATAAGACACATGCCGAGCGAATTTTCAATACTCCGCCAACTTTTGCGGTTTATATGGTGAATTTGGTTCTAAAATGGTTCGAAGAAAAAGGCGGGATTTCTTATTTCGAAAAACTCAATGATCAAAAAGCTGATCTGCTTTATAGCGCCATCGATTCTGATGATTTCTATCGAGGAACGGCTCAACCCAACTCCCGTTCTAAAATGAATGTCACTTTTCGACTTCCATCTGAAGAATTGGAAGCAAAGTTCCTTTCGAAGGCTGCTGAAAATGACCTCGTGGCTCTGAAAGGACACCGAAGCGTGGGGGGAATCCGAGCCAGTATTTACAATGCCTGTTCGCTGGAGTCAGTGAAAGCACTAACAGATTTCATGAAGCATTTTCGCGATAAGAATGGCTAAAACTTGGTTCAAGTTGTTAAGCCTGAAACTAATACCTGTGAAGAACACAAAGGTTCACGATGGATTCAGCAATAATCCATTACTTACGATTAAAGCAGTCCGAAGACCGTCAGAAAATGGTCGATGGTGTTGGGGACGAAGAGAATCAGGTATAAAAACCCCCAAACCGCGCCGGCGATATGTGCTTCGTGATTAACACGCCCCTTTCCTTTGCTGGCATAGATGCTGTATGCCAAAAAGAACACTCCGAAGATGATCGAAGGAATACCGATCGGGATGAACATGATGTAAATCGGTTCAAGTGGAAACAGCAGAATAAAACCAAATAAAACGGCTTCAACCGCACCGGAGGCTCCAACCGTGGCAAAATCAGGATTATCTTTATGCTGATAAACCGAGGGTAAACTAGATACGATCAGCCCTGAAAAATAGAGCAGCAATAAATGCAATTGCCCAATACTTTGCTCCAACACCGGCCCAAAAAAGAAGAGCACGAACATATTCAAGAACAAATGTCCGAAGCCGGCATGTACAAAACCGGAGCTGACCAACTCGTACCAGGTATTCTCACGAACTACCCGATACGGCATCAACAAAAATTTCTCGAAAAGTTGAGGGAAAACGTATAGAGCTGTCAGTGAAACAACCACGTTTGCGATGATCAGAGATAGGGTTACCGACATAAAGTAATTTTAATTTTTTGATAAGGTAAGATGATAACTCATGTGTTGCAGAATAATTGAAAAGAATCGTAACTTAATTTTCAATTTTGTGCCGAAGTAGCTCAGCTGGTAGAGCAACGCTCTCGTAAAGCGTAGGTCGTCGGTTCAAATCCGATCTTCGGCTCATAAAAAAAGCCCGGCACATAAGTTTTGTGCCGGGCCTTCATGTTTGAAGTGTACCCCAAAATTAATCTTTCTTCAGTTCCTGAAGGTCTTTTTGAAGCTCCTGTATGAGTTTTCTCTGATCTTTTAGTTGTTCTACTTCCTCCAAAAGCTGCTCAATTTCCTTCTGTTGTTCCTGCACCGCCTTCACCAATACCGGAACCAGCTCAGTGTAATTCAGTGTTTTATATTCCATGGTCTTGGTGACCTCTGTTTCGGAATGCATAGTTGGCCCGCTGCCCGTTGAAGTCACTTCCGAGTATGTGTGCACATTATTTTTTACGAGAGAAGGCAGCACTTCTTCCACTTCCTGAGCTATCAACCCATAGTGCAAGCCGGTAGAAAGCTTCAGCCCATTATACTCTCCATTTCCACGGAAATTGTAGGTGGTTGGATTGAGCTTCATGATGGTGCCCAAGCCGTTTTGTAGAGGTTGGATGTTTTCTTTGAGTCTGCGGTCAGAGGTTTGACCTGAGGAACCGGTGTAAGTAATATCTCCATTCACATGAAGGTTTCCATTTACATCGGCATCCCCATTTATTCCGTAGGCGTTAATTGAAAAGTTTGCGCCATCAGTACTTCTGAAATTAAGGTTACCAAACTCGTTAGTGCCATCATCAACCACATCCATCCAGATGAGATCTTCGTCCGGATTATTTCCCTTGAAGACCATAAATGGCCGTCCGGCTCCTTCTGTTGCATCTTCCCAGCTTTTGGCTCCGATTTCAACATTTAATGAGTTTTCATTCCCAAATAAGCTTAATGCTCCCCATTCTTGATCGACATCTTTATTAACAGCTAAATTTACGTGTTCATAAAACCAGCCATCATTATTTGGTTTATTCCCATACAATAAAAGTTGAGGAGTGTCGGCACTTTCCCAGTTCTTTCCTTCCATGATGATATTCGGGCTGTTGCTACCCCATAAATTCAGGCGACCTGCCCATCCATCCGGATTATTTCCATTTGGATCATTTTGAATATAAGCCGATAGCATATCTTGAGAACCATCAGGGCCTTTCAAGAAAAGATGTCCCCATGAATCACCGGATTCGTTATCAGAAACTTCAAGACCAGCTCTGAGATCATCTGTTTCCGGCTCTGTTTCTCCATATAAATGAATAAAGCCTTTTTTCTTATCAGGCTCATGGGAGTTTATTGCAGCTACGATATCCCCGTTGTCATTCCCGACTAAAACCTGATTTGACAGCTCATTACTACCTCCAATTCCATGCGAATTAATACTGAATTCGGAACCGTCCGTTCCTCTCAGGGTAATATTACCGACCTCGGTGCCATCTTCCCATTTTTGCACCTCCATCCAAATAAGATCAGGTTGTGTATTTTCCTCATCTTCATTCCCTCTGAAAACCATGAACGGTAGATTGGGATCTTCCCAGCTTTTGCCCCCCATTTGAATATTTTGACCGGTTCCATTTGGACTGTGTAAGACCAGCTTTCCTCCCCCGTCATCATTTGCCAACCATATCCCGGGCTGCTCATTTCCATCTTCCATCAATAAGGCGGGGTATCCTGCCCAAAACCCACTGAGTATTCCACCTTCATAGATGCCGGTATCAGAATAATCCAATAACTGATAAAATCCATTTCCACCAAGCGTTCCAAACCAGGCAGGTGGAGCATTTGTTTGAAGATCAGAATTTATAAAGTATAAATTATTCGAAGTCAGGTGAGACCTGAACCCTCCATCTTTATGACCGGTACTGAACTCCCCCGGTATTACATTACTATATCGCCCAAAAGTGTCCCTAAACATCATGGTACCACGGGAAGCTGTATCGCCCCGGTTTTCAACATAAACCTGAGCAAGTGTATCTCCATCAGCATTTCCTAAGCCTATGAATCCAAAATTATTATCGCCTTCCTGAGTTCCTATTGTTATGCTTAGGTTGCCATTATCTCCAGTAAGTGTAAGTGGAAGATCAACATCAGTGCTTGTACCGGAACCATTAACAACATCCTGCGCAAGTAGAGCATAGGGAACAGACAACAACCGCGTGGTTCCGAGCTCCTCGTATTCCTCTCCTCCGGCAGGATCTATTGCCAGCTTCACATAGTAATTATCAGCCGCCCAGTCGATGGCTCCAAAGTCGTCTTCGGATGTCCCTTCGCCAATCACCAGGTTAAATAAACCTGTGTTGTCGGTTTCAGGTGACTGAGTTTCTGTGTAAACAGCGGTCCCATCTTCTGCACCTTGCAAAATGCTTATTTGTACCCCTAATTGGGTATTTGCGATAAGTTCCCCGTCACTGTCCCGGGCTACCGCCTGAAAATTAAATCCTTGCGGAACCTGGGCCATGGCTACTTCGGCTGTAAGCAGTACAGCCAAAACTAAAAAAATAAATTTGGTAGTTAATTTGTACATCGTTTTTGTCCCCTTTTTATTTAATAAGAATCATTTTTTTGATTGATATGACATTTCCATTGGCAGTAAGCCGATACAAATACATCCCGCTTGCTAAAGAGGATGCATCAAACCGAACAGTATGCGAACCGGCCGGTTTTTGTTCGTGAATCAGTGTCGCCACTTTAGCCCCTATGGTATTGAATACTTCCAAGCGCACATCCGCCGTTTCAGGCAGATCGTAGCTGATATTAGTGGAAGGATTAAAGGGGTTTGGATAGTTTTGCTTTAACTTAAAAGTAAGCGGGATATCAGCCCCTTGGATTTCATTGGAGACGGCTGTAAGATCACTTCCGTTTGAAAAACCCGTTAGCAGACTAATATTTTCACTGCTAAAAGTACCCGAAATAGGTTCTCCACCTGTAAAACTAACGGTTATACTTGTCCCCGTTAAACTTCCCCCGGCAAAAGTTACCACCTGTTGGGCATATGCATTCACAAACAAGACACTAAATAGTACCAATAGAATGCTATTGCGTATTCTATTCATAGTCCTTTTGATTAGTTTCTGCACTCTAAACTATTCGAGCACATCGATTTAGCAGAACCTAATAAAGAGATGGGACTTATAAACCACCGAGCTATGTGGTTTTTGAGACTTTCTTATAACAAAACAGCCCTGCATTTCTACATACAGGGCTGTTTTAATTAATTCAAGATAGATATCTGAATTTCAGGTCATCTACTTTTTGGTGTTACTTGGTTGAACCTGCTGCTCAGTATGTACTCCAAGCATCTTTTCAATCTGGGCCAAACGCTGCTCAAGTTCTGACTTCTTGTCAACCTGTGCTGTAAGCACTTTGTTCTCTTTTTCTAAATCAGAGATCTTAGCATTCAGTTCTTTCACTGCTTCGATCAAGACTGCCGTCATCTGCGCATAGTTTACAGATTTCATCCCATCTTCATCGGTATGCACGAATTCAGGGAATACCTCTTCTACTTCCTGAGCGATTACCCCAATTTGTGGATCTTCACTCTGCACATCGGTTTTCCAGTTATAAGTAACACCTCGGAGGCGGTTGGTTTTATCAAGTGCATTTTCAATGGTCTTGATGTCTTTTTTGAGCCGCTCATCAGAAGACTGGCTTAGGGAACCCGAAATATTGATGTTACCGGAGTAACCGTCTAACAGAATAGTTTCCTGAGAAGTCTGTCCGACAATATTTGTTTTCATCAACGAGAGAGAAGCCCATTCATCAGTACCGTCTGTTGCCACACCAAGGTATGTATTGTTCAGATACCAGCCGTTACCATCTTCAACATTCCCAAAAAGCTGAAAGAATGGAAGATCGTTATTTTCCCAGGACTGCCCACCCATTTGGATATTTGGACTGTTGGTTCCATACATCATAACCTGGCTCGATTGGCCATTTGCGTCGTTCCCATTTGGATCTTCAGAAATGTTTATGGAAAAAAGATCTCCTTGTTGATTTTCTGCTCTGGTCAATGAGCTCATACTGAAAAAGGCCTTTCCTCCTTCCGCTGCATTCCCAATGCCAAAATTAAGAGGTGCATAAAAACTGCCGTTATAATAAATATCCATATAGAAGTTACCCGGACCCATGCCTGTAGCACGTTCTCCATTGGCATAATCGGCAGCGGCTAATTGCATACTTCCTTTATCATACCAGTTATAAATATTTTCATCAGCATCGTTACCATATTGAAGCCTTGTGCGAGAAAGATTTACAAAATTCCCATCCTGATCTGAATTGCGAATGAAACCGGGGTAAAAGCTGGTATTACGCTGAAATTCAGCTTCAGGAACAGTAGATAGGAATAAAGAATCAAGGGTAGATCCGTTTGCGCTTCCACCTTCTCCCATAGCTCCATTTATTGAACCGGTAACAGAGAGATCTCCATCTATAATAACATTTCCATTTAGTTCAGCAGCAGTTGGTGCATTCACAGTCATACCAATATTTGAACCGGTCTCACCATTCACATTTAAGATCATACCGGTATTATTTTCACCGCCTCCTACGTAAAGGTCTGCACCTACATTGTTTGGAGAAGCACCGTTTATAAATCCTCTCATTCCATAGTTCCCTTCAGTAGCAGCATTACTCATCTCATACTGAACACCTATGTTATTCAGGGAAGAATTACCTGATCCATTATCAAACATTAGCACCTGAAAGGCCATGTTATCTGTTTGGGAACTGTGAACTATAGATTGCACCCCTACATTTCTACCTGTAGCATTAGAGACGGCTTCTGCAGAAACGGCCCTGTTCTCTCTGCCACCTTCTGCGCCATATACATATCCACGGATACCAATATTTCCGTTGAGGTTATTCCGGGCAAATCCAACCAACCCAATATTGAAGCCTCCAACATTAAACTCACCGTCAATATTTTCATCACCAAGGGCAACCACTTCACCATCGCCGGAGCCTTGTCCAATACCAAATCCACCTATGTTTTCACGTCCTTGCGAATTAGCGGATCCATAGAGTCCATATCGACGTCCTCCGGTTCCTTCAGGACTGAAAGCAATACCATACACTCCCAAATGGGTTCCGGTTCCATCGCCAACAGCTTCACCGTACGTTCCAACCTGGAGATTGGTATTTGCGGACTCAGAAAAAGCCTTACCTTCTACGCCAACGTTGGTTCCTGTGGTAGCGGCACGTCCAATAATGGCTGTTTCGGATGCTCCTTCACCGGATATCTGAACCTGAAATGCCGTATCCCCATCTGCCGTATTCAGTTCGTAATTAGTAACAAGTTCTCCGGAACCGTTACCGCCGTTTACAACATCCTTAGCAAGTAGCGCATAAGGCACCGATAACAACCTGGTTGTTCCGAGTTCCTCATATTCTTCCCCGCCGGCGGGGTCTATTTCAAGCTTCACATAGTAATTGTCAGATGACCAATCGATAGCACTAAAATCGTCTTCTGATGTTCCTTCCCCGATCACGATCAGAAAGGAACCTACCGCAGAAGTAGTGGGTTTCTGGACTTCTGTGTACACAGCAGTACCATCTTCGGTACCCTGAAGCACCGTCACGCGTACCCCAAGTTCAGAATTTGAGATCAAGTCTCCATCAGCATTGCGGGCTACCGCCTGGAAATTGAATCCCTGCGGAACCTGCGCCATCACATCTGCGCCAAACAATAGGAACGCAGCCAAAAAGAGTAATTTTGTTGAAAATTGTTTCATAGTAATAGTCCTTCGTAAAATTATTTTATTAAGAGCATTTTTTGGGTAGAAATAACTTTTCCATCAGCTAAAAACCGATAGAAATACATTCCACTTGCTAAATGAGAGGCATCAAATCGTAGTGTGTACGATCCGGCTGCTTTACGGTCGTTGACCAAAACAGCCACTTTTGCCCCAATAGCATTAAACACTTCCACTTTCACATCCGATGCTTTAGGCAGATCATAACGTATGTTGGTAGATGGATTGAAAGGGTTGGGATAGTTTTGACTAAGTCCGAATTCGGTAGGAACATCCATCAGCAGTTGCTCATTGGATGTATATACCAGATCGAACCCGTTCCCAAAACCGCCCGTTAACTGAACAGATGGGCTTTCGAAATCTCCGGTAATCACTTCCCCGGCCGAAAAAGTCAGGGAAACTCCGGAACTTTCTAATGTACCGCCGGCGAACGAAATAACGCTTTGCGCGTTAACCCCCGGAACAGCACAAACCCCAAATAGCACAAATAATAAAGTAGCTATGCGCATAATAGTATGGGTTAAGGTTTTTTATTCAAACTCAAGGTTAGCCAGGGTTTGAAAAAGATTGGCCGGATATTACATCTTTTTCCGAAATTTCAAACTACATGATCAGGTGGAATTAGATTTTTTGAAAAAATCTTAATGAATAGCATTTAGACCTGAAGTACGATATATTTTGTTTGTTAATTATTAGATCATCTGCATGAATTTCTATTATAAAATCCTGCTTTTCACAGTTTGCGGTTTTCTTCTTTCGTCTTGCGGCATGACCCGGAGAGGAGCAGATCTTTCCACCTCCGAAGAAAAGAGAGCCTTAGAAAATGGCGTTGCAAGTTGGTATGGCCCTAACTTTCATGGAAAACTTACGGCTAATGGAGAAGTCTACGATATGAACGGAGTGTCAGCAGCTCACCGAACCCTGCCGTTCGGGACCATTCTTTTGGTTGAGAATCTCGATAACGGAAAAACCGTTCAGGTACGTGTAAATGATCGGGGACCTTATGCCAAAAACCGTATCATTGATCTTTCTAAAGGGGCCGCAGAGAAAATTGACATGATCGGGCCGGGTACTGCTCGCGTTCGCTTATATCTTATGGAAGGAGACCTGGAAAATTCCCGGATCTCGGATATTAAGGTTCCTACATATACTGTCCAATTGGGTTCATATCAGTCCAGAGAAGAAGCTGACCGACATGCCGCTGAAGTGGAGGGAAGTTTTGTGGAAACCGTAAACATAGACGGACAGACATTTTATCGCCTGTATAAAGGTACTTATAAAGATCCGGAGGATGCCAAGGTTGAGATGGAACGACTTAACCAACAAGGGCATGCCGGATTTGTAAAACAGATAGAAAATAATTGATCTTTCCGGGATTTATTTTTCCACAATTTCCGTTTTCCGCACAAATTGAAAAGTCATTATATCATGAAGAAAAAGATCATCGTTATTGGAAGCGGATTTGGCGGACTTGGTGCTGCTTCCCGACTTCTTTCAGCCGGACACGACGTCACCATCCTTGAAAAAAGGGATAAACTGGGGGGAAGGGCGTACGTCTACGAAATGAACGGCTTTAAATTTGACGGCGGCCCTACCGTTATCACAGCCCCATTTATGTTTGATGATATTTTTGAGGCGGCCGGCAAAAAACGCGAAGACTATGTAGAATTTGTCCCCTGCGATCCATTTTACAGGATCTTTGATGCGGAAGGAAAACATTTTGATTATAACAACGACCAAGAGTTTGTGCTGGATGAGATCCGTAAAAGAAATCCAAAAGATGCTGACGGGTACCAGAAATTTTTCAATACCACCAAGGCTATTTTCCAAAAAGGATTCGTTGAATTAGCCGATCAGCCTTTTCTGAAATTTTCGGATATGCTGAAAGTGGCTCCCGACCTCATTAAACTGCAATCGTATAAATCGGTGTACAAATATGTTTCTCAGTTCATTGAAGATGATTTTTTGCGCCGGTGTTTTTCATTCCATCCGCTGCTGGTAGGTGGAAATCCTTTTGATACCACTTCTATCTACGCGATGATCCATTACCTGGAGCGCGAATGGGGCGTCCATTATGCAATGGGCGGAACCGGGGCCATCGTCAATGCTCTGGAGAAGCTGATTCGCGAGCAGGGAGGTACTATTTACACCGAAACCGAAGTGGATGAGATTCTTGTCAATGGCGGAAAAGCCACCGGTGTCAGATTACAAAACGGGGAAACCCTTGAAGCAGATGAAGTGGTTTCCAACGCAGATGTTGCCTTCACATATAAGAACCTGATCAACCCCAAACATCGCAAAAAATATACCGATAAAAAGATCGAGCGTACCAAATACAGCATGTCGTTGTTTGTGATCTACTTTGGCACGAGAAAACGATATCTCGATTCGGGACTGGCTCATCACAACATTATTTTAGGGGAACGCTACAAAGGCTTGCTTGAAGATATCTTCCACAAGAAACGTCTCTCGGATGACTTCTCGCTTTATCTTCACATGCCAACCATCACTGATCCATCCATGGCCCCGGAAGGACACGAGGCATTTTATGTACTTTCTCCCGTTCCCCACCTTGATGCCGATGTAGACTGGAATGAAATGGCTCCCAGGTATCGCAATGCCATCATGAACTTCCTGGAAGAAAACTATCTACCTGATCTTCAGGAAAACCTGGTCGCTGAACATTACATTGATCCTTTACACTTTAAGGATGTGCTGAACAGCTACAAGGGATCGGCATTCTCCGTTGAACCAATCCTGACGCAGTCTGCGTGGTTCCGGCCGCACAACAAATCCGAGGATATTGATCATTTGTACTTCGTGGGTGCCGGAACACACCCGGGAGCAGGCCTTCCCGGAGTGTTGAGTTCTTCCATTATTGCCGAAAACTTGATAGGAAAGGCATAATCCCCCCTATTCTCATCTCCTTTAAAAATTTATTAGAACCTGAATAGAGCTTTGTCAAAAACAGACAAAGCTCTATTTTTAAGCAGTAAAAGGATTTAAGAGAATTTCTATCTGTGCGTTCAAAAACTGTATTGCTAAGATTTCTTTACGGGCTGCTTTTCATTGTATTATTTCAGGGGGAGGCGTATGCTCAATTTTCAGGAGGTTCCGGCACTCAACAAGATCCATTTCAGATCACAGATATCAATCAGCTTCAGGAAATCAGATCCCACCTTGAAAGTCATTATATCCTTTTGAAAGACCTTGATGCTACGGAAACAAGTGCCTGGAACAATGGCCGGGGATTTGAACCCATAGGAAACACTAAATCTCCTTTTACCGGCACTTTCAATGGTAACGATCACATCATATCGGGCTTGACCATTGACCGCCCAAAAAGGGAATACATTGGGCTGTTTGGATACACGGATAAATCCGGAATAGCCAATCTCCGCCTTCAGAATGTAGCAGTAACCGGATCTAATGAAACTGGCGCTGTAGTAGGAAAAATGAATGGGGGCTATATCAAAAATGTATCTGTGAGCGGACAAATAATAGGTCGAACGCACACCGGTGGATTAACCGGATTTAATCGGGGTGGCAGAATTGAATACGCCTCAGTAAAAGCAACTGTTTCCGGGCGTTCCTATGTTGGAGGTGTTGCCGGTATCAACCGGGGAAAAATGCTTCGGATTTCTTTTTCCGGTACCGCGTCGGGAACAGGACATAACCTTGGAGGCATAGCCGGCAGTAATTATGATGGCGTTGTTACAGAATCCGTCTCGGAAGGTGAGATTCTGGGAGAAACCGCCTCATCGGCTGGAGGTATATCCGGAAGTAACGGTGGAACCATCGAACGATCACATTCCGGTGCAAATATAACTGCCCGTTCTTATGTAGGCGGGTTGGTTGGAAACAATCACAATGGAGTCATTTTAAGAAGTTATGCTACCGGAAACGTACAAGGCTTTAATCTTGTGGGAGGATTGGCCGGAGTGAACCGAATGGGCAGCCATATTCTGGAAGCTTATTCTACCGGAACGGTAAACGGCACTATTGATTTCGGAGGTTTTATAGGCGTGAACCGTGACCCGGTAATAGCCGGTTACTGGAATAAAGATACCGCGGGTTTGCCGGATGCTGTAAGTAAGGGTTCGAATGAAGGAATTACGGGACTTACAAACGGTAAAATGTCGGGCGTGCAGAGTTTTACAGCAATGAAAGGTTTTTCCTTCAACCGAAATTGGGGGTACGTTCAAGATGCGCCTCCCATACACTTATGGCAAATACCCTATTTTGCGATTACTAAAGTTGATCCGGATTCAAATTTGATCAGCGGAGACCTTGCTACCATCGAAGTTTTGATCAAAAATGTGGGCAGCCAGCCCGACACCAATCATGTCATCTTCAAAAACGGCGATGGAGATATCCTGGATGAATACCCTGATCTGATTCTTGATCCCGGAAAGCAATTCACCCTTTTCTTTAACTGGCAAACTGCTTTGGACGATCATGGAAAATATCCGATGGAAGTTCAGACGGGGGAATATCACAGGCCTTTTTCTATTACCGTTTCCCGTACACCCGATCCCGTAGAACTCAATGATCCCTATGTATTGGAAGAGCATGTCAATTTAAAACCAAGATTTGACTGGGATCCGGCTTTTTTAGCAGAGAACTATGAGCTGCAAATCTCCAGAAATGAGAACTTCCTGCCTGTTGATGTAGCCATTTCTGAGATAGACACCACCTTTTATACGCTCAGTAAACCCCTTAAACATTATACCTATTACCACTGGCGTGTTCGAGGAGTGAATGCGGATACCGTTGGGCCCTGGAGCGATATTTCTGAGTTCACCACTATCATTGAGAAACCGGTAGCCGTTAAACTGAAAGCGCCGGAAACCGAAACAAAAGATGCCTCCACACAACCCACTTTTATCTGGTATTCAGCAGAACGCAGTGAGGAGTATTTTCTTCAAATAGCTTCAGATGAAGATTTTGAGAAAGTCATTTTCGATACTACCGTGGTTGCCAGCGATACCACTTTGGCCATGAAACGAACCCTGCCTGAAAAGAACGTTCTTTATTGGCGCATGAAATCACTGAATATGGGAGGAGAATCCGGGTGGTCGGAAGCCCGAACCTTTGTACCGCTTATACCCCCTCCCAAACGATCTAAGGTAAACACGTTGGATTATGCCCTGGAGCAGAATTATCCAAATCCCTTTAATCCCGTAACATACATTCAGTACAGCATTCCGGAGCCGGGCAGGGTACACCTTGAAGTTTTAAATATGTTGGGACAAACAGTCGCAATTTTGGTAGATGGGTACAAAGCAGCGGGTTGGCATACAGCCGTATTTGATGCCTCCGAACTTTCCAGTGGATTTTATATTTACCGCATCAAAGCCAGAGATTTCGAGGCAACCAAGAAATTATCTTTGGTCAAATAAATAAATGCCATTTAGTTGCAGAGATGGCTCAAAAAAGATAGTATTTAAGCTTTAGGTTTTAACGAAGGAAAATCACTTATGCCCAATGAATACTCTTTGGCTCCATTTTTTGAACAAACGGCAGACTTACTTTGTATAGCAGGCTTTGACGGGTATTTCAAAAAGGTAAATCCGGCACTTTGCAAATTACTTGAATATTCCGAAGAAGAATTGCTTTCCCGGCCAATAAATTCATTCATTCATCCTGAAGACCGTGAGATCACTTCTAAACACCGGGAGAATATCTTTCAGGGAAAACCACTTCTTAACTTTGAAAACCGGTACGTCAACAGATCTGAAGAGATTGTATGGTTCTCGTGGACTTCCATTCCTAAAGTTGAGGAAAAATTGGTTTATGCTATTGCCAAAGATATCACCCATATTAAATCGCTGGAAAAGGAACGTAATTCCCTGCTCACTAAACTCACAAAAGAGAACGAGCAGCTCAAAAAACTCAATTATACCACCTCTCATGATCTTCGCTCTCCCATTTCCAATCTATTGACCATCTTTGAACTGATCGATAAATCCACGATCCTGGATCCAGAAACCAAAAGTTTTATTGAGTTGCTGGAAGCTTCGGCTAACCACCTGAAGGAATCCCTGGATACCTATATCGACGGGTTCAAAAATAATGTCAGCCTGAATGTTAAAATTACCCGGGTTGAACTTCCCGCTTCACTTGATTACGCAAAGAAGGCCCTTGAATCTCTGCTGCAAGATGCCGGAGCAACCATCCATGCAGATTTTTCCGACTTCTCAGAAGTACTTTTTAATGCAGAATACATGAAAAGTATTTTTTTGAATCTCCTTTCAAATTCGCTTAAGTATGCCCATCCGGACCGGAATCCCGAAATACGGATCAACGCGGAAATGAACAATGGCATAAAGCAGCTCATTTTCTCCGACAACGGAATCGGATTTGACGCATCTAAAGCAAAAGATAAGGTGTTTGGATTGTACCAAACCTTCCACAGCAATACAGACAGCAAAGGCATTGGGCTGTACCTGGTGTACAATCATGTATCAAATATGGGCGGACACATTTCTGTTGACAGTGAAGTGGGTAAAGGCACCACATTTACGATCACTTTCAAAAAGCAATAGTTCACTAAATCTACATTTTCAGGTGATATCATGGCGTAACAAATCAATCTACGCCAATGAAATTTCTGCTCGCTATCCTGATTATTGTTCATGGCCTCATTCACATACTTGGGTTTTTAAAAGGCTTCAACCTGGCTGATATTGAAGCACTCAAGCTTCCAATTTCCAAAACCGGTGGTTTGCTGTGGGGCCTTACTACCTTCGCCCTAATTATAAGCTCGGTCTTGTTGATCCTCGATGTTTCCTTTTGGTGGAAATTGACTCTTGCCGGATTGGCGTTGTCTCAGGTGCTGATATTCTGCTCCTGGGAAGATGCCAAATTTGGATCTATTGCAAACCTGCTAATTCTGGCCGGCATCATCTATATGCTCTTCAAGCAGTGATGTAAAAAATAGTGTATAGGTGGAAATCCATTTCAGGGCTTGTATATTCCTGATCTAACTACGGATCAAATTAATGCACCATGAAAAAATATCTACTGTTAATGGTATTCCCATTTTTAGTGATGGGATGTCAAACTCAATCCAAATACGATCAACTCAATTTAGAGGAGATCACCATAAGTGAGCTGCAGGAAGGCTTTGAAAATGGCGACTTCACGATCGAGGATGTCACGGCCGCTTACCTGGAGCGGATCGCCGAAAAAGACCAAAACGGCCCAAAATTGAATTCAATGCTATACATCAATCCCATGGCCCTTGATGTTGCCAAAGAATTGGACTCAGAACTCCGGGAAGGCAAAAAAAGAGGGCCACTGCATGGTATTCCCGTTGTTTTGAAAGACAATATCGATACCTATGATATGCCAACTACGGCGGGTGCAAATGTTTTGAAAAGCTCGGTTCCGGATCAAGATGCATTTATTGCCCAAAAGCTCAGAAGTGCCGGAGCCATCATTTTGGGAAAGGCAAACTTAAGTGAATGGGCCAATTTCCACAGCAGTTTCTCCTCCAGTGGCTGGAGCGCTTTAGGCGGACAAGTTCATAATCCCTATGACCTGACAAGAAATCCTTGTGGTTCCAGCGCCGGTTCCGGAGCTGCAGCTTCTGCTAACATGGCCGTTTTTGCTATCGGTACGGAGACGAATGGCTCTATTACATGCCCATCTTCAGCAAATGGATTGGTTGGAATAAAACCGACCGTTGGACTTTTGAGCCGCTCCGGCATCATTCCGATTTCTCACACTCAGGATACACCCGGCCCTATGGCACGCACCGTTACAGATGCCGCCACTGCTCTTGGCACCATGGTTGGGGTGGATTCATCAGACTCAAAAACACTGGAAAGTGAAGGAAATTACCATTCAGACTATACTCAATTCCTGAATGCAGACGGACTTGAAGGCAAACGTATCGGGCTTTGGACAGGCTCTCTTGGCGGTCATTTTCGTGTGGATACCCTTATGCATGAAACGGTTCGCCTTCTGGAAAGCAAAGGTGCCACCATTGTTGAAGTGGATCAAATAACCCAGGAAAATGCAGGAGGCGCTTCTTTCCAGGTTCTGCTGTATGAATTTAAGGACGGACTCAACAAATATTTCGCATCGCTCGGTGATGATGCTCCGGTAAAAAATATGGACGAATTAGTGGAAGCAACACTAAACGATCCTGAAGAAATGCGCTATTTCGATCATGATTTGCTGATACAAGCTAATGAAAAAGGCAGCCTTGAATCGAAGGATTATCAGGACGCACTTCAACGCATGTTGCGTATCACGCGGGAAGAAGGAATCGACCGGGTAATGGATGAATATGAACTGGATGCCATCATCGGTCCTACCGGAGGCCCGGCCTGGAAAACAGACCTCACCAATGGGGATAATTTTGCGGTATCGTCCAGTTCGCCGGCCGCACAGTCAGGCTATCCAAATATTACGGTTCCGATGGGCTTTATTGACGGACTTCCGGTTGGGATTTCATTCTTTGGAAGAGCCTGGAGTGAACCGGAGCTGATCGAAATCGCATATGCATTTGAGCAGGCCTCAAATGTAAGAAAAGCTCCGAAATTGTAGTCCCCGGGCTTGCTAAACTTTAGCCATAAAAAAAAGGCACATCATTTTGATGTGCCTTTTTAGTTTCTTAGAGGAAAAGATCTCTTATTTCAGGCTGTTCTGAAGGTCATCCCAATCAGCTAAAAATCGCTCTAAGCCAATATCTGTGAGTGGATGCTTCAGCAAGCTCTTGATCACGCTCAAAGGCATGGTAGCAACATCTGCTCCTTCTTTGGCACATTCCAGTAAGTGCATGGGATGGCGGATGCTGGCTGCCAGTACTTCGGTTTCATATCCATAGTTATCATAAATAGTGATGATATCGCGGATCAGCTGCATTCCTTCGGTGGAGATGTCATCCAGTCTTCCCAAAAACGGGGAAATATAAGTAGCCCCGGCTTTAGCGGCTATCAGTGCCTGAGTGGGTGAAAAGCAAAGTGTGCAATTGGTTTTAATGCCTTCTTCTGAAAATGTTTTAATGGCTTTGATGCCATCTTTGATCAGCGGAACCTTAACTACCACATTCTCAGCAATGGCGGCGATCTTGCGGCCTTCCTCAACGATGGCTGCATATTCTGTGGAAACAACCTCGGCTGAGACATCGCCTTCTACGATATCACAGATCTTGGCAATGTGGCCTTCAAAGTCCTTCACTCCAATTTTAGCACATAAACTTGGATTGGTGGTAACACCGTCGAGCACTCCAAGATCATGAGCCTCTTTGATTTCGTCAAGATCAGCAGTATCAATAAAAAATTTCATCAGGGGCAAAAGTTTGATTGGGATTTATCATCTAAACCTCAAAATAAGGATTAGTATGGACTCATTCATTGCAAATCGAAACATATAATTTCTTTTTTTTACAAAAAGAGAGCATCTAAACTTAAACTTTATCACGAACTTTGTAGTTGAACAAATGCTCTTTCAAAAGCACTCTCAATCAAGAAAATAAGATCACAAGTGAAGAAATTTTTCATACCTATTTTTGTACTCAGTTTATTTGTTTTAGGCTGTAGTGGTGACGATTCCAATAACGGTCAATCCGGTTTTCAGGGTTTCGGAGGCGGTAACTTTGGCCAGCGTGCAACCAGCGTTGAAACGGCTGATGTTGAAATCAGCTCCATTTCTGAACAAGTACGTTCTTTTGGGAATGTAAAAGCCCAGGATGTGATCTCAGTCCTTCCCCAGGTTAGCAACCGTATCACCCAAATTTATGTAGACCTTGGAGATACCGTTCGGCAAGGCCAGACTTTGGCTAAGATACACGATGTCACTTTTCGAGATCAGCTTGCACAGGCGCGTTCTCAACTTGAACAAAGTCGCATTGCAGTGATCAGAGACAGTTCGGAATATTCCCGCCAGCAGCGCTTAATAGACAGAGATTTGACAAGTGAAGCGGAACTTGAGATCGCTGAAGCTAATTACCAGAATTCCTTAGCCCAGCTCGAGTCGGCACAATCATCCTTGACCCAGGCCCTTGAAAATTTTAATAATACCGAGGTTAAAGCGCCGGTTACCGGAGTGATTACAGCACGTTCTCTTGAAGTAGGCGACCTGGCAACAACTGGAACTGAAATCTTTCAGATCGCAAGCACCAACGGGTATGAATCCCGTATTTATCTTCCGGTAGAAGATTGGAGAGCCGTAAAAATCGGGCAGAATGTAAACCTGCGCATCAGCAACGAAAGTGATGTAAGTGCCCGCGGTATCGTTTCCCGTAAAAGCCCGCAACTTGATGAAACAACCGGCTTGGGTGAAGTGGTAATTACTCTCACCAATGTTGGAAATGACATATACCCGGGAGTGCTTGTTGAAAACATCATAAACATTACGACCAAGGAGCGGGCCATGATCGTTCCCCGAAGTGCTCTTGTTGAGCAGGTGGAGACCGTGATCAACCCGGAAACAAACACCATAGATCTTGAAAGAACCTATTCTGTTTTTGTATCCAAAGGAGATTCTATAGCCGAACGGCGTGAACTGGAGCTTGGTATTGAGCAGGGCGACCGCATTGAAGTATTGGCCGGGCTGTTGCCAAGCGACCAAATCATCATCACAGGGCAAAGCGGACTTGATGACGGAGCTCGTATTCAGGTGGCTTCAGGGGAGCGTTTTCAAGCACCTCAGGAACGTGAAATAGGAAGCAGCGATCAGGGAGATAGCAGCCAGGGTAATGAGCGTCAAAATCCGCTCGCAAATATGAGTGAAGAAGAACGGGCCAAGGCGCGTGAGAAAATGCAGGGCATGAGCCGTGAGGAACGTATGGCTTATTTACGGGAATTGAGGCAGCAAAATGCTTCTTCAGCAGACTCAACCTCAAACTAAAAAGAAAACATGGCTTCCATATCCAAAGTAGCGGTCGATCGTCCGATCACATTCCTGATGAGCACCCTTATCCTGTTGGGATTTGGGCTATATGGTTTGCAGAATTTGAGGCTGAATCTGTATCCTGATGTTTCTTTCCCCACTATTACCGTATACACGAGCTATGAAGGAGTGGCTCCGGAAGACATCGAAACGCTGGTT
This sequence comes from Gracilimonas tropica DSM 19535, assembly GCF_000375425.1. Taxonomy (GTDB): domain Bacteria; phylum Bacteroidota; class Rhodothermia; order Balneolales; family Balneolaceae; genus Gracilimonas; species Gracilimonas tropica. Next base: position 58,291 of record NZ_AQXG01000012.1, on the reverse strand, counting down.
ACGCGTCCCATTGAGGAATCGGTGGGCAGCATCAGTGGAATTCGCCGGGTTCGTTCGTTATCTAGCCAGGGAGCCTCTGTAGTAAAACTAAACTTTGAATGGGGAACAGATCTTTACCAGGCCGAAAATGATGTCCGTAAAGAACTTGGTTTCGTGGAGCGGCAGATCCCTGATGATGCCGAAACTCCGTTAGTTTTTTCTTACGACCCCAATCAAGAGCCGATTGTGGTTTTGACAGTGACATCAAATGCACGAAGTGCCCGTGAATTGCGCACATACTCGAAGCAGGTTTTGGAACAGCGTATTGAACGCATTAACGGTATTGCTTCCGCTGAAACCTCCGGAGGGCTTGAACGGCAGATCAACGTTCGTATCGACAATGAAAAGATGCGTTTATATAACATCACCATAGCCGAGATCGCCCAGAAACTTCAGCAGGAAAATATTCAGGTACCTGCAGGACAGCTTACAGAAGGAAATACCAACTACTCCCTGCGGACCATTGGCGAGTTCAAAAATGTGGATCAAATTAGAAATACCATTATTACGGTACGTAATGGTCAGCCACTTCTACTAAAAGACGTTGCGAATGTGGAAGATGGAATTGAACAGCCCATCGGGAACGTGCGTGTTGATGGTGAAGATGGCATCATCCTGAATGTATACCGCCAAAGTGATGCTAATGTGGTAACCGCCGCTAACGCTGTAGTTGACGGACTTGAGAATATCCAGTGCAGTTTACCCTCTGATGTTGAAGTTTCTGTACTCACCAATAAAGCGGATTTCATTGAACAATCCATAAGCAACCTTTTGTGGACCGGGGTGCAAGCCATCATATTGGTTGTTCTGATCCTGCTTGCGTTTCTGAGAAGCGGGCGTTCTGCAACCATCATTGCCATCTCCATTCCGGTTTCGATTGTAACCACCTTCCTGGTGATGGATCTGGCCGATCTTAGTTTGAATATAATTTCCCTTTCCGGACTTACCCTTGCCGTGGGATTGGTGGTAGACAATGCCGTTGTGGTACTTGAGAATATCTTTCGATTCCGTGAACAGGGAGCAAACCGGGATGAAGCTTCGGTTAACGGAGCCAAAGAAGTAGCCGTGCCCATTATCGTTTCCACCCTCACTACCCTGGTGGTATTTTTACCCATCTTGTTTGTACCTGGAATTGCAGGGTTTTTGTTTAGAGACCTGGCCCTTACCATCTCCTTCTCCCTGATCGTCTCTACATTGGTAGCACTAACCCTCATTCCGCTGATGGCCTCTCAGTTTTACAAGGAAACCATGCAGGATCAGGGCGCCCAAAACAAGATTGCACGCTTCTTTAGTAACCTGCTGGAAAAAATGGAAACAACCTATCACGACCAATTGCAGCGGGTGATCGGGAAAAGCGGAAGCGTCGTATTGGCAGCTGTTATCTTTTTTGCTGTCACAGTACCGTTATTTTATATGATAGGTGGCGAGTTTTTTCCACGCGTAGATGAAAACGCCTTCGTACTTGAAGTTCAGCGGGAACCCGGTGTGAACCTGTTTGAATTAGAGCGTTCGATGGGACAGGTGGAGTCAATCATCCGACAGGAAGTACCTGAAGCACGTCTGGTTGTATCTGATTATGGAGACAAAGAAGGAATTGAAGGAGCCGATGACCCCGGAGGTTTTACCGGCACCGTACGGGTTGAATTGGTTTCACAAAATGAACGAAACAGAACACAGGCCGAAATCACCTCCTCCCTTCTGAGAGAATTACAGATCGTACCCGGAGTTCAGATACAGGAAGTTATCATAGACCCACTTAGTCCCGATGGCGAAAATGGGCTGATCGTACAAATTTTTGGGTTTGATCCTGAAGTGAAGAAAGAATTGTCAGAAGGAGTGAAAGAACGCCTCCTGCAAATAGAGGGGATTAATAATGTATTCAGTTCTTCCGATCAGGGGCGTCCGGAGCTTCGCCTCATCATGGACCGTGAACGCATTTCCAGGGTAGGAATGACTACCAATCAAGTTGCCAGTGCGGTCAGTAATGCCGTAAAAGGAAATGTAGCTACCGCTTTTGTAGATCAGGGGGTGGAATATGAGGTAGTGGTGGAATTAGATCCAAGTGATAAAGCCCAATCCGTTGACCTTTCTAATATTCAGGTTCAAACTCCTTCCGGAGAATGGATGCCTCTCAAAAATCTTGCCCGGATTGAACGTTACACCGGCCCTACCAATGTGTTGCGCATTGATCAGGAGCGGGTTACAGAAGTTACAGCTGAGTTGTCCGGCATAGATCTTGCGACTGCATCTGAACGTGCACGAGCATCTCTGAACCAGGTAAACTGGCCGGATGAATACCGCTACGAGATCTCAGGAACAGCCGAAGAACAAGCAGAGTCGTTTGGTTATTTGATGATCGCATTCATGATCGCAGGGATCTTAACATATATGGTGATGGCATCCCAATTTGAAAGCCTTGTAGAACCTTTTATTATCATATTGACCATTCCGCTTGCGTTATCAGGGGTGTTATTGATGCTGTGGATTACCGGTACTTCCATCAGTGTAACATCCATGGTAGGCCTGATCCTGCTCACCGGAATCGTAGTAAATAATGGAATTGTGATGATCGATTATATCAAGATACTTCAGGCGAGAGGAGTAGTTCGCGAAAAAGCAATTGTGGACGGTGCAACCCGACGACTACGTCCTATTTTAATGACCGCCTTCACAACTATTTTGTCCATGGTTCCTTTGGCTCTTGAACTGGGTTCCGGTTCAGAGACCTGGAGCCCAATGGCCCGGACTGTGATCGGTGGGTTGACCATCAGCACTTTGTTGATGCTGTTTGTAGTGCCCTGTTTCTATAACATCATCAATGGCTTGGTAGAAAAATTTGGCTTTGACGCCGTTCATAAAGAAGATCCTTTAGCAAAATCTCAAGAGGCCCTGGCATGAAGCAATTCTCTGTAGCAGGAAGTATTCTCAAGCGCCCCATCACGGTCATTATGATGACATTGATCGTGATTGGTTTTGGGGTTTTTTCTCTTACTAATCTTAAGGTTACGCTGTACCCATCTTTCAATATTCCCGTACTGGCCGTTTCTACCGGATATAATAATGTTGCCCCGGAAGACATCAACAGGATCATTGTAAATCCAATTGAGGGTGCACTTTCTGCTATTGAAGGAATTGAGACACTGGAAGCCCGGGTGAACCGGGGTAGTGCCTTCATTATTCTTCGTCTAAGAGAAGGCTCTGATATCAGAAAAACAGAATTAAAAGTCCGTAAAGCCATCGACCAGATCCGGGGTGAGCTGCCTGGACAAGCCCAGGAACCGGTTATATTTCAGTTTGATCCGGAAAACCGCCCTATCATGCGCCTTAGTATTGATGCTGAGAACAGAGGGCTGGATGAACTTCGAAATATTGGGTTGGAATTGGTGGAAACCCGCCTCGAACGAATTGAAGGATTAGCATCAGCAGAGACACAAGGAGGGCTGGAACGCCGAATTTATGTGGACGTATCACCGATGTCTTTGGCTCAGCATAACCTTTCTCCGTCAGATATTGAAGCAGCCCTTCGGTCGAACAACGTACAGATGCCGATCGGGAATGTGGTTTCGAAACGAATCAATTACAGTATTCGGGCTGAATCTACTTATCAAACGGTTGATGAAATCCGAAACACGATCATCAGGATGTCTGAGAATGGCATTCCCATCCGGGTTGAAGATGTGGCGGATGTCAGCGATGGGTTCACCGACATCACCAGCCTGGTGAAAGTAAACGGCAAGAACAGTGTATCTGTGGAAGTGCAGAAAACCTCAGATGCAAATACACTGGATGTGGTGAATGCAGTCAAGGCCCTGGTCCCCGAGATCAACGAAGTCTTACCCCCGGGCGTAACTCTGCGTGTTCTTTCTGATGAAGGGAAAACTATTGAAGATTCCATCAATAACCTGTCACAATCTGCCCTCGCAGCCCTTGTAGTGGTCATACTTGTTATTCTTATATTTATGGGTGGATGGCGCATTTCTTTAGTTGTGGCATCTACTATACCGGTTTCAATTGCGGCTACATTTGCCGCCATGTACGCAGCAGATCTTACCCTTAATATCCTCACGATTTCAGCCTTGGCATTAGCTATTGGATTGTTGGTAGATAATTCCATCGTGGTCACGGAAAGCATTGCCCGAAAGCTCGAGGAAGGAAAATCCCGTTTTGATGCGGCTTTACAAGGAACCAACGAAGTAATCGGAGCCCTGCTCGGTTCTACCCTTACCACACTTGGTGTATTTGTCCCCATCATTCTGATTTCCGGAACACAAGGAGCCTTTTTTCGGGAATTTGCTTATGCCATCTGTTTCTCGATTGCCTTTTCATTCCTGTCGTCTATCATCTTGGTACCCGTTATTGCTTTGCTGACCTTAGACACCAAACAATTCAATACCAAAAATCTGGCCTTCAGGAGCATTGCAAAACTGGAACGTGGGTACACAAAAATACTAGGGTGGCTTTTTCAACATAAATGGATTCCCCTGCTCGGCATGATCACGATCGCCGGCGGCACTTTCTTTTTGTACAACAATATCACCAAAGAAGGCTTTCCTGAAGCAGATTCCGGCCAGATCGATATCAATATCAGCCTGCCTGAGGGTAGTCAACTCATTAAAACGGCAAATGTCATGGATGAATTCTCTCGCCGTATAAATGAAATGCCTGAGGTGGAAACCATTATTACCAATATCGGCAGAAGTCGCTGGAGCAGCTCCAGTAACCGGGGCGAGATCAGCCTGACCCTGGTTCCTGAAACCGGCAGGGAAATAAGTACAACCGACTTTGCAGCCCAACTTCGTCAAAAACTTACTGCCCCCGGCGTAGATGTGCGTGTGCGGGTTGAAGGCGGCGGATTGAGTTTTGGACGCGGCTGGGATTCAGGAGGAAATTCTATACGGTTGAGCCTCATCGGACCTGAGATCGAAGAGCTATTAGCAATCTCCAGAAAGATCGAAGCCAACCTCATGGAAGACCCAACGGTTATCGATGTTGATAACGGACGAACAGATCCTACCCCGGAACTACATTTTATTGCTGACCGGGAGCGGCTGGCCCGCCTTGGAACCAGTATGAATGCCATCGCCTCTAACCTGCGCACTCAAACCCTTGGAAACACCGCCGGTTATTTTATTAGTGAAGGGCGAGAGATCCCTATTGAAGTCCGCACTCAAAAAGAAGCACTGACCAGCCGGGAAGAATTATTTGACCTTGAAGTATTTCAATACGAAGACCAAAGAATTCCAGTATCAGCGGTTGGTGAATTTATTCCTGTACGCGGGGTAGATTCATTTCAAAGAAGAGATCGTGAAACGGTATTGGATGTAAACATTCAGATACAGGGCAACGCTTTGGAGTATGAGCAAGTGGTACGGAATTTCATTGAATCAGAAATTGTGCTGCCGGATGGATACCGATATGAATTTACCGGAGGAACACGCGAAACACAACAGGGGCAATCAGAGTTTGGCTTTGCTTTGCTGGCGGCACTCATCCTGATGTTCATGATCATGGCCTCACTGTTTGAGAACTTCCGTGACCCATTTGTGATCTGGCTGTGTATTCCACTGGCTATGTTTGGCGCCCTCGCCTTCCTATCCATCATTGGAGATCCGCTTACTACCACAGCCAATATTGGCGTATTCATGCTGGTGGGAATTATCGTTAACAACGGCATTGTATTGGTTGATTATATGCATCTTTATACCAAAGGAGTTTCCTACGATCTGCTGAACCGCAGATCAGTAAGCTGGAAAAACCTGATCATTCCTGTTTTCCTCTGGAAGGAGAAACCAACCGTTAAAGATTCAGTACTTCTTAGCCATATTCTGGAGGCTTGCCGCCGGCGTATGCGACCGATCTTGCTGACAGCCATCACTACCATTTGTTCTATGATCCCGCTTTCTCTGGAGATCGGGTCCGGGGCTGAAACCTGGTCACCTTTGGCTAAATCCGTGATCGGAGGATTGATGTTTGGCTCTATACTGACGCTTTTCATTACTCCGGTTCTATCCGTTTCTCTGAGTATGACCATCGAATGGTTCAAGACATTATTAAAGGGGCAAACAGCAAAAACTACAGAAGTCTGATTTTCAATTTAGTTAGGTAAGTACCTACGCCACAGGCAGAAATAGCGGTAAAAATTTTCATTCCGTCTTGGAAATTGGAACTTGTTCTCGCTATACTTGTTTTAAATAACAAAAAGGAGAAATATCATGAGTAGATCATCAGATTTTGTATCAGGAATAATTTCCGGAGCACTTGTTGGCGCAGCAATCGCATTACTGTATGCCCCCGATACCGGCAAAAACACCCGCGACCGTTTGACTTATCAGTTAAGCAATTATTACGATGAATTGCACGATCTCATCGACCAGTTGAGGGAAGAGAAAGAGATCCTTGTTAGCGAAGCTAAGGAGAAAGGAGACAAAGTAGTGTTGGATGCCAAAGAAAAAGCAGAAGGTTTGATCAAAGAAGCGGAAGACCTATTAGAATCTATCGAAGCTGCTAAACGAAAAGCTTGATCGTTTCTTGATAAACCAACGAAATTTTAGAAGGCCCGGGTGATCTCACACTCAGGGCTTTTTTTATGAAATCCCATCTACTATTCGGTGAAATAGCTGTGGTACAAAATCATAATGCTCTGGCTTCATAAAAACACTGCGCAAGATCGTAACAGATTCGGTATCTACCTTATATTCAGGATGCCGCCGGCTAAAAGCTTCCGACGAGATCTTGTATAAGGAAAGATAAAACGTCCTATCCCGCATCCCCTTTTCGAACACCTCTTTCGACTTTTGGGATATCTTCGAAGTTGTTTCACATTCAGATGGAAAATACCCCAGAATGTCCAGCTCCGGCTCTTTGTATGCCTTTATTTTTTTGGATAATTCTGCAAGCTGATACATTCTTTTGGCAGCTCCCAAACATTTTCTAAGGATCGGCCCAAAGCCTTCATCCTCTTTCAGGGGAAACATTTCCAGGGTGGCCCAAAGAGCAACGGCAGCGGCTCCTGCGCGGGAACACTCCAGGCTTATTTCCCCAAGGTGAAGCTCTTCAGAAGTAAAATAGGTATATGGAGAATCATGCTTGTAGAATTTACCAACCGATGGATCTTTAAATAGCACACATCCACACCCATAGGGCTGTAACCCATGCTTATGAGGATCTACTACGATACTGTCAGCCTCTTGCATCAGCGACCAGGCGGGTTCATTGGAAAGATCCGAATCCTTTAAGACCCGGAAAAACCCCCCGTATGCCGCATCAATATGGATACGGATTCCATGTTCTTTTGCCCAGGGTATGATCTGATCCAGAGGCTCCACCTCACCCAAGCCGGTGGTACCAAGCGTTACTACGATGGTCCCAATTTCCTCCGGATCAACGGCATCAAGATCAAAGCTGCCATCATCTGATATCGCAATTTTATGCCCTTCAACCTTTAATACAGAGCACATTCGTTCATGAGTGTAATGGGCATTCCCGGAATAGGCGATTTTTTTTTTGGGATGTGATTGCCTTGCCACCCAAAGAGCCTCCAGGTTCGCAATGGTTCCGCTTGCAGTCAGATGCCCGAGGAAATCCTCTCCATATCCAAAGAAACCGGCAAGATCGGCCATCACCTCTTTCTCCATTTCAGAGGAAGGAGGTCCGCCATCCAAAGCGTGGTTGTTGGGATTAATGGACATTGCCATGGCGTAAGCAGCCCACGCTAAAGGGTGAGGAGGCTTTAACATCTGCCCTGCATATGCCGGATGATGAAACGGGTAATTGCACTTCAAACGTTGAGCCAACCTTGAAAAAACAGCTTCGGCCCTTTCATCCGAAACAGAGAGTACAGGATCCTGACTCCACGCGCCAAAAGAGGTTCCCCAAGCTGTCAGATCATCCAGCGCTTTACCAAGAAATTTTTGTGCGCCTTTATCCATTAGTAAAGATTTACTGAAATCCCGGCAGACAACACCTGCTTGAGCTGTACTTCACTGGAAAAGTCATTATCGTACCTGAGCTCAAACTGAAATGAGGCACTTACTAAACTGTTGATCTGTCCCACCAGCTCATTCCCCCACTTTACATCCGTTTCAGAAACAGGGATCAGAAAATTAGTAAATGTCTCTAGCGAACTGGTATAAAGTATATTCTCAAAGACTTCTTTTTCAAAATTTATACCGGTCGTTAAACCTCCCTCACCCCGTATGTTCTTGTCTTGGGCCACATTGTAGAGCGACTTCAGGCTGTCATCATTCACAATCGTTTGCTTGAGGGCCAAACCGGCTTCAAACGTTAATCCACTTCCCGGATCGAAAGCCAAACCAACCCCTTCCATGATATAAGCCGGTGCAAGAAAATCTGAGATCAGAACATCTGGCACCCCGTCTTCCGTGCTGTAGTCATACCCTTTGTCGAACTGGGTTCGAAAATTAATATTCCCATATCCCGACCAATTGCTACCTTCACTAAACATATAATTGAAACGATTGATCAGCTCGATCACGTCATCAGTTTTACGAACTCCCTGCCCTTTGATATTGGATTGTCCGTATTTCAAATTTGTTCGAAAACCATAGCTGAATAAACCCTGACGATATTTTAGGGTCAAGATAGAAGAACCAGTTCCACTGATGGAACTCACTCCACCCTGCGACCAGTTATTATATGCTGCTTGTGAGCCGTTAAGACTTGCCACCCAGCTTTGATCCCATCCGTCCAGGGTGTCGGGAATATTTATGGATTGAGCCGTCACAGTAGCTGACATCAACATCAGCACAAAGACGGAGGAAAGTTGTTTGAATATATTTTTCATGGCTTCTCTATATTTAATTTTTATCTCTTATTGATTCTTAAAAAGTATTGCCTGATCAAGCACACCTTCGTTAAGCATTACTTCAATATGCTCGCCTAATTTTGTTGGCACTTTAATACCGGTCAAGTCTGTGCCTAAAGGATATTTTCGGTGGCCCCTGTCGATGAGGGCTGCAATTTCAATGATCTCCGGCTCATAAATACTGCAAATTGATGATAAGGCTGAAAACATTGTTTTTCCTGAAAATATTACATCATCAACAAGCAAAACAAATTTATCGTTGCAATCCGGCAAGTTTCGATTGGCTGCTTTACCCTGTACTTGATATTGATAAGGTTCAACCTGGAGGCCAGCAATTTCCTGAAGATACTCCGCTATTTTTTGAGCAGTGGTATATCCTCTTTCATTCAAGCCGATCAGCACTAAATTGTTTCCGGCTCCCTTGTCTCCCATTCGTTCCCAAACCTGTATCGCCATTCGCCGAAGTGTGCGTTGAATCCGGCGTTCGTTCATAAGTATGATCTGCTTATTCATATCAGTAAAATTAAATTCATCTGAAGGTACCGCTTTCTAAAACAGAGTAAAAAAATAGCAAAAAAATTCCGGCAGATTATTATCTTAACAGTGTTAACCAAAACCCAAAATTTAGGAAGAGAGACATGAAAAGAGGAATTGGAACACTACTGATAGGTTCTGCTGCTTTTGCAGGCGGAATAATTGCCGGGCTACTCCTTACACCAAAATCAGGCCGTGAGAACCGGGAACTCATCAACGAATACGGAAAAGAAACCAAAAACTGGTTACGGGAAAAAGGCCAGCAAATTAAAACAGATGGTGAAAAACGCATTGATAAGGTTTCGAAAGGAATACGAAAAACGGTAAAAGAAGCCGTTCCCGATCTGTATGAAGCAACGGAAAATCTGCACTTTTCTGAAGAAGAAGAGGTAGAAGAAATCACAAAAAATGGGTGATTCCGGCTTTAAACATTCGGAAGCCTTTTTACAATGGATTTGGGAAAACCTGCTGTTTGATTTTACCGCCCTCCAAACCAATGAGGGTCAACCTGTTCATGTTCTGGATCCCGGAAAACAGAATGTAACTGATGGCCCTGATTTTAAACAGGCAATTGTCCAAATAGGTAATTTAACCTGGCATGGTGATGTTGAATTACATATCAACAACCGAGGGTGGTTAGAACACAGGCATCACGAAGACCCCAACTACAACAATGTGATCTTACATGTAGTTGCAGAAAAGGGAGGTCTTCCTGCAATCACCAAAAGTGGACAGCAATTACCAACCCTGAACCTTGAGCCTCATTTATCTAAAGAGCTCTCTCGATTTCTTAAAAGTTTCAGTACTTCAGGCAAACTTAATTGTAGCACGGGTTTGCAGTTTATATCAGAAAGAGCTTTCTATGAACAATTGGATAAAGCACATTTAGAATACTTTGAGAAAAAAGCAGACGATTTCCTCCAATATTATGACCCCGAGTTATTGCCAACCCAAGCCTGGAAATATGCTCTCGTGATTTCACTTTGGGATGGGCTTGGTATTTCGCACAATCGCAAACCGATGCAGAAAACGGCCTGTAAATGGATACAAGTCATTAATTCAGAGAACAGGCTTCCCGCCATTACAGAGATCTTGGAATTTGCAGGGTTCAAAAATAAAATAAACCCTGATCTAAAATGGAATTATAAATCTGTACGCCCGGCCAATCATCCCCGAAATCGCATTATTGAAGCTATAAATTTAAGTGAAGCCATTATAAATCTCCCTTTTGATCATTTCTTAAACCTTGAATTGGCACCTGCCTGGGATCGGTTCCTTTACTCTGCCGGGTTAAAGAAAACCGGCCGCTACCAAATTCTTTATGGCACCGTTTTTCTGCCGGCCCTATATATGTTGGGGAAACTGTTTGCACATCAAAAACTTTCTGATGCTGCTTTCTCCAGTTGGAAACATTTAAAAACTCCTATTCCATCATCTATTTTAAGCTCTTTCCACAGCCTGCCTATCAACAATCAGCGATACCGAAAAAAACTCGGCAGCGTACATCTGCTAAACGCTTACTGTAAAGCCGGTAAATGCACAGAATGTTTTGTACTAAAAAAAGCAATTCAGTCTTGATTGCTTTTATATCACTCCCTATCTTTGGGGTCTGTCAATGACATGCATTGCCCGGTCGTCTAATGGCAGGACAGCTGGTTTTGGTCCAGTCAGTGGGGGTTCGAATCCTCCCCGGGCAACACAAATTAACAAAGGATGACTGCAGAGCCATCCTTTTTGTTTATTAATTTAAGAATTGGTTTCGCAGCCGATTCCAAATCAGAACTGAAGGCCTCCTGCACGTGGATACTCCTCTGGCAATTTTTTCCGGTACAAGTAATCCGGCTTTAGCAAGAGCAATTGCTGAAGAGTATGGTACATCATTAGGTGATGTGACCATCAAAAAATTTTCTGATGGGGAACAATATGTAAAGTATGAGCAGAGTATTCGGGGTGAAGATATTTTCGTTATCCAGTCTACCCCTCCTCCGGGAGATAATATTATCGAGCTTCTGCTCCTGCTTGATGCAGCAAAACGGGCTTCAGTAAAACGAGTTACAGCAGTAATTCCTTATTTCGGTTATGCGCGGCAAGATCGTAAGGATCAACCGCGGGTATCTATTGGTTCCAAATTAATGGCCAATTTATTGGTTAAGGCCGGAGCCGACCGGATTTTAACCATGGATTTACATGCTGCTCAAATTCAAGGTTTTTTTGATATCCCGCTTGACCATTTGTACGCAAGCAGGGCTTTTATTGATCACTTTACTTCTAACCCGATCGACAATCTGGTTGTGGTAGCTCCTGATGTAGGCAGCCTGAAAATGGCTCGGGCCTACTCTAAGAAATTGGGAGCAACGCTGGCTTTTATTGATAAGCGCCGGCCCAAGGCAAACCAGTCTGAGATCATGAATTTGATCGGGGAAGTAGAAGGTAAGAATGTGTTAATAGTCGACGATTTGATCGACACCGCCGGTACATTGACAAATGCTGCTGCGGCTTTGAAAGAGCGCGGTGCATTAAATATAATTGCAATTTGTACACACCCGATCTTGTCGGGACCGGCATTCCAGCGAATTGAAGATTCGCCTATTGACGAGGTGTTGGTTACGGATACCGTGCAGCTGCGCCAACCTTCAGATAAGATAAAGGTGCTCAGTGTAGCCAATATTTTTGCTGAAGCAATACAGCGTATTCACACCAACGACACAATCAGTGCACTGTTTGATAATTAATGATTAATGTAAACGCATTATGGCATACCCAGAATTAGTAAAAATTGAAGGAACAGTAAGAGAGACCAGTAAAAAAGCGAATAAAGCGCTGAGGGAAGAACTCCGCGTTCCTGCTGTTCTCTACGGACCTGAAATTGAAGAAAACATCCATTTTTCTATTGACGAGCTGGAGTTGGAAAAAATTCTCAGAACTCCGCAAACCAAATTACAGGAACTCACGGTTGATGGAAAAACCTATAAAACCCTTCTTAAGAGAACTGAATTTGACCCGGTAACCGACCGCCCCCTACATGCCGACTTTTATGTATTGGCAGACAAGCACCCGGTTACCCTGCGTGTACCGGTAAAGATCACCGGAAACGCCAAAGGTGTTGTTGAAAATGGTGGCCGCGTATTTCAGCCATTGAAATTTGTTCGGGTTCGGGTATTACCGGAAGTAATTCCTGCAGAATTTGAACTTGATATTTCTCCGCTTGCCATTGGCCAGTCTCTTCATATATCTGACATTGACATGGAAGGCATTACCCCTCTGGACGATCTCGGACGTACCATCGTAACTATTCGTCCTCCAAAAGGAGCCGACTTCCTCGAAAACCTCGTCTCCGGTGTGGCTGATGAAGCTGAAGAAGAAGTGGTTGCAGAAGGTGAAGAAGTTGCTGAAGGTGAAGAAGCGGCTGAAGGCGAAGCTCCTGCCGAGGGTGAAGGAGATTCTGAAGAATCAACCGAAGAATAATTACACATTATTCTAAACACTTAAACGTGACTTTCAACTAACATGTCCCTTATTGTTGGATTAGGAAACATCGGGGAAAAGTATGAAGGTACGCGTCACAATATCGGATTTGAAATTGTTGATGCACTCGCTGAAACTCTTTCTATCACATTTGGCCCGGGCGACGGGCCTTTTGTGGTTGCAGAGGGCAGGCACAGAGGGCGGAATGTGGTACTTATAAAGCCAACTACTTATATGAATAAAAGTGGCATGGCTGTTAAGAAGGCGCTTTCTAAATACAAAGCCGACCAACAGGATTGTTTGGTTATCTATGATGACCTCAACCTTGATGTTGGAGACATTCGGCTTAGAGCCTCAGGCAGTGCAGGAGGGCATAACGGAATACAACATATTATTGATCAATTAGGCAACCGGGATTTTCCCCGCCTACGTTTCGGGATAGGAAATGATTTTCCACGGGGCAGACAAGTTGATTTTGTATTATCTCCCTTCAGCAATTCGGATCAGCCTTATTTGGAAGAAGGCATTCAAAAAGCCCATGATGCAGCTCTTTATTTTGTACGAGAAGGCATCAACAAAACCATGAACAATTTTAATTAGATGAGTCCCCACTACGGACAACGCAAATCATAACTAACGCAATCGGAACTATGCAAACAATTACCTATTTGATACCGGTGGCAGGCGTGCTCGCACTCTTGTACACTATTTTTAAGACCTCCTGGGTTTCCAAGCAGGAAATCGGGACAGAAAAAATGGAACGCATCAGCAAGCACATTGCTTCCGGAGCAATGGCTTTCCTGAAAGCTGAATACAAAGTTCTTTCCATATTTGTAGTCGCTGTAGCCATTATCCTTGGATGGAGCGCCAATCCTGAAGTCTCAAGCTGGATGGTTGCAATCTCTTTTGTAGTTGGAGCTGTCTGTTCCGGACTTGCCGGATTTATTGGCATGAAAGTAGCCACTAAAGCCAACGTGCGTACAACCAACGCTGCCCGAACAAGTCTCGGAAAAGGACTTGAAGTTGCATTTGCAGGTGGTTCCGTGATGGGACTTGGCGTAGTAGGACTTGGTGTTTTGGGGCTTTCTCTGCTTTTTATTGGGTTTGGCTCTTACTTTGGCCTTGAAGGTGCTGCAGCCGTAAATAAAGTACTCGCCATTGTAACCGGATTTTCTTTCGGTGCTTCATCTATCGCACTTTTTGCCCGTGTAGGAGGTGGCATTTACACCAAAGCTGCCGATGTTGGTGCTGACCTGGTAGGTAAAGTGGAAGCCGGTATTCCTGAAGATCACCCGCTAAACCCTGCTACCATTGCAGATAACGTAGGTGATAACGTAGGTGATGTTGCTGGTATGGGCGCCGACCTTTTTGAATCGTATGTTGGGTCTATTATTGGTACTATGGTATTGGGTGCTGCTTTTATGGCTATTCCTGAATGGAGTGATAACTTCAACGGACTTTCTGCTGTATTGCTTCCATTAGTGTTAGCCGGAACCGGAATTGTGACCTCAATTCTTGGAACTTTCTTTGTACGGGTTAAAGAAGGTGGAAATCCACAAACAGCACTAAACGTAGGTGAGTTTATTTCTGCTGCCGTTATGCTGGTTGCTTCATTCTTTATTATCCAATGGATGCTTCCCGCTGAATGGACTTTCAACGGACAAACCCTGACCTCTATGGGTGTTTTCTGGGCTACTATTTTCGGTCTTGCTGCCGGATTATTGATCGGACTTGTAACTGAGCATTATACCGGAACCGGCACTAAGCCTGTTTGGTCTATCGTAAAACAGTCCGTAACCGGGTCCGCAACAAATATTATTGCCGGTGTCGGTGTTGGAATGATCTCAACCGCAATTCCTATCATCATTATCGCTGCTGCCATCATTGGAGCTTTCTATTTTGCCGGATTGTACGGTATTGCAATCGCTGCTGTAGGTATGCTTGCAAATACAGGTATTCAGCTTGCTGTTGATGCCTACGGTCCTATCTCTGATAACGCCGGTGGTATTGCTGAAATGTCTGAACTTCCCAGTGAAGTTCGTGAACGTACCGATAAGCTTGACGCCGTTGGTAATACTACTGCAGCCATTGGTAAAGGTTTCGCGATCGGTTCTGCAGCACTTACTGCACTGGCTCTTTTTGCCGCCTTCATCACTGCATATGAAACGGTAAATCCGGGTTCTAATATTTCCATCAATGTAACGAATCCATTTGTAATGGCTTCTCTTTTTGTTGGAGCCATGTTGCCTTTCTTATTCTCTGCACTTTCAATGAATGCAGTAGGCCGTGCAGCTATGAGTATGATCGAAGAAGTACGTCGTCAGTTTAAAGACATTCCTGAGTTGACCGAAGCTCTTGCTGCTATGAACCGAAATGAAGGCAAGAAACTAAGTGAATGGTCAGATGATGACCGTACTAAATTTGAAGCCGCTGACGGTAAAGCCGAATACGAAAAATGCGTGGAGATCTCTACCACAGCTTCAATTCGTGAAATGGTTGCGCCCGGACTGCTGGCTGTAATTGTACCGGTACTATTCGGATTCATCGGCGGACCTGAAATGCTTGGTGGCTTGCTTGCCGGTGTTACAGCTTCCGGCGTGTTGATGGCTCTGTTCCAGTCTAATGCCGGCGGTGCTTGGGATAACGCCAAGAAAATGATTGAAGAAGGCGTTACGATCGACGGCGTTGAATATGGCAAAGGGTCTGCCCCTCACAAAGCCGGTGTGGTAGGTGATACCGTTGGTGATCCTTTTAAGGATACTTCCGGCCCTTCACTAAACATTCTGCTTAAGCTGATGTCAGTAGTTGCACTTGTGATCGCAACCATGATCTAAGCTAAGATCTTAGTATCTTTCCAGCCCTGCACTTAAATGAAGTGCAGGGCTTTTTTGTTTCTATGATCCACGAATTTAAATAGTCACCCAAAGGAGATCTTTTTACGCCTCCTGTAGTGACATAAATAATGAACACATGCCAAGCACTGACATCTTCAAATTGATCTTTCAACACGATCAAAGACTGGATAAACTTGCCGATCGCAATACAAGAGAAAATCCAAAAAAAATAGAGTCTTCTCTCGAGGATTTCATGAAGCCGGATCCTACCTACTCCAAGCTTTACTTCACCGGAACTGATCTCAAAAATGAGCATTTTGGGTTGAATCGGTTGTCTTCTTTTGATGAGATCATCGCGGCGATGGAACTGGCTTTTCCTAACAAAAATATTATTACGGCTAAAACTTCATTTCCATCCATATCCAAAGCCATTCAGGATCTTAGACTGGGTGAAGTTTTTATACTTACGGATAAAGAAACATCGGATCTGGATATCAGCTCATTACATATCGATATAAATTCCAATGTAGGCCATCTTAAAGAAGAGCTTAAAGATGCATTAGAGAACGACCACATTGTAGTGTATAAAGAACAGGCCAAAAATGGTTTCGACCTGCATTTATTTTCAAAGGAAAATGTATATCGGGACCTCTTCTTTCCACTGCAAAAATTAGTTCCCGATCACTTTCGATTTTTCAGCATCAACGGCAAGAAATTCAGATCAGAACGACATTTTTATTTTGAGACCTGGACACTGGATAAACCTCCCCACGGTTTTGAAGAAGTTCACCCGGAGAGTGTGATTTAGTGATGAAGTAGTTTGAATCAGATTTACTTCATCACTTACTTTATCACTTCCGAACTCCCGGAACATTCACTGGCTCTGTATTTTGCCACCAGAAGGTTGGTAATTCTTTTTGGGTGGGAAATACTTCATTCAAGCTTTCCGTTTCATACATCCGTCCATTCTTCATGATAAACTCCAGATCAGCCGTATTTCGAATATTTAACAAAGGGTCAGAATTCAAGATCAGCAAATCAGCCAGTTTTCCTTCCTCAATGGTTCCCAGGTCTGTTTCCAGACCAATAGCTTCTGCGCCCTGAATGGTGGCCACCTTCAAAATATCATGCTCCGAAATACCGCCGGACTGCATCGCCCAGAGCTCCCAATGATATCCCAAACCTTGCAGTTGTCCATGGCTTCCCACTCCGGCCCGGCCTCCTGCTTCTACCAGATCGTTCACAAATGCCGCCAGTTCTTCAAATACATGTTCTTCTTCCATGAACCAGCCTGCATTTCGTCTTCGGGTACGTTCATCCAGATTATTATGGGGCATAAAACGCTGTAACTTTGGCTCATCGTGGGGACGTTCGATCGCATAGAAATAATTTTCGGCCCAGGGTCCACCATAAGCTACCAATAAAGTAGGTGTATAAGCTGTTTGTGAAAATGCCACTAACTCGATCACATCTTCAAATAGGGGAAATATTGGGAAAGAATGCTCATGTCCGGGGTACCCATCGATCACTTGCGTCAGGTTTTCCTTGAAATCAAGAGAACCTTCCGTGGTTGGCATTAACTCCTGCTCTCTGGCAGCCTCAATGATCCACTGTCGCTGCTCACGATTACCGGCCCCATACATTTTGATGGTCTTGGTATCATAATAATCGCTGTAGCGTTTCATCACATCGCGGGCATGATCGAGGTCTTTGATATTCTCGCTGCTGAAGACACCCGGCCCCGTTGAATACACACGTGGACCCAATAATTTACCTGCGTGAACCAGATCCTGATACGTAAGCACATCGGTAGTTGAAGTTTGCGGATCTCTGGTAGTGATCACACCGTACGCCAGGTTCGTCAGGTAAGACCAAAACTCCCCTCGGTGCAAATTCACAGGATGACGAAAATGTGCATGGGTATCTACAAAACCGGGTATGATCGTTTTTCCT
Source organism: Gracilimonas tropica DSM 19535 (assembly GCF_000375425.1). Taxonomy (GTDB): domain Bacteria; phylum Bacteroidota; class Rhodothermia; order Balneolales; family Balneolaceae; genus Gracilimonas; species Gracilimonas tropica. Next base: position 40,642 of record NZ_AQXG01000012.1, on the reverse strand, counting down.
GAAACATCTTTGATCTCAGCATTATCCGGTACATCAACCTGCCCACGCTCCCCAATTCCAACAATGCGGTTATCTTTGATGACGAGATCTGCATTCTCAATGATCTCATCCCCATTCATCGTGATCACTTTTGCTCCGCGAAGCACTAAATCTCCTTCAGGAATATCACGATCCGCCATCACACTTATTCGAATTTCCTGAGGCTGATATCCTTTTTCTTTTTCCTCTTTTTCCACCTCAACTTCTTCGCCATTCTCTTCCTCTGATTCTTTTTCATCTTGTTCAGTTTCCATTTTTTTTGCGGCTTTAACGCTATCGTTGTAAGCTTCATCTGCCTCCAAATCATAAATTACATGCGCATTCCCAATTGACCAATGGATACGGTTTGCATCCCAACTCCAGGCAGGGAATTGCCCGCCGATATCCGTCAGCTGATGACTGGGAAAAGAACTCGAAGAACCACCCACACGAATACGTGGGGCTTCTCCTCCTACTTTAGGAACTGTGAGCACGAATAGATCACTATTAACCTGAGCAAGGGCCTGATCTCCTTCCGGGGCCATACGAATCCATGATGCACGGCCACCTCCGCTACGTGTCACTTCCAGGTGTTCTTTTTCATCGGTTCCATCCCAGCGGATAGAAACCAAACCACCCCAGCTGGATAGATAAATACGATCCGATCCTTTCACAAAATGTGGATTTGAACGTCCGTTTGTAAATGCAATAAAGTTATTTGCTCCTCCATCAGCATCGATCCATACAAGATCACTGGTACCCTGAAATGCCGTTCTTCGTGTCGCATTTCGAAAATCTTGTGGTTGTCCTTTGATCACTACAATACGGCTCCCATCGTTATTCCACACCGGATCCTGAAAAACGCCTTCCTCTTCATTCATCTGCTGTAACCTTCTTCCATTCGGCCGAACTTTATATACCTTACCGGTTTCCGGGGTCCACGTTACAAAGGCAATCCATTCTCCATCGGGTGACCAAACCGGTTGTGCCTGTGTTTCATCTAAATCGACGAGTTTACGCGGCTCACCACCAGGCAGCTCCATCGTATAAATTTCATTCAGAGCAGTGAACGCAATTCTCTTTCCATCCGGTGAAGGAACGGCATCGCGTATCTGGGTGATCTCAAACTGTGGGGTATCTTTGATCGGGTAATCGAAATCAAGCTCAGGTCCTAATTCAATACTTCCTTTTACACGGAATGGAATTTCTACCGCATCTCCACCATCAACGGGCAGCTTCCAGATTTTTCCTCCATAAGATGTAACCACATATTTGTTATCCGGGGTGAAGGACATACCGGGCAGTACATCTCTTGAAGCTCGTGATTCCTGATCATCATGCTGAACCGGATATGCCAGCCAGCTTTCATCACCAGTTTTTAAATCGCGTTTCACCAATCCGGTGTGTTCATCGTGGCGTGTTCCATACACCAACCATTTGCCATCCCCTGAAAGCGTTGGGCGAAACGAAGACCCATATCGATCGGATTGTACCGTAATTTCACCCGTTTCCCGATCATAAGTTGCGATCTCGTATTGAGGCAGTGACGCGTTATAATCCCAGGTTCCAAATCGACGAGAGAACCATACATACCGGTCATTGGCCCCGAACGCTCCTTCCAACATCCTCAAATTTCCCGGCTCTTCCGTCAAAGGCACCCCGGAACCTCCGTCAATATGATACATCCAGATCTTGTGATTACCGGGATCATTTTTGGAGGCGATCACATAATTACCATCCGGCATCCACTCGGGCGACTGATACTCATTTTCTTTTCCTTTCGTAAGCTGTTCACTTTCTTCGGTTTCAAGATCATAGATCCAAACGCCTTCTCCACCGGAAGCATCTGAAATAAAGGCAATTTTATTTCCATCCGGGCTGAACCGAGGCTGACTGTCGAACTGCATTCCGCTGGTGATCTGTGTGGCTTCACCACCATCGATCGGAATAGTATACAGGTCACCCAAAAAATCGAAAACGATGGTTTCACCATCAGGACTCACATCCAGCGAGATCCAGGAGCCTTCAGTCAGATCAAAGGAAAATTCCCTGCCCGGCTCAAGTGGTAACTCATTGAGTTCTTCGGTGTCGGTTGAGTCGGAATCGGCATCATCCTGAGCAACTGCTATGCTGGGTGCAAATGCCGTGATGAAAACCATCAAAGTCAAAGTTAAATAAGTAGATGCAGTATCGATCAGTCTCATATTAGTATCTAATTTATGGATGAAAGTATGAAGCTAAAAAAATTGCATCAGCTCCCCAATGCTTTTACAAGTATATACATGCATTATTTACCCTATGGAAATGCTTTCTTCCATTGGCTTTGAGAAATGTTATCTTCCTCAAAAATTTTCATTTATGACATTCCTCGAAAAATTAAAGAACACGATTTCGAATTCCGGCTCAGTTTTGTGTGTAGGCTTAGATCCGAACCTTGACCTTCTTCCTCAACCGATAAAGGATCAGTTTGAGTCTCCTGAAGAACAAGTTAGTTATTTCTGCAAATTGGTGATTGACTACACCTCTGATCACTGTGCAGCCTTTAAACCAAATCTTGCTTTTTTTGAAGCTCTTGGGTCCAATGGACTCTCTGTATTCAGGGAAGTCATTGCACATATTCCGGATGACAAGATCATCATCGCCGATGCCAAGCGAGGTGATATAAGTTCTACAGCTGAACACTATAAAAAAGCGTTTTGGGATGAATTCGAAGTGGATGCCATCACCCTGAATCCCCTGATGGGTTTTGAAACACTGAAAGCTTTTTCCAAGGATGAAAGCAAAGGAATTTATGTGCTCACATTGACCTCAAACCCCGGTGCTTCCGACTTTCTCAAAAAGCCCTTTTCCGGTTTTGACATGATGTCGCAATTCATTGCCGATCAGCTTGCAAAAAAATCTGCTTTTTCTGATTCACATTTGGGAATGGTGATCGGCGCCACGCAAGCGGAAGAGGCGGAAAGTGTGTTGTCGCATCATCCGAAAGGAGCATTGTTAATTCCAGGAATTGGAGCACAAGGTGGTTCTATTTCTGAACTCGCTAAAGCACTTCAGGATCATAAGGGAATTCCGCTGATTAATTCCAGTCGCGGCATTACCTATGCAGGTAAAGATGAAGGCGATTGGCCTGAACATGTTGCCGAAGCCGCAAAATCTATGAAACAGAATCTGAATCAGATCACCAAACAGTATGTCTAATAAACCCGAAGTTATTGTTTACACCGATGGAGCCTGTAGCGGAAATCCGGGTCCGGGAGGCTGGGGAGCGATTTTAAAATGGAATGGCAAAGAGAAAGAACTCTCCGGAGGCGATCCGCAAACCACCAACAACCGAATGGAAATGCAAGCTGTGATCGAAGCATTGAATGCCCTGAAGAAACCCTGTCTGGTCAAAATTCACAGTGACAGTGCCCTAATCATCAACGCCTTTACGCAAGGATGGATCAAGAATTGGCAGAAAAGAGGCTGGCGTAAATCCAATAAAAAACCGGTCGAAAATAAAGAATTATGGCAGGCAATGCTGAAAGCCATGGAACCACATGAAGTGGTTTGGGTGAAGGTTAAAGGCCATGCAGGAATCGAATTAAACGAACGGGCTGACCAATTGGCGGTAGCTGAATCTCAGAAATTCTAAATGTTGAATTTTAAATGTTAAATGGAATACTAAACCCATTTAACATTTAAAATTTAGCATTCAACATTCACGAAAGTGAGGAAAAAGGCACCAGGTCCAAATCATCAAAATGCCCCAGATCGGCCTTCATTTTTCCCGTCATGGCGATCATGGCAGCGTTATCTGTGCAGTAGCTTATTTGGGGAGAATATAGCTTCACTTCCATCTCTTCTGCCATCCTTTGAGATTTTTCCCGCAGCATGGAATTCGCAGAAACTCCTCCGGCAAGTAACACCGTTTTCACTCCGGTTAGTTTGATGGCTCGCTTCAATTTCTTGACCAATACCTCCGAGATCGCAAAAGATACACTGGCGCAAATATCATTTAAATGCTCTTGGATCCAATCCTCTTCTTTATCCTGCAAGTAATACAGCACACTGGTTTTCAACCCGGAAAAACTGAAATCGAGGCCTTCGTGGAGTAGTGCCTGAGGAAATTTATGAAATTTGGGATCTCCTTCTTTAGCGAGTTTATCCATGTGCGGACCAGCTGGATATGGCAGCCCCAAAAGCTTACCGATTTTATCAAAAGCTTCACCGGCTGCATCGTCCCTGGTTTCACCAATAATCTCATGCTCGAATGGGGATTTCACATGTACCAGCTGTGTATGTCCGCCTGAAACGGTTAGTGCGATCAACGGAAACTCCGGCTGATGATCGATGAAATTAGCATAGATATGCGCATCCATGTGGTTCACTCCGATAAGCGGAATATCTCTGGAAAGAGCCAATCCCTTGGCAAAACAAATTCCGACTAACAACGAACCTAGCAAACCCGGCCCCTGCGTTACGGCAATAGCTTCAATTTCATCTAAAGAAGTATTTCCTTCGTCCAGCGCCTGTTCCACCGTTTGGGTAATGGTTTTTTGATGCGCCCGGGAAGCTAACTCCGGCACTACTCCTCCAAACTTTAGGTGGATGGATTGGGATGCTATGATATTGGATTGGATTCCATCATCGGTTAAAACCGCAGCTGAGGTATCGTCGCAAGAAGATTCGATGGCTAAAATGTTCATGCCTCAAAGATAAGAATGTTGGGCTTGAAAGACATGAGGAATAGAACACGGATGACACAGATTGTGCGGATGATCGCTGTTTTTTTAAGTACTCCATTTAACCTAACTTCGCCTCTTCGTTTTGGAAATCTTTTGACAGGAATAAAATGCCTCAGCGGCCTGACGATTGAAACAAGCAACTCTGCAATCCATCTTTCCGCTCAGCTTGCACAAGTCCATTTGTTCAATTCACGAAGAGCGGGGTGATGGATGGACCAAAGGCAAAAAGCCCTTCTTCACCTTAAACCATGATTTGAAGGATTTTAAGATTCTCTTGATTTGCATCCATTCGTAGGGCGGGCAACTTGTCTGCCCAATGCAAATTATTGAATCCCAGATAACCCTACCAGACTCAGTTCATTTAATCAACATTAACTTCTTCGTGCTCAGTTAGAAAACTTTCTGATTTTATTTACTGTTTTTGTCCTGCTCTCGCTCCATTGCATTTCTTTGTTTAAGGTACTGTGCAATCATAGCTGTGTTTTGCGCAATCTCTTCATTGGAGCGAACCAAGCGAAGAACCAACCAAATAACCAAACCGATTATAACCAAGTAGATTATTGCAGGAATTATAAATGCCATTGGACCAAGTACTGAAAACATGATATCGTAAAGTTTTGATTAGTCTTAACAGTACTAAATACAAAAACTCATTAAACAAAAAAATCCCGCTCCGGAAAAACCAAAGCGGGATTTTAAACTTATCGAGAGTAAGTGAGAATGCTCAGCTTACTTGTCGTCTTCGTCATCAACAACTTCGTAATCTGCGTCAACGGCATCTTCGCCACTGTCTTCAGATTCTGAGGAAGCCTCAGCTCCATTGGCGGCTCCGCCTTTAGCGCCGGTGCCGGCTGCTCCACCTGCTGCAGCTTCTTCCTGTGTTGCTTTGTAGATCTCTTCTGAAGCCGCAGACCATGCCTTATTCACGGCTTCGATCGCATCATCAATTTCGTCCATATTTTCTTCTTTATGAACTTTCTCGAGATTTTCGACCGCTTCTTCGATGGTCTTTTTATTATCATCGGAGATCTTGTCGCCGTATTCATCAAGCTGTTTCTTGGTAGAAAAGATCAGACTGTCGACCTGATTGAGTTTCTCTACCTTTTCCTTGATCTGCTTGTCTTCTTCCGCATGTTCTTCGGCCGCTTTCTTCATTTTTTCGATCTCTTCCTCGCTTAATCCTGAAGAAGATTCGATACGAATACTTTGCTCTTTTCCGGTTCCTTTATCTTTTGCGGTAATGTTCAACACACCGTTTGCGTCAATATCGAAGGTAACTTCGATCTGAGGTACTCCGCGTGGAGCCGGTGGAATTCCATCTAAGTGGAAACGTCCAAGGGTTCGGTTATCCTGAGCTTTGGCTCGCTCACCCTGCAATACATGGATCTCAACACTGCTTTGATTGTCAGCTGCCGTTGAGAATACCTGTGATTTGCTGGTTGGAATAGTACTGTTGGACTCGATAAGAGGAGTCATAACACCACCCATAGTTTCGATACCAAGCGTAAGCGGAGTGACATCCAGAAGTACAACGTCTTCCACATCACCTGACATTACACCACCCTGAATAGCAGCACCAACAGCAACCACTTCATCAGGATTTACGCCTTTACTTGGATCTTTGCCAAAGAAGGCTTTTACTTCTTCCTGAATTTTTGGAATTCGGGTTGAACCACCTACTAAAATAACCTGATCGATATCGGACTTGGAAAGACCTGCATCGTCAAGCGCTTTTTTACATGGATCGATAGAACGCTTCACCAAATCATCCACCAACTGTTCAAACTTTGCACGGCTCAGATCAATATTCAGGTGTTTTGGTCCTGAATCCGTTGCCGTCACAAATGGCAGGTTGATATTGGTTTTCTGTGAACTTGAAAGCTCGATCTTAGCTTTTTCGGCAGCATCTTTGAGTCGCTGCATCGCCATTGGATCTTTGCGAAGGTCAATACCTTCATCTTTCTTAAACTCATCAGCAAGGAAGTCGATGATGCGCTGATCAAAGTCGTCTCCACCAAGATGGGTATCACCATTGGTTGATTTCACTTCAAATACTCCATCACCCAATTCAAGGATAGAAACGTCAAAGGTACCACCACCAAGGTCATATACGGCAATTGTTTGATCTTCATCTTTCTTGTCCAGCCCATACGCAAGGGATGCCGCAGTTGGCTCGTTGATAATACGCTTGACTTCAAGTCCGGCAATTTTACCGGCTTCCTGAGTAGCTTTGCGTTGGGCATCGTTGAAGTAAGCCGGTACGGTAATTACCGCCTCTGTTACTTTTTCGCCCAAATATTCTTCAGCGGTTTGCTTCATTTTTTGAAGCACCATCGCAGAAATTTCCTGTGGTGCATATTTGCGATCTTCAATTTCAACACGTGCTGTGCCGTCATCGCCCTTCACCACTTTATACGAAACCTGTTTGGTTTCATCCTTCACTTCGTTAAACATGCGTCCCATGAATCGCTTCACAGAAGCTACAGTTTTATCCGGATTGGTGATCGCCTGTCGTTTTGCAGGAGCTCCAACCAGTCGTTCCCCGTCTTTGGAGAATGCCACAACAGAAGGAGTAGTTCTCCCTCCCTCACTGTTCTGAATTACTACCGGCTCATTACCTTCCATGACGGCAACGCATGAGTTGGTAGTTCCTAAGTCAATTCCTATGATTTTTCCCATTGGTCTGTTCTGTTTTACTTTTTACTGTTATAAATATTCTTGTCTTTTCTTTCCGTGCCGACGCAGAGCGTCAGGCACGAGCCTTAATTATTATATTATTACACCATCCTCGCTACGATCGCTCTGCGTCGTAGCGAATATCAGTAGTCAATATGTTATTTAACCGGAATGGATTGTGAGTCTTTTAATGCTTCTGATTTGGGCATCGCAATCGTCAAAACGCCATTTCTGAAACTGGCTGACACTTCAGCCGCATTTACATTCTGTGGAACGGCAAATGCACGGGCAAATGCACCGCGTCGTCGTTCCTGTCTCTTAAAATCTTCCCCCTCTCCGGCTGTGATCTCGCGCTCACCTTTCACCGTCAGCACATTATTTTTAAGGGAGATCCCAATTTCCTTTTTTGACAGCCCCGGAAGGTCAAGCATGATCTTGTATTCCTCTTCACTTTCCAGGATATCACAATCGGGAGCAAAGTCTTTATCTTCGTTGGCTAATGGCACAACTTTTTCGACAAACTGCTGAATATCTTTGCCAAGCTTAGAGAGATGTCTCTCAATTTCGATACCAAATTCTGTAAAATCTCCCATGAGCATGAGGGTTCGTTCAAATTCAATATCAGATAAGCAATACCAATGCCAACTATGGGAGACGGAAAGAAAACTGACGGAATGACCGACGTATTGTCAGAAGTTATGATGTGATAGAGTGATAAAGTAATGAAGTGAGCATTGGTAATTTTGTACCTATTGCTTACAAGCTTCTTTTTTATTCTGAAGCACCCATTATCTTAAAAAAACTACTTCATCACTTAATTACTTTATCACTTTTTTGAGATCATCCCAAAAGGTAGGATAGGAAACGGCCGCACATTCTGCATCTTGAATTTTACTGATGCCCGTTCCTTTTAGGGAAAGAACGGCAGCGGCCATGGCGATCCGGTGGTCGTGGAAGGATTCGAAGGTGGCAGATTTGAAACTGAAATCAGGGTCTCCGTGGATGATAAGGCCGTCTTCTTGTTCTTCAAAGTTGGCTTCCACAGCTTTCAGCATGTTGGAGATGGCCATAATGCGGTCAGTTTCTTTGTGGCGTAGTTCTTCAGCGCCGGATATAACAGAAGTTCCTTCTGCAAATAACATTGCCACCGACAGAATCGGAAGTTCATCAATACAATTTGGTATGATTTTAGGATCGATTTCAATGGCTTTCAGGGCAGAGCTTTTTACCACAATATCGCCGGCGGGTTCGGCACCTTCCATCCGCTCGTTCTCTATGGTAATGTCTGCGCCCATCTCTCCTAAAATTTCCAACAAAGCATTTCGGGTAGGATTTAACCCCACATTTTCGATCAATAACTCTGCATTCTGCTGAATGGCACCGGCCACCAGCCAAAATGCAGCGGCGGAAAAGTCTCCCGGAATAGTATAACTTTGATTGGGTATTTCATCTGCCCAACTTGCCGAAATGATCTTACGATCCTGCACCAATTTCTGATCTAAATTCAGCAATCGTTCGGTATGATCACGGCTGGGAAGCACTTCAATAACCTGCGTAACCTCTTCCCCAAATAATCCGGCCAGTAGCACACACGATTTTAACTGTGCACTTGGAATGGGAAGTTCGAACTTCAAGGGCTTCAATGGTTCATTCCGGTTAATGAAAAGTGGAGCATAACCGGAGTTTCGGGCTAAAATATGTGCGCCCATCTGCTCCAATGGCTTGATGATTCGTGTCATATCCCGGGCACTCAATGATGGATCTCCTACCAGTTTCGCTGAGAGACCTGAGCCGGCAACTACTCCGGAAAGCAACCGCATGGCTGTACCGGAATTTCCACAATCCAAATCTTTGTCCGGTGATTTCAATCCTTTGCGGCCGGTTCCTTTTATGATCAGCTTTTCACCTTCTTTTTTAACTTCCGCACCCAGCTGCTGTATACAACTTAGGGTGCTTTGCGGATCTTGGGCAGAAGAGTAATTCCCAACTTCTGAAACTCCTTCATGCAGTAAAGAAAAAATGGCAGCGCGTTGAGAAATAGATTTATCGGGGGGGAGTGTCAGAGTTCCTTTCAGTGATAAGGAAGGAGAAATTTCTTTGATCATGAATCAGCTTGGTTTAACAGTCGCTTTGCTTTTTGCTCTGCCGGAGTTCCGGGATATCTGGATATGATGGAGTTCAGGATATTCATTGCCTCACCGCGATTTCCTAAACGAATATGACATTCTGCACTGCGGTATTTAGCCTCCGATACCCAGGTATCAAAAGCCTCAAAAAGCACGCTTACTTTACCATATTCTTCAATAGCAGCGGTGTAATCTTCTTGTAACTGGTGGATCCGTCCCAGGTAAAATTGAGCTTCTGCACCAATTTCGGTACTGCTGCTTTCAGCAATGGGTGCCATATAGTCTCGTGCCTGAACAAAATTTTCTTTTCGCAGCGCTACTTTTCCTAAACCAACTTTTGCAGAATTACTGTTTGCGTTAACCTCCAAAGCAGCTTGAAATTCCTCTTCGGCACGCTCTGTTTCATTCATAGCCAGGCTGGCATTCCCCATTCCTACATAAGCCTCCTGACGATACCTGCCTGCAGATTCGAGCAATTGATTATAGCTACTATATGATCGTTCGAATTCGCCCTGTTCATAGTAAAGCGTTCCGAGCGAGATCAGCGCTGATGCAGCCAGTTCATCTTCCGGAAACTCATTAATAATACTTTCATAGGCTTCAATTGCATCTTCCATTTTACCAATCTGTTTGTACGACTCAGCAAGATTGGAATAAGCTTCGGGCATCAACTCCTCAGAATTTGTCACTCTCAGATACTGGCGAAACTCTTTCACGGCATTCTCATAGTCTCCGGTCTGGAAGACATTGAGGGCCTGACGATACCGAAGCTGATCGGCCGTAGAACTGGTTGGATTGTCACTTAAAAATTCCTCCAGGATCACCGAACTGCTATCTGATTTACCGGCCGATAGTTGCGCATATTGAATACCATTGATCGCTTCAATGATATACTCACTTTTGGGATAGTCTTCCAAAACTTTAGTGTAGGCTGTAATAGCCCGGTTATACTCACCGGCATTGTAATAAGCATCTCCGATATTATATTGAGATCGAGCCGCCCAAGCAGTTCCCGGATATTTGTCGATCACCGTTTGAAATTCTTCTATGGCTTGTGAGTAGTTATTGGTATTCAGATAGATGTAGGCAATATTATACTGAGCTTGCTCCCGCAATCGACTGAAAGGATAAATGCGAAGTGTTTTTCTGAAGTTAGAAACGGCTTCAAAGGTTCTGCCTGCACGATAATAACTGTTGGCGATCTGGAACATCGCGTAGTCACCTCCGGGCTCGGCTCCTATGGCCTGATTGTAACTTTCAATGGCCTGTCTGTATTCACCTAATGCATAATAAGCATCCCCAATCCGGAGTTGAGTGTCTGTATCATAAGGAAAAAGCTGAATATCGGGAGCCTTGTAGTTTTCTAAAAAATTCTTGAGAGGTCCCACAGCATCTTGGTACTGCCCCATTTGAAAATAACTCCAACCCAGGGAATAGAGGGCAGCCCCCATCATGTCATCATCTCTAAAATTTTCAGTAAATGTTCTGAATCGTTGAGCCGCTCTGCTATACTGGCGCAATTTATAGTAACTGTCGGCACTCCAGAACAAGGCTTCTTTCCCCACCTCAGTGGTAGGCGCTTCAGCATATACGGATTCAAAAATTGGCTGAGCCTGCTCATAGGCCTGATTCCGATATAATATCCACGCTTTTTGAAAGCGAGCTTGCCGTTTAAGAGCAGGATCTATGTTCCCAACTTTTTCCGCTTCCTCAAAAGCCTGAATGGCGCGTGTATACTCAGCATTTGCAAAGTACGCTTCTCCCAGCAAAGTGTAGATCTTTCCGGGATCATCCAGTTCCATATCACTTCGAACCAAGTCTAACAAAACTTCTATGGATTCACCGTAAATAGAGGCCTGAAATGCAGAAACCGCCCATTCATAATAGGCAATTTCAACCCACAGGCCGGTTTTGTACCGATCTCCGAATTCCCTGAATGATTGAATAGATTCTTTATACTGGGAGCTTAGTTTTTCGTTTACAGCTTTATAGTAAAGTGCTTTTCGGGCTATTTCATCATTTCCAACGGCAGCTCTTCCAAACGATTCTGCAGCCCAGTGATAGATCTCTTGTTTGTGATACACCCAGCCAAGTCCGTAATGTGCAATCCGTTCCTGATCAGTTCCTTTGGTCATGTTTATATAACGCAAATACGACTTAGACGCTTCCTGATATTCCCCCAAATAGTTTTGGCTTTCTGCGATCAGAAAAACAGCTTTGACCTGTGATCCTTCTCCCAAATACGGCAATGCATTTTGAAGGGCCTCAATAGCTTCCCGGTATTTACCCTGCATATAGTAGGATTCCCCCAAAGCAGTCCCCACCCTTCTTGTGATTTCTTTATTGGGATAGCGTTCTTTAAGAACCTCGAATGCCGAAGATGCAGCATCATAGTGTCCCTGGCTCAGGTATAACCGGCCCCTTGCATATAATGCTTTGGGAGCCCATTCGGAATCGGGATATTCATTCGCCAATTCCATAAAATAGCGCCGGGCATCGGAATAGTCTTCATTCTCTGCGGCGGCTTCAGCTATCCAATACTTCGTTTCTGCAGCAGATCGGTCAGGCATCCAGGAATCAACCGCTTGCTGATAATATAAAATTGCCTTCTCGTATTCCCTTTTGTCGGTATACCTATGACCTGCATCTTTCAACAATTGCTCAGAAAATTCACTGCCGGGATAACGGAGCACAAATTCCCGGTAATAAGATTCGATCTTGGAGGAATCTATTCCGGTCAATGCTCTTGCTAAGTAATAATCCGATGAAATTCGCAATTCGTGGGCGGGATGAGCATCACTGAAAGACTGAAATTGCTGAACAGCTTCCTCAAAAAGGCCCTTTTCGTAGAGATCGATCCCACGTGAATACGCTTGGGTTTCAGGAGCCTGAATATCCTGAGCGTGAACCAGGTTCAACAATAGAAATGACAAAAATACGGAAAGGATGCTGCTTTTTAGAGCGAGGCGCATGTAACTTGCTATGGCTAATAAGGGTTAATAGTTACTTCTTATATGTCAAGATAGCGAATAAGTTCATCCGCTCGGTCAGAAAAATCACCTTCCAGGATCTCACTGTTAGCTTCTGAAGTGATGGTATACCCAAATCGTCGAAGTCCGGCGCTTACAACCGAAGAATCTTCTAAATTTAGTTTAAAAGAAACACGATAAGAAGGATGATCGATATCAGGTTGCTGTACGGCCACACCGAGAATTTTGGCTCCTTCCATTTCGATGATCCTGACAATGTCGGATAGGGTAAAATCCTGTTGTTCCAACTCCACAGAAATGACAGAACCATAGCTCGATAAGTTGAAAAGCTCGCCCAGTGCGGTGAGAACGTCTTTCTTTTTTAGCATCCCGATAAAGTTCATCTTCGTGTCAACAACGGGCAGCAAGTACAATTCTTTGGCCAGCATCACCCTTGATGCCTCGAATAGATGTTGAGATGCCGGAACTGAGATCGGTTCTGCAAGTTCCAGATTCTTTAAAGGGGTTTCTTCGTCTACCACTTCTATCAAGCGATCAAGGGATGCCATTCCCACCAACCGATTGTTTTCATCCACTACCGGTATGCGTGTAGTGTGAAGCAGGTCGATGCGAAGCAGTGCGGCTGCCACGGTGTCATCGAGCTTTAATGGGGATATATCTTTATTTGTGATTTCCTGTACTAACATGATTATACAACTTCGCCATTAGCTCCAATAGTATCCAACAAATGGGATAATTGCTTGAAATCTTTTTTTGCTATACTGAAGGTCAATTCCACATCAGTGCCTTCATAGGTTTCATTTTCAACGGTGGCGTTTTCATGAATAAAAGCAACTGCCTTGTATTTTGAAACCGGAATTTGCATGGTGTGCGTGCTGTAATCCAGCTCTATCATATCTTCAATACTGTCTTCGAGCTGCTTTAAGCCAATTCGCTGTTCAGCTGATACAAATACAGCATTAGGATATTCGCGTTTCATCTCTGAAACCTGATGGGCATCCATCTTATCCACTTTGTTGAACACTAAAATGGTGCGTTTATTTGTGGCTTTAATTTCTTCTAAAGTCTCATTTACCACTTCAATATACTCATGGGCCATCTTAGAAGAAGCATCCACTACATGCAATAAGATATCGGCTTCGCGTACTTCATCTAAAGTAGACTTGAAGCTTTCAACCAGGTTATGCGGAAGCTTTCGGATAAAACCGACGGTATCAGATAATAAAACCGAATGATTCTCCATCTCATGCCGTCGAACCGTGGAATCGAGTGTAGCAAACAACCGGTCTTCAGCAAAAACGCCCGTCTTGGTCAACGCATTCATAAGGGTTGACTTCCCGGCATTGGTGTACCCAACCAGGGATATTCGGGTCATTCCTTCCCGGCCTTTGCGCTGTGTTGTTCGCTGCTTACTGAGTTTTTCAAGCTTATCTTTTAACACAGAAATACGACGGCCGATCAATCTTCTGTCGGTTTCGATCTGTGTTTCACCGGGGCCTTTGGTTCCAATCCCACCTTTTTGGCGGGAAAGGTGAGTCCAGTATCTGGTCAGTCTTGGAAGCAAATACTCTAATTGTGCCAATTCTACCTGTGTTTTTGCTGCCGCTGTTTTAGCACGGGCTGCAAAAATGTCCAATATCAAGGCACTGCGATCCAGTACTTTCGCATCTGTCACCTTCTCAATATTGCGCAATTGGGTTGGGGTCAGGTCATCATCAAAAATAACCGCATCAATGTGCTTCTCCCCCATAATGCGCTTCAGTTCATTCAGCTTTCCTTTTCCTATATAAGTTGAGGAATCCGGGTGGGTCTTATTTTGAAGTATTTTTTCTACCGTGGTTGCGCCGGCTGTATCTGCCAACAGGGAAAGTTCATCTAAATATTCTTCGGCTTGAAAACGGGTGGTTTCAGGGCCGTATAAACCTACCAATGCTACTTTTTCCCGTTCTAAATCAGAATTTTTTACGTCGTCTAACAAATGGTTAAATCTTAATTAATCTTCTTGAATTCTCTTGAGGTCGATATCGGGGAGCGATTGCCCTTTTATGTCATTATCGAGCTTTAAAGATACAATTTTTTTCACTGCTTTATATTTGCTCTGTGGTACAAATAATTTCACCTGCTTAAATCCTTCTGTCAGGCTTTTGTCCATTTCGGAATAGTTAAACAAATATTCTACCCCATTTGGTTTCGAATATTCCACATAATCTAAAATTTGAAACCAGGGTATCGTTTGGGAAGGTTCATTTATGTTCTTTACAATACCATGATCGGTGATATAGTATTTGGAAGCAAGGTAACTTGAAATGAACCACATACTCCCTATCCACAGGTATGCCCATAAAACAGGATATCGCCCGGTATCTTCATGCAAGAAAACAAAAATCGACAATACACCTACCAACCCCAAAAATACGGTTGCAAACAATGGGTATCCACCCAGCTTCCCTGCGCGCCAGCTTAGGCGGACATTCCTGAGCCGCAGCTTATTCTGATAGGAATACACCGCAAGCAGGGTTGATGCCACCGTAAACACCAAAATAACCACTCTAAAAAATATAGATAGTATTTCTTCCATTAGCTTACTGTTTCCGCTTTATACCACATGGAAACCATGGTTTCTGCCACTAAAAATAATAAGCCGGCCAACATAAACCAGCTCCAAATTTCTTTTCCGAACCCGGTTGCCATAATTTCACCGGCCAGATCTTCCTGGTTAATTTCTGCTGTATTGATCCAGTTAATGTCTGCTTCACCCATGGCATTCTCCAAACTTTCTTCATCGGTTTCAGTGAAAACCGATTCTTCAAATCGCAGATTGGCTGACAGTACATAGCTGTTGTTCTCGTCTTTCAGCGTTACCCAGCCGGGGCTCCATTCAAAAGCTGGATATCGAATTCGAATGCCCGCAGGTACAACTTCCGTGGTGGGTTTTATCACATCACTTTCGGTTTCGATAACGACATTTTCAGCATCGATATTTCCCTGCCAGCTAAATGAATTCCCTAATGTATGATTGGCAAACCCTCCTTGATCCGACGAAGCTGCATAAAGTAACAGACGATAATAAAATGGAGCAAAAAGCGGTTTAACCGCAAAGTTGGTCCAGCCCGGATCATTCCCAAACGATGAAAGTATCAGTGTTCCCTGTCCTACCCTCTTTTCATGAACGGCTACATCTCCGTTGTTCATTGTTAACAGATCGAAACTGGTGCCCGAGCCTCCGGTCAATAATTTGTAATAATAGAATATATCAGGATTGGTGAACCGAAGTTCTTCATTCTGTTCCCGTTCAAATAATCCCGAAAAAGCCGGATGATCTTCCAAGATCTTATCGGCTTTGGCTACAGATCTGAAGGAAGCATACTCTCCCTGCAGTCCTCCAAAGCGCCCTACATTAAACTCCGATAAAAACGCATTATAGTTATTTAAAACACCCTGCTCAGAAGGGAAAAATAAGATGCCTCCGCCATTTTGGGCAAAATCCTGAAGGGATGAAAAACTGTATTTCGGCACTTCATTGATGCCATCCAAAATCACCGCATCATAGTTAGACAGGTTTTCAGTTTCCAAGATTTCAGGTGATGCTTCTTTATAATTCATTTGTGCATCATTTTCTCCGGCGGCACGCAGCATAGCCCCGGTGTAGGAGACAAACTCCTGAGAATGATCTTGCCCTCTAATCCAAAGGATATCCCGCTTCTCTGGCACCTGAACCGTAAAGAAATATTCATTATCAGGTTGAAACTCATCTCCTTCTACAAAAATCTTTCCTTTTGCTGAACCGGTTTGGGAAGGAGATATCTCAAAACTGAAGGTCTTTCGTTCGTTGGCCTGAAGAGAAACCGAATATTGCCCGGCATTTTGACCTTCAAACTCCAGTGACACAAATTGATTAGCAGCCGGAACCTCACTTTCATTGGCAAGTTCTACATTCAGGGTAAATGGGATATTCACCCCCAGCATATTGGTACTCGTACTTACATTTGAAACTACGGTATTTTGAACATCCACCGCTCCAACATCTATCACCGTAAAACTAAGTCCCTCCATTTCCGGATCAGCCAACGGTTGCAGTTGACTTTGCTGTCCATCTGTGATCAAAAAAACATTTTTCACCTCATAAGGAGCTTCCTCAAGCGTCTGCACAAGCCCCTTCATCCTACTTGAAATAAAATTACCTGCAGAAACAGCCTCTACTTCATCAACAGATCTTCGAAAATTTGCAGTATTCAAAATATTGGAAATACCGGCTTCTCCATTGGTTAACTGAAGCAAAAACCGGTCTTCATCTTTGGATGATTCTGCTAACTTCAAAGCCAGCTCTTTTGCCTGATCGATAAGAGGCCCCTTTGTACCAATCCGGGACATGCTGATACTATTATCCAACAACACTGCGTTGAGGGCAGGAGCCTGGGCATTTCCTCCTCCTGAGAATGAGGGAGGCAGAAAAGGCCGGGCCAAAACCAGCGCTAAACAAACAATAGCCGCTAAGCGAAGCAGCAGCAACAAAAATCGTTTTACGCGAATTCTTCGAATGGTCGTATTCTTGAGCTCCTTAAAAAATGCAAGTGTAGAAAAAGACACTTTTTGAGGACGCCTTAAATTCAAAAGATGGATCAACAGCGGTAATCCAACTGCTGCCAGTGCAAATAAAAAAAGTGGGTTCAGAAAACTCATTTAGCGCTCAAAAATGTTACCTTTATTTTTTTAACCGGAACTTTATTGATTACCGGAAATTAGTCAATATAAACTGATACCTAAAACTGATACTTTCATTAGATGCAACGTATTGTCCAACTGTTCATTATCTATACGCTCATCCTTATTATAACCGGTTGTTCATCGGGTTCTGATACCAATTGGGTCAACCTGATTCCTCAAAATACTTCTCTGATTTTGGTGCCCGGGCAAGGGGTCAATGTTCAGGATCTTCCGGCCAAAGAATATGCTTCTTATCTTGATGACCTTACCGGTTCATCCATACAGCAGATCTCAGGTTTGGATGTTGAAATTGAGAATCGGTTCCAATTAAAAGCCCTGGCATTATATCCGGCTACCTCCGTTGAATCAAGTTTCCTGTGGATTGCTGATGCCCCGGCCAAAGACCTTGAACAGTGGGCCAGCCGCTTTTATGAACCCTTCACTCAAAATAACTACGAATTTAGAGGACATACCATTCATAAACTCTTTTTTAATAAAGACGAGATCTATGCAGCCCAAACCGGGCGATGGTTATTACTGTCCGAATCGAGCCTGGTGATAGAAAATGCCTTGCGTACTTTTGAAGGACAGGAACCGGCCATTCAGCTATCCGGTGTTCCCCAACCCGGTTCTTTGATTGTGAATACTCCGGAGTTGCACGCATGGGTGCAACAATTTGCAGAAGTGACCTACCGTCCCTCTATTCTTGACAAGTTTGAAGGAACACAGCCTCTTACTTTTTCTTTTACGCAAGAATCTGATTCTACCCATAACGTTGAGCTAACGGCACGACTTCCACTTTCCAATGAAAAAACTTCTCCCTTGGTGGATGCGATCTCTTATCAAAACAAACCCCTGATGCTGGACCGGCATATTGCTTCCAATGCAGCAGCATTTGCCATACTTCGCTTGCCGCCCCTGTCTGTCCCCGCAAAACCGGCCGGCGATTTCATCACGCCACTCGACTCTCTGTTCCAGCAAAACATGGAGGTCTATCAAAACCTTGCCAATACATTGGATGATGAATTTGCTTACGAATCTTTTCCTGAATCCGGCTTATTGACTACGGGAGAGTACTTATTTTTGCGAAAACTTCGTGACCGCGGCTCTTTTCAACAGCAACTGAATGAACTGGCCAATCAGGGTTACCTTAAAAGAGTTGACGGTTCCTACCAAGCCAGCAGTTCCATTCTGGGACAGTTAATAGGCTCTGAGCTTAGTACTCTGCGGGATTTTTACATTGGCTTTTCAAATGATGTGGCCGTTATATCAAAAAGAAAAGGTCTGACGGAAAGCGTTAATTCAGATCGAATTCGCCGTCGGGTTATTTATTATGAGGATTCTTATGCGGATATCCGTAATTCCATGCCTGAAGAGATCAGCGGTTTTTTCTGGGGAGATTCAGACCGTTTCATGCGTTTTCTAAATCCTTTCCTTAAAGATGGAAATGCAGCCGAAGCACTTTTTCGTCGCTTCGACATTACCACACTAATTATGCAAAGTCAGGATAACTACGTTGACCTTACGCTAAAAACCTACTCAAAAGAAGGATCGGTTCAACCCTATGAAGAATTATGGGTCGTTCCTCTTTCCAATTCTGACTTAACCGGAACTCCGGTTATGGGCAACATGGTAGGCAGTTCGGCAGATGAAGTCATCTTTTCAACCGAAGAAGGAAACGTTTATGTTCTTGCTGCAGATGGTACCACTGCGATGCAAGCATCCACGGGAGGCGCCACACCAATCGGAGGGCCGCAATTGTATGATTGGTATGGAAATGGATCAAACATCATCTTTGTAGCCGCCGGCTCTAAAATTTACGCCTGGAATGAGGGCGGTGAATTACTACCTCAATTCCCGATTGATGTAGGCGTTCAGATTACCGCACCGATTCTCGTTCAGGACGTATTGAGAAATGGAGTTCCAGAAATTGTTGTAGCTACGGAAGACCGAAAAGTGCATGTACTCAATGCACGGGGTGAAAATGTTCGCGGATGGCCCAAGAACACCAATGCCTTGGTAACAACACAGCCGGTATTTGAGATATTGGAAGGCACCTGGAGTGTATGGGCCTATTCCGAAAATACACTTCACAGTTGGTTGAGAAATGGAAACAGTCGTCCCGGTTATCCTCAGTTCGTAAATGCCCGATTCACATCATCTCCCACCATATTTGAAAACCAAGTATTAGGCAGCGCCGCCGATGGCTACCTCTATTCTGTAGGAACCGAGCCATTTTTTATAGATTCTCTGGCCACAGTCATCTCTTCCGACTCACTGACCATTCATTCCCTATATGTTTCAAATAGTGAGCTTAGTTCTGTAGCCATACAGGAAAATGTGCTTCTTAAGGATTCAACCGATTTTTACCGTGAAGATTTATTAGCAACTCAAAGTAGCAACGGCTCTCTTTTTCTGTACAACAAAGACGGCAAGCTGAGATTTACTCAAAGTTTAGGACAGCCCGGTTCTGCCACATTTGCCCCCGGACTGTACGATCTTAATGCTGATCTCAATATGGAATTGGTGGCACTGGCCGATTTTGGAAGGCTTTATGCCTGGGAGGTTTTAACCGGCCAAAGATTGTATGACATTCCGACTTCGGGAATGAAATTTCCTGTTATTACTGACTTAAATGGAGATGGCCAAAAAGAACTGATCGCTCAAACAAGAGAAGGGTTACGTGCCTGGACGATTAACAGGGAGCGGAATTAGGGTTTGTTAGTTGCAAGGTTTTAGAGGCAAGGTTCAAGTTTCTAACACCTAACACCTTGTCCCTTGCACTTAAAAACTACCCAATAATATCTGCGAGGGCTTCTTCGAGTTCTTCAAATTGAAACTCAAAACCGTAAACTTGTAATTTCTTGGGCTGCATTCGTATGCTGTCGGTTACCGGTTTGGCGGATTCTCCTAAAGCAATTTTCAGTGCAAACTCTGGCACTTTAAAGATGGAGGGACGATTCATCACATTTCCAAGGGTTTCGGTAAACTCGCTCATGGTTGCCGGATTTGGAGCACACACATTGTAAGCTCCGGAAATTTCTTCATGCTCAATAGGAAAGATGAGCGCTCTGCATAAATCGCTTCGGTGAATCCAGCTCATATACTGATCACCGGAACCAACCGGTCCGCCCACAAAAAACCGAAACGGGGTAAGCATTTTTTCCAGTGCTCCGCCGCCCTCTTCCAATACAATTCCGATCCTTGGATTGGCCACTCTAACTCCGAGTTCTTCGGCTTTTTGGGATTCTGCTTCCCAGTTTTTGCAAACGTTCGCTAAAAAATCATCCCCTTCTGAAGCCGACTCATCCAAAATTTTATCTCCCTGATCTCCATAAACCCCGGATGCCGAAGCCGAGATAAAAACTGCCGGCCGATTTTCTGCCGTGCGCATGGCTTCAACCAAAGTTCGTGTACTTTCTACCCGGCTGTTCATGATTCGTTTTTTGACTGAGTCGGTCCAGCGCTGACCAAACAAACTTTCGCCCGCCAGATTAATGACTGCATCCACTTCATTCATGTGCACAGAAAGGTCATCATCCCAGCTCACAAACTGCTGATTCTTCGCAGATTCATTTTCGTACTTGGCAGGATTGCGCGTCACGATCACCAGATTATGGCCTCGTTTCAAAAGCAACATCCTCAGCTCTTCACCAATAAATCCGGTTCCCCCGGTGATCAGAATATTCATGTTTTCAGAATTTATTCACTTTATATGATGAACCATTTATCGGGGAGTAAGCATTCATTCTTTTTAGATCTCAATGAATGCTATCTATGCCTAATCCTGATCCCTCTGATAATAAAAGGCAGCCTTTATCATTCAGCTTCAATCCCGAAAACGGATCATTCGAAATCAACAAATGCCCGTCCAGATCGGCGTAATCTGCTTCGAGAGCTAATAATGCACCCGCGGCATTTGCGAGAGAACTTTCGATCATACAGCCTATCATTACCTGAAGCCCCAGTTCTTTTGCTTTTGAGATCACCTTTCGCGCTTTCATTAAGCTGCCGATCTTCATCAACTTTATATTGATGACATGAAAGGCCTCCGATATATCTTCTAAATTTTCATTCCCGGTAAAACTTTCATCAGCAGCTAACGGCAAAGGTGACCATTTCTTTAACTCCTTCATCATCTCAAATTCTGAGGCAGGCATTGGTTGCTCGATCAGCTCTATGTTTTGAGTTGCTAAAAACTCGATTTCCCGCTTCGCCTGTGCTACTGTTTTCCAGCCTTCGTTGGCATCAACCCGAAGAGGTTTGTCAGTCACTTCCCGAATGGCTTCAATGATCTCTCTGTCCTGATCCGTGCCCAATTTGATTTTGTAAACGGGGTATTGTTCAGCCTCTTTCACTTTTTCCTGCATCACTTTGGGTGTATCGATGCCGATGGTATATGAAGTTTGAGGGCCTGCTGAAGATTCAAATCCCCACAACTTCCAAAGCGGTTGATTTTGCGATTTTGCCCACCAATCGAGCCAGGTCATTTCTACTGCAGCTTTTGCAGCATATACCACAGGCCCTTCTATCTCTGCCAGTTTAAGCGGGAGGTCTTCCGGCTTTTGTATCTCTCCCAAAAGCTCATCAGACAGTTTTTCGAAATAGTTTATGACAGTCTGCTGAGATTCCTGATACCGTGCATTGGGACTTGCTTCTCCGTATCCTGTAATTCCGTTTTTGGTGATTTTCAGGAAAACAACAGGCACTTCCGAACGACTGCTTCTTGAAATGGTAAATACGTTTTTCAGTTTTAGGGAAAAAGCTTCCCAGGTGATCTCAAAATGAGGCATATCCTAATTTTTGGATGAATTGTAAATACACATAAACGGCCGGTGCTGCAAGAAGGAGCGCATCAAAACGATCAAAAAAACCTCCATGTCCCGGAAGAATGGAGGAAGAATCTTTCACCCCAGCCTTTCGCTTTATCTTACTTTCGATAAGATCTCCGATGGGCCCGAATGTCCCTACCATCAGTATAAGTGGCAAGGCAGCGGTTAGGGAAAAGCCGGAGGTAACAGGGACTGCATAAATGGCGATTACCAGCCCTACAAAGCAACCCACGTATCCGCTGAGGAATCCTTCCCAGGTTTTATTGGGACTTATGGCAGGAGCAAGCTTTCGTTTTCCGAACGATTTTCCGCCAAAATAGGCGAATACATCTCCACCCCAGATCATCAACATAGTGGCGATGGTGAGTAAAAACCCGACCTGGTCGCTGCCGGTTTCCCGGATAAGCATCAAGCAAAGAATGCCAACCGGAGCATATAAACCGGCAAAAAAAGTAGTTGTGAGTTTCGAGATGCTGTCTTCGGCTGTATCAAACGTTTGAATGGCGATAAAAAGGATAAGAATGATAAGCCCGATTTCTAATGCATAAGGAATAAATGGGAATAACATCACCCAAAGGCCAATAGTGTAAGGAAAATAGGGATCAGCAGGCACTTTGGATGAGGCCATCAGGCGAATCATTTCTTGCTGAATAATAAAGCCTATAAAGATCATGATGCCTTTAAAATACCATCCGCCTAACCAGGTAATGGCGATAAAAAGGATGGCTGCAGGAACGGCAAATAAAATACGTTTTGCTAATTCACTCAAAACTCACTCCTCTTCACTGAATCCGGAATTCAGGTCCCGGCTCGACTCTTCCAGATCTGAAAGAGCCTTCCTGGCCTTTTTCTCAAATTCTACCGGTACGTATAAGTACACCATCGCCATTTCTCCCACATTCAAGCTATAAGCCCGGTCTCGTTTAGACAGAATATTGGAAGGAATTTTAAGATTCGATAAATAATTTTTAGCCATCTCAACTTCAATGTCCGTATTACTTTCCAGTACACAAACCCAGTTTTCAATGTCGTTTGGTTTTGGTGAATTAGAGAAAAAGCTCATACAGAAGTGGTTGTATCGGGTTTCAATGTCTTTAAAAAGTAGAGCAGCGCTACGGTGGCTGTTATACTTAAGAAAACTAATAAAAACGGAATATCCATATCCGGACTTATTTGCTGATCCAGCATTTCAGGGTAGAAATCACTGGCGATCACCTGTCCCCCATTATTAATAAAATGAGCTACCATAGCCGGAATCAGGCTGTCTGAGATATACGTCAGATAAGCCAGAAATATGCCTAATGTGGCCAATGGTAAAAAATTTGATAATTGAAGATGGTAGGCTCCAAAAATAGCTCCTGATATTAAAATCGCGGCTGTTATGCCCCAGCTTTTTTCGAACGCACGCTGTACATACCCTCTGTACATGATCTCCTCACATATCGCAGGCACCACGCCAATATGAAATACGCCCAACATCAAAGCATTATCAGATTTTAGAAAATTTGATATCATCTGAGCCATCGTCTCCTGCATCTCTGCCATGAATTCGGGCACCGGAATAAATGAATTCAACCAACCTAAAAATAATATGGTAGGCTGCGCTACAATGAACAATACTGCTCCAATCGCAGTTACTTTCCAGGTATTTTCACTTATCTGAAGCCTTAAGAACTGTTTTCTGCGGCCTTTTACGGCATGTAATTTTACGACCAGCAGAGTGGCCAGTGCCATAATTAAAACCTGTCCGGATGAATTTGCCAGAAACAGAATATCAAAATTACCGGATAACTCATCCATTATGGTTTGTGGGTCCAGAACATCTGCCGTTGCAAATATTCCGATGACTCCCACAATTGCCCCCACTACATTAAAGGCAACCAGAGCAAAGAAGACCCAACCAACAGCCACAGCCCAATGGGCAAAACCGTTACGTTCTACCCATGGGAGTGGTTTAGGTTCTTCAAAAATTTGTGAGTTGTCTTTTTGAGAGGAGGGAATTTCTTGGTCCATTAATTATAGCTTACTCTTCGGATGCAAATACTTTTGCCCCAATTAGTCCTGATATCACGTTCACAATGCCAAGTCCGATAAAAGAATAGAGGGCACGCATCCAGATGGTTCCGGCTCCTTGCTCTTCCATACTTGCAATAGCTTGTTCTTTGGCTTCAGCCGGCATTTGCATGGCTTCGAAGTTTTGGATGTTCCAATCAATGAGAGCTTCTTCAAAACCAGGATCGATGAAATTCCATATTTCGCCGATCAAAACTGAAAATACGGTAGCCAGTGCACCAACCATTAAACCAATTAATGCACCTTTTCCGATCTTGTAGGTTATATCAAAAGTCTTGGCGTAATGCCAGTTAGCATACAAACCTCCAAGTGCACCGATCAGACACCCCAGGGTTGAAAAGAGTTGAGCAGAACTAAATAACGAGCCAGATGGCTCTGATCCTAAGGTCATGTATCCGCCGATCAACGTGAATATTGATACCACAATTGCTGTTAGAAGCGAGGCTAAAATTACTGAATTCCAATAACTGGGCGTTGTTTGTTCATTTTCCATTTGTCACACCGATTTTTTTATTGTGAAAAATTCATCTGTAAGCAGGAAGGCTACGGTAATTCCCAAAATACCTCCCAATATTAACCGGGAGGATAACGTATTCGTCCAAAAACCTAAATAGTTTCCTGTTACATCAACTAAATTTAATATAATAGCAGCAATTAACCATTTCTTTTCTTGTTGGGAATTTATGTCCTGAACTATTTTAAATAAAGGAAGTAAGATCCACCCAATCATGAATAAACCGTAAATACCCAAACACCGTGAACAAACAGCCATCTGTACACCTGCAAGCTGAAATGAACGAGCCGGATCCTGATGGCATATCCTATCAAAAACTTGATACTGCCAGGCATTAAAGATTTCTCCGCTTCCGAATAAGCCCGGCCCCAAAGCAATGACCATCAAAGTAATGCTACTCCCCAAAATAACTGCATATAGCAGCCGATTATGAAAAAGCAGCTTTCCCATACTTTTCTATGTCTGAAGCTTTTGTTGTATTGCTTCTAAAAAAGAAGCCGGAGCCCTGCGTGGTTTTCGGGTTTCCTCATCAACAAAACATAGGGAAACCTCGCCATATACGTGTACGTAATCGGATGAAGCGGTCGTTACTTCATAAAAAGTTTGCAATCGCACGGTTGGTTCTTCAAATACCATCACTTTGATGAACATTTCATCGTCATAAAGAACCGGTATTTTATAATCTACTTCTGAGTGAACCACAGGAAGCATTATGCCCGACTCTTCCAGCTCCCGATACGAAAATCCGAGTGCACGGATCATCTCCGTTCGGGCCACTTCAAAGTATTCGAGGTAACGTCCGTAGTACACATATCCCATACGGTCTGTTTCGGAATAACGACTACGCAGAGTATGAGTGTATTCTATAATCGGAGAACTCTTGGGAAATTCCACCTTTTTATTTCACCGTTTCCCATTCACCCATGGATGCATATTTCTCGATGCGTTGTTCGATGAGCTTTTCAGGTTTTACTTTTTTGAGTTTTTTAAGGCTCTTAAGAATCTGGGATTTCACCGCCTCTGCTGCCGCATCATGATCTCTATGCGCACCACCAAGGGGTTCACTTATCACACCGTCGATCACTTTAAGTTTTTTCAGGTCGGGAGCAGTTAATTTTAGAACGGCGGCAGCTTGTTCTTTGTAGTCCCATGTTTTCCAAAGGATGGATGAGCATGATTCCGGAGAAATCACGGAATACCATGTATTTTCCATCATGTACACTTCATTACCCATGCCAATTCCAATAGCACCGCCACTGGCTCCTTCTCCAATCACAATAGTAATGATGGGCACTTTTAACATAGCCATCATCTTTAGGTTTTTGGCGATTGCTTCTGCCTGTCCCCGTTCTTCTGCTTCCAGCCCCGGATAAGCACCGGGAGTGTCTAAAAGGGTGATAACGGGTATATCGAATTTTTCGGCCAGTTTCATAAGCCGATGAGCTTTACGATAGCCTTCAGGATTGGCCATTCCAAATCTGCGATATTGTCTTTGTTGGGTATCACGCCCTTTCTGATGGCCGATGATCATTACGGTTTGGCCATCAACTTCAGCCAAGCCTCCTACGATAGCTTTATCGTCAGAATGATAGCGATCTCCATGTAGCTCTACAAAGTTTTCCGTCATTTTATAGATGTAATCCAAAGTATAAGGACGATCCGGATGACGAGCGAGCTGCACCCGCTGCCAACGGGTAAGGTTGGAGAAGATATTTTCGCGTAGTTTATCTACACGGTTTCTCAGGCTTTCAATTTCCTTATCAAGTACGCCATCACTTACATTAGAAAGATTTTTAAGCTCTTTGATCTTACTTTCCAATTCGGCAATGGGTTGTTCAAAATCTAAATATTGCATAACTGCTATTAGTTTAACTCTGTGCTAAATATACATAAACTTAGGTTGAAGTGAGGAGAAAGGTTCCACTCAAAGTACACCGAATATACTTCTGAATTTGAGTGCCCAAACTCTCCAGATCGCTTCTCTCACAATTGCTTTAGACATTTTTGATACACCTTCCTCTCTTTCACGAAATACAATAGACACTTCTTTTAATTTAAAACCGGCTTTCCAGGCTCTAAAGTGAAGTTCGATCTGAAAAGCGTAACCATTAGACTTGATCCTGTCTATGGAAATGGCTTCAAGTACTTCCCGCCTGATACATTTAAATCCGGCCGTAGTGTCGAAGATAGGCAAGCCGGTAATAGTTCTTGCATAAATATTGGCTCCGTAGGAAAGGATCAATCGGCTTAATGGCCAATTAATGATACTGATCCCATTTGCATAGCGCGATCCAACCGCCACATCAGCTTCACCTGCTTTGACGGCATCAATAAGTCGGTCAGCATCATCCGGATCATGTGAAAAATCAGCATCCATTTCACAAACAAATTTATATCCTTTATCTAATGCATATTGAAAACCTCGCACATATGCTGTTCCAAGTCCTAATTTCCCTTCCCTTTCGATCAACGCGATTCGATCCTGATACTCCTTTTGGGCATCTTTCACTTTATCAGCTGTTCCGTCCGGGGATCCGTCATCGATGATAAGCACATCCACTCTATTTCTCAGCTTCATTAACCGCTCGATCAAACGCACAATATTATGCGATTCATTATATGTAGGCACAATGATAATAGTATCCGCCGACATTGTTATTGTCCCTTTCCTTTAATTATTGTGATTATGGTATTTATCAGGATCTTAGCATCCATCCTCAGTGAGGCGTTTTCAATATAAAAGAGGTCAAATTTTGTCTTCTCTTTTACATCGTCAAGCGAGGTGTCATATTTCCATTTTACCTGAGCCCATCCTGTTATTCCCGGGCGCACCCTTAACCTTCGGGTATAAAGTGGAATTTGTTTACTGAATTGTTCCACAAAATGAGGACGTTCGGGACGAGGGCCCACTAAACTCATATCCCCTTTGAGTACATTGATCAGCTGTGGAATTTCGTCTATACGAAGCTTTCTCAGCCAATAACCGAGCTTTGTTACCCGCGGATCATCTTTCTTTGCCCAAGTAGGACCGCTATGCTTTTCAGCATTATTCAACATAGTGCGAAATTTATAGATCGTAAACATCTTACCGTTACGACCAACCCTTTTTTGCTTATAAATAGCCGGACCGGGAGAGGTAAGACGAATAGCAATTCCAATGATGATCAAAAAGGGAAAAGTAAGAATCAGAAATAACAGGGAGACTAAAATATCAAAAACACGCTTAATGGTCTTTTCCCAAAGCGGCATAGGTTCAGGGGAAATTTCCACCAATGGAAGCCCGAAGATCTGGTTGGTTTTACTGAGGCCACTCACCAATTGGTAAAAGTCAGGTAATAATTTAAGTGAAACTTCCGGGGTGTCGACTTTTGAGATCACATCCACAAGGTCCTTTCTGCGGTCGGGCTCCAGTGCTACCAATATCTCCTGGACTTTATGCTCTTCCATAATTTGCTTGATATCCGCGAGCTTGCCAATCACCTCTTCTTCCTTTACTCCGTGAATTGGGTCAGGCATACGCCCATTAACCTGTATAAATCCCAGCACTTGCATCCCGAGGGTTTTATTTCTGTTCAGGTCCTCATAGGCAGCTCTTGCTGTTTGTCCGGTTCCTATTATAACGGCACGATGTAACCCTTTACCTCGTTGAGCATAGTATTTTTGAATGGTTCGTACTATAAATCTATTTATCGCAAGTAAAACGAAGATCGTCGCCCAATAGGCAACAATAATTGAGCGTTGCTCACTAATGGAGATATTCTCATTTACATTTATGATGAAATATAGAATGAGGACCCCAAGTAAACTCGCTTTCAGTACTTTCAGAAATTCATCAAGACGGGACACGAGATAAAGTTTTTTATAAGATCCCATGACCACGAATACGGCAAGCCAATAGAAACTCATTACAATACCACCGGTAATGAAATTCAGGTTGAAATCCTGAATGAGTATATTCATTGTGTTGGGATAGAAGGAATGAAATACAAACCAACTTGCCAGTATGATCAAAAAATCTAACACACTGGTAAAAATTACTTCCCTATATCTTTTTAACTTTAGCACAGTAACTTGTAAGGCCATTTTAAATTAAGATTGCCAAAATAAGCAATTTTATAAAGGCTGCATAACTTCAAAATTTTAAATTTCGTCCATTTGTATTCTCTAAAACGTACGGTGTCAACAACTAAGGCAAGACTTGGTGAACTTAAAACTGATCACGGAACCATAGAAACCCCCATATTCATGCCCGTGGGTACGCTTGGCACGGTAAAGGCAGTTTCCCAGGATATGCTGAAGCAGAAGGTTAAAGCCCAGATCATACTTGGAAATACCTACCATCTTTATTTGCGGCCGGGATGTGATATCATAAAAAAAGCCGGGGGATTACATTCGTTCATGAAGTGGGACCGTCCCATTCTTACCGATTCAGGCGGATATCAGATCTTTTCCCTTTCAGACAACAGGGAATTGGATGAAGAAGGAGCTCACTTCAAAAGCCATATAGATGGCTCCAAACATTCCTTTACCCCGGAAAATGTAGTTGAAATACAACGAATTCTCGGTTCTGACATTATGATGCTGCTGGATGAATGCCCTCCATATCCCAGTTCGTACGAATACGCAAAAAATTCTATGGAACTTACCCACCGCTGGGCAAAACGGGGGCGCAAAGCTTTCCTTGAAACAGAACCCCTTTATGGACACAAACAAGCTCAATTCGGGATTGTACAGGGTGGGACATATAAAGATCTTCGTATCGAATCCTCAAAATTTATGGCCGATCAGGATTTTGAGGGTATTGCTATTGGAGGACTGAGTGTGGGAGAACCCATCGAGATGATGTATGAATTCACGGATTTAAACACTGATTATCTGCCTAAGGATAAAGCACGATACCTGATGGGCGTTGGAACACCTGCAAATTTGCTGGAAGGAGTAGCCCGGGGCGTGGATATGTTCGACTGCGTGATGCCTACGCGTAACGCCCGTAACGGCACCATCTTTACACGCAACGGCCGGGTAAATATCCGCAATGCCCAATGGAAAAAACATCATGATTTCCTCGATCCCGATTTCCCTTCCGAACTATGCAGCAAATACACTATGTCCTATATCCATCACCTTTTTAGAAACGACGAGATTTTCGGTCTCATACTCGCATCGGTACATAACCTAACATTCTACTTATGGCTAATGGAAGAAGTTAGGCAACACATTGCAAACGATACATTTGGAGAATGGTACCCCGGCATGGTTAAGCAACTGGAGCAACGTATTTAATCTTGTTCTTGGTTTACTTTCAGGGACGCAATTTGATCCAATGGGTAAGGCCCGTTAAAAATCATCTTGATCAGGATATCAAGATCCATCCACAGCGAATAATTTTGAAGATAATACAGCTCAAAACTTTCTTCATCATCCGGATGAGCAATACGGTGTTCACTTATTTGAACCAAGCCTGTAATTCCCTTTTTTACAGGATCATTATGGTCCATAACCGCTTTGTGAAGTGGGGCACCAACTAAACTCAGTTTACCGGTTAAAACATAGAGCAATATTCTAAAACGGTTTTTCCAGGCATGTTCCTTTATACCTTTATACAGCTTTATATTTTCTACCCAGACCCATTCTTTTTTAGCAAACACCAGGGAAGGAAATACAAAGACCCCAATTAAGATTGTTAAAGGCATACTTATTCCAATATCCAGAACGCGTTTAATGAACCGGTTATAAGGCTTGGAGTAGTCAAACTCTACTTCCACCAGTGGAATGGCTTCAAGATATTCCACATTGGATTTTCCAAGAATGAAATCCATGGAATCCGGGATAAGTTTGAAGATCACATCTTGCTTCTGGAGGTTGGAAATTTCTTTGAGCATCTGTTTATAGCTGATCGAATTCAATGCAAAAAAAACCTGGTCAATGCTATAAGCCCGTACCAGATCCTTCAATTGTGCAAGTTCGCCTAAATAGGATACTGAATCAGTCTTTTGTCCCGTCGGACTCACATACCCTACAACTTCATAACTCCAATCCGGCCTGGAATGTATTTTATTGGTAATGTTTTGGGTCTGATCAATATTCCCTACAATCAAAACCCGTGAACTTCTGATCTTTCCACGTGGAGCTTCTCCTGAGTTTCGGGAATTCAATTTCGCCACTCTATAAACTAAGGTCAGAACTAAGCCGATCACAAAACTGACCGCGAAAATGAGGCGGGAAAAGGCTAATTCCCTCGCAAAAAATGTAATCAGGATAAGAGCACTATAAGCTACAAAAACAGCCTTAAGGTGGGCCGAGATAGAATTCAGATTTCTCTTATACAGCCCGAAAATTCCTGCTGCCACAAAATAAAGCCCGCTAAAAAGTAAGTTAATCCAAAGGAAATTCAGGTTATCCGGCTGCAATATAACCGTCATATCAAAATTAAATCGGATAGCAAAGCCTAACAAAAGAGCAATATTGAGCAATAGCAGGTCCATGATTACTGTTCCCGCCTGTTTTACCCTGCTTCCAATAAATGAAAACAAGGTTCGTAACAAAATGGCAATATAGATCAGCACCTTAAACAGAAAGCTGTACCTTGAGCTGTATTGCTTATCAAAAAACTGGTACAATGCTTTATTAAAGAGTCGAATATATTTCAGATCTCCTTTTTTGGTGCTTTCCCCTTTGTAATGAATTATAGATGTATCCGGTACATAGTCGATATGATAGCCTGTTTTCTGAATACGATAGCAAAGGTCAATATCCTCTCCATACATAAAAAAACGCTCATCAAATCCTCCGAGTTTTTGAAGTACTTCCGTTCTCCAGAACATGAAAGAGCCGGATAAAACCGGGACCTTAGATGGCTCATCTTCTCCCAACCAACTCAGATAGTATTTCCCGAAAAGCTTACTTTTTGGAAATAGTGAATTCAATCCAAACACCTTACAAGCAGCCGACCAAATAGTAGGTACCGACCTTCGTGATTCAGGAGCAAAGGTTCCATCCGGATTTAAGATCTTACATCCACAAGCTCCACATTCTTCATGCTTTTCCATGTGATCAAAAAGAGTGGTGAGTGTATCCTCGCTGACTAACGTATCGGGATTAATGATCAGAGTATATTGTCCCTTAGCCTGACTTATCGCCTGGTTGTTGGCCTTCCCGAATCCGATATTCTCATCATTCTGAATGTAATGTACGTTGGGGAAACGCTTTTTTAGGTAAGAAACTGAATTATCCCCAGAGGCATTATCCACCACAAAAATTTCGAGCGACAAACCGTCAGAACTGCGCTCCAGAGAATTCAAGAGATTAGCGATATACTCTTTTACCTTATAATTGACGATTACAACAGATATGTCGATTTTAGAAGTTGTCATCTATAAGCCCAGCTTGTTAAGAAAAAAATCGAGCTTTCCTTTTAATCCAAGTCCATACCCAAAACGATCTGCAGTCCCTCTCCAATGGTGGTGAATGTAATCAGAGATCGGAAATGGTTCTAATTTTAGTCCTTTTTTATGTGCCTCTTTAAAATTATGAATGGTTGGCTGTCCGTGATGAATAAATGGTGGTAATTCAGCATAGTACTTACGCTTAAGAAATAGATAAGGAGTTAAAATCACCTCAATGCCATCTTCATTCTTGAAGCCCCTTTCATTTACCGTTATCACTTCACCAACGGCATAAACTCCGTTATTCTGTGCAATATCCTGCATTTGTTCCAAAAAGCCCTTCTTGTGGGTTTCGGTATCACTATCCAAAAAGAACACAAACTTTGAAGAAATGTAATTCTTAAGAATCAGGTCCATGGCGGGACCGTGGTAGATATTTTTCTCTAAAGTGAGAGATTTAGTGTGAGGAAGTTCCCCCTCCAACTTATCAATCAAGGAAGGGGAATAGTCTTTTGATCCATTGTCTACCAATAAAAGAGGCTGTTCCGGGTATACATTCCTAAACGAACGTGCTGCCACTTCAAGCAGGTCCGGCGTTTGATAGTTTATTATTACGGTTGTGATATCCATTTATCAGCGTACGATCACCACTTTCCCCATTCCTGTTTGCCTGCTGTCATCTTCATAAGCTATTATAAAATAGACTCCGGTACCCAGCTCATTGCCATTATAACCCAAACCGTCCCACTTAATGCTGCCTCCCCGTGCCTCAATTTCCTGAACTACGGATCCATCTACACCTACTATTTTAAGCGTGGTTTCCTCACTTAAACCTTCGATCACAATTCCTGAGTTTTCTGTATAGGAAAATGGATTTGGGAATACCTTCAGCGTATTCATTTCTTGAACGGGAGCTTTAGAAATACCTTGATAGCTTATTAAACCTACATCGGTGGCAATGAAAACTTCTCCGGTCATATCATTGATAGCAATCGAGATAATATTATTGGAATAAAGCGGGCTATTTTCTGTGGTGAACCGATCAATGATTCGGCTTCCTTCCGCATTTAGTACCCAAATACCCTGATTTACACTTC
>NZ_AQXG01000012.1:0-2500 GCF_000375425.1 Gracilimonas tropica DSM 19535 | reverse complement strand
CCCCGTACGCCCTCCTCGAAAGGAGTATCCGCCAATTGGCGGATGGGTTGCCCCATTCGGACATCCGCGGATCATTGCTCGTATGCAGCTCCCCGCAGCTTATCGCAGCTTTACACGTCCTTCATCGCCTCTGTATGCCTAGGCATCCACCGTGTGCCCTTAACTTGCTTCTACTATATGGCTTGCACAGCGCTTCCGCGCCCGCAAACCATTCGTAATTCATGTTATTGGTTTATTGTGGGCCGGGGTGGGACGAACCTCCCCGGCTACCTTGGCGTAGTGCACTTGCCTGACTGGCAGACAAATGCCCTACTTGTATTCTTCCGCTGCATATTGCTATGCAGCTTCAGACCTATTACTATTGCTATATTGCTCATCATGTCAAAGAACTGCCCGCCGGGCGGGCAACCTGTCTGGCAGCAGCGCTGCCGTACATTCTTTTATGCAAGAGGCGGGATATACGCAATCCTCTCAATCCATCTTGCACCTCAAAATTTCAAAAAAAATACCGTTAAATACTGTGGAGCTACGGGGATTCGAACCCCGGACCCCCTGCTTGCAAAGCAGGTGCTCTAGCCAGCTGAGCTATAGCCCCTCGGTAACACTTGTGGGCTTGGGAGGACTTGAACCTCCGACCTCACGCTTATCAGGCGTGCGCTCTAACCACCTGAGCTACAAGCCCCCTTTTATGCGGGCGGCCGCGGCTGCAGGCGTGCTCGCCGGCTGCGGCGAGTGCGGTACCCGCCGGGTACACAGTCAACTAAAAAAGTACAGATCAGATTGTTTGCCACGAGCAAGCAGCGTAGCGCCATAACACCCAGCATTGCTGGGTCGCTCTCCTTGAAAGGAGGTGATCCAGCCGCACCTTCCGGTACGGCTACCTTGTTACGACTTAGCGCCAGTTACTAGGCTTACCCTACGCACCCCTTACCGGGGCGAGGTCAGGTACTCCTAACTTCCATCGCTTGACGGGCGGTGTGTACAAGGCCCGGGAACGTATTCACCGCGTCATTGCTGATACGCGATTACTAGCGATTCCACCTTCATGGAGTCGAGTTGCAGACTCCAATCCGAACTGAGAATGACTTTGTGGATTTGCTCCTGCTCGCGCAGTGGCTACCCATTGTATCATCCATTGTAGCACGTGTGCAGCCCTGGACGTAAGGGCCATGATGACTTGACGTCGTCCCCACCTTCCTCACTACTTGCGTAGGCAGTCTGGCTAGAGTCCCCACCTTTACGTGCTGGTAACTAACCACAGGGGTTGCGCTCGTTGCGGGACTTAACCCAACACCTCACGGCACGAGCTGACGACAGCCATGCAGCACCTTCCATTCTGCCCCGAAGGGACCCTCCTTTTCGGGAGGTAGCAGAGTGGATTTAGCCCAGGTAAGGTTCCTCGCGTTGCATCGAATTAAGCCACATGCTCCACCGCTTGTGCGGGCCCCCGTCAATTCCTTTGAGTTTCATCGTTGCCGACGTACTCCCCAGGTGGTATGCTTACTGCGTTAACTGCGTCACTGGCCCCAAAGAGCCAACAACTAGCATACATCGTTTACAGCGTGGACTACCAGGGTATCTAATCCTGTTCGCTCCCCACGCTTTCGTGCCTCAGCGTCAGTTACAGCCCAGCAGGCCGCCTTCGCCACTGGTGTTCTTCGTAATATCTATGCATTTCACCGCTACACTACGAATTCCACCTGCCTCTTCTGTACTCAAGAAACCCAGTATCCATGGCCATTTTACCGTTAAGCGGCAAGATTTCACCACAGACTTAGGCTCCCGCCTACGCACCCTTTACACCCAATGATTCCGGACAACGCTTGCACCCTCCGTATTACCGCGGCTGCTGGCACGGAGTTAGCCGGTGCTTATTCAAATGGTACCGTCACCCCAGATCGAAACCCGGGCGTTCTTCCCATTCAAAAGCCGTTTACAACCCATAGGGCCGTCTTCCGGCACGCGGCGTGGCTGCGTCAGAGTTTCCTCCATTGCGCAAGATTCCTCACTGCTGCCTCCCGTAGGAGTCTGGGCCGTGTCTCAGTCCCAGTGTGGGGGATCATCCTCTCAGACCCCCTAGCTATCATCGCCTTGGTGAGCCGTTACCTCACCAACTAACTAATAGCACGCAGACCCCTCTATACCCGGCCGAAACCTTTAACAACTGTGGCCATGCGGCCCCGCTGCATTATGCGGTATTAGCGCCCCTTTCGAGACGTTATCCCCCAGGTATAGGCAGGTTATCTACGCGTTACTCACCCGTCCGCCAGTCTCCAGGTAGTGCAAGCACCACCCTTCTCCTTCGACTTGCATGTGTTAAGCCCGCCGCCAGCGTTCGTCCTGAGCCAGGATCAAACTCTCCATTGTAAATAATACTCTATATACTCTGTGAGCCGACCCTACGCTCTCGTCATTTTCAAATGCAAAATTGCATCAAGAAATTGAACAAGCTCTCGCTCGCACAAACAATCTGATCTATACTTCAATATGTCTAAGAACT
>NZ_AQXG01000011.1 GCF_000375425.1 Gracilimonas tropica DSM 19535 | reverse complement strand
TATGATTGCTTTCACTCGCAACGCCGATCACGGTAGCACCTTTGGCTTTTGCCAGCTGAATAGCAAGCGTGCCCACTCCACCGGAGGCTCCAAGTATAAGAAGAGTTTGCCCGCTTTGGAGATCGCCGGCATCAAACAAAGATTGATATGCGGTAAGTCCGACTAATGGAATTCCCCCGGAAGCTTCCATCGATATTTCTTGAGGACGCAAAGCCAAATAAGATTCCGGTATCGAAATGTATTCGGCAAAGGTGCCATGTTGTACCACAGGGCGTCGGGCATATGCATATACTTCGTCTCCGGGCTTGAAACGCCGGGCTGAAAAACCTGTTTCTTCAACTACACCGGCGACATCCCATCCCGGAATGGCAGGAAATTCTGTCGGGATAGCATCTTTAAGCATTCCACGGGCTACGGCAGCATCCACAGGATTTACTCCGGCCGATTTGATGCGTACCAATACTTCCGCTTCTCCGGCTTGCGGTTTTTCAAGCTTACCTGTTTTGACGTTTGAAAGATCGCCGAATTCTTCGAAATAGGCGGCGTTCATTTGTTCACTCATTTTGATAAATAGTTTTTTGATGAATATTCAATCTATCTATCAAACATAGGTGAATTAGAAGGAGTTCAGTTTATTTTGAAATGACAGATATGAACAACAAAAAAATGAAAGCTCCATAGAACGGGTGGTAATTACATTTCCAATGTAAAGCTCCTGATGACTTCCCATCGCTCTCCATTATGCTTCAGCAAATACACATGATCGCTCACAAAATTCTCTTCAAAATCGCGATCCTTGAAGGTATCCCACGCCTTATAAAAATTCGATTTGGACAAGTCTTTAAAGGCAAGCGTTACATGCGGATGATACTCCCGTTCTTGATAATTATACGCAAACATCTCCGGCTTGGAACGGGCTATTTCTTCCAGTTTTTTCTGCAGCTCAACCAACTCCGGAGATTTGACCACATCAATAAAAACCACACGGGGCGGAAAGGTTGAAAAGTTTTTGAGTTGAACATTGAAAGGTTGAAATCCCTGTGCAAAAACCTCAAGGAGTGAATCCAGTTGATCTTCCTGTTCCTCCTCCATCCGAAAAGGACTCAGCAAGGTGATATGTGGCGGAGCATTCAGCGAGTGAGAGCTGTTGAATTTCTCCTTCACCTCCAGCTTGATATCCTGGATCTGCTCCTTCAATGGCTCAGCAGGAATAAGCGCTATAAAATAAAGCTGTTTCATAGATAGATTTTGCTTTAAGACAATCTTACATCTTATGTCTCAAATCTCAAGTCTATTCAGTCTTTCTTTGATTTCCTCATTTCTCAAATTCCCAATACTTCCCTCGTGGGTGTGATTCAGTTCCGTAGGCGGTTCAAAACTTCCTTCTTCGATCTGCTGGGCTACTTGTTGATACGCATCACGAAATGGAACGCCTTCTTTTACCAACTCATTGACGGCTTCCACAGAAAAGATCAGCTTGTATTTGGGGTCGTCGATGATCTCGTCATTCACAGCCATTTGCCCAGCCGCATATTCGGTGATGAACAAGCAGCTTTTGAGTTCTTCAATAGCCGGAAACAGTTGCTCCTTCAGGATCTGGAAATCACGATGGTAGCCGGAAGTCAGATTTGTAGTCGCCATCATGATCTGATTGGGGAGGGTTTTCAACGCATTGGTTTTAGCACGGATGAGCTCAAAGACATCCGGGTTTTTCTTATGTGGCATGATGCTGGAGCCCGTTGTCAGTTCATCCGGAAGTTTCAGAAATTGGAAGTTTTGGCTGTTATAAAGACAGACATCCGCTGCTAATTTATTCAGCGTTCCGGCCAGTCCGGCCATGGCAAAAGAAAGGGTTTGTTCAGTTTTACCACGACCCATTTGGGCATACACCGCATTTTCATTCAAACCTTCAAAACCCAACAATTCAGCGGTCATCGTTCGGTTCAACGGAAAAGAAGAACCATATCCCGCCGCCGATCCCAGCGGATTTCGGTTGACGATATGATAGGTGGACTCCAGCAACACAAGATCGTCCACAAGGCTTTCCGCATACGCTCCAAACCACATTCCAAAACTCGATGGCATCGCCGCTTGAGTGTGCGTATATCCGGGCAGCAGCACTTCTTTAGTGGCTTCACTTTGGTTGATCAGCGTATCAAATAGTTTCCTGGTAAGCTGGGCGATTTCCTTGATCTGATCACGGAGGTACAGCCGAATATCCACCAACACCTGATCGTTTCGGGAACGACCGGAATGCACTTTTTTCCCGACATCTCCCAGCTTACGAGTAAGCATGAGTTCGATCTGCGAATGGACATCTTCTACGCCGTCTTCGATCTCGAAATTGCCGGGTTCGATCACTTCATTTAGAATGCGATTCAGTTCTTTGGTGAGGATCTCAAGCTCATCTTTCTCCAACAAACCCACCGATTCCAGCATGGTGATATGAGCAATGGTTCCCTGCACATCATATTTTGCCAGATCAAGGTCAAGTTCACGGTCTTTTCCCACCGTAAATTTCTCGATGAAAGCGTCGGTTTGAATTCCTTTTTCCCAGAGTTTCTTCATTTTTCAAAGTGTTTTGGTGCGACGGTGTTACGGTGTTAAAGTGTTTAGGCTTGTGAAGCCACTATAACACTTTAACACCGTAACACATTAGTGTGTAATTATATACTCAACTGATCAATTAATTCAATATACGTTTTGATGCCATCCCGGATTTCATCCAGATAGATGAATTCATCGGCAGTGTGAGAACGGTGGGTGTTACCGGGTCCGATCTTCACGCTGTTGAAGAGCATGTGAACCTGATCTGACATCGTTTTGGAGCCATATGTTCGAATGTCTAATTCCTCTGCCCTTTGTACAAACGGATGATCGAGAGCAATACCGGAGGCATTCAAATTGGTGGATCGTGGATGTACCTCACATTCTACATTCTCACGGATCAAAGCAACCACCTCTTCATTCGAATAAAACTCATTGGGTCGCACGTCTACTACAAACCTGCACTCATCCGGAACCACGTTGTGCTGACTTCCCGCCTCGATCTGCGTGACCGTCATA
Organism: Gracilimonas tropica DSM 19535; assembly: GCF_000375425.1. GTDB lineage: Bacteria > Bacteroidota > Rhodothermia > Balneolales > Balneolaceae > Gracilimonas > Gracilimonas tropica. The sequence continues at coordinate 90,837 of NZ_AQXG01000011.1, read as the reverse complement.
TTAATGCTTCCCAGTACTTCCGAGGTCTTTTCAAACTCATAAGATGCAAACCACTCGATATCTTTGATAGCTTTATACAACGCGTTCTCGCCTTCATTTCGCGCAGCATGACCACTTTCACCATGACTCACACAATCCAGCACGATCAATCCACGCTCGGCAATGGCGAGATCCATAGAGGTCGGTTCACCAACTACAGCAAAATCAATATCAGGCAGTTCAGGTAATACGATAGGCACTCCTTTTTTTCCTGAAGTTTCCTCCTCAGCAGATGCCAAAAAGATCAAATTGTAGGGCTGTTCTTTTTCAGATAGATATACAAACGTAGCCAGTAAACTGACCAGCGGTCCGCCCGCATCATTACTTCCGAGCCCATAAAGTTTGCCGTCTTCCAGCGTTGGGGTGAAGGGGTCTTTGGTCCATTTGGAAGAAGCCTGCACAGTATCGTGATGAGAATTCAGCATCACCGTGGGTTTATTCTCATCGAAAGACGGATTGATCGCCCAGATATTATTTCCTTTGCGCTGCGGAGAAAAACCAAATTCCTCCAAAACATTCGAAAGGATTTGGGCGGTTTCATCTTCTTCGCCACTGTACGACTGCGTGGAGATCAGTGTCTTCAGCAGCTCAATGGCTTGCTCGCTAAGTTGTTCGATGGTATTCATGAGTGAGAGTGAGTGTGTGAATACGAATTCTGGTTTTAGTGTTTAGTACTCGTTAACTCGTTCCCAAGCTCCGGCTTGGGAACGCATTCTGGGAAGCTCCTGCTTCCAATTTGGTTTATGTTGGTAATATGTTTGCCCAACCTCCGATAAACGGTTTGCTAATAAATGCATCCGGGCGGAGGTTTTTCTTTCTACATTTTTGCGCCCCGGGTTAAAACCAGGGGCTATGATGTCGTTCGTCCCTAACGGGACTAATTTACAATCAGCCTAATCGGTGTCATTCGTATTTTATTTTATTGTTTAATTCGAGACCAATGTCGTTCCTGATTCCGGCTCAGCCACATCCTTAAAACTGCGAATGCTGACCTTTGCCCCATTCTTCAGAGCTTCAAACCCGAGATCGAGTTTCGGGATCATACCATCGGTGACAATACCGCTATCCCGCAGATGTCGGTACAGCAACAGATTCATTTCGGTGATGAGCTTTTTGTCGTTCATCACCCCGGGCTGTTCAAAACAGAACATAAGTTCGGTATCGAAATCATCTGACAACGCCGAAGCGACCGATGAGGCAATCGTATCAGCATTCGTGTTCAGCATATTTCCCGCTCCATCGTGGGTAAGAGGAGCCAAAACCGGGGTCACATCTGCATTTAGAAATTGAGTGAGCCAGTTTGTATTCACGTCTTCCACATCGCCAACCCAGCCAAAATCGACCGGTTCGGGATCGCGTTTTTTTGCGGGGATGATATTCAGGTCGGCCCCGGACAGTCCTGCAGCATTTACTCCAAGAGCCTGCAGTTTTGCTACGATACTCTTACTCACCAATCCGCCATACACCATGGTAATGACTTCCAGCGTTTCGGCATCCGTCACACGTCGACCATCGATCATTTGTGGTTTGATGTCCAGTCGCTTTCCAATGTCAGAAGCAATAGAACCGCCACCATGGATCAACACTTTTGGTTCTTTAATAGCAGCGAAAGATTTCAGAAAACGATCCAGTTTTTGGTCATCGCCGATCACTTTACCACCAACTTTTATGACTTTTACGGACTTCATTTCAGGTGCTCCAGCAATTGTTTTAAAACGGCCTGCATAGAAAAAATGCGGTTGGTGGCTTCGGGAATCACCAAGCTGTTTTCGCTGTCAATCACAGCATCTTCCACGATTACATTTCGGCGAACCGGGAGGCAATGCATAAATTTTCCATTATTGGTGAGCGCCATTTTTTCAGCCGTAACCATCCAGCTTCGGTCGGTGGATAGAACCTTTCCATAATCTGAATAGCTGCTCCAGTTTTTGGCGTACACAAATTCGGCATCTTTGAATGCTTTTCTCTGATCGTATTCTACTTTGGCATTTCCAACAAATTCATCTGCCAGTTCATAGCCATTAGGATGAGTAATAGTCAGGTCAAAATCCGCTGCTTGCATCCACTCAGAAAAAGAGTTGGCTACAGCTTGCGGGAGCGGTCGCGGGTGCGGGGCCCAGGTCAAAACCACCTTTGGTTTTTCTACCGTTTTATGCTCTTCAATGGTCATAAGATCGGCCAGTGCCTGCAACGGATGTCCGGTTCCGGATTCCATATTAACTACCGGCGCGGGACAGTATTTTTTAAAGGATTGAATGATCTGCTCGCTATAATCTTCCTCGCGATCCTCAAGTTTAGCAAAAGCGCGAATAGCCACCACATCAAAATAAGAACCGATAACCGCAGCGGCTTCTTTAATGTGCTCCGCTTTGTCCGAATCCATGACTACGCCATCGGCAAATTCCAGCTTCCAACCCTGACTTCCCACATCCAGCACCGCCGCATTCATCCCAAGATTGAAGGCCGCTTTTTGAGAACTCAGCCGTGTCCGTAAACTTGGATTTAAAAAGATCAGGCAAACCGATTTGTTACGCCCAAGATCCGAATACGCATGCGGGTTCTTCTTGATCTCCAGCGCATCGTTCACCAGCGCGGGGAGATTGTTGACATCTTTAATGGATAGAAATGAGTTCATTCTTTGATTTTAAACCACAGATGATTGTGGGTTGTTGTTTATTATTCGATTCATAATAGTCTCCCCTTGAGGGGAGTACGGCTTTAGCCGGGAGGGGTGTTGGCGCCAAGGGATAATCAGTTGGAATTCAACGTTTATGCCCTTGGCTTACACCCTCCGCCAGAGTTCGTATTCACTCACTCCGGCACCTCCCTCAAGGGAGGACTTTTTCTTGCTAAATTTGAATTACTTGTCTGTTTAAAATTAATTATCTCGTTCCCAACGTCCCGTTGGGAATGCCTGACGGAACCACCGGTTCCAACTAATTATTGGGTATGACTTCTTTCAATGCCTCCAACAACACATCACATTCTTCTTGAGTGATACCCAACGGAGGCAGCAACCGGAGTACATTCTTATTAGATGATGATCCGGTGAAAATATGATGCTCATACAGCAATTTTTTTCGCCAATCGGCTACCGGTTCGTCAAATTCAGCGCCGATCATCAGTCCAAATCCACGGACTTCCTTCACTTTTGGAAGCTGCTTCAATTCTTTGATCAGATAATTTCCGAGCTTGGTTGCATTCTCCATGAGTTGCTCTTGCTCCAACACTTCCAGTACAGCCAGTGAAGCGGCACACGCCAGGTGATTTCCGCCAAATGTAGTTCCGAGCATTCCGAACGAAGCCTCAAATTTCGGGTGGATCAAAATTCCGGCCACCGGAAATCCATTACCCATGCCTTTAGCCATCGAGATGATATCGGGTTCGATATCAAATAACTGGTGCGCAAAGAACTTCCCGGTACGGCCAAAGCCCGACTGTACTTCATCCAAAATGAGTACGGTATTGGTTTCATCACAAAGCGTACGCAAGTGCTGGAAAAATTCCTTCGATGGAGATTCGATACCTCCAACGCCCTGAATGCCTTCAATAATCACCGAGCTGACATCCTCTTGCTTCAGGGCTTTTTCAACGCCGTCAAAATCATCAAAAGCAAAACGGATGACTTCCGCTCCTTCATTCACCGGAAATACGATGTTGGGATTATCGGTAACCGCAACAGCCAGCGACGTTCGTCCATGAAAGGCTCCATCAAAAGCGAGGATCTTCTTGCGATTATTGTGAGCCGAGGCCAGTTTTAGCGCATTCTCATTGGCTTCCGCCCCGGAATTGCACAGAAACAAATTCCAGTCACTATAGCCGGAAAGTGCACCGAGTTTGCTCGCCAATTCCTGCTGAATTCCGATAGGAACGGAGTTCGAATAAAAGCCGATATCATTCAGCTGAGCATTCACGCGCTTCACGTAATGGGGATGCGCATGTCCGATGGAAATTACCGCATGACCACCATAAAAATCGAGGTATTTAGTGCCATCAGCATCATACACATAATGTCCTTTAGCTTTTACCGGTTCAACATCAAAAAGTGGGTAGACTTGGAAGAGATTCATTGGGTGATCGTGTTAATTTTTTCGAAAGAAGCCATCAGGCCTTTGATGACGGCCGAGCTAAGCCCCTGGTGCTCCATTTCGTTAAGCCCGGCAATGGTACAACCTTGAGGCGTGGTTACTTTATCAATTTCGGTTTCGGGGTGATGTTCGCCTTCGACCAATAAAGAAGCCGCTCCACGTGCCGTTTGCATGGCAATTTTTTGGGCTTCTTCAGCATGAAATCCGAGTTGGATACCTCCTTGCGTAGCTGCTCGAATGTATCGGAGGAAGAAGGCAATCCCGCTGGCAGCTAATACGGTGGCAGCCTTCATGAGGTTTTCATCGATGATCATCGCTTCGCCCAAGGCTTCAAATAAGGTTTTCACGTCCTTCAATTGATCCTCACTGACATTCTTCCCGCACATACAGGTCATTGATTCCTGGATAGCCGTGGCGGTATTAGGCATCGCTCGGATGATCGGCATTTGGGCTTCCAGATGCTCTTCGATCGTGCTGATCTCAACCCCGGTGATGGTAGAAATGAGCACATGTTTTTCTGGGTCGAGTACCGGATTGATCTCATCTAAAACCGCTGCTAGTTGTTTAGGTTGAACACAAAGAAAAATGTATTCTGAATGTTGTACGGCTTCGATATTATCGGAAGTGATCTGGAACTTCTGCTTTTTTAAGCCATCCAGTTTTTCCAGGTGGCGACGCGTCAGATACATATTCTTCGGCTTCGCCAGCTTAGCCCCGGTGATCCCTTTGGCAATAGCAATGCCCAGATTTCCAGCTCCAATGATCGCGATATCGTGTTTCTTAGCCATGGTTAAAATGCGGTTGATTTTAGATTAAGTCCGGCGGTTTCATCCAGTCCGAACATTAAATTCATGTTTTGAACAGCTTGTCCCGATGCGCCTTTCAGTAAGTTGTCGATCACTCCCGTGATCAGGATCTGTCCATTTTCTTTTTGCACATGCAGCTGCACCTTATTGGTTCCAACTACACGTTTAATATCCGGGGATGAATTCGAGACCGTCACAAATGGATGATCCTGATAAAATTCTTGATAGAGTTGTTGAATCTCTTTGGCAGATTGCTCCAGTTCCACATAATTCGCAGATAAAATGCCACGGGTGAAAGCGCCTCGCATCGGGATAAAAAAGACTTCCTGATCAAAATCAGATTGAAGCTGTTTAAGGCTTTGTTTGATCTCTGCCAAATGTTGATGCTTCAGCGGTTTATAAATCGAGGCATTGTGACTTCTCCAGCTGAAATGCGTGGTAGAAGTGGGATTCTGTCCTGCGCCTGTACTTCCTGTGATGGCGGTTGTGTGTACCGAATCTTTCAACAATCCGGCTTGGGCGAGCGGAAGTAAACTCAGTTGAATGCAAGTAGCAAAACAGCCGGGATTAGCAATGTAATCCGCGGATTTAATTTCCGTGCGATTTATTTCCGGCAAGCCATAGATAAATTCATGATCTCCTTTGATGCGGTAATCCGAGCTTAGGTCTACGATCTTAGCGCTATCTGGAATCACACCGCTTTCCATCACTCCTTTAGATTTTCCATGTCCCGAGCACAGGAAAACTACATCTACATCCTGAGCCAATTCGGTATCAAATGTAAGTTCGGTTTCTCCTTCCAGGTCGGGATGGGCTTTGTACAAAGGTTCCCCACCATGACTCCCACTTACCGCACTATGAATGTCCACTTCAGGGTGGTGCAGCAAAATGCGAATGAGTTCTCCAGCGGTATAACCTGCGCCACCGATGATGCCTGCTTTAATCATTTTCTTTTCCTTGTACTTTTTGTTGAATGAGCATGGAATTTGCCAGGATCTTGGTGAAACCTTTCACATCTTCGCCGCTCCAGGCGTTGTTCATTTCTCCATATTGACCTGCTTTAGAGCCCATCAGATCATTGTCTGATTCAATGCCCTGCAGTTCAAATCGTTTGGGTTCCAGCTTCACGATCACTTTTCCGGAGACGGTTTTTTGAGTGTCTTCTAAAAAGGTTTCGATGTTGCGCATCACCGGATCCAGATACTGTCCTTCATGCATCAGCATGCCATACCAGTCACCCAGCTGATCTTTCCAATGGAGCTGCCATTTGCCAAGCGTATGCTTCTCCAAAAGTTCATGTGCTTTGATGATGAGCATCGGTGCAGCCGCTTCAAATCCAACACGACCTTTGATCCCGATAATGGTATCACCCACGTGAATGTCTCGTCCGACTCCATACGGAGCTGCGATTTTCTCCAATTCTTTGATGGCTTGAACCGGATCATAGGTTTCTCCATCGATGCCAACGAATTCCCCATTTTCAAAATGAAGCTCGACCGTTTTGGGTTCTTTTTCGGTAACCTTTGTTGGCCAGGCATCTTCGGGGAGTCCCTGATGAGACGTCAGTGTTTCGGCTCCCCCCACCGAAGTTCCCCACAATCCCTTGTTGATGGAATATTTGGCTTTGGCCCATTCCTGATCGATACCGTTTTCTTTAAGGTATTCCACTTCTTCCTCGCGACTCAATTTCTGATCGCGGATGGGAGTGATGATCTCTATATTCGGAGCCATCACCTGAAAAACAAGATCAAAGCGAACCTGATCGTTGCCGGCTCCCGTGCTTCCGTGAGCGATGGCATCAGCTCCGATCTCTTTGGCATATTCTGCAATGGCTACCGCCTGAAACACGCGTTCAGCACTTACGGAAAGCGGATAGGTGTGATTTTTGAGCACGTTGCCAAACACCAAATATTTAATGCCTTTTTCGTAGAATTCCTTTTCCACATTCAGCATCACATGATTTTTGATGCCCAGGTTCTTGGCTTTTTCCGCCAGGGCTTTTTCTTCGGTTTCATCAAAACCGCCGGTGTTAACGGCAGCCGTATGAACGTAATAGCCTTGGTCTTTGGCCAGCCAGATGGCGCAGTAAGAAGTGTCGAGTCCGCCACTGAAAGCGAGTAAAACTTTTTTAGGATTGCTCATGATTACAGGGATAGAAAGATGTTTATTGGATTAAATTTTTTGAGGTACTTCACGGTCTTTAATTTCACCCACCGATAGTATTTGTTGACGTTTTTTTCACGCTCCGCTTTGGGCTTGTTGTTAGGGTGATTCGGGTCATACATCATTCCGGTACAAAGACAGTTACTTCGGTTATTGCGCTGAAGGATGTCGTAATTGGGACAGCTTTGACAGCCTCTCCAAAAGGTTTCATCCTGTGTGAGTTCAGAGAAAGTAACCGGCTTGTAGCCCAGGTCTGAATTGATCTTCATGACCGGTAAGCTGGTGGTGATACCAAAAAGCTTGGACTCTGGATACTTCTTCCGGGAAAGCTCGAACGCTTTGGCTTTGATCTTTTTCGCCAATCCTTGTCCGCGGAAATCAGGATGTACGATTAGTCCTGAGTTGGCTACATATTTTTTGTTTTCCCAAATTTCTATGTAACAAAAACCGGCAAGCTGATCACCATCCAAAGCAATAACGGCGTTTCCGTTCTTCATCTTTGTTTTGATGTATTCCGGATCACGTTTGGCGATCCCGGTGCCGCGCTTGTGAGCGGCATCCTCGATCAGATCACAAATATCTTGTGCATAAAGGGTATGCTGAACGGTTGCGATAAATACTTGGGCAGACATAATAAAAAAGTGATGATAGAGTGAGTTGAGTGAATAAACTTCTGTAAGGAAGTTGAGTGAAATTAGAATCTTGCGGTAAAAAGATGAGTGCTGATACTATTCAGCATAAAATATGGACTACCGCCGTCGCGGAATCCGCCGGAGAGGAGTAACAGTGATTCTATTTCTGCTTTTGATTTGCATGCGTCTAAGTTAAATATAGAATACAGATTAAAACAAATTTAATTTGACTTTTATTTTTTTGGGAACGAAAAAGGGCTTCCATCTGATTCTAAGGGAAGGAGATTTGCTGTATAACTACTATTCATCAAAAGAGACGCTGCAATTCTCCTGTAAAAAATCACAATTAAATACAGGACAAATGAAAACGATTGTTACGAAGTTCGCTTCGTACTTGAGTGCCTTCTTATTTGCCTTCTTTGGTCTTATAGGATTGAACACCGTACAAGCGCAAACCGCCCAAATACAGATCATTCACAATTCTGCAGATCCCGCTTTCGAAGTGGTAGATGTGTATGTGAATGGAAGTGAAGCTGTTGACAGCCTTGCTTTTAGAAATGCAACTGCCTTCTTGGACCTCCCCGCCGGAGCAGATCTTGAAATAGACATTGTTCCTTATCAAGGAGATATCTCGGAATCAGTTTTTAACACAACGGTAAACCTTACTGCTGATGAAGTGTATTATGTAATAGCATCAGGTGTAGGAACGCCCGGTGATTTTGCAGCTAACCCCAATGGAGTGTCTACTGCTTTCACACTGGATATCGTTGCCAATGGATCAACAACGGCTGGAAATGCAGGTAATGTAGACTTCCTCATACATCACGGGGCTACAGATGCTCCGGCAGTAGATGTAGTTAATGCGGGTACTGCTCTTGCTTCCGGTTTGGAATATAGCGACGAAACTGCAGACTATATCAGTGTTCCGGCAGCTGAGTATATTTTGGATATCAATGCGGCAGGTACAACCACAACGGTTGCTTCCTTTCAAGCTGATCTTTCCGATCTTGACGGTTCCACTGCCATCGTATTAGCCAGTGGCTTCCTTGATCCTTCAGCTAATATGGAAGGTGCAGCTTTTGGGCTGATCGCCGTATTGCAAAGTGGAGATGTGGTTTCACTTCCCGCTTATGAGACTGCCACTGCACAGATCATCCATAATGCAGCTGATCCTGCGTTTGAAGTGGTTGATATTTATGCCAATGGAGAGATATTACTTGATAGCGTTGCTTTCCGTTCAGCAACCGGATTTCTGGAGCTCCAGGCGGGAGTAGACATCGACATTGATGTTGCCCCTTATAACCAAGGTATAGGTGCGTCTGTCTTTAATACTACGCTGAATTTACAGGCAGACAGTTCATACTATGTGGTAGCTACAGGAGTGAGTAACCCGGACAACTTTGCAGTGAATCCGGATGAAATTTCAACGGATTTTATGTTAGATGTAGTTATCGGTGCGAATACAACAGCAGCCGATGGTATGGTAGATGTAGGTGTATATCACGGTGTGACTGATGCACCCGCTGTTGACATAAACAGTGCAGGCGATGCTTTGGTTGAAAATCTTTCCTACACTGACTATACACCGGATTATATAAGCGTTCCAGCAGCTTCTTATATTTTGGATGTCAATGCAGCCGGAACGGAAACAACGGTAGCTTCTTTTACCGCTGATGTCTCTGGATTAGGTGGCAGCACAGTGGTAATTTTAGCTAGCGGATTTTTGACTCCATCCGCTAATCAAGACGGACCTGCTTTTGGGTTGATAGCGGTGTTGCCAAATGGAACAGTTATCGAACTTCCTGCTTATGAGACTGCTACCGCACAAATCATTCATAATGCCGCAGACCCTGCATTAGAAACAGTGGATGTTTATATCAATGAAGCCTTAACCCTTGAAGATGTAGCATTTCGAACGGCTACCGGCTTCCTTGAATTACAGGCAGGGGTAAACCTGAATATTGCTCTTACAGCACCGGATGCTGCTGTAAGTGAGGCAGTATATGATGTGGATGTTACTTTGGATGCAGGGGAAAGTTACTATGTTGTTGCAACAGGCGTAGCAGACCCGTCCTCTTTTGCTGCAAATCCGGATGAAGTTTCCACAGCTTTTATGCTGGATATTATCCCGGGTGCCACTACAACTGCCGGTGATGGCACCGTAAATGTAGCCGTATATCATGGAGCCACCGATGCTCCTGCCGTAGATGTGAATAGTGGCGGAAGCACTTTAGTGGGCGATCTTTCTTATACGGATGACAGTGATGGTTACTTAAATCTCCCAGCTGACGATTATGTCCTGGACATCAATGCAGCCGGAACGGAAACAACGGTAGCATCATTTACTGCTCCGTTATCCGGATTGGGTGGATCTTCTACCTTGGTTCTTGCCAGTGGATTTTTAACTCCATCCGCAAATCAAGACGGACCTGCTTTTGGTTTGATCGCCGTGTTACCAAATGGTGATGTAGTATCTCTTCCCGTATATGAAGAGCCTCAAACTGCAACCGTTCAGATCATCCATAATGCAGCAGATCCTGCGTTTGAAGTAGTGGATATTTTTGCGAATGGAGAAATCCTGCTCGACAGCGTAGCCTTCCGAAGTGCTACCCCATTCCTGGAATTGCAAGCCGGTGTAGAGTACGAACTCGATATCGCACCATTTGATGCCGGTATTGAGCAATCTGTTTACAATACTACGCTCACGCTGGAAGCAGACAGTTCTTACTATGTAGTGGCTACCGGTGTTGGAGACCCTGCATCGTTTGCAGCTAACCCTGATGAAGTTTCCACTGCATTCATGCTGGATGTGATTCCCGGAGCCATGGCCATGGGCGAAAGTGAAGATGACTTTTCTTTCCTCGTGTACCACGGAGCAACTGATGCCCCGGCTGTAGATGTTAATACCGGTGGTAACACCTTGGTTCCAAATGTGTCTTACACAGATTATACCCCGGATTATCTAAGTGTGCCAACAGGCTCTTATAAGTTGGATATCAATCCCGCCGGCAATGATACTCCCGTAGCCTCATTTACGGCAGATGTCAGTGGATTGGGCGGAAGCACAGCAATGATCCTGGCAAGTGGATTCTTAACACCGGCCAACAATAATGACGGTGAAGCTTTCGGTTTACTGGTGGTTTTAGCGGATGGAACCAGCCTGATGTTACCTGTGGCTGCTACCAGCAACGAAAATGTAACCGGTATGCCTAAAGCCTTCGAGCTGTCACAAAACTATCCAAATCCATTCAACCCTACTACTCAGATCTCATACTCAATTCCACAAACAGAAGCAGTGAGCATTGAAGTCTATAATGTAGTCGGAATGAAGGTGGCGACTTTGGTAAACAACCAACGACAAGCTGCCGGGAACTATACGGTATCTTTTGATGCTAATAGTTTATCAAGCGGAATGTATTTGTACCGAATTAAAGCGGGAGATTTCTCTCAAACCCGCAGAATGATGTTGATTAAATAAGGTAAGTAGCGTTTGGTGCGACGCAGTGTAGTTATCGCATTCTTGAAATCAACATACGCAAGTCCGCCGGTGTAAAGCCGGCGGACTTTTTTTATATATGGTAAAAATGTAAACGGGTTGAGCAATAAACGTACTTTACTGTTATACTTAGCGTTGTGATGAAAACCATGAAATATTATTCGATCATACCGGCTCTTTTGGTGGCACTTTTGTCTGGCATGACAGCCGTGGCCCAGGTTCAATCGGAGGAAGAGATCTCTGCAAAATCAGCGTACATCCAGGGATTGGAAGCCTTTGAAAATGAGGAATACGAACGGGCGCGCGAACTTTTTCTTCAGGCTCGTAGAGATCTTCCTGATGCATCGGGGATTAATTATGCCCTTGCCGATACCTATTTTATGATGAATGACCTTCCCAATGCGGCTCTTTATGGGAAACAGGCAGTGGATGCTGAACCGGATAATAAATGGTACCGGCTAAAGCTGGCTGAGATCTACAGGAGTGCGGGCCGTAATACAGCTACTATCGAAGAATTGAATATCTTGCAGGATCTTTTTCCCAACGATCTCGACATCAAAGTGATGCTGGCCGATACATACCGTGATTATGGAGAATTTGTGAAATCAAACCAGGTGTTGGATGACATTCTCAGGCAGCGGGGGGTAGAACCTCAAACACTGATGATGAAATTCAGAAATTATGAATCCATGATGCTACAGGATTCTGCCATTGCCCAGCTTGAGAGAATACGAGATGTGGACCCCGGAAATCTGGAAATGCTGAACCTGCTTGGAACTTATTATGCGAGAGGAAATCAGCTTGGGCAGGCAAAAAAAGTGCTCAAAGAAGCATTGGATAGAAACCCCAGGGAGCCGGAAGCCTTGATCAAGTTGGCCGGTATCTACCTTGACCAACAGGAATGGGACAGTGCCGGAACCATGCTGACGAATTTCATTGAAGATCCTTTGATCGGTTCAGAAGCCAAGATGAATATCGCCCGGTTCATGTATGGGAAGTCGAGAGATCTGGCAGGAAATGAAGATCTTCTAAAGCAAACCCAACGCGTGATGGATGTTCTTACTGAAACCGAAGCGGGCTATGGTCCGGCATTTACTTTAGCCGGAGAATTCTATGCACAATCGGCTCAACCCAAAAAAGCATTGGAAAAGTTAGAGCAAGCCAACCGGTTACTCCCCCAGGATGAAATTGCCTGGCGGCAGAGGCTTCAAATACTCTTGCAATTGCAGGATTATGATCGCGCTGTAGAAGTCGGTAAAGAAGCGCATCAGCAAGTACCCGATGATGCATATATCCAATTTTTTGTGGGAAGTGCTTTTCTGCTTAAGGACGAAAATTCGCAAGCGGAAGAATGGCTCGAAAATGCTTCAAGAGCGCCGGCCCGTCGTCCATTCAAATCTATCATATATGGTACGCTTGGAGATGTGCGGGCTAATCTCGAAAAGCATGAAGCTTCCGATGAATCCTATGAACTGGCACTTCGTTATGATCCCGAAAATGATAATGCGATGAACAATTATGCCTATAATCTTTCGGTCCGTGAGGTGAACCTGGATCGTGCAGAGGAACTGGCCATTAAAGCAATGGAACTGGCTCCCGAAAATGCCGCTTACCTGGATACCATGGGATGGATCTATTTTAAGAAAGGAGAGTATGAAAAGGCACAGCGCTTTATCAAAGCGTCCATCGAAACCGGGGAGGCAAGCGCTGAAGTACTGGAACACATGGGAGATGTGCAGGAGAAATTAGGAAATATAGACGAAGCCCGGTCTTGGTGGAAGCAGGCTTTGGATAAAGATCCGGCTCGTACACATCTTCAGGAAAAACTTAATTAATATTGTGAATTCTATCTCTCGCTTTTCTTTATTGATGCTCTTTCTTTCGGTTGCCATTCTCTCCGCGTGCAGCACATCAAAGTCTGTGGTGGAAGGAGATTTTCGTAAAAGTGACTTGTCCAAAGCAGAGGTAGCTGCTTCGATCCCAAACTATGAGAATACCTTGAGGGGGGTATCCGGTAAAGGCCGTGCCCTGGTAAGTGAGCCGGGCAACAGCGACCGTGTTACCATCGATTTTGAAGCCGATCGAACACTAAGTCTGCTGACCATACAAAACCGAATTGGGATAGAGGGAGGTCAAATGTTAGTTGAAGCTGACTCTATTTTGATCTATGATCGGTTGGATAAAACAGCACAAAAAGTTTCGATCTACGACGGACGTATCACCAGCCTGAATGAGCTTGCTTCCATCAACATTCTGGATCTGTTGAATTTTAAAGTGGAAGCAGAACAGGTCGGCGCGATCCTGGAAAGCAATAATTCCATTCAGCTCCGTTTAAAAAATGGCGCGCAAGTGTATGTGGATCCTGAAAACAGGACGGTTCAGCGTGTAGAACAACCCATAAAGGGCAGAGCGCCCTATTCCAGGATCATCTACGAAGGATATGGGGTGTTGGAAGGATTCACTTTACCCCGCAAAATTACGATATTCAGCTCAGATGGAGATTCCAGGGTCGTGTTTTTGATTCGCAGCCTTGAGGTAAATCCCTCTAAGCTAAATCTGGAGATCGACTTGCCTGATAACATCAAAATTCAGCGGATATGAAGAACAGCTTTTTTCTAAAAACAGGTTTTATAATTATAACAGCTCTGATTTTAAGCTCCAATGTATGGGCTCAAAACCTTACCTACGAAGAGAAAAGAGAGCAACTGTTGAAAAGGCAGGAAAATACCCGGGCTGAGATAAATGTGCTGGAAGCCCGCATTAAGAATTACCAGCAACGCATTAGTCAGGCTGAAGAACGATATGACAAATCATTCGAGCAATTTCAGTCGCTGAATAACCTGATTGCCCTTCAGGATGATAAGATCCAAAACTTGCAACAGGAGCAAAAGCAGATCGAGGCTGAGATCCAGCTCACCGAAAAAGAGATCGAACTGCGCGAGGACGAGCTGGAGCACCTGATCGAGAATTATAAGGAGATCATGCTTTACGCCTACAAGAATAGCCGAACGGGAAACCTGGAACTACTGCTTACTTCCAATTCCATAAATCAAATGCTGGTGCGTGCCAATTATTTGAAACGATTTGAAGAACAGCGGGCAAAACAGGCAGAAACTATCCGGGAGAACCGAAGAGAGCTGGATCAGGTAAAAGTCAACCTTCAGGATAGTTATGAGAAGAACCGGCAGGTAATTGGTGAGATCAGAGATGAAAAAGAAGAACTGGGACAACAGCGGCAGCAGCAGGAACGTACGGTAGAACAGATTAAACAAGAAAGAAGTACATGGCTCGCAGAACTTCGTAAAACACGGGAAGAAAAGGAGAATTTAGAGAACGTACTTGATCGGTGGATCGAAGAGGAAGAGTCCGTATTGGAGGCAGATAAGATCCGTAAACAAAGGTTAGCTGAAGCCCGAAACATAGCCGATGCCCAGCGAAGAAGTGAGGAAGTGGCCAAATATTCCAAACCCATCACGCGGGCAAGTTTTGTAAGTGATGAGGTTCTGATGGCTCATGAGCAACTTTTTGGGCAGGCTAAAGGGGATTTGATCTGGCCGGTGAACAGTACTACCATCGCAAAACAATTCGGACGGGTTCGTAACCCCTTATATGGTACGGTTACCGAGCACCCCGGTATCGATATTGTAGCTGAACCACAATCGCCGGTGAAAGCTGTCTCACCCGGATATGTATTCCGGATACAACCTCTTCCGGGTTACGGTGATGTCGTGTTTATGAAGCATGGTTCGTACTACACAGCATATGGAAACCTAAGCCGGATTGATGTTGAAGTGGGGTCCGTTCTGGAGGAAGGAGAACAGCTTGGGTTGTCGGGAACCAGTCAGTCTGAACTTGGGGAAGTGGTATTCTTTTTAGTGCGAAGAGGAAATGAGAATCTGAATCCCGAAAATTGGCTTTCCTCGAGATAATAAACTTTGTTAGTCGTTTTTTAAATGAGTTGAAGATCCAATCATTCAGTTCAATTTCATCTCGCTACTTTTTGTTGTGATGTTGAGCCCTATCCTGTCTTGTGAGAAAACGGAATATTGAGTTTATGAGATTTTTAAATCCATAAAAAAACCTGACTGCAAAAATTACAGTCAGGTCTTCTTGATGAAAAGGGATTGTTAATTTTCGATACTCATCTCCGGTATTTCAAGTTCGGTATCGGGGCGTTCTTGGTTTTCACCTTTCAGATACTGATTGAACCATCGCATTGAACGCAGGCTGTAATCGTAGCGCGCGGTGGAACTTCGGTTTCCATGCCCTTCTCCAGGATAAAGCACCAGTCTGACAGGCGTATCCGTCCGGGTTTTGATATGACGATATAGCTCATAAGACTGACCGGGATCTACGCGGGTATCCTCTTTCCCATGCATAATGAGCAGTGGTGTTTTGGCATTATCCACATGATAAATAGGGCTTCGTTCTAAATATCCCTGGTAATCTTCCCAGATGCGTTTTCGGGCATGTACGTAATACAGTTCCTCGGGAATATCACTGGTTCCCCACTTGGATAGGTTGTTGCTGATTCCTACAAACATCACACCGGCAGCAAAACGATCACTGTATTTGGTGCTCATCCAGGCAGTGGCATAGCCTCCATATGAACCGCCGGTTACACCGATTTTATCTGCATCAGCTATTCCGTTTTCAATGAGGTGATCTACGCCATCTACGATGTCATCAAATTCGGCTCCCGCCAGGTCACCCTGACTGCTCATGGCAAATTCCAATCCACGCCCCGTACTTCCACGATAGTTGGGGTAGAAAACAGCGTAACCCTGGGCTGCCCCCACTTGTCCGGCATCAGAGTAACCCGTGAGCCAGCCGTTATTATAGTGTGATTCCGGTCCGCCGTGCACGATTGTGATCACCGGATACCGGGTGCCTTCTTCGTAGTTCAGTGGGTAGATCAGGATTCCTTCCACTTCCATTCCATCTCTGGCTTCGTATGTAATCACTTGCTGCCGGCCCATTTCTACCTCTTCAAGCCAGGGATTACTGTTGGTCATTCGCTCAAGTTCGAAATCTCCCTGTGATACAAATAATTCGCTGGGATGATTTGGGGAATTCCCTTCAAAAACATGAATGCCATTGGCTCCGTGGGCAAAACTGTTTAAAATAGTTCCTCCGGTTGGTATGAAAATTTCCATAGCTCCGGTTTCGGCATTTAGGCTTCCAAACTCTGACCAGGTTCCTTTACTGGCCAGGTAATGCAGAGTGTTTGGTCCCGCCCACTCAATCTGGTCAAAGCTCCCTTTAAAGTCTTCGTTGAGCAAAGTGGTGTTTCCGGTTTCTGCATCCGCAATTTTAACCCGGCCTGCGATGGGGTCGTTGATGGTGGCAGCCGCGATCAGGGCAAGTTTCTTGTTGTCAGGGCTCCATGTAATTTGTCCGAGTTTTCCTTCATGATCGACTTCTGCGACAATCTCACGGCTTTCGTGATCCACGATGAGCACTTTCTGGCTCATATAAAAATCATCAACCAGAGGGGTAGGTGCAACTGCCACTGCCAGTTTGGTTTGATCCGGACTCCACCTGATATCATATACCGTTCCTTCTACCGGAATGCGATGCGGCATATGTCCTTCCATCGCTACGTTTTGGATGTATCCCCAGGTATCAGTAAGGTTCTCTTCGTAGATCTCGGGACTGTAAGGTAATGGCGATTCTTTCTCTTTCTTGGGTTCGGATGCTCTGAATGCAATATGATTGCCATCACTGGCCCAGTCGTAGCCGGATATGTTGGTTTCAAAAGCAAACAATTTGGAGGACTCTCCGCTTTCAGGATCCGTCTCATATAAAGAACGGGTTTCATCTCCTTCTTTCTTTGCAAGATATGTTATGGAATTATAGGATGGGCGAAAGCTGATCCCGCTTACACTCATATCGGTAACCAGGGCTTTGGATTCTCCCGATTCTATATCAAGGGCATACAGGTGTGTACTTGCCGGTTCATTCTTTTCAAAGGGGTCGGCAGGGACGGAAAGGGTGTACAGTGCGGTATTTCCATCCGGTGACAGATATACATTCGTTACACTTTGAATTTTGGCTACTTGCTCAAGAGTGAGACCATTCTGGGCCAAAGCTGACGGCCCGAAAAGTAGTCCCAAACCAAGAACAAGCACCAGATAAAAGGCTGACTTTTGTCCTATAGAACGTATCATATTTTCTCCGGTTTAGTTGATTGAAGTTTTTTGGAATATAGCCATTAGGCCAATAGAACCTAAAATATCATGATGAGTAATTCGCGTGAATAAACGATGAAGATGCAGTGATATTGGTGCAATGTTTAACCTTAGAAGGGCTATTACAAGCTTTGATAAACCTTCTTTATTTTACCGTTGTAACGTTGATGTTTGCACATTATATTTAGGGGCAATTCAATCATCTACATTTAGGGAACATGAGCACATCTACCACCACTACTCAAACCGATGTTTCGGTTTGGCAGGAATTGCGTAACAATATCTTTGAAACTGAAGTATGGATGCGAACCCAAATTAAAGCATTTTTGGATGAATTCGGCATCACCCAAAAACAATTGGCCATTCTTCGAATTCTGAAAGCAGCCAATAACGAACCGATGTCCACCAAGCAGATTCAAGCTCAAATGATGGACAAAAGATCCGACACTTCCCGGTTGGTGGACCGGTTGATTGAGAAAGAACTGGTTCGTAAGCGACAGGATCCCAAAGACGGTCGGCTCGTCCAGGTTTTTATAAAATATGAAGGACTTCGCCTGCTGGCTCAGGTCGATGATCACCTGCATAAACTGGATGGGCGTTTTGCAATATTAAACGAAGAAGAAGCGTCTCAGTTAAATGAACTACTCGAAAAAGTACGTGCTTGACGGGTAAATTATATGCTTGACTATAGATCGCCGTACACCTAACATCCGTTTTCATAATAATTATCGGAGGGTATATGAAAAATGCGATCAACTGGTTTGAAATTCCCGCAACGGATATAAAACGAGCTCAAAAGTTCTACGAGCAGATCTTCGACTTAAAAATGCAGCCTTTGGATATTGGAGACGGGCTCCAAATGGCGATGTTTCCGGCAGACCAGGATGGAGTTGGCGGAACCATCATCAAAAATGATGAATGGTATAAACCCAGCCAAACCCACGGGCCTCTTATCTATTTAAATGCCAATCCTGATTTACAGATCATATTAGATCGCGTGGAAGATGCCGGCGGTACCGTCTCCATTGCCAAAAGATTGATCAGTGAAGACAATGGCTACATGGCCGTCATCACTGACACTGAAGGAAACCGTATTGCACTGCATTCCTTTGAGTGAACTGAAGTTGAATTAGCCCCAAAAAGCCCCATAATCCTGAAGGGATTTAAAAAGAAGTTTCAGTAGTCCTATCGATAAAACCCGAGATCTCTTGAGTCATAAGCTAGGCTTAAAACTCGATGTGAAAATTTATTTGTTTTACGAGCGGTGACTTAAGAGTGCCAGGTTAGTTTAATGTTGAAAATACTACCGGTAAAACTCTTTATTTTTAAGCTGAACCGAAGCCGCATAATAAGCTGCGCCTACAATGCTGGCGTTATTCAGTAAACTGGCTGCCTTAAATTTTGTTTTGATCTTGATGTATGGGAAGGTCTTGTCGGCCTTTTTGGAAAGTTGTCCGCCAAGAATAAAAAGATCGGGATGGAATAATTTCTCATAATGTTCCAGGACCAATTGCAGTCGTTTGCCCCAGGTTTTTTTGCGGATGCCCTCTTCCTTTCTGGCCCGGTTCGATGCTCGCTGCTCTACTGAAATTCCTTTGATCTCAATTTGTCCGAGTTCGGTGTTGGGAACCAGAATGCCATCAATAAAAAGAGAAGACCCAATCCCGGTTCCAACGGTAAGCACTATGACCGTCCCCCGTTGTTCCTTTCCGGCGCCAAAGGTCATTTCAGCAAGTCCGGTGGCATCCGTGTCATTGATCACGCTTACTTTACAACCGGTGATCTCAGAAAAAAGATGATCGGCATCGGCATCCACCCAGCCCTGATCCATGCGCGTAGTAGAGAGCACCACGCCCTTGCTGGTGGCCGCTGGAAAAGCGCATCCGATCGGCCCGTCCCAATCAAACTTCTTCACGACTTTATGCAATTTGGAGATCAGCTTATGGGGGCGGGTATCCTCAATTTTATCGGTAGTGCGTTTTTTGGAGACGATCTCCCCCTTTTCCGTATCTACGATGGCCCCTTTGATGCCATAACTCCCAATGTCGATTCCTAAAACTTCCACGGCTGATGTTGAGTGCTAATTCGCGCTTAACATAGTGAAATTTTTCTTTGCTGCATAGTGGGAAGTATGGGATTTGTGCTCTGTGCTTGGTTACAGATATCTTAAGACTCGCTCAGTAGCTCCGCTGCGGAATGCCCAATTGAGGCCTGCCTGCCGACAAAGTCAGGCTCAGCCTCAAAATAAGTTTTGTCAGCTATTTTCAACTTCCCGGAATCCGAAGTTTCTTTATACATTACAAACCAGTGGTTTGTAATGAGAATAAAAGAGAATTATTTATACATAATAGAAAAAGATTACGGCCCCACTTGCCTGCGTATGGTGGCCAAGCACCACGGTAAAAAATATTCCTTAGAAAAGCTGAGGAAAAGTTCGGGAATTAACCGAGAGGGCGTTTCGCTATTAGGAATTAGTGAAGCGGCAGAAAATATTGGCTTCCGTACGGTAGGGGCAAAACTGAGCTGGGAGCAATTAAAGGAGCAAGCTTCACTTCCTGTATTGTCTTTTGGGACAGGTTCATTTTGTGGTGGTATATAAAACTAAAAGCGATAGAGTTTGGCCTGTATCCATACTTGTTTGAATACTGTGACCAAACTACATAGCCGAAAATTATTCAGGGATAATTTCAGGGATAATTTCAGGGAAAAATTCACAAGAAAATTCAGGGAAAACTTCAGGGGAAATTTCCAGCGTAGGAAAAATAAATTGGTTTTATTGAGGGAGCTTGTTCAACAAAGAGCGGTATTGAAAAACCGGGGTCAAAAACCTGTACCCGATTTGGTAAAAGCTGGATGAAACGGGTTTAATTTCAAATAAATGAGAAAATAATATGGAAGCATTACAATTACTTAGTAGAAGTGAAATGAAAAACATAAAGGCAGGTGATGGTTGCCGAGTGGCATGGAGAAATGCAGATGGATCATTTGCTGGTTATTCAGCTTGTAGTACTCAATCTGTTGATAGTATTCAATCAGCCTATTTCAGTTCATATGAAAATGATGAAGGCCAATATGTTTCAGGCTATTGTTGTTCAAGTTGTGGAACAGGTCAGTTTTCTAATACAACTGCATGCTGACAAGTAATAACCAAAAATCTTGCTGCTATAAATAAGCAGCAAGATTTAAATTGTTCAAAATGAATTTTAATTACTTATTGCTAATAATATGCATAATATGCTCTTGTGATAAAGAAGTTTTGGAAAAAACTAATAATAAAAACATCGAGCATAGGGATATTGAAAACCTAACAACTATAAAGTTAAATAGGAATCATGTTGATTCGGTATACTTGTTTCGGGAAAGAACATTTGAGAGCAATGATGAGGTATTTATAAAGGGCTATATAAATACTTTTATTGTAGATGATGAAGAGAGGATTTTTATTTCAGCATCAATTCCAGGAACGGTAGGTGTCTATGTTTTTGATTCAGAGGGTAAATTTATAACCCGAATTGCTAATGAGGGAAGAGGTCCGGGAGAGTATGAGGGTATTTCATCAATGGACATATGGGGTAATAACCTAATTCTTTTTGATCCAAGGCTACAGAAAATTGGAGTTTTTTCATTGGATGATTTTTCACACGTAAAAGATATTTCTATTGACCACAGTTTACTACAGGAAAGCAATCAAATTCCTGTTAATAGTAAAGCCAATAGAGTATTGGCTAAAAGGAACGGAGATTTGCTAATTGGTTACAGATCTTTGCCCGGCGAAGGACTGAAACATGAACCTAAAGAGACTTACTTTCGCCTTTCTAATGATGGAGTGATTCAACCTGACCCAGTTTTACAGCTAAAAAGCTTTTCCTATTACTATCCGGACGGGCCATTGAATTTACCATTCACGATGCCTTTCACAAGGAGTTCACTATTAGCCTTATGTACAGATGGACGGTACTTTACCACTTGGACGGGTAAACCTGAAATAAAGATACTCAATAGAGATAGTGATTATGAATCAACTATTCATTTTGAGTTAAAAGATGTTCCTGTGGATATGGATGATTTTGAACTATATCCTAATGAAGAACGAACCTTAAGCAAATATGAGTTACCCGAAACCTGGCAAAAGTTCCATACCATTGAATTTGATGATAAAGGTCAACTGTGGGTCTCAATGATTACAAATAATGATAGTACGTTTAAATGGGCAGTCTTAAATAAGGATAATGAGCTGATAGCTGAATTCAAGGAAAAGGGAAGTCAAAAATCATATTCAGTGATTTCAAAACCAAACAGAATTATAAGGGGAGGCTATTTTTATAGTCATGAATTTAATATGGATAAAGGGATAGACCGGATTGTAAAATACAAGATTGAATTTGTTAAGCGCTAAATGAAGCCCTTCAAGCTCTACCGACAGCATGATCAAATGGATTGCGGCCCTACTTGCTTACGTATGGTAGCCAAACACCACGGTAGAAAATATTCTTTAGAAAAGCTGAGGAAAAGTTCAGGGGAAACTTCCATCCTATGAAGGAGGGGTAAGTGGCTATTGGGCTACTTGTGGGTCCTGATCAAATACTAATGTGACCAAAAAACTTGAGTGCATGTTGAGTTAACATTTAATCTCATCATGTACTTTTATACTTAAATCATGAAGATTTTTCTAAGTGCCTTAACACTCGTTTTAGTCGGTTGTTCCGTTCAGGATCAAAATAGATCGGTTCAAGAATTCAAAGATTTGAATAACGTAACAGTTTATTCTAAAAAAACCTCTGAGGATACGTTATTTTTGAAGCCCAACGGAAAATTTGGGGATACAGAACAGCTATTTTTCTCTTCTATGGGCGAGTTTGCCGTAGATGATTCCGGCCGGGTATATATTGCTGATGCCGGATGGGGTTCCCGTTCTCTTCATGTCTACAATCCTGATGGATCGTATCTTAAAAAGATAGCTGGAGAAGGAAAAGGCCCTGCTGAGTTCTTAAGTCTAAGTAATTTACAAGTTCATGCAGGGCAGCTTTTATTTTATGACAGTCAGTTGCAACGCATCATGTTGTATTCAACAGCTACTTTAAAGCAGGAAAAAACAGTGCTGACAGATTCTCAAAAATGGAAAGATATTTTGGAGCTATCCGATAAGCGTCCCCATGAATTTTACTTGAGTTCACCTAATGAGATCATCGCTGCTTTCCAGGAATCACCCCAAATAAATAATTCTGGAAGAAGAATGAAAAAGTATTACAGGTTGAATTCAGAATTAGAAATTGTTTCTGACCAATTGGCTGAACTCAAAGCTAAAAAATTTGTCCATTCTAATTCTGAAGATAAAGTTGGGAATATGCAGGTTCGGTTTATGAAGTACTTCCCTTTTTTCGAACGGCATTTCTTTGTTCCTTCTAAGGAAGATCACTTTTATATAGTGGACAGCCGGGATTTTCTGGTTAAGAAATTAGATTATGATGGGGACTACCTGAGTGCATTCTTTTATCCATACGAATTACAAGAAGTTCGTCGGAAAGATGCTTTACACTCTGCAAATGAAATGGTAGAAAACATCGCTCAAAATGTAGATCTGCCTGAAAAATGGCCGGCCATTAATAGCATTTTGCTGGATGATGAAAACAGGTTTTGGATCTCTACTTTTACTGGAGATAATGAATTTTTCAAATGGTGGGTTTTGGAAGAATCAGGCGAGCTAATAGCCACTTTTAGATGGCCAGGAGATAAATACAGCGATCCGGCGAGTTTGGAGAATCATGTAGTAGTAAAAGGCGGTTATTTTTATCAGCGGGAGAAAAATGAAGATACAGGCCAATGGAATATTGTTAGGTATAGCATTGAATTCACAGCACGATAAAATTTTTGTTGGGCATAAGTTCTTGGAGCTTTTTTTCTCGTATGCAGCGAAATGCCCTATTGAATCTTTTCTGAAGACAAAGGGAGGCTTCACTCATGTCAAAGAATAACTACTTGCTCCAACATAATCGTCGGACCTCTTCTTTCGGGATTTATTTTCTTTGTCCTTTAAGATTTCAAATTATGCTCAACCAATTATTCTTTTCAGTGGTCGGACGAATTCTTGCCTGATGTCAGCCTGAAGTAAAAAACTGGAGCTTTGGTTCTTGAGGTTTTCCAATTTTTCGGACCAATAAAAAAGCGCAACCCCAAAAGAGTCGCGCTTTTAATATTGTCAAATAAAAAGGAATCAATCACTCAGCAAAATCCGGTAACAATTCCAAAAACTTGGCCGAAGTTTTAATCCCGCGATGAAAATCCTTCACCGAAAAATTCTCGTTGGGTGAGTGAATGGCGTTGCTGGTCAGGCCAAAACCCATAAGAATGGATTCAACGCCCAACACACGTTTAAAATCGGCCACGATTGGGATGGAGCCGCCTTCGCGTGAAAACAACACTTCCTTGTTATAAATCTCTTCAAAAGCTTTGGCTCCGGCTTTTAGTCCGTAGAAATCCAGATCGGTTACGGCCGGGTGACCACCATGATGTTCGGTGACCTTGATCTTCACTGTATCAGGAGCAAGCGATTCTACGTGCTTTTTGAAAAGCTGTGCAATTTCTTTGGGATCCTGGTCCGGCACCAGGCGCATGCTCACTTTGGCATTGGCTTTGGATGGAAGCACCGTCTTAGCTCCTTCGCCCTGGTAGCCGCCCCAAATTCCGTTGACATCTAAGGTTGGGCGAGCGGATGCGCGCTCCAATGTGGTATATCCTTTTTCACCGTGTAATGCTTTGATGTCGAGTGATTTCTTGTATTCGTCTTCATCAAAAGGGAGTTGGGCAAAAGCTTCGCGGTCGGCTTCGGTGAGTTCAACCACGCTGTCATAAAAGCCGGGAATCTGGATCACACCGTCTTCATCTTTCAGCTTGGCGATAATTTCACACAAAACATTTACGGGATTTTCAACCGCTCCGCCATACACGCCGGAATGCAGGTCACGGTTCGGGCCAACTACTTCAATTTCCATATACGCCAATCCGCGAAGTCCATAGGTGATGGAGGGCTGATCTTCCCCAAACATAGCCGTATCTGAAATGAGTACCATATCGCATTCCAGCAGATCTTTATGTCCTTCCAGAAACGGAACCAGATTTGGAGAGCCGATTTCTTCTTCACCTTCCAGAATGAATTTCACATTTACAGGGATTTCCTGACCGGTTTTCTTGTAGGATTCAACGGCTTTTATATGGGTAAATGCCTGCCCCTTGTCATCGCTGGCGCCCCGGGCATAGATCAACCCATCTTTTACCGTAGGTTCAAAAGGGGGCGTTTCCCAGAGATCATCAGGATCGGAAGGCTGTACATCATAGTGGCCATAAATGAGCACCGTCGGCTTATCATCATGTGGACAGTGTTCAGCGTACACAATGGGATTTCCCGGAGTTTCAAAAACTTCAACGTTTTCCAGTTCCAGCTCTTTTAACTGATTAGCTAAAAATTGAGATGCTTTTTTAATCTCATCTTTCTTTGAAGAATCGGTGCTGATGCTGGGTATCCGGAGCAGTTCAAACAGTTCGTTTAAAAATTTGTCTTTATTCCGGTCGATGTATTCCTGAGAGGTGCTCATAATTTCATTGAATATTTAATTTTCTGATTCCATAACCTTTGATGGAAAATAAACAGTCTGTTTCAAAACTTCTGAGTTGAATCGTAACTATAAGGTTTTTATTCCATCCTGAAGGATCCACCCAAATTGTCCGTTTCCAAGCCGCACATACAGCCAATCTTGTGATTCGCTGCTTTTCCAGTTATCAACGGTTAGGTCGTAGCCTTCGTAGGCGATGCTTACTAACGGAGAATTCAGGTCTGCGGTTTCATAAACCCGGCGTGAATTTTCGATCAAAACGGCTTCATCGTAACGCTGATCAACGTAATCTGCATAAAATGCCAAGCCGGCCAGCAGGCTGCCTGCAACAATTAGCGAGATAATGTACGTGGAAAATGTGCTGAACGTAAAAGACCCAAACCAGCATGCATACAACAAAACCAATCCACACAGGGTGATCAAAAATCCTAAAATAAGTAAGCCTGATGCTCCGGGAACATGGTTGATCCAGTCAATGGCTTTATCCCAGGGTAATTTCGGCAGCATTGCGGATTGACGGCTAAATTGACTGTTTACATATTCAAGAGCTTGTTCGGCTTGCGAGGTTGTGGTTTCAAAATCCCGCGCTTTCAGAAAATAAAACTTGGCCAGGCCCATAGAATCAAGCTGAACCGCGGTGATGCCCATATTCAGGAATAGTCCGCCGGATACGTTTCCGGATTCATAGATATCTCGGTAAAGATTCATGGCCTCATTCAATTGTCCATTTTCCATCAAGGTGTTGGCTTCATCAAATAAAGCCTGCGGAGATTGCCTCGCCTCCACAGTTCCTAGGGTGAATGTCATCAAAAAAAACAGAAGCAGTGTCCGGTTCATACCTGTTTTTCTAATTCTTTGATCAATTGTTTGGTTTTTTCAAGGTCGGTTTGAAGCGATTCCTGATTTACATTCGGAGCGTACGCAATGGTCTCACATTTGGTGAGTAGCTGCTTTAATGAAGCAGTGGTTTCAGCATTTCCAAGGGTTTCCACCTGCTCAATGATGTCCGAATGAGAAAGTCCTGCCGGCGGTAAGTTTAACTTATCGGTTATAAACTGAATGAGTGCTTTCTCGATCAAATGATATCCTTGTTTTATATCAGCTGACTTATTAAGCTCTGATAAGGTTTTTTCAGCTTTTTTGGATGCAGTCCTGGACCGCGCAAAAGCTGTGTCGGTACGCATGCGGTCGCTATATTTTTTGTATCCATATGCTCCGGCTGTAATGAATAACGGCAGCATCAACATAAGCCACACCCACCCTTTTTGATACAAGGGTCTGGAGGTTGTATTCGACCATTGCGCTAAACCTGAAATCGGTTCAATTTCCAGTTTGAGATCACGGACTTCTGCGACGGACGAGTTGGGGTCTCGCTCTGCCGTAATTTTTATAGCCGGTACCTCTTCTATGACATAAGAATCGGTCGATGGGTCAAAATAGGCAAGCTTTGCAGCGGGGATGGTAAAGGTTCCTTCGTTTCTTGCAATAAGTACATCAGTAAAAACTTTGGTGCCCGAAACCTCCCGGTTTTGCCGGTTGATGGTAGAATTTTGCTGGGGATTATACTTTTCAAGCGCTTCAGGAAATTCGTATTCGGGTTTATTGATGAGGGGAATATTCCCGGTTCCGGAGATTTTGGTAGTAATTTCGATGCTTTCACCCACCATGGCCTTTTTGGGAGAGACTTCTCTGGTAATTTTAAAGTCACCTACGGCGCCAATAAATGCAGCATTTTTTAAAGCAGGCAGAGGTTGGGCATTTATGGTGACAGGAATGGATTGTACCTTTTGGCGTTCCTGTCCGAAGCCAAATCCAAAAGGGTCTGAGCGCCGCTGTTGACGTACCGATAACGTCAATTCAAACGGGCTTAAGGTCAGTTCACCTGATTTGGTTGGGAATAAAGCATATTGTATCAGCCGTGCTTTTTGATAGCGAATGCCATTCACCAGGGTAGAGGTGGCCTGGGCACGTTGCGGATATTGAAGCTCCTCTTTCCAGAACCCTTCAGCTTTCCAGCCGGGTGTAGGTTGATAGGATGAGATCTCAATACCATTCTTAAAGTAAAGTACAACATCTACGATCACCTGTTCGCCGACAACGGGAGACTCGGTAGCAGGTTCGAGCCGCACATAAATGTCGGGAGCGCGTTGTGCTTCCTCTTCATCTATGGTGGCAGGATCCAATACGGTAAAGTTTAAGGTATTGGACTGATATTTTTCACCGTCTATCTCAACCTCAAAAGGGGGGATGGTATAAGAGCCGGGGTCTTGCGCAATAAATAGATACCCAAAAGTGTAGGTTATGGTTGGAGTATTGTTTTTCAATACATAATTGGTGCCCCTGGAAGTACTGCCCCTGAGCCAGCGAAGGCCGTCAATTTCGGGAGGCTGGGGTTGGTTTATGGAACCGATAGAAGTTCCGCTGATTGCGAGCTTTACGGAAACCTGTTCACCTGAATACACATTGGTTTCGGACATAGATAGGTCTACCTGCAGGCTTTGTGTAAAACCCGTAAAAGGCAACATCAGAAAAATAAATATCAGTAGAAGAAATTGGGACTGATTACCAATCTTTTTCATGTTTGGCGCTTCCGTCTGTCTTTTTCTTTTTGAATTCTTTTAAGAGTTCTTTCTCTTTTTGGGCAAGAGCCTGTAATATTTTTTCAGCTTCTTCCTTGCTCATTTGCTGCATGTCCATGTTCTCAGGATTCATTTCTTCAGCATTTTTCTCATCCTGATCTTGTTTTCCCTGCTGTTGATCTTTTTCTTGTTGATCCGGCTCTTCTTGCTTATCCTGTTGGTCTTGCTGTTGCTGCTCTTGTTGATCCTGCTGCTGTTGGTTTTGCTGATCTTGCTGCTGCTGATTCTGTTGCTGTTGTTGCTGACGCTGTTGCTCTTCTTTCAGCTTTTCCATGAGTGCATTCAGCTTGGGATTGTTGGGAAATTGCTGCAGGCCCGCTTGCACCTGCTGAATCGCTTGCTGCAGATCGGCATTGATGAATGCCTGAGCCCCACTATGGAAATACGTATCCGCCGACTGACCATTTGCAGCAAGACTGATTCCGCAAAAAATCAGTATAAAAAAGAAGTTCTTCATGATGTTAACTGTTGGTGTCAATTTCTGCTACATTTTTAGTCCGTTCTATGAAGTCATTGAAAGCGCGAACCGTTTCATCTGCTTTTAAGGCTTGTTGCATCAGGTTATAAGCCTCGGTGTACTTGCGTTGTTCCACTAATTTTTCGGCCCGTTTCTTCATCGCGATGGCATATTCACTGGGCTCCGGTGGTGGTTGATCCTGTTGATTTTGATCCTGCCCTTCCTGATTCTCCTCATTTTTGTCAATTTCTGCCAATGCACGCTCGTAATTATGTTTGGCATCCGATTCTGAAGGATTGAGTTTAAGGGCATTCTTGAAATGAGAGGCAGCCGGTTTCCACTTTTTACCTTCCGCCAAAAGAGTACCGATATTATATTCCGCCATGGCCTTTTCTTCGGGAGATTCAACCATAGCACGAAATTCCATGAATGATTGAATGGCTTCTTCAACTTTTCCCTGCTTGGCTTGTGCATTTCCAAGATTGAAGTAAAGCCGGGCGTTTTCAGGTTCCTGTTCAATAGCTGCAAGAAAAAGTTCTTCCGCCTTTTCATAATTGCCGTTTTCATAGGCCTCATTTGCTTTTCGGCCATCATTGGCTGCAGAAGCCGTGAGCAGAAGGAAAAGAACGATATATGTGCTTAATCGTAGCAAGGGCCTATCAATCGAGGTTTTCTGCCAGTGCGATGGTTTCATCATCCATTAGCATGTTCGTAAATACGTTGTTGACGTCGTCGTTTTCTTCGAATTTCTCCATCATTTTCAGGTTCTTGATGGCCGTTTCTTCGTCCACTTTTGTTTCGGTGGCTGCTTCCCATATCAGGGTTGCAGACTCGATCTCACGGCCGTTTTCTTCCAGGCGACTGCGGACATCAAAAAGTTCTTCGCGGGCTGTATATACCACAAACATTTCCTCATCGGTGTCAACATCAATTGCTCCGGCATCAATGGCTTCAAGCATAAACTCTTCCTGATCCAGTCCTTCGGAAGGAACCTGGATCATACCCTTTTGCTCAAACATGTAACCAACGGAGCCATTGGTGCCCATATTACCTCCGTGTTTAGAAAAAATATGGCGAATCTCACTCACCGTGCGGTTGTTATTGTCGGTGGTCACTTCAATAAAATAAGCGATTCCACCGGGACCATATCCTTCAAAAGTAGCCTCTTCATAACTGGCGCCATCCGTGTCTTCTCCGGTTCCTCTCTTGATGGCTCTTTCGATATTATCTTTTGGGACATTGTCAGACTTGGCATTATCAATAGCCAATGATAAGCGTGGGTTGCCATCCGGATCACCGCCGCCTTCACGGGCAGCTACCGTGATCTCCTTGATATGTTTGGTAAAAATCTTGGAGCGTTTTTTGTCTTCTTTAGCTTTCTTGTGGCGAATGTTCGCCCATTTCGAATGTCCGGCCATAGATGTAGATATAAATTTTATGAATTTACAGCTTTCTAATATACAAAATAGAATACTGCAATTAGAACTGATGAAATGGTTTTTTACGCCTTTGGGCAAACAAATTGATGGACCGTTATAAGTTGGAAACCAATCTGTTAAAAGCTGTGTTTAAGTGCTGATAACCAAAATAGAATGTGTATTTTTAAAGTTCAGATAGACCACATTATTTAAGCCTGAAAATAGATAGAATGAATATAGGAATTGTTTGTTACCCTACCTTTGGAGGAAGCGGTGTCGTTGCCACCGAACTAGCCAAAACATTAGCTAAAAAAGGGCATAACATCCACATGCTGAGTTATGCACGTCCGGCGAGGCTTGACACCCTTGAAACCGGAATTACCTATCACGAAGTTGCGATCAATTCCTATCCACTATTCGATTACCCTCCCTATGCTTTGGCTTTGGCTTCCCAAATGGTAAACCTGATCGAATACGAAAACCTGGATCTGTTGCATGTCCATTATGCACTCCCTCATGCAACGAGTGCGTATCTGGCTAAGCAGATCATGTCTGAACGGGGAATTCAGGTACCTGTGGTAACTACACTGCACGGAACGGATATCACGCTTGTTGGCCGCGATCCCAGTTATAAGCATGTGGTAGAATTTTCGATCGACAAAAGTGATGGTGTTACCGCAGTTTCGGAATATTTGAAGAAAGAGACTTACGAGCATTTTGATATTGAGCAGGATATCCGGGTGATTCCCAATTTTATTGACCTGGATCGTTTCAAAAAGTCTAACAAAAGCCATTTTAAAAAAGCGATTTGTCCCAATGATGAGAAAGTAGTGGTCCATGTTTCAAACTTCCGAAAAGTAAAGCGGGTGCCGGAAGTTGTGACCGTTTTTTCTAAGATCCTTGAGGCCGGAATTGCTTCAAAATTATTGTTGGTTGGAGATGGCCCGGATCGCCAAAAAGCCGAACAGCAATGTCGGGATCTCGGTATTTGTGATCATGTCCGGTTCCTCGGAAAATTAGACCAGGTGGAAGAGGTACTTTCAATCGCGGATCTGTTTTTGATCCCTTCCGGTTCAGAAACCTTTGGATTGGCTGCCCTGGAAGCCATGAGCTGTAGTGTTCCTGTGATCAGTTCTAACATTGGCGGACTCCCGGAAGTGAATGTGCACGGAGAAACCGGGTATTTATGTAATCTCGACGACGTTGACTGCATGGCCGATTATGGGGTGAAGATCCTGAGCGATCCCAAACTACATAAGAAGATGGCAGCCAATGCCAGAAAACAAGCGGAGCGCTTTAATCAGGATAAGGTCGTTAAGCAGTACGAAGCATTCTATGAAGAAGTGAGAAAAAGGCTAAAAGCAAAATCAGAAAAAGCTTCAGTTTCATAAACTTAATAGCCCTGAAAGGGAGTCATTCTGTTTGTTTAATTGAAGATGCGGCCATTTCAGGTATCGGTATTCTCAGTATCAGCAGTTCAACCGAGCTGAAAGATGGAAAAACAGTACATCGTCCAACGAATGAAGTAACTCAGATATACATCAGGTATGGGGATTTTATTATATGTGATTCACTGTAAAGCCACCAAGTTCGTCCGATGATTGGATATGGGTAAGGACGTTTTTAGTGCTCACCCACAATCTGGTTACTTTTCCATTCGTCGGACCACTTCATAATTGTTCAGGGAGCATTTCCAATTAAAAGTTCAGTGCTTAAGCGAATAGTATTGCTTTGCTCAGTGGTCGGACGATTTCCGGTCATCTTCTGACGAATCCATCTTTCCGTTTCCCGGAAACTTAGGCTATATATTTTACAAGCGAGAAATGAGCTGAATGTTGTTTTTAAAACCCTAATCCATAACACCATGATTCAGCGATCACCCACAAGATCCGTGTCATCCGCGTTCCTTTCACGATAGGCTTTCACAAAAACAAAAAAAGCCCGCTTGGTTAAAAGCAGGCTTTTCAATTTCCTTTCAATTAGAAATCAGCGATCAATCAGGCAAGCACCTTGGATACTTCCTCAGCAGCTTCCTTCAACAGAACGGCTGAAATTACATTCAGGTCGCTGTTGTCGATGATCTCCTTGGCTTCTTTCGCATTGGTTCCCTGAAGACGAACAATGATAGGCACGTCCTTCACTTTTTCAGCGATTTCAGGATCTTTTACGGCTTCGATCACGCCATTGGCAACACGATCGCAACGAACAATTCCGCCAAAAATATTGATCAGGATGGCTTTCACATTTTTGTCTTCCAGGATAATACGGAAGCCGTTTTTAACCGTCTCGACATTGGCTCCACCGCCCACATCCAGGAAGTTGGCAGGTTCACCGCCGGAAAGCTTGATGATATCCATGGTCGCCATTGCAAGTCCGGCTCCGTTTACCATACAACCCACATTTCCGTCCAGTTTGATGTAGTTCAGGTCGTATTTTTGTGCTTCGAGTTCCGCAGGGTTTTCTTCCGATTCATCCTTTAGCTCCGCAAGATCTTTATGACGGAAGAGGGCATTGTCATCAAACGTCACTTTGGCATCCAGGGCATATACTTTATTATCCGGAGTAGTGATCAGCGGATTGATCTCAAACATATTGGAATCCGTTTCTTCATAGGCATTGTAGAGTGCATGAATGATCTTAATTCCATTTTTGAGTGCTTCCCCTTCCAGCCCCAAAGCAAACGCAATTCTGCGAGCTTGATTCGGTTGAAGGTCCATGCCCGGCTCCACCCATTCTTTTACAATTTTTTCGGGCGTTTCTTCAGCCACTTTCTCGATCTCAACTCCACCTTCGGTTGAGGCCATGATCACATTCTTGCTAACGGCACGGTCGAGCAGGATACCGAGATAAAATTCTTGTTCAATATCCACGCCGTCGGTCACATACAGGCGCTGTACGAGCTGTCCTTCTTCTCCGGTTTGAACCGTTACGAGTACATCGCCAAGCAAAGATTCGGCTGCTTCTTTAACTTCATCAATGGTTTTGCAAAGGATCACTCCTTTCGCATTGTTCTTTTTGGTACGGCCTTTTCCACGTCCACCGGCATGAATCTGGGCTTTCACAACAAACAGGGAAGCCCCTTCTTCTTTCAGCTTTTTGGCGGCTTCCACAGTCTCTTCAACCGTAGTAGTAGCGATCCCGGCAGGAACAGCTACACCGTATTTTTGGAGAATTTCTTTGGCTTGATACTCGTGTATTTTCATGGATACTTATTTAGTATTTAAAGCATTTTTTCAGGGTGCCAATAATACCGAGAATAGGAGCTAAAAGAAAGGTTGATGAGGATTCTTTACAACTATAGAATAATCAGAACATAAATGATTCTTTTAGGGCAAGGGACTAGCTTTACCGAAATTAATGAACTTGTTAATTCCCTTTGGCAATTACAATGAACAAACGCTAAATTTGATGCGCATTATTAAAGAAGGGACCATAGCTTGAAGAAAGCCAAAATCATGACATCCGAAGATCTGGATCGCGTTTATCTGCGATTTGCCCATCAGTTTTTGGAGGGTTATGATGACACTTCCCAACTTGCCATTGTTGGCATGCAAACCCGCGGAGTGTACATGGGAAAGCGGATCCTGAAAGAGATCAAAAAATCTTTTGATGCCGAAATTGACTTCGGGGTGCTAGATGTCGCTTTTTATCGTGATGATTACCGTTCCAAGTTCAAAATGCCCGAAGTTAAAGTCACCGAAATACCCTTTGATTTATATGACCGGGACATCGTGCTGGTTGATGACGTATTGTACACCGGCCGAACGGTACGCTCTGCTATGGAAGCGTTGATGTCGTACGGAAGGCCAAGAAGCATCAGGTTTTGCTGTATGGTAGACCGTGGGCACCGGGAATTGCCGGTATCAGCAGATTATATGGGTCAATATATTCCAACCTACGAAAATGAGGAAGTCCGTTTGAAAGTGAAAGAACTAGATGGTGAAGATGCCGTTTATGTTGTTGAAATAGAGGAGGGCAATGATGAGTAACAAGCAATCATCCGGTGAATATCCCTTCAGCCAAAAGCATCTGCTTGGGCTTGCCGACTACTCTCGTGAAGACATCCTTTATGTGTTGGAACAAGCTAAATATTTCCGGGAGATTTTAGACCGGCCGGTTCCCAAAGTGCCTACCCTTCGGGATAAGACCATTGTCAATCTTTTTTACGAAAACAGTACCCGAACACGGCTTTCCTTTGAATTGGCTCAAAAACGCATGGGAGCCGATGTAGTCAATTTCTCCACCAGTTCATCCAGTACCAAAAAAGGAGAATCACTCAAGGATACTATCCGCAATATCAGCTCCATGAAAATTGATATGGTAGTGGTGCGGCACGAAAGTCCGGGAGTACCCCATTTTTTGACCAAGTGTGTGGATGCGGCGATCCTTAATGCCGGCGATGGCGCGCACGAACACCCCACCCAAGCCCTGCTGGATATGTTCACCATGCAAACGCTACATGCGGATCTTACCGGTAAAAAAATTGCCATCATTGGAGATATTGCCCACAGCCGTGTGGTTCGCTCGAATATCATTGGGTTGAAAAAACTGGGAGCTGAAGTGATCTTATGTGGTCCAAAAACACTGATGCCTGTGTTTGTGCATGAAATGGGTGTTGAGGTTTCTTACAATTTGGAAGAAACGCTGGCTTGGTGTGATATTGCTATGGCTTTGCGTATTCAGCTCGAGCGACAAGAATCCGGCACCGAGTTTTTTCCTTCCCTCAGAGAATATCACGAACGATTTGGAATAAAACTCCATCACCTCGACAAATATCCGGATTTCAGGATCATGCATCCCGGCCCAATAAATCGGGGGGTAGAAATGGAAAGCGAAGTTGCAGACAGCGACCGGGCCGTCATTTTAGATCAGGTGACAAACGGGGTAGCCGTTAGAATGGCTATATTGTATTTACTAAGCGGTGGAAATCGTGTATAGTATTTTTTTAGACAGGTACATTATATTAAGCAGATAAATCCGTAGTTTTGATTTCAGTTAAACAAGAAAAATCACCTACACTTATTACAAGCCAGTCTCCAGATATTGAGCATTTCCCGGGGGTAACAGTCGGTATACCCACATTAAATGAAGAAGATCATATTGAGAGAGTTATATCAGGTTTTTTGAATACTGAATACCCAAATTTGGTGGAGATCCTGGTTGCTGACGGGGGCAGTACCGACCGAACCCGGGAAATCGTAAATACGCTTTCTGAAAAGGACGACAGGATCAAACTGATTGATAACCCCGACAAATTTCAGTCGTTTGCGTTGAACCGAATGATTGATCAGGCAAAGGGAGAAATTTTTCTGCGAGCCGACGGACATTGTCTCTACCAGGAAGATTATCTGAAAAAGAATGTGGAAGTATTCCTGGAAACCGGCGCCAAAAATGTGGGAGGAGCCCAACGTTATGTAGCAGCCAACTCGGTTCAGGCAGGAACTGCACTGGCAGTTAAAAGCTTCCTCGGAAACGGTGGCGCCAAGTACATGGATGAAACCTACGAAGGATATGCAGATACTGTTTTCTTAGGATGTTTCTGGACCAAAGATCTTCGAGAGATCGGGGGCTTCAACACCAAGAATATCACCAATCAGGATTCGGAGTTGAACCTTCGATTGATAGAGAATTTTGGTGAAAGTGTATTTGTAAGCCCCAAGATCAAAAGCTGGTACTATCCGCGGGATTCTTATGTAAAACTGTTCAAGCAATACTTCAGGTACGGTCGCGGCCGATTTTTGACTAAGGTGCTGCACCCTAAGAGTTCACCTATTCGTGGGTTGACGCCGTTTTTGTTTATGTGTTCTTTGTTGATCTATTTGACAGTAGATTTGTTGATTCCCCAAAATCTATTCTTTACCCATGTAGCTATTTTCCTCGGAGCTGTTGTGGTATTAGAAAGCTTTCGAACAGTATTAAAAAACAGGAAATCTTTTCAAAAGGAGAATTGGACGAGCAACCAAAAAAGTCCGGGATTCCTATTACTTTGGTGTAATACTCTTTTTAGTGTTTTAGTGATGCAAGTGGGGCATTTTAGTGGGTTTCTATATCAGATACTTCGTAAGATATTATTTAGAATTAAAGGTTGGTAAAGAGATTAAGGAATTCAAAACTGATTGGTTATAAGCCTGACGCTTAGAAAGTTAATAGATATTTTAGGCTATGGAAATGACGTAAAATAGAGAAGTCATCAGAGCTTATATTTTTTTTTAAGGTAGGCAGGAATCCGAGTTGTTTTTTGATAAAATCCCCAAATTCTTCTTAATCCTGAATAAGAGTTGATGGGATAATCCAGTAATTTGGGCCATTGTTGGTTGATTAATTCCTTAAATAATAGCTGTTTCTTTCTGAAACCATTTGGAAGATTAAGCATATTCAAAAAAACATCCCGATGTGAAAATGGATACAAATGCTGGGCTAAATGCAGGTGTCCGTAAGTTTGTGGCATGCCCCAGCAGCCAAGCCGTAATTCGATATAAGCCAAATCAAGCTTTGTGAATGTATCAAAGTCTTTTACTGAAGACAACCAGTGTTCCACAGAATTAATAAAAGCAGGATGATGTGGCAACTGTAATCGTGTTAAAAGAGATTTTGGAGTTAATTGGGTTTTCATCGTGTCATTCCTTTTCCAGTAAAATGCACGTCCTACCTCTCCCGCCATTCCTGGTGCTATGATCCCTGAATGATTTAGTTTTCTAAGTGTGGGGTGTATTTTAGTGATAGAATCGGCGAGAGCATATCCTGTTTTATTCAGCCAGTTATTTAGCTGTTCATCCGTTGCACTTTCAGTGAGTAATAATTCCCAATCAAGCTTAAGCTCTTTTGAAATTTGACGGGCAGTATAAGCATCGATAGTTTCTTGTTTTCCTGAAAAAGTAAAAAATCGAATAGAGTCAAGGTGATTTCTTGCGCAAGCTAATAACATCCGTGAATCTCTTCCAGCTGTAAGGCTTAACCATAAATCGTTTTGTTTTGCTGCATAATGTATTATCTGTGCGACTTTCACTCCAATGTCCTTAACAAGTTCTTTCGGGGAGGAGCTTTTGTTTAAATTTTCATTAGTTGGCCAATGCCTTTGTGTTTCCCAGGTATTCAATTCTAAAAAATGATTAGGAAGAAGTCTTAGTATATTTTTGAATGGGGTGAGTTGGCCCGGAAACCATAGGTAACGTCTCAGTAGGTCTAATTCATTAAATAATGGGGGTGGGATATTTCCTATTTCATCGTCAAACAATAAAGTTGGAACAGAGGCTATTAGTTGAAGTTGTTTAGAATAAATGGCCGGCATGCCTCCGGAAGGGTCTTGATAAAACCGCTCCTGATTCTGGAGTTTGATGTATCCAACAAAACGCCCGGCAAGGGAAAAGAGGGCATTTTCAAAAGTTGAAAATTCATCAGAGCTTAAAATTAAGATTCTGTCTTCCAGGATTTCATCGATATCTAAAATGTAACCGAGCACAAACCCGACCCGGGTTTTCTTATAGTAAACAGGTATAAACTCTGACGAAAAATGAAAGGTGAGTGTAGATCCATTTATAGCTTCTTTTTCCCAGCCTTCAGGTTGGACTGGCGGGGNTTTACCAAAAACAAAATGTCCGTGAAATTCAGCGTATTTGCTCATTAAGGATAAATAGAGTAGTGTTGATAGGTTGAATAAAAATTATCTAAAGCCATCATTTCTTTAGCAGTAAAAAGACTATTACCTTCACTGTTGTTACAAATGGAACAGGCGCGAATGCAGCTTGATTTATTTTTAAATCTCAAAATAACAAAAAGTAGTGAGTATTAAGATTGCATATTTGACCCATCAGGATCCAAAGGATAAAAAATCCTGGTCGGGTATTCACTACAATATGTATCAGGGTTTAAAGAAGCAGGGCTTTGAGGTTGTGGCGTTGGGGCCTGTTCATCTGAATATGACCTGGTTTTTGCGGATATTTGGACTTATAAGCAGAGTTTTTTTAAGGAAACGTTATTTACCGGAACATTCTCTAATACTCTCAAAAAAGTACGGGCAGGTTTTTGGGAAAAGTTTGAAAACCATTCAACCGGATGTGATTTTCGCTGCGAATGCTTCCACAGAAATTGCTTTTTTAGATGATATCAAAATTCCCATTATTTATCTATCAGGTGGAACGGTTACATTGCTTGAAGATTACTACGAGTCTTTCTCTAATGTTCTTTTATTTTCAATTAAAAATGCCAACTGTATAGAGCAGGCTGCTATTGAAAAGTCCTCGGCTTTAATATATCCAACATTTTGGGCCGCCAATTCCGCAAAAAAAGATTATGGAGCCAAAAAGGGTAAAGTACATGTGATTCCCTATGGAGCAAATGTTGACTTTGAGATTTCGGAGCCTAAACGTCTTGATTCAAAAGAAATCAGATTACTTTTAGTGGGTATTCGATGGGAAGGGAAAGGCGTTCCAATAGCTATTGAAGCGGTTCGGGAGCTTCGGAAACGCGGGTACAATGCAACGATTGATATTTGTGGTTGCCAACCACCTGAACCAGTGCAAGAAGATGGGATTCATATTCATGGGTTTTTGGATAAAAGAAAACCGGAAGAAGCTCAAAAACTTAAATGGTTATACAGCAAGGCTAGTTTTTTTATCTTACCAACCCGGTATGAAAATTTTGGAGTTTCATTCGTGGAAGCATTTGCCGCTGGCTTGCCATGCCTCGGCACAAACACAGGAGGTGTATCAACCATCATTGAACAAGGTAAAAATGGGTATCTTTTTGAACTCTCTGACAGTGGTGAAAACTACGCGGATAGAATTGAGCGAATCATACATGACCCGGGTCATTATCAGGAACTTAGCTTAAATGCACGTCAATCGTATGAAGAAAAATTTAACTGGCAGGTTTGGGGAAATGAAATCAAGAAAGTTGTACAAGAAGTAGCAGGTAAATAAATAACATGAAAAATAAGGATACTTTAAATCTGGACGGTCCCTGGGCTCTTGGTGAAGAAGTTTTTGAAGTTGTAATAGATGAACTGAAAGAGAAAGAAGTAAAAAGATTTGTTGAGTTCGGCTCGGGAAGTTCTTCCGTTCGGTTAAGTCAAGCATTTGAAAATGCAGATATTTATTCAGTTGAACATGATGAAGAATATGCTGGAAAAACCAGAGAGCTTAAAGAGAATTATCTTGCCACTGATAATCTGAAGATTATTCATGCACCTCTGCAATGGCAAAAACTTGATGGCAGGTTGTACAAGTCATACTCAAAAGTTGAATTACCTGATGATTTAGATGCGGTACTTATCGATGGCCCGCCTTATTGGACGAGAAGAGGCAGAGAGTTTTGTATGTATCAGGTTTATGATAAAGTAAGGAAAGGAGGGAAATTTTTTTTGGATGATGCTTCCCGTCTAGACGAAATGAAAATAGTTAAAAATTGGCTTAGCCTTTACCCGAACAGTTTTGAATGTAAAAGATATAAAACCAAGAAAGGTCTCTTGGTTCTTACAAAAAAAGAACATGTTCGAAGAAAAAGCATGAGTACTACTTCTCTGATTGATAATTGGAGTACAAATCTCAGGCACCTGGTTTCAAATTTGATCAAGTGAAGGAAAAAGAAAGATCTAAATATTCAGGACTTACCAGCAATAAAGTACTGGCTCAAAACACCTTGATAACTATTTTGGCCAAGGTATTTCCATTAGTGGTCGGTATATTTGCGCTACCCTATCTTATTTCAGAACTGGGAGAGGAAAAGTTTGGCATGCTGGCTATTATCTGGTTGATCATAAGCTATTTTTCCATGTTTGATTTAGGTATAGGGAGAGCTGTAGTGAAAGAAGTATCTGATCTAATAGGGGCGAATGAGTACGAAGAAATTCCTGTAGCAGCCTGGACAGGGATTATTTCTATTTTTTTAATGGGTATTTTAGGCGGGTTGATTCTATACGTGACAGGGGAATTGATTCTGAACCGGGCTTTTGATACAACGAATCAAGTTGCCGTAGATGCTCTTTTATACACATCTTTTGCGGTCCCCTTTATAGTTGCCACAACAGGGTTTAGAGCTGTGCTTATGGCTGAGCAGAATTTCTTTGCGATAAGTGTTATTCAAAGCATTAATTCTATATTGAATTACCTGCTTCCTTTGCTACTGCTCTATTTTTTTGGATTTGAATTTATTGAAATTGTAATTGCACTTCTCATTCTAAAAATAGTCGCTTTTTTTGCTTTTGCAGTTTCGGGCCTCATTTCAGAACCTTCTTTAAGGTCAGGAACTCATTTCAACAAAGTCTATTTGAGTAAGATGTTCCACTTCGGAAAATGGGTTACCATATCCAATGTAGTTGGTCCGCTAATCAGCCAACTTGACCGCTATTTTATAGCAGCTGTAATATCGGTTTCAGCGGTTACTTTTTATACCACTCCGCTAGAAGTGCTGACTAAGCTAATGATGGTTCCAATGGCTTTTATAACGGTGTTATTTCCAGCCTTTTCAACACTTGCTTCGAAATCTCATGAACGAAGAGAAAAACTCTATTTAGAGTCATCAAAGGGAGTGATGTTATTACTGTTCCCTACTATTTTAATCATCTCAACTTTTGCTGATTATGGACTCAAAGTTTGGGTAGGCGCCGAATTTGTAGAGAAAAGCACATTTGTGGCTCAAATTTTTTGTGTCGTATTCTTCCTGAGAGGTATTGCATATATCCCAGCAACCTATTTACCTGGTTTGAATAGACCGGATTTACCCGCCAAATTTCATTTATTTGAAATTATAGTATTCGTGACTGGTTTGTATTTTGCTGCCAGAACCGGAGATATTAATATAGTGGCATTTGTTAGTTTAGGGATTACAGCTCTGGATACTCTTTTGTTATTGTTTGCTGCTTTCAATCTATTAGAGCAAAAATCAGAAATGTTGAAAAAGATTGTATGGCCAATGATTTTTGGGGCATTGATTTTATTAAGCCTTCCTTTTCTGGAATTAGTAATGTTCTACATGACATCAGCAATAGCATTAACTATATATCTTATTACGTATCACAAATATCTTTTTAAGATAACAGGAAAGCTTAAAAAAGCTTTATTGGATTCTTGATAATGGGTTTAACTTTTACGAACCGTTTTTAGAAAATCAACGAGATCACCTGTAATTGATTCCCAGCTATATTTTTCTTTGACGATTTGTTTAGCTGATCTTGAAATCTGTTCCCTTTTTTCAGGATTATCCAACAAAAATAAAATTGCATTTAGAAAGTCTTTTTTTGAATTAGCCTCTACATAATGCGTTCCATTTTTTATTTCAATGCCTTCTGCGCCTATTTTTGTTGTGATAATAGGTAATCCACTTGCCATACCTTCAATAACTTTCAGTTTCATTCCAGACCCGCTAAATAATGGGGCGATAAATAATGAGGATGATTGTCTCAGTGGTTCGAGGTTATCTACAAACCCGAGGAATTGAATGCTGGAATGGGCGAATTTTCTTTGAAATCTATTGTTCAGTCCTTCACCGGCTACAAATAACTTCAGGTCTGGTTTTAGAGCTATAAGGTCTGGCCATATTTTTTCTAAAAACCACTTTAAGCCATCATAGTTAGGTTTCCATCTCCAGTTAGAAATGGCAAGAATCTTATTTTTTTCTCTCTTAATGCCAAGTGGTTTGGGAATTTCAGCCCCCGCCGGGCTAACATGACATGTAAGGTCAGGAAGGTGTTCAAGGTATAGCTCTTTGTCGAATCTTGTGATAGCTGTAACTGCATCTACACTACTCATAGCTTTGACCTCATATTTTTTCATTAGCTTATACTGGTCGTAATAAAATGCCTTAAGGAAAGGGTTACCGGTAGTAGCTGCATTTCTTTTAAGCAATAAATATTCCACATTGGATTGGCGCAGTACAACCGGAGAGTCTGGGAAGATATTCTCAATATCATCAATGAAAGCTGCGGTATGTAGCCCTTCAAGTAAAACGACATCAGGAGTATCATTTACCGCATGCAGAGCAGTTCTCATAAGCTCTGGCTTCATCCTGTGTTGGATAGTTATGGGAGAGCGACTCAACAATGATTTAGCAGCGGAAAAGAAAGAGTAAGGCTTAAACTGACCATCAACGGCATGGACAGTAGCCCATTTTTTTAATGCTTTGGCCTCTTGTTCATGTTTATTTGAAATTAAAGAGGCTAAGGTGACGTTGTGGCCAAGTCGGGATAAATATTTGGTGGTGTAATAAATATATACGGCACCTCCATCATTTGGAGGGAAAGGTAACCGCGGTGTAATCTGTAAAATGTTCATCAAAATCAGTATCAATTATACTTAAAGCAATACCAAACAAAGATATTCCAAAACTGTTTTGCTTTTCTTCTTCTGAAAATTAATATGCTGGCAAGAGTGCGCCAAAAATAAGCCAGAACTCCTGTAACTCTGTTATAAATATTCCAATGGGGATAATGCTTTAGAACAAATTTTTTCTGGGAGCGGTGTTTTTCAATTTCCATCAAAGTGAAGTAAGGACTCGTGGAAGTACCTGATTTGTGTAGAATCTTAGCTTCTGAACAATAAATAACCTTCTGGCCGGACTGTTGTAAGCGGAGGCAAAGATCATTTTCCTCCCAGTACATAAAAAAATCTTCTTCCATGCCTCCTAAGTTTTTAAAATTTTCATGCCGTATAAACAAAGCGTGGCCATTTATTACAGGTACTTTTTGGGTAGAAGGAGGAGAAAAGTGTCCTGATTTAGCTGTTGAGGGAAGCAGAAAATTAAGAAAAGGAAAGAGTAGCGAAAGGAAGTATTTTTTAGAAATGTGGTTTTTTGCGGTTGGTACAGCTTTTTTTTTGATATTTACTGTTGCTGGTCCAATTAAGCCGGGTTTCTTAAATGATTGATAGCATGAAATCAGCTGATGAATTACATCATTTAAAAATCGGGTATCTGGATTTAGAAAAAAGAGATATTCTCCTTTCGCTAATTTAGCGCCGGTATTACAGGCTTTAGCAAAACCAAGGTTGGAATCATTTTGATGAAAAACTAAGTTCTTAGCAGAGTCAAACTGTTGTTTAAACTCAGGCTTTAAAGTAGAATTAGATACAACTATAAACTCATAATTTACTGAATTAAATTTTTCAATAGAGCTAAAGCATGCCAGAATTTCCTTTTCAGAATAATAGTTTACGGTTATTATACTTACCAGTGGCCTCATGTTTTTTCCCTATTCAAAAAATGATTTAAATACGCACTGAATAAAGAAACAAAGAGTACACTTTCAAATAGTAAAACCTGAGCACTTGTATTGTTTACGAACAAAAGACCAAACATAGTTCCGGAAATGCCTAATGCTAATGTTTTGTGGATAAATTGGTCGGTTTGATTATAGAGTTCAATACTATAGCGGATATTTAGAATCCAAATAGTAATAATAGTAATGAGTCCCGGAAGTCCAAGTTTAAACCAAGTAGCTAAATATCCATTATGGACAAAGCTTGTTTGTATAAAAACGTCCAAAAACAGGGCATGCCTTGTAAACATATAACCTAATCCATAACCGGTTATCGGGTTTTGCAGGATCAATCCTAAAACGGTTTGGGATTCATATAGTCTGTCTTTTAGAGAAACATCTAATCCTCCTGAACCGATGCTTTGTAACCTTGTAACCAGTCCTTCCATAACTGTATCCAAAAGTCCTCCAAAAAAAACTGAAGCGAATAAAAATAATCCCACTCCTAATACTACTAATGTGGACAGTATGCGACGCTTACCTTGACGATTGATGATGTAAAAAATAAATATCGCCCCGAAGAAAAATGCTCCCCAATATCCTCGGCTCTGAGTCAAAATAAGCCCTCCCAAAAAACTACAAAACAAAAGGGTGAAAATTATTTGCCGAATAAATGACTTTGTGACCGCTGCTGCACTCATAAACAAACAACAACCCATTAACAAAATAAACTCGTTGGCAGCTACCCGTGCTTTTTCAGCTTGCCAGGGTAAAACTGCTTGAACAATAATAGCCCGGTAATTGATTATATTCCGAATTAATACATACCCAAGAAAAATGAGAACAATGCCCATCAATATGTGTTGGAAAGTTTTATTTCCTAAATGTCTTCTAACAGGGAAATAAAACAATAAACCTAAAAAATAAGTAATTTCACCAATGGCTGAAATTTTCGATGCACCACTAAAAATACCCAAAAGTGAAGCTACTGGTAAAAGAAGCAGCAGGAATAGGTAAAGTTTATCGTGAGTAGTTTCCGTGATTATATTTCCTCTTATCATCTCTAAGCCGATATAAGCAGCTATAATAAGAGAGAAAATATAAAATGGCGCTTCCAAAGTACTGATACCTTCGGTTCCTTCTAATATCGGAATAGCAAATAGAAGGGAAGATAGAAAAAAAGCACCTTCTATTTTACTGAGTAAATAGATTGACAACAGAATTGCTCCTGTAGAAAAAATGATTATAGGAGAGTAAGTACCTCCTTTGAAGCTTATAACAGCAAATATCAAAGAAGTAGCAGATATAATCACCGCATACTCAAGATATTTAGACAAACTTTCCGAATAGGTCATATCAATTTTTGAAATACGCGAAGTATTCTTTGTTTTTCGTAATACTTAATTTCAAAATGAAATATAAAAGAATAAGAATAAAGGCTGAAAAGCCTGCTGCAATTACGATAAGAGAGCGTTTTGGGTAACTTTTTAACTTTGGAACAATTGGCTCGTCAACAACACTTACTATTGGAAGTGATTTGGCTTCTTCCATCTTTGCTTGTTCATAAACGGGAAGTAGGAATTTTTGAATCTCACCTTGAATTTCCGCCTGCAGGGTAAGCTCATAATAAGTTGTAGAAATGTAGGGCAACTCATTAAAATTTAATAAAATATTAAACCTATTTGAATCTGAGTATGCTTCATTTAAAGCTCTTGATATAGATTTATACTCAATTTGGGCATTTCTATAACTATCGCTATTCTCTTTTACAGTTTCAGAAAGTACTTTTAATTTTAGCTCGGATTCAATTTG
This sequence comes from Gracilimonas tropica DSM 19535, assembly GCF_000375425.1. GTDB lineage: Bacteria > Bacteroidota > Rhodothermia > Balneolales > Balneolaceae > Gracilimonas > Gracilimonas tropica. The sequence goes on along the minus strand of NZ_AQXG01000011.1, from coordinate 46,303 downwards.
TCGTGCTGTTAATCCGCCAATGAGACTAAAGTAAGCTTTAACCTGTTCGGGCAGTTCTATGACTCCATATTTATTTTGAAATCGGATAATTTCTTGTTTCAAGCTATCAGCATCTGTTAGGGCTTTCTGATATCTTTTTTCGATGAATTCCCTATACTGACGGGCATCTTTGGTGACTATTCGAGTATTGATTTCATTAAGAACGGTTATGTAGAATTCAGCCATATCTTTTGCTAACTCTGGGTCTTCATCTTCTACAGAAATTATGAAATTACCTTCCTCTTGACTTTCAAAAGTGGTTCTATCACTCAGGATGTCAATGGCATACTTCATTGGGGCTTGGCTTTCAGATAACTCATATTTTTCTATGAGATTAAATTTTTCAACCACCCTTTTACTTGTGGTGTAACTGCTTAATAAAACAATATATCGGTTAGATTCTTCACTAACTCCATTCCCTAACACTGAGCTTGCAATACTTGAAAGCCCTCCTTCTTCTGAGAATAAATCAAATCCTAAAGACGGACGTTGACTGGGCAACAGGTTGGCTGTTGATGTATACCTATTTGGTATAAATAAGGTTATGATTGCAACAATTACAGCAACAGTAAATGAAATGCCTAAAATGGCAATTTTATGTTTATAGAGATATCGAAATATGTCGGGCCAGGATGGCGATTTGTATTCAGGATTTGTCATTATTTTCTAATTACATCTATTGCAACCAGTGTTGTAACAATGCTGGTTATAGTAGTTAAGGCTGTCATAATGAGTTGAATTCGGGTATTTTTTAACTGTTCTCTTTGTACCTGATATGAACGTTTCGCGTTTAATTCATCATAAGGTTCTCTGTCAACAAATATCATATCTCCTGATTGCAGAGTTGTATTTGCAGGTTTATACCATGCTTTATTTCCAGCTTTAATGATATAAACACGCTTCTGGTCGGCTGCCAAAGAAAATCCACCGGCGCGTAAGATGTAGTTTGTTACTGAATTTCTTCCATCATCATAAGGAAAATACCCGGGGTTGTTAACCTGGCCGAAAACAAAAACGGTATTTTCATCTCTTGGAACAAAAAGCCGGTCACCATCAAAAAGTTTAACTTGTTGAAGCTGTTCATTATCCGTTAAATCCACATGGACACGGTTTTGGCTTAATTGATTTTCAACTTCTAAATATTCTAATCCCTGTACAAGCTGATCAGATGTACGTTTCATTAGATCAGCATTGAATTTGTTAGGCAATTCGTTTTCAATAGAGCCGGAACGAATCAGATATCCAGCATGAGGTAATGCTTGATTGGTGAAGTTGCCGGCCCATTTTAGCAATTCATAGGCTGTGGTTGAGCCATTTATAATTGGAAAATTACCGGGCATTGTTACTTCACCCGAAATCCAAGCTGAAGCAGCCTCTTTTGTACGCTCCTTTTTTTGAACGATTATTCGATCATTCGGTTCAAGCTTGAAATTCTTCCATTTATTTGGTGACAGCTTAATTTGGTTAATGGATCCATTCGACCTTCTTAAAATAATAAGCGCAGATGTATCAGCATCATTATTAAAGCCACCGGCAATTTGTAATAATGAGTAGGGAGTGTCGGTTTTCAAAAAGTGGACTTCAAAAGGGCTTCTTACCGCTCCGGATACACTTACACGATCATCATTAGTTTGTGCTTGGTAAATTGTAATTGCATCGCCATCTCTTACAAATGGATTTTTATCAAATTGACCAGTATTGTAGTAGGAAATTAGATCGGCTGTATCTTTGGTTCCGTCTTTATGTGAAATTACAATATTCCTAAAGCTATAGCTTTGGTTTAAAAGGTCTGATGCTGAATAAACTGCTTCAGCATTCGGGGAGCGCTGACCGTCAGTAATTGACTGATAAATGGCAAAATCAACACGGGACTGCGCGGGTAAAATATATTTACCCGGATGTGGAACCTCACCATTTATGTGAACTGTTACCGGCTTGGGTTTATCCAGAGAAATTTCAACTTTGGGGTCTTTAAATGTTTCAGATATCCGTTTTTTAATTTCGTTCTGAGCTTCGGTGATGGTTTTGCCACTTACATTTATAATTCCACCTACTGGAATAACAATTTCACCTTGAGGGTTAACTACAATACCTCGCATTTGAACCGGTTGAGAACCTTTTATATCTATGGAAATTAGGTCATTTGATCCAAGGCGGTATTTATCTTTATCAATGACTCCTTCTATATTAACACCACTACGTGCAATCTGAAGCCCAATTTGGTCTTGAAAAAATAATCCCCCAAAAGAAGAGTTTAGGTCAAAATCGAATGGGCTTTGGGCGGTTGCTTCTTCTCCATTGCTTTGTGCATGTAATTGTGTTCCAACAAATAAAACAAATGTTGCAGCAAGAGTGAGTAATTTAATAAGCTTCATTCTTTGTTCTTTAAAATTCGATTTAATTTAAGGCGTGCAAGTACAATACCGGCAATCACCAAAGCCGCTCCAATATATTGAAGAACCGAGAGTTCTTCACCTAATAAAACGAGTCCAAATACCAATCCTAATACGGGTACCAGATTTTGGTAGGCTGCGGTGCGAACAGCCCCTATCTTCTTGATCCCATTATTCCAGATAATATAGGCCAAACCCACCGAAAGGGCTCCACTGTAAAATATTCCTCCATATCCTATGGCGCTTATCTGTGTCCAGTCTAATTTGATCAAAAAGGGAATACCAATTAGCAGCAGTCCTGCCAGTCCCACAACCGACATAAATGCAGAATATTGCAGCGGACTGTAAACCCGTAGATATTTTCTGGAGAGAATAGTGAATGTGGCCCAGCAAAGTGCAGCCAGTAAAGTGATTAAATTCCCCGTAAAGGTTTCTGATTCAAAAGAAAGGGTTCCTTCTCCGCCCATGATGATAAGGGTAACACCGAGGAATGCAAAAAAGACTCCGCTTGCCGTTAAAAAAGTTAATTTTTCGTCCGTGAAAAATTGAGACAGAAGGGCGACCCAGATAGGAATGGTACCAAGCATGACGGCCGCATTGGCAGCATAGGTATAATTCACGCCAATGATGAAAAAGAGTTGATAAAATACATTCCCCAAAATACCGATGGCCACCAGTCTCCAAAAATGTTCTCTTTTAACTTTGAGGGAAAATCCACGCTTGTACGCTGCATATGTGAGCAAAATGGTAGCAAAAATGAACCGGAGCGCATTAAAACTGTAGGGATCCATCTCGCGAAGGGAGACCTTTACGATGCTGAAATTGAGCGCCCAAATGATGGCAACAAGAATAAGGCTGAGGTCAATTAGATATTTGCGGATCACCGTCTCAGATTTTTAGTGAGGCCAAAGGTACGGTGATTTTGACTTTAAACCGAACCGCTTATTGATAGAAATCATCCTTGGGAACGCCTTTTAAATGATCTGCACGATGTCAGATTTCCGGAAGATATATCCGGCTTTTTATTGATTAAAACTTTTATCTTTGACCAAAATTAAAGCAAAAGAAAATCTCCGTGATACAACGTCTTCAAACTGTTTTTTTAGTACTCGCTTCTTTATTGAATCTGGGAGCTTATTTCACCCCTATCTATGAAAAGGCTATGGCCGACCCTCAGTTATGGATCGGTTATGGATTGGCTATTTCTTTGGTAATTCCCATGATACTTAATGTGGTTTGTGTGTTTCTTTATAAAAACCGCAAAAACCAAATTATTTGGGTAAAAAGATCTGCTTTGCTGCAGGTTGTGGCTTTCGGCTTTTGCGTAGGGGTATTATTCTCTTTAGGCGGAATTGGGACGTATTTATGGGATGAAGCTCTCGGTACCGGACTGGTGTTTATTGGGCTGATATTTCAGATACTTGCCCTCCGCTTCATCCGAAAAGATGAAGAACTCGTCCGGTCTATGGACAGAATTCGGTAGGTAGTTTTGAGTCAGGCGTATTCCAGATTTAAGATATTTATAGTGTTGGCCATTGGGTTGACTACCTTTGGTTTTGCCCCAATATTGGTGAAGTTTGCAACAGCGCATTCAGCCTTGCTTTTAGTTGCTATTCGTACGGTTGGAGCTTTTTTGATGCTCATTCCATTTTACATCTACCAAAAGAAAAGCAATAAATATGATCTGAAACCGGTCGGAAATGAGACAAAGTGGATGGCTTTGGCCGGAATTGCGTTGGGGCTGCATTTTACACTCTGGATAAGCTCATTATATTACACATCGGTCGCCTCCGCATCTGTTTTGGTTACAATACATCCTATTATGCTTATTGTAGCTGAACGTGCCTTGTATAAGATGAAGTTTCCCGTAACCGTTTGGATCGGTGTTTTTGTAGCCTTTGGCGGGTCGGTACTTTTGGGCATATCAGACTATAATAACGAAAGTGCATTTTTGAATCCTGTTCTGGGGAACGGAATGGCTTTTGCAGCAGCAGCTATCTTTGCCGTTTATTTTTTGATCGGACAAAAAGTACGTCAAAACAGGTCTTGGTTGGGATATGTATTTCCTGTATATGGATATGCTGCGGCTACTTGTGTTGTGATCCTGTTGGCAGTGGAAGGAATCCCTTCTTCATCCATTGATCCGGTTTTGATTTGGGTGGGAATTGGTCTTGCTCTTGGCCCTCAACTAATGGGACACGGGTCACTGAACTATGCTGTTAAGTTTGTCTCACCCACCTTGCTATCCACATTGATCTTAACGGAACCTGTGTTTGCTACCGTACTTGCCTTTTTTATATTGGGAGAGTTACCCCATGCTCTGTCATTTCTGGCAATCGCCATCACATTAGTTGGGGTGACTTTAACATGGAAAAAGAAACCCGGGGAAGCATTAAAAAAATAATTAACGGTCAAAAAAGCCTTTCTATATCAGCACAGATAAAAAATATGAGGGGCGATGAAAAAGGTTTGAGCAATGGTTTTAGGGTATTTATATGCTTATTAAACAGTTTGATAGGTAAGGTATGAACCTTATTCATCATTGATGCGTTAAAGAGTGCGAATAAATTAGACATTACTAAAGAAGCGGAAATTTCCAACTAATTAGCGTATTATGCATCCGGAAGAAGGAATTGTAGAATTATTATTTCAATAATAATGCAAATAACACCAATTCATGCTTTTTCAAACTGATAATATTACAGGGGTATCCAAATATTTGTTGTTGAGTGGCTGCAGCCTCATGATGTTTACAAGCTGCAATACTGAATCAACACAAAAAGATGCCCACCCTGAAGACTTGTCTGTCTCTGTAACAAAGCCCGTTAAAAAGGATTTTGCAGAAATAAAACGGAATGGCGTACTGCGTATGATTACCAGCTACAGTTCCGGCTCTTATTTTCTATACAAAGGAGTGCAGGTAGGGTTCGAGTACGAGCTTTTGAAAGCATTTACGGAAGAAAATGACCTTGCACTGGAAGTAGTGATTACGGGCACCGATGAAAGTCCGTATGATTTGCTGAATAGCGGCCGGGGTGACATTATTGCTGCCAACTATACCATCACGCCGGAACGAAAGCAGGTGGTCAATTTCACCCGTCCCTATAATTTGGTGGATCAGCTTGTTATAGTGTCGGAGGAGCTCGGTAGAACACCTGAAAGTATCTCTGAAATGGAAGGTATTACGATCAGTGTGAGAAGAAATAGTTCATATTACGTTCGTCTTAAAGAACTGCAAAACGAAGGGTTTCCGGTCAGTATTCAGATCATTCCGGACGATATGGATACCGAAAGTGTTCTTTTTCAGGTTGCCGATGGAACATACGAGGCTACCGTGGCGGATGACAATATCTTCAACGCAGCCGATAAATACATGAATGGATTGGTTAAAGGTCCTTTAATTGCTGAAAATGATACCATTGCCTGGGCTGTCCGTAAAAACGCCCCTGATCTGGAACATAAATTAAATCAGTTTCTTTATAAGCATTTCAGGTTCGATGAAAATGGGATCCCCAAGCGCTCTGCTTTTCTAAACGTTTTGCGAAAGAAGTATTTCAGGTCCGGTGATCAAATTGCGGAATATTTCAGTCCCAATCTAAGGGGTGAGCAATTTGGGGTCATTTCGCCATATGATGAAATGATCAAACAAGTTGCCGATGAGTATGATCTGGATTGGGTTATGTTGACGGCTATAGCTGCACAGGAATCGAAGTTCAACCCTACTTCTGTGAGCTGGGCGGGAGCTGTGGGGATTATGCAGGTGATGCCTCGTTTTTCCGAGATCTCTTCTGATTCGCTCTATATCCCGGAAGTAAATATCAGGGAGGGGGCCAAGATCTTATCTTCTCACCTTGAGCACTACTCCTATATGGATTCAACCAATCAGTGGGCTTTTGCTTTAGCGACATATAATGCCGGGATGGGGCATGTTGCGGATGCAAGGCGTTTGGTTATAGATCAAAATAAAAATCCCAACAAGTGGGAAAATGTTTCTGAGTCTTTACTGAAATTAATGCAGCGTAAATATTACCAGCACGCGCGTTACGGATTTACAAGGGGAATTGAAACGGTGCGTTATGTAAACGAGATTATGAACCGGTATAATACCTATCAAACTATTTTAGCTTATAACGAGAGTAAATCAAGATCAGCGCCGGGAGTATTGGGTTTACAGACACTTAATTAACTTTCAGCACCATCAGCGTGATGTCATCGTATTGAACTCCATCCGAAAATTCCATGATATCATCGATCACGGCATTCATAATCTCTTCTGATGACCTGTGGAGATTTTCTTTAAGGCATCGGGTCAGTCTTTCGGTTTCATATTCTTCGGTTTGTTCGGGATTCATGGCCTCTGTAACTCCGTCAGTATAAAATACAAGGATATCTCCTTGTTGTACTTCCAGTGTAGATGATTCGTAAGGCATTATAGTAGACATGGCGCCCAAAATAAGTCCGCCTTCCTCCAGTTCTTGTGGTTCTTCTGTGCCTTTTCTGAATAAAAGAGGATTGTTGTGGCCGGCATTAACGTATTCGAATCGTTTGCCATCTGATGAGAGTTTACCCCAAAAGAAGGTAATGAATTTATCAGGTGGGGTATTTTCATGGATGATATCATTGATACTGTCGGTTGCCCCGGAGAGTGAAATATCAATAGGAGCCAGCGCATGTAACATAGACTGAAGATTGGCCATGAGAAGGGAGGCTGAAACGCCTTTGCCGGTTACATCTGCAATAGCCAGTAAATGACCGCCATCGGGGGTGTTCACGATGTCAAAATAATCCCCTCCAACCTGGTACGATGATACATTGGTTGCAGCCAGATCAAATCCTTCGATGGTGGGAATGGGAGAGGGAAGTAAGCCTTGCTGTATAGTTTTGGCAAGGTTGAGATCTTCTTCCATGCGTTGCTTCTCAATGCGCTCTTCCAGTAAGTAAGTTTTCTGAATGGTAAGTAAAGCGAGGTTGCCCAAAGACTGTAGAAAATTAACCTGCTCGTTATTGTATGGTTGTTTATTAGCGGGGGCTCCCACCCCTACAACCGCAATTTTTTCATTTTGAAAGCGAAGCCCTATCAATAGCTTGATGTCATTTTTTTCTAAAAATGAGCAGTCGTGATCATCTTCACAAAAAAATACATCATCAAGCTCAAACATCTGTTGAAGTTCTTTTTGCGAGGGCTTTGCTTTCAAGCCGCTATCGGCTACCATCGATTTTTCTCCGTTCTCATCAAGCACAAAAAAGAAGGTACGGATGAGCATCTGGCCCAACATGGCGAACTTGAACGTTCGGGCTATTTCATCCCGGTCAACCATCATATTAAAATCTTTACTGAGTTCCAGCAGTGTATTCAGGTCATGCACTTTGCGGTCCAGTTTTCGGTTGATGAGCCGCAATTCCTGGAACATTCGGGAGTTGGCAATAGCTACTGACGAAATAATGGTCAGGCTTTCGATGAATTCAAGTTCCCCATCTGTTAAGGGTTTTTTGGTGCCTTTGGGGCCGAGGCATAAAAAACCAAGGTGATGATTGGTGGTTCTCAGATTAAAAAAGACGCTATCTTCTCCCAATCCCAATTTCTTAGTGATCTCAGGAAGTTCATTCCCATGAAGCACTGAACAATCGAGCTGATCGACCGGGAACTCAACCTTGATCACTTCTCCCTCTTCCAGGGCATTGCGGCCTTTGATCTTGCTGATCTGATACATGTGGTCTGAATCCTGGTTGATCAGGATCATACCTTTGGGAACCAGTAGTTTTCCCATAGTGATCAGCAGCAGGTTGTTTAATACAAAATCAGGTTCCTGCGATTCGATGAGCATCCGGCTTGTTTCGAGGAGTGTACGAAGCTCAAAGCGGCTTTGCCGGTCGTCAGAATTTTGAAGAGCTGAGTTACTTGTTTTCACGATGGTTCAAAGGTTTTTGACCATTCGTATTTCGTTCGTTTGGCCTTTGCGGTTGTATTGAACCTGATCCATGAGCTTGCGAATAAGATATACGCCCATCCCGCCACGTTTCTTTTCTTTTATGCGCTGCATCAGGTCCGGTTCGTTGTAGGTGCTTGGGTCAAAACTGGATCCTTCATCCATCAGAGAGATCCACAACTGCTCCCCGTCAGATCCTATCTCAATGTTTACTTTCTTGTTCGGATTATTCTTGTAGGCGTGTTTGATGATATTGGTGTAAGCCTCATCAACGGCCAGTCTGATCTCAGAAATATCTTTAGGGTCGAGCCCAATTTGCTCAGCATGGGCGGCAACAAAATCACGTACTTTGGCCAAGTGCTTTGTAGAAGCGTCCACGGTTAAGGTTTGTATTTCTTTTGTTCCGGCCACGCGCGTTCTCTTTTATTTAGTTCTCAAAGCTTTCAAGTGCTTCTCTTTCATCTTCAAGGATATCATAAAGGGATGGGAAGCCCAGCAGGTCGAATACGTTATATACGCGCTCATTCATATTGGTGAGCTTAATATCACCGCCTAAACTTCTTACATCTTCTATATAAGCCATAAAAACACCCAAACCGGCACTGGCTATATAATCCAGCCCAGAACAGTTTACTACAATGGCGTAGTTTTGTTCATCAATTAATGACTTAAGTGCATTTTCTAATTGCGAGGCGGTATGCGCGTCAAGCTCTCCTTTGATATCCAGTATACTTACGTTTTGTTTTTGGCGTGTAGCAATACTGAAATTTTTCATTCCAATTCAATTGAAGTTTGTTGGGGATGTTGAAACTGCATAATAACGTAAACCTTAGAATTAGGAAAGTGTTTAAGGGTGGAACGTTACGGGTAGTATTTGAAAAAGATACAAAAAAATAGCCCCTCACATTTATCTAATGCGAGGGGCTGACTATTCATCAAGAGAGACGCTACTTGAGCGCGTACGTAATTAAGCAAATGCTTGGGAGAGATACAACTATAAATTATTTAATGTTGTAAGACCTATGACCCGGCGGTACGCTCTACTTTAGAAACCCAGTATCCGGTATTCAATTCCGCACCAAGTTCTTTACCTAACTGCTCTGCTTCTGCTTTTTCAGCAAAAAAACCAACTCTAAGGCGGAACCAGATATCACCGGTCGCTTCCTCGCCTACTTTCACAACATAAGTATGCGGGTACTCGCGATCAGCGATCTGATTTTTATATTTCATAGCTGATTCTTCAGACCGAAACGCTCCTACCTGAACCGCATAAGTACCATCTTCAGCGAATTGAGGTTTTGCTTCTTCTTCAAGCCTTTTTTGCTCTTCAGCGCGGTCAATACTGTCTTGCCGTGCCTGCATCATTTCGGCTATACGTTGTTCTTCAACCTGGCGTAGTGAGTCTAAACGTGCTTGTTCCGCAGCTCTGCGTTCCTCTTCACTTGGGCCACATGCTTGTACCGCCATAAGTAGCATTACGAGCAACAAAGAATAGATACCTGAATTTTTCATAAGAGTATTAGTTGTGTGAATGTTGTCTGTAAGCTGTATCTCTCACAATGAATTAAACTTACATTATCCCTTCCTGTTTCACAAATATTCACGTATCAAAACTTTCGTATGTAAGTAAATAGTACGTATCTTATGTAGACTGAATCTAAATGAAGATTTTTTGGTTCAGGAACCCCCATGAAAGAATCATTACTCAACATATCCGGCTTAACAAAATCTTTTGATCAAAGCGGCCCGGTCGTAAATAAGGTCAGTTTTGACATAGAAAAAGATGAAATATTTGCACTGCTTGGCCCCAGTGGATGCGGAAAGACCACCACACTGCGTCTGATCGCGGGGTTTGAGCATTGCGATGATGGCAAAATTTTCATTGAAGGGGAGTTGGTGGAAGCCCCTGATACCCATCTTTCTCCCCAGAAGCGAAAAGTAGGTTTTGTCTTTCAGGATTATGCGCTTTTTCCCCACATGAATGCACTCGAAAATGTAGCTTTTGGATTGAAAGATGTTGAGCGTAAGAAACGCCCGGTACTTGCTGAAGAAGTTTTGTGTCGTACCGGTATGGAAAAGTACAAACACCGAATGCCGGATGAACTTTCGGGCGGGCAGCAGCAGCGTGTGGCACTTGCCCGGGCTATTGCGCCCAAGCCAAAATTGGTGTTGATGGACGAGCCTTTTTCCGGCCTCGATGCCATGCTTCGCGATGCCACCCGAAAAGAAGTGCGCACTATCCTAAAAAAATCAGGAATGAGTGCCATTCTTGTTACGCACGACCAGGAAGAAGCACTGTCTTTTGCCGATCGCATTGCGGTGATGAACAATGGGCAGATCGAACAAATCGGAACGCCTGAAGAAGTCTACTATCATCCCAAAACACAGTTTGTAGCGCAGTTTTTAGGGCGCACAAATTTATTTCGGGCACATGCTGATGGCTCAGATAATGTAGAAACTCGCTTAGGGCCTGTCAAAATTAACCGGGAAGCTGAAGGTTTTATTCTGTGTTCTTTACGTCCGGAACATTTGACCATAGAGCGGTGCAAACCTAATGGAGCGGAAAGCGGCATTATTACGGGCCGCGAATTTCGCGGGCATGACATTACTTATCACGTCCTTTTTAAAGGCGATAAATACATAGTCCACACCGATAACCGACTTATTTTTGATGTAAACGAACCGGTTATTGTGAAACCTCTGGAGCCTGCCGTAGTATTAGAACAGAAAGCATCTTCTAATCTTAAATAGATCATTATGTCATTTTTTGGATTTCTATTGCTATTGCTCATCGCTGCTATTTGTGGCGGAATCGGTCAAAGTATAAGCGGGTACAGTTTTGGCGGATGCCTGGTATCGTCAGGAGTAGGATTTATTGGAGCCATCATCGGTAAATGGATAGCAACCGAGCTGGGCCTGCCCGAACTTTGGACCATTGAGGTAAGCGGCAGTCCTTTTCCGGTGGTTTGGTCAATAATAGGAGCCGCATTGTTTACGGCAATTTTGGGAGCTCTCCTGCGCGGCAAAAAACAGCTGAAATAAAATTTCCCGGCTTTTAGAATAATAAGATTGGTTAAACGACTTCCATTTTCCGCAGGTATTTCGTAACTAAAGCCCTCATATTAATACTTAAATCGGGATATATGTATAAGTTGTTTATTTATCTGATCATTCTTTTTCTAAATGTGGGCAGTATTACTGTCATGGCTCAGCAAAATGACGAGCTGCCAAAACGAAGTGACAATTTAGAGGTCCTTTCTCATGTGCCTTTGGGTGCTCCGTTGAGTGTAACAGATATAGTTGTTGAACAGGAATTGAGTCGACCATACGCTTATGTAGGAAGGATGCAGGCGGAAAAAGGTTTTGACATCATTGATCTTTCTGATCCGGAACATGCGGAAGTGATCTATCGATGGAGAATGCCAAATGAGGAATTACATGTGGGACTCGGTGGTATGGACCCTAAATACTTCAAACATAACGATCGGTATTATGTGGTTCAGTCGTTGCAATTTTTCCAGGGCGGACCTAATACAGATGCCGGCGCGGTAGTGGTAGACGTGACCGGATTACCGGATGTGAGCAAAGTGAAAACGGTTGGGTATGTTCGAAATGCTGATCACCCCGGTGGCTTCCACAACATATTTATGTACAAACACTCCGATGGCCGGCCGTTATTATTTGCCACTACTTCCGGAGATGATGCCTACGTGTATGATTTGGGCAAGTTTGTTGAAGGAGAAGAAGATATTCTTGCCGGTACTATTCCAAACCCTGATACACCTGCCCGGTTAGCCGGTGCTTCATTAGGTTATCATGACTTCTATGTTGGTTATCACCCGGATAGCCAGCAAGATCGGTTTTATGGCGGTGGAGCCGGAGGATATTTTGTATTTGATGTGACAGAGATGGATTCAGTTAGCTTGCTTGCTTCTGTAACAGGAGTTAGCGGCGTTGTATGGGGACATACCGTAACACCTTCTCCGGATGGTCGCTACATCGTGGGTGAAACAGAATACATGCATGCCCCATTACGTATTTTTGATCTGCAGCCTGCACTGGATGGCGAAGTTCAAAATATTCGTGAACCGATAAGCTCCTGGAATTTTGATTATGAGAATCTGGTCCATAACCATGAGGTACGGTGGCCATATTTGTTCGTATCCGGTTATGAAGATGGCTTGTTGGTAGTCGATTTATTTAGCCCTGACGAGCCAAAGACTATTGCTTACTACGATACTTTTTTAGGTAAACATCAGTCCGGCATGTGTGGAGATAATACCTGCAATGGTGCTTTTGGTGTAGATGTAAGAAATGAAGACGGCCTTATTGTGGTCAGTGACATGGGAACCGGTTTCTGGGCATTCCGTTTGGAAGATTTTCAGGGATGGAATGGCCGCGGCTGGGGTTTCCCGAATATTTCCAGTGCTCAAAACTGGGATGAAGGTCCAACGGGAAACTAAACTATTTAACAAGCAGGTCTATTGATGATGCTTAAGAAAACGACATTATCATTAATACTGGGATTATTTGTTATGGCTTTTGGTGTATTACCGAAAGCCATGGCAAGTCCTGATTTACCCGCTTCGTTGCAATGTGCCGAAAAAGGCTCTGAGTATTACACTATTGACCTGGTGACAACCAAAAACATACCCGGAACAGGTATGGCTTCAGGCAAAGCTGTAATGAAATTCAACCCCAATCCCTTTGGTATATCAATATCGAAAGATGGATCGTATCTCCATCGATTAGAAATTCAAATTAGCAAAGCTAAAAAACCTGGGGAGGGAAAATTCGTTGCCTGGGTAACCACTCCTGAATTGGACAAAGTGAAAATGATCGGTTCATTGAATAAAGAATTCGAGGTTAGTGGCACGGTAGAGTGGAATAAATACATTGTAGTTATCACACTTGAAAAGGAAGTCCCGGATGAAAATGCTCGCATGTGGTCCGGCCCTATTGCTTTCCGGGGATTGTCCAGAAGCGGACTCATGCATACCATGGCTGGTCATGGTCCTTTTGCCCAGGAACCATGTGCTAAATACGGATATTATTAATGCAGAAGTTTTACCCGAATACTTTTTTCCTGCTACTCATTATAGCAGGATGTTCCCAATCTCTTCAAGCGCAGCATGAACATCATAACATGTCCGGTCATGGTATGGACATGGATACAACCCAGGCGGTATGGCGCATGCCGCCCATGAATATGGAAATGCCCATGCTACCCGGAATGCATAATGAGCTTCCACCTGTGGAGCCATTTCTTGCCGGAATGGGACTGCAAAAAGAAGATATACCTTTTGCAAAACCCCGTGAAATCCTGGAACTGGCAGACGGTGATACGGTTGAGCTACAAGCTTCTATTGTCCGGAGAAGTTTAGAGGGTAAGGATTATGTGATGTATGGCTATAACGGTCAATATCCGGGGCCACTGCTTAAGGCTCCGCAGAACAGTACTGTTGTGGTAGAATTCAATAATCAGATCGAATTTCCAACGACCGTTCATTGGCACGGCCTCCGCCACGATTATCGTTTTGACGGGACGTTATTTGCCCAGGACCCCGTACTAATAGGCGAATCATTTACCTATGAGCTTTATTTCAGAGATGCAGGGGTGTATTGGTATCATCCCCATGTGCTGGAATATATTCAACAGGATCTTGGACTGTACGGGAATATGTTGGTAGAGCCACCAGAAGATGATTATTACAATCCTGTGAACAGAGAGGAGATAGTAATTCTGGATGATATTTTAATTGATGAGCAAGGTCTGATTCCATGGGGGAAATCAAACCCAACGCATGCCCTTATGGGACGGTTTGGAAATGTGATGCTGGTAAATGGTAAAACAGATTATCAGTTGAATGTAGACAAAAATGAAGTGCTTCGGTTCTACATAACCAACGTGGCCAACACACGAACTTTTAACATGGTTTTTGAAGGAGCCAAAGTAAAAGTAGTAGGCTCTGATATCAGCAAGTTCGAAGAGGAAGTATATACTGAAAACATTCCTATTGCTGTAGCGGAGCGATATATCGTAGAGGTCTTATATGAAGAGCCGGGCACCTACCCGATATTGAATTCTATACAAGCCATTAATCATTTTAGGGGAGAATTCTATCCGCATCAGGATACCCTTGGAATGGTTACTGTATCTGAGCATGAAGTTGAGGAATCTTACACCGAGGCTTTTAACTCACTTAGGGTCAACGAGGATGTAAAAAAAGACATAGCGGAATATGAGCCCTACTTTGATAAGCCTGTCGATAAAAAATTAGAGCTGAAGGTTGAGGTTCAGAACCTGCCGATTCCCATCATGCAATCCATGGAGTTGGATACGGCCTATGTGCCACACCTGGAATGGAACGATACCATGCCAATGATGAACTGGCTGTCTACCGGCAAACAGGTAGAGTGGATACTGCACGATCCGGCTACCGGCAAGAATAACATGGATATCAACTGGGATTTTAAGAAAGGAGATGTCGTAAAACTCAGAATATTCAATGATCCGGATACCTTTCATCCTATGAACCACCCTTTTCATATTCACGGGCAGCGTCATCTGGTATTAAACATTGACGGAGCCGAAAACCCCAATATGGTTTGGAAAGATACGTCCATCATCCCGGTGGGGGCTACGGTAGATCTGCTGATAGATATGTCGAACCCAGGTAAGTGGATGATGCACTGTCACATTGGCGAACATCTGGATGCAGGGATGATGCTGGGCTTTGAAGTGGGTGAATAAAGAGCTGGGAACGAGTCATTAAATTCAGAGGCCAAAGTGATCTCTTCTGTTGATCTAAACATACATTCATCAAGGAATAAATAACTATGCAGGAAATTGAAGCCATACTTTTTGATATGGATGGGGTAATTGTTCACAGCAATCCCATTCATAAAGAGATCCTGATCAAATTTTGTGAGCAGAAGGGAGTCACCCTTACCGAGAAAAAACTCCGGGAAAAAGTATACGGACGCACCAATCAAGACTGGATTCCCAATGTTTTTGGTAAAGTTTCTCAAGAAACCATCAACGCCTACACTGATGAAAAGGAGCAAATGTTTCGGGATGTTTTTAAGCCGAAAGAGCATATCGTACCGGGCTTCATTGAGTTTCTGGACCGGTTGGACGCAGCCGGGATCAAGAAAGTGGTGGCTACCTCCGCACCTGCCGAAAATGCCGATCTCATTCTGGAGGAGCTTGGTATCACCGACCGGTTTGATGCGGTATTGAATTCATCTCATGTAACCAAAAGTAAACCCGATCCGGAGCCCTACCTGAAAGCAGCCCGGGCGGTTGGGGTGAATCCTGAAAACTGTATCGTATTTGAGGATTCCATCTCAGGGGTGCAATCGGGAAAGAATGCCGGAGCGGTTGTTGTTGGCGTTGCTACCACGCATTCACACAAAGAAATGAGTACCTGCGCCTTGGTAATAGATGATTTCGAAGGCTTGTCGGTGGGACAGCTGGAAGATCTTTTGGCGATAAAAGAAAACTAAGAACATTCAGTGTTTAATATTGAATGTTCAATATTCGATATTTGAGTGACCCCGCCGGGATTGCAAATATAAAACTTGGTGAATCGAAATAGGTTCAAATAAAGCCCTTCACGAACCATTATAAGCATTTTTGAATCACATTGAAACAACGTAACTTTAAATAAATCGCAATTTACCTGTACTAAATACTGTACTTGGTACAGGTTCAAAGTTTGAGGTTATGCCAACAATCAAAGCCGTATTAAGACCGCCTAAAGATAAGGAAGGGCAAAAGCCTATTTATATTCGCATAGCAGATGCCGGTAAAACCCGCTATGTATCAACCGGGCTTAAGGTGAAACCGGGGTTATGGAATGAAAACAAAAGAGAAGTGCGGGAAAATGATTTTATTGATGCTGCACACTTGAATAAGATTATTTCCGATAAGGTGAAAGCCATTAGGGATGAAGCCTATCAATTGCAGGCGGATAACCAAAATGTTAACGCGGATATTCTAAAGAAAAAGGCAAAATCTAAGGAATACCGGGGTTCATTCATTGAGTATGGAAAGACCTTTGCCAAACAAAAGCGCCGGGTTAATGTGCGAACCGGGAAAAGATACGATGCTGTTTTATCCAAAATAGAGGAATACACCGGCGGCAAATTGCAGTTTAAAGATGTTACGGTAACATGGCTAAAAGAGTTTTCCGCATGGCTGGCAGATGAAAAGGATAATTCACCAAATACGATACACTCCAATTTAAAGTGCATCCGGGCAATACTTTATGAAGCCATTAGGGAAAGCCAGTTTCCACAGGAAAAGAATCCGTTTTTTAAGTTCAAATTAACACAGCCCAAGGTTAGCCGGGTTAAGTTATCGGCGGATGAAATTAAAGCGCTGGCAAGTGTAGAAACGAATGATAATCCGGTACAGCAAATAGCCTTAGACATGTTTCTGTTTTCATTCTTTACCTATGGAATGAGATACAGTGATGTTTCACAGCTCAAATGGAAAAACATTGAAGGCGACTTCATCCGGTACGAAATGCGAAAGACAAGTGAAGCCCATAGCGTTAAAGTATTTCCACCGGCGCGGGCAATACTGGATAAGTATAAAGACAATCCATCCCCTAATGATTATGTCTTTCCTTTGCTGAATACCAAGCGGAATTTAGACAACCGGGAAACCTTAGTTAATGAGTTAGGCAGTAAAAACGCCTATGTAAATAAAGAGCTGAATAACCTTAGAAAGAAAGCCGCAATTAATAAGCGCGTTTCATTCCATACAGCCCGGCATAGTTACGCGGATATTGCCCGGAAAAAGGGCACTGATTTACATGCCATTTCAAACAGTTTAGGACATGCATCCCTAAAGACAACCGAAAGTTATCTGAAAGCTTTAGATAATGAAACAACCGATAAGAAAGTGCAAAGCGTATATGAAGAATTTTAATTATACAAATTGCACCAAAGCATCATATTCATGGATTCAAAAAAGAAACAAAGCCGGTATTTCCAAAAACTGGATAAAGAGGATATAAAGGCAAATTTCAAAGATCTAAAGGAAAGAATGAAACTTTCTCAATTACCGCCGAAGGGGAGCAAAAACCCCACCCACAAAGAGGCTGTTAATATTGGTGAATATAAAATACCTGTTCATGCTGATATTTTAGAACCTAATCGAAACAATCCTTTATTTGAGTTACTGGATTTTCCTTCAGTTCCAAAACTACAGGCTTATATCAATAAACATAGGCAGCACTTGAAGAAAATGCAGTCCTATCATTTTAAAAGCTTTATTCATTCCATTTCTGCTATGCCATTAAAAGAACAGCGGGCTATTATTAATGATTGCCTTTCTAAAGCTACCACACAAAGAAATAGTAAATTATTGGCAGGTGATGAATTAACAGAATGGGATAAGGCCTTTGAGGAAGCCATTTTAAAAGAGCAAAAAAGAATTGAATATCTTCTGGAAGATGAAGCATCAAAAAAAGACAAAAGAAAGAAGCATAAGTCAGATGAACAAAAGGAAATTGCCCAAAAGTATCTATCAAAAAACCGGGGTGTTTGGAAGAAGGAATATAATGGCAGCCAAAAGCCGTTTGTAGTAGATAAAATAATTCCCCATATCATTAACAAGTTAGGAATTAGTAAAAAACAGTGCCTTTCAGAAGGCCAAATTCGCCAATCACTGGATTGGAATAAACCAAAATAGCACAACCCATACAGGTTCATTCTGAATTGTGTGGTTTTTATAAAATACCACACCCCTAAACCATTGCCTGCCTTTAGTTTATAGACTTGATTGTGTGGGTTTTAAATTAACCACACTAATTTAATTTGCGTTATTTGATTTCAACAATTTTAACGCAAATTAAATGGCTATGAGTAATGAGATAGTAGTAACACCGCAAACGGAACTCCGCCGGATTGTAGCGGATGAAATCACTAAAGCGCTGGCAGCATCAAAGCCCACCAAGCCCGCGCCGGAAAAAGAAGTATTAAATACCAGTGAGGCAATGAAATATTTGGGTGTTTCGCGTTCAACCTTGCAGCGCTGGCGGAATGATGGAACTGTTCCTTTTCGGAAAATTAACGGATCCATCCGATACACCCGCACTGACTTAGATAGGGTTTTGGACAATAACAGAGGGTAAGCGTGAGTAAGAAAGAAAAACTTACAACCGGCGAAATACTACTGGATATTATCGACTATTCCGCCGTTTTATTTCGAGACCCGGCCGGATTAGCTTGGGCACGTATAAATGGGGAATGCCACCCGGTAAGAAGTACAACATTTAGGCGGCATATTCAACGTAAATTTTATCATCTCGAAGGAAAAGCACCACATACACAAGCCGTACAGGAAGCTATTGAGCAAGCTGAAGGCAAAGCACTTTTTGAAGGTAGATTTACAAAAAAGGTTCATGTAAGAAACGCCTTTCAGGACGGAAAAATCTTTATTGATTTAGGGGATGAAGATAAAACCATTGCTGAAGTAACAAAGGGCGGATATAACAATCTAACCACTGAAGCTACTTATTTTCACAGACCTTCAGGACTCGAAGCCCTACCCATTCCCGAACAAGGGGAAATTGAAGATCTAAAGCGTTTTTTAAATTATGAAAGTGAAGGCGACTTCAAACTTTTGATAGCTTGGATGTTAGCTGCACTTAATCCCGATATTGCATGCCCTATCTTGATTCTGCAAGGCGAACAGGGTTCTGCTAAGTCAACTACATCAAAAATCATTCGAGCGCTTACAGACCCAAATACAGCGCCAATAAGAACAGCCCCAAGGGATGAACGGGAACTTATTATTCAGGGTGAAAATGCACGGGTTATTTGTTTAGACAACTTATCCGGGGTGAAATCATGGCTTTCAGATGCACTTTGTAGAATTTGCACCGGCGGCGGCTTTTCTGCACGGAAACTATACACTGATAGTGAGGAAAAAATATTTCAGATCAGGCGACCGATTATCTTGAATGGTATTGATGACATTGCAACCAGGGGCGACCTATTAGACCGTGCCATCGTCTTAAGCCTTCCAGCCATACCACAGGATAAAAGGAAGGATGAAAGCACGTTCTGGAATGAATTTGAACAAGCTAAGCCCGGAATTTTTGGAGCGCTTTTAGTTGGACTTTGCCACGGCCTGAAATATCAGGACGAAATTAAATTAAACCGATTGCCACGCATGGCAGATTTTGCCCGATGGGTACAGGCAGCCACGAAAGCGTATGATTGGAATGATGTTGTAAGCCTTTATTTCAATAACAGAAACAATGCCGTTGAAACCGGACTGGATAGCGACATCTTAGCAAGTGCCATCCGGAAAATAGTTGCTAACACTTCTGAATACAGAAACACAGCCACACATTTAATTGAGAAGATCAAAGAAGTTTCACCCGAAACAAATGAACGGTATTTGCCCACCACCCGGACACTAAAAAGCCGTCTAACTCGACTATCTCCAGCACTTAGACAGATCGGTATTACTTGGGATAGAGTACACACTGAAAACGGAAACGAATATTTCATTAAAAAAAGCCCGTTGAAAGCTTCAGAAGCTTCAGAAGATTCAGAAACGTATAAAAACAACGGTTTAGATACTGAAGGAACACTGAAGGAATATGAAGCAACATTCAGTAAAGCTTCAGGACAAAAACAAGCTTTAACGCCTGTAAATGGCAATACTGAAGGAACTGAAGCAACTGAAGCAATAGAACAGCAACTTTTTAACAAAGAAATGGCAAGACTGGAAGGATATCCGGTCGAAGATGAAACGCCGTTCTAAACAACTGATAATGATAGCCAAAAATAGCAGCATTATTCCTGTCAGGATTGCAAATACAGGCTTTAAGTAGCTGTTATTTAATAATGAATTAAAATAGTAGTACAGGAAATACTACAGATAAACCCCAAGAATTTTAATTTTTACCAAACCAATAAAACCACGAAAAAATGAACTCAGAAAAGATAACTAATCAGATTAACCGAACCGAAAAGGAAGTTGGTGAACTGGAAAAGCGTAACACTAAGCTGGAGCGGGAACTGTATGAGATTAAAAACGACCATGAAGATCTTATCAGTGATGAAGGGCAAGAGAAAATCAAAAAGATAAAATCATCCCGTGAAATCATTAAAGAAGCGATTGAAGAGAAGCGAGAAAAACTTGAATCACTCCAAATTCAGCTCCAGGAAGCCCAAAAGAAAGAAGCCAATTCCGGCGATTATTTGAAGAAAGCTCTCGAAAAAAACCGAAAAGCAGCCGGTTTAAAAACGAATTAAACAAATCACCAACAGACAAAAAACAGACTGATGAACACACCCGAAAAAATTAAAAAGAACATCACCCAAGTTGAAACCGAAATAAAGGATCTGGAAGCCAAATATTCCGAACTGGAAGAAAAGCTGTTCCAAAAGAAAAAGGATGCTAAGGCCATTCTTTCCAATGAAGGGGAAAAGGAAATACAGAACCTTATTTCCCACAGGCAAATAGTAACCGAAGCCCTCGAAGAGCGCCGGGAACATTTGGAAGAGTTGCAGCAGCAGCTTATCCAGGCTGAAGCTAAAGCCGCCCGGAAAAACCATTTTCAAACGTGTGTAGAACTGGCAAAGCAGGCCGAAGATGCTAAATGCAACTATCTGGAGAAAGTGAAAGAACTGGATAACGAACTTTACGAAAAACTGCTGGCTGTTTTCGATGAAAAAATGAAATGGAAGCAGGCCGCCGAAACCTTTATGCAAACCGCCGATAAGGTAGCACCCGGCTTTAAGACCACTACCAAAACAGACAATGACAGTGAGGCCGAAGCCGAAAGGAAAACTTTCATTCAGCAAGTGGAAGCTGAAGCCGGTATTTCCACTGAAGCCGCCCGAACGGACTTCTTTCTATCTTATCGGTTTTACCGGGATACATCCCCTTCAGGAACTAAGTATAAACTGGACTTAAAAACCCCGATTGCTTCACTGGCAGAAAAAGCAGATTTGAAACGCTCCAGGGAAAAAGAACACAAAGCGAAAGAAGTAGCTTAACAGCACTTTTTTTGAATACCCCATGAACACCCCTTTTTAACTGGATACCCTATGGAAAAGCAGGAAAACAATATTTGTGGTGCCCGAACCAAAGCAACCGGTAAGCCGTGCCAAAAAGCGCCGGTGCCCGGTTCCACAAAGTGCCATTTACATGGTGGAAAAAGTTTGAAGGGCACCCAAAGCAAGCGATACAAACACGGCCTATACAGCAAACACGCAGGCAGCTCTTTAAAATCCGTGCTGGATGAATTGGAAGAGACATCCAGTGAGGAACTTATCAACCCGGATAATGAAATCAAATTGATGCAGGCGCTAATTATTTCAGCCAAAGCGCTGGAGAACAACCTTTCCGATCTTCACGATCTGGACACTATTTCCCGGATCATTGAACGCTTGGTACACTGTAAACAGCGGAGCCAAAAGATCCTGTTAGAACAGGAAAGGCTTATCCCGGCCGAAGATTTGAAGCTATTCCTGGACTGGATGGAAGCTCTTCTAATCAACCACATTGGCCAAGCTGAAGCCGAAACCATTATTTCAAAACTCCAATCCTTCAAAATTTCCGACCATGCGAATAGATGAACTGCTATCCCAAACCAATGAGATCACCCCGGAGAAATACAGCACACTCAAAGCCCAAAAGGTTTTTTTGATAGAGTACCGGGAACAATCGGGATGGGATTTTTCCGATCTGGAAACACTCACAGAAGCCCAAGCCCGGCGCTATCTGGATCTGTTCCACAGGTTGCAAGCCTTTGAGAATGAAAACAATATCAGGAAGCCAATCCGGGAAGTAATTATTTCCCACAATCAGGAACCGGCATGGCCTAAAGAATTGCAGCGCTATAAAACGCCGTTCATCTTTGAAGCCTATCTAATGCATAAATTTAACCTTCAATCCCGAAGCTATGCGAATTGAAAAGCTGATAACTGACTATCAAGCCGAAAAGAAAAAAGTGGATCAGCAAACCGCCCAAGTGATAATTTACGACCCGGAACATCCCCCAAAGATTGAACGCTCTCCAGGGGATGAACGGACTTTAATTTTTTTACCGGATAACGGCCGCTAAAATAAGTGCCGGTTATTGGTGATCTGCTTAACTGGCATTCTTTATCTTTTCGAGTTCTTCCCGGTATCCTTTAGCTCTATAAATCCACAGAGTAGCTGTTTCTTTTTCTACTTCATGGGCAAGGCTTTTGAGTTCTCGAATAAAAATATCCAGCGTATGCAAGCTATCAATTTGAAAGCTTTTTGCCTCTTTGATATCTGCTAAAACATCACTCCATTTTTTTGCAGCCCTCAATGCATAATGAGCAAGATAGCTCACTGTATAAGCGGCTTCATCACTCATATAGCGGAATGATTCTTCAAGGCTATATTTTGCGTGTTCTGACTCTGTAAGAGTTAAGATCATTCCATAATTGAGCATGTCAAATCCTTTCGAGTTTTTGAGGTAGTCGCCCCATTCTGCTGCCATAGCTTCAGCAACATCATCTTCATGCTTCTCTTTGACTTCCTTCTCAATAAGCTCAAATAATTCATCTGCTTTTTTCTTTATACCTGGATTCAGTTTAATTTTGTCCATTATTCCTTTGGTTAAGTGTTTGGGTTAAATCCTTTATATCAAATTCATACTCACTCAGGCGTTCCAATAA
Source organism: Gracilimonas tropica DSM 19535 (assembly GCF_000375425.1). Taxonomy (GTDB): domain Bacteria; phylum Bacteroidota; class Rhodothermia; order Balneolales; family Balneolaceae; genus Gracilimonas; species Gracilimonas tropica. The sequence continues at coordinate 23,256 of NZ_AQXG01000011.1, read as the reverse complement.
ATGAGTTCTGGCATCATTACCGATAGATTCGCAATCAACGATAACAGCGTTTAGGGCTTCATTTTTTAGGGATTGCTCTGGAAGTTTTGACCTGAGGGAGGTTGCGCAGTCTCCTAACTCCAGCAACTCAATAAGGGCATCCGATTTCATATAATACATGGCTCCATCTGTGCTGAGCGTGTGGGTATCAACGCTTGGCTTAGTGATGGCAAAAATGGTATCAATAATTTCAAACTCTTCCAGTTGGTGAAGCTTGAAAGGGTATTTTTTTCTAAAGGCTCCAGCAACATCATCATAAGAATGTTTTTTGATGGCCTTTTTTAGTTCTGCACCAAGGGTTTCGAGAGCTTTGGCGGCTTTTTCTATGTCGATAGATTTTTCAGTTTCCATTTTATGCAGGAATTAGGGTTGAAGAGTTCTGCCCATTATCACTGAAACACTCCTTCTCAATTTGGCGGTTGGTGCGATTGATGACAGCTTGAAGCGCGTTATTCTTTACCCTCTGTTCTTCTTCCATTCGCATTTTCTGGGCTTCTATTTTGAACCGCTTGTTTCCATCTTCTGATTTAGTCATTTTTATACCTCGTTATGTTTACAGAAAGCAGGTCATGTCCTCAAAAACTGGCCTGCTTTCATTTTTTTGTTTAACTCTTTTCAGTTTATATATGCTGAAAATTAAAAACAAGTAAATGCAATATAATTAAGTGATTACCTATTATTCATAAATTGCCCATTTTATAGCTAAAAACTTTCCTATTAGGAATTTTTGAGCAAAAGTTAGTAAGAAAAAGAGGCGCGATTTCCTACCAGGTAATTTCAAGGGCTGGAGGGCTACAATTATTTCCAAATAGGAAGCCGGTAAATCAGGCCAAAAAAATATTTTTGCGAATTTTGCCTGATTTTGAGAGTGGATGAGGGAAAAGAAGCGTTTTCTTAGTTAGTTGGTATATGGTATCGGTCGTACGTGAATAGAGTGATTAGGGAAAAATTCTTTAAATAGATCCTTTGTGCGATTGATGAGTTCTTTTGCTTCCAGATATTTGCCTTTCACGTTTTTGCTTTGGCGTACTGCAATAATCAATTCGTTTTTAGATTGATTGAGAACTTTGAAAGTGATATTGGAATTGGCAGCATAAAGCCCACAAGCTTTGTTAAGTTTTAAAAGCTCTTGTTTAGGTAAGTCCAGAGATTGAATATTCTTCATATGAGTGGGTTTATTCTGAATGTTACATCATTAAGATGGAAGAGGTGAGGCCTCACAATTAAAATATGAAGGCCGTTTTTTGGCATATTTCCCATATTCCCCCCTGCCCATGATTTACGCACAAAAAGAGAGTAACCGGCAAAAATTTTTCTGTACATTAAAACCCGGCTAATCCGGCATTTATAAGCCTGTACCTGTACCAATTACTGTACTAATAAAGTAAATAATACGTGTTAAGTAACTGATATTAATTTTTTTAGTAAAATAACTATGTGACCCCGCCGGGAATCGAACCCAGATCTAGGACTTAGGAGGTCCCTATTCTATCCGATTGAACTACAGGGTCAATGTTAAAGGCAATGTTCTTGTAAAAGATACGTAGGTTCATGTAACTAATCAGCTGTTTATGAGTAAAAGCGGTCTGTTGTTCTTATGTTTTAATTTAACCTGCGTTTCCAAATGCAAAAATGGGTCTTTTTTTTAATTCTCTTTCCATCGCTCATGATGAGCAGTTTTTTAGTATTTGCTCAGCATCAGCATAGAGTCACCGGTAAAATTGTGGATGCAGAAACCGGAGAACCTCTTCCTGCCGCACATGTGATCATCAAGGATACCTACAAGGGAACGATCTCAAATCAGGATGGGGAGTTCAGCCTCTTGGTCTCAGAACTTCCGGTGACGATCATGGTTCGTTTTATCGGGTTTGAAAGTCAGGAGCAAACGGTTACAGAAAACACCGGGCCCATAGATTTTTTATTGAAGCCATCCGTAGCTGAAATGGGGGAGATCGTAGTAACGGGCGAAGATCCGGCTATAGCAATTATGCGGGAGGTGATCCGGCGTAAGCAGCAATGGAGGGCTAACCTTGAGACGTATAAAGCAGAAGCCTACACCCGTCAGCAGCTTAGAAATGATACCACTATCATCTCCATTACCGAAAGTATTTCCGAAGCATATTGGGATAAAGAAAAAGGCTCGCGTGAGATCCTGAAATCAAAACGGCAAACCGCTAATATTGATGCTGCCGATAACTTTGCAGGGGTCAGTTATCTCCCGAATTTCTACGATGACAACCTGGATATCGCCGGCTTTGATGTGGTAGGGGTTACCCATCCGGATGCGTTGAAGTTTTATGACTTCAGCCTGGAAGACATTCAGTCGCTGGACGGACAGGTGGTGTACGAGCTAAAGGTTGATTCCAAGCGAAAGCTTCAGCCTCTTTTCGAGGGAACCATATTTGTATTGGGAGAGGAATATGCGGTACTTGAAATGGATTTAAAGCCGAATTCGGTGGTGCAGTTTCCTCCTCCTGTTCAGGATTTTGACCTTTCCTATAAGCAGCAGTTCAGTAATTTTGGAGGGGACTTCTGGCTGCCGGTAGATGTACGAATCGAAGGATTAGTGGAAGTAGGTCTGGTAGGACTTCGGTTTCCGCCCATTGGTTTTAAACAGGTTGCACGAATCAGCGATTATGAAGTAAATATCTCCCTTCCGGATACGATCTTTAAAAGCCGGGATCAGCTTATGGTAGATTCTACCACTATAAATTCCGGCGATTCTCTCTTTGTGAATGAAATTGAGATCATTCCCTTAGATACGGAAGAGGAAATCGCATATGAAACTGTGGATAGTACGGCTTCCCTCGAAAAAGCGTTTCGTCCGGAAGGTTTCCTTACTCGTTTTATTGATTGGGATGAAGAGGGAGATTCCGGCTCATCTCAGGGTGGCGGTTCGGCTAATTCATCCGGAGGCGGTTCGGGAAATGGTTTCTTTTCTAAGCTGACTCAAAACCTGACTCCTCAGGTAAAATTCAATCGGGTAGATGCGTTCTATGGCGGACTTAAGCATGAGCGCCGTTATGTGGATAACCGTTTGATGTCGAGGGTTTTTGCAGGGTACAGTACTGGATATGGGGAAGGGATGGAATCATTTTCATACGGAGCCCGGGTAGCCTGGTGGCCATTAAAAGAAAGCCGAAGGTTTGCTGTTTTTACGGAATACCGAGCAAAAAATGACACCCGGTATAATTCCGATATGTTCAATCCATACCTTACATCGGTTGTTTCCTTATTGGGCTATCCGGATTATTTTGACTATTTCCGGAACGAAGGAATTGAAGTTGGCGGTGCTTATATGCTGAGAGAACTTCCTGGGACTCTTCGGTTAAGCTATCTTTATGAAGATCACCAAAGCATATCCTATAAAACCGACTATGATATTTTAGGCAGGGATGAGGTTCAGCGCCCCAACAGCTATGTGGATGAAGGAAATTTAAGCGCCCTTCGTTTTACTTGGGAAGACGGTGAGAATAAAAAGGCCTTTGGAGCCGTGGGTGCCAATGATTTCCAATTTACGGTGGAGCAGTCTGCCACGTTCATGGGGAGCAGCTGGAACTACACACGGTTTAAAATAGATCTCTATCGCGAATTTCAGACATTCTACCAACGCCGTTTTTTCCCGAATACCTTGAATATGCGACTGAATGCCGGAACGTACCTGGGTGACCTTCCTATCCAAAAAAATGAAGTACTGGATGTGGCTCCCGGACTATTTACCCCTTTTGGGGCCTTCCGTGCCAAGCGGTTTATTCCGTACGAGGGTGCAAGCTATTTTGCTTTGAACGCCGAGCATAATTTTAAAAGTGTCCCCTTGGAAATGCTGGGCTGGCGAGATGCTTCCAAAACCGGTTTAAGTATCATTGCTTTTGGGGGGATTGGGAAAACCTGGGTGAAGCAAGCACAAATTGACGAATTCAACACCCGCTATGGTTTTGATCCCTCTATTACCGAAGATCTTCACATCGAAGCTGGACTTTCCCTAAGCAATATCTTCAACCTGTTCCGTGCTGATGTAGCCTTTCGTGTCGACAATCCCGGCTTTTATTTTGGGGTGAGCTTGGCGCGGTTGTTTTGAGTCAGCCCTTTAAAAAGGAGGTTCCGTTTTATACACGATTCCATCATTGGAAGAAGCGATGTAGAGCTTATTTGTTTCAGGGGAGAGCTCAAAATCAGAGAAATAACCAAAGCCAGTGGGAAGGGTACAGATGCGGGTAATATCACCTTGATCAGAAACCTGAACCAAGAGTTGTGGGTCCTCTTTATTCCTTCGTATGGTTAAAAAGTAAATTTCATTATCTATGACCTTGAATTCGCTGATGTAGTTAATAGCCGGAAGCCCACCGGGAGATTTCTTGGTAAGTTCTACTACTTTTTCAAAAAGGTCTTCGTTATAGGGAAACTCAAGTTTCTTTTTCCACATTAAATTACCTGAGGCATCATATTTATGAAGCTCACTGTACGGATTCAAGTATGCATAGATGTGATTTTCAGTAGATTGTAACTTAACCTGATTCTTATACAGATCAGGAATTTCTCCACTCTTTAATTGACTTATACTTTCCTGAAAATCTACTACTTCAAAGCTTTTTCCTTTAGGTTCACCAAACCATAAGGTAGAATCTTCTTCGATGTTTGTGATGGAAAGAAGAGCGTCTTCTTTTCCTCCGGTGCTTGTAACGATAATGCTGTCTGCTAAAAGGACAGCTTCAGAAAATATACCGTCTGATGCAAAAGGATAAGCATCAAGTAGATTACCTTCATGATCAAATTGAGAGATCATATGCAGATCTGAATCAATGACACTAATAACATCCGTTTCTATGATTTTATCGGGCCGAAGAAATTCACCAGGACCACGGCCTTCTCTCCCAAAAGTAGCGGTGAGTTCTCCTTCAGGGGAAACAATATTAATTCGCTTTTGGGCGAAGTCGGTGATGGCAATATTTCCGTTATGAAGCATGAGCAAAGTAACCGGCTGGGCAATGTCATGTGTTTCGAAATCGGTGAAGGTTTGGAGGGTGTCGATACTGACTCTCGAGATGGTTTCAGTGGAATTTTGATTCCTCTCATCTTCGGTTTTGCAGGCGTTCAGTAAACAAGAAGTTAGTAACAGAACAATTGAAACAGATCGAAATCTCATAAAGGTAGCTTTGTTTATTGAAAGAGGTTTAGTGATCTAATGTTGGTAAAACAGCTCGTTTTACAGTTGAAGAAAGGCAGTTAGTTAAGTACAGCATATTTGTTCTGGGTTGAATGTCGAAATCAAAACAAAATTCATGTCCTTCAGGAAAATGATAAATGGTTTCTATTCCTTGTCTTTCGTTCAGTTTTACTAAAACCTGTTTTCCACCGGGAGGTCTTCTCGTTAGAATATAGATATGATCTTGAATCACTTGAAATTCTGTAGCATAATCTAAAATAGCTACACTTTTTGTTGAGCTATACTTTTTAGCACTTTGAACTTTACTTTCAAAGATCTCCTTATTGTGGGGCAGATTAATATTCGAGTGCCAAAGTAAGTTTCCCTCCAGATCATACTTTTGCATTGCACTTAGGGCCTCGAAGAAGACATATAAGTACTTTCCATCTGATTGTAGTTTGGCTCTGTTCTTTTGTCGCTCTGGTGTATTTCCAGATGTCAGTTCGTAGTAACTATCTGCTAAGGTGCCCCGATCTTCCCATCTTACATTTGGTTTTCCAAATGTTTGTAAAGTATTATTGTTTAAACTTTGAAGTTTAAACAAATATCCTTCAATTCCTTCTCTGTTAACTACATACAAAGAATCATTGACCAGTGTGAAGTCCTTGTTCATTGCTTCGGAAGGGAGGTCATAAGTGGTTAAAAGATTCCCTTCATAATCGAAATGAGTAACCCGGTTGGCATGACTATCAAAAACAGCTAATTTATCTCCCAGATCATACATATGGCGAATGTTTAGGAAATCCCCAGGTCCCCTTCCTTGCCTTCCAAAAGTAGAAACGATCTTTCCATCGGGAGTTAACAAAGTGATTTCTTGTGTTCCGTAATCTGCAATAGCAATCAGATCATCAGCGGTAATTTCTATTTCGGTGGGGTTGGCTATATCATGACTTTCGAAATCTGCAAAAGTATAGAGAGAGTCAATATAAACCTCCTGCGTTTTGGTGATCTCTGACTTTTCTGTCTTTGTACACCCGAAAATTCCTGAAAGAAGGATGAGTAACGATACAGTTTTTATTGAAGCCATTATGATAGTGCTTGTAAATACTAATTAAGTAGTAATTACTATATAAATACTTGAAAGTCAAACAGGTAAGGGAAACAAAAAAAGCCTGTCTCTAAAAATAGAAACAGGCTTTTAAAAGTGCTCACGAGAGGAATCGAACCTCCACGGCCGTTAGGCCATACGCCCCTCAAGCGCACGCGTCTACCAGTTCCGCCACGTGAGCAAAAGTAGATTTGGGAAGGGCGACAAAGATAGCACTTTTACCTTCCAAAATTCAATTCGTTTAAATAAAAAAACCCATCCAAATTTATTGAATGGGTTCTTGCTGTGAATATCCGTTCAGATAGCTCACAGGCTTAGGCGAATTGCTCTTTTTCAATAATGAGACGAATGGCCCAAGCCAATAGTTCTATCGGGGTATTCGCTCCAACTCAGAGCGTAGGAGCGAGACAGGTAAGTCAGTAGAATAGTTTTGCCAATGATACTTCAGCGTTCAAAACTTTCGATGTTCCTTGTTGGATGTTCTATTCTTCTTCGAGTTGTCGTTGTGCATACTCGTTATCAGGATCGATCTTCAGTGCCTGCTCGTAATACGTACGTGCTTTGTCAGGCTGTCCGCCTTTGTTGATCATGTCGCCCATCAGGATCCAGTTTTCGGCATCCTTCGGGTCGTTTTTGATGCGCTGTATAAGATAGGGAATCGCTTCTTGACCGCGGTCGGTCATCAGCATCAGCATTACTTTATTTCGGTGAGCCGCTGAACTGTCGTTGATCTCAATCGCTTTGTCAAAATCCTTTTCCGCTTCATCCAGCTTCTCGAGCTGCATACGAACATTCCCGCGCAGATTGAAGTAAGCAGCATGCTCATCCGAAAGGGAAATCGCCTTCTCAATAGCTTTTTGGCTATGATCCCATTGATTCAGTTGCTGCATCACCAATGCTTCCAGGTACCAGGCCTCGTGTGAATCCGGAAATTCTTTTTGAAGTTCACGGGCTACATCAAGGGCATAGTCAATATCCTTTTCTTGCAGAAGTTCATATCCTTTGTTCAGTTTCTCTTCGAAGTTCATGAGTGATCTTTAGTTGTCTTTGTTAGAAAGGTCTTCGTATTCGGCTTCTTCAATTTCATCAAAATGCTTTTTGCGCCTGAAGCCGGAGCGAGATCCGCCTCTAAACGGATCAAATTGTTGCTGGCGCTTATTGGAAGGTAAGAACAATCGATTTATATATCGTACTAAAAAGAAAAATACGATGCTAAAAAATATAAACTTAAGCATGGTGCTTATGGGGCAATGTGAATGTGGGTATTGGTTCGAACCGGCTGATCGAATATTTGTTGTTCAATGTAATCAAGGTGCTCTTTATTATTCACAAAATCTATCTCTGTAGCATTCAGAATAATAAGCGGAGCCCGGTTGTAATGGTGGAAAAAGTGATTATAAGCATCATTCAATTCTTTAAGGTATTCCGGGGTAATATTTCGCTCATAATCACGTCCCCTATTTTCAATATTCTCCATCAGCCGCTCAACGGATGATTGAATGTAAATAATGAGATCGGGTTGAGCCGCAATACCGGTCATAATGCTAAAAATATTATCATACAAAGCCAGTTCATCCTGATCTAAATTGAGCCGTGCGAAAATGCGGTCTTTATCAAAAATATAATCCGAGATTGTAAGCTGATGAAAAAGATCCTGACTCATCATGTTTTGCTGCTGCTTAAAACGACTGGCTAAAAAAGCCAATTGCGTTTGAAAAGCATAGCGTTCCCGGTCTTCATAAAATTTGGGAAGAAAAGGGTTGTCTTCAAATTCTTCTAAAACGAGCCGTGCATTTTGACGTTCGGCTAAAAGAGAGGCGAGCGAAGTTTTACCCGCTCCAATTACACCTTCTATCGCAATAAAATCATATGGGTTTGGCATCAGCTACCAGTTCAGCATTGTTTGGTCAATATCTAGTTCCGGCGCATGCTCAATCATCTCATCGATCGGTTGAGCGGAAACAGGGTCTTTCCAATCAGGAAAAAGGTCCTTTAAAGGCAACAGAACAAATAAACGCCGGGAATATTCCTGATGAGGTATGATAAGGCTATCTGTTTCAATGACCAAGTCATCCCAGGCAATTATATCTAAGTCTAATGTGCGGGCGGTCCATTTCGGATAGCGCGAAGGTCGGCCTTGGGCCCGCTCCTGCTCTTTAAGTTTCTGAAAAAGTTGTTCCGGTTGATCGTTGGTTTGAATTACGGCAACGGCATTCAAAAAGTCTTGTTCGGAAGGGCCGACCGGCTCAGATCTGTAAATGGGAGATTTGATAATTCTTACGGAAGAAATCTCCTCTAAAAAAGTAGCTGCCGTTTGCAGCTGACGGTAAGGATCGTTCAAGTTTGAGCCGAGCGCAATAACTACCTCGGCCATGACATCCTTACTTCGGTGTACTCTGTTTCAGAATCCAGCGGGGGATTTAATTTCCGCACAGCAACGGTAAAATTGGGTTGACCCGGAAAGGCTTCTGTAATACCCGTTCCGATCTCAAAACACAAGTGCTCGATAAGATCTTTTGATGATCCGGTCATTATTTTCTGGGCGATTGCATGAACATTGGTGTAGTCGATGGCATCGGAGAGTGCATCTGATTTGCCGGCGCTGGAAAGATCTGCCTGAAAGATGACGTCTACCTCAAAATCATTCCCCTCTTTTTTTTCAAAATCGTGAACTCCGTGAAGTCCGCGAAATTTCATCCCTTTGATGGTGAGGGTATCCATGCGGTCAGAGGCTGGCTACTTCAATGCGCTGATGAAGTTCTTCAACCATTCGTTTGTGCTTAGGACTGGTAGAAATACGTTCCTCAACAGTAGAAATAGCATGAATCACCGTGGAGTGGTCGCGTCCGCCAAAATGAAGTCCAATAGTTTTCAAGCTGGATTTTGTAAACTTTTTGGAAAGAAACATGGCGATCTGCCGGGCTTCTACAATTTCCTGCTTACGGGTTTTCTCGCGCACTTTATTGGTGTCGATACCAAAGTAATCACAAACATAATTTTGGATCTGTTCAATGGAGATCTGTGTATTGGATTCTTTTACCATGTCTTTAAGGACACGCTTGGCCATCGCAAGATCGATATCATCAATATTCTGAAGCGACGCATGGGCCAATAATTTGATGATGGCTCCTTCCAGATCCCGAACATTCGATTTGAAGTTGTGTGCTATGAATTCAATGATTTGAGGATCGATCTCAATTCCATTGTCGTGGGCTTTTCGTTCCAGGATGGCATAGCGCGTTTCGTATTCCGGCATTTTAAGGTCGGCACTCAAACCCCAGCTGAAGCGGGAAATCAGGCGTTCTTCAATATCAGGGACATCTTTTGGTGCACGGTCACTGCTTAGGATGATCTGTTTTCCATCCTGGTGAAGGGCGTTGAAAATGTGGAAGAATTCTTCCTGAGTTTTCTCTTTACCGCTAAAGAACTGGATGTCATCTACCATTAATACATCAATATTGCGGTAGAACATGGAAAACTCACTGGCACGATTATTCCGGATGGCATGCACAAATTCATTAGTGAAGGCTTCAGAAGAAATATAAAGAACCGACTTTTCGTCTCCGTATTTTTCTTTGATCTTATTTCCGATGCTTTGCACCAAATGTGTTTTTCCTAAACCGGTAGGGCCGTACACAAAAAACGGATTGAAGGAGTTGCTTCCCGGATTATCTGCAATGGCCATGGCTGCAGACCTGGCTAATCGGTTGCAATCACCCTCTATAAAGCGTTCGAAGACATAGTTGTTGTTGAGATTGGAATCGATCTTGGTTTTTCGAATACCGGGTATTACAAATGGGTTTTCAATGCGCTCAGGGTGATACTCCGGAAAGCCATTAGACTCCTGAGGCTGAACAGGTCCCATGGGCCGTTGAGGCATACGAACAGAGCGGTTGTTTTCGAATTGGTCAGATTTTTCCATTACGATGGAATACTCCAGTTTGCCTTCCGGGCCCAGAACTTTTGCGAGCGTGGAACGCAACATATTATAGTAATGCTCTTCCAGCCATTCATACCAAAACTGACTGGGAACCTGAATGGTGAGCGTTCCGTCTTTTAGGGTTACCGGTTTAATGGGTTCGAACCAAGATTTATACTTTTGGTAGCTGATATTGTCTTTTATAATCTCAAGGCATTTATCCCATGCCGATTCAACCGATAGCTCGTGCAATTTTCCTAATCCCCCTTCAAGGTGTAGCTTAATGTTTCTTAGATCAAACCAAAGTCAGTTATCCACAGACCGCAAAAGTGTAGCTGACTTTGTACAGCTGAGAAAATGGTGATTTATCGGGCACTTGTCAAACGCAAGATTCACGATTACAGAAAAGTTATCCACATTTTAATTAAGCACGTAAGTCATTGCGCTGCAGTTGAATAAGAGTTTTTATAAAAAATCATCAAATAGCTCTTGACAGCCCTTAATATTGGCGTAACACGGAAATAACCTTTTTGTAATGGGGGGTAAATTAGCAGGAAATTTTTTTCCACAAGTTATCCACATTTCAATGTTAAGTAAATGTCCTTTAAAAAAAGAATGAATTTCAACCTGAATTTTTAGTTTTTTTACCCTTAAAAAAACGAGGCTTATCGCTATAGTCTTTTTTTATGAAACCGTTCCAATTACGGTTCAGAAAAAGCTCAAGCACTTCATCGGAATGATTCTCATGGATTTCTAAAAAAAGGGAGCCATCTTTTGTTAGTTTTTGGCTGCAAAGTTGTTCTATAGCCCGGTACATGTTATCGGTTGATTCACAGAATAATGCGAGCGCAGGTTCATAGTCTTTCACTTCTTTGTCTAAGGCAGACTCTTCCTCTCTCAGGATGTAAGGCGGGTTTGATATGACTAGATCAAAAGAGACGTCAGGAAAAGCAGTGTTTGTAAACAGGTCGTCCTGCTCAAAATATATTTCTACGTTGTTCAGCGCTGCATTCTCTTTGGCAATGTCAAGGGCTTCCGGAGAGATATCGGTAGCATAGACCTCCCAGTCTGGTCGCTCATTTTTCAAAGCAATGGGAATGCAGCCAGAGCCGGTACCTATATCCAATACGGTTAATTTTGAATCACTCGGATAGGATTTCAGGATCCAGTCGACCAGTTCCTCGGTTTCCTGCCTGGGAATTAGTACACCGGGTTTTACTTTTAAAGTAACACGGTGAAAATCCGTTTCGCCGGTAATATATTGGAGAGGTTCATGCCGGGCACGACGTTTGACCATTGGACGTATTATGTCCAATTCCTCTGAAGAAAGTGGGCGGTCGTATTCCAGGTACAAATCTAATCTCTTGATAGACAGTGCATCAGCAAGGAGCCATTCGATGCTAAAGCGTGGAGATTTTACGCCTCTTTCCTCAAAATATTCTGTGGCCCATTCAAGCATCCCAAGCACCGTCCAAACGGAAGGAACTTCAGGCATGAATTAATCTTCCTCTGCTGGGGCCGGAGGTTGCTCTTCCTGAAGGGTAAGGCCATGACGTTTAGAGAAGTCGAGAATGAAATCAATTACATTTGATTCTACATTTCGTTCTTCGGAAAGAGAACTGCCTCTAAAACCCATGCGTCCACCGGTTTTTTTGAGCACGATCTTGTTATGCTTTCCAAGGCTCTCCACAATACAGGTAAGTGTAACACTGGAGTTGATCTGTTTCTCGTATTCTTCGTAAACGGCTACATAAATGGTTTCTTTAGAGCCTTCAGGAGAATATTCATATAAAAATTTGGGCGGATGTTCTTTAAACATTTTAGAAGACATTCTGCGAAGCGTTGCAGTTGGCCCAAATACAAAATAAGTTGTATGTGAATTCATGCTTTATAGCTTGAATTAATTATTTTATAGCTTTGTTTAGTATCAAAATTTGTGCTGAAAATAAAAGGATATTGTATTAACACAATAAGATTTTATTGAATTTTTCGTTCCAATTATGATAAAAGCACTCAGAACCTCATTTAACACACTTTTTTGATGAAAAAACTTATCTTTTTTACACTTTTATTTGCTTTCACTGCCGGGGGTTTTAATGCTTATGCACAATTTGGGGAGCCTGAAGTGCTTGAAAAAGAAAAACCCAGAAACCTTTTTGATGAAGGATATCGTACTGGCTTTGGATTTAATTTCTCTCTGAATGATTTTGGTGTTGGTGCCGGAGGTCAATTTCGCTTTGGATTAAATCCATACACAGAGGCTATAGCAACGTTGAAAATTTCAGCCCTGAAAGACCCTACCGAACAGACTTTTATCGACTACTATTTCGGATTCAGAACGGTTCCGGAGAAATACAAACGAATCTTGTCGTTTCCTCTTTATGTAGGACTGAAGAAGCGTTTCTTTGCTGAGGACATTTCTGATAACTTCAGGGTTTATTCTTCACTCAGTGCAGGCCCGACATATGCGTTTTCTTATCCCTATTTCAATGACCTGAATGACAATGGTTTTAGAGAAAATGACCGGCTGATCTATGGATTTTCCGAACAGGTAAATGATGTTTTTACCGGATGGAAGCAAGCTGACAGTCACTGGGGTTTTGGAGGAGAGTTTGTGATAGGTATTGATTTCGGAGAAAAATTCAATAACCTCTCCAGTGTTCAGTTTGGATATACCATGAATTATTTCAGCAAAGGTATCCAGGTGCTTGAACCCTGTGCACCTGACCTGACACGCATCAACCAGGCACCCATAAATCCATGCGGGGTAGGATCGTCTGATGTGGTACAGGTTGGCGAAAACGCTTTTGCTCCACTCGAAAAAGCAAACGACCCACGCAAATATTTCGGATCAGCACAGATCTCCTTCATTTTTGGATGGATGTGGTAAGAAAAAGTTCCGGGATTCGTGTTGTGGGTTCCGGTTCAAGAAAGACTAAGCTTTTCCATTCTTTGTGATTTCGTTGAACCACTTTTCAGGTTCGCTAAGATCGTCAATAACAAGGTCGGGCCCGTGAGCTTCCAGTTCTTCCCTTTCATATTTGCCGGTGGTAACTGCAACGCATTTCATGCCGGCGCTTTTGGCGCATTCAATGTCTCTTGGAGTATCTCCTAAAATAAGAAAACGGGAAGCTGTCGGGGAGAAATTATATTTCTGCTCAACTTCCTGAAGGGCTAATCGGGGTAATTTGTTCCTATCCTTTTCAAATTCTCCAAATGCTCCAAAAGAAAAATCCCGATGAATGTTTGCGGCTTTTAGTTTGATGTGGGCTGCTTGCGGATAATTTCCGGTCAATAATCCACAGATGAAATTCCCGCTAAAAAAGTAATCCAATGCTTCATCAATATGTTTGTGGCGCTTTACTTGTTCTGTTTTAGTCAACAGTACATTCCCCAAATAATCAAGGTACCGGGTCTTGAATTCCTTGTACAAGCTCTCATCAAACTTATGATTCACCAAAAAAGAAGTGAAAATATCGTGATCGGTTCGCCCCGAAAAGGAATCGGTTTCCATATTCGGGTAGTTGATCCCAAGCTCATCAAGTATCCGGCGAAGATGGCTGCGGTTGTATTTGCTGTTTACGGTTAAAAGTGTTCCGTCGATATCAAAAAGAATGACCCAGGGGTGCTGTTGCTCTTGTTGCAAGATGAATAGAGTTTTTGAGTTGACAAATCTGAAGTTTCAGAAGTATTAATGAAATCTTCAAACAAGTTAACAAACTTCAAACGAAATGGCTTTAAGTACATGTTAAATCGTGGTACCTTTAGGCTCTTAATCACTTAACTAATCGGAGAAATGAGAATGAGTTTTATTGAAGATATTCACGCAAGGCAGGTTATTGACTCGCGCGGAAATCCCACAGTAGAAGTGGACGTAACTTTGGAAACGGGTACAATGGGCCGGGCAGCGGTTCCATCCGGAGCTTCAACCGGAGAGCATGAGGCTGTTGAATTACGTGACGGTGATAAAAATTATTATCTCGGTAAAAGCGTACTTAAAGCTGTTGAGAACGTGAATACGACCATTGCGGAAGAATTAAGAGGATTATCTGTCTTCAATCAGGTTGATCTTGATGACCTGTTGATTGAACTGGACGGAACTCCTAATAAAGCCAAATTGGGTGCTAATGCAATTCTGGGTGTTTCAATGGCCGTTGCCAAGGCTGCCGCTGAAGAGCTGGGCATGCCGCTTTGGAGATATGTTGGAGGTGTGAATGCGAAAGTAATGCCGCTTCCAATGATGAACATCATCAATGGTGGCTCTCATGCCGATAACAGCGTGGATCTTCAGGAATTTATGATCATGCCGGCAGGGGCAGATTCATTCAGTAAAGCACTTCAAATTGGGGCAGAAGTTTTTCATAATCTGAAAAAAGTACTTTCTGATAAAGGATACAGTACAGCCGTAGGCGATGAGGGTGGGTTTGCTCCAAACCTGAAGTCCAATGAAGAAGCAGTTGAAGTTATTTTGAAAGCCATCGAAAAAGCAGGTTATACGCCTGAAGAAGATGTGTTGATCGCATTAGATCCTGCTGCGTCAGAATTCTACAATACCGAGTCAGGTTTGTATGAATTTAAGTGGAGTGATGGCTCCAGGAAAGACACCGATGCCATGGTGGAATTCTGGAGCAACTGGGTAGAAAAATATCCGATCATATCTATTGAAGATGGCTTGGCTGAAGACGACTGGGATGCCTGGAAAAAACTAACCGGTGCCATTGGCGATAAAGTACAGTTGGTAGGAGACGACTTGTTTGTGACCAATACCGAGCGTTTAGCTACCGGAATTGAGCTTGGTATTGCCAATTCCATCCTCATTAAAGTGAATCAGATCGGAACGATCACTGAAACCCTGGATGCTATCGAAATGGCGCACAAAAATGGGTATACCGCAGTGATCTCTCACCGTTCAGGTGAAACCGAGGATGTGACCATTACAGACCTGGCTGTGGCTACCAATGCCGGACAGATCAAAACCGGTTCCATGAGCCGAACGGATCGTATTGCTAAATACAATCAATTGATTCGTATTGAAGAACAACTGGGAGATTCTGCGCTCTTCCTGGGCCGCGATGCTTTTGGACTCTAAGTATGAGCTCAATTTCATATTAAGTTTCAAAAAGCCTCTGAATTTTCAGGGGCTTTTTTTTATTGGGATTTACTTTTGCTGGTTAAGGTTTTGGAGTGAGTTCATTCGCTTCGACGCAGAGCGTGCGTAACGAGGAGTTATATTTAGGGGTTGTAAAAACATCGCTGATCGTTTTTAGCGAGAGTAGAATAAAAATCATTCTCTCAACCCTGGTGACATACGCTCTGCGTTGTCACCTAACCCGGAATGAAAGGCGATTTTATAGGCTTCCAAAAACTTTCTGAAATTATTTTGTAAGGAATTGGTTTGGGAACGCTCTAACTCTACACATAGTAGCTTTTTTCAGAGCCGGTTTTTAAGGGGAGCCGGCTCTTTTTTATGAAATGAATCTGCTTAAAAGTCACAGAATGTGTACCATGTAACGTATGCGAAATACCCACACCGAACTACTTAACTTTCGAAACCATATTGAGACCAAGATAGACTGGGCGCCTCATTTAAATGTGATCACCGGGCCAAATGGTTCCGGGAAAACAAGCCTGATAGATGCGATTCATTACTTGTGCATGTCCCGGAGTTTTATTTCCAACAGCGATATGTATGTGGTGAATCAGGATGAAAGTTATTTCATGATAAAAGGCCATTTTGAGGGACAGATTCGTTCTGAATTTGATGTTTCATGTTCCTATTCGCGTGGAGACGGAAAGAAGATCTTTGTCAACGATTCTCCTCTCGACCGGCTTTCGGACCTTATCGGAATGGTTCCGGTGGTTACGCTTACCCCAGACGACAAAAAACTGACACTGGAGGGCCCCGCCGAACGCCGAAGTTTTATTGATTCTTTTATCAGTCAAATTTCTCCGGCATATCTTCGGGACCTGATTGAATATCGTAAAGTACGGAAGCAGAGAAATGCACTGTTGCAGGAATTCAGGGGACCAACCTCTGTTTTAGAAGCATACCTCGAGCCGTGGAATGTGCAGTTGGTTGAGGCAGGTTCCCGGATCATTGCAAAGCGATATGAAGTATTGGAGAAGTTAAAATTCTATTTGGAAAAGGATTATGCCATGATCTCGGGAATGGATCTCACCACGAACCTTGAATATCAGACTTTTTGTGAGCCTTCAGGTAATGAAAAAGAGATCGAGCAGGTATATTACGAAGAACTTGAAAAAGTTCAGGCAAAAGAAATTGAGCGTGAGATAACCACAGTTGGCCCGCACCGGGATGAGGTTGTGTTTTATCTTGATGATTTTGAGCTTCGAAAATATGGGTCACAAGGTCAGCATCGCCTGTTTGCCCTTTCATTGAAAATGGCCCAGTTGCATTATTATTCCGATGAACTGGACGACCTGCCGATCCTGATGCTGGATGATGTGTTTGGAGATTTGGATCTGCACAAAACAGAGATTTTACTGGAAGCACTTCAACAACATAAAGGTCAAATATTCATAACTTCCGCCAACCCGGTTCCTTTCGAGGATTATGTAGAATTTGATGGCAGCGACAATCGTTTTTACCGGGTCGAAAAAGGCCATGTCACAGAAATAGAAAAATGAGATTTGATACCCCAAAATCACTGAGTTCAGTTTTAGAGGAATTCATTGAAAAATTTCCTCAAAAGCGAAAGTTAAAGCAGGGAATGATCTTGTCTGCTTTTGAGGAAGTAGTGGGCAAACGGATGGCTTCGGAAGTAGAGGATCTGCATTTTGAAGGAACAAAATTGGCCATGAAAGTAAAACATCCTTCGTGGCGGGCTGAAATTCACGCCAACAGATTCAGTATAGCAAAGCGCCTGAACGATAAAGTAAAAGGCGATGTAATTTCTGATATCATTGTGCGCATTTAGTTGATTAACCAGAATCCTGCATCTATATTCGCCCATGGCTGAGATCAAAGAACATGAAATTATAACACGCATAAAAAATTTTGTCCGGCCCGGAACCAAACCCGGAGCGGATGAAGATGACGCACGTTTTCTGCGCCGCGAAAAGATCATCGTTTTTATAGGCGCTTATATTATGGCCATATCGTTGTGGTTTATCGTTAACCTCGGCGGAAGCTTCAACCTTACTTTAAACGTTCCTGTTGAACCCGGAAATATTCCGGAGGATATGGCGCTTACCGAAGACCTCCCTGAATTTGTGCAGGTCAGCATATCGGGAGATGGCTGGCAATTGCTCAATCTTTATAATGATCCGCCCACGGTTGTGATCAATATTGAAGAATCTGAGGTGAATATGTTCGATCAGGTAAGACAGCGGTTAAGTTATTTGCAGGAAGTTGATATCGCGAAAGTTCAGCCGCTTATCCTTTCGGTAAACCTGGAACCGAAGATCTCAAAAAAAGTACCCGTTAAGATCAATACTAACCTGCAGTTTCAGAACCGATATGGACTGGTAGGCGAACCCAGCTACAGTCCGGATAGCATTACTGTGACGGGAGCTGAATCCAAGATCGCAGGTATAGAACAGTGGGAAGTAAAAGACACGCTGCGTTTATCAGATATAAGAAACGATATCAGTACTACTCTTGAACTGGAAGGATCGGAGGGAGTTATAGAACTGTCAGAACAGCAGATCCGTTTTGAAGCCAATGTTTCGGAGTTTACGGAAGGCGAGACCACGGTTTACATCAGAACAAGAGGATTGCCACGCGGACAAAACGTGAATTACAACCCATCTTCAGTTACCATTAAATTTGATGTTCCCATCGAGCAATATGCCAATGTTGAGAAAATTCAACCTTATGATGTCTATGTTCCTTACTCCAAGATCGTGGAAGATGAAACAGGATTTGTAACACCGGATATTGAGCTGATTGCCAATGAGTATGAGCTGAAGCTTCGCAGCTTTCAACCCAAAGCCGTGGCTTATTTCACGGTGCTTAATTGATGTGATTTCGATACAAAATCTTGTCAAAGATCCATCTGAGGGATATCCCGTCTGATAGATTTATTTGAAAATGTGGACGCCTTAGTTCATCAAACGTACTTGAAGCCCTGTGGCTGCACCAAGATCCCAAAAAGAAATTAGGTGGTATTGGCTAATCAAAAATTCAGCACAAGTCCGATAGATGGCAGCACTTCTCCACTGTCGGTTGCATTTACCCGTACCAAACTTCTTGGGGTGACGATTTCTCCGTTTTCATTTCTATCTAAACCATACCGTGGTTCGGAAGGATTAGATTGTGCCAACACATTTTGGATTTCCAGGTACACATCCAGGCTCAGGTTTTCAAAATTAAATTTTTTATCAATGCGAATATCCAGTTGGCTTAAGGGATCAAGACGAACTGATCCCAATTCTTCATAATCAAAAAATACAGCCGGATAATTTTCGAGCGTTTTGTCTTGGTCTACCGGCGGGTAAGGAGCTTTTCCAAGGAACCGATAGCGGGAACTTACTTCCCAGTTATCACCGAATTTATACCCGCCAAGTAATGAGATCAATACGCCATTATCCCAAACAGCCGGTTTGTAGTCGTTCCCAAAAAGATTGGTGAATTCACTTTTATAGAACGTAAAAGCAGCTACTCCATAAAACTTTCCGGTAAATTTTTGTTGATAGAGCAATTCTAAACCGTAGGTTCTGCCATTTCCGGAACTCACGATCGGCTCGCTCCCGAAAACCTCAAACCCGCCGCCTTTGTTAGCTAATGAAACACTATCGGTTTTAGAAATGGGGTAATCATCATACCACTTGTAAAAACCTTCGGCAGATATTCGGGCGCGATCGTTTAACAAATATTCGATGCCGGCTACGGCATGATCGCTTTGAATATATGCGGAAGCTGAATTGGGAAAATCTCCCGAGCTGTTCTGAAAACCAAGTGTTGTATAGGGTAATATCTTGTAATACCGCCCCAAAGAGGCGTTAAAAGTCCATTTTTGATTTTCAGTTAAAGCGTAGGAGAAGGAAGCCCGAGGACTCAAAGTTCGGTAGATCTCGTTACCGCTGTCCGTAAAGGTATTTCCATCTGCCCGGAGTCCGAAAGAGATACCGATGCGGTCATTATAAAAATTCGCCGAAGATTGAGCAAAGATCCCATATCGGAAAAAATTCAAGTCGGTATCAAAATTTCGGTTGTTTACGAGATCTTCCGTTGAATTTGAATAATCTGCATTGATCAGATTCATGCCTCCGGAAAGAGTCCAATTTCCAAGGAATTTTGTGGCGTGATAACGCAGATGCGTTTCGGTTTCGCGGGATTCATTTTTGAAGAATAGCCCGGTTTCATTCACATTATCATCGTAGCGGTAAAAAGAATTCCCAAGCGTGTTATTACTGAGAACCGTTTCCATAAATCCGGAATTATCATTGAACTGACGGCGCCAGCCAATACCCACTGTGTTACTGTTTTGACGGATCACGGGAATCTGATTTTGAATGGCTTCCTGTTCGGGATCAAATTCGTCTAGATCATTGATAGCAAGATCGTCTATGGAACCCACTCCGGTTATATAAATGCGATTATTATCGTCGATCCGGTGATTTACTTTATACTGATAATCCCAGTAATCCGGCAAAAAAGGCAAGCCGATTACCTGGAACAAAAGCTGAAGATAGGAGCGACGAACAGAAGCGATATAAGTGGTATTGGATTCCTCATTATTTCCTTTAAAAAGCGGCCCTTCCACCGTTAAAGCAGCTTCGCTGGAGCTTACTCTCAAATTTCCTGTAAATTCCCGGTCGTTTCCGTTTCGCTGATTGAATTGGAGCACACCGGAAAGTACATTCTCATATTCTGCGTCAAAAGAGCTGGCGGTGAGAGATACGCCCTCAAAAAAGGAAACATTGAGCAAGCCAACGGGGCCACCTGCACTCCCCTGGGTTGAAAAGTGATTGATGTTTGGGATCGGTATGCCATCCAGATAGTAGACATTCTCATTAGGAGCTCCGCCGCGGATGATCACATCATTCCTGAACCCGCCTACCGATCCGGAAACCCCCGGTAGCGATTGTACCACTTTTGCGATGTCGTTATTTCCACCGGGATATGCAGCGATTTCCTCCTGGCTGAATTTTTGAATGGAAAGCGGCGTAACCTCTTCTTTGGCAAACGGGTTTGGGGTGATGTTGATCTCGTCCAACTCGCTAATTTGCTCCTGAAGTTCAAAATTTAGATCAATATTCCCTTCGGAACGAACAACCACGTTGAATTTGGTTTGCTCTACAAATCCTATAAAAGAAGCTTTCACGTTATAGGTTTTTGTAGGAATGTTGTTAATGACGTAACGGCCTTCACTATTTGTAGCAGCACCAAGATTCGTCCCTTCGAGAATGACAGTAGCACCGATCAGCGGCTCGCCTGTCTTGGCGTCCGTTACTTTTCCGGTAATGGTTCCGGTTGATTGCGCGAAAATGGAAGATTGAATTCCTAACAATAAAAAAGAGATGAATAGCCAATGAAGCTTCATGATCCGGAATTGGATTTTAATTTTGTTTATTCAGCAGAGAACAACAGTAATAGGTTGGAAAGGCGTTCCAAGGCAATGGGTTATAAGAAGAAAAAATTTTCAAAAACTCGGAACTCCCGAACTTAAAGTTCCGTTAATTCGGCAATCATTGAGATCATGAAAAAAACACCTAAAAATATCGCCACAGTTTCAGGAGCAATTTTATTGTTCTTGGCTTTTTCTGTGATGCATGAATTTGATTGGCTCATTCCGCCCTCTCCGGTTCAAACCGTTGCGTCAACTACTTCGGTGCCTGTACCGGATGCTATAGAAGAACATGGCAGTGAAGACGAGATTGAGCACGATGATTCTGAACCTGTCTTTTTACCACCTACAATGAATGTGAAGAATTCCTGCATGATCTCCCGGAACCTATATGTTCCGTCAGTAGCTACGCCACCGCCCGACATGATCTAAGCCCGCCTGTAATTCATGTCATCTTTGTAAGAAATAAGTCTGTGGAATAAGTACGTCTTGTTGAGACCGAATTACATCCTAAAGCTAATCTTCTATCGAAAAAAGGTAAGGGCACATGACCTTTTGATGGCATTAATCTAACCAAATTAATCTTAGATCATGTAAACAAATGAAAGCAATTAAAAATTTATTCACCTTAGTTTTTTCTGTAGCAATCTTTACCGCATGCGTGGCACAAGATGCACAACAAAATAAAACGGATCTATCCTCTGATGTTATTACTCAGGATGATCAAGCAGCACTAACTCCCCAAGCAATCATTCAGGGATTAAAAGAAGGTAATGAGCGATATGTAAATAACAATCTTACTCCTCGGGATTATCAGGCACAGGTAAAGGCCACGGCCAAAGGACAGTATCCTGAAGCGATCATCATTTCCTGTGTGGATAGTCGCGTTCCTGTTGAGAATGTCTTCGACAAAGGTGTCGGAGATATTTTTGTAGCCCGGGTAGCCGGCAATTTTGTGAACGAAGATATCCTCGGTAGTTCTGAGTTTGCAACGGCTGTAGCGGGCTCAAAAGTAGTAGTGATTATGGGCCACGAAGCTTGCGGTGCTGTAAAAGCAGCGATCGATGGTGTTGAAATGGGGAACATCACGGCCATGCTCGATAAAATTGAGCCGGCAATCGAGATGACAGCCGGTTACCAGGGCGATCGTTCAACTGCAAATAATGACTATGTAACCGAAGTGGTTAATAACAACGTGGTCAATACAATTGCAGAAATGCGTAAAAACAGCCCGATCATCGCTGAATTAGAGCGTAACGGAGAAGTTGTGATTGCGGGTGCTTTCTACGATTTAGACACCGGAAAGGTGACTTTCCTGGAGTGAGAGTTAAAAATGAAAAAGGCTAAGTAAGTAGCAAAAAATAAAAAGGGGGAGTCTGAGGCTCCCTCTTTTTTTATCCAAACAATCCTTTGATGCTCCCTCCATCGTGACTTATGGTTTGTCCTGTTACATAACCGGCATGGGGCGAAAGTAACCAAGCTGAGAGTGAGGCGATCTCCTCTGCTTTGCCCATTCTGCCCACAGGAATATTCTCTTCCATTTTTTTCTTTGTTTCCTCAAAGCTGATTTTGAGCGAAGCTTTGTTCTTTTCGATCACCCTTTCAATGGCTGGAGTTTCATGTGAACCGGGGGCAAGTACGTTTACCGTTACTCCGGATTTGGCAACTTCCAGTGCCAGCGATTTTGCAAAGCCAACTACACCGGCCCGAAAGCTATTGCTTAGTGAGAGTGAAGGCAGCGGCTGCTTCACCGACTGACTTTCGATAAATAACATCCTGCCATACGCTTTATCTCTGAAATAGGGAGCCAAACGTATTGCAAGGTCCACTTTCCAGCGCATCACCAATTTCCAGGCTGCATCCCAGTCATCCATATTTGTTTCGAGAGGCGTTCCCGTTGGAGGCCCTCCGGCATTAAAAACAATTCCATGCGTTTCTTTGGCTAGAACTGATTCTTCGATTTTGTCCAGCGTTTCACCGTAGATTAGGCTTCCTTCAATGATCTCGGTTTTATTTTC
This sequence comes from Gracilimonas tropica DSM 19535, assembly GCF_000375425.1. Taxonomy (GTDB): domain Bacteria; phylum Bacteroidota; class Rhodothermia; order Balneolales; family Balneolaceae; genus Gracilimonas; species Gracilimonas tropica. Next base: position 497 of record NZ_AQXG01000011.1, on the reverse strand, counting down.
GAAATGGGAAAATTTATCCCGAAGCAGATCTCCGCGCCTTGCCACTAAAACAACATGAGCGCCTTCCTGTAAAAGCTGCCGGGCAATAGCTTCCCCAAAACCGCTTGAAGCTCCGCATACTACAAATCGCTGATCGGTAAGTTTTAAATCCATAGTGCTTAAATGTTTGAATTTTTAGCAAAGTAGAATGGAGGGCAGTCCATTTCAACCATCATTTCGCAACGCTCGCAGGACCTTCGGACGCTGCGAGGTTGCTTGCGGAATTAAGTAAAGATGTAGAACCTGCGAGCGTCCTCAAGACCTCGCAGCGTTCGGGCCAAGGCCTCAGAATTTAAAATCATCTTCCCCAAAATAACCTTTACACTCTCGATGTGCTACAACAAAGTTTTTTATTCCTCCAAATTTTTTAAAAACAAGATCAGGAGAAACGATAGCTGGTGAATTGTCTAAAATTTTAGAGTAGAAAGAAAACTTATAATCAGTATAGTTACTTGTAA
>NZ_AQXG01000010.1 GCF_000375425.1 Gracilimonas tropica DSM 19535 | reverse complement strand
CCATCAGGCCCGGATAAATGAAAAAACACAAGTTTCTCAAAGGCCCAAAAACTCGTCCGACGATTGAACCCTGCAAGGACCTACATTTCCACACATTTTAAACCCGCGATCCTTTCCATTCGTCGGACCACTTCTTTTTATTTTTACACAACCTACCATTTAAACTTTCGTGCTTGAATATATAGCATGGCCTTTTCAGTGGTCAGACGAAGACGGGTTGAAATTCCACACTTTTGAAGTCCGCTAAATCGTCTTTTTTACCGAAGCTCTTATAGCTTATTGGATGGTGTTCAAACGGTTGCTCCTCCACAACTGCTACCGGCTCCTGCAGTACACCCAAAGCAATGCTGATCGATCCTGATTGACCGGTTGTTTAATTTCTCCACATCAAAATCCCGAATGTGTTGGCCGGCACCTTCCTCTACTTCCATTTCCAGCATTTGGTTGAAGTCACAATCATACATACGGCCGTCCCAGCCTATGGAAATGGTATTTCTGCACATCACTCCCATAGCAGCGGCAGGATTGAAAGATTCAATCAGCTTCTCCATGTATTCTTCGAGGTTTCCGGACATCAACAAGAAATTCAAAAACCGGGATATCGGAAGATTTGTAATGGTATAAAGGTCATTGAATTCAATATCATGTTTTCGTTTCAGTTCCTTTTTGAACTGCTGCTTAAGCTGTTCCTGATCGCCCGGCAAAAAAGCTCCCACCGGATTGTAAACCAGGTTCAAAAGCAATCCCGAACCTTTCTGACCATATCCCAAATCGTTTAGTTTTTTGAGCGCTATGATAGACTTATCATAGGTCCCTTCCCCACGCTGATTATCAGTTCGGAACTTACTATAAAAGGGGAGAGAGCAGGTTACTTCAACTCCATGCTTTTTGAAGAATTCCGGCAGATCATTGAATTTGTTAGTAGTGAGGATCGTCAGGTTCGACCGCACAATGATATGCTTTCCCATCTTTGATACTTCCTCTACAAACCATCTGAAGTGAGGGTTCATCTCCGGAGCACCCCCCGTCAGATCCACGGTGTGAATATCTGTTCCCTTGAGCGCCTCGAGACAATACTCGAAAGTTTCTTTGGTCATGATCTCTTCCCGATCGGGACCGGCATCTACATGGCAGTGTTTACAGGTCATGTTGCACATATAACCAACATTCATTTGGAAAATCTCGACACCGGTAGGTTTAAGAGGGTAAAGCCCGATATCATTCAGTTTTTCTTCAAATTTTGGAAGGCTGCTTATGGCAACATTGTGGGAATTAATGATATCGAGCTGTACTTCCGGTTTGGAAAGTGCATGTGCTTCAGCGTGTAAACTTTTCATAATAATTTAGGGAGTTTGGTTGGCTGAACTTGCGATCAGCCAGAGAATAATAAATTGGCTATGAGACTTAGCTGTGTTTCCGGGAAAGACCTGTCAGTTTTTTAAAAGTCTGACAAGTGTACTCATTCTCACATAGATAAACCTTTCACCTTGTTCATCATCTGAACACCGTGTACCAGCGAAGAGCCACCGCGAATGGCTGCAGCCACGTGCACGGCTTCCATCATCTGCTCTTCACTTGCTCCATTCTCAAGGCTGTCGGTAGTGTACGCATCTATGCAGTAGGGGCATTGCACGGTATGTGCCACCGCCAGGGCAATAAGAGCTTTTTCTCTTTTGGTTAGCGCACCCTCCTCAAACACCTCTCCGTAATATTCAAAAAACTTGGATCCCAGTTTCTTCTGGAATTCCGTGATATCACCAAATTTTTTCAGGTCTTCAGGTTTGTAATAAGAATTTTCCATCTTGTATATGTTATTTAATGATTAAGGTGAAAACGAATAAATATTAATTTAATTAGGGTTTACAGCATTACGTCTTTATGTTGTAAAATCAAGGTTCTAATAAAATATTTCCTGTGCTAAGAACCTGCTTTTTTTTGAAAAAAATGAAACATTTTTGACTTAAATACTCTTTATAACACTGAAACCATCAATAAAACCATATAAATATGAACATAAAGAAATTAGTTTCCGCACTTTCGATAATTTTTGGATTTTTACTTTTCAACATGAGTACCGCAACCGCACAGGTTAACGGCCGGGGTGGAGATGTTGGACTCGGTGTTATGCTTGGAGAGCCTACCGGTATTTCCATGAAGTTTTGGAATAACCAACGCTCTGCTTTTGATATCGGAGCTGCCTGGTCTTTTGGACGATATGATGCCCTTCACCTACATGGCGACTACCTTCTTCACAGCTGGTTCAATGACATTGACGAAGGCAGCCTCGCTTTTTACTACGGTGTAGGTGCACGTTTAGTATTGAGCGATCCTGATGCCGCCATTGGTATCCGGGTTCCTTTAGGACTTAATTACATTGTACCCGATTCACAGATCGATTTGTTTGTAGAAGCAGTACCTATTCTTGATCTGGCTCCAAGCACCGATTTCGATGGAAACGGTGCATTAGGAATACGTTATTATTTCTAATGAAAGGTTGAACTTAGCATTACTAAAGCCGCAGGTTTTATACTTGCGGCTTTTTTATTTGGCAGGAATTTTTTCCGTCTTTTGATAAGAAATAGCAACTTCCTGCCCTTCTTTTGCGAGAGCAAGGAATTCAAATTTCCGGCTGTGCTGCTCCTTGATGTTTTTCTCCCAATTGGCGAGAACCTCATCATCATTATCCGGATCATGATGGGTAAGAAATAACCTCTTTACGCCGGCTTCATAAGCTATCTCTACTACTTCTTCCCAGGCAGAATGTCCCCAGCCAACCCGGCTTTCATATTGCTCACGGTCATACTGACCATCATGAATGAGAATGTCGACATCTTTAATAAACCGGCTAAAAGCTTCACGAAAAGCCCTGGTTTTTTCAGAATCGTCCGTAGCCAATTCATTGTCCGGACTAAAGACAATCACTGTATCGCCAAACTTCAGCTTATAAATTGCGGTAGGCACGGTGTGGTCAGCCCACATATACTCGATGGAGTATTCCTCAAAATACTTGGTCCCGGGCTGAAAGGTATCACAATCAATGTCAGCCTCCAGCATATCGATTGATACCGGAAAAAAAGTACTGGACATATGGCCTTGAAGAATTTCTTTGCAGCCAATTTCGCCTTGAGGCGGCAAATAGATCCGAAACCAGTTTTTCCCTTCGTAAAAGGGTTTAAAGAAAGGAAACCCCTGCAAATGATCCCAGTGCGGATGTGTGATAAACACCCTTCCCCGAATGGATTGTTCTGCTTCATTCATTCTGTTACCAAAATTCCTGAAACCTGTACCGCAGTCCAGAATCAAAAACTCATCTTGCCCTTCAACCTCAACCTGAAGGCAGGTAGTGTTGCCGCCATAGTGCATGTTTTCGTCATTTGCACAAGGCGTGGAACCTCTAACTCCCCAAAACTTTATGTTCAATGAGTTTTTCAAATATCTTTTACATTCGTTCTTCTTTAGTCTAAAATCGTAATATTATACCCTGTAATAGCTGTCAACTTTAAAATTATTCGTCAGTTATAATCTTTCGCAGATCTGTTTTGTCTCATCATTTAAAACAAAACATAAGTGTAAAAAATTATTAATTAAACCGAAAATGTGTATTACTCTTCTTCATCCGCAGAGTCATCATCTGCACTGCTGCGCTTAAGTTGATCAATGTTTTTCCGGAGTTCAGCAACACGATCTTGTTTTTCTGCTATTGCATTTTCGGCATTATCAATTTTTTCCTGAAGCTCGTCTTTAAGGGCATTACCTCGATTGGTGGGCTTGAAATAGGTTTTAGCCTCCTGCCACTGTATCATCTCGCTTTCAAGGCTGGAGGTTTCTTTCTTAAGTTTGTCGCGCTCTTTCTGGAATTTGATGATATCCTTTCGGGTATCCGGGTCAATTCCCTGATTAGCCAACTTCTTCTCCATACCAAGGTCGGAACCCAATGCCCGGTAACGGTCATAGATCACATCACAGGCTTCACGATACCGTTTCCAGATCTTGTTTTTCATTTTGATAGGTACATAACCCACATTCTTGAACTCTTCCTGTAAATTCTTAGCCTCCTGAACAGCAAGGGCCGGGTCGTCATGACTGCCAAGCTCTTCCAGCTTATCAAGGATCTCTTCTTTCTTCTCGAGATTTTCTTTTTGATCCTTCCGTTCATCTTTGAACGCCTCACGTCGCCGGTCATAAAATTCATCCATGGCTCCTTTGAACTGCTTCCAGATCTTGGATGATTTTTTACGCGGAACCGGGCCAATATTTTTCCATTTACTCATCAAACTCTGCATAGTTTGATGTCCTTTTTCGAAATCCTCGGTGCCTTTGATCTCGTTGGCCTGTTCAATCAGCTCAAATTTCTTCTCCAGGTTTTCCTCTTCCTGCTCACGCAGTACTTCCAGGTTATCCGACTTCCTTTGGTTGAATGCATCGGTTGCAGCCTTGAATTTATCCCACATTTCATTTTCATCTTTTTGCGGGAGATTGCCGGCCTTTTTCCAGGCTTTGTGGAGCTTATTCACCTTACGGGCTGCTTTGGCAATATTTTCCTGATCTACCAAAGCCTCTGCTTCTTTAACCAGTTTCCTTTTCTTCTCAAGAGCCTTTTCAATTTTTTTGCGGTACTTCTCATCTACTTTGAACCGCATATCATTGAAGGCATCCTGAACACCATTAAAGCGATCCCACAACGCCTGATTCTTTTCTGATGGAACCCGGCCCACTTTACGCCATTGAGAGATCAGCTTGTTGAACTCATCTTCGAGTTCCTCAAAATCCGGTGTAGCATCCTCCAGTTTTTTGACCAACACATCCATCTTGTCGAGCAGCAGAAGCTTAAGCTCAAGATTTTCTTCTTCCTTCTGAAGCTTTTTGACCAACCGATCTACTTTGTGATCTTCAAACTCATCCATCAACTCCTTGAAACGGTTTTCAAGTGTGTCGATCTCGCTTTTTGGAAGTAATTTTATGGACTCCCACTGTCCTTTTATCTTGCTGACCTCTTTGGTTGCAGTCCATTTTTCTTCACTGACAATATCTGAAAGTTGTTTTAAAAGGTCTTTTTTCTTGGCAAGATTCTCTTCTTTCTTGCGATTCTGCTCTTCGTAGTGCTTGCGCTTTTTCTCTTCAAAGTTATTTCGCAATTCTTCAAACTCATCGATAAGCGCTTTTGTCTTTTCACTGACCGACTCAGGTCCTTCTGCAATATTCTGCGCCATATTTGCCAGTTCGGTGGTTACAAAAGCCCAATCGGTTTGAACCACCAGTTCTTTGGCACGGTCTACGATCTCGGAGTAAAACGATTCTGCATCAGCGTCTTCTTGCTGCTCTTCTGAGGTAGTTTCTTCTTCCTCGGCATTAACATCTGCCTCCGTAGCTGACTCACTTTCATCATTATCATCGTCTTCAGCTACTGTTTCTTCAGTTGTAGTCTCCCCTTCAGATGAACTTACCTCCGTATCATCAGTTTCAGAGGGTTCCTTTTCAGCAACCTCTTCGGTTACCTCAGAAACTTCTGCTTGTTCTTGCTTTTCAGTCAGTTCTTCCGATGTTTTTGTTGGTTCTTCTTTTTTGACGTCTTTCTTTTCAGAATCAATTTTATTTTGCTCCAGGTTCTCCACAGTAACCTTCCTTCCTCGTGGTTCTTAAAGTTAACGGCTCAAAGCCTTCGTGATTTAGAATAGTTAAGATAATATATCTGTTCAATCTTTGGCAATTTAAAGCAAAAGTTCATCAAAGCATTTCAGATCAATGAGATAGAGCAGAATGTACCCTCACCCTTATCACTTGGAAGTACATAAAGTGCTTTTATGTATTAAAGTCTGAAGACTTACTAACTGCTGCTACTTTTAAGTCACCGCTTTGCACAAGCTGCCCGAATTTCAGTCCCGACAGATATCTTAAGTTTTAAGCGAGCCCAAAAACCTGATTAAGCAAACACAACTTTCCGAGCGGTGACTTAAGATTTTAGCTCGCATAAGTCTTCAGACTTGCTTCATTAAATTCATCGTTTATATTAAAATATGCCGGGGTTCAAAATACATAATCATCAACAAGCTCATTTCATCACCTGTACAGTTGTGGATTGGATTGATGTTTTCCTCCGCCCTAAATACAAAAAGGTTATTACTGACAGCCTCATTTTTTGCCAGTCAAACAAAGGACTGCGAGTTCACGGATGGTGCTTAATGACAAACCACTTACACCTGATGATAAGTGCAAAAGAAGATCATAACCTTTCTTCCATTTTAAGAGATTTCAAAAAATTCACTTCGGTCACAATCTTAGAGGATTTAAAAACTAATTCTAAAGAAAGCAGACGAAAATGGATTCTTTGGATGTTTAAGAAGGCTGGGCGAGATAATCCAAACAATAAAAAATTTCAGCTTTGGCAACAGGGTAACCGACCAATGGAAGTTATATCCAATACGTTTTTCATTCAGAAAATGAATTACATACATCATAATCCGGTAAAAGAAGGGTTTTGTAAAAAGCCCCAAGATTATCCCTACAGCAGCGCTCAATGGTACATTGATAAAACCGGAATTATTCCAATTGATGAAATATTGATTTAATTGCTGTGGTCAATACTTACTCAAGTCTGAAGACTTGAACTTCTACCACTTTTCAGTCTCCGCTTCGCTCAAGACTAAAAAGATCACCGTTATAATTTTCTGCTTTACCTATTCATCAATAAAAAAGAAGATATCTTACGTCTTAAGCGAGGCAAGGAAGTTATACTGAATTCTAAAGGTTACCGAGCGGTGACTTAAGATTTTAGCTCGCACCAGTCTTCAGACTTTTCCCAACAAAAAAAGGCACCCAAACGAGTGCCTTCACAATTTCACTACATGGTGATGATCAATCTTCTTTGATCAAATGCACATCGCGTTGCGGGAATGGAATTTCGATTCCGGCTTTATCCAGTTCTTCTTTCATTTTTTCCAGATTTTCCCAAAAATAGCCCCAATAGTCACCGGTTTTGGTCCAGGCACGTACCGACAGATCCAGCGAGCTGTCACCCAGGTTTGTCAAAACTACCATGGGCGCTGGTTCAGCCAGCGTGCGCTCATCCTCATTTAGAACTTTCAGGATCACTTCCCGGGCTTTTTTAACATCTGATGTATAACCAATACCCACCGGAAACACCGCTCTTCGCGTTTCTTTTGCAGAATAATTTACGATCGGAGAATTTGCTAATTGGCCGTTTGGCACCACTACTAACTGATTGTTCGGTGTTTGAAGATGCGTATGCAGAATATCAATTTTTTCAACAGTTCCGGATTCACTTCCCCGTTCAATAAAATCCCCAACTTTGAATGGCTTGAAAAACAAGATCAAAACGCCTCCTGCAAAATTGGACAAACTGCCCTGCAGCGCCAAACCCACAGCTAAACCGGCGGCACCTAACACGGCAATAAAAGAAGTCATCTGGATACCCAGCATGCCTAGTGCTGAGATATATACCATCACTTTTAACAATATGGAGACCAGGCTTTTCAGAAAAGTCTTCAACGCATCATCTACATTGCTTCGCTCTAATCCTTTTCCAACTCCTTTCACAATTAGCTTTACGATCCACAACCCGATAACGAGCGTAGCTATGGCCGCAAGTAGCTTTGGACCAAAAGTCGTCACAAAGCTCATAATTTCATCCGGTGATATGTTGAAATTTTCCATGTATGTATTCCCTTTATTTAAGTTTTACTGAATATGATGATTTATCTGAAAATTCACATAAAAAAACCTTCAGGATTTTCATCCCGAAGGTTGCGGTCACTTTTTTTGGATCACAGATCAGCTAATTCTTTTTTGATCTCATCTTTGGTTTTACCCAGCTTCTTTTGAAGGCGTCCGAATAATTCATCTTCTTTACCTTCAGAAAACGTAAGATCATCATCCGTCAGATCCGAATACTTTTGTTTGAGTTTACCTTTTAATTCATTCCAGTTTCCTTTAATGGTCAGGTCATTCATGACTTCTCTCTGTTTAAATTTAGGATTGATTAATGAGAATTGGCTAATGGTCAGGTGCTATTTTTATCAACCCACAACCATTAGCATATAGCTACTCTTCAAGGTGACTGCGCAACATCCAGGCCGTTTTGGAGTGAACCGTGAGTCGCTCAGTCAGCAGGTCAATGGTGGCTTCATCATCTGCGGCTTTAGCCGGTTCAAGTGCTTCGCGCGCTGTGCGAATAACTTGCTCATTGGCTTCCGTTAATCTTTTCACCATATCCAAGGCCTTTGGACGGTCAGTATCTTCTTCAATAGATGTGATTTTATTGAATTCTTTAAAGGTTCCCGGTGCCCGAAAGCCAAGGGCACGAATGCGCTCAGCGATCTCATCTATGGCTTCAGCCAGTTCTGTGTATTGTTCCTCAAACTGCTCATGTAATTGATGAAACAGCTCACCGGTCACATTCCAGTGATAATTGTGTGTTTTCAAATACAGCAGGTATGAATCGGCCAATACTTTGGACAGACCTTCTGCAATTTTCTCTCTATGATCTTCGGTTATTCCGATATTTACTTTCATGGACTCTACTCCGTTTAGGGTTTCAATACTCATGTCAGTCTACTTCTTTTTTATGAATATTCAATTAAGTAAACAATACAGAGCTGTTACGGTTCCATGAAGTAAGTGAATATTTAAAAGGATTTACAATGAGGGTGATTGGCTTTGTTTATGACTGAGATTTCTGAGAACCCAGATGATCTCATAAATCGTTACCCCGCCTTCGCGGGTATGACGACAAGCACTATTTGTTTGTCTGTGAAGCTCGATTTTTATATCTAACTCTCGTTAAGAAGCGCGACTAAAGTCTCTGACCCTCACCCAAGCCTGAAGACTTGAACTACTGCTGCTTTTCTGTCTTCAATTTGTTCAAGCAGAAAAGATCTCGGGTCTCATTAAGAAATGGGAAATTGTGACCATAAAAAATCCCGCAAGCAAGCCTGCAGGATTTAGAATATCATGCATATAAATAAAAGGAGGTGGTGTTGTGTTATTCCTCTATGCCATATACTTCTTTAAGGATGCCTTTTGCGTTGGCGTCACCATCTTGCATCACGCGATGTTGCAGGTTGGTGATGATCTCCTGCTCCGCTTTTTCGTAGGCTTCTTCTTTGGCTTCCTTTTCGGTTCCGGTTCGCACCAGATCGTAGATATCATCGGCACGAACTACGCTGTATATCTTGTCTTCATTAAAGGCATGAGAGCGAAGTTCTTCATACTCCTTAAATACACGAGGAAAGTCTTCGCTGTCTTCGGCGCGGGTTACAACTTCAACATGTTCGGGACCTTCCGCGCTTAATGGGGTTTTGCAGAGGTAAAAAAATTGCTGTTTGTATTGCATCTGCTTTTTTGAATTGGGTTGAATTTATTTGCTGGGTGAATATAACAAATCATGCACCAAATGTGCGATTGCCAGGAGCAAGTTTTAAGGCACATGGTTCAAGAAAACTATTTGCAGCTTGTCACTAAATAATCTCTTTCAGCACTTTGGGGATCATCATCCATTTTATCTGACACGTGCCCGGAGCGATATCGTCCCATTTTTCAGCAAAACTTTCGAGGCAAACCAACGCGGCCGTTGGCATCCGAACGGAGGTCTTATGCTCTGATCCCGCCAATATCCCTGCCGTGTTTTCGATCAGCGGATTGTGCCCGACCAACAGTATTCGCTCCAGGTTTTTATCAGCCGACTGTATGGCCGCAATGTAATCTCGCATATTGCCAAAGTAGAGTTCTTCATTCCATCGAATGAGATTCGGATCTACTTCGGCAGCCGCCATGCTTAAACGGGTAGTCTCCTGTGCGCGTTTGGCAGGAGATGAAATAACTTCCCCCGGCTTATAACCAATATCCCGGATGAATTTGCCCATCATCGGCGCGTCTTCTTTGCCGCGGCCGTTCAGCGGGCGATCAAAATCCTTTAGAGACCCATCTTCCCAACTCGACTTAGCATGACGCATCAATAATATTTGTTTCATTCTTTTGAACTCCTCTTTTGTTCCGGTATTTCAACCAGTTTTAATTTTTGCGTGTATTTTCCGGCCTTGATCTCTCCGGGCCACATTTCCGCCAGGGTCTTCACCAATTCTATGCCAAAAAAGATAATAATACTGGAATAGTACACCCACAACATCAAAATGATAACGGACGATGAAGCACCGGTAAGTTGATTTAAGGAGCTGTTACCGATGATCATTCCTACCCCGAATTTGCCGATCACCAATAAAATAGTTGTGAGAGCCGTACCCGTCACCAGCGCTTTGCGCCTGATCTTTACATCCGGCAAAAAATAGAACATGGTGAGTACCGCCAGAAAAATAAGCAGAAGTGTTAGCAAATTATTTCCAATCCCGATCAAAAGCAGCTCTGCGGATTCATAATTGGAAAGAAACAGATGAGACAGTCCGGCAAGAATTGAGTCGAGAAATAAAGAGACCATCAAAGCAAGGCCAAGCAGCAATATCATTCCAAAGCCCGCTAACCGGTCCATTAACATCTTCAGATAGTTGTATTCTTGCCGTGGTTTAACGCTAAAGATCCGGTTGAAAGCATTCCGGAATTGCACAAATACCGTGGTGGCAGAGATGATCAAAAACCCAACACTGATCACTAAAAATAAAACATTTTGAGTATCTGCCTGTATGGTTTCGATAAGCAACATAACGGCCTGAGTACTTTCTGAGCCGATGGTATTGGTCAAAAACCGGGCAACTTCGCTTAGAACACTTTCGCTTGCTACAAATAAACCGCTCACATATACCGCGATCATAACAATGGGAGCCAGCGAAAAGAGGGTATAAAAGGATACGGCCGCACTGTAAAGAAAGCCATTATCCTCAGTAAAGTTATTGAGAGTTGTTAATACAACCTTAAAAACACGTTTTAGATAGGGCATACTATCCCGTTGAATTGATTGCTGAAAAAACTACTTAGATAAAACAAGAAAATAACTGCCTTCATTTGCTCTCACTTCAGCCTTTGCCAAAGATGCGAGATGGCGCATAAATAGATAGTACAACTCCTCTGGCCACCATGAAAGCTGTCATGGCCATCCAAAGCGCATGGATACCGGCATAGGGTGCACTCAAATAATACACCGGAATGAAAACCAGGACCGTAGCAATAAGCATGGAATTCCGCATGGCTCCCGTTGCCGTCGCCCCGATGTACACTCCATCCCAAATAAAACAGACACTGTTGACAAAAGGAGCTGCGATCAACCATATCACTACTGTCATAGCCATGGCTATCACATTTTGTTTGTCTGTAAAAAGGGAAAGGATCTCGGCATCAAACACTGCATAGGTAATGGTTCCCAAGAGCCCGAGTCCAAGTCCCCATACCATATTAGCAGCTACGGCTTTTTTCAGGCTTCCCTCGTCGCCGGCTCCTTTAAATTTCCCAACCAGGCTTTCCGCAGCATAGGCAAATCCGTCGGTTCCGTAAGAACTGATGTACCACATTTGCAGCAGAATGGTATTTGCGGCTAATACTACATTTCCCATCTCTGCAGATTTAGCTGTAAAAAAGGCGTAAGAAAAGATCAGGCAGAGCGTCCGTATGACAATATCCCGGTTCACAGAAAAGAATTTCTTGAGTTCTTCAGCTTCAATAAGCTCGCTCCAATTGATGTTCCATTGCTCACCGCCATATTTATAGCGGTAAAGCAGAAAGGCCAGCCCAAGTGCTAAAAAGCTGGCGATCAAACTTCCGGCGGCAATACCATCTACGGTCATTCCAAACCGAATCACAAATAACAGGTTCAACCCGATGTTTAAAAGATTAAGGAAAATGGTCACGATCATAGGGTAGGTTGAATTTTGCATCCCGAGGAACCATCCGTTTATACCGAACAAACACAGAGTAGCCGGAGCCGCAAAAATGCGAATATGATAGTAGATCCTTGTGTACTGCTCTACTTCCGGGGTAGCATTTACCAGGTACAAAGAAACCTCGATCAAAGGAACCTGAATCAACAGTATAACTACACTGCTTGCAAAGGCTACGGTGAGTACTCTTGCCAAAAGAACCCGGGTTTGCCGTTCATTTTGTGCACCATATGCCTGCGCTACCAATCCTGTTGTGCCCATGCGCAAGAACCCAAATCCCCAAAAAATAAAATCAAAAATGATGCTGCCTACTGCTATAGCCCCGAGGTAATAAACATGATCGAGCCGGCCCACCACAGCGGTATCTACTACCCCAAGCAGCGGTACCGATAAATTGCTAATGATGTTTGGGATCGCAAGACGAAGGATTTGCCGGTTCAAAAAAAGAAATATTTCGGGTTAAAAAGGTCGGCTGAAAATACAACCTGTAAAAGTTTTATGAATTCATATTTTTCAACAGCCTGTAAAGTTGCATATCTATGGGTGTGCGTGTATTTTCTTTTTCCGAATTTTATGGGATTCAAAATCTTAAATAATTAACTCACTGCTTTTTTCATGGACATTGAAACGCGTAATAAAATTTTGACCATCGTTTTAGGAATCATCATCATTGGCCTTGCTTACTGGCTTTATGATTCTCTGATCACCCCGTACCAGGAAGTTAAGGAACGGGAAGCCATGACCGAGAAGGTTCGCCAGCGCCTTGTTGATACCAAAGATGCACTGATTCAGTATGAAACCAGAAATGAGACTTTCCCTCCCACCGACGGCGGATTAGATACTCTTATCAGTTTTTTGAAATCCGACTCCCTGATGATCGCGATGGGCGATTCTCTGTTCGGAGGCACCATGGATGTGTATAATCCGGATTCCCTTATTTATTCTCCGCGTACCGGAAATCGTTTTGAGTACACGCTCAATGACACCCTGCGCCCTCAGATCTATTTACTCAAGGATCCTGATTCTGATGATGCCGTCGGAAGCCTTGAGCGCACAACGATGCGTAATGCTCCAAACTGGAATTAATGGGTGACGCTTCTGCTAACTTAGGTGTTTGTTTTTTCTCGGATCGGCTTTTCTATTCTATTAACGATCCGGAACAAGACAAACACCTTTTTCGTATTGGCTCTTTCGACTTCAACTTTGATGTGATTGATGCCATTACCCGTCAGCATGAAGACCACTTCCCTCACGTCCTATCCACTTTTGAGCGGTTCAGAACCCGCCATAATATTAAGTCGGTACGGGCGCTTACCCATCCATCCCACGAATGCTGGACGGTTTTCCCAAAAGTAGTTTACGATAACGCTGACGAGCGCGAAGACCATCTTGCCATTCTAATGAAAGGAGTGGAGCGCGAATATATTGAGCCTACCTGGCACGCCCTCCATAATAATGAGTATAAATTCCTTTGCGTGCGCCGGCGTAACCTTATGTCCGGTTTCGATGAACTTACCACCCAGGTGGCTACCACAGATTTCAGCAGTGACTTTGAAATGGCTCAGAAATGGTCTGCTTTTGCCAGGCCCGGCGGCTCCTTTATGATGATCGGATGTCACGAGAATGTGATCTCTGTTACTTCTTTTTTGTTAGGCAAATTCAGGGCTGCCACGTATATCACATTCGACCAGCCCGAAGACCTTCCTTACCATTGGCTGCAACAGGCAAAAAACTCCGGCTGGATGAAAGGCCTGCATGAAACGATCTACTTATTCGGGCACCAAACCCATGAGATCGAAAATGCATTGCAGGGTTTTTGGGATGATTCAGCAGAGATCACCAGGCTCAATTCACTCGAAAACATCGGTGTTCATGCAGAAGAAGAAACCTACGGATTTGACCTTGCTGCGGCTTTTCCTGCCATTCTGCTTAGTCTGGATTTTTAATGATCCTGAAATTCAAAATGCTCAATTTTAAATGTTAAATTAAGCCCAATCTCATTTAACATTTGAAACTTAAAATCAGAGTATTCCGCTATGCGGATCATTACAGGAAAACTTAAAGGCAGGCATTTCACCATTCCCAAAGGATTGGATGTACGTCCAACTACCGATCGCACCAAAGAAAGCATCTTTAATCTGATCGAAGCACGGGTGTTTATGGAAGGCACCATCATTCTGGATCTGTTTGCAGGTTCTGGAAGTCTGGGTTTTGAAGCTATCTCCCGCGGAGCCAAACATGTAACTGCGGTAGAGGTAGATCCCCAAAATGCGAAACAAATTGAGAAAACCGCCCAAGAATTCGGCATCGAAAAACAAATGCGTGTAGTTTGTGCTGATGTGATGAAATTTTTGGATGGAATGGCCACACCCAATCATTTTATATTCTGTGATCCGCCCTATGATTACCCGTTCATGGAGGAGATCATTGATAAAATACTTACCGAAAACTGGCTGACTGAGGAAGGCTGGTTTTTCCTGGAGCACGACAAGTACAAAGATTTTTCGGATCACCCAAATTGCACATTTACCAAAGCCTACGGGCGCACTATCGTAAGCATCTTCCAGAAAAACCCGGAAGAATCAGAGCTCAAATAAATCATTTCCTATGAAAACCATTGCCCTTTACCCCGGTTCTTTTGACCCAATCACCAATGGCCATCTCGATATTTTGGAACGAGCTACACGGTTATTCAATACGGTGATCGTGACCGTAGCCGTAAATAATAAAAAGGATGCTGTGTTTACCGGAGAGGAACGGGTTGAATTGATCAAGGAGTGTATCCATGACAAAGAGTGGGCAAAACAAGTGGAAGTAAATCAGTTTACCGGTTTACTGGTTGATCACGCTCAAAAGATGAAAGCCGACACCCTGGTCCGCGGCGTTCGACAGATCTCTGACTTTGAATACGAATTTCGGATGGCTCTTACCAACAAACGACTGGCCCCGGAGGTAGACACTATTTTCCTGATGCCGGATGAAGAATTCACTTTTATATCCGCCTCTATCGTAAAAGAAGTTGCCTATTGGGGAGGCGACCTGAGTTCTTTTGTGCCTTCAAATGTAGCCAAAGCCCTTAAAGATAAGTTTCAGGATAAAACCGAATAGTATTCTAAACCTGTGTACCATTTTCATCTTGCAGAGTTTCGGGATTAGCCCTGCCCAGTTGAAAGCAAACTCTTAAATAATTATCGGCTACCTTTCTTACAACAAGGCTTTTATATTCCAACTCGCTTACACACTCACTCTCACTTTTTATTTGAAGATTTATGATCTCACAACGCGCTCAAAACCTGCAACCATCAGCAACGCTTAAAGTAACCGGACGAGCCAAAGAGCTTAAAAGGCAAGGGAAGTCCATTGTCTCATTAAGTGCCGGTGAGCCCGATTTTAAAACACCAAAACATATTTGTGATGCGGCCATCAAAGCCATTCAGGATGGATTTCACGGATACACTATGAATCCCGGAACTCCGGAATTACGCGAAGCCATTTGTGCGAAACTCAAACGCGACAACAATCTTGATTTTGACCCTTCGCAAATCATTTGCTCGAATGGTGCCAAGCAATCGGTAGGGTTTTCCATTTTAGCTTTGGTTGACCCGGGTGATGAAGTCATTATTCCCGCTCCCTATTGGGTTTCTTATCCGGAGATGGTGCGTCTGGCGGAAGGAAAATCCGTGACTGTTCGAACTTCCTTTGAGAATAATTTCAAACTGACTGCCGAACAGCTCGAAAAGGCCATCACTCCAAAAACCAAAGCGTTGATCCTTTGCTCGCCATCCAACCCAACCGGTGCACAATATTCTGCAGAGGAGTTGGAAGGACTTGCTGAGGTACTCCGAAAGCATCCGGAAGTGTATGTGATTTCTGATGAGATTTATGAATACATCGTTTTTGAAGAAGAGCATGTAGGCATTCTGAATGTGGCACCAGACCTGAAAGATCGTGTGGTGTTGATCAACGGGTTCTCCAAAGGCTTTGCCATGACCGGCTGGAGATTAGGCTATCTGGCGGCTTCCAATGAAATTGTGAGTGCGGTTTCCAAGATCCAGAGTCAGGAGACATCAGCTCCTTCTTCAATCTCGCAAAAAGCAGGAGAAGCAGCCTATAAAGGCAGCTTGGATGAAGTGAAGGCCATGCGCGAACAATTCAAAAAACGCCGCGATTATTTAGTACAAACCCTAAATTCTATTGAAGGCGTAAGTTGCTTTACACCCGGGGGTGCCTTTTACGTATTCCCGGACATTTCGCACTATCTTGGCAGCAAAAAGCCGGACGGTTCAGCCATTGAATCTTCTACAGATCTGTGTTTATACCTGTTGGATGAATTCGGATTGGCCCTCGTTCCCGGAGATGCTTTCGGAGAACCGAATGGCGTTCGCCTAAGTTATGCCGCATCGATGGACGATCTTGAAGAAGCAATGAACCGATTTAAGAAAGGGCTTGGGAGTTTGAGTTAACATTCACACTCTCGATCCCATTTTGGGAAACCCGCTCACTGACATCGCGCCAACTTGAATTGGGTTTGGACCGTTGCTTTATGAACCCATTCTTTAAAGTACCGGAGACAGGGAAAAATTTTTTTTTTGATAGCAAAACCCATTTCTAAAAAAGGAAACTGATTGAGCATCTCATTTTGTTTCCAAAAAACTAAAAAAGCGACTCAAAGAGCTTTATTTAATGCTCTATAAGTCGCTTTTAATAAGTACGCACGGGAGGATTCGAACCCCCGACCTTCTGATCCGTAGTCAGACGCTCTATCCAGCTGAGCTACGTGCGCAGAAAATTTGAGAGCATCAAAGATAAGAAGAACCTGACAGCAGGGCAATTATTTCTGCAACAAATTATTCCTCGCTACTTTCTTCCCCACCCGACAGCCACTGCTGATATTGAGCTCTTCGCTCAGTTACTTTTTTGAGATAATCTTTGGTTTCATCCCAGGGGAGGTTTGCCATTAGGTGATCGTAATTTTCCTGCGGACTCATCCCGTTGATCTCATCACGTGCACTGTTAAAGTTGGTGGAATTGATGTAAGCGCGGGCTACATTTCCGGCTCCGGTGTTGTAAGCACAGATCACTAAATACTCATGTACCGTCTTATCATCAACGCCTCTCAAATACCGGTTCATCAGAATATCAAGATAGGTGGCCCCAAAGAGAACGTTTTGATCGGGCTGAAAAAGGAAATCAGCGGAAGGGATCGCATCTTTCCCGTTTAAAATGCGATACACATCCCGGCCGGCTGTTCGTGGAACGATCTGCATCAACCCAAGCGCATTGGCATGAGACTTTGCCATTGGATTAAAGAACGACTCGGTGTGGATAATGGCAAGTACCAGCGTAGGATCCAGTTCATATTGTTTGGAGTAGGTTTGTACCTCTTCCCTGAACTTTTCGGCCCGGGTTCTTAAATGATCCGGAACCAGTTCTAAATTCAATACGGCCACTTTGCGTACTTTTCCATCTTCTCCCCGAACATCTTTTATTTCAATATTATCGGATAGCTCTTTCGCATATTCCTGAGTATCCAGGTCTTCAGGGATGTCGATCTGATCTGTTAACACCGGCTCGGGAAGCACGTTTTCTTGCTCGTCTGCTTCTTCGTCCGGCATCTCCGTTTCTGATCCCCGGCTGGATATCAGTGCTAAAACTGCCTCTTCAATTTCTTTCTTTAGGCTTTCATCATTTGCCTCTTCATCGGCCAGAACTTCGACGGTTCCTTTTCCCTGCTCAAAATCAACATCCCATCTTACCTTTCCTCCCTTTTTATATTCTACCCAATTCTTTTTGGTTCGTTCTTTAAAATCTCCCCATTGACGTTCCATCTCGTCCCGAAACTGCTGATATTCCATTTCATGCTGAAATACAAAGGCTTCATACTCGGCTTCGCTCGCAAATAATGCAGAATCCTGTACAGCTTGAAATTGACTTAACTGCTCTTCTCTTTGCTGCCTGTATTCTTCCCAGCTAAGGTCCTGTGCTATCAGATCAAACTGACAAAAAATGATGATGAATAGGAACGCAAATAGAATATTATTCGAAGCCATTGTACCCTGATCGTTTTTATTAATCTTATGTAAGCATCTATTCTCGCTTAAAGTAACATGTAATATGCAAAACCAAAACCATCACATGGTACCTCATCTTGTTTTTATGATGTGAAACTTTGTTTTAGCTGTTGCTTATACAGCAAATATTGCCTAATTCTTTCATACCAAACTTAAATTAATCGACTGTTATTATGAAGAAACTATTCCTGTTTCTCGGCATTGTATTGCTTGTTCCTTCATTGGGTTTTTCTCAAAAAGGAAATAAAGATGCTGATGAAAAAGATAAATTCACTGAACTGACTGAAAATGCAGAATACATCGAGGGGTACTTCGATTTCTACAGAACCGATGATGCACTCTACATGGCCTTAACCAAAGAGCAGCTCAATAACGATTTTATTATGAATATTGAGATCTCCCGGGGTATTGGGTCTTCTTTTATCTTTGGAGGGTTGATGCTTAACCGCAAAGCCCTGCTTCTTTCACTCGAAGAAAGGGAAGGAAAGATCTTCCTGGTACAAAAACCTTATCAATATACGGCTAAAGAAGGCACACCCGAAGCCAAAGCCGTTGAGCTGACTTTTGGAAATTCTGTTTTGGAGACAGCCGGAATTGAAGCCACCAATAAAGACAGTGTTATGCTAATCGATGTTTATGATTGGTTTGTTTCTGATTTTTCCGGGATCGGCCAGTCGGTAGAGGCTGCCGTTTCAGAACGACCGGGACAACCGGGAAGAGCTTCTTTTGACAAATCCAGAAGTTATCTGAACCTTGTTAAGTCTTATCCGGAGAACAGCAATATCGAAGCCAGCCTTACCTTTAAAAATGGAGGAAATTCGGCTCCGCGTACAGTAGCCGACAATCGCTACATTCCCGTTTCTATTTTTTACAGTATGACGGCCTTACCTGAAATTCCCATGGAGCCAAGAATGGCCGATGACCGTGCCGGTTATTTCCTTACTGTTCACAAAGATTTTACGGTTGAAGACGAGACCTTCTTCAAACGATATGCTAACCGCTGGAGATTAGAATGTGCCGGAGAACCCGGAGCAGATGGATTATGCGATCCTGTACAACCAATTACCTATTATATCGACCATACCGTACCTGTTGAATACCGACAAGCTATGATGGAAGGTGTTGAAGCCTGGTCAGATGCTTTTGAAGCAGCAGGTTTCAGGAATGCCGTGCAAGCCGAAATGTTGCCGGAAGGAGCTGAAGCGGGAGATATTCGCTATCCAACACTGCGCTGGAATGTATCAGACCAAGCCGGTTATGGTGCTATTGGTCCTTCTGTAGTAGATCCAAGAACCGGAGAAATTCTGGACGCGGATATTCTTTTCGAAGCGAACATGATCTTAGGCACCAAAGATGATTACCGAGAACTCGTGGAACCCCGTGCAGCCCTGGATCAGATCTTTGATGTATCACAGGAAGAACTAAACCATTTGAGTTTAGGCGGAGAATCAGCTGATTTCTATACCGAGCTGAACATGCAGATGCAACTTGCAAAAGGCATCATGATGGCCAGGGGTAAAATGGCTCCCGGCAGTCCGGTTCCCGATGATTTTGTGAATGAGTTTTTCCGTTGGGTAACCATGCATGAAGTAGGACATACGCTCGGCCTTCGTCACAATTTCCGTTCTTCTGTGGACACACCCCTGGATAAACTTTATGACAAAGAATGGGGTAAAGAACGTGGTGTTTTCAGTTCTGCCATGGAATATCCAACCGTCAATATTTCCCCCGAAGGTATGGAAGATGACGGGTATTACTATAACCCCGGTGTTGGTTCCTACGACCGCTGGGTAATCAGCTACGGCTATACCCCGGATGCTGAAAAAGCCAAAGAGATTGCACGACAAGCGGCGCAACCGGGACACGCCTATGGAACCGATGGTGACGCCCGTGGTTCAGCAGCTGTAGACCCACATGTAAATGTATTCGACCTTGGGGAAGATCCGCTGGGATGGGGGAAGAACCGTGCGATGCTTATAAAAAAATTGATCCCGGAACTGCCGGAAGTAGCCCTGGCAGATAACGTTCCTTATTACGAAGCCACTGATCTTTTCAATACGTACTTTTTCCAATACACCCGTGCTTTAGCGCCTGCCGTGAAATATATCGGTGGTCAATATCAGTACCGTGACCACGTGGGAGATCCCAACGGCCGGATGCCTTTTGTAGCTATTGAAAAAGAGGAGCAGGAAGAAGCCCTGAATATGATCATTGACTATGCTTTTGATGAAGATGCCTTTGAACTCCCAAGAGAAGTTTATCAGCAGTTTGGAGCAAACCGATGGAGCCACTGGGGGAATTCAATGACCTACCGCGGAAGAATCGACTACCCGCTGCATGATTACCTGATCGGAATTCAGTCTTCTCTTTTGAGTCAGCTTATGGATGGCACCAGGCTTGCTCGCATTCGTGATACAGAGGTGAAATTTGGCCAGGAGAACACCGTCACCATCCCGGAACTCATGAGTTCACTGACCAATGCGATCTGGAATGAAGTATGGACGGCTCCGGGAACCAATATCACCAGCAACCGTCGCGATCTCCAGCGTGCTTATTTAGATGAAATGATCGGGATCGTGACCGATGCTCCGAATGATATGCCGGCCGACGCCCGCTCCGTAGCACGGGCTCAGCTTTCAGAAATCAATCAACGTATCTCAAGAAGATTGACGCCTCCCTATAACTTTGATGCATACACTGAAGCACATCTTAGGGAAGTTCAAACACGCATCGAAAAAGCATTGGATGCAGGCCTTAGTTTAGAGAACTGATTCACACAATCCACGGATAATAAAAAAGCCGTTTCTATATGTTTAGAAACGGCTTTTTTTATGAAATACCATTAAGAAAAACAGACTCCCTAATAAAAAACCCCATCCGAGATCAATCGTATGGGGCTGGTCAAGAGAGAGTCATTATGAAAACTTATCAATAAAAACTGGTGAATCGGGAGGGGCTCGAACCCTCGACCCACGGCTTAAAAGGCCGTTGCTCTACCAACTGAGCTACCGATTCTTAAGAGATTCCAAAGATAAGGCATTTATCAATTAGAGTGCAAAGAAAAAATCAAAAATCAGTCAATTTTTTCCGCCTTCTTCAGAATCTCAACAAATGCGAGCTCAATCGGCTTCTGTGGTTTTTCTTCGATACGTCCTAATTCGGAATCGCCGTTTAAAACCACGACGCTGGGAATATATTTTATATTAAACTTTTTTAAAAATTTCCCGGGAAATTTTTTTTGAGCGTCCACTCCAATGTATTCAACTTCAATATTTTCAGGAGCGGCGGTTCTCATTAATTTCATAAAACCGGGTATATATTTCTTCGAATCACGGCACCAGGTTCCAAAAAAAATAATCACATTAACCGGTTCTTTCCAGTTTTTGACATATTCTACCGCAGAAGAATCCGGACGGTAACGATCAACATAAATCTCAAAGATCCGATCTACACTAAAAATTTCACTTTCTGAAACGGGCCCCACCAGTTCCGAAGATTGAGCCCCGGCCTCCCTTATTCCATAAATACAAATCAGGCCAATGATGAGCAAGAATCTCGATATGCTTGCAGAGTTCATAAGGATTTCTGTTTTTTGGATAGTATCTTCAATCAAATTACCATCTTTTATCTTCAACTATGGCAAGCATTTTTACTAAGATCATCAACCGCGAAATCCCAAGTTTTACGGTTGCAGAGGATGATAAACATTATGCATTTCTTGACATCAATCCGGCTGCACGGGGGCATACACTCTGCATCCCAAAAAAGGAAGTCGATTACCTGTTTGATCTTTCTGCGGAGGAACTGAGCGAACTCACCCAATTTTCCCAGAAAGTAGCCAAAGGCTTAGACCTTGCACTTGAGCCGATCCGCACGGGAGTGATCGTAGAAGGTATGGAAGTTCCGCATGCTCACATTCATTTGATCCCCATTTACACCCCCACCCAAAACTTCAGCCTGGGAAAGAAAATCAGTATGGATGAAGGAGAAATGGCCGAACTAGCAGAAACAATTAGCAAGGAGATCCGCTTATGAAGATCCTTATCATCAATGGCCCTAACCTTAACTTGTTGGGCAAACGCAATCCGGGGATGTATGGAACCGGCAGCCTGCAAGACCTGGAGAATTTTCTGCGGGATGAATTTCCCGAACATGAACTTTCCTTTTATCAGAGTAATGTGGAAGGTGAGCTCATTAATAAAGTACAGGAGGCAATGGAAGATGGCACCGAAGGACTCGTTATCAATCCCGGCGGATATTCACACACCTCAGTAGCGCTGCGCGATGGACTGGAACCTCTGGAAATCCCCAAAGTTGAAGTGCATATTTCAAACATTCACGGCCGGGAAGATTTCCGGGAGAAATCGGTAACAGGCGGAGTCATGAACGGCATCATCACCGGTTTTGGAAAATACAGTTACGCTCTCGGCATTCGCGCCCTTGAACAATTAGCCAGCCACTAAGTTTGACCAAACTCAAAGAACTTTTTTCGGATACCCTTATCTATGGCATCAGCAGCGTGCTGGCGCGTTTTATAGGCTACCTTTTGGTTCCGCTCCATACCGCTGTTTTTGCTGAAGGTCAGTACGGTGTGATCACACTCATATTTGCCGCCATTGCTTTATTCAATGTCGTATTTCAAATGGGCATGGAATCGGCGTACATCCGGTATGGAAAAGACCGGGATAAGGCGCAGTCTTTTTTTACCACCATTCAACTTTTTCTGCTCATTAGTTCGGGCTTGCTGGTATTAGCGGTCTGGCTGGCACAGCCTGCTATTGCACCCATATTGGGCCTTCAGGTAGGAGACTCCATCCTTTGGATGATGCTCGGCATTCTCTTTTTTGATACCCTCGCTATTGTACCTTTCGCTGAACTGCGACTGGAGCGTAAATCCATTTCTTTTGCCGTCATCAAAACCGGAAATGTGGTTGTTAATCTTGGGCTGAATTTCTACCTGATCCTTGGCCTCAATTATGGTATCGAGGGGGTTTTCATCAGTAACCTTATCGCTTCCACACTTACAGCGTTAGCTACCACTTTATACACCCTTCCTTTGCTAAAAGGCAGCTGGAACACAGATTTTCTAAAAAAGGCCCTGATATTCGGACTACCCTTCATTCCCGCCGGCTTTGGGCATGCCATCAACGAATTGATAGACCGTTTCTTTCTAAAGTCTATGGATCCTGCCACGGTTCAACAACTATACGGACCGGATTACACCTCTGATGACATCGTAGGTATTTACGGAGCCTGCTACAAACTGGCGGTATTCATGCTCTTGATCGTGCAGATGTTTCGCATGGCCTGGCAACCTTTCTTTATGCGTCAATCCGAAGAAAGATCCGCGCCCAAAACGTTCTCACAAACATTCAGTTTTTTCAATCTCGCAGCTGCAGGTATCTTTTTGTCCGTTGCCCTTTTTACCGAACAGATCGTATCCATTAAGATCCCGATCCTGAATTTTTACCTGGTTGATGCAAAATTCTGGGAAGGACTCAACATTGTCCCGGTGCTGCTCATGGCTTACTGGTTCCAGGGCTGGTATATAAACTTTTCGGCAGGGATCTTCATCAGCGAGACCACCAAACGGCTTCCCCAGATCACCCTTTTTGGCGCTGGCATTACCATCATAGCTAACCTTACGCTTATTCCTTTTTTCGGAATGATGGGGTCGGCCACAGCCACTCTTATCAGCTATGGCGCCATGGCCATGCTCATCTATTATTATTCTACTAACGCATTTCGTGTACCTTACAAGCTTGTATCCGGCTTTGGGGTGATGTTGACCGCCACCGCAACTTTTTATCTCAAACCATATATTATGGGCTATGGGTATAATGAATGGTTGGTTTCAGGAACCTTGCTAATACTTGGCATGCTTATCATCCTTGGGATCACCTACCGCTCTGTAAAATCTATTCCCGATACCGCCTCCGCCTCCTGATTTTCAAGTTATAGCATCAGTTCTTTTCAGGCTTTTTATTTTAATATTAAATAAATTGATTCTATGCTATTTTTTTGTGTTAATTCATTGCTAGAGATGAAGTTATGAAAAAACGACATCCCACTTCGATACTATTATTAATACTTACTATGCAGGAATATCATTATGAATACTCAAGAACGAGTTGGAATATTTGTTGATGCAGTCAATGTAACCATGAATGGAGGCTATGGCCTTCGCTATGATGTTTTGCGGATGTTTGCGTGCAGGGGAGGAGGAATCGCATCCAGGCTGAATGTTTACCTTTGTTATGATGAAGAACGGCTCAAGGAAGACGCCGAATATCGCCATAAGACCCAACGATTTTGTGAAGTACTCAGGGATTTTGAATACAAAGTGATCGAAAAACCGATCCAAACCTATACCAATCACGAAACCGGGGAAACCATCTCGAAGTCGACCATAGATATGGATATGGCGGTAGACCTGCTTACCCAATCCGAAAAGCTCGACAAGATCGTCCTTCTTTCCAGCAGCGGAAGTTATGTAAGTGTGGTCAATGCACTTCAGGACAAGGGATGCCGGGTGGAACTGGTTGGCTTCGACAATGTATCTACCGCTCTTAAAAAAGCCGTGGATTCCTCCATTTCCGGATATCTGATTCCCGGCCTTTTACCGATCGATTCTCCATACAGCTGGGGAGAGACCGGATCGCGCGTTCGCGGAGTGTGCTACGATTTTACACAAGATGAAGGCTATGGTTTTC
Source organism: Gracilimonas tropica DSM 19535 (assembly GCF_000375425.1). Classification (GTDB taxonomy): domain Bacteria; phylum Bacteroidota; class Rhodothermia; order Balneolales; family Balneolaceae; genus Gracilimonas; species Gracilimonas tropica. Next base: position 100,084 of record NZ_AQXG01000010.1, on the reverse strand, counting down.
TCCGGTTCCTTACGCGGAAGGAAGACTGCTTGTGGATCACAGATTCCCGGGACAAGAAGTCTCCCTACAAAACGGTATTTGCACATATCTCTCAATTCGAAGATGACTTTGATACCGGCTACCTTCCCAGCCGCGATCTCATTTTTGAGTTTGATGTTACCGAAAATGACAAGGGATTAATAGCCGAAAATATTGTTTTGGTTAGTGCACCTTAGGATTACCCATATCTTCAAGGGGCATTCCTTCTTTCTTTGAATGCATCCATTCCCTTGGTATTTTTGAGGCATGAATGAACAGCATTTTCATATCAAGAATATGGTATGCAGCCATTGCGCCATCGTTTTAGAGGAGAAACTTGAGGAAGCGGGTTTTGAGGTACGCAATCTCGAGCTCGGCAAACTCACCCTTCAGGAACCGGTTGACCCTGAAAAGTATAAGCACCTTGAACAGGTTGTCCGCACCAATGGTTTTGATATCATCAACGACAAGGGAAGCCGGCTTGTAGAACAGGTCAAACACCTCATTATACAACTCATTCGCACCGACAAGGTGCTGGAGGGCAATCTTTCCGATCACCTTTCAAAACAAATCAACAGAGATTATCAGTACTTGTCGCGGCTGTTCTCGAACGTGGAAGGCAAATCCATTGAACGGTATTATATCCTGCAAAAGATAGAACGCGCCAAAGAGCTGATCGTTTATGGGGAACAAAACCTGACGGAGATCGCCTATGAGCTGGGCTACAGCAGCCAGCAACACTTCTCCCGTCAGTTCAAAAAAGAAACCGGGTTATCTCCTTCCCATTTTAAGGACGTAAAGGAAAACAAGCGCATCTACATCGATAAGCTATAACACAATCGTACAAAAGAATTACACAATTCTGCAATTCAGGCAATATTGGCTTCATTATTTTTGGGTGAATTCGAAAAGACCCTATGCTCTCATTCATCAAAAAATATAAAGAAGTCGCACTCAGTTCGGCTTTCCTGATCGCTGCATTATTGTTTCAGCATGTGTTCCACTTTACCGGCCATCAATATTTCTATCTCTCATTGTATGGGATTTCTTACCTGTTCGTTGGCGGACCGGTTTGGGTTAAAGCCATAGATTCCATCAAAAAGGGGACTGTTTTCAGTGAATTTCTATTAATGGGCATTGCCACGGTAGGTGCGTTTATACTTGGCGAATATGCGGAAGGAGTTGCGGTCATGCTTTTTTATATGATCGGTGAATATGCCCAGGGAAATGCCGTACAGAGAGCACGTCACTCTATTCAAACTCTCATAAACCAGCAGCCGGATACCGCCGTTGTTGAACAAGGCCATGAAGTAAAAGAAGTAGACGCAGCACGTGTTGAGACGGGAGCCATCATCCAGGTGAAACCCGGACAAAAGGTTCCGCTGGATGGCATATTATTATCTCCCAACGCCTCATTGAATACGGCCGCATTAACCGGAGAATCCAAAGCCAGGAGCTACAAGGAAGGAGATGAGGTTTGGGCCGGATCCATTAATGAGGTCGTTCCCATAAGAATAAAAGTGACGTCAACATTCAAGGATACAAAACTGGCAAACATCCTGAATATGGTTCAGGAAGCCACTCAGCGAAAGGCGCCGGTCCAGCGATTTATGACCCGGTTTGCAAAAGTCTATACCCCCATCGTGGTTTGGCTGGCTATTGGTGTCACGTTCCTTCCTTACTTCTTCACTGATCCCTATGTATTTCATGATTGGTTTTATAAAGCCCTTATCTTTTTGGTGATCTCCTGTCCTTGCGGGTTGGTCATCTCAATTCCACTGGGGTATTTTGGTGGAATTGGAGCGGCCTCTGCGAATGGCATTTTATTGAAAGGCTCTGACTATCTGGATCAGCTCCGCAAGATGAATGTACTATATCTCGACAAGACCGGCACGCTCACTGAAGGTGCCTTTGAGGTTCAGAGTGTCACTGTTTATAATGGACTCAGCCAAGAGGAAGTCGTTTCTTATGCCGCATCGCTGGAACAGCATTCTACCCATCCCATCGGCAAAGCCATTCTCTCCTTCAAAAATGGTCAAGCGTTTTACGAGGTGAAAGATCAGGTCGAGATCTCCGGAAAAGGAGTGAAGGGTTCGGTTCAACAAAAACGGGTATTAGTAGGCAATGTACAGCTACTGAACGATCATGGAGTAAGTTTATCCACAGGCGACTTTACGAAACCGAACACCTACGTTCACATCGCAGTGGAAGATCAACATGCAGGTACGATCACGATTTCAGATTCCCTGAAGGAAGACAGTGAACAGACCATCCGGGCTTTAAAAGAAAATGGGGTGAAAAGAATCGTCATGCTTTCCGGAGACAATCAACAAGTGGCCTCCTATGTGGCTGATCAATTGGGCATTGATGAAGCATATGGCAACTTACTTCCCGAAGATAAATACCGGTTTGTGGAACAGTCGCTGGGTAATGGGAATACCGTTGGGTTCGCGGGCGATGGAGTGAACGACGCACCGGTTATTACGCTGGCCGATGTGGGTATAGCCATGGGCGGGGTGGGTTCCGATGCTACCATCGAAACGGCGGATGTAGTCATTCAAAATGATCAACCTTCAAAAATCTTGACCGGAATCGATATCAGCCGCTACACACAGAAGATCGTCTGGCAGAACATCGGGTTTGCTTTGGGCATCAAAATATTAGTCATGGTGCTTGCTACTGCAGGATTGGCTACCATGTGGGAGGCCATTTTTGCGGATGTGGGCGTGGCACTCATCGCGATTGCAAATGCCATTCGCATTCAATACAAATTCTCGGAAGGCCTCACTTTTCGGAGTATGTTCAGCGGATCCCAAACTGATTCTCAGAATAATGTGCCGGCGGCGTGTTGTGATACTTGCTGTTGATCAGATCCACCGTCTCGTACAATTCATATAGCGGATAAAATTCTGACCAAATTTTTCCTCCATTACCTCTTCCTCCGGCTTGATCTGGAACACATTCATGTACCATACAAAGACCGGCAAAAGCAGCATTGAGCTTACATTTCCCAGTCGGATGGCTACAGCCACCAAGCCAATCAACAATCCCAAATACATCGGGTTTCGGGAGATTTGATAAATCCCGGAAGTAACCAACTCGCTCGTATTTTCGGGTTTGTGAGGATTTACCGTAGTTGATCTTCGCCGGAACTCAAACACTCCAAGAAGCCCTATGATCACCCCAACTCCAAATACAATATATGCAACCATTTGTTGATAGGGAGAAGCTATTATCTCGAAGGAAAAGAGCTGATCAGTGACACGCATGATCAGTACAAAAACAATGAAGAGCAGCGCCGGTGGAACTTTTAGCTTCATCAGATCTTATCCAATGACTTGCGCTCGGGATCTTGTAATTTCTGATACTCACTCATGCTCATCCCAGTTATTTGCTTGAACTGTCGGGAAAGATGCTGAAGGTTCTTATATCCCAACTGGTACGCGATCTCACTGAAGCTCAGGTTTCCATATTCCACTAATTCCTTAGCTTTTTCGATCTTCAGGCGAATAAAATATTTTTCGATCGTGATCTCTTCTTTTCTTGAAAAAACCCTCGATATGGTTGCATAACTTTTGGCAAGCTTTTTTGCCAGGTGATCAGATAAGGAAATATCATCCGTTTCTAAATCTCCCGAATCGATCCATTCGATCAATGTGGTCTTTACCTTTTCGGCTAAAATAGATTCCTCATCTTTGATCAGCCCAAAATTAAAGCGTTCCAGTTCCTTTTCGATCTCGTGAATCGTGGGTTTACCGCCATTTCGGGTTACTTCGGCTTTGCCCAACTGCACGTGATTTACTTCCAGTCCCAAAGCAGTCAGGGCCGTTTCGATCACCATTTCACAGCGGTCACAAACCATATTTTTGATATGCAGCGTAAGTTTTTCCATAGCACTAATTTAACACAACTAAAAGAAACTGCATTCATAACAAATCTGCATTATACAATTCCGCCGAATGTTTACCGAATTCCCTTTACTTATTTAAACTAGCCAGCGCTTTTTTGATAATGACCGAAGCATCTTCACCATCCGTTTCTCTCAAAGCTTTCATTACGGCTTGCTCCGATTCTTTTTTCTTGAATCCGAGTGCTTCGAGCGCAGAAATAGCTTCTCCGGTGATGCTTGATTCTGAAGAGCTCGTCGGCGTTACGCCGGCTGAGGCTGCATATTCCGCCAGCTTATCTTTTAGCTCCACGATAATGCGCTGCGCCGTTTTCTTACCAATTCCGGGTACTTTGGAGAGCGTCGCTTCTTCTCCATTGGTAATGGCTCCGATAAGCTGATTGGCAGGAAGTCCGGATAAAATAGTAAGTCCTAATTTTGGCCCCACACCTTTTACCGTGATGAGCTTTTCGAAGAGCGCTTTTTCATCGGTCGAAAAGAATCCGAATAATCGCTGGTCGCTGTCGGTGATGTGATGATAAATGAGCAGCTTCACTTCCGAGCCGGCACTTTCCAGTTGCTCTTGCGTGATGGAGGAGATTTCCACCGAATAGCCCACGCCGCTAACATCTAAAACGACTTCACCTTCTCGTTTCTCTTCGATATATCCTTTTAAAAATGCGATCATTTTTTAACCATCTTGTTCGTTGTTGAGCAATTAGATTCCCGCTTTCGCAGGAATGACCGGGTGAAATTTTTGCACTATTATGCGGAAATAAAACCCTCGTTCCGCTGCTCTGCTTCGGAATGCATAATTGAGGCTCTGCCTCAAACTTTTAACCGAATCAAACTTGTTCAAGCGACCGCTTGGACAAACTACATTCCCTTCACACGATCCGGATTATCGGCCACAAAACTGGCCCAGTCTCCTTTGGCGTTATTCTGGTGGGTTTTCTTTTTGGTTGACCCGGGAATTCCTTTGCCTTTCATCAAATGACACCAGGCTACAGCCAAGGCATCGGTAGCATCATTCGAGAGTTTTTCATCCGGCAGTTTCACCATTTTATTCAGCATAAAAGCCACCTGCTCTTTGCTGGCATTTCCGTTTCCGGTGATGGATTTCTTCACCACTTTTGGGAAATATTCCACCGCCTGAAGTCCGTTGTTGGTAATGGCCAGCATAGCAGCGGCCTGAGCACGACCCAACTTCAACATAGCCATGGGATCAACCCCATAAACCGGCGTTTCAACTGCACACGCTGTGGGTTTATTGGAACGAATGACGCCTGAGATTTTCTCAAAAATCACCTGTAATCGCTCGGCATGATCATCTATATCGGCCATACGGATTACATCACACCGCAAGGCGATCAGCTTTCCATTTTCTTCCGTCAGCAGGGCATAGCCTGTATTTCGGGAACCGGGATCAATGCCGAGGATAACATCAGGCATAGTGCAAATTTGAGATTAGTCTTCGTCAGAATACAGTTTGGCAAGGTCGTCGATCATTTCCTCAGAAATTCCTGCCGTTACAAATCCGCCGTCGTGGTAGAGATTCTGCATGGTGACTTTACGAGTCAGATCAGAGAATAATGTCACGCAGTAATCTGCACATTCATCCGCAGATGGATTTCCCATTGGAGCAATTTTGTCGGCAAAAGTGTACATGCCATCAAAACCTTTGATTCCGGTTCCAGCCGAAGTTTTAGTTGGGGCCTGAGAAACCGTATTCACCCGAATGCCTCGTTTTGCCAGGCGACTTCCGTAATTTCGGGCGATGCTTTCCAGCAGTGCTTTGGCATCATTCATATCCGAATATTTGGAGAAAATCCGTTGTGCCCCGATATAGGAAAGCGCCACCACGCTACCGCCATCATTCAGCATATCCATTTCATCGGCATGGTGAAGAACCCGATGCAATGAGATCGCTGAGATATCGAGTGTTTGTTGTAACCAATTATAATTCAGGTCGGTGTATTCTTTTTTCTTGCGAACATTTGGAGACATTCCCACTGCGTGTAAAATAAAATCAACGCCGCCACCCAGGTGTTCTTTGGTTTGATTCATCAAGTCCTGGATCTCATCGTCTTTGGTTACATCACAGGGGATGATAGGGGCGCCTGTTTCTTCTCCTAATGCATCCAGGGCTCCCAGACGAAGGGCAACCGGGGCGTTTGTTAATACAAAATCTGCGCCTTCCCGTTTACAAGCCAGAGCAATTCGCCAGGCGATACTTCGCTCATCCAAAGCACCAAAAATAATTCCTTTTTTTCCTTTTAATAATCCGTAACCGTCACTCATTTTTTGTCAGTTTCTTATTGTTGAATGGTACGCGGGGAAATTCACGATAATCTCGGTAAAATGATAGTGCAGAAAGTGCGATGGTGTTTAAGCGTTTCGGAGTTACAGTGATAGATTTCAACGCTGTAACTCCGAAACACATTAGTACCTATGTACTAAAAAGAAAATTCGAGCTGCTCCCAAACAGTTTCCTCATTTAGGTTTAGATTGGATAGCGTGATTCCCAACAAACGCACCGGCCGGCTTCCCACTTCGGTTTCCTCCAGTAACTTCCGAACTACATCCGTGATATCCCGATAGCGGTTGGTGTGATGCGGAAGCGAATAACTTCGGGTTATGGTATCAAAATCATCATAACGTACTTTCAGGGTGATGGTCTTTCCGGCTGCATTGATCTTCTTCATGCCTTCAGCTATCGTCTGCGCTAATTCATCCAGAAAATTATGGATCCACTCCAGGCTGTCGATGTCTTCCGAAAAAGTGCGCTCTTTGCCATATGATTTCCGCACCCGATGCGGCTTCACCTCCCGATGGTCAATACCCCGAACAATCCGATAATAAAACCGTCCCGATTTCCCGAAGGCTTTCACCAGGTCAATTTCCGTCCACTCTTTAAGGTCTGCCCCGGATTTAATTCCCACGGCATGCATTTTTTTCTGCGTTGCTTTTCCTACTCCAAAGAAGTCCTCGATGGGCAGTTCTTCCAAAAAAGCCTCTGCTTTTTCCGGGGTGATGAGTGTGAGTCCATTGGGTTTGTTTACATCTGAAGCCACTTTTGCCAGGAATTTATTGTGAGCAACTCCTGCTGAAGCCGTCAATTTAGTAACCTCGTAGATCTTCTCTTTGATCTCTTTTGCTATGAGCGTAGCAGATGGAAGTCCTTTGTGATTTTCAGTGACATCCAAAAAAGCTTCATCCAGAGAAAGTGGTTCCACCAGATCGGTGTATTCAAAAAAGATCTCCCGTATTTGCTGTGAGGCTTTTTTATAGGCATCAAAACGGGCTTTCACGAAAATTCCATGTGGACAAAGACGTACTGCTTTTGAGGCCGGCATAGCTGAATGCACTCCAAACTTTCTGGCTTCATAACTGGCTGTAGCCACCACTCCCCGTCCACTTGGGGAACCGCCCACAATTACCGGCTTTCCTCGCAATTCGGGATGATCCCGCTGCTCAACGGCGGCATAAAAAGCATCCATATCTACATGGATGATTTTGCGTATGGGGAAAGCTGAATTCATAACATAAATTACACATATCTAACCATATTAGAAAGAATTTCTCTATCTCATTTATGGAACAATAAGTCGCTGAAAGGCATTTAATTACAATGAATAATCAAAAAAAGAATACGTTCAATGAAGTCCTTGATACGCTTATATATTCTCCCCACACTTTTACTGTTTACGTTAAGTTTTACCGGTTGTCTTGACAACACCGGGCCCGACCCCGATGAGGATGACCCTATAACTTATCCTCACACCCAAAACCCGGGGTTATCAGCAAATGATTTTTTATCGGATGAATCCTTTACCAAGCTCGAAGTTGAAATTGATTACATGCCGGGTGTTGCTCCTGATGAAGATGCCCTCACCAATCTCAAATCTTTTTTGGAACTGCGGCTCAACAAAACTTCTGTTTCTTTGATGGAGCCAACGCAAATACCTTCATCGGATCAATCCACATACACCGCCAATGAGATCAGAGAGCTGGAAGGTCAGTACCGGGATCATTTTACCCAAGAAGATGACAGTACTCTCCGGGCTTATATGATCATCGTGGATGGTTCTTATGAGGATGGCAGTGTATTGGGAATTGCTTATTACAACACCTCTGCTGCCTTTTTCGGGGGCACTTATGAGCAGGTGAGCGGACCGGCATTAAACCAACCGTCCAGGTCGCTGACAGAATCCGTTTCTTTTCGGCATGAATTTGGACACCTTTTTGGGTTGGTGAATATCTCCGGATCGGGTACGGATATGCAGACCGACCACCAGGATGACGAACACGGAAACCACTGCACCAACGACAACTGCCTGATGTATTACGCCATGGAAAACTCCGGATTATTTGACCAGTTTCTTGGTGAAGAGATCCCTTCTTTGGATGAAAATTGTGTAGCCGACCTTCAGGCCAACGGTGGAAAGTAAAAGAAGGAAGAGGCTCACACCAAGCCTCTTAAATAGGCTTAAACTCTATCCAAAGCCACTTTGTAACTTGGATCTTCCATTACGTTTACATCGATAATGGCATCCGCATTTTGAAGAAGATGCCGGCAATCTTTGCTTAGATGTTTTAGGTGAACCGTTTTTCCTACTTTGCTGTAGCGCTCGGTGATCTTGTTCAAGGCTTCAATAGCCGACATATCCACCACGCGACTTTCTTTAAAATCGATGATGATCTCATTGGGATCATTCATCACATCAAACTTGGAATTGAATACGGTGATGGAACCAAAGAAAAGCGGCCCGTAGATTTCGTAGTGTTTGATTCCGTCCTCATCAATGTGTTTGCGGGCACGGATTCTCTTGGCGTTATCCCAGGCAAAAACCAGTGCGGCAATAATCACCCCAACCAAAACCGCCAGTGCCAGGTTATGAAGTACGGCTGTAACTAAAGTCACCGTTACCATCACAAAAATATCGGAAACCGGCATTTTGTTGAAGGTTTTCAAGCTGGCCCATTCAAAAGTTCCGATTGCCACCATAATCATCAAACCGGTGAGTGCGGCCATAGGCAGCAGTTCCACCAAACCGGAACCAAACATGATAAATACCAGCAACATCACCGCTGCTACAATTCCGGAAATTCGAGTTCGTGCTCCTGATGAAACGTTGATCAAACTCTGCCCGATCATAGCGCAACCGCCCATTCCGGAAAAAAATCCTGAAAAGATATTCGCTGTTCCCTGTGCAATGGCTTCCTGATTTCCATTTCCACGGGTTTCGGTAATTTCATCAATAATATTCAGAGTAAGCAAACTTTCGATCAACCCAACTCCGGCTATGATTGCGGAATAGGGGAGAATCACCATAAAAGCTTCCCAGGTAAATGGAATTTGAGGAATGTGAAACGGAGGAAATCCGCCCTGAATGGAAGCAATATCACCCACGGTTTTGGTTTCAATTCCAAAGACTACCACTACCGCAAAGATGGTTAAAATTGCGACCAGGGAAGCGGGGATTTTCTTGCTGAATTTGGGAAGTCCCCAAATAATGGCCATGGTTAAAACCACCAATCCAAGCAACACATAGAGCGATTGGCCAGTCATCCATTCACCGGATGGCGTTTTAAACTGATCGAGCTGCGACATAAATATGATGACGGCCAAACCGTTCACAAATCCAAAAATTACGGGATGAGGAACGAGGCGCATCAGCTTTCCAAGCTTCAGCATTCCGGCACCCACCTGAATCAATCCTGCTAATACAACGGCCGCAAAAATGTATTCCGGTCCGTGTGAAATGGCCAATGATACCAAAACCACGGCTACCGCTCCTGTTGCCCCGGAAATCATGCCCGGGCGCCCGCCAATAACAGACGTTACCAAACCCATCATAAAAGCAGCGTACAAACCCGTAAGAGGAGAAAGTCCGGCAATCATGGCAAATGCCACAGCTTCCGGGATAAGCGCCATGGATACGGTTAAACCTGCTAAAACTTCTGTTTTGTAATCAATTTTATCATTAAGACCAAAGAGGTCTAAGTACTTCTTCATGGAATGTAGTCGTCGTAAGTTGTTGAATTATTTTCAAAGGATTCTGTGTTTTAGATGAGCCGAATGGAGAAAAGGTAATCAGAACCGCTTGTATTATACCCTCTAAAATTAAGCAACTTAACAGCCGGTTTGTATAGGTCAGATGAATTTTTTGTGTTATGAAATCATGAACTTAGTTGCATCTCTGCAAATTAAAATTGGAAGCGGTTTTCCAAAGAAATAGTCGAGAAGATATTTTTCCCGCGTTTGTGATTTGATATAAGAAGGCCTCTCAATCTGGGAAAAAGGAGAGGTTTTAAAATTTTTTCTTAAAAATTTTTACTGATTTCTGTGCGAAAATTAACCTTGCTTAAACTTAAACAGGTTCTCCGCTCCCACTTTCTCTTCGGCCTGACTCAACGCATATTGCGAATCAAACAACACGATGGGGTTCTCTTCCATGTCTTTGGTCACGTGGGTTGAATAGCTCGCTTCAAGCTTCTCGATCACATCATCTCGCCCGTTTGGAAGCCACCGCGCACAGAAATAGGAAACCGGCGTTTTGATGAGCTCTACACCATATTCTGCCAACATGCGATGCTCTACAACTTCAAACTGAAGTACACCTACGGTTCCCAGCAACAACTCATTTCCGACGCCATTGGGCACTTCAAATACGTGAACCACCCCTTCCTCAGAAAGCTGCTTCAGTCCTTCACGTAACTGTTTTCGTTTGAAAGGATCTTTGGTCGCCACTTTCTGAAAATGCTCGGGCGTAAACAATGGAATCACATCGAACTTCACTTCATTGGATTCATAGATCGTACTGCCAATACGGAATGAACCGGGATTGAAGATCGAAACGATATCGCCGGGATAGGCTTCTTCCATAAGTTGCCTGTCGTCGCCCATCAGCGTATGCGGGGTCGACATTTTAACTTTCTTGTTGATACCTGCGACCGTCACCTGTTGGCCACGTTCAAACTTCCCGGAAGCAACACGAATAAAGGCCGCACAATCCCGGTGATCAGGATTCATGTTGGCCTGCATTTTAAAGATGAAACCGGAAAAACCGTCATTCAGGTCACGAACAACTCCATCAGGCGTTTTGTACTGCTGCGGATGGGGAGCCAGCTGATGGAAGTAATTCAGGAATACATCCAATCCAAAGTTATGCAGGGCTGAACCGAAGAAAACCGGAGTTACTTTTCCGGTGGCGTAGGCTTCGCGATCCATGCTTTCGTACATATCGTCAATAAGCATTACCTCTTCTTCAAAGGCTTCTTTTTCAACATCCGACATGGAGGATTTTGCCAGTGCATCCTCCAGATCCAATATTTCCGTGACCGCTTTTTTTGCACCATGCTCTGTTTTTTGATACATGTGCACTTTCTTCTCGATCACATCGTAGATGCCCTGAAATTTTTGCCCATAGCCCATCGGCCAACTTGCCGGCACGGCTTCAATCCCCAGCTTATTCTCGATATTACTGAGCACTTCCAGCGGCTCCATACCGGGGCGGTCACATTTATTCACAAAAGTGATCACCGGCACTTCACGCAGCTTACAAACTTCAAACAACTTCTCGGTTTGCTCCTCAACGCCTTTGGCAACGTCAATCACCATCAAACCACTGTCTGCGGCAACCAGCGTACGAAGCGTATCTTCAGAAAAGTCTTTGTGGCCGGGTGTATCCAACAGGTTGTATTTGATATCGTCTTTCTCAAAACGAAGTACGGAGGAAGTCACCGAAATCCCACGCTCCTGCTCTATCGACATCCAGTCGGAAGCAGCGTGGCGACTTGCTTTTCGGGCACGGATGGAACCGGCCTCGTGCAGGGCTCCACCATACAGCAACAGCTTTTCGGTGAGGGTAGTTTTCCCGGCATCGGGGTGTGATATGATGGCGAAGGTGCGTCGTTTTTTCGCCTCTTTTGTAATTTGGGATTCGGCAGTGGCCGTGCTCATAATGTCTCGTTCAGCTTGATTCAAGCCTTAAAGATACGGCCTTTTCGGTGAAGTTTGTAGTATAGTGATATAGGGATTTGGTGATATAGTGAAACAAACAAACTCTCCCTTGAGCCCTGTACCTGAGGCTCTTTGTCGACAGGAGCTCAAGCTCGTTCCCAACCACCCGGTTGGGAATGCATTGATGGACCACCTGGTCCAAAAAAGTTTGTAAGGAATACGCATCTCATCGCTCTTACTAAGTAAAAACATGGGAAGAAGCCGCTACAAATTTCACGAATCATACTATCCATATTTCATCACAAGTACGATTCTTGAAGAATTACCAATACTTTGTAAACCTCAGGTTGCACAAATCCTGTTGGATCAATTCGTTTTTATGCAACAAAACAAAAACGTGATCCTCTATTCATATGTAATTATGCCCAATCATTTTCATGCTATTGTAAAGAGTGATGATCTTTCTAACAGTCTCAGGCTTACTAAGTCTTATGCAGCACGGAGAATCCTTACTTATCTAAAAGACAATGGACATTCTCGCTGGCTAACGAAATTGAAATTCAATAAGCGCAATCACAAAGTGGGCAGAACGTATCAAGTTTGGGAGGAAGGGCTACATCCAAAACAACTCATTTCTAATAAAATGGTGGCTCAAAAAATGGAATACGTTCATTTCAATCCAGTTAAGAGTGGGTTTGTCGACAAGCCTGAAGATTGGAGGTATTCTTCAGCCCGTGATTACTCAGGGATGGATGGGCTGATACCGGTTACCTTATTTGAAGGATAATATTTCAGTGTTATTTCTGCATTGGGACCGGGTGGTCCCGACTTGCGTTCCCCACCGGGTGGTTGGGAACGAGGTTAAGAGCGATAAAGTGGTCAGGATTCAAAAAGGTTATTTGCAATACTTTCACCCTCGTTCCGCTGCTCCGCTCCGGAATACCCTATTGAGGCTCCACCTCATCCTAAAGCCTCGTGCCTGAGACTCTGCGTCGAGCACTAATTTACGCTCGCTTCCAAACTGCTTGGCAAGGATCCTATTCGAAATATTCTTTAGTATTGAGAATGAATGTTTTTCCGAATATTCGGCGGCCGGGTTGTACTTCAACATAGCCATAATAAAATGGATAGAGGGAATCGGGATTGAAGGAATAATCATTCTCATATTCACGCTCTGTTTCTAATGAAATATCCATAAGTATTAGTGAATCTAAATCCCGGACTGGATAGAGTGCCCACTGAGTTTGAACATTTCCTGCTGTATATTCCGGCGAGAAATCTGCTGTGAATCTCAACGCTTTATTTTCCATATCTACTTCGGTAACACGAATACTATCAATCCTTCTCGTAGAAGAATAAGTAGCCCGCTGCCTAAGCGGACTTCCTGGATCGGTTCCCACTTCAATGTTAAAAGTCATGGGAATGACTTCGGTTCTTTTTTTATGGTCTCTTATCAGTTCGGCTGAACCAATGATTGTTGCTGAAAATGTTCCTGTTTTTTGTCCTATAATGAACACATTGTTTTCCTGACGATGAAGCTCGACCTCCCTTGAATCAGCAATAAAGCTATTTAATTGAGGATCGTCGAAATACTCGTTGCAATCAGATTCATAATCCCAATATTCATTAATGTTTAAAAACAAGGTATCCCCCAATGCAACATATTGATCAGGAATATGACTTGTAGTATAAGATCCCTCTCTTCTGGGATAATCAATAAAGCCACAATCGAATCCCGGATCAAAAATACAACCTGATATTATGAATGACAGTGCTATTACTAAAGTGATTATCTTTGACATAGACCCCTCTCTTTTTGTGATAAGTTAAATAGAGAAGTCGAACTTAATAATCAAGTTGGCTTTTCAACTCGATCCAACCCGGTGGTTGGGAACGAGGGCTTTGGATTACTTCAACTCCCAAACCCCGGCCGTTTTTTCTGCCACTTCAAAGTCGTCTGATACGGAAACTTGATTCCCGGAAATCACATCAACCCCAGCTTCAAAATCATCCAGAATTTCAGCAAAACGGTCTCTATTTAGGGTAATGGATTCTTCACCGGCGTTCATCACTACCATCACGGTTTGTTCTTCGTGGATGCGGAAATAGACATAAACATTGTTTTCGGGGACGAAATGCACCAGCTTTCCTTCATGAATGGCCACCGCATCTTTTCGCCATTCCGTAAGTTTAGTGATCCAATTCAGGATCTCATTTTCTTTGTCAGTGCGCCCTTCTTCGGTGAACACGCTTCTTTCGTCATCGAGCCAGCCACCGGGCATAGTTTGTCGCCAGCCTTCGTCATCGCCGCCACGGTTTTCGTGGGCCATCATCAGTTCGGTACCGTAATAGACCTGGGGAATTCCGCGGGTGGTCATCAGAAATGCATAGGCCATTTTAAAGTAGTCTTCGTCCTTGCCGACCGTTTCAAAAATGCGTCCCATATCGTGGTTATCCAGAAAAATGACATTCAGCATAGGATCGGCATACACAAAATCCTGTGAGAGAACGTAGTATAATTTACTGAGTCCGTTGAGCCAGCCAAAATCTTCGGTAAACGCTTGTCTTGCGGCATTGGCGATCTGGAAATCGGTAACACTCGGTAAATGGGAATCATAGCCATCTTCCACGCCGGGCTCATCATATTGCCAATAGGCTTCGGCCGGAACGGTATTCACCCACGATTCTCCCACAATATTGAAATTGGGATAGGCCTCAAGCACTTCCTTCGCCCATCGTGCCATATAATCCTGATCGGGATACACGTAGGTGTCCATGCGAATGCCATCAATACCGGAATACTCGATCCACCAAATGGTATTTTGGATGAGGTAATCGGCCAGCAGTTCATTTTTCTGATTCAGATCGGGCATTTGGGGCACGAACCAGCCGTTCATGAGTTTGTCAGAATCGTACTCAGAGGCATATGGATCAGAGCCTACTGCGCCGCGAAAATTAGTGGTTCCATATTTTTCGATATCGTGCACCCAGTCGGCCGTGGGCAGATCGTTCATCCACCAGTGCTGATCGCCAATGTGATTGTGGATCATATCCATGATCACTTTCATGTCTTTTTCGTGCGCTTTTTCGATGAGCGCTTTGTATTCCTCATTACTTCCATAGCGCCGGTCCACGCGATAAAGATCCGTGGCCGCATAACCGTGATACGCTCCATATTCCGGTTTCATATCGTTCTCAATAATTGGGGTGAACCAAATGGCGGTCATACCCAAATCTTTGATGTAATCCAGATGATCCATCACGCCCTGAATATCGCCACCTTGACGTCGTTCGGGATTGGAGCGATCCGCCGCTTCCAGCATGCCTTCGATGGAATCATTAGAAGGATCTCCGTTGGCAAACCGATCGGGCATCATCAAATAAATCACATCAGAAGGATCAAAACCCTGATGCCGGCCTTCGGTAGATTCGCGGGTTTTGAGCTCGTAATTCAGGGTTAACTCGTCATCACCCCGAGAAAGAACGATCTCCATTTCTCCGGCTTTGGCTTTGTCTGAAATCTCAAAATAGAGGAAAAGGTAGTTGGGGGAATCGACAGCCAGTTGTCGCCTCAATTTCACCCCGGGATAATCCACAGAGGCGCGGTAGTGGCCCAGCTCATCTCCATACAGTTGAATTTGAAGTTCATTAACGGGCATTTGTACCCACCAGAAAGGAGGGTCTACTATTTCAATTTCATCCGACCATTGGGCCATCGCCGGAATATTGACCGTAAAAAACAGGAGCGCTAAGGAAAAAACTTTCTTCATGAATATAAATTTTAGTTGTGCTGCGCTATGATAATAAGCTTGGCAACCATTTTCTTATGTAAATGCTTTCATGGTTGGCAAACAAGACTCAACCATTCATCCTTTATGCTCTTACTTTTGGCTTGACCCAAAAGTAACAAAAGCTCAAGGTGGGTGTTCCTGACTGATTTTGAGGGGTGTTAGAGCTATGGATATTTTTGTCTGATTCGACTTAGAATCAAAATTCGGAGAAACATAATCAGATTAAGCAATTTTGGCCTGGGCGCCAACAGCCTCCGCCAGACTTCGCATGCGCTCAGTCCGGTACCTCCCTCAAGGGAGGACTTTACCCTGAGTCTCCGGGGTAAAATCAGATGATGTCAAATTTCGATAAATATCCATCACCAAATATTCTCGTTTTGGCAAGTCGGGAAATTTGTACATTTTATTTTCAAATAAACCACCGGATAATCATTTGTCTATGTCATCTTCGATCTGGAAGAATTATGCTGCCAATGAGGGAGAAGAACCTCTTCATCTGAATATTGATTCGCTACACGTATGGATCAAAAGAAAAAATGAGGAGTTCTGGATCTCCTACGCCTATGCAGATGATACCAAGAAACCTCCCAGAATAGATGAAAAAACAGAATGGGAGCGATGGGCTCCAAAAGCCGATGAGAGTGACATCCAAGTTCGCCCTGTTTTCCCGGACCTTCCGGTGATTGTAAGTTCAGAATACCCCTTAAAATTGACGCCCGGAGCCAAGATCGAAGTCTATTGTCGCATTCCCGCCTGGATGGAGATCAGCCTTGCAAAGTCAAAATATGTGCTCCATGAAATTCCCATTAATAAACTGTCCCGAACCTGGTTCGGCGATACCATGGAAGGCGAACTTTGTTATTGGTTAACGAGTAAGGCGCGCAGAAATCTGGCTGAGGTCGAAAGTAAACCTTTTCTGATTAACTGCCCTATTCAGATCACCAATAAATCCAATACCGAGCTTAATTTTGAACGTTTTTGCTATCGCGTAGAACGTCTTAGCATTTACAATGTCAAAAATGAGCTTTGGGCGGATGAAACCAGGATCGTGTACCAGGGCGAAGAACAACACAGCGACGTGACTATGACCGGCAAACTGCCGGCTCATTTAGGCAAGGGCGAACAGATCACAAAACCCCGCCACCCCATTTCCAGAAGTTTTGCCACCCGCACCTTCAAGATGCTGTTTGACGACACTTTAATTTCTGCCCGATAATCCTGAAACCGAAACATGCAACAAGATACTACTTCAACCCTCATCGACTCTACTTCAGCTCTTTCAGACCTGAACCTGGAAGCTTTTATCTCTCAAGAATTCCTGACCACTCTACTGCAGCTTGCCGTTATTTTTGTTATTGGCATTCCATTATTATTCATATTGAGACGATGGGCACGTTCGTTCTTCACTAAAAAATATGCAAGCCATTACGGAATGCTGGCCGGCAAGGTAGTTTTTTATACCGGTATTGTAATCATGATTGTAATGGTGATGGGACAGTTGGGTTTCAGCCTTGCTCCACTATTAGGAGCTGCCGGTATTTTGGGAGTGGCCCTGGGGTTTGCCTCTCAGACCAGTGTTTCCAACATCATTTCCGGTTTATTCCTGATCGCGGAACAGCCGTTTAAAGTAGATGATATCATCATGATCAACCAAACTACCGGCACCGTTCTTTCCATTGATATGCTTTCGGTGAAACTCCGCACTTTTGATAATCGTTTTGTGCGCATTCCCAACGAAATGATCATCAAGCAAGAAGTAACAAATCTCACCAAATTCCCTATTCGCCGGTTCAATGCAACAATATCGGTGGCCTACAAAGAAGATATTTCCCAAGTCCGAGATATCTTATTGGATGTAGCCGAAAACAACGAATACTGTCTTTCCGAACCTAAACCGCAGGTTATTTTTGATATGTTTGGGCAATCTTCTATCGATTTGCTCTTATTAGTATGGGCACCTAAAGATGAATTTATTCTGTTAAAAAACAGCATCAACGAAGAAGTGAAAGCACGATTCGACGAAGAGAATATCGAAATTCCATTCCCGCATGTTTCCATCTATTCCGGCGAAGCGAGTAAATCCATTCCAATTGAATTAATTGGTGGGAAATTGGATGAGTTCAAGCCGGAGGATGAAGAGGAAGGGAAGAAGTAGAGCTATCGAAATCGACCTGATTTCGTAGTATGAGGCAGAGCCTCGATTGGGCATTCCGTAGCAGAGCTACGGAACGAGAACAACATTGAATATTGAACAGAAGAGGGCAAGTTTTTATAGTATGAGGCGGAGCCTCTGCAAGGCGTGACATAGCAAGCTACGTCACGAGATCCAAAGTTCAAAGTTGGATGTTCTTACCGGTTCATATAGTCCACCACCAAATAACTCATAGCACGAACGCCCAATTTCATCCCGCTTTCATCAATATAAAAATCCGGAGTATGGTGACCGGCGGCTTCACGGTTCGGCGCCTTTCCACCTACAAAGAAATACAACCCGGGAATCTCTTTTTGGAAGAAGGAGAAATCTTCAGCTCCGGTTATGGCATCCATAATGACCGCATTTCCTTCTGCCACTTCTTCTAAGGTTGGCGCCATCATTTCTGTGAGTTGCGGATCATTATAGGTGATCGGGTATCCATCGTGGATGGTCAAGGTGGCTTCTGCTCCGTTGCTTTCAGCCGTGTTTTGGATGATGGTTTCCAGTCGTTTGAAAATGAGTTGTCGCATATCTTCATCCAGTGCTCGAATAGTTCCTTCCATTTTCACGGATTCAGGGATGATGTTATGCCGAACCCCGCCTTCGATCACCCCGAACGTAACCACAGCCGCTTGCTTGGTCAGTTCCATATTTCGACTCACAATGGTTTGTGCATTGTTGATGATCTGTGCGGCCGTTACGATCGGATCCACTCCATTCCACGGAGCCGAACCATGCGCCTGTTTTCCTTTGATCTCCACACTAAAACTGTTCACGCTCGCCATGATGCCTTCTGAACGATAGCGTAAGGTACCCACGGGCGTGGCATCATTGATGTGCAATCCGAAGATCACATCCACATCAGGATTTTGAAGCACGCCTTCTTTCACCATGAGTTCCGCTCCGCCTTCCTCACCCTGCGGCGCGCCTTCCTCAGCCGGTTGAAAGATGAACTTGATGGTGCCTTTGATCTGATCTTTGTTTTCGGTCAAGATCTTGGCTACGCCCATCAGCATAGCGATGTGGGTATCATGTCCACACGCGTGCATCACTCCAACTTCTTTGCCCTGATACATTCCTGTGGCTTCGGATTTGAAAGGGACATCGGTGCGTTCGGTGACGGGAAGTCCGTCGATATCAGCGCGCAAACCAATCACCGGGCCGGGCTGACCGCCTTCCAGCAGCGCCACTACTCCGGTATGAGCCACTTCGGTTTCCACTTCCAGCCCCAGTTCATTCAGATATTCTGCAATATATGCCGCCGTTTCAAATTCGCGATTGGAGAGCTCCGGATTTTCGTGGAAATGACGGCGCCACTCGATCACTTGTTCTTCAATTTCATCGGCCCGTTCATCAATGATCTGTTTGAGTTGATCCTGGGCAAAGGCAGGATAAGTAAAAACGGAAATCAGGAAAAGCAGCAGAATCTTTTTCATAGGTAATATCGGTTTGGGAAAAGTTGAATCCGATATTAACTAAACCGGCTCACAAATGAAAAATCTCGTCGAGTTCAAAAATATGATAGCCCGGCGGACATTTGTGCAGCGAGTTGATCATCCCCTGAGCCACCGTTCGTCCCGGAATAGGACGGTATTTTTTCAGGCCCGAAATTTTGGTAAAAATGCGGGCTAAGAACATACCAATGGCTTCTCCCGGCCGACTTTCATTTCGCTCTCCAGCTAAAATGGATGGCCGCATGACCGTGATCAATTCAAACGGAAGTTTCTTAACGGCTTCGTCTAATTCACCCTTTAACCGAGAATAAAACACTTTGGATTGTGGATCTGCTCCGGCAGATGAAACCAAGCTGTACTTCTTTACGCCATTTTCAGCAGCAGCTTTGGCCGTTTCAAATTGATAGGTATAGTCGATGGTGTATTGCCGCTCCTGACTCCTCGCTTTTTTGATGGTGGTACCAAGGGCAGAATACAATTCATCTCCTTTTATCTGGCTTTTCCATTCATCGATCTCATCAAAATCAATGATATGTTCTTCCAGTTTGGGATGTTGAAGCCCCGTGCTTCTCCGATGAAATACTTTGACCAGCGAATAACGATCATCGTCCAAAAGCAGATTCACAATTTGTGAACCGACTAAACCGGTAGCTCCTATGACGATTCCCGTTTTCCCCATCGGTCAATATTCCTGTTTACAATTCTCCCGGAGCATCGTAAGTACATGCTGAAAGTCGTCCGGTAATTCAGAATCGAACCGAACCATTTCTCCGGTGGAAGGGTGCTCAAATCCCAGGGTTTTAGCGTGAAGGGCTTGTCGCCCAAGTCCGGTGATCAAATTATGGAACATGGCTTTTCGGGAGCCGGTGTTGGGACCATAACGAACTGATGTTCCACCGTAAGTCGGATCTCCAAAAACATGGTGACCGATATGTGCAAAATGAACACGAATTTGATGCGTTCGGCCGGTTTCGAGCTTCACTTCCACCAGGCTCAGATAATCAAAATATTCAAGGACTTTATAGTGAGTGACGGCGTGCTTCCCATTTCCGGGGGCTTTTACTGTCATCAGTTTTCGGTCTCTTTTGGAGCGACCAATATCTCCTTCGATCGTGCCTTCCGCATCCGGAGTTCCCCAAACGATAGCCCAGTACGTTCGCTCTACATCTTTTTCCTGAAAAAGTCCGCTGAGTGTGGCAAGCGTTTCATCATTCTTGGCCACTACCAATAATCCGCTGGTGTCTTTGTCGAGCCGGTGCACGATGCCGGGACGTAAATTCTCATCTTCTTCATCACCCGCCAGCTCATCCACGTGATACATCAAGCCGTTCACCAGCGTGCCCGTCCAGTTTCCATAAGCGGGATGGACTACCATATCAGCTTCTTTATTTACAATAATGATGTCATCATCTTCATACACAATATCCAGCTCCATTTCTTCAGGCTTAGCTTCAGGTGGAGGAGGTTTGGGAATTTCGATGAAGATCTCATCGCCCGGCTGCATGATGTATGAGGATTTTTCCTTCTTCCCGTTTACGGTCACATATCCATCCTTGATTGCCTCCTGAACTTTTGTCCGCGAAGCATTCTCCACAAACGAAGTGATGTATTTATCCAGGCGAATATCGCTATGCTGCCCTTCAGGAACGGTATGTTCGTATATCGTAGATTGTCGGTCTTTTCCAGCTTTCTTTTCCATGAACTAAAGGTACGCAGTTTTGGGCTTTGTTTTACACTTGGATTACGCTCCTTTGGAGCTTTATGCTTACGTTGGTTGTTACATATGGCGCTGCCCTATGTTGGTGATGTTCGTTTCTTCGGAGCTTTTACCATTAAGTATAGACGACACAATTCCCAGTAAAAATTAGTGTTTAGCATGAGTTTCAGTTTTGGGAGAGTTTATAAAATATCTGTCACTCCTGAACAAAGCATACCGGGAACTTCGTAAGTCACCTCAATTCAAGTCTTTAATAATATCTGGAAAGAATCCCTGATGTTGGATAATTCGATTATAGCCCCAACGGGGCCAAATCACTAACACAGGGCAACGCCCTGTGGACAAGCAAGTGGAAAATACTCGCCCTGAAAGGGCGAAACGAAGAAGTTGAAAAAAATTTGTAAGGAATTGAACTAGAACCCCTCTAACTATATAAACAGAAACAACACGGGTATAAAACAATGCCACAATCATTATCAAAAATATATATGCACATTGTTTTTGGGACTAAACACAGAAAGCATTTCATAGATGATAAAATTGAAACTCATCTTCATAACTATCTAGGTGGAATTTGTAAGAATTGGGAATGTAATCCGGTTCAGGTAGGAGGATTCACAAACCATGTGCATATACTTTCTCAGATATCAAGAAAAATTGCCCCAATGAAACTGATTCAGGAGTTGAAGCAAAGCTCTTCGAAGTGGATCAAAACAAAAGGAGGTAAATACCAAACCTTTTATTGGCAGGATGGATATGGCGCTTTTTCAGTATCCCAATCACAAGTCGAGAATGTTGTTGAGTATATCAGGGATCAGCACGAGCATCACCTTAAGATTACTTTCAAAGAGGAGTTCGTAATGCTGTTGAAAAAGCATAAAGTTGAATATGATGAACGGTATTTATGGGATTATCCAACGGCTTCCGCCCCGTTGGGGCTTACTGATAGAGCTCGTTGCTTGCATAGGGCGTTGCCCTATGTTGGTCATTCCGCTCCTTCGGAGCTCAATAAGGATATCAATTTGACAAAGTTTAAATTCAATACTACATAGACATTAAGTGGCAGCAGAAATGAAAGAACATCACTAACACAGGTCAACGCCCTGTGGGAAATCTATATAAATCGTAATCCTGAAAGGGCGAAACCAAGGAATGTATGACATGTCCAAAATCATTAATATCTTTGCATTCATATAGAAGAAACCTGCTTTGCCATAGCCATTAATCTTGAATCTTTAATTTCAATTTCATGATCAAATCACTCTATATAAAAGACTTCGCTCTTATTGATGAGCTGGAAGTTGCGTTTGAAGAGGGGTTGAATATTTTGACCGGACAGACGGGCGCCGGGAAGTCGATCATTATTGGAGCGCTGAATATGATTTTGGGTGAACGGGCTGATACGGATGTTATTCGCCGCGGAGCCGATAAAGCGATTGCAGAGGTAACCATTCGGGTTGGGGAAGAAGAGGAGTTGAAGCAGCTGTTTGAAGAAAATGAAGTAGAGTTTAGCGAATATGTGATCCTTCGGCGGGAAATCAGGGGAACCGGCAGCCGGGCTTTTATCAATGATACACCCGTAAATATTAGCGTACTAAAAGCCGCCGGAGATCTGTTAGTGGATTTGCATGGGCAGCATGATCATCAACTCTTATTGAAAGAAGAGAATCACCTTGGTGTGATCGATGGGTTTGGGGAGATCGAGCCGATCTTAAAAAGCTATCAGGCTGAATATAGGAAGATGCAGGAGCTGCAGAAAGAGCTTCGGTCACTGAAGAAACGCGAACATGAGCTTCAGGAGAAAACCGAGCTTTATCGTTTTCAGCTTCAGGAATTGGAAGAAGCTCGTTTGGCGGATATTGATCTGGAGCAGTTGGAATCCGAGATGAACCTGCTGGATAATGCCGAAGTACTCGATCAAAAAGCCGCTGCGATTTCAGAGATGGCGGATTCTGACGATGGCAATATCATTCAGCTTCTGAACTTCCTGAAATTGAATCTGGAAGATCTTTCCCGCATTGAACCGGAATTCAAGAATTACCTGGAGGAAATTAACGCAGCGCGAGTAAGCGTAAATGAAGCGATTGCTTTTGCCGAGCGCTATCGAAACAGCATTGAGTTCAACCCTAAGCGGCTGGAAGAATTGCGGCAGCGTCAATCTGAGTTGAACCGTTTACAGAAAAAATATCAGCGCGATCTTCCGGACCTCATCAAGTATATGCACGAGATTCAGCGCGAGCTCTCTATTGCTGATAACTTTGATCTGGAGATCGAAAAGCTGGAAAATGCTATTTCAACCCAAGCTGAAGTACTCAGAGAACACGCTGTTTCCCTTCACAAAACAAGAAAAAAAGTCGGTGCAAAACTGGGTGAATTGATACAAAAAGAACTCGCTAAAGTGGGCATTCCTCATTCCAAGCTGGATGTCCGCGTAGACTGGCTGCTTTCCAACAACGGCTGGATCGAAGTGGACGGCAAAACCATCGACTGCACCGAAACCGGTTGCGATGACGTTCGGCTCTACATTTCTACCAACAAAGGCGAAGAGCCCAAACCACTGGCGAAGATCGCTTCCGGAGGGGAGATCAGTCGCGTGATGCTTGCGCTGAAATCCATTCTCGCCAAAGAACACAGTCTTCCGGTGATGATCTTTGATGAAATTGATACGGGCATCAGTGGGGAGATCTCTGAGAAAGTGGGAGCATCCATGCGAAAGCTTTCAGAGTATTGCCAAATCATCGCGATCACGCATCAGCCGCAGATTGCGAGTCAGGCGCACAAGCATTACAAAGTGGCCAAAGCGGAGGAAGGCGAACGAACCGTTTCCCGCATCATTCCGCTTTCCGAAGAAGAACACATCCGCGAGATCGCCAGCCTGATGAGCGGTTCACAAATTACCGATTCGGCCCTCACCAGCGCCCGTGAATTAATCGAGAAGAATACGTTTAAGAATTAACTTCAAAACCACAGGGATACATTAATTTTTTTGGATTCATTTTATCCTTCTAAACTATGTATTTATAGTTGTTTATTAACTTGTTTTTTCAAAACCTTAGTTCGGTACTCACTTTAAACCCAATGTCATTTTGAGAAAGGCTCGGGCTAATAACTCTTTTGTTGGTAAAACCTGTTATCCCTAACTTTACTTTATTTGATGGAGAAAACGATATCATTAAAAATCCGTTGAAATAAGCAGGATTTTCAAAGTAAGTATTAGAATTTTCATTACTGTTTGAGTCCTCTAATAAAGACTCCATTCCATTATCATTTATATAAATTTCGAAGGCTGAGTTAACGTTTCTCTTCTCTGTTATTTCTGTTTCCTGAAAAATATACAGTGCCCCTAACTGAATATTGGTTTTAGCCCAGAGTTGTCTATCTATAATTAATGGGATATAAAGTGAAAATTGATTTAACGTGCTTTCATCAATGAATTCTGTAATACTTTCTGATCTTCGGAAACGGCTATGCTCCACTACACCATCAATAGTTTCTTCATCTGTACTTGTCTGAATTCCTCTATCGGTAGTTTGTACATTTTTGTCGTTAATATTAAAAACCACCTGAATACCACTACTAATTCTTGTCTCTGATGAAAGCCATCTTCTGAAATTAAAGGAGAACAAATGACTTACTTCTGAAATACTTCCTTGTCCGAAAGTATTCCTCATGCTTTCAGAATTTGAAACCTCTCTATTTATTTCATTTATATTAGGGTCTTGAATAGTAAGATTCATCCATACATTATTAGTATTCAAACCATAATTAAGGTCTTGATTCCCCATCCAGATTCTATAATTGATAAAAAAATCAAGATCATTGGAGGGTGAGTATTGTCCATCTATACCAAATTTCCAGAGGTCACCGGTCTTAATAAAATCTGCTCTATATTCATTATTAGCGTAATATTTATATCGGAATGTTTCATCTACATTAATATTTTCGCGTCCCCAATTTTCATTTCCAACTTGATCAAAATCCCCGTTCAAGTACCCTCCATCTATTCCCAAATTGAAGTGATCTGAAAAGTTATAATTTAGCGCCAAGGTATATTCCCAGTGATCATAAACCGAGTTTCTATTTCTATTACTGCTTAACCCCGAATTTGGGTCAATATCATCAACATAATTAACATTCTTGCCATCAACTAATTGGCCACCTGTTACCTTATAGTTTGCATAGTTTATTTTCAGCCCTGCATAAAGCCTGTCCCCAATTGGAATTCCAGCATAAAGGGAGGGAAAATGTGCTCTGGTTTGCAGATTATCGTAATCATCAAAAACAGCTCGTGACGAAGATAAATTATATGAAACGTCTGAAGTGACATGAGGTTGGTCTTCATTATAAGTTGGCCGCGCAAGGACATAATAGTTTTGCCCATTGCCTAAGTACTGATATGTAATGCCAAGCTTAATTCTTTTATTCGTAAAAGGGCTGACTATGAGCGCACTATTAAAAGCTGGTTTTTGAATAGAAGACAAAAGAACGTCAGGATTATTTCTCCTCGTGTAACAAGCAAAACAGGAGTATTCTTTCATTTCATACGTTGCCGAATTGTACGATCCATAGGCATACACATCTTCTTTGAAAGAAATAATGTTGGATGGGTTAACAACTAATGATGACAAAGGATCAGGAGAATACCTTGCCCAAATATTCTCAAAAACGCTATTCTGCATTTCTGAAAATTCAATAGGCTTAAAGAAATACGATTGTTCATCAGGTTGAAAGGCATAATAATTCGGGGTGATATAGCTTTGCCCGAAAATTTCCGTAGTCCCTACTGCAAAAAAAATTATTAAAAAAATGACCCGATAATTCATAGATACAACTCCCTATTATATTAACATTTAGTATGCCTTTTTGTACCATATTAATTCTTTATTTCGACAATTTCCAAATCCCTTTAATTTTAAAGAAGAACACATCCATAAAATCGCCAGCCTGATCAGCGGTTCACAAATTACCGATTCGGCCCTCACCAGCGCCCGTGAATTGATCGAGAAGAATACGTTTAAGAATTAAATTAACCACAGAGAACGCAGAGATACGTGGTGTTTTTTAGTTTCTAATTCTCCATGAAACTCTGTGCCCTCTGTGGTTTACAAAATAGCGCGGGCGATCAACGAGGCCGGATGTTCTGCTTTACGATCTACGCCGTCTTTAATTTGATGGCGGCAAGAAAATCCCGGAGCACAAACTTCATCTTCCTGATTATTTCGAAGTGCCGGAAATAAAACCAACTCGCCAATTTCCTGGGAGACATCGAAGTGATCTTTCTCGTAGCCAAAACTACCGGCCATTCCGCAGCAACCGGTTTCCAAAATTTCTACTTCATAACCGGCTGATTCCAAAGCTTCCACGGTCGGTTCATTTCCGACTAATGCCTTAGCGTGGCAGTGACCATGCAGCATCACTTTTCGGGGTGAACCGGAAGCCGGAATTCGGTCTTTGTGATTCGCTATAAATTCCTCAAAAGTGAAAGATTGCTGAGCAAGCTTATTGGCCAATGGAAGCTGCTCAGATTCACAAAGCTCCAGGAATTCATCCCGTAACGTCAGGATTTCAGAAGGCTCTAATCCAACGACCGGAATGCCTGCATTCACAAATTCCTCAAATTCGTTCAATACGTTTTTGGTGATGGATTTCGCTTCCTTCAAAAAGCCTTTGGAAAGCTGGGGCCGGCCCGACTCCATCGCTTTTGGGATGATCACCTCAAAACCCATTTTCTCCAGCACATGTACCGCATTCATCCCAATTTCCGGATCGTTGTAATTGGTGAAAAGGTCTACAAACAACACCACTTTCTCATTGGACCTGACCGCTCCATTCCTCTGATGTTTTTTGAAATGTGAGCGGAATGTTTTTGGAGCAAATTCCGGAAGATCCCGCCGTGCATCAATCCCAAACACATTCTCAAACACCCATTTTCCCGGTTTTGTAGATACAACTTTATTAGCCAAATTCGGGGTAATGGATGCCAAAGGAAACAGTTTTCCGGCATCAGCAAAGAATCTCTCTTTCAGTTTGGAGCCGTTTTTCTCATGCCAGCCATTCATGAACTCCGCTTTCATTTTGGCCATATCCACATTGGCGGGACATTCACTCTTACAGGCCTTGCAGCTCAGGCACAGATCCAATGCTTCCCGCAACTCTTCCGATTCATATCCGCGCGGATCTTCTCCTGCAAAAACCTGTCGGAATACATTGGCACGACCACGAGTTGAATCTTTTTCATCTTTGGTAGCCATATAGGACGGACACATCGTGCCGCCGCTTTCAGCCAGCTTGCGACACACGCCTGCGCCATTGCATAATTCCATAGCGCTGCCAAATTCGCCTTCCTTTCGCCAAGCGAAAACAGTTTCCGGTTTAGGCCTTTTATAGGAAGGAGAGAACCGAAGGTCTTCATCAATGGGCTTGGGGTTGACGATCTTTCCGGGATTGAAAACGTATTCGGGATCCCAAATTTCCTTCACCTGTCGCAGAACCGGAAGCATTTCTTCTCCCAGTATCTTTTTGATATAGGGCGCACGAACACGGCCATCGCCATGTTCACCGGAAAGTGAGCCGTTGTATTTAGTAACAAGATCAGCGATCTCATCGGCCATCACTTTCATTTTCTGAAGTCCCGCCTCGGTCATGATGTCGATTTGAGGCCGCAGGTGCAGTTCTCCCACCGAAGCGTGCGCATAAAACACACATTGCGTGTTGTGTCGCTCCAATATCTGCTCAAATTCTTTCACATATTCCGGAAGATCCTGAACGCGAACGGCGGTGTCTTCACAAAAAGAAGGAGAACGCCCGTCTTCACCAAGTCCCATCAACAGGCCAAGACCTGCTTTTCTGAGGTCCCAGGTTCGTTTCATTTTATTCGGCTCAGATATGATGGGGTAAGCGTAACCAAGTTCCTTTTCTTTCAGAACCGATGCCAGCTTTTCCGCTTTCTGCTGAAGAACATCCGGGTCACTTCCCTCAAATTGAGTGATCAAAATGTAGCGTGGCTCTCCTTCTAAAAAGAACCGGTTCTTACGCTGCTCAATATTTCCTTTGGTTGCATCCAAAATAACGTGATCAACCAATTCAACTGCAGCCGGCTCAAATTTTACGATCTCCACCGCTGACCGCATGGCTTCATCCAGCGTTTTGAATTGAGGAACGATCACCAACTTATGTTCATCAAGGGGACTCAAGTCGAGCTTTGCGGATGCCGTCATTGCCAGCGTACCTTCACTTCCGCAGAGCAGTTCACAAAGATTGAACTTCCGGCCGTTTGGATTGAAAGGCTGCATCTCCAGCAACTTATCAAGCGCATAGCCGGTGTTTCGGCGAATGATATCTTTGTGCGGGTAACTTGTTTCGATCAGCGCACGGTTTCGCTCCAATAATTTTAGCATGGAGCGGTAAATATGCCCTTCAAGATTGTCAAACTTTTTCTTGGCTTCCAGTTCTTCAGGAGTCAAAGGCTTGAACACCGCTTTAGAGCCATCACTTAAAACAGCTTCGATCTCTAACGTATGATCGCGTGTAGTCAGATATTTAATGGAAAAGGAACCGGATGAATTATTCCCGATCATTCCGCCGATCATACAGCGGTTGGTGGTGGCAGTATCAGGGCCAAATAAGAGCTGAGATTTGGCGGCTTCCCGATTCAGCGTATCACGAATCACTCCGGGTTGAACATGAGCGATCTTAGAGTTCTCGTCGATTGTCAAAATCCGGTTCATAAAACGAGAGACATCCATGACAACGCCTCCGCCGGTAGTTTGTCCGGCCAGGCTGGTGCCTGCACTTCGGGCTGTGATCGTAAAGCCTTCCAGGTTGGCTTGTTTCACCAGCGCCTGAATATCATCGATGGATGTTGGAAAGGAAACACCTTCGGGCATCTCTTGGTAGAGCGAGGCGTCTTGAGCGTATAATTTTCGTGTGAGTGAGTCGCGTTGGATCAAAATTTCTCCTATTACATAAAGGCTGTAGTTTGAGGCAAATTCAGGATAATTTCAACGTGAATTTGAACATTTATAGTAGTTTACATGAGAATTTCATAGTATGAAATTCGGAGTAAATTTAGTTGATTGTTGCTTATGAAACTTTTTCTTCTTTTAGTCTTTTTGATACTTTTTCAATCATGTAAAACCTCTCGAGAGATCATGGCTGAAAAGAAAAAAGAGTTTGGAGTAGTCTCACCTGAACAATGCTTTGAAGACTATCAATTACCTATTTATCAAAACAAAAATCAGGTTTTAAAAAAAATCGGATACCCTCCCGAATTAAGAAGGGAGGGCGTTCAAGGGTCCGTCTCTTTTTCACTCATTATTGACAAACAAGGTAACATTGATTATGCCCACCTGATACATTCTTCGGATTCAAGGCTAACGGAACTCGTCCGCTCTGGTTTTCGATATTTAGAAATTGTACCGGGATCCTGTAATGGCAAGCCTGCAACAATGATGAATGACCTCAACATGCATTTTAGGTTATCCCCGTAGGCTTAGATTTCTATGCAGATTTCTCTGCCGCTTCGTTTGCCATAAAATACAATTGCATAATGCGAATTTGGTCGTAACCGATCTTCTTATTCATGCGGTCGTACACTACTTTCAGCATATGTGAGCCTTTTTCGTCAAAGATCTTGATGATCTCATCCTGCTGGCGAAGCGATAGCGAAGTAGCTTCCGTGATGCCATCCAATCGCAGGTCGTTGCCTTCTTTAAGGTAATCTTTCAGGTGATTCAGAATAGTAACTTCTTTCACACCGTGCTCTTCGGCCAGATGCTCAATGGACTGCCCCTTATTGAAAGCCTTCCCTATCTGCTGATGAAGCTCCGTGTTCTCTAATTCTTCCGCTTTTTCCTGAAGCGATTCTTCCTTCGATTCGATGCCATGCTCGGCCGTATATTTTTTGATCACTCCTATAAATGCAGAACCATATTTCTTGGCTTTCACTTCACCAACCCCATACAATGGCAGCAGGTGCTCTTTATCTTTGGGATAATAATAGGCCATTTCCATAAGCGTGGTGTCCGGAAAGATGGTGTAGGGAGGAATGCCTTTTTCATCAGCCAGGCTTTTGCGTTCTTTGCGCAGGATCTCGAAAAGATCTTCGTCGTATTCTGCTTCCACTTCGTTCGCTACGCGAGAAGCTTCCTCGGTGGTCATAGCTGTAGCGGTGCGGTCAAGGGTTCCAAATACGTTCTCATCTCCGCTGAGTACGGACCGGCCTTTATCTTTTATAGTCAGCTCTTTATGCTCGCCCTTGGCAAGATAATCCTGACGCAGCAACATCCGCGATAATTGCTCCCACTGATTCTTGGACCATTCCTTTCCTGAACCGTGAGATTCCAACTTATCGTGACCTTCGTCCAGCACTTTTTGTGCTTTGGAACCTCGCAATACATTAATGACCTGGGTTTTCCCAAAGCTTTCTTCCAGTTCTGAAATGCATTTCAGCATCTTCTGAGCCTGCAGGGTGAAATCCTCCACATCCTCATCTTTAGACAGGCAATTGTCGCACATGCCGCATTCATCTTTAGGGTACTCTTCCCCAAAATATTTCATCAATGGAATACGACGGCACTTCTTGGTTTCGATAAACCTGACGAGATCATCCAGGTGTTTTTCGGCGATCTCTTTTTCCTGTCCCTCTTTTTTATTGATGAAGTATTTGATCTTATGGCGATCGTTATAGCTGAACAACATCACACAATCGGATCGAAGCCCATCGCGACCGGCGCGGCCAATTTGCTGATAATACTGCTCGATATTTTGCGGCATATCGTAGTGCATCACAAAACGCACATTCGGCTTATTGATTCCCATCCCGAACGCAATGGTTGCCACGATGATCTGTACATCATCCCGAATAAACTGCCGCTGGTTGATGGCCCGATCCCGATCCGAGAGTCCGGCGTGGTACGGTTTCACCGAATAGCCTTCATCTTCCAGTTCCTGATACAATTCATCCACCTGACGGCGGGAGATACAATAAATGATCCCCGACTGATTTTTACGGGTGTAAAGAAAATCAAGCACCTGATTGGTGGCATCATCCTTATCCGCAATTTTCAAAAACAGGTTTGGGCGATCGAAACTGGCTACGAACTCTGCAGATTCACCGAATTCCAGCGTCTTCATAATATCTTCCCGAACACGGGGAGTCGCTGTTGCCGTCAGCGCCATACAAGTGGCATTGGGAAATAGTTCTTTCCGAACCGTTGCCAATTCACGGTAATCCGGGCGAAAATCGTGCCCCCATTCCGAGATACAGTGCGCTTCATCCACGGCAAAAAGATCAACCTGAATATCCTGAAGCAGTTCCCTGGTCTTGTCCATTAGTAAAGTTTCAGGGGCTATATACAACAGTTTTGCTTTACCCTGCAGCACCTGCCGGCGATTATAGCCATAGGCTTCCGGAGAAAGCGAGCTGTTCAGGTGAACTGCGTTGATATCGAATTCCCGAAGCTGTTCTACCTGATCCTTCATCAGGGAAATGAGCGGTGAAACCACCACCGTTAAGCCGTCAAATAATAACGCCGGTATTTGATAGCAAAGGGATTTCCCCCCGCCGGTGGGCATAATTACAAGTGCATCTTTTTTCTTGAGTACCTGGCTGATGATATCTTCCTGCAGGGGACGAAAAGAATCATAGCCAAACGTTTCTTTTAGGGTAGTTTTTGCTTCTTTGATCACAGACTAATGAATATTTGGAGACCTCTCAGGATGTTATTGAATGAATCGGTTCAGATCTCCTGTGCCGTTAATATTTTTATTCTTTATAAAAGATAAGGCTTTTACAGCGCTCTGTTAAATGAAAACCTGTAAGAATTTTATTGATCTTCGATCCGTGCAATAGAATGCACTTGCGGCTATAGTTTAATGCTCCAGCCCACCCCTACCGATACATCTGCTGAAGATTCGCTCATCCCCATTGAGATGGTGGAGTTAAGTGTGGCTCTTTCAGAGGCGATAAAGCCTAAGCCTGCGCCAAAATCCAAAGGAGGATCGTAATCATTAATAATTTCGGTGTATCCGGTAAGCGTACTGTTAATGAACCATTTTCCTCCACCGATCCAATGGCTCACCCCAAAGGTATATGAGATAGGATCTTTCAGCTCCAGATCCGGAAGGTCTCCAAACCACCACTTTGTCAGGTCTGCGAAAAAGAAAAAATCTTCCAGTCGGTGTGAAACCGATGCTCCCAGGCCTATATCCCATTCTCCGGTTCCGAACCCGGTATTCGGATCGGCGACAGGCACTTTCAGGCTGGTATTCAGCTGAATATTGGTATCTCCATGAGGCGAGGTGAACAACTTCACATTTGCAAACAGCGTTGGGTCTCCAAAACTGGATTCTGTATAAGAAGCCGTATCCGGTATTATGATAGGCGGGTCATCAGAGGCAATCTTTCTTGCTGTAAAATCCGAGGTATTTCCTCCGCCATCGCCATCGCCTTTTCCCGGCCGGCGACCTGTTGAATCCTGAAGAAATTTATGTTGAGGACCTCCGGTGGGGAGAAAGCCCGCTGCGCCATATGAGATCCAGGGAGAATTTTGCACGATATATGGTACCGAGAATGAAATACTCATCCGTTCGCCGTTGATTCCAAGGCCATTCGAGAATGAAAAGGTTTCCGTCGTTTTATCAAAAAAATACGTGCCGGAGGTGTATTGCATACTTCCCGAATAAGAAACCTGCTGAGCCTGCACACCGGAAGAACCGATAACCCACAAGCTCAGCATCACCACCACATATAACCCTACATTCGATCTGATGGCACTCATCGCCAACTCCCGATAAGATTAATTGTATTTATACTTTCGTTAAAATAACTACTCAGACTCTGATCGAGCGGTTTGCTCCTGTTCCTGTAGTCTCAGCCGGATTTGATCCATAGCGGTAAGTGCTTCTTCGGCCTTGCCGGTCATATCATTCAGGTGAAGGCGTAAGCGCTCCATTTCTTGTCTCATTTCACGGTCTTGCAACATTTCCTGATCCTGAAGCATAAGGTTGCAACGCTCAGCGGCATTTTTCATGGTTCCAATCGTCAGGGCAAGCTGCTCTCCAAACCGGTACATGTTTTGGTATTGATTTCGCAACTGCTCATTTTGAGTCTGCTCCATCTTTTTGTTCATCTCCTGATTCATTTTCTGAGCTCGTTCCTGAAGCTGATTCATCTTTTGCATCATTTGTTGAGCTTGTTGCATCTGCTGCTGCATTTGTTGCTGCTGTTGTTGGCCCTTTTGTTGCCCAAATGCATTCACACTCAAAAATAAGATCATCAGAAACACAGAGGTTATCTTTGATATTGTTTTCATTGTTCTCTCCTAAATTTATTGTCACAATGATTGTTATTGTGAAAAACAGTTTATGCAAAGCTCATTTTTAAGTTGAACTGTATATCCCCAACCGCATGTAGTGATTTCCCTATATGCGATTTACAAAAAAAGGCTCCTTCAAAAAGGAGCCTTTAATGATGCTGAGCTACTGTTGTTTAAAGTCCCTAAAAATACTTAGGATACGAGGGAAGCTGCTGATTCAAGGTTTATATTATTTGGATAAATACAAGCTCTTGAACTCGTAAGGTTTCTTGAAGTGCTCATCGTTGAAATCCTTGGCAAAGTAAATGCTTTCCCCTGTTGATTTCATTTCCGGACCGAGCTCCTTCTTCACTTCCGGGAATTTATCGAATGGGAACACCGGCTCTTTGATGGCCCAATTTTCCAGCTTCGATTCCAGGTCGAATTCCTTGAGCTTGGCGCCGAGCATCACCTTCACACCAATGGCTGCTTCCGGACGCTGGGTGGCTTTGGCCAGAAATGGAATGGTTCGCGTGGTACGAGGATTGGCTTCCAGCACGTACACCTTCTCATCCTTCACCGCGTACTGCACATTCAGGAATCCAAGGATCTCCATATTCTCCGCGATCTTCTCCTGATATTCCTCAATGGTCTTGATGACTTCATCACTAAGCGAATAGGGTGGAATGACCGCCGTGGAATCTCCGGAATGAACTCCGGCGGGCTCGATGTGCTGCATGATTCCGGCAATATGAAGCTGACCGCCATCATACACCGAATCCACATCTACCTCGATCGCCTGCTCCAGGTATTTATCGATCAGGAAGGCATTTTCGGGATGGGTTTTCAGGATGTTGGCTACATATTTTCGCAGTTCTTCCTCTTTCACGGCGATCCGCATGCCCTGTCCTCCAAGCACGTAACTTGGGCGAATCAGCACGGGATAGCCAATTTTGTTGGCGATTTTTACAGCATCTTCCACTTCAAAGGCCGTTCCATATTCAGGAAACGGGATGTCAAGTTTTTGCAGGAATTTGGAGAACTCGCCGCGGTCTTCGGCAAAGTCGATCATGGCAAAATCGGTCCCAAAGATCTTGATGCCTTCTTCCACAAACCGTTTTCCGAGCTTGAGCGCCGTTTGTCCACCCACCTGCAGGATGACTCCTTCGGGTTTTTCGTGGTCGATGATATCCAGCACGCGCTCCCAATACACCGGCTCAAAGTAGAGCTTGTCCGCAAAATCGAAGTCGGTGGAAACGGTCTCGGGATTACAATTCACCATAATGGCTTCGTAGCCCATTTCTTTGGCAGCCAGAACCGCATGCGTGCAAGAGTAATCAAACTCGATACCCTGTCCAATTCGGTTCGGGCCGCTACCCAGGATCAACACTTTTTTCTTGTCGGTGACTTCGCTTTCATTCTCCCCTTCGTAAGCAGAATAGTAGTATGGGGTTTGAGCTGGGAATTCAGCCGCACAAGTATCTACCATTTTGAAGGATGGGGTGAGTCCTAATTCTTTTCGGCGATCACGGACTTTCTTGTCGTCCACTTTTTCACCGCTTTTGCTAAGCAGATACGCGATTTGTGAATCAGAGAATCCGGCTTGTTTCAGCTCAAAGAAATCGTCTTTCGTAATATCTTTAAGCGCCTGCCCTTCGGTGCGATTCTCCAGAGTAACCATATACCGAATCTGCTGCAGGAACCACGGATCTACTTTGGTAATATCCGCAATTTCTTCTACCGAAGCACCCAACTTGAAAGCATTTCGGATTTGCATGGAGCGATCCCAGTAGGGTTTCAGGAGACGCTCGCGAACGGTTTTTCGATCAAATTCTTCGTAGCCGTCTGCGCCCAATCCATCGCGACCAACTTCCAGTGATTGCCAGGCTTTGTTTAGTGCTTCCGGAAAATTTCGCCCGATCGACATCACTTCACCCACAGCTTTCATTTGTGTGGTCAGCTCTTCATCCACACCGGGGAATTTATCGAAGTTGAATCGTGGGATCTTGCACACCACATAATCAATACTTGGCTCAAAACAAGCTGAAGTGGTGCCCGTGATCTGATTTTTGAGCTCGTCCAGTGTATAACCAACGGCCAGCTTAGTGGCTACTTTCGCGATCGGATACCCCGTTGCTTTCGAAGCGAGTGCCGAAGAACGACTTACCCTTGGATTGATCTCGATCGCAACCAACCGGTCACTTCCCGGCTCCATCGCAAACTGCACGTTACACCCGCCGGCGAAGGTTCCGATACTGCGCATCATCTTGATGGCCGAATCGCGCATGTGTTGCAGCTGCTTGTCGGTAAGGGTTTGGGTTGGAGCCACCGTAACAGAATCTCCGGTGTGAACGCCCATTGGATCCATGTTTTCGATGGAGCAGATGATGATCACATTATCGTTGGCATCCCGTAAAAGCTCCAACTCATATTCCTTCCACCCAAAAATAGATTCCTCGATCAGCACCTGGTGCACCGGACTCATTTCCAGTCCGCGCAGCACCTTTCGCTCAAACTCATCTTCATTCCACACGATTCCGCCACCGGCTCCACCCATGGTAAACGAAGGGCGGATCACGATCGGCAGGCCTCCCAATTCTTCTTTGATCTCTTTGGCATCAAGGAGAGATTGAGCTGTTCTACTTTTACACTGTTCGATACCGATCTCTTCCATCTTATCGCGGAATAATTGGCGATCTTCAGTAAGCTCGACCGCATCAATATCTACCCCGATGATCTTCACATTATTATCTTTCCAGAAATTCTCTTTTTCCAGGTCCCGGCAGAGGTTCAAGCCGGTTTGACCGCCCATGGTAGGGAGTACCGCATCGGGTTTTTCCTTGGCTACAATTTCCCGGATGGAATCAGTGGTCATCGGCAGCATATACACGGCATCAGCCATGATCGGATCCGTCATAATGGTGGCCGGATTTGAGTTGATAAGCACAATTTCGTATCCCTCTTCTTGAAGAGAGCGGCAGGCTTGAGAACCCGAGTAGTCAAATTCGCAAGCCTGACCAATTACAATAGGTCCTGAACCAATGATCAAAATTTTGTGGATGTCGTCGCGTCTGGGCATGTTTTTTTGAGTGGTTAGTTTTGTGGTAAAGTGAGTTCAATGTTGGTTCTCGTTACGTAGCTCTGCTGCGTAACGCTTGATAGAGGCTCTGCCTCCTGTATGGGAAAAGTGCAAAGCCACTGGCTACTTACACCCTTCGCCCGACTTCGCATTCGCTCAGTCCGACACCTCCCTCCAGGGAGGATTTTTCTTCTTCTTTATTTCAGTTTTAGCTGTTCATTCTTCAATGTTCACTTCCGCATCATATCTATAAACTGATCGAACAGGTACGCTGAGTCATGTGGTCCGGGTGAGGCTTCGGGGTGATACTGCACCGAAAATCCCGGGAAGTTTTTGAACTTCAGCCCTTCAATGGTATTGTCGTTTAGGTTGATGTGGGTGACTTCCGCAATGTTCTCATCCAGCGAATCTTCATCGACGGCAAAACCGTGGTTCTGGGTTGAAATTTCTACCAAACCGGTTGACAGGTTTTTCACGGGTTGATTGGCTCCTCGGTGACCCACAAACATCTTGGTGGTTTTGAGTCCCTCGCTAAGGGCCATCAATTGATGTCCGAGACAAATTCCAAAAACAGGTTTGCCGGTGCTTTTTGCGTAATTCACAGCTTCAAGAGCATACTCGGCGGTGGCCTGAGGATCCCCGGGTCCGTTACTGAAAAAGTAGCCATCGGCTTCCCATTCTTTGATCTCTTCGACTGAAGTCTTTGCCGGAAAGATCCGCAGCGTACAACCACGCTTATTCAAATTGTTGATAATATTCTGTTTGATCCCGTAATCAAAAGCTGCTACGCGGAAATCGTCTTTTCCATTGACGGTCTGAGCTTCAGATCGGGTGACTTTCGTTGCCAGCTCCAGTCCTTCCATATCATCCCAGTCTTTGGCCATTTGAACGAGTTTGTCTTCGTCCATTTCCGTACTGGAGATCACGGCATTCATCACGCCTTTTTCGCGGATATGACGAACCAGCATCCGGGTATCAACGCCTGAAATTCCGGTGATCTCATTATCCTCAAGATATTCCTGTAGACTCCGGTCGGCCATTCCGTTGCTATATTCATGAGAAAAGGCCCTACAGATAACTCCCGCCACCATCACTTTGCGGGCTTCATCATCCCGGGGCATGGTACCATAGTTTCCGATATGTGGATAGGTCATCATCATGAGCTGACCGTAGTAACTGGGATCGGTGAAGATCTCCTGGTAGCCGGTCATGCTGGTATTAAAACACAGCTCGCCACCGGTAATACCATCGTGACCGATAGCTTCTCCGTGAACCACGGTTCCGTCGCTGAGTGCAAGTTTGGCTTTTTTTCGTTCTTTTAGAGACATGGGTTAGATGTAGTTCTGGTTTGGTGAAATTGAAGTTGAGTGAAGGATTGTCACAAGCAAAATGCTTGCAGCCGATATCAATCGGACAGAATGAGGACTAAATTGGTTACGACGCGGAGCATCGTAACCAGTTGGTAATAAATTTCTCGCACTCCAAACACTAAGTATTGGTGCAAATGAAAGTTTTGCCTCGCTCCATACGCTTTGCGTTGGAGCGAATGGAAATTTTAGGTCAAAAAAAATCCGACTACGGAAACCGCGTCGGATTTGGGAAATAATATGAATAGGTAAAAAAAATACCATCACGACTGCGACCTCCTTTTTTTGAGGCTTCGCCGTTGTGATACATTTAAACTATGGATTGCTAAATCGTTAATTAGAGTGAGTGCTTCATTTGAAGTTTCACTAAGATAAGGAGAGGGAATTTTTGTTTCAATTAAGATTAGAGGTTTTTTGAGGCCCGGGAAATGAAATACTCTGTTTTAAATCTGAATTTTAGAAAATAAATACAGACTTTTGGTTCCCATTCACAGAAAAAAATCTTTTGATGAAATTAAAATTCCCTTCTCCTTACACCGTATTGATGCTCGTGATTGCACTGGCTGCCGTTGCGACCTGGCTACTGCCAGCCGGAACGTATCATACCATAAACTATAATGCGGGTGAAGAAATATTTGAGCTGAATTCACCGGATGGAATCCAAAAACTGGAGGCCACCGAACAGACGCTTCAGGATCTAAACATCAACATAGAGCTGGAGAAATTTAAAAGTGGCGCAATCACACGATCGGTATCTGTACCGGGCACATACGAAACCATCGAGTCTGATCCGCAGGGAATTATCGATGTGTTCATGGCCCCCATTTTGGGAATGTACGATGTGATTGACATCATACTGCTGGTGCTCATGATCGGTGGATTCATCGGGGTTTTTAATCATTCCGGAGCGCTGGATGAGGGCATTGCCTTCCTCGCCGGAAAGCTGGAAGAAAGAGAAGTCATTCTCATTATTATAGTGGCGGTTTTGATGGCAATCGGTGGCTCAACCTATGGGATGGCTGAGGAGACCCTCGCTTTTTATCCGCTTTTAGTGCCCGTTTTTCTGGCGGCGGGATACGATCGGTTGGTTCCCTTGGCCGTCATTGTGATCGGCTCCCACTTGGGTGTGATGGCCAGCACTACGAATCCTTTTTCAACCATCATCGCTTCCGATATTGCCGGCATCGACTGGACGGTAGGATTGAGCAGCCGCCTTGGGATGTTATTTATAGGAATTACAGCCTCCCTGATCTACATAAACCGATACGCAAAAAAAGTAAAATCCAATGCTTCATTTTCCCTGTTGAAAGGAGATTCCGAAAACGATAATCCATTTTCAGTTGTCAAGATTGATCGGTCTATCTCAACTTTGCCTTTGAAAACAATCCTGCTGCTCACCTTATTTGGCGGCACTTTTGGGGTGATGATCTATGGTGTGGCCATTCTGGGCTGGTGGCTGGCTGAAATGACGACCTTATTTCTCATCTCCTCCATTTTGATGGGTTTTCTGTTGCGGATCAACGAACGGGATTTCATTCGGGAATTCGTGGATGGGGCCAAAGACCTGCTGGGTGTTTGTTTCATTATTGGGATTGCACGAGGAGTAACCGTGATCATGAACGCAGGTAGTATTTCCGATACCATTTTATTTAATGCTGTAGAATTGGTGGAAGGCACCTCCGGATTTGTATTCTTACCGGCACTTTTACTCGTCTATTTTGTGCTGGGATTTTTCATTTCCTCCACTTCCGGGTTAGCGGTGGTTTCCATGCCTATCATGAGCTCCCTTTCCCAAATGATTGGCGTGCCCATTGAAGAGATCATAAATGCCTACCAGTTTGGAATGGGTTTAATGCTTTTTGTGTCTCCTACCGCGCTCATATTACCCTCTCTTGCCATGGTTAATGTGAATTACAATACCTGGCTAAAATTCATCTGGCCACTGATGTTGATACTCGCCGGTATTGCCATTGGCATTCTCTGGCTGGGACTGATGTTTTAGGGGTGAAAGTTGTTGAATCGCGGATTAGGTGGATTACGAGATGGACAAGGATTTTTAGAATCAATGAAATCCGCCAAATCCGTGATTCCAATCATTTTGCTATATTTCTGAGCAAATATTTCGGGAATAAACAGGGGAACAATGGAATCAGATCTAAAACACCATGATCTAACAGGAAAAATAATCGGGGCTTCATATCGGGTTCATCAATTTTTAGGAAATGGATTTCAGGAAGTCATTTATCAGCGAGCACTCGTTTATGAATTTGAAAAAGCTGAATTAACATTTGAGCGGGAAATAGATCAACAAATATTCTACAGGGACCTTGAGTATCCAATAGGAACAAGAAGAGCAGATTTTGTGGTAGATGGAAGAGTGCTTGTGGAGATAAAGGCCGTATCAGAACTGGAAGATGTTCATATGGCCCAAGCATTGAATTATCTAAAAGCGTATAAATTAGAAGTAGGTTTGCTGATTAACTTTGGGTCAAAAAGTATGGAGTTTAAGCGGTTGATACTTTCAAGGCGGTAGAATCGCGGATTTAGGGATTTCACGGATTACTTTGAAATCCGTGTTGATCCTGTAATCCGCCAAATCCGCGATTCAAAAGCTATGAACTAAACCTCCTGGGCGTCTCCTTCACCAAAGAGCCCGTCAGGGTCGCCAATCCACTCACTAACCCTCCGATAATTCCAGTAATCAGCACAACCAAAAGTGGAGAGCCAACAGAAAGCATTTCCGCAATTCGTGTAGATAGAATAGCATCATTCGCAAAGTGAATATAGAGGGCTTGTCCACCCCAGAGCAGGAAAACGGCTAAAAATCCCCAGCCAAAAGAAGGAACTGCTTTTTTGTTGAAAAGATAGCCAAAAACAAGTCCCGGAATGGCAATGCACCACCAGGGCAAGAACAGGTTTAGCAGAAATGCAGTAATTAAAATAGCAGCAGCAAGCAGCATATATAAGGCATTAAGTTGAAATGAAGATGGAGTGTAGCAATTATTTTTAAAAGCTGTAACTGATTTATGTCAATTTTGGATTTCTGTACTTTTGGAATGAAATTCAGTTTTAAAATCAATTCATTTTATCATTATGAAAAACCAATTCCTTGTTGCAGCACTACTTTTCATTTTACCTGCTACTCTGTTTGGGCAGGATGTGTACTATCCCGAAGCCTGGGGCAATTGGGAGAAAAAATCCCCGGCAGAAGTGGGGTTGAATGCAGAAAAGATTCAGGAAGCCATCCAGTTTGCCCAAGACAATGAAACGGATAATCCCCGCAGCATGGAGGAAAATCACTATGGCACTTTTGGGCGTGAACCGTTTGGAGATGGCATCGGACCGTTCAAGGACCGAGGCGAGCAAACAGGCATTATCATTAAAAACGGATATATTGTTGCAGAATGGGGAGAGCCATTTCGGGTAGACATGACTCATAGCGTGACCAAGAGTTTCTTAACGACCACCATTGGAATTGCCTACGACCGCGGACTCATTCGAGATGTAAACGATAAAGTAGATGCATACATGGCACCCATTATGGTGATGGAATGGGATAACAATCAAAACAAAGCCGATGCTTTTAAAGAAGCCAAATTTATGGAGCCGTTCAAAGGTGCGCATAATTCCAAGATCACCTGGAACCACCTCCTGCGGCAAACTTCGGATTGGGAAGGCACGCTTTGGGGGAAACCGGATTGGGCCGATCGTCCCTCCGGAGACCGTTCTGAGTGGATGACCCGCAAGCGACACGAGCCCGGAACCGAATGGGAATACAATGATGTGCGTGTAAATCTTCTCGCTCTTGCTGCTATGAATGTTTTGCGTGAACCGCTCCCGAAAGTTCTTCGCGAAGCAGTGATGGACAAAATAGGAGCTTCCCCAACCTGGCGCTGGATGGGGTACGAAAACTCCTGGGTCATCATCGATGGGCAGCAAATGCAGGCCGTTAGCGGTGGAGGTCACTGGGGCGGTGGCATGTTCATCAGCGCAAGAGATCAGGCTCGTTTTGGGTTACTAACCCTCCGAAATGGAAAGTGGAAAGACGATCAGATCATCTCCGAAGAGTGGAACAAAATGGCTCAGACTCCCACCGAAGCAAATACCAATTACGGGTTCATGAATTGGTTCCTGAATGTCAACAAAGATCGACTTCCAAGCGCCCCGGAGTCAGCCTTTTTCCATTTAGGATCCGGAGTGAACATGGTATATGTGGATCAGGAGAACGATCTTGTTATAGTGGCCCGATGGATCAAGAATGATGCCATGGACGGAATTGTTAAACGCGTTCTGGAATCTATTGAATGATCATCTCATTTCCTTAAAACACATTCCAAAAGAAACCTTTTTTTCTATTACCTTACTCACATGGGATTACTTTTATTTTATTTACTTTTGGCCATCGGCGTATCTTTTCTTTGC
Source organism: Gracilimonas tropica DSM 19535 (assembly GCF_000375425.1). Taxonomy (GTDB): domain Bacteria; phylum Bacteroidota; class Rhodothermia; order Balneolales; family Balneolaceae; genus Gracilimonas; species Gracilimonas tropica. The sequence goes on along the minus strand of NZ_AQXG01000010.1, from coordinate 57,894 downwards.
TCTATTCTGGAGGCCGTTCTTTTATCTATTTCTCCATCTTTTGTGGCAGTCCTTGAACGGGAGGGACATAAAAGCGGTAAAATTCTCAGAGACCTGAAAAAAGATATAGATCGCCCTCTATCTGCCATTCTCAGCCTGAATACCATTGCCCATACGGTGGGCGCGGCCGGTGTAGGGGCGCAAGCACAGGTTGTTTTCGGCAATACTTATGTAAGCCTTACGTCAGCACTTTTAACCTTAGCTATTTTGATCTTTTCCGAGATCATCCCAAAAACCCTGGGGGCTACATACTGGAAAAAACTATCCGGATTTGCCGCTCGGACCACTAAGTTCCTGATCATCATAACCTATCCGCTGGTGGTGCTTTCCCAGTGGATCACCAAGTGGCTTTCCAGCGAAGACAAACAACCCACCGTTAGCCGGGAAGAATTCAGCGCTATGGCAGAGCTGGGATTTGAAGAAGGTGTGTTCGAAGAAGGAGAGTCCAATATTTTTAAGAATCTGATTCGTTTTCGATCCCTCAAAGTGAAGGATATCATGACCCCTCGCATTGTGGTAGTGAAATTTCAGGAAGACAGAACCATTAAGGAAATCCTCCAGAAAAAAGAGGAACTTCGGGTTTCTCGGATGCCTGTTTTTGGAGAAAATGAAGAAGATATCACCGGATACATTCTCAAGAACGACCTCTATTACAATCTTTCGGAAGGAAACGGAGAAATGCCGTTAAGAGAGATCAAACGGGAAGTACTCATTTTGCCGGAAACCATTTCTTTAAAAACCCTCTTTGAGCGCCTCCTCGAAAAACAAGAACACATTGCAGTGGTTGTAGACGAGTACGGCGGGTTTTCCGGAGTGGTCACCATGGAAGATGTCGTCGAAACCCTGCTGGGCATGGAAATCGTGGATGAAATCGATGCTATCGAAGATATGCAGAAACTGGCTCGTGAAAAGTGGAGAGAGCGGGCCAAGCGACTGGGTATTGTGATGCCGGAGAAGGTTAAAAAGTCTGAATAAAAGACCCCTTTTGTAAAGACTTTTCAACCTACTTTTTCAACTCATTCATTTCATTATATTCCCGAAGCACATCAACTAAAACGGGATATTATGAAACGCTTATTCGGATACATTCTTACCACACTTCTCTTACTAACTTTTACGGCTGAACTTTTTGCACAAGGCACTCAACTGCTTCGAGAACCAACCATTTCGGACAACAGCATTGTGTTTGTACATGCGAACGATCTTTGGAAAGTGGATAAATCAGGTGGTGATGCCATACGACTTACTTCCAACATCGGTGGCGAGGGTAACCCACACTTTTCGCCGGATGGAAGTATGATCGCTTTTACCGGTCAGTATGATGGAAATGCAGATGTATTTGTGATTCCGGCTGAAGGAGGTTCGCCCCAACGACTCACCTGGCACCCCGGTACCGATGAAGTCACGGGATGGACGCCCGGTGGCGAGATCTTATTTCGATCTACAAGAACGGCTCGTCCCACCCAAATGAATCGTATCTGGAAAGTGAACACCGAGGGTGGAATGCCTGAACCTCTGCCGGTTGAGCGCGCTGCTCGCGGGGAGATGTCGGAAGATGGGAAATATCTCGCCTACAACCCGATCACTTTCTGGGATCCGGAATGGAGAAACTATCGCGGTGGACAGGCTCAACCGATCTGGATCGTAAATCTGGAGAATTATGATCTTATTCAAACACCTCGCACCGATAATGAAAGACATACTGACCCTGTTTGGATGGATGGAACCGTATACTATTTATCGGAACGGGATTTCGCGAATAATATCTGGTCTTTCAATCCTGAAACTGAAGAAGAACAACAGCTCACCTTTCATTCCGATTTTGATGTGAAAAGCCTGGATGCGGGCTTCGGGATGATCGTCTACGAACAGGGTGGATACCTGCACCTGCTGAATCCTGAAAACGGCGAAACCGAACAGCTCGAAATTCACGTGGCCGGCGACATGAACTGGGGCCGCCCCCGCTGGGAAGAACCCAATGCCTTTAGTTTGAACAATGCCGCCATTTCCCCAACGGGTAAGCGTGCAATTTTCCAATTTAGGGGTGAAATTATTACGGTACCAAAAGAGAACGGAACCTGGAGAAATCTCACTAATTCTTCCGGAAATGCAGATCGATATCCGATTTGGTCACCCGATGGAAGTCAGGTTGCCTGGTTTTCAGATGCTTCCGGCGAATACACCCTGATGATCGGGGATCAATATGGAATTGAAGAGCCCAAAATGATCGAGCTTCCCAATCCTACGTTTTATTTCCGCCCCGATTGGTCGCCCGATGGCAAATACATCGCATATACAGACACCGACTACAACCTATGGTATGTGAACGTGGAATCCGGTGATGCCAAGAAAGTGGACACCGACGGATATGCACATCCAAACCGAACGCTGAATCCCGTTTGGTCTCCGGATAGCAAATGGATCGCGTATGTTAAACTGCTCGATAATCAGTTCAAAGCAGTTCATGTACATAACATAGAAAGTGGAGAAACACATCAACTAACGGATGGCATGTCGGATGCCATCACGCCGGTTTGGAGCGAAGATGGCAATTACCTCTATTTCCTTGCCAGCACCGATTATGGCCTCAACACCGGCTGGCTGGACATGAGCTCCTACAATATGCCGGTGACCCGCGCGCTGTATATGATCGTATTGAATGATGATGATCCTTCACCGCTTCTTCCAAAAAGCGATGATGAAGAGGAAAAAGTCGAAAACGAGGAATCGTCCGAGAATGGAGATGAAAAAGTTGAAGTAGTGATCGACCTCGACGGAATTGCTCAAAGAACGCTTGCCGTGGATATCCCACAACGCAATTATACCGGTTTGATGCCCGGCCCCGGAGGTGATGTATTTTATATGGAATCCGTGGAAAATGAAGGAACGAGGTTGCACAAATTTGATCTCGCTAAACGAGAAGGCAGCTTATTCATGAGCAATTTCAATGAAGGAGCAGTTTCACAGGATCGCAAAAATATGCTCTATCGCAGCGGTGGAAGCTGGGACATTGTGGGAACTGAAACCGGTGAGAAAAAAGCCGGTGATGGCAGCCTCAATATCTCAGGTATTAAAATAAAAGTAGACCCACAGGAAGAATTTCATCAGATATTCCGCGATGGCTGGCGCTTTATGCGCGATTTCCTGTATGTGGATAACATGCATGGCGCCCCCTGGCAGGAAGTGTACAAGTGGTACGCTCCCTGGATTGATCACGCCAAGCATCGCACCGACCTGAATTATGTGTTGGATATCATGAGCGGTGAAGTGGCTGTTGGACACTCGTATGTGGGTGGAGGTGATTTCCCGGATCTGGAAGATGTTCAAGCCGGATTATTAGGAGCAGATATCTCCCTGCAAAATGGAGCCTATCGCATCGATAAAATATATACCGGCGAAAGTTGGAATCCTGATCTTCGAGCTCCACTTTCAGGTCCCGGCATTGAGGTAGAAGAAGGCGATTACATCCTGGCTGTGAATGGTAAAGAAATCAGTGCAGAAGAAAATTTCTATACACACTTTGAAGGAACCGTAGATCGACAAGTTCAGCTTTTGGTAAATGATGAACCAAATACCGATGGGGCCGAATTGGTGACCGTCGTTCCAATCTCCAGCGAGTATGGACTGCGAACTCGTGATTGGGTGGAAGGGAATCGCCGCATGGTAGATGAAATGTCCGACGGCCAACTTGCTTACGTTTGGGTTCCAAATACCGGAACGGGCGGCTACGAATATTTTAATCGCTATTACTTTGCCCAACAGGATAAAAAAGGGGCCGTAATTGATGAACGCAATAACGGCGGAGGTTCTGCGGCAGATTACATGGTGGATATTATGGCGCGTGAACTCCACGGCTTCTTCAACAGCAAAGCCGGTGACCGGAAACCGTTTACTACTCCAGGTGCGGGTATCTGGGGACCTAAAGTGATGGTCATCAACGAGCGCGCCGGTTCCGGTGGCGACTTATTGCCGTTTTTATTCCGTAAGATGGAAATCGGTCCACTGGTAGGCGCTAAAACCTGGGGTGGTTTGGTGGGAACCTGGGACACTCCTCCTTTTATTGATGGAGGCTATTTCGTTGCCCCGCGCGGTGGATTCTACAATCTCGATGGGGAATGGGATGTGGAAGGTGAAGGCATTGATCCCGATATCGAAGTGATGCAAACACCGAAAGAAGTCATCGACGGCCACGATCCACAATTAGAAGCGGCTGTGGAAGAGGCCCTGCGCTTACTGCAAAATTACGAAGACCCGATCATCCCAACTCCCGAAGATCCTGTACGCTGGAAACGACCGGATCGTAATGATAATTGATTTCGGTTCTTACCTTTAGCGAGACTCTATTAAACCTCCGCTCATAACACCGGCGGAGGTTTTTTGTTTCAGTTCTGTAAGAGGAAAATGCATTCTAACGAATTTCGAAAACACAGGGAATAACGGAAACCACCTTAGGTAAGCCATCAATGAATAAAGTATTGGGATCTCTGTCATCTTGTGTTTTCTTAATTTTTGGGTTCGTTTTGGAACCTGTCCGACCACCGGCGGATCAAGCCAAAATGAACAAGTTTTGCACTGAATGCGAACGAGTCCGATTTCAACACAGCACAAGCAAGACGCTTGCACTAGTGCACGAATTCTAAACTTCACTCTTGAATATTCCTTGCTCGATATTCAATATTCCCTTACAGATCATATTCGTTAAAACCCACCAATTCCGTATTTTTGAGACATGCAGAAAGAATTACAGATCCGCGTGTTACCCGAAGTGGCAGGAGAACCTCAACTACTTGAAGAAACCCTTATTCAAAAAGAGGGATTAGCAGCAGAAGATCTTCGCCACATCGAAATCCTCCGCAGCTCCATCGATGCCCGGGCCAAGCAGGCGTATTACAACCTGAAAGTTCGGCTTTATATCAATGAGGGATACGAGCCCGAAAAGATTTCCTTGCCGAATTACCCCAATGTCAGCAATGCTGAGGAAGTGATCGTGATCGGTGCCGGTCCCGCCGGACTATTTGCTGCTCTCGAACTCATGGAAAATGGATTGAAGCCCGTGATCATTGAACGGGGCAAAAATGCCAAGGATCGCATTCAGGACCTGAAAGGAATCAACGTAAAACACATCGTAAACGAGGATTCGAATTATTGTTTTGGGGAAGGCGGAGCCGGAACTTATTCGGATGGAAAGCTTTATACAAGATCCAAAAAACGCGGTGATGTCCAAAAAGTGCTTGAGTTGCTGGTAGGCTTCGGAGCGGTGAAACAAATTCTGGTAGATTCACATCCGCACATCGGAACCAATAAGCTGCCGAAGATCATCGCCAATATGCGGAAATGTATTTTGCAGAACGGCGGTGAAATTCACTTTAACACTCGGGTCACGGATCTTATTACGGATTCATCTTCTATCAAAGGCGTAGTAGCTCAGGATGGAACCAAATTTCATGCAAAAAATGTGATCCTCGCTACCGGACATTCCGCCCGTGATATTTTTGAATTGCTTTACCGAAAAGGCATTGAGATCGAACTTAAACCGCTGGCCATTGGTGTTCGGGTCGAGCATCCGCAATCGCTGATTGATACCATTCAGTATAGTTGTGAATCGCGTGGAGATTATCTGCCTCCGGCAGCTTACAGTATTGTAAAGCAAGTGGGTGATCGGGGGGTGTACTCGTTTTGTATGTGTCCGGGCGGAGTGATCGCGCCCTGTGCAACAGCTCCGGGTGAAATTGTAACTAACGGTTGGTCTTCCTCCCGACGCGCTCGTTCCACAGCTAATTCCGGAATTGTAGTTGAACTGAAACCCGAAGATTTCAAGCCATTCGAAAAATACGGACCGCTGGCAGCCATGGAATTTCAGCGATCCATCGAGCAAAAAGCGTGGGTTGAAGGCGGTAAAACGCAGACGGCTCCGGCGCAGCGCCTGCGGGATTTTATTAAAGGAGACGTTTCAGCAGATTTACCAAATACCTCTTATGCACCGGGCATCACTTCTGTGGAATTGGGCTCGGTTCTTCCTGATTTCATCCACAAAAACCTTAAAGAAGGATTTCTGAAATTTGACCAAAGCATGCGTGGTTATCTAACCAATGATGCCGTAGTTCATGCCCCTGAAACCCGTACTTCCAGTCCGGTTAAAATTCCCAGAGACCATGAAACTCTGCAACACGTACAGATCAGCGGACTTTATCCTTGTGGAGAAGGCGCCGGCTATGCAGGTGGAATTGTATCTGCAGCTATGGACGGAATGAAGTGTGCGAAGCGGATTAGGGTTTCAACCAAATAAATTTATAAAGCCTCTTATATCGCCATCCTGAGCGCTTATATAATAGTTCGGGGCTAAACTTTTTAACGCGAAGGATCTCAAACTTTGACACCTCCGAGTGATTTAACCTTTGAGACCCTTCGCGATAACCATCCTCTGATAATTTTAACTTCTGGAAGCTCAGAGTGACAACCGGTGGATAATTTTTCCACATTATCTCATAATTAGACTCTAATGAGTGAAAGTGAAACCTGTTTACAACCGAATTCAACCTCATAAGCCTCAATCAACGATCAGACCGGTTATCGGTCAAGGTCGAGTGCGGTGTTTTGATCAAAGCATGATCAAATAAGTCAGCTTCACTACGGCTGCCTGACTGTTCATGATGATATCTTTACGGGGATCGAACAATACTTCATTGTCTCCCGTCAGATGATAGGAAGTGTTGAATACAACAAATAGATCACTACCCGGAGTATGAATCCAGTCGATACGGATATTGGCTTGAATGTCCCGTGAAAAATTGTCGTATTGCAGAAGTGCCTTTGCGAATAGTTTTCGGCTTATAGCTCCCAGAATGGAAGTGGAAACCGTAGTTGCATCAAATTCACCGTTGGGTATGGGCAGATCTATGATGGAATGTTCCAGACTGCCCTCGATGTGCAAATGCTTCGATTGCCGAAACCCAAAACTACCACTTAGGTCGGTTCGATTTCCATTAAAAAACTCACCTATATTAAATCCGGCTGTGCCAAAAAGGCGTTTACTTTCATCAGAGCGGGCGTGTATTCCAAACAAAGTAAATGTGTAATCTCCGGAGGGTATCATCGCATTTTCACGGATCTCAAAAGGGCTAAACAAACGTTCAAACTGATGTTCAAATCCAACTTCAATACTCTGGCGGCTTTTAAATTCTGCTCGCGCAATTCCATTCAGAAAAGTTGTTTGCTTGACTCCATCCTGACCTTCGATGTAATCATAAGAAGTCCTGAAATTAAAGCGACCAAGTGAGGGGAGGTTTGAAAAATTCACGGTAGGATTATAGCTCAGATTCCCGGAATACTGCCTCATGTTTCGTCTCCTTACAAAACCCAGCGCCGGGTTATAGTTTTCACCCACACTGGTGTAAGAGAAGCCGGCTGCATAGGTATCATTTTGGAGCTGAAGACTGCCATGACCTGCTGCGTCATTCAGGGCATCCACATCATCCCAAACCTTTGTGTACCAGGCATTGAATTCGCTGGAGCTCCAGAATCGGTATTTTGCGTCAAAACCAAGTGCCCGATTGTACCCATTCACCTCTTCAACATTGGTGATGATGGAACCGACCGTAGCCCGTGGAAAGATGTTGGTTCGTACCCGGGCAACCGTATTGTTTACGGATTGACTCCCAAAAACCTGCTTCATGTTATCACCCGTCTCAATATTCAGTGCACCAATGGAAAACTTCCCAACCTGCCCGGTCATACGAGCCCCGGTAAGAATCTGATCGGTGAGTCCAATTCTTCTCGAGAAAAAAGTTTGGGTAGATCGGTTATTCCCATGCTCAAACAAGCCGGCTCGTTCCAGAAAAAACTCGCGCTTTTCAGGGAAGAATAAGCTGAAACGGGATAAGTTCAACTGCACATTGTCCGATTCAACCTGTGCAAAATCGGTATTAACGGTCATATCAAGAGTGAGGTTGGAAGTAATCCCCCATTTCAGGTCTCCGCCAATATCGTAGGTATAATCTATTTCTGTGTTTTCATTCTGAAGGTCGGGTCGTATTTCCTGGGCTCCGGAGATCACATAAGGTTTGATCTCAATATTATGGCCACGACGGATATTCTTAATTCCTTTTACCACTCCATACTGGGAAGCGGCGGCAAGCACGCCAAAACTTCCGCCATATTCCATGCCAATTGCCGGCCAAAGTACGCGTTCGTTTTTTCGATTGATCATACGGGAAAGCATCAGCCCGAATTCCAATTCTTCTCCTTCCGGGAAACGCAGCTGCCTGAAGGGGATAGCCACTTCCAGCGTCCAGCCTTCCTCATCAATGGTCGTTTCGCTAAGGAATACGGCGTTCCATGAAAAGCTGTCGTAAGTGATGGTTTCATCGGTGATCAGGGCATCGTCCTGAGTACCCAGTGCATTCATCTCAAAAAGGTACGCATTTCGGCCTTCCTTGAACGTGTCGATGCCGATGTATGCATGGTCGTCCCGATTATTTCTTCCACCGCGTTCCAGATTTTTGGCACGGATGAGCTCCGGATTGTCATCATAGAAACGAAAGGCGAAATACAGGTTATCCCGATCGTAAGCAATGCGCACTTCTGTATCTTCAGTAGCAGGGGCTCCATCGTTCGGCCAAACTTGGGTAAACGTGGTAATGGGGGTAATTTCATCCCAAACCGGATCATCCAAATTTCCATCTATATAGGGAGCTGATTCAGCAAAAACAGCCTCAACTTCAAAAGCAGAAGATAATCTTTCGTTATCAGAATTTTGAGCTTCTGCATTAAAGCCAGAGCACAATGCTAAAAACAGGAATGTAGATAAATGACGCTTCATCAATAAGTTAGGGAATCAGGTTTGTTTACGGAAAGCTCAATATTACTCAATATATAAACCTAGGGATTGTAAAAAAGTTTAAACAGATATGCTATTCGAGCTTTGTGAGGCTGTGCAAAACCCCTGCGCGTTAAGCCCTCCCAAAAGCAGTTTTTACAACATGATCAAATAGGTCAGCTTAACAATCCCAGCCTGATTATTCAAGATCAGATCTTTTCTGGGATCAAACAAAGGCTCATTATCTCCGGTTATATGATGCGATGTATTGAAGACGAGGAAAAGATCGCTGCCCGGTGTATGAATCCAATTGATACGCAGGTAGGTTTGAATATCCCGTGAAAAGTTGTCGTATTGGATAAGCGCTTTTGCATATAACTGTCGGCTTATGGCCCCGAATATTGAAGTTGAAACGGTGGTGGCATCAAACGTACCGTTCGCAATGGGAAGATCGATCATGGAGTGATTCACGCCACCGTCGATGCTTAAATGTTTGTTATACCGGAAGCCCATATCAATCCCAAAATCTGTTCGGTTTCCGTTGTAAAAGCTTCCAAAGATAATACCGGCCGACCCATAAATACGCTGACTGTCATCGCTGCGGGCGTTTAAGCTAACTCGTTCAAAAGTATAATCTCCGGCAGGGATCACGGCATCTTCCCTGATGTTGAAAGGCACAAATAAGCGCTCAAACTGTTGATTAGCATTGATTCTCAAGCTTTTACTGCTGGTGAATTCCAACCCGAATGATCCTGAAACTTGAGAAGACTGCTTCACGCCGTCTTGCCCTTCAATAAAATCGTAGCTGCTGCCAAAATTCAGGCGAGCAAGGTTTGGCAAAAAAGATATTTGAACCTGTGGATCATATCCCAGATTACCGGAATACTGTCGCATATCTCGCCTGCGGACAAACCCTAAAGCCGGATTATAATTCCGCCCCACGTGAGTAAAGGAGAAACCGGCCGCATAGGTGTCGTTATCAAGTCTGAGACTCACGTGGCCGGCGTTATCGTTCAGAGTTTGCTCATCATCCCACACATTAGTGAACCAGGCATTAAAACTACTGGCATTCCAAAATCGATAGTTAGTATCAAAACCCAAGGCACGGTTGTACCCTCCATCAATTTGTTCCACATTTGTAGCGATGGCCCCTACGGTAGCACGGGGCATTACTTCAGCCTGAAGTCGCGCTACGGTGTTATTTGCAGAATTGCTGCCAAACAAATCGCCCATTTTGGTTCCCGTTTCGATGTTCATGGCTCCATATGAAAATCGCCCGGCCTGACCGGTAACCCGGGCTCCGGTTAAAATCTGATTGGTGAGGCCAATTCTTCGGGAGAAAAAGGTTTGGGTTGATCGTGAATTTCCGTGCTCAAATAATCCGGCTCGTTCTAAAAAGAACTCTCTTTTTTCAGGAAAGAAAAGGCTGAATCGGGATAAATTCACTTGCACGTTATCAGATTCTACCTGGGCAAAATCGGTATTCACAGTCAGGTCAAGCGTGAGGTTAGAAGTGATCCCCCATTTCATATCTCCGCCAATATCGTAGGTGGTTTTGGTTGAAGTAGTCTCCGTTTGCAGGTTGGGACGCGTTTCCTGAACCCCAGAGATCACATACGGTTTCAACTCAATGTTATTTCCACGCCGGATATTTTTGATCCCTTTCAAAACCCCGTACTGTGAAACCGCCGACCGAACCCCGTTATATCCACCATATTCCTGTCCTATGGCCGGCCAAAGCACACGCTCATTTTTTCGGATGATGGTCCGGGACAACATCAAGCCAAACTCCAACTCCTCCTCATCCGGAAAACGAAGCTGCCGAAAAGGGATGGCGACTTCCAAAGTCCAGCCTTCATCATCAATTTTGGTTTCAGTGATGAAAACCGCATCCCATGAAAATCCACTGTAGTCGAGATTTTCATCGGTGATAAGAGCATCATCTTGGGTGCCAAGAGCATTGGCTTCAAACAAATATGCATTACGACCATCCATGTAGGTATCCAGCCCTATGTAGGCGTGATCATCTCGACTATTGCGTCCGCCCCGCTCCAAATTACGTGCTTTGATCAGCTCGGGATCATCATCGTAAAATCGAAAAGCGAAGTACAGGTTGTCGCGGTCATAGGCAATTCGGACTTCGGTATCTTCGGTTGAGGGGGCACCATCATTCGGCCAAACCTGTGTAAATTGGGTGATCGGTGGGATATTTTGCCAGGCCACATCGTCCAGATTTCCATCAATGTAGGGAGCTTCTTCAACGAAAGTCGCCGTTGCTTCGAAGGCGGTTGGCCTGGGGGTAAGTTCAGCGGGTTGAGCCGTTGCCGGTTGAAAAAATCCTATATAAAAACATGCCAAACATGCGATGAGTAAAGATGACCTCATTCCTAAAATTGGTTTTTAGTGTGACTCCAATGAAGCATCAAAATTAGGGATATTTGGGAAGGCGGGGGTGTTAAAAGATGTGAGTTAATTTTGGTGACTTTAACTAACTGTTACTCCATGCAACTTGTTTTTTGAGAAGAGAGTTTATCAAAATAGAATAGTAAAGCTCTAAATTATAAAGAACTAACATGCGCATGTGATATATTATGTAGTAACTAATATATAGTGTAGGTTATAATTTGCATTCGATTGTAGAAATTTCAACCTATTGGAAATTTTAAAAAAGAAGAAAACCGGGTTATAATCTTTAAGAAAAAATAGAAATGTATTCGAATTCAAAATTGGGTTTAGGCTTTTTTTTGTTTATTCCACTTGTTCTTTCAATGCTTGGAATCAAACCCGAATCTTCAGCTAATGAAAAACTTCCGGAGGAAAAGCCTGCCCTTAAGACAGAACAAATAAAAAATGATCCGGATACCCTTTTTAGTGCTCTGAAAGTCCTTGAAATTGATGGCAAAGTTGTACAGTTAGAAACAACAAAATCCTTTCTTTTAGTATCCATAAAATCCATTTTTGATGAGCAAACAACCATACTGGCTTATCGTTACGATGGAGAACTAATCTGGGAAAAGAAATTCGATTCTAAAAATCCACGGGTAGCCGTTTCTAAGTATTCTGATGTCATAGTTATTAAAGAGCCTATTGTAAAAGAAGATCCTTATGATACTTCACTAAGAGATTGTAAGTATTCCGTTTTCGATAAATCCGGAAAAGAACTTTCAACATTTCAAAATCCTTGCTACTCGGTATTTCCAATGGGCAATTACGGCTATTTGGTAATTAATTCGGAAGGTCCGCATGCAAATATGTCTATCTATGATTTCAGGAGCAACGAATTTTATGATTACGTTGAACCGATTCATTATTCAACACCCATCGATACAAACAGGTTGATCACTTTTGACTGGGAACAGGAATTGAAGAACCCACAAGCTGTCGACTCCCTGCAAAATGTTTATAATGAAAACCGCAAAGAGATATACAACCGGAGAGCTGAGTTAAGAGAATTAACCACCGCGGAGAATAGAGATTCTGTAAACTCTTTAATAAACCAATTAAAGGATCAAGATCGAAATATTAGAAAAGAAACTACGGAGCAGATTAATAAAGTAAGTCAACGTAGAATTACCTCTTTGAAAATGGTCGATTTGACCCTTAGAGATGGAAAAGTATTCAGAAAAAGCACTCCATTACAAAAAACTTCTGAAGAGTTGAATTTCGGCATAAGGCTAAATATAAGACAGATTGCGTATGAACCAGGTTCTGGCAGCATTGGCTTTGTCGCAAATTTTTTGATGCAAGAAAATCCGGTTCAATTGAGTGAAAGAAAAATACTATTCCTTAATGATGACGGAAGCGTTTTAAATACTTTAAGTATCCCAGGCAGCATTCAGCAATTTGAATTTGTGAATGAATCAACGGTCTTGGTACTCACAGGAACAAGTTCAAAACTACCCACCGATTACAGTTTGTTGCTGTATGACTTCAGAAAAAGTCAGGTAATTTGGAAGAAAGACAATATCCCTTTTGGAGCACATGAATTTAGCCTGTTATTTCCGGGTGACAATTCTGATACTGTCATTATTCATACTAAAATTGCTCCCGAAAATCCCTGCAAGACTGACATTCTGGTCCTTGAAATTGAATCCGCAGAGCTACGTTGTCCTATGGTTTTCGATAATCATGAAATGCTTTATCATCCATCATTGATACAAAACCCAGCAAACCTCAAAGAATTCGCATTGCTAAACGCAAAAGAGAATAAAGTGATTTTTGCAGTATCAAATAGATAATTAATGTGACCTAAAGATGCACCTACTCCGCACTCTCCTTAATTGCATCTGCCACTCTTTGTGGAACCCGCTCATCAAAGGGACTTGGAATGATCTTATCTACCGACAGGTCTTCCACTGAATTGGCGATGGCTCTGGCCGCAGTGATGAACATCTTGGTGGTGAGGCGGGTCAGGCGTGCGTCCAGCGCTCCACGGAATAATCCCGGAAAAGCGAGTACATTATTGATCTGGTTCGGATAATCAGATCGTCCCGTAGCCACAACGGCAGCGCCGGCTTCTTTGGCGTCTTCAGGTAGAATTTCTGGGTCGGGATTGGACATGGCAAAGATGAACGGATCATCATTCATGGATTTCACCATTTCTTTGGACAGCACATTCGGCACGGAAACACCAATAAACACATCCATTCCTTTTACGGCTTCTTCCAGGCTTCCCTTACGCATTTGCTTGTTGGTGATATCCGCCATTCTATCTTTGGTGGAATTGAGATCCCCACGGTCTTTGTAGATGATTCCGCGGCTGTCGCACATAATCACATCTTTCACGCCCGCTGCAAACAATAATTTCACAATGGCTACTCCGGCGGCTCCGGCTCCGTTTACCACCACTTGCAAGTCTTCCATTTTCTTGTCGGTGAGCTTCAGGGCGTTATACATTCCGGCCAGAGTCACAATCGCCGTTCCATGTTGGTCATCATGAAACACAGGGACGTTCAATTCTTCTTTCAGTCGTCGTTCGATTTCAAAACAACGCGGAGCTGAAATGTCTTCAAGGTTGATCCCTCCAAAGCCGGGCGCTATGTTTTTCACAGTACGGATGATCTCTTCGGTATCTTGCGTATCAAGCACAATGGGAAAAGCATCTACAGAGGCAAATTTCTTAAATAACACGGCTTTTCCTTCCATTACCGGAAGGGCTGCTTCCGGGCCGATGTTTCCTAAGCCAAGCACGGCTGAACCATCACTCACAATAGCTACCATATTCCCTTTAGTAGTGTAGGTATAGGCTTTTTCTTTATCATCGGCGATAACCTGACAGGGGCGGGCAACGCCGGGCGTATAGGCCACACTTAGATCATCTTTCGTCTCTAACGGCATTTTTAACTCTACAGAGATCTTGCCTTTATACTTTTCGTGTGCTTCCAGTGCGAGTTTATCGTAATCTTTTTTTGACATCTTTCTGAACCGACCTTCTCTTATCAGTTTTTTCCTAATGAGTATTCGTTTCAACAAAAAAGGCGTTGCAATAATGCAACGCCTCAATTGAATCGCTTAAAGATAAGCATTTATTCATTTAACATAGAAGGCACATCAAAAGAATTATTTTCAGGATCGATATCAGCCATTCGCTCGGTTGGATCTATGATTACTCTTTGAATCTCCGAAACAGGCCGATCGATCGTAAAGCTGTATTCGGGCTGTACCCAGGGCCAGTCTTCCAGAACAGATCGCGGCATGTCAAACTCCATTGGTTTTTCTCCGCGCATCATGCGTAAAGGAATATAATATTGCTCGCTGCTGCCATCCTGATATTCTACAACAATATCCAGCGGCATAGGCATCAAGCCAATTTTTTCGAGATCAATAACTGTCTCATTGCCATTGCCGGCAACCGCTTTTATACCATAATCAATTGTTTTAGTGGTTTGAACAAAGTATTCATAATACCAATCCAGTATCATCCCCGATTCTTTTTCCATCAGATGGACAAAATCGAGATCGGTGGGATGCTTCATTTTCCACTCTTTGTGGTATTTAAGCATGCCATTGCGAAAATCTTCTCTTCCAATTATGTATTCAAGCTGATTAAGAAAGATCGCTCCCTTGGAATAGGCTGCAATACCGTATGCCTGATTTGTGTTATAATGATCGGCATGCGTTACCATGGGTTCCTCTTTACCGCTTTCAACAATAAAACGATACCCTCGATAGGACCCGGAATGTGGGTTGCCGTCACGGTCAAAGAGATGCGCCATCGTTTCTGAAGAAGCAAAGCTGGTGAAACCTTCATCCATCCACTCATACAGGCTTTCGTTGGTGGCCAGCACATTTTGATACCAGCTGTGATACATTTCATGAACCGTAACTCCAACTAAGCTACCAAGACTTCTGCCTCCGGTGATAAGGGTTCCCATCGGATACTCCATGCCTCCGTCTCCACCCTGAATGGTAGAAAACTGAGGATATGGATACACTCCAAAATGTTCATTTGCGTATTCAAAAGCACCAATTGTGTAATCTACCAGTTCTTCCCAGTTTTTTGTGTATTGCGCATTTTCTTCTTCAGAAGCGCCTTCCACAACGGCTGGCTGCTGATATAGAAAATGTAATTTGGGTCCGTTTGGAACCTGAGCAGTTACATGTTTGAAATCGGGATCAGCTCCCCAGAAAAAATCGATCACGTTTTCAGCTTTGAAATGCCAGGTCATTTTATCTCCGAAAGGCCGTTTTACCTTGGCTCCTTCGTCTTCATAGCCATACCCAATTTCATTTGGGTTTTGAAGGATTCCGGTCCCACCCAGCACATAGTCCTGATCGATGGTGATCTTCACGTCAAAATTACCAAAAGGAGCATGAAATTCACGTCCCACATACTCATTGGGATGCCATCCGCGAACGTCATACTCGGCCAGTTTCGGATACCATTGACTCATCGAAAATTCCACCCCTTCTGCATTATTCCATCCGGAACGACGAATTTGTAAAGGAACCTGGGCATCCCATTCCATCTTAAAAGTAGAAGTTCCACCGGGCTCAATGGGCTTGTTCAACTCCACCACCAACACAGTTCCATCAACAGTGTACTCAACTATTTCGCCATCCTGCGTGAGGGATTTCACTTTTTGATATCCAATTTCATCTTCTTCAAGGTGATAAATGCGGTCGCCCACTCGTCGGTCGGGATCGGCGATGGTTCGGGAGCGCACATCCATCATACTTCCCGGCTGGAATGCATTGAAGTAGAGGTGGTAGTACACCCGGTCCAGTGTTTCGGGTGAGTTGTTCGTGTACACCAAGGTTTGCTTTCCGGCATATTGATGATTCTCAACATCCACATCAATTTCCATGGTGTAATCCACTTCCTGCTGCCAATAGTCCTTGTTTTGAGCTTGAAGTGTACTAACTGCAAAAAATGTTATTAAAAGAAAACTTAGTAGCTGTTTCATACTTGATTAATTAACCGCAAAGAGCGCTATGATTGCGCAAAGCACGCGGAGAGTTAGAGGTTATTTACGACGCGACGAAAACCGTCTTTTAATAGTTTAGAATTAAAATTTATCAACAGACCTAATTTACAATCTGATAATTTTAAATAAGTTAAAACTTGTGCTAAATGAATGTCATTAAGGGCATCAACGGATTTAATTTCAATAATAACTTTTCGGTTCACAAAAATATCCACCCGATACCCAACTTCCATCTCTACATTTCTATAAACTAATGGAAGTCCTCGTTCAACTTCTATGTTCAGTCCTTGCTGCTCAAGTTCGTAAGCCAAACATTTCTGATAAGCAGACTCAAGCAAACCCGGACCCAAAGATCGGTGCACCTGAATAGCAGAATCTAAAATTATTCTCGAAAGCTCATTTTCAGTCATAGCAAATATATCTTTGCGTTCCTTGCGATTCCTTAGCGCTCTTTGCGGTTATCCTAACATTTATTTTTACCGCAAAGGACGCAAAGATTCCGCAGAGCTCGCTAAGGTTCAATTATTAAAAAGAATTTCGGCTGGCGAAAGCGCGGCTTAAAGTAGCCTCGTCAATAAATTCGAGCTCGGTTCCCATAGGGATTCCGTAAGCGATGCGGGTCACTTTCACCTCATAATTCTTCAACAGCTTATTGATGTAGTAGGAAGTCGCCTCTCCTTCCGCATCAGGATTCAACGCCAGGATCACTTCCGTAATCTGATCATCTTCCCCAATTCGTTTAAGCAATTCCTGAATGCGCAGCTTATCGGGACCGATATTATCCATAGGAGAAATCACCCCGCCCAACACATGATACCGACCGCGAAATTCATTCGATTTCTCTATGATATAGACGTCATTAAATTCCTCAACCACACAAATAGCAGACGGATCCCGTTTAGGGTTATCACAAATTTTACAAGGATCGGAGTCGCTCACATTCCCACAAACCGAGCAGCGGGTTACTTTTTCTTTGAGGTCGACAATAGCCTGAGCAAGATTTTTGGCGTAATCATCATTTTGCTTGAGTAAGTGAATAGCGATTCGTTGCGCCGATTTCCGTCCCGTTCCGGGAAGCTTGGCGAGCTGCTCAATAGCCCGCTCTAAATATTCTGAGGTTATCTGCATGTATTGAGTTACGAGGTGTTAGGTTTTAGGTGTTAGTTGGATGTATTCTAAAACCTAAAACCTTGTGGCTAAAACCTGATTTATAGTCCAAATTTTGACATATCCATTCCGGGAATTCCACCACCCGGAATCATGCCTTTATACATTTCCTGCATTTTTTCTTTGGAAGCTTCCTCGGCTTTTTCCAATGCTTTGTTTACGCCCGCTACAATCAGATCTTCCAGCATTTCTTTGTCTTGAGGATCGACTACATCTTTATCCATCTCTATAGAAACGATCTGCTTGTTTCCGTTGGCTTTCACTTTCACCATGCCGCCGCCTGCTTCCGCTTCAACGATCACATCGTTCAAACCCTCCTGGGCTTCCTGCATTTTAGATTGCATTTCCTGAATCTTGCCGAACATATCGGCCATATTAAAATTGCTCATAATTCTCTTTTAGATTACATATTTCATTGAATATCTGTGGGTGATTAAAAACCCCACAGCGTTAATTATTTTTTTAAGCTATCAGCATTCAGACTTAATACTCCAACTCCGCGCCAAAAATCTCTACTATATCACGGATGATGGGGTCCTTTTGTTGTATTTGCTTGAAACGCTCGTACACACTCATGGGCTTATCCGACGGATCAGGTGTTCCAACGGAAATATTAAAACGCAGCATACTGCCTACACATTCCTTCAATTTTTTCTGAAGATCCATGGCCTGTTCATCTACCATTTTTTTAGCAAACTGATTGTCGCATTCCAAATACAATTCACCGCCCTTCAGTTTCAGCAATTTCACCCGTTCCATTTGCAGGTGCAACAACATGGGGAAATCCCCTTTCAGTGATTCGAGATATACCGGCCACTGCTCTTGAATGAACTCGAGCGTCAGCTTTTCGGGTACTTTTATTTCTTCTTTTTGGGGTGAACCTGAAGGCTTTTCCTGGCTTCCATTCGTAAACGACTTCATCTGAGCAGCCCGACTTTTCTTCGTCAGACTGGTGGTTAGCGCCGGGGCTCCGATATCGAAATCATCTTCTTCTTCCTCAAAATCTTCCTCTTCATAACCGGCCTCTTCGGGCTCAAATTCCTCTTCCGGTTCGGGATCTTCAATTTCTTGGGCTGAATTTTCTACCGAAGCTTTGGTCTTTTCTGGTTCGTCTGATCTTTCTTGAATCTGACCCTTTTCCGACTCAGCAACCGTTTCTTGTTGCTCAGTCTTCCGGGTTGAACCGTTCCGGGAAGCGTTTACGAAGTTACCGGAGTTTTTTTTTAACTCCTGCAAACCGGCCAATAGTTCTGAAAGTTGCTCGCTGCGCTCCATATGGATGAGCTTCAGCAGCGTAATTTCAAACTGAATGCGAGGTTGAGAAGCATCCTTCAGCTTGATCTGTGCCTCACTGATGATATGCAGCATGCGCATCAGGTCATCCCGCGAAAAATCCTTAGCGGTCTGTTGATAGCGTTTTTTGGTTTCTTCAGAAGCCTCCACTAAATAGAGCTTCGAGGTCTCGTGAGCGATGTACAAATTCCGAAGATGCTCAGTCAGCCCGATCAAATATTCCTGGATATCATAGCCTTCCTGTAGCAGCGTGTTGATGAGTTCCAATCCACGATCGGCATCGTGTTCTTTCACACAATCCATGAACTCAAACAAGCGGTCGGTTCCCACCACATTCAGCGCCTGCAGCAACTCGTTATGCGTGATGGTATCACCACAAAATGCAATCGCCTGATCCATCAATCCAAGAGCATCACGCAGTGCTCCATCGGCTTTTTTGGCAATTACATGCAAAGACTCTTCATCAATGGAAATATCTTCATCTATGGCAATTTTTCGAAGTCGCTGTACGATTTCATCTACCGAAATCCGCTTGAAATCAAAACGTTGTACACGGGAGAGAATGGTGGGTAAAACCTTATGCGGCTCCGTCGTTGCAAAAATAAAAATGGCGTGCTCCGGCGGTTCCTCAAGTGTTTTCAGCAGAGCATTGAAAGCCGCCTTACTGAGCATGTGCACCTCATCCACGATAAAAACTTTGTAGCGGCCATTTTGCGGAGGAATTCGAACGCTTTCCCGCAAGTGATGCACATCATCCACCTTGTTGTTGGAGGCGGCATCCATTTCCACAATGTTCAGCGTCTGATTCAGCGACTCGCCGTCAATACTGGTATCAATTTCGTTGATGGTTCGGGCAAGCACGCGCGCCATGGTCGTTTTACCCACGCCACGCGGACCGCAAAACATATAAGCATGAGACAGCCGGTTCTGTTTAATGGCGTTCTTAATGGTATTGCTCACATGGTCTTGCGAGACAATATCATCGAAGGACGTCGGCCGGTATTTTCGTGTAAGTGCGCGGTAGGTGTTTGACATCAATAAACTCGTTTTTCAATCAAAACAATGTACAAAATGTGCGATAAAAATTTGGATAGAAAGAGAGATTTAAAAATCCTTTCATTCCAAATTAAAGCTGATATCCAGCGCCTTCACCGAATGCGTGAGCCAGCCCAGCGAGATCACATCGGCCCCACAGCCTTTATACCCGGCAATATTCTCCGGGGTGATGCCTCCCGAAACCTCAACAATGACCTCATCAGGAATCAAGCCCACAAATTCTTTCACTTCTTCGGGAGAGCGATTGTCTAACATGATCACATCAGCACCAATTTTAACCGCTTCCAAAACCTGCTCTTTGGTTTCCGTTTCCACTTCCACTTTCACCATATGACCAATTTCATACCGTACTTTTTCCACCGCTTTCGTGATGCTTCCCGCAGCTTTAATGTGATTGTCTTTGATCATCACGCCGTCATCTAATCTAAAACGATGGTTTTTACCACCTCCGCAACGCACCGCGTATTTTTGGAGGGAACGCAATCCCGGAAGCGTTTTTCGGGTATCGGTGATCGTGATGTTTTCATCATCCAGTAGCTGAATCACCTCCTGAGTCGCCGTAGCAATTCCACCCAAATGCTGTATCAAATTCAGGATCACCCGCTCGCCGGTTAATAACGCCCCAACAGATGCCTTCACTTCAGCAATGCGTTCTCCCTTTTTCACCGAATCACCATCTTTTTTGTGAAAGGTGATTTCTGCCGAAGGGTCCATCAATTGATATCCGGTCTCGATGATGGACAGTCCGGCTGCCACGCCATCAGCTTTTGCCGTATAGATTCCTTTGCCAAGCTGATGTTCAGGAAAAATGGATTCGGTGGTAAGGTCGCCCATGCCAATATCTTCGGCAAAAGCGTTTTTCAAGATCTCGGTTAACTCAAGCTGATTCATAAGATGATTGGCGGTGATTATTTGTCTATTTTTGGCATGGATTGATTTCCAGTAATGGAAGCTGTCATCCTGAGCGCACCTTCTGCAAAACTTGAGAAATTTGTATTTCGCGAAGGATCTCAAACTTTTCTCATTTGGGATGTATCAAAATTTGAGACTCTTCGCGTTAAGCAAAAGAGTTCAATATAAATTTACTATCGCTCAGAGTGACAACTAACAGAACGGAAATAAAGATACCCTTTTTAACTCTTATTTATGAGCACTTTTAGATGATCTATCTTGACCACGCCGCCACTACGCCCATCAGCGATAAAGCTCTGGAAGTGTACTTGAATGTAGCCAAGCATTATTTCGGAAACGCCAGCAGCATGCATGATGAGGGTTCGTCCGCCAAGCAAATCCTGGAGGCTTCTACAAAAACTGTCGCTGTAACGCTAAATGCTCGCCCCAAAGATGTCTATTTCACTTCGGGAGCATCAGAATCTAATTTCCTTGCGATCTATTCTTTGTTGAAAGCGCGGGAAGGAAAGCACCTTATAACCACTGCGATCGAACATTCTTCAGTTCGCAATATCTTTTTAAAACTAAAGCAAGAAGGCTACGAAGTTTCTACCGCTTCGGTCGATCAATTTGGTCGCGTTGATATGGATGAATTGAAATCGCTGGTTCGGGATGATACTGCTC
This sequence comes from Gracilimonas tropica DSM 19535, assembly GCF_000375425.1. GTDB lineage: Bacteria > Bacteroidota > Rhodothermia > Balneolales > Balneolaceae > Gracilimonas > Gracilimonas tropica. The sequence goes on along the minus strand of NZ_AQXG01000010.1, from coordinate 36,522 downwards.
TGGCTTCCATTCAGCATGTAAATTCTGAGATCGGAACCATTCAGGATCTTGAGACGATTGGAGCATTCCTTCATTCCAAAAATATCTTGCTCCACAGCGATTGCGTGCAAAGTTATGGTCGTATTCCCCTCGATGTGAACACCATGAATGTGGATGCGATCTCCATTTCCGGACATAAGATCTATGGCCCTAAAGGGGTGGGTGCTGTTTGGATGAACCCAAAAGTAAACTGGAAACCCGTTTTTCCCGATTCCGACCATCAAAGTAAATTCAAGCCTGGAACTTCGGATGTTCCATCCATTGCTGCTTTTGCAACGGCTGCAAAACAGATCACTCAAAACGCTCCCAAAGAGCAGGAACGAATCGGCTCATTCCGCAAGAAAATAATTACTGAATTAAAGGCTCTCTCGTTTCAGGTTGAAGTTATTGAACACCCTGAATTCACGGTTCCAAACATTTTGGGATTGAGATTTCCCGGAATGGAAGGACAATTTCTCATGCTGGAATGCAATCAGGCAGGCCTGGCCATTTCAACGGGCAGTGCCTGTCAGGTCGGATCCGAAAAACCGAACAAAACCATGACAGCCATTGGAAAAAATGAGCAAGAAGCACGGGAGTTTGTACGTTTATCTTTTGGAAAAGAAAACTCTGAGGATCAAATTTCGCAGATAATTCAAAAAATGAATGTTATTTTGAACAGACACTCTCAAAAAGTAAATCATCACAAATCGAAGGAAGGATCTTAACCATGAAACGCGGATTATTTTTATTAACGGCTTTTGCCATATTGTTGACAGCGCCTTTATTGGCGCAAGAGTCTGAAACTGAAACAGCGCCTATACAAATTGTAAAGTACAGTGACTATCAGTGTCCTGCCTGTAAATATTATGTTTCTTTTGAAGAACAACTTAAAAAAGATCTTGGCGACCGGGTCACCATTACTGTAAAGCACTTCCCATTAAACATGCACGAACATGCCCAATTGGCAGCCCGTGCCGCTGAAGCAGCTCGCCAACAAGGAAAATACAAGGAGATGCACGACATGATTTTTGCCGGACAAGAGCAATGGGCCCGCGGTAATGCCGAAGCAATGTTCATTGGCTATGCCCGGAGCCTGGACCTGGATGTGGAAAAATTCCGCCAAGACATGAACTCGGCAGACATGCAACGAATTGTGATGGCTGATAAAAGAGAGGGATTAAACCTGGATGTAAACTCTACTCCCACTTTTTTCATCAACGGACAAAAACTGGAGCAGAATCCCAGAACTTATGCTCAGTTCAAATCTTTGATTGAAAGTATGGCGAAGCAGTAAAACCGTTATGGGCATTTTGGTTCCAACGCAATGCGTAGGAACCAGCCCAATGGGTTAACTTTAGCCTCAAAAAATCCGGGCTGGCCTTAATTCAAACATATCAAATCTCGATCCACACGCACTGCGCTTGCCTTAGTCGGCAGACAGGTTGGAGCGTTTTTATTTGCTCAAAATTCCTTAGATGATATTCCCAATTCGACGTTCTTTTCCCTTATCTTTGGGCTGAATTTGAAAACCCATTTTTCCATGAAACAGTATTTAGTTGAAATCATTGGTAAATCGCTCCAACAATTTGATTTAGAAGAGCAACCAGACATTCATATCGAAGAGCCAAATCAACCCGAACACGGAGATGCTTCTTGTAATATTGCTATGATGCTGGCGCGGCCGCTGAAGAATAATCCGCGAGCTATCGCTCAGCAGATCGTGGATGGATTGGAATATGATGAACAGAAGATCTCAGCTGTAGAGATCGCCGGTCCCGGATTTATCAACTTTAGGTTTGCTGATAATTATTTGTTTGATGAATTGGGAACAATCCTGAAAACCGGTGCTGATTATGGAAAAACAGATACCAATGAAGGAAAGCGTGTATTGGTTGAATTTGTGAGTGCCAATCCCACCGGACCGTTAACCGTAGGGCACGGGCGTAATGCTGTTTTGGGAGATACCGTTGCCCGACTTTTTGAGTGGACCGGCGCCGATGTGGAGCGCGAATATTACTTCAACGATGCCGGCCGACAAATGCGCGTTTTGGGTGAGAGTGTACAAGCCCGCTATCTCGAATTACTGGGAAAAGATGGTGAATTCCCGGAAGGCGGATATGAAGGGGAATACATCCGCGATATCGCCCAATCTCTGGTTGATGAAAAAGGGGAGGAGTTGGTTGAATCCAAAGATGAAAAGCCGTTCAAAGAAAAAGCAGAAGAGGAGATCTTTGCAGATATCAGCGCAACCTTAGAGCGCATGAATATTAAAATGGATTCTTACTTCAATGAGCATAGTTTGTATGAAGATGGCAAAATTGAAGAAACCATCGAAAAGCTGCGCGACCAAGGATTGGTTTACGATAAAGACGGAGCCGTTTGGTTTAAGACCACGGAATTCGGCAAAGACAAAGACACCGTTCTGGTAAAAAGCTCCGGCGAACCCACCTACCGACTCCCTGATATTGCTTACCATGCCAACAAACTGGATCGCGGCTTTGATCTTTGTGTGGATGTGTTTGGCGCCGACCACATTGCCACTTATCCGGATGTAATGAATGGTATCAAATCGCTGGGTTACGATTCCGAAAAAGTAGATGTAGTGGTGTATCAGTTTGTTACGTTGGTTAAAGACGGAAAGCCCTTCAAAATGAGTACACGAAAAGCCAATTTCGTCACACTGGATGAATTGATGGATGAGGTTGGCGCAGACGTAACCCGTTTCTTTTTCCTGATGCGCTCGCCGAATACACACCTGGAATTTGATATTGGTCAGGCCAAAGAAGCCGGTGAAAAGAATCCGGTTTTTTACCTTCAATATGCCCATGCGCGCATCTCAAGTATCCTTCGAAAAGTGGAGGATGAGTACGATTTCTCCGGAGAAACGGATCTTAGTTTGTTAACGCATCCAAGTGAGATCACCCTTATTAAAACCATGCTGAAGTTTCCAGAAACCATAGCGAATGCAGCGCGGCTTCGGGAACCGCATCACGTGATCACCTTCCTGAATCAACTTGCATCAGATTTCACCTCCTTCTACCACGATTGCCGTATCTTGGGAGAAGATGAAAAGCTGGCTCAAGCACGCATGGAGTTGGCTAAGGCTGTGGCGCAGGTGCTAAGAAATGGATTGGGAATCCTGGGGATTTCGGCTCCTGAGCAAATGTAGAAGAAATTTGAAATGTTGAATTCTACATTCACTAATCAAAACTAAGTTTTGTAAAGCAAACAATTCCTTTAACCAATTGCTCTTCCACTTTAAATCCGGCTTGGTTAAATAGTTTATTGCTTTCATCCACCGTCCAGAATTTGATGCCTCCAATTCCCACCGATTCCTGAAGCAATCTCCCGTACCACGCATCCGATTTTATGAGATGCATCATGAAAAATACGCCGTCATCTTTTAAAACTCGCTTAGCTTCATATAGCACTTTCAACTCTTCGGTGAGCTCGTTAAGCGTACCGCCCATTACGACGCCATCAAAGGTTTTGGAAAAGAATGGGAGTTCGCGTCCATCAGCACGGATAAAGTACATATCGGTTTGATCAGCCTCTGCCTTCAGCCGGGCTTCTTCCAGCATTTGAGACGAAAAATCGAGCGCTACAATATTGGCTTTTTTCTGTGCGGCTTTGAGTGCTCTTCCATATAAAGCGGTTGAACAACCAAGATCCAGATACCAGCCATCTTCTTTGGGAGCCGTCCAGTCGATGAGTAATTCATGTTCTTTCTCGATCGGGAATTCTTCGCCGGAAAGAAGCGATAAAGAGCGCTTTCGCCAGATATCCTCATAAATGGCTGCGGTAATTTTCCAATGATTGGTGCTTTGAGCAATAGAAGTAAATCCCGGTTCTTTCCCTAACAGATCAATAATGTTGTTCTTAACCTGATATTCGTCACCTTCTTTGGAGCCAACGGTACCGTTGAATGGTTTTGAGAGTCGGGCAGCTTCGTCAGGAACGTGGATTCCGGCTCGCTCATCTACCGGGGAACGTAATTCTAATTTCATAATGATCCATTTTTAAGAGGAATACGCTAAGCATTGCGATGTGTTACAGGAGTTTGGACTGAATTCGTTGCACTTCCTTGGGTCTTTCACAAGATCATGGAAATATCGTCCTGTGTTGGTGATTCTTACCCTTTCAGAACTTTATTATCTGCTTCTTTCACAAAAAAGCACATAGCTCACTTCTGCAACACGATCGATATTTGTGCGCCTTTATCAACACTTAGCATACGGGCAGCATTTCCTTTGTTGATCCCAATCTCAAGATTTCCGGAACTTCCAATGAATGCAGCCGGCTCGCCTTCTTCTACATCTCCAAAAGTATTCACGATCTTATTTAGCATCGTATTCCCCACATAGATCTTTACGCTTTTCTTTTTCAAATGATCTTCGATAAGATCTTTTGTAAGGTTAGTAACCAGGTTTCCAAAACGGTCGATGTGCAACACCCAGCCTTGTAATCCATCTTTATCGGCGATAGGAACGGCCCAGTGATACGTCACGAGATCTTCTATCGGTTCCCCAATTTCCTTTAGTGAAACTCCATTACTAAGGTGAGCAGAAACCGGTGCAAACACATCCCGACCATGAAAAGTATTGGATACTGCTTTTTGCCAGAATTCAGGATTATTTAACTTCCAGGCCTCATATTTAAACTCATTAAAAAAAAGCGAAAAGATTCCGTTATCGGGGCCAACGAAGTATTGATCTTTGATCTTCAGGGCGATGGGGTTCCGGGAGGTTCCAACACCCGGATCTACTACCACCAAGTGCACCGTTCCCGGCGGATACAGAAAAGCCGTATTTCGAATCACCCAAGCTCCCGCCATGATATCCTGGGGAGGAATTTCGTGCGAAACATCCACAAAACGGACATCCGGAGCTATACCCAGCATCACCGCCTTCATGGCGCTCACGTAATAATCCTGGGTACCAAAATCAGTTGTAAGAGTGATTATCTGACTCATCAGGCATAGCTGTTGAGCATAACCGGCATCACCAGCATCAGAATATCTTCGTTTTCGTTTTCTTCAGATGGCTTCACAATTCCGGCTCGATTTGGTGAAGAGAATTCGAAGGTGACTTCATCATCGTCAATATTACTGAGAACATCGCCCAGGTACTTAGCATTAAAACCGATCTCCATTTCTTCGTTCGAATATTCGCATTCGATGGTCTCTTTCGCTTCGCTGCTCATATCGAGGTCTTCAGCGCGGATAGTAAGCTTATCGGAGCCAAGCTGAAGGCGAATTTGTCGTGTGGTGGTACTCGAGAAAATAGCCACACGCTTCACAGTTGAAAGCATCTGATCTTTGCTGATCGTCAGGAACTTATCATTATCACGAGGAATCACGGAATCGTAATTTGGATACTGCTCATTGATCAGACGCGTAATTACGATCGTATTTCCACTCTTAAACCGGGCATGATCTTCCGTTACCGTCAGGTCACAATCATCACCTTCAATGGTTTTTTGAATGAGGCTGAGCGCTTTATCCGGCACAATGAAATTCACGTCGTTATCGGCTTTGATCTCGCGGCTGGTGTATTTCACTAAACGATGTCCATCAGTAGCTACAAACTTGCTTTCATCGGTTCCGATCTGGAAATAAACCCCCATCATCGCAGGACGAAGGTCATCACTTGAAACGGCAAAAAGAGTTTTGTGAATGGCTTTATGCATTAGATCTGCCGTAGTGTTGATCGTAGTTCCCTCATCAAGATTTGGAACTTCGGGAAACTCATCTGCATCGTCACCCACCAGCTTATACGTACCTTTATCGGTGCGGAAATTGATGTTCTTGCGGTCATCAACTTCAAAGAAAACTGGAATGTTAGGAAGCTGCCGGAGCGTTTCGAGTAAACGTCGGGCAGGGATAGCAACCGCACCATCTTCTTCTATGTCTGCATTGATATACTCGATGATAGAAATTTCGAGATCGGTGGCGGTTAATTTCAATTTACCATCTTCACTTTCAAATAAAATGGTTTCAAGAATTGGCAGCGTTGCCTTGGAAGGGACGGCTCCAATAACGGCCGAAAGTCCTTTGTTCAGTTCATTACTCGATACAGAAAATTTCATATACGCAAGATTTAAAATGATTTAAGGGCAATTTTAAAGCCACAGTTGCCCTTTCGTTTGAGTGTGCTTATACTAAGAAATACTGTGTCTCTCTGCAACCGCAGAAACCGCAATTTTCAATCAAACAAGTCTCTGATTTTATCGTTTTAGCGCTACAGTAATTTTCAATTTATCACTGTTTAAGATGATCCGCTTTTCCTTAGCGCTTACGATTTTTATCCTGATTCCAATGCTTTCGCTGGCCCAATCTGCACAGGCCAAATACGGGAATGATTTTCTTTCAACGGGAAGCGGTGCGCGAGCACTTGGAATGGGAGGCGCTCACGTTGCGCTCACCAATGATGTAACTGCAGCTTACTGGAATGTGGCTGGACTCACCGAACTCCAATCACCCCAAATTATGTACATGCACTCCGAACGCTTCAGCGGCATTGTGGGATATGATTACGGAGCGGCCGCTATGCCTTTGAAGGATGATAAAGGAGCGGTTGCCATTAGCTTTTTCAGGCAAGGCGTGGACAATATTGCGAATACTTTGAATGCCTGGGATCGAGAGCGAGATCAACCCAAGGGAAATGTGGAAGATTATATTACCCGATTTAGCGCAGCGGATATGGCCGTCTTTTTCTCCTATGCCACGCAACGAACAGAACGACTTTCCTACGGAGCTTCTGCCAAGATCATTCATCATAAATTGGGGCCTTTTGCTCAGGCCTGGGGCTACAGTTTGGATGTAGGTGCGAAATACAAAACCGATTTCGCCAACTTTGGAGTTTCCGTTCGGGATCTTACCACCATGCAAAAAATGTGGGATGTGGATGAAGCTGCCTTTGGAGATTACGAAGCTCAGTTTGATAGTCTTGGAGCCACATTACCCACCGGACAAAATGAATATGTATTGCCTTCATTAAAAGTTGGCGCTTCTAAATTATTTCCGGTTGGAGAAGATTTCTTAGTTACAGCTGCCGCAGATTTTGATCTGCTTTTTGAAAACCGCCAAGCCTATTACATTAACGTGGGCAGAATGAGTGTGGAACCACACATTGGAGGAGAGGTTTCTTACAAACAAGTAATTGCATTACGAGCGGGTTTAACTGATTTCATTACCGACCCCGTTTCCGGCTTTTCGGTTTCACCTACCTTAGGAATGGGATTAAATATCTCCTCTTTCGTTCTTGATTACGGCTTCGCCAGTTTTGCCGGAGCTTCCAGTGATCTTGGTTTTACGCATCGAATTTCTCTTCGCTTTGATTTTTAGAATTGGTGTTTTTGTGTGATGGTGTTACCGTGTTATGGTATATTGCAAATCGTAATACCATCACACTAAAACACTCTCGCACCTTAACACCCTCTTATTTTGCGCATCATCATCTTAGGCCCCACAGCATCTGGTAAAACCGAGCTTTCCATTCAGCTTGCTGAGGAGTTGAGGACTTCTATCATTTCAGCCGATTCCCGTCAATGTTACAAGCATATCAATATTGGAACGGCCAAACCTTCTGAAGAGGAGCTACAGAGAGTTCCTCACTACAATATTTCCCTTCTGGATCCGGATGAAGAAGACTCGGCCATGGATTTCCAAAAACGTGCAGACCAATGGGAAAAAGGAATTCTACAGGAATCTGACCATGTGATTTACGCAGGAGGAAGTACACTTCATATCCAAAGCCTGATTCAACCTTTCAACGAAATGCCGGAGGCAAAGGAGGAAAATATCGCTGAGCTGGAAGCACAAATTAAGCTTGAAGGATTAGAATCGCTGTATAAGAAGTTGGAGAGGGTCGACCCGGAATACGCCAGCAAAATGGATGGCTTGAACCGTCAACGTATTATACGTGCGCTGGATGTGTGGATGCAAACCGGGCAGCCTTTTAGCAGTTTTCACAACAATGATCCGGTTCAACCCGATGAAAACACCCTCGTTTTTGGGTTGAAATGGCCTCGTCAGAAATTATATGATCGCATCAATCAGCGAGTTGATAATATGATTAAGGCCGGATTGGTTGAGGAAGTAAAGTCAATCTTAAAAGATCACCCTAAGGATCTTCAGTCGCTAAATACAGTAGGATATCAGGAGATCATCAAATATCTGGATGGCGAATGGACCCTGGACAAAGCCATCGAGAAGATAAAAACAAGTACACGTCGTTATGCCAAACGGCAGATTACCTGGTATAAACGGTGGGATTTTGTGCATTGGCTGGAGGCGGATGAGATGAATGTCATGGAGATGAAAGAAGAGATTTTGAATAGGTTGAGCTGAATAGATAGTTATAAATAGGAAATCAGAACTCAGGATTCAGTACTCAGAAAGGATGAGTTTTGACTCCTGTATTCTCAAAAGACAAGTTAGCAGCTAAGTTGCAGAAAGGTTAACTTTGGCACTCACTTAAACGAAGCCCAATTATGTACAAAGCGAAAGTTAATGTAACGCTACGTCCATCCATTTTGGACCCTAAAGGAAAAGCCGCTCATCATGCCCTGCAAAACCTCGGACTGAAGGAAGTTCAGCAAGTACGCATTGGCAAATTTATTGAGCTTGATGTGGATGCTAAAGATGAAGCTGCCGCCAAAGAAATTGTAGAATCGGCTTGCACTCAGTTGCTGGCAAACGAAGTAATGGAAGATTTCGAAATTACGATCGAATCGTAAAATATGCGTTCCCTCTCTCAACATATCGACGTTCTCGAATTGTCGGAGGCGGATACTGAAGAAATCACCAAGGAAAAAACAAAAGAGGAAGTCCAGGATTCGGTAAACACGCCGTGGCGTCTTATCCTCTATGATGACGATATTCACACCTTCGAGGAAGTCATTTCGCAGCTCATGAAAGCAACCGGATGCAGTCTTTCCAAAGCGGAAGACATGACCTGGAAAGTACACAACGAAGGCAAAGCAACGGTGCATGAAGGCGAATTTGAAGAATGCCTTCGCATCGACAGTGTTCTAAAAGAAATTCAACTTGTTACCGAAATAAAAGGATAAAACCATGGCCACTTTTGGCGTACTTGTATTCCCCGGCTCTAATTGCGATCACGATGCCTATCATGCCCTGAAGCACGTGATGAATTCTGATGTGAAATTCCTCTGGCACAAAGATACCGACCTTTCCGGCATCGACTTTTTGATTGTGCCCGGCGGGTTTTCTTATGGTGATTATCTCCGCTCAGGAGCTATCGCTCGTTTTTCTCCCGTGATGCAGGAAGTGGTGAAATTCGCCGAAAAAGGTGGTCCGGTGATGGGTATCTGTAATGGATTCCAAATCTTGCTGGAAGCCGGACTCATTCCGGGAGCCATGATGCACAACGAGAAGCTGAAGTTTGTGTGTAAGAACGTATATATCAGAACCGAGTCAACGGATAGTATTTTCACCTCTGGTTTGGAAAAAGGACAAGTGCTGGATATTCCTGTTTCTCATGGCGAAGGAAATTACTTCATCGAAGAGGATGGATTGAAATCATTACAAGACAACGATCAGATCTTATTTCGTTATTGTGATGCACAGGGTGAACTTACAAAAGAAGCCAACTTTAACGGTTCTGTAGATCATATTGCCGGAATTTGCAACAAAGGCCGTAACGTTTTGGGCATGATGCCTCACCCTGAACGAGCCATGGAGAAACTGCTTGGCTCTGAAGATGGAAAGCCGATCTTCGAGTCTATTCTCAACTCTCTTTCAGTAGCTTAAAAAACTTATGAGTACTGAACCCCAACCGGAATTGTTGCTGCATAGCGAGGGCTTGGTAAAGCGCTATCGCAAACGCACGGTTGTGGATGATGTCTCCATTAATGTTAAGCAGGGAGAAGTCGTTGGCTTGCTCGGGCCTAACGGAGCCGGGAAAACCACCACTTTTTATATGATGGTGGGACTTGTAAAGCCCAATGCAGGTAAGATCTTCCTCAATGAAAAAAACCTGACCCGTGAGCCTATGTATAAACGAGCACGAATGGGTATTGGCTATCTTGCTCAGGAAGCAAGTGTTTTTCGCAATTTAACCGTTCGTGAGAATCTGGAATCCGTATTGCAATTTTTGTCGGTTCCTAAAAAAGAGATCGACTTAAAGGTAAATAAGCTCATAGAGGAATTTGGGCTTCATAAAGTTGTAGACAGTAAAGGGTATAGTTTATCTGGCGGGGAACGCCGGCGTTGTGAAATTGCCCGGGCTTTAGTTACCGATCCCAAATTTATACTGCTTGATGAACCGTTCGCTGGTGTTGATCCGATTGCGGTGGAGGATATCCAAAAGATTGTTTCAGGACTGCGCCATCAAAACATTGGTATTTTGATCACCGACCACAACGTACATGAAACTTTGGCCATTACCGACCGTGCTTACCTGATGTTTGAGGGTAAGATCCTGATGGAGGGCTCTGCTGATGTGTTGGCAGAAGATGAGAAAGCCAAAAAATTGTATCTTGGCGAACAATTCAAATTAGACCGTTATACTTCTTAATTAAGCCTATGGAATTTTTAACTGTTCAGGAATTAAAGGAAAAAAAAGAAAACGGAGATTCTTTTTTCCTCTTGGATGTCCGCGATTATCATGAGTATTTAGTATCTAATATTGACGGCCATCATATCCCATACCATGAGTTAGAAACTCGCCTTAGTGAGATCGAAGATCATAAAAACTCCGAAGTAATTGTGATGTGCCGTTCCGGAAATACGAGTATGGATGCCTGCAAGATCTTGTCCAATTCCGGCTTTGAGAATGTCTTCAGCCTTGAAGGAGGCATGAAACGTTGGGTCAAAGAGATCGACCCTTCTCTTCCCGTGGTATGATTTCAATGCTTCTGTAAATCGACTGTTCAAAGTCGATTCATAAAATGGCGCCTCTGGAGAGTCGCCTAAAAACTCATTAAGCCAGTGCAGCAATTTGATTAAGCAACTCTTGATTGCTGTCCGTATTCTTCAGCACTTTTAACAGTCCCAGCATGGATTCTTTTGGTGATTTCTTCAGCAAATAGCGTCTTACCATGTTACGTTCTTCCAAAGAGTCGGTAATGAATTTATGTTCATTCCGGGTTCCTGAAGCCTGAATGTTTATGGCAGGGAAAATGCGGTCGTTTGCCAGTTCTCTATCTAAAACAAGCTCCATATTTCCGGTACCTTTAAATTCTTCAAAGATAAGGTCATCCATTCGTGAATTAGTTTCGATCAGGCAGGTAGCAATAATGGTCAGAGAACCGCCTCCTTCAATTTTTCGGGCTGAACCGAAGATCTTTTTAGGAATTTCTAAAGCACGAATATCCAATCCCCCTGAAAGTGTTCTTCCACTGTTGGTCTGAATGGCATTATATGCGCGGCCAAGACGGGTTAATGAGTCGATCAGCAGCACTGCATCTTCTCCCATCTCCGCTTTTCTTTTGGCATAGCCTAAAGCCATTTCTGTAATGCGAATATGGCTTTGAGTGTTCTTATCATTAGAAGAAGCAAATACTTCAGCGTTGGTTGTTCTGATGAAATCGGTAACCTCTTCCGGGCGTTCATCCACTAATAGCACACTTACATGAATGTCATCATAATTATCATTCAGCGATTTTGCGATCTTTTTGAGCAGTACAGTTTTCCCGGTTCTTGGAGGGGCTACAATAAGGGCACGCTGACCTTTACCAATAGGAGCAACAAGGTCGATCACCCGCATTTCTACATCATCCGCATTATATCCCAGCTTAATCCAGTCTACCGGCATAATGGGGGTTTGCCTTTCAAAGCGGCTCGATTTTGTCCACGCTTCCACCGGTTTTCCGTTCACATAATCAACGGAAGCCACATGCTTATGGCCTTGATTATCCTCTTCGAACTCTCCCTCTAATACAAGCCCGGGACGCAGATCAAGTTCTTTGACTTCATCCGGCTTCAAAAAAGGATCTTTGGGATTGTAGGAGAACTCATAATCCAGTTTGCGAATAAAGCCCCAGCCTTTGGAGTTGATCTCCAGCACGCCGGCATATTGGCCTGCTATACCCTGATTATTTTTCCAATGAAATTTTGGAATAAATACATTTCCGCCTTGATTGCGGTTATTTCGCTTTTTATTGCGTTTGTTTTTTCTACGTGCCATGTAATGTTTTGTGCGTTTTCATATAAAGCCTTCTCCCGATATCGAAAAGTAGCGTAGTAAAATGTGAGATTACTAAGAGGAAGGCAGAAAAAAGAGGTGCGGATAATTTAGCTCCGCACCATCAAATTTTGTGGATAAGAAAAGATACAAATGTTTTGGTTGATACCAAACTACCGTACAGTAGTAGTTTCATTTATAAAGCTGTAACAGTCCATCAAAGAACCATCAATTCTTACTGTTTGCCCGTCTTCAAGGTCAAGGGTAAAGAATTTGTCTTCTGAATTTGGAGTTACATCCTGATATGTGGATAGCTGATTATTTACTGTATTTGCTACCGACGGATCAACACTCTTTGCCTTATTCAAATAGTCGATCACCAACCAATATACTACCTTATCTTCAGCTTGTAGCTTTCTGTCTTCAGTACATTGTGTAACTGCAGATCCGTAAACAGTAGCCATTTTAATGTAAGCATTCCCATTGTTTGGCTCTAAATTAATCGCTTCCTGAACGTAGTTTTTAGCCTGAGCAAGTCGTTCCATACTGATGTTGGCATCTGCCAGGTCAAGGTAAATCTCAACTTTTAAATCATCATTCTCGGCACGGGATAATGCTTCTTTGAAATATTTATCAGCTTCTGCATAGTTAGCATTGCTTTGTGCTAATTCAGCTAAGTCAAGAGCGCTATCAAAAGATTGCTCGAGTTCATTGATCTTAACACGAGCCTGCTTGAGTTTTGCACGCTCACCTAAGTCATCATAAGCTTCGGCAAGGGCTTTCCAGGCATCAAGGTCTTGTGGGTTTTCTTTAACAACAGGCTCAAAGTAAGCCACTTGTTCTTCCGGTGATCCGAGCAATTCTTGTTGCTGCTCTTCAATAAAGCTTAACGTTTCTCCTTCAGCATAAGGTTTGGCAGCATCAATCAATGCTTGGGCTCTTTCCTTTTCACCTTTACTCACCAAATTACTAAGAGCCTGGCGAAGGTAATATCCATCACCCATGGTTGTTGCCCGTTCAGGATTAAGATCAAAAAGCTTTTCGTAATCCTGATATGCTTTTTGAAGGCCATCTTCGATATAATTGTAATTGGTTTGATAAAAACGGCCTCGCTTAAAAATAATATCGAATTCATTTTGTGGCGTGTTACCGAACAATTCTAATTGCTCGTTTAACAACGTCAATGCGGTATCAATGTAAGCAGTACGCTCTTCGTCATTGTCTTTGGAACGGCCGATCTCCGTGTAAATCTTAACGAGTCGGTCGTATTGAGTTTCTAATTTGTATTGTGGATTTCCTTCGAGCTTCTCCATTTTTGAGCAAATGATCCATTTGCCATACTTAAGAGCAAACTCGTAGTCTCCATTTTTATAGTTGGAATGGAACAAAGAGTATGCAGCCAACGGAGATAATCCATCAGGTGGGGTTTCATTACAATTTGCTTGTGCATGAGATAGGGAAGAGCTAACAAAAAGTATCCCTATTAGAAGTGTTAAATGCTTCATCGATCTTGATCTTGTTTATACCATTAATTACTAAACTACTTCAATAGTTTAAATATTATAAAGGGAGTTAATTTATTATTGTAATTTTCTTCGAACAAACATTAATTCAGATAAATTAACAGACAAATTGAAAGACCATATTTCTTCTCTGATAAGGTCCTGATTTGTCGTGCCTCTCAAGCCATAGCGTACACTTAAGGCTACGGAAGAATTAGAGCGGGGAGAAATTATTCCTAAACCGGCAGAAAACCAAAGAGTGTTAATATTTTCTCCCTCCACTTTTAAATGACCGGTGTCATAACTAATACCCCCACTGTACCTAAAATTAGACAAAAATGAACCTGAATTCGTTCTATATGGGTGATATTCTGCTCCCAGACCTGCTTTAAACCGGTCTTTCAGTTCTGCAGCGTCAAGATTTTGATCGAAATCGGAACTGTATTCGCTCCATTGCTCGAACAAACCTTCAGCCGAAACATTCACGAGGTTGCTTGGATAATAGGTTAAACCGGCTTTTACATCCAAAGGCAATGAGATCTCTCCCTCTAAAGGTTCACGAAGTTCTACCTCTTGGTCTACACCGCTCACCATTTTTGTTACTATTCTTGTTTCTTTGGCATCAATTGTGACCGGCAGTGTAGCTGCGGCACCAAAACTGATTCGGTCTCTTGAGTTAAAAATCCTTTGAAAATTAAGCAGTGTTCCGAATCGATGGCTAATGGCATTGCCTGTAATTCTCGCATCCAGAAAGCTACTGTTATAGCCAGACTGATTAAAGAAAACGTCTTGAGAGTTATTTTGAGAAATAAAGGTAAATGCGGGAGCATATCCAATCGAAATGTTTGGAGAAATATTCCATCCCAGGCCAAACTCTAACTTATTAATGCCACCGGTCCCCCTGATATCAGAAGCATACCCAATGGTATTTCCGGGAGAGCTCTCGGTTGAATCAACGGTTACAAAACGATAATTGGTCCTTGTTACAGAATACATGGAGGCAGACAGGCCTAACTTCTCACGATATAAGGGAAGGGTGACTTGAAAATATCCCGGCTCTAACATCGCATTTACATTTTCCACGTCTCCGGTGTTTGCCTGGAATTGCGACAGATTAAAACCGGAAGATGCTGTGGTAAAAGCATTGGTTCCCCAAATAGCGGGATTTTGAAGAGAGTTAGATTGCGAATTATACAATGAAACGCCAATGATTCCCATGCCTGCTTCTCTGGCATTATTGTAATCAGTAGGGTATCCGGCTCCAAACAGTGAATAAAAAGAACCACTGCTGCTCATACTTGATTCTTCAACTTGTGCAAACCCACTTTGACCGGCACAGAACAGTAGAATTCCTAAAAAAAGTATTTTATAAAATTTCATGCAGATCAATCTTCTAATGAGGTGATAATTATTTTGGGCCGTACATCTTCTGACGCTGTGGTTCCGTAGAAAAGAGAGGATCGAATAGCCCCGGAAGCAGAACCGGCTCCCAATATCAGTTCTTCTCTTTCTTCAGAACCGTAGAGTACGTTATTTACATAATTAGTAATGTTAATGGTAAATGAGTTACCATCTTCATTGGGTCCGCCTCTGAAATCAACCTGCCCGAATTGGTATTCATATTCAGGGTCCAGCGTTTCTATTACATCGAGATTAAGCACGCTCAAGCCCAGCCTTTGATGATTAGCAGGAAGTGTATTCTCTAACTCATCTGAAACTTCATAAACTATCACATCTGCTTTGATAATATTACTCGTCTGGATCTCTTGGCGAAGCAGGTCAACCGGCATGGTAAGCTTATACATGCCCTCCAGAGTTGTATGAATCGGGAATGTATTAGGTGAGTTAACCGCTCCTCCCCTGTCCATCACAAAGCCATAATCTTGCAAAGAGACTCCGATCGTATCCGTGGTATCCGACTGTACGCCATTGATCATAATGAAACTGGATCCATCTGATCGGGCAAATGATATTCGAGAGTTGGCCTGATCCGAAACCAAGGCTAACCCTTTAAATTCATAATTGTATAGAGAATCCGGATCGCTGGCATCACTGTAATACCAGCTCTTGTATTCATCAACCCATGTTTCTGCAAGGTCAATGGTAACCTCCCGTTGCCCGGGAGCCAAAGAAAACTGCCCTACCTGCTCACCTACTGTAATCTCATCATCTATTGTGAGTGCATTACCACGCCAGTTAGATGTAATTTCATGCACGGTAAAATCAGCTGTGGATAAAGTGTCTCCATAAACCTCCAGACTGTCGATGTTCAGCTTCAATTTTAAGGCGAAGCTTTCGTCTAAATCTACTGAATCTGGAATAGGAGGGGTACGATTGGGTTTAAAAAGCCCTTTGGTTACAATATCACCAAACAGTGCATCGGAATACTGGCCAATGGGAATAAAGCCAAGCCGACCGGAGTAAGAATTATAGCTGAGTGCTTCAGCCTGTTCGATGTTAAGTGTATCGAAAGTTAGCTTTGGCTTGTTTACATACTCACTGCCCACACTTCCCGGATTTTCACATCCTATTATCAATAAAGTAAAGACAATAAGTGCGGTGCATAAGGAAAACAGTCCCTTATTATATATGGTCATTAAATGAATTATTTTAAAGTTCTCTATCTGTTATTCTGCGTCGGAAATTGTTCGATAGTATTCGGCAAATTTATCAGAAACGTCCTCGGGAGAACCCTGAATCTTGGTTGGTTCTATGCCCAATTCTTTAAATACATCGTCAAATTCGTCTTTAAGGTAGTTACCTGTTACAACGTGATCACTGTATTTAAGACCAAGTTTCAGAAGATCTACTTTGCCTTCTTCTGTTAAGTTGTCGATATCGGTGTCGGCCGGTAAACCAAGTAATTCCAAAACTCGTGATGAATCTGAATCACCTTCATTAATGGGGTGGTGCAGGTTATAAACGATCTTGGTGTTTTGGAAGATCTTCTCATCCTTATACAGGGTTCTCACCAAAAGTGGTGTTAACCCGGCAGGCCAATCATGGCAATGAATGATATCAGGTTCCCAACCGAGTTTCATAACTGTCTCGAGTACGCCTTTATTGTAGAATGCAAGGCGCTCATCGTTATCCTCATAAAATTCTTCAGAGTCGGGCTTTCTGAAGAGTCCTTTTCTCTTGAAGTATGTATCATTATCTAAGAAGTAGACCTGTAGTTTCGCATTGGGAATGCTGGCTACTTTGATCTTCATACTCTCTGTTTTTTCTCCCACTTCAACTTCAATACCGGAAAGCCGAATTACTTCGTGAAGCCGGTTTCGCCGGTCATTGATGGTACCGTATTTGGGAAGCAGAATTCGTATTTCGAAGCCCTTGTCCTGTAAAGAAGCCGGCAAAAACCGAAGAAGATCGGCCGTGTAGGTCATTCTTGCAAAAGGGGAGATTTCTGCTGCAACGTAAAGAATTTTCATAAATATATGCTCTCAGTGATTACTATTTTTCTGTGTTTGAAATGGAGTTATTGTCGTTCATTACTTTATTCAAGTCCTCATCATCGTCCAGGGAATAAAAGTCAAGCAACGTATCTCCTCGCAAGCCTAAACGCAGAGTCTCAACCGAAATTACATCTGCCGGCTGAATGTTACCCAGGTTTACATTGCTTCCAAATTTTCGGATGAACCAAACCTGTTGTTCTTTCTGAGGAGCTTCAAAGATCAATTTCTCTTCAGGGATCTGGTCGGTAATTTCTTCAATAAGACCTGACCGTACTTCACCATTTGGGCGGAAAACCCCTACAGTGCCGCTTTCGCGAGCTTCGCAAATCACCTTCTCTGCTCCGGCTGCAAGTTCTTTTTCAATGATCTTTACCCATTTATAAGGAGGGATGATGTCATTAGGATTTTTGCTTCCAACCTCAGAGTAAACGGTAAATTCCTGGCTAAGTTCTTTAATGATTGCCTGCTTTCTTTCATCAGATAACCAAATGGTGCCATTAGATACTTCTACCTGACTGATGTTGTAATTCTTCATCAACTCAACATAAGCATCCAACTGATCGCGGAGCACGTAAGCTTCAAAAAGGGTTCCTCCAAAATAAACCGGAATGCCTGCTTTTTGATAGGCTTCTATTTTCTCAGAAAGGTTTTGAGTTACGTATGATGTACCCCAACCCAATTTTACGACGTCAATGTAATTTGAACAAGCCTCGACAAAATCTTCGGCTTGCCGAACGCTGTATCCTTTATCTAAAACAAGGGTAATTCCTTTGGTTCGGGGTTTGTCTGTTCTTTTGGGTAAGTGATTTAGTGAAAACGACATATGTATTTTTTGAAATATCTAAGCCTGAAATATACAAAAACACGGTTTCTATATAAAATCAGGCATTTTGTTTAAAAATTCAGGTTCCTTCGCGGTTACTAAGCTCTATAAGTTGCCTGATCTGTTCTTGATCGACAGCTTCTAACATGTTCTTTGTGTATCTCCATAACCAGTTGCCGGAGGAGGTTCCCGGCACATTCATGCGGTGAGTACTATCAAGGCCCATATAGTCCTGAAGCGGGAAAATAGCTTGGTCAGACACCGATAACATTCCCAGCCTAATGAACTCCCAATTTATATTTTCGCCGCTTGAGCGGGTATAGATTCGGGCCCGATGGCGCTCTTCATCATTGGTTGTATTATACCAGCCAATAGCCGTGTCATTATCATGAGTTCCGGAATAGGCAACGCTATTCTGAGAATAATTATGCGGCAAAAAACTATTCTTTGAGTCCGAATCGAATGCAAATTGAATGATCTTCATGCCCGGGAAATTATATTTGTCTCGCAGCTTTCGAACGCCTTCTGTCATAAATCCCAGGTCTTCGGCAATGATGGGAAGCTCACCGCATTTCTCCAGAATGGTATCGAACAAATTTTCACCGGGGCCGTCCACCCATTTTCCTACTTCTGCGGTTTTCTGGCCGGCTTCCACTTCCCAATAAGCATCGAAGCCCCGAAAATGGTCTACGCGTATGGCGTCACAAAGATCAAACATGTGTTTGAAGCGGTCGACCCACCAGGAGTAGCCGTCTTTTTCAAGTTCATCCCATTTATACAGAGGATTTCCCCAAAGCTGCCCTGTTTTGCTGAAATAATCAGGGGGTACACCGGCTACCAGGGTTCGATTTCCAGCTTTATCAACTTCAAAATATTTGGGATTGGCCCATACATCTGCACTGTTATGATCTACAAAGATGGGAATGTCACCAATAACCCGGACGCCACGCTCATTCGCATACTCCTTCAGCGCCATCCATTGGTTGTAAAATTCAAACTGCAGCCAGTATTGGAGATCGATCTCATCACTAAACCGTTCCCGATACGCTTTCAGTGCTTTGGGTTTTCTTTTAGTGAGATCTTCATCCCATGTGTTCCAGGGCTGCTTGTCGTAATGAAGCAAACAAGCCATAAACAACACATAGTCATCCAGCCAGTGCTTATTTTGCTTTTTGAACGCATTAAAGGCCCGTTCTTCCTCTTTTTTCATTTTTTTATAAAACCGGGAAGCAGCCAGTTTGAATACCTTATCCTTATTTTCAAAAGAAGCTTCATAATCGGCACTTACACCGGATGGCAACTGAATATTTTTGATCTCTTTTTCGGTCAGTAATCCTTTTTTGTGAAGGATATCGGGACTGATCAAATACACATTTCCGGCAAAAGCTGAATAACTGGCATAAGGAGAATTCCCATAACCGGTAGGAGTAAGAGGCAGAATTTGCCAAATAGTTTGATGTGTGCGTTCTAAAAAATCGATAAAAGTGCGGGCTTCAAATCCAAAATCCCCCATTCCATATTTACCTGGAAATGATGTTGGGTGTGCTAAGCATCCGCTCGAACGTGGAAACCTCATTTAAAATCTACTTCTTTGGTTTTAATATTACCCCTGCCAAAGGAGGGATGGTTAGTGAAATATTTGCTTTCTGATTGTGCCATTCTCCCCATTCGGCATGTAAGGCATTATCACCGGCATTGCTTCCGCCATAATATTCTGAGTCACTATTGATCAAAATTTCGTACTCGCCGGCATGGGGAACCCCAACTTTGTAACCATAATGAACAGTTGGTGTAAAATTAAGGATAACAACAATAAAATCTTCCGGATCTTTGGCACGACGTATAAAAGAAATAATGCTGTTATCAGCATCGCTGATATCGATCCACTCAAAACCGCGCCAATCAAAATCTACCTGGTGCAATGCTTTTTGTTCCTTGTTGATGCGGTTCAGGTCTTTTATTAAAAGCTGGAGTCCCTGATGCTTTTCCCATTCCAACAAGTGCCAATCAAGGGAGCGGGATTCGCTCCACTCTGACCACTGGCCAAATTCACTGCCCATAAACAGAAGATTCTTGCCCGGATGAGCATACATATACAAATACAGCAACCTGAGGTTTGCAAACTTCTGCCAGTCGTCGCCGGGCATTTTTGACAACATCGCCTGTTTCATGTGTACGACTTCATCGTGCGAAAAAGGCAGTATGAAATGCTCTGAAAAAGCATAGATCAACGAAAATGTTAGCTGATCCTGATGATATTTGCGAAAAAGAGGATCTTTCTCAATGTATTTCAGGGTGTCGTTCATCCAACCCATATTCCATTTGAAATCGAAGCCCAAGCCGCCGGTTTCGGTAGGCCGGGAAACACCACCCCAGGAGGTTGATTCTTCTGCAAACGTAATAACGCCGGGAAAGTGATGGTGAACTGAATCATTAAATGCTCTTAGAAAGTCGATGGCCTCAATATTTTCTCTTCCGCCGTATTTATTGGGAACCCATTCTCCTTCTTTTCGGGAATAGTCGAGATACAGCATAGAAGCCACGGCATCTACACGAAGTCCGTCAATGTGATATTTATCGCACCAAAAAATAGCATTCGAGATCAGGAAGTTTTTGACTTCGGTACGCCCATAGTTGAAAATACAAGTTCCCCAATCGGTATGTTCTCCTTTTCGGGGATCGTCGTGCTCGAACAGGCCGGTTCCATCAAAACGCCGCAGGCCGTGTTCATCTTTTGCAAAGTGAGCCGGCACCCAATCCAGGATAACACCAATATCATTTTGGTGACATTTATCTACAAAGTACATGAAGTCTTCCGGGGTCCCGAACCGGCTTGTTACCGCATAATACCCCGTGATCTGATATCCCCAGGATGGATCATAAGGATGTTCAGCCACCGGCATCAATTCTACATGAGTATAACCAAGGTCTTTCAGATAGGGCACCAGCTGATCCGCCGTTTCCCGATAGTTCAGGAAGCCGGGATCTTCTCCCACTTTACGGCGCCACGATCCCAAGTGCATTTCATATATGGAAACAGGTTGCTCATATGCCTGTTTACTATTTCTCTTCGTCAGCCATTCTTCATCATTCCATTCATAATCATCAACATTTTGAACGATGGAGGCTGTATCAGGCCTTAACTCAGCATAAAAAGCAAAAGGATCCGATTTTTTGAGCGGGGGATCCTGTACCGGGCTCTTGATCTCATACTTATAGATATCGCCTTCGGTTACCTGCGGGATGAATAACTCCCAAAGTCCCTGATCGTGAAATTTTCGCATCCGGTGTATGCGTCCGTCCCAATTATTGAAATTTCCGATCACACTCACGCGGGTTGCACTGGGGGCTGTCACTACAAAGTGCGTTCCTTTCACGCCGTCAACCTCGCGTATGTGCGCACCCATGAACTCATACGCCTGGTGGTGATTTCCCTCTCCCCAAAGCTGCAGGTCAAAATCACTCAAAAGAGAATCAAACTGATAGGCATCTACTACCGTGAAGGTATTTCCATCATGTGGAGTAATTTCAAGCTCGTAGCTGAATCTCTTTTTCCTGCGTGCAAAAATACGCTCAAACAATCCTTCGTCCGAAATTCGCTGCAGTTCGTAACTCTTCTTTCCTATTCGTGCCTTAATGGTTTTGACTTCCGGACGGAACACCCGAAGAATCAATTTTTCTTTCCCGTCTACGTTTTCTTTGTGAAGCCCAAGCACAGAAAATGGATCCCCGTGAGATCCATCTGATATTGAAGCTATTATTTCCTTTGAAAGTGTAGAACCCATCACCTTTTTTAAATTATTTAGGGCATTTAAGATACTAAAACTTTAACAAAACTCTGTGCTCATTTAAAGTGCTTTCAATCGCTTGATTCTATATTTTGATGCTATGAAGAATTCCGGATTTATTGCCAGGCGCTACCTCTTTTCGCGCAAACACATCTCCCTGATCTCCACACTTACCTTTATCAGTATAACCGGCATAACCATCGGTACGGCCCTGTTGATCGTGGTTTTATCGGTATTGAATGGATTTTTTGATGTCATAAAAGGTTTTCTGCTTTCCCAGGATCCGGATATTCGGATTGAGGCTGCGGCTTCCCCAACCTTCGCACAAAATGAGGAAGTGATGAACAAAATCCGGGCTCTTCCCGAAGTGCGGATCATTTCTCCCTATGTGGAAGGGAAAGCCCTGATGGCCATCGACCATGCTGAAAATCAGGTGGTAGAAGTAAAAGGGGTGAACCGGGATGTTTTTTTCCAGCTCGTAGATATTGAACACAGCATCACCGATGGGGTGTTCGATGTTTCGGTGAAGAACCGAACTCCGGGATTGATCATCCACCAAGACCTTCGCAACCGTACACAACTGCAGCTTAAAGATGAAGTAGCTCTTTTAAGTGCAGCCGGGATGAAAAATGCCCTTACCCAGATCACGGTTCCTCAAACTTATCGGTTCGAACTTAGGGGCACTTATTTTCTTCAGCAAATTGCCGGTAATCCCAAAGTATTTATTGACCTCGAAGCGGCAAAGCGCCTGTTCCGATCCCGTAATTCCATTTCCGGGATCGACATCAAACTCACGAATAATGAGGATGCCGAAAAGGTTAAAGAAAAACTGTCAGCGGCCTTGGGCTCCGGTTACAAGATCTCAACCTGGTACGACCTTCAGAAACCACTGTATGATGTGATGTATCTTGAAAAATGGGGATCTTTTGTCATCCTGATCCTCATTGTGATCGTAGCGGTACTCAATATTATCGGTTCTTTGACCATGATAGTCATCCAGAAACAGCGCGATATAGGCATTCTGATGTCCATGGGATACACCAGGAAGGGCATCAAGGATATCTTCAGAAAGCAAGGACTTTACATTGGACTGATTGGCTGTGGCTTGGGCGGAACCCTGGGATTTTTGCTTAGCTGGGCTCAAAAAGAATATGGACTCGTTAAGTTGTCTTCTGCTTTTATCATAGATGCATACCCGATCTTGATCAGTCCGGTTGATGTAACTATAATTTTGATCTCCAGTTTACTTTTGTGTTTATTAGCCAGCTGGTATCCGGCACACCGGGCTGCCCAGGTGCAACCCGCCGATGCGGTCCGCTATGAATAACCGGTTCCGAAACGTTGGCTTAAATTCATACCTTGTTACATTCCCGTTACTACTTATTTCATAAATAACAGCCTTTGATCCTTCAGCCCGACATACTTTCCAAACTTTCCTCGCTGGAACTGCGCGCCAAGAAAATTGTGGAGGGATTTATTTCCGGATTGCACAAAAGTCCCTTTCACGGATTTAGTGTAGAGTTTGCAGAACACAGGCCGTATAACCCCGGCGATGATTTCAAACACATCGACTGGAAAGTATATGCCAAGAAGGAGCGTTTTTATGTGAAGCAGTACGAGGAAGAAACCAACCTGCGGGCTTATGTGATGCTGGATACCAGTTCTTCCATGCTATTCAAACATTTCGCCGAGTGGAGCAAACTGCGATACGGCATTCACTTTGCTGCTTCGCTCATGTATATGATGCATCGCCAGCGGGATGCCTGCGGACTCATCCCCTTCAATTCCAAGATCGATTCTTTTATTCCGGCAAAATCTACTTACGCTCATCTCCGGCAGATTTATACCGAACTGGAACGGGAGCTTAACCGGGAAGAAAGCGGTGATAAGGAGCGCCGGAAAACAGCCTCGGCTGAAGCCATCCATGAAGTGGCCGAACGACTCAACCATCGCAGCCTGGTGATCATTATTACTGATCTATTTGAAAATGCCGGTGAACACGATGAGCTGATCTCAGCCCTCAAACATTTGCGGCATCGCAAGCACGAAGTTCTGCTATTCAATGTACTGGAAAAGAAAAGTGAACGCGACCTCGACTTTGCCGACCGCCGGTTTGTATTTGAGGATATGGAACTTGGAGATGAGGTAGAAGTACTCCCGGCTCAAGTCAGGGAAGACTACCGGCAAAAAGTGGAAGAATACACCAAGAAATTCCGCATGGCCTGCAGCGAATTCGAAATCGATTTCGAGCAAATGGATACGCAAGGTGCTTTTGATCAGTCGCTATTGGCTTATTTAACGAAGAGGCGTAGGTTGGGATAAAGGGTAATAACCTTTAACCTATTGACCTGCTATTTCTGCACTAATGTTCCTGTTAGTTGGTTTTCATTTATTTCAAGGATCATCTTATCACCTTTAAAATATATCCGTACTTCATTGGTATAAGTCAGACCCAGTACTCCGTTTTCTTTCTGGGCCAGCAGTTCATCATCCATAAATAACTTCCCGTCAATCTCCCGCACTACGATCCGGTTATTCTCTTTCTGCAGGTACGTTCTCATCTTTTCGGGATCAAAAACATAAGTACCAAAATGCGCAGAATACTTATCCGGATCGGCTAGCATTTCAGAAGTCGGAGGATCGATCGCCTGTCCTTTCACAGTCAGATAAAGGTCTCTCAGAATATCCAGAACCGGCGTATTTCCCCAGTTCGACAGTATTCCAATAAATAATCCCGAAACCGGATCACGGATGATCACGCTTTTGGTTCCATAGCCACTCCCGGCTGCCATTCTGATCTGATCGGGGCCAAACTGTTTCAGTGACCAGGCGTACCCTTCAAATTCCCCTTCTGATAGCTGCATATGTTTCTCAAATAACAGTTCTTGGGAATCCTCGTTCAATAATTCCTCCGTTTCTAATGCTACAACAAACCGGTAAAGATCATCCAGGGTCGAATACAAACCTCCACCGGCACTTTCCCCAATGATCTTTGTCCGCTGAGCCTCCTCAACCCCATAGGGCCCGATCTTGTAGGGCACTGCCTGATTTTTCACCATCGCATTGCCCTCATACACTCCGGTGTTATTTAATCCCAGAGGTTCAATGATACCCTCATTCATCATATCCCGATACTCTCTGTCACTAACTTCCTCAATAATAGCTCCCAGTAAAATAAATCCCGCATTTGAATACTGATATCTCTCACCGGGTTCAAACAACAAAGTAAGCTCATTCACCAACCTGACCTGTTCCTGAAAATCCAACTCATCCGAAGCCTTCATCCCTGCTTCGCGTGGCAAACCTGATGAGTGCGTCAACAAATGATGGATTGTGACTGAATCAGCCCAATCCGCACTTAATGTGGGAAGCCAGGTCGATATCGGCACATCCAGTTTTAGCTGACCCATTTCTGTCATCTTCAGGATCAATGCTGCAGTAAACGTCTTGGATATGGAATTGATCGAGTTCCGGGTGGCCGGCGTATTTGGGATCTCAAAACTTCGATTGGCCAGCCCGTAACTATCCTGCCAGATCTCATTATCATCCAATACCACTTTCACGGTTCCGGAAAATCCATAGACCTCATGGTAGGCTTGAGTGATGGTTTCTAACTTTTGGACCATTTCATTTTGTTGAGCAACTGCAAACTGCGGAAGAAACCATACAGCAACTAGTAAAAATATTGTTTTTAACATCGATCTTTGTCCATTCAGAAAGTTCAATAGGTGTAGTTTTAAATTTAATCTTTTGTGTCTTATAAATCAGAGATGAGCCCCAATAAATTTCAGTACTCTTTCCCAAAATTCACGCTGATTTTCTTCTTTTTCGATCAAATGCCCTTCATCCTCGAAATACAGGAGCTTTGAGGTTTTACCCGCACCCTCTAATCTATTGTGGAATTCCTCCGCATGAACAGGAGGTATTTGTCCGTCACCTTCGCCGGCCACTAACAGCAACGGAGTCGAGATCCGGTCGATATTTTCCATGGGAGAATATGAGTCATATTTTTCGGGCAGTTCATTCGGCATCCCTCCCATGCCATAGGGGAATCCATACATCCTTCCCGGAAATTCGTTGGCTTGCATGATCCAGTCATAGGCCCCGTTGATCCCAACGGCTACATCAAACCGATCGGAATGTGATATAAAATAGCTCACCATTGTGGCTCCATGGCTATGCCCGATTAAGGCAACATTTGAAGTATCTACCCGAGGGTGATTTCCCACCGCATCCAGAAACCCGAGCGCATCCCTCAGTTCACGAGGGCCATATTCCTTATCCCGACGCCTTTGGTTGGTCCCCCCGCTGTTGTTGGCAAGGGCTACCGCATACCCCTGTGAGGTCAACAGAAAAATGCCCTTTTCAAGAAAGTAATCCATATTCGGAAAGCGGTTCAGGTAAGCATTGGCATAGGGTATGAGGATCAGCGGGGCCCTCCCTTTTACCTGTGCCGGAAGAAACAGCTGTGCGTCCAAAGAAACAGGATCCTGATCCCAGCTTATGATCTCGGCATCGGGTAGAAGTTTACCTGCAAAGGCCTCAGTGCTGTTATGCAAAAACTCTTCGTTCATCAGGCTATCCCCATTTTCACTGATCTCAGCCCGGAAAATACTTTTCGGTAAAGTTCCTGATTCGCGGGTGTAGTACACATAGTCCTTTCCGGCATGACTCCTAACCTGCTTTGGTAATATGGTACCCATCTCAGAATTGATTTTTTTATAAGAGGAGGAATCAATGTGAGCCTTAAACGGAAGGTAATCCATTCCCACCTTATGCTGCCCCAACAGCCAGATGCCATCCGTCGACCAGGCGGTGTAATAGGCCCTTGGTAATTCGTTTTCATAATCCCTGAAAGTGCCTGACTGATCCCTTTTGAAGAGGTAAGGCGTAAAGCTTGATGAGTTGGCAAACACCATCCCGGTCTTTGGATTATACTTGATCTCATTGAATATGCTTTCATCCGCATAAGCGATGACCGTGATAATACCTGTTGAGATCTCCATCAATTTAACAGCGCCATCACTTCCTGAAAAACCACCCATTCCATAGACCAGGTGATCCTTATCGATCCAGTCGTGGCTCACGATCATATGGTCCTCAATGGTCTTGGGGTTCAGGGTTTTCCGCTCCCTATCATAGAACCATAGCTGCGCCGTGCTTTGAATAGCGTGAGGCTGTGCCGGAAAGGTAATGTAGCGGTCATTCGGCGACCATTTAGGTCCCTCCATATAGAAATTTTGCAGGGTCACTAACTTTGTCTGTCCCTCTGCGCCGGCTATGGAGAATTGTTCTGCCCCGTCAAATGTACTGACTACGATCTCATCCGCATTCCTTCTGAACACTAAGCGATGGCTGTCATTTGACCAGGCGAGAAAGGTATTGGCATAGGTTGCTTCTTCAGTCATACCACCGGAGATCGTCCGGGTCCTGGAAGGATCACTGAGTATTTTCACAAACAATGAATCACCAACAGCATAAGCCATTTTATCTCCATCCGGAGACACTGCAAAGAAGGAAGGGGTTTCAAGGGATTTCAGATCTTCAAAAGTGATCGGTGTCTTCTGGCCGGTAATTTTACACGAGCACAGAAAAAGGACGATTATAATGAGTAGGCTGTATTTCATATTTCCTAACTTTTTATGCTCTCCTGAAAAGCGGGATCATATCCAGTAATTACTTTTTCGATAATACCCTCTTCATCAATCAGATAGAATAAGGGATAGGATAGCACGCCGTAAAGTTCGGCAATTTCTGCCGGGTTAGAATAAGCTACCGGAAACGGAATGTTGAGTTCCTTATCAAATGAAGTTATTTCATTTTTAGTGTCGATAGGGTTGATATAAATAGGTACAACAGTATCCGACATCTGATAATCCTCCCTATTGAAATGCTCCAGGGATTGCAAGCAGTATCCGCATCTTATGATGGAGAAATTTAACAGCACTTTTTTACCGCGATAATCGGAAAGTCTGATCAGGTTGTTCTGCTCATCTCGTGTAACAAATTCAGGAGCTTTTTGCCCAATCGGTAACAGATCTTTGTAGGGAGAAATACCCTTAGGTGCTGACTGATACTCTGACGGGTAATCGTATGTCAACTCCGGGGAGTCATTTCGTTGCACGAAGTCTTTATATTCGTAGACTATAACTTGCCTAAGTCGGCCATTCAGGTGATTCCTTCGCTCGAATCGTTCAATTAACTTTGTGGAAGCATTTATGAAAATATGCTGTTCCGTTAAAACGGTGTCCCCGTTTTCATTAACCCTGTCATTCTCAATTCTCAGGTAATTTTTAAGTGGGCGGTCATTAATGAGGGTGTCTTTATTAAATACCCAGTCTGTCTGATCAAGAAAACGCACCATGGAGAACCGAACAGGCAACGCATTCAGGATATTCCCCTTCTCCTCTAAGGAATCTTCAGCAGGATAAAATTTTACGAGTTTATTCTGATGATCTACATCCCTGTAAACGTTGTTTATATACACCTGGTCCTTGTTCGCAAAATCATTCCTATATTCAATCACGTAATCATATCCGAGCAGGCTTTTTTCTGATGGTTTAAATGACTTATTAAAGATCATCGTGTCCACTCCTCCCATAGGATTCGGTGTAATGGCCAAAGCAGTGTAATCAAACCCTGCTGATTCTGAGATAGTTTCTCTCGCAGCGTTTAAAAGATCTTCCGGTGTTTGGTATTGAGAGCATCCGATAATGAATGAGATAATGGCAATCAGTAATATTCTGGAAGAATGCATGTCGTTGTTAATTTTAGTTTCGAGTGGCCTGTTACGGCAGATTTTCATAAATGTTTAGATTATAATAGCGGACTCACATTCACTTCACACGTTATCGAAAGAGATATATCTTATGCTGTGAATATGAGACCATGGTTACCTGTCGGCTTAAAATTTCATATCCCGCCAGTCCGTCCAGCTCTTTGCCATAAGCTTGCTTGAGGTTTGAGACATCTTTGAAGGCCGTTGGCGTTGTATCGAAGTCAACCTCCGCGATTGTTAGTTTATCCAATGTTCCTTTCATTACTATTTCTTTCCTCCCATCCGCACCGGTCAGGTCCGTTTCTCTGATACTTGATAATGAACCACTCAACTCTTCATACCGGTCTTCAGAAAGCAGGTTCGTGGAGGCCCCACTGTCTAACCCAAAGGTCATTGTTTGCCCCGATACCGAAGCTTCAAAAAGTGGTATATGCTGCCTGAGCTCAAAGGGAATGGACGACATTGACAATTGTGCACTCATAGCCGTTACAAAAGTTTGGGTTTGGTCCGGCTGAATGAATCGCAGCGTTTGGGTAGAATAATTGAACAAAAGATCGTAGCCTTCAAAGACCTCATAGCCGATCAAACCTGCGATCGGTATTTCCAAAATGACCTCTAAATGAGACAGGTCTGCTGCCAGCACTTTTTGGTCATTCATTTTAATTCCATAGAAATTCAACTCTGAAAGGGTGAGAATATCCAGGCTGTTGATGTTACCGTGCACGCCTTCCAAAGAGCTGTATTTCGTTTCTTCTGAGGAACCCGGCTCTCCATAGTGCCCCTGATTGAGAATGAGTCGGGGTGACCCGGAATCGAATATGAAGTTCTTTTTTTCCCCATTAATAGTGGCCTCAACCAACATCAGGTTTTCTTTTACCTGAAAAGGTATCTCAATGACTTTCTTTGCCGGTTTCATCACTTTTGACGGCTCTTCCAGCGTCTTGACGGTCATTTTGACCAACTCCAATTCGGTGATCTTTCCCTGTTCATTCACACTAAAAGACACTTCACGCTCCCCCAAACCGCTATAGCTGAAATGAAAGAAATGAGTTTGCGTACTATCTGAATTTGACTCCGTATTCTTCCAGTAATATTCCTCAACCTGCTCATTGAGCTGACTCACCAGCTGCTCCAGAATTTTGATCGATATCGGAGGAACCCTTCCCGAAATTTGAAAATCATCAGATAAGTGAGGTTTTAACTCATCGATGTTTTGTTGATTGATACTTGCTGCAATGGTCTTAACCAATTCTTCCTTAGATACCTTGTCCTGAGTCATGGCATTTTCAATACCAACTAAAACCAACAAAACCGCTATACCTAATCCTTTCATCCTGTTCAAAAACATCATTTGTTGCATATTCTAATTATGAACCGGCTTTCAAGCTGTTCAAAAATTCCTTATCGAAACCTTCGGCCACCTTTTCGATATTCCCTTTTTCATCGATGAGGATAAAAGTTGGAGTACCTGAAACGCCGTACATCTCACTGACCTCTTCCGTATCCAGGATAACCGTGAGCGGGCCATTTATCTGTTTAAAATATTCGACTACATCTTCCTTCCGGTCCCAAATAGATAGAAACAATGGCGTAATATTCCCGGCAAGCTGAAAGCCTTCCTTATCCATATATCGTAGGGCATCCTGGCTGTGTGGGCACCCAATACTGGAAAAATTTAAGAGAACCTTTTTACCACGATAGTCTTCCAGATCAATTGAACTACCCTGAAGGTCGCTCCCGGAAAAGACCGGGGCTTCCTGACCTGCTTTAAGCATCCGGCTGTCTTTAGCCTTTCCGTATAATTCAGACCGATAGTTTGAAGGGAGTTCGTAGCTGAGCGAAGCACCTGAGTTGGACAAACTGTAATCCCAGTAGGTGTATACCACCTTTTGAAGGCTTCCATTATAGTAGTTCCGCCTTTCCCAGCGCTCAAGTCGTTTCGAATCGGGGTTTAAAAAGATATGCTGTTCGGTGTAGATCGTGTTGCCATCTCTGGTTTCATCTGTTACAACCCGAAAGTATTCTTTGAGCTCCTGCCCACCTATTAGCGTATCGCTGACAAACTCCCAATCTGACCGGTTTAGTAAGGTCACCGGTGAATATTCAACATCAGGAAGGGTTTCGATCAAATACATCAATTCACCAGGATCGTTTTCAGGATAAAAAACTATGGTTTCATCTCTGTTCTTAACCGAACGAAAGCGGCCGTCAATATAAACGACATCACTGTTAAAAAAATCCTTCTCAATTATAAAATCATACTTCAGCAAGCTGCTTTTACTTTTTTGGAAATTCGCCGTTACGTTTACCGTATCAATTCTTCCAACCGGATTGGGATAAAAGGCCTTCTGCTTGTAACTCACTCGTTCGTACTTATCGATTTCTTCTTGTGCCAGCCTTAGCAGATCCTGCCCATTTGCAGTGTAATTAGCGACAAGAATACATGTGATAATAAATAGTGATTTGTACTCCTTCATTAATCCACTTCCTCCAATTTGAATGTTATTTCAGAACCATCAATGTTGACGAAGTTCATTTCCAAAAAACCCAGGCTATAATTGAATACGGCTCTCATGGAGGTCTTGCCCAATTCGTTAACCGCTTCTGCCGTTATAATCCAGGTTTCCAATTTGCCCCAGGGTGTATCCATTATCTTATGATCTGTAACCTCGTAAGTCGTTTTCCCTGTGATAATGCCTTCCCAGGTTGCCCAGCGTTTATCAGCAAAACTATTCCCGATCTGCACAGACCATTCCCATTTATTCCCTTTTTCAAGTGGATATGCCACAAATGGAAACGGATTTAATTGCATGATCTTGAAAAGCCCCTCTCTCGGCGGATGCAACCACAAATTAGCTTCATTTTCGATCAAGCCGGTCAACTCATAACTCTCTTTATTCGAAAGCTGATATGTGAATACCGTTTGATTGTAATCCGGATACCAATCACTGAAAGGCTTAAGTCCCGATCTCACACTGAGCGTTATTTTATTCACTACCTCTGCAGTGGGTTCTACAAATTCCCAGCCGTTTTCGATAAACCGAAAATTCATCGGCTCTCCATCCGATTTATAATATTGATACGAATAGGTGTAGGAAGCCCCGACAGGATAAATGATATTATTATCATTAAAGCGGTTTTCATCAGTTACAGCAGAGTCAAATTGCTCTACTTTTAGATCCCCGGAATAGGTTACGAGTTCATAACTCAATTCCTTTTGTGTGGTTGAGCAACCTGATACGATGCAACATAAAGCAATAACCTGAAGATATTTCACCGGTTCTGATCTCAGCATTTTTGATAACGTTTTAGCGGAACGCACCAATAATAGATACCCCCGTGACCCTCTGAAAATTTATTCCATGAATAGATAGATATAACATCCAAACGGCCACCTGCTGTATTTAAAGGAATCTCATTTCCATTCACATGATGAAAAGCTCCGTTCGCAGACTAAACGGGTTCATTTACTCATTCATCCCTATATTCAGCCTGCTTTAAATGAAAAAAGTATGAACCCAAAGATCCCCAAAGCAGTTGAAATATTCGTTCATATACTTGCAGTTGCTGTGATTGTAATTCTGGGTGTCAGAAGTTATGAACTGATAAATTTTATGGTAGTCGAGGGATATACCATCTCTTCAAAAGCTCCATCTGATACCTTCGCATCAGAAACCTTAACCCTAAAGGGTTTCTCCGCAGCTGTAGATTCCACTGATCGGGATGTAGCTACTTCTGCTAAACCGGTATCAGAAGATTCAGCCACTTCAAATGTCATAACCATTGAAGGCAAGCGATACAATGTCAATTCTGCACCCTCTAACCAGGTGATATGGCATGTTATCGTTTATGGACTATACATTATCGGCTGGTTCGTAGCTTATTTTTTGTTTTTCAAACGATTTCATCATTCACTCAAAAAGAAGCTGATTGCACTTTCATCCGGCTGGTTGGCCTTTACTATCCTTCACATGGGCATTGTGATAACCGTAACTGTACTGCTAAATGCCCAACCGGTTAATCAGCCAGCTGCTACGGTATTAAGCTTTGGCACCTTCAGCTCCATCACCGAATCTCCGTTTGCCTTCTATTTTTTGATCGTATTCATGGCGTTTCTTGCACAAACAACGGTTCAGTTCCTTTATCGGTACCAGGAGCTGGAACAGGCCGATCATATGCAATCTGAGCTTGCGTTGATCCGGTCTCAATTACGTCCTCATTTCTTCTTCAACACACTGAATAACCTTTATTCCATGGCGCTTGAAACCAAGAATGAACTCCTGGCTGATGGCATCCAAAATCTGACGGGAATGATGCGCTACTCACTAAAGCATAGCACCAAAGAGTTGGTCCCGTTAAAGGAAGAATGGGCATACATTGAAAAATATATTGAACTGCAGAAACTGAGGATCAATCAGGATTCTGTTGAAATCAACATGGAGGTTAAAGGGCGATTAAATTATGCTCAGGTGGCCCCGATGATCCTCATCAATTTTGTGGAAAATGCCTTCAAGCATGGCATCAGTTATGAGAAAGCCTCATTTGTGAACATCAAGCTGGAGATTACCGATGAGTTTGTGATTCTGGATGTTCGAAACAGTAATCATCCCTCCAAACAAGACACCGGAACTTCGGGCATCGGGACGGCTCAAACCAAAAAGCTACTGAAACTGTATTATGAAAGTGACTTTGATCTGGATATCCGTTCTGCCTCCGGCGAACATACCGTCGTCTTAAAACTACCCATCCGATGATTTTGAAAGCCATTTCCATCGACGACGAGCCGCGGGCGCATCACGTGATCGAACATTATGCCGCCAAGATCGAACAGCTTGAACTGGTGAAATCCTTTACTTCACCCCTCAAAGCCGCCACCTATTTAAAAGAAAACCCAGTCGATATTCTTTTTCTGGATATCAATATGCCGGATATGGATGGGATGTCGTTATTGAAGACACTGAAAGATCCTCCAACCGTCATTTTTACGACCGCTTATGATGAGTATGCAGTGGAAAGCTACGATCACGAGGCGGCCGGTTATTTGCTGAAACCCATTGAATTTCCGAAATTTTATAAAGCCGTGATGCGGGTAGTGGAGGTAATGCATAAACCGGTCGTTTCAAAGCACGAACCTGCTCCCAAATCAAATGCATTTTTGCTAAAAAGCGGAACCAAGATGATTAGGTTTGATCCGGATGAGATTCGATATATCGAGGCATCAGGCAACTATGCGGAAATAGTTTTGGAAGATCACAAAGTGATGGTAGATCATACACTGAGCGAATTAATGGAGCAGTATGTACCCTCAAATTTCCTCCGTATTCACCGTTCCTACAGCATTAACAAAGATTATTTACAGGAATTTGAATCTCACCGGGTTAAAGTCGCCGATAAGGCCCTGGCCATTGGAAAGACTTATCGCAAGGAAGTAAGGGCTATTTTAGTGAAGAGCTAAATAACTATTCGGGCTTCTTAAGCTTACGCCTATATTCGGACCCGGAGGTCCGGGTATGCATTCCCAACTGAGTAGTTGGGTACGAGGTTAAGCGACGGATTAAAAATCAGTCACCGCTCTCATGCTTTAGTTTACCGTCCCTTGATAATAGGAGCGCAACCCAGCGAGTTTGCTCAAAATTATACATGATCAGAATGGCTACCATTGTTATTGGAATACTCAGAAACATGCCCGGAATGCCCCAAAGCACACCCCATGCCACCAGAGAGATAATAATCACAAGCGGGCTGATATTGAGTGACCTGCCCATCATAGCCGGCTCCATTACATTGCCAATCAGAAACTGAACCGTTCCAATCCCAATGAGGATTATAAAAAACGGAGTAACAGTTTCGAACTGCACCAGCGCCATGATGCCCGGAAGGATGGTAGCGATGATAGACCCGAGATTAGGAATAAAATTCAAAACGAAAATCATAAGAGCCCAGAAACCGGCGAATTCCAGTCCTGTCAGCCACATAATTACCCACGAAATTACGCTTGTAAGCAGGCTTACAAATGTCTTTACTCCTAAATAGGCTTGTACATCATGGTCAATTTCTTTGAGCAGTTTTGACAATCTATTCAGCTGCTTCTCCGTGGGAGAGACTGAAGCCAGTTTTCCTGATATATACCGCTGCTCCATGAAAAGGAAGAACATATAGATGGCGATCAAACCTATGTTTACCAGAAAATTTCCGAACTCGGCAGCCGCATTCTGCACCAACCCATCAATATTTGTTTCTGTAATCGGATTAAGTGGCAGTGCCATCGCAATAAATCGGGGCCACCCTTCCAACTCTGTAATCATCTTGATCAGTTTCTCCTGGTAAGATGGTGCCGCTTCAATCATCGCACTGATGCTGCCGGTCAGGACATTTAAGATGAGAATCACTATCAGTAGTATGACAAACCCTGAAAGCAGGAACTGCAGCCAGGCCGGCAGCGTCCACCTGCCAACACGGAGTTCCCCAAAGCGTTTGGCTAACATGTTCACCAGATACCATAAAAACAATGCAAGCACCAGCGGAATCAGGAACTTCTCAGCAATGGCCAGTACATACCCGGTCATAAAGATGATCATAAACCAAAGTGTGATACTGAGCAACCTGTTATGAGAAAACGATTCCATGGTTACAGTATAGAATTTACCTGTCTGGATTATGAAATATATCTAAGATTTCATCAATTTTTTTCAAAAATGATGGGTATTTGCTTTAATCGGAGAATAGACTTGTAACCGGTCTTGGTATGTGTTCCCAAAGGGTATTTTGGAAGGAGGTAAACAAAGGTATTTGCTTTACCAAA
Source organism: Gracilimonas tropica DSM 19535 (assembly GCF_000375425.1). Classification (GTDB taxonomy): domain Bacteria; phylum Bacteroidota; class Rhodothermia; order Balneolales; family Balneolaceae; genus Gracilimonas; species Gracilimonas tropica. The sequence goes on along the minus strand of NZ_AQXG01000010.1, from coordinate 1,204 downwards.
ATTTCACTTTTAAAATAAAAAGCCTCATAAATCAATGACTTATGAGGCTTAAAAGTACGCCCGGAAGTAGTATAATATTGTTATTTACTTCCATTTATTTCCACTTAATACAAGGCATTTAGTATTTGTGATAACTCAAAGTTGAAACGTAATGAAATGGGTGGAAAGATGTGACGAAATATATTGTACAAAATCTTGTACAAGCACAGAGTTTGAAAAAAATTATTTCAATATCTAAATAAAACTTTTGCCCTATCTGTCCATTTCTTGCTCAATTTTAGCGATTATCTCAGATGCTTTAATGTTTAAAGCCCCAGCGATTTTGAGTATGACTGGTAAAGAAGGAAGGCGTTTTCTTCTTTCAATTTTGTCGATCATACTTCTTGATAGGTCGGCCTCAGCTGCTAAATGCTCTTGACTATACTTTTTTTGCTCCCTCAGTTTCCTGACTACAACCGCAACTGAATGTAATAATCGCGCATCTGATTCCATAAAAAAAGATGCGGTTATTCTGTATTTGCATTTGCGTACTTATGTGTGCAAATTTAATTGTAACTTAACCTAAGTATTTAAAATAGCTTTGATAGTAAAACATTTAATCAGGGGGAAACAATGTTGAAAAAAATTACATTTTTGGGGCTTTTGCTTTCCGTAATGTTAACAACCATATCCAATGGACAAGTATTTACAATTGATGATAATGGTATAGTGAAGTGCGAGGGAGTCGAACCAGGTGATACTGGAACGATTTTTGGGGATACATACACTGCCGTTGATAGAAATATGCTGATTGCAATGATTGGGAATAATGAGGATGTAGCATTAGTCTGTACATCTTTAATTACAGATATGAGAGATTTATTTAAGTCTAGGTCTTCATTTAACACCGATATTGGCTCTTGGGACGTCTCTTCAGTAACTAATATGGATCACATGTTTTCTGATGCTTATGTATTTAATCAGGATATAAGTTCTTGGGATGTCTCATCAGTAACAAGTATGGTACGAATGTTTTGGAATGCGGATGACTTTAATCAAGATTTGAGTAATTGGGATGTGTCTTCAGTAACTAATATGACGTATATGTTTGGTGGGACCGATGAATTTAATAGCGATATAGGTATGTGGGATGTATCGTCTGTTACCAATATGGACTATATGTTTTATGTTGCTATAGGCTTTAATAAGGCTCTCAATACTTGGG
>NZ_AQXG01000009.1 GCF_000375425.1 Gracilimonas tropica DSM 19535 | reverse complement strand
ATCCCGAGAACTCGGGACCAAGGTTGAGGTCGCGAGTTCGCTTTAAAACCACACCATATTTTGACTTATTGCGGGAATAGCTCAGTGGTAGAGCACAACCTTGCCAAGGTTGGGGTCGCGAGTTCGAATCTCGTTTCCCGCTCAAATAGAAGGACAGTTATTATTGAGTAGCTGTCCTTTTTTTATTTTCGGGATCACTTATGCATCAAACCTACATTATTTATAGCATTGCCAATGATCGCTTTTACATTGGTTCTACCGGAGTGGGCGTAGAAAAAAGAGTGGAAAGACATAATCAAGGGTGGACTCGCTCAACCAAATCTGGAGCACCATGGGTTCTCAAATATGTGCGCAGTTTTCAACACAAAACCGATGCACTAAAATGGGAATATCACATCAAACGGCAGAAAAACAGAGCCTTCATCGAGAAACTCATCAGCTCAGACGAAAATGAATTTCATAAAGAATAGCTCAGTGAAGAGCATCCCGTAGCCACGGGACCAAGGTTGGGGGCGTCCCGTGAATACGGGAAATCTCGTTTCCCGCTCAATTCGCTCAATTAAATGACCGGCCGTGATTTTCTATTTTTACTTATTTTGAGTTTACTGATTGCTTCAGAATGCTATATTTAGCGGTGAAATCTTATAACTGATCCAAATATGAAAGTACTACGAAATCGAGCTTTTCGATGGGGTCTTTTGATGGTAGGCCTACTCGCCATCATAACACTGACCGGAATGAACGTTCTTTCACTTTATGATCTTCGGGATCGTATGGTTGAGAGTGAAGAAGAACGTCGCATCGATCAACTTGATGAGATCAACGATTCTATACGAAATCAAATTTTAGCTCCGCTGAGAGGCCTTTATAAATTGGAACTTGAGCCTATTGAAGCCTCTATTCAAAGAACGGGACATTTGCCGGAGAACATTCAGGAGGTACTACAGCGATCATCCGAAAGTCCTTTCTTTACCGGCATCTATTTTACCCCGGAAGGCATCGACCCTTGTGAGCCTGGGACAGAAGTGTATCAATATGACCCCGCGCAATTACAAGTAGTTCCGGTCTCTGAATATCCCGATATTTTGTGCGATGGCGTTGGCATTACCCGAACAAAAACCCGTATTCAGCTAAACGACTTTAATTACCGATGGAATAATAATTTCGAGTTTGATACGCATAGAAGCCTTAATCTTGGCTTGATCAATCTCGCTGAAAGCAGAATGATCGGCGTTCTGACGCTCACATTGGATCAGGATTACATTACTAATGAAGTCCTGCCTCCTATTCTCAAGAATTATTTCGGAGATAGTAAAGAAACGGGTATTGTTGTTTGGGTTTTGGACTGGCCGGACAATAATGTTATTGCTTCAAGTGATCCGGATGTAGAATACGATCGGGACCTTAGAGACTACCGGATAAGATTTTCAGGTTCCGGCTTTTTTGATAACTGGTCCATGAATTTGGCGTTTCTTAAGTCTCCGGTAACTTCCGCTTATAATGATACGCTTCTGAAAAACCTATTTGTATTAGGTGTAGCTGTACTTTTTCTCTTGGGAGCGCTGATCTTCATGTTTGTGACCGCTCAGCGTGAAAGGCACCTCGCCCAACGGCAGGCAAGTTTCTTGGCCAATGTTACTCACGAACTAAAAACGCCGTTAGCGGTAATGCAAGCAGCCGGTGAGAATATATCCGATGGGCGGGTAACCGAACCAAAACGCTTAAAACAATACGGTGAACATATTTATAATGAATCCATTCGGCTTCGGGGAATGATCGAGAAATTACTGGATGTAGCTCGTGTTGATTCCGGGCAGAATATGATCAAAGCTGCCCCTTATGAAGTGAAGGAACTTTTGGCTAATTACTTGTCCGAAAACAGGGAATATATAGAGAAGAAGGGATTCAAGGTTTCATTTAAGACTACAGAAGATTCTACACTCAGCCTTATAGACAGTGATAGTTTCGAAACCATTGTAAATAATCTTACCGAAAATGCTCTAAAATATAGTACTGATGAAAAATTTATTGAGTACCAGGTTTCTACAGCAAAAGACTCGGTTTATTTCAGTATTACTGATCATGGTATCGGCATTCCTAAAAAAGACCAGAAAAATATTTTCAAAAAATTCTACCGGGTCGAAAAATCCGACACTCAAAGCCAAAAGATCAAAGGCCATGGATTGGGGCTCAGTATTGTGCAGAATTTGGTAGAACTGAATGAAGGAACGATTGACATAAAAAGTAGTTTGGGCAAGGGAACAACATTTATTGTAAGATTTCCTAAATTGGATCACGGTGAGACTGACGTTGGTGCTGATATTTCATCCAACTCAAATTCTTCATCCCTGAATACAAAAAATAAGCACACAAAATATGTCGGATAAGCGAATGAAAGTACTCGTTGTGGAAGACGAGCCAAGTTTAGTATTTACCCTGCGGGATACACTCGAAAGTGAAGGTTACGATGTGGTTGTCAGTGAGGAGGGTACAGAAGCTGTAAATATGGCTAAAGAACATGATCCGGATATCATGATCCTGGATATCATGCTGCCCGGTAAAAGTGGATACGAGATCATGGAAGAAATCAGAAAGGAAAAACTAACTTTCCCGGTGATCATGCTTACAGCCAAGGATCAGGAGCCTGATAAAGTAAAAGGATTGAATTTGGGAGCTGACGATTACCTCACCAAGCCGTTTGGGGTAAAAGAATTACTTGCCCGTATTGAAGCGCGGTTACGTCGGGCCGGCACTTATTCTACTTCAGGTGAAGTAGACATTTTACAATTAGGTCCTGTAAAAATCGACCTGAAAGAATCTGTTGTGCAACGCCCTGATAATGAAGAGCTCGAATTAACCTCCCGGGAGGTTGAACTAATCCGTTATTTATTAAAAAGTGCAAATGAGCCGGTTTCAAGAGATGAACTCCTTGAAAAAGTATGGCGCTATGAATTTAGCACCAACACCCGTACGGTAGATGTACATATCTCCAAATTAAGAGCCAAGATCGAAGTTCACCCAGATGACCCCCGATACTTGATTACTCTTCACGGTGTGGGGTATATGCTAAGAAGCAGCTGATCAGACTAACTGATCCATTTCTTTTTTCATAGTTGCTTTCACAAACTTGATAAAATTCTTTACCTGGGAGTCTAATAATTTTTGCTTGAAAGGATCCGTTAAGCCCCGGTCCTCATCAAATTCATTTTTTATACGGGGAATAAATACCCGTTCAGGAAATTGAAGAGCATTTCGATAATTAGCGATCATCTGAAATTGCTCTACCGATCTTAATGCCCCAAAAGCCCCTGAAGATTCTCCGATAAAAGCCATAGGCATTTTTTCAAAAGCAGCCGGAAAAGGCAAATAGTCGATAAATATCTTCAAGATGCCCGGGAAACTGCCATTATATTCCGGGATCACAAAAACAAGGCCGTCAGCATTAATTATAGGTTCTCTAAACTGTTCAATTGCCGGTAATTTTTTACCATATCGCCCACCTACCACTTCCTCAAGAGGAAAATCTTCTAAACTGATAACTTCCGCATCAACTCCCTCTTGCTCGTAAAGGGTCTGTACGTAACTTGAAACTTTAAGTGCATATGAATTTGGACGATCGGTCCCGCTTACAATTTTTAAATTCATTGATAGGGAGTTAAAACTGATTATTTATTCTTTTCAAGATACCAATTACTCCATAAAATCATTCCGAAACTAAACCAACCAGAAACAACCTTATTTTGTAAGCGCTTTTGCTGTAAAAAGAATAATATAATAGTTATTATAAAAAATTGACCTTATTTATTTTTGTATTTATAAAATTCATTCATATATTTTCAGGCGTATTAAGGGAATTAACTGATTTCCTTCAGACACAAACTTTTATTCCGCCTAATATTTTTCAGAGGGTTCGGTTGGTTAGGCTGCGATTTACTCTCTGATGGTATTAGTGACTCCAACAACTGGCGAAAGGTGACCCTTTCGCCAGTTTTATATTTGAGAATGGCTGTTCTTCTTCACAATTTTAGCGAATGTAGATAAAATCATTTCGCTAAGATGCCTTCTTATAAAAATATAGTTCTTGAGTGTGTCCAAGGGAACATTACTAAACAACCTGATATTTCCGCCATTGTAAATGCCGCTAACGCTCAGTTGAGAACCGGAGGCGGTGTTGCGGGAGCCATTCATCGGGCAGCCGGGCCAAAACTTGCTGAAGAATGCCGGGCTAAAGCACCTATTTCACCGGGTGAGGCTGTAATTTCCGGTGCATATAATTTACCCAATCAATATGTCATCCATTGCCTCGGTCCTGTTTACGGGCAAGACAAACCCGAAGAGGAATTATTGGCAAACTGTTACAGAAATGCCTTGAAATTGGCAGAAGAACATGAGAATGACTCCATCGCTTTTCCTGCTATTTCCACAGGTGTGTTTGGGTATCCTACCAGGGAAGCTGCAACAGTGGCTTTTGAAACCATAAGAGATACATTAGAACAGCTGGAGTCTGTAAAAGAAATAAGGTTTGTGCTATTTAGTGAGGAAGACCTTCGCATTCATCAAAGAATGTTAGAAGAAATTTTTAAACCCGATTAATCAATTGCAGAGACACAAGATTTGGTGTCTCTGCACCTAATTTGACCAAAATGTATTCACAAGTTATTTACCCTTTTTTTTGATCTCCTGCCATTTCTTCCAAAGCAATGCCTCTCTCCCCTGATTTCCTGCTTCATACCAACGCTTATTCTTCAACTCATCCGGCAGATATTGCTGTTCTACCCAATTATTCGGGTGATCATGCGGGTATTTGTAATCATTGGATGCGTTTTCTACCCCAAGGTGTTTGGCTCCTAATTTGTTAGCTGTTTTATCTTTCAAATAGGGCGGGATGTCTTTCACGCCCCGCTCACTGATCTCACGGTTCACCTCAAAAATAGCTTTGGTACTGTTACTTTTGGGGCTTTGACTCAGATACAAACAAGCATGCGACAAAAAATACATTCCTTCCGGCATGCCACATTTCATAAATGCCTCCTGGCAGGAATTAATAATCGTAATGGCATTGGGTTCTGCCAGTCCCACATCTTCGCTGGCAAAAATGAGCATTCTTCGGAAGATAAAAATGGGATCATCGCCTCCCTCCAGCATCGCATTCATCCAGTACAAAGCCGCGTCCGGATCAGAACCGCGCATGGATTTTATGAAGGCAGAGGCATAGTGGTAGTGCTCATCCCCGGTGCGATCATATCGCACATTTCGTCGCTGAATACTTTCTTTGGCTACATTCAGGTCGATAGTGATTTTGCCTTTCTCATCTGTTTTACTGGATAAAACGGCTACTTCCAGGGCATTTAATGCATTTCGGATATCACCACCAGCCATTTCTGCAAGGTGATTAAAAGCATCCTCAGTTACCTCGATCTCCTTTTTTCCCAAACCTTTTTCTTCGTCCTTCAACGCTCGATTTAACATCAGTTTTACTTCATCCATCGTTAAGGGGTGAAGTTCGAAAAGCTGACATCTCGAGAGCAGCGGATTCACCAAAGAGTAGAACGGGTTTTCGGTTGTAGCTCCCACCAGCGTAATAATTCCGGATTCCAAATGCGGTAGCAGCGCATCCTGCTGTGCCTTATTCCAGCGGTGAATTTCATCTACAAAGAGAATGGTTTTGCGACCGTTGAGCTTTCGAAGCTTCTCTGCCTTGTCAACCACATTTCGCAATTCTTTAATGCCATCCAACACCGCATTGATGACTTCAAACTGGGCTTTGATCTCACGGGAGATTACATGGGCTAAGGTCGTCTTTCCCGAACTTGGCGGACCATAAAAAATAAGTGATCCGATCACTCCGCTTTCGATCATGCGCCGGAGCATTTTTCCTTCACCAACCAGATGTTCCTGCCCGGCAAACTCATCCAGTGACTGCGGACGCATTCGGGTAGCTAAAGGCTCACTATACTGCGGATTTTCTTTCTGTGATGAAGATTGAAAAGCACCGGATTTTTTTTCTTCGAAAAGATCCATGAATAAAGTTCGTGGGGATTGAAAAAGTATATGTAAGATATGTGTTTTAGAGGAAAGAAGTTGTCAGAATACTGAAATCAGAAATCAATATTCTGAATCCTGAGTTCTGAAACCTGAGCCCTCCTCTACAAAAACGATTTCTGAGTTCCATACTTTTCCAGATACCGATCCAGCTTTAACTTTTTTCTGGTTGAATCGCTCGTCATATAGCGGAGTTTGCCATAGATCGGTCGTTCCTGCCAGGCGCGATCGAATCGTCCAAAGCACCAAAAAATGCCGGAATAGCTATTGGGATCTCTTCCATCCAAGGCGTACCGATTATTCAGTTCAATCATGTAATCAAGTGCAGTGCGATAATCTTTGGTCCACTCGATGATCTTTTTCCCCCACAGCATTCGCAGATAATTTTGCATGATGCCCGTTTCCCGAAGCTGCGTTTGGGCCGCATTCCAGATCTCATCGTGCGTTTTGGATTGAGCCAATTCTTCCAGCTCGTACACCCACTCCCGCTCGTCATCCTGATGCTTGCTGAGGGTTTTATGCACCCAATCGGGCAGGCTTTCAAACTGATCGTAATCCGGCCGGTGATGGGCAAAATGGAATCCAACTTCACGCCACGTAATTACTTCATCCAAAAAACTTTCCACATTCGGGTCGCCGTTAAAAAAACCGGTATTCTTCCCATTGTTAGGAGTGATGTCATCAAGATCCCAACCCTCCGGCTGATGATCCAGGACGGCTTTCACGATCTCGTATTCACTGATCAAGCCGAAGTGCAGCCAGGGACTTAATCCACTTGCCGCATCGGCATCAGGGTCGTTTCGTTCCTCATCGTAGCGACTCAATCCGTGTGCAATAAAGTCCCCCAATTTTCCAAGCGCATATTTGCGTGTCCCTTTTTTCTCGGTGATACCGATCTCGTGGTTGATATCCAGCTCAGAAATAAATCCGGGTATGTCTTCTAAAATCTTGTCAGCCCGGGGATATTTTTCTTCAAATCCTTCCGGCAATTTTACCTCTTCATGATTTTGTAAGTCATCGGTCGGATCTTTTTTAGGAGGATGAGTAAAGGCTTCCAAAAAATGCTTCTGCATTACCTTTCGAAAAAGATAGGCAGAGTAAGGGTCTTTGTCGGTGACTTTGAGTGGAATGATACCATTGGAGTCGATGGAAATGTATGAAACGTCAATTTCCCCGGCCATTTTCTCATTGTTTTCCCGGATGATATACACGGGATATTCATCCGCCACTACAGCCACGGCATGTTCAGCCAGCTCAAAAAATGAATTTTTTACCGTTCCGGCTTCCCGTTCTGCATAACAATAATGATTTACTCCGGTCCCTCTCAATTCGTCCAGATGTTCCTTCATACCTTCCAACAGAAACGCATGAAAGCGATCACTGGCCCAGGGGTAATTCACCATTACGCTTTCGTAGATCAGCAGCGGCTTATCGAATTTATTGGCGAGCGCAACGGCGTATTCGAGGGCGTAATTGTATTGTGTGCGCCGGTGGATCTGCATCCAGTACAGGATGTAATCGCCATCCGGATTTGGCTCGTTATCGTTGCGCTTAAACTTTCGGTAACTGTTTATGTTTTTCATAGTGGTCTGCATTCTGTACGGGCAAACCAATTTGCGTCACGACTAATTCCGAATACGAAGCATGCTTTTATTATATGGCCTGATCTCCATGGTATGGCCAAGATCAGGCTCTTCCTGATTTGCAACGGAGATCACGATCAACGTGTCTGACTGAACCCTTTCGATCTTATAATCATAGTTCAGGTCATTCAGATCCAGATCTTCGACATCAAAAGACTCATTGATCCCATCCTCAATAATTTCATATTCCGCCGCTGCAAAACCCACTTCAGCTAATTCTGTACGCATCATGTCTCTAACGCGATTTCTTTCAGCACTGACTTTGGTATTCTTATAAACCTGCACATGTGTGATCACAACCGGAACGATCATAAATGATGCGATACAAATAGCACCACCAATGTACCAAAACCAGGGTTTTGCTCTTTCCGTATCCAACTTTGATCTTTTGAATCCCTTAAAAAAAAGATAGGGGCCGATCATCAAATACAATACGACATTTAAAAACATGGAAGCGGTACGCCAGCTGACCGAAAACCCCTCAACCGCATCTCCACTAAACGTATTAATAGCATCAACAGTGATTAATCCGATAATGACATTGGTTGGGTGCACATTAAAAAGGTAGTTAATGTCAGCCTGCAGGAAATTCCACCTATCTTGCAGAAAACTAAAAGCCAGAGGCACCAGCACTAAAACCATCACAAGTATGAGCCATTCATTGATTCTTCTAATTGAGAACTTCATAACTGACCCCCTCTTTATTTAAGGTGAATTCCATTTCAAACCGGCCAATCTGACCGTCATAGTTTTCGTACTCTTGATCCGATCCCAGGGAAATATCGGTGACAGCAATAATTTTTACTTCATCAGCATCTTCATCAATTTCATAAAAATGATTGATGTTATCATCTGCATTGCTGCTATCTTTTTCGATCCTTAAGTCCTGATCAGATAAATAGATTCCATTTTCCCCCAGGTGCTCCGACATCAGATCCCGATAAGTAGCAACGATTGATTCCCTGTCATTTTGGTGATATTGGCCCAGTACATACAAGAACTTTTCTCGCACATCAGCCTGAGTAATTCCGGAATCGATGGTTTTCCGAATCTCCAATAGCAATCCTTTTTGATAATCTTTCATGCCATAATCATGAACAAAAGAGATGGCGTTAAAAAGCATGATAAGGACCGCGAGTGCAGCTACCACACGCCAAGTCCATTTTGATTCAAAATCCTTTTTACTCTGTTTTAACAGACTTCCAAGGAACAGAAAGGCTACCGCCAAAGCCATACCTAAGGCCAGCCATATCTTCCCAAAATAAAGTGGAACGAAAAATCCTGCAGCCGCAAGTGCAAGTGCCCCGAACAGTCGTTTTGTTTCTTTGTCCATAGTACACCTATTTTTTTATGAATAGGTGGAAGAAGTGGATTTTTCAGTAATAATGCAAAATTACTAATGCTCTAAGTCTCTAATGAACCTTTCTGAATCCTGACGTATCATTCCCTTTTCCTCTTCACTTTTCTTATCAAACATATTCACCATAAAATTGGCGCGGCCGTTTTGGGTGAAGGTCTCCCGCTGTTTATTAATGAAATTCCAGTAGAGGTAATTAAACGGACAGGCATCCTCCCCGGTTTTTTTGCTGATCTTGTACTCGCAGTGTTTGCAGTAATCGCTCATCTTGTTGATGTAATTCCCGCTGCTCACGTATGGTTTGGAGGCTAGCACACCACCGTCCGCAAAGGTGGACATCCCTAAAACATTCGGAAGAACTACCCATTCATACGCATCCACATATGCCAGGTGAAACCAACGATTCAGTTCCCGAGGATCGGTTTCCGTGAGATTGCTGAAGTTACTGAGCACCATCAGTCGCGGAATATGATGGGAATATCCATTTTCGATCACCGGTTTTAAACATTCGCTCAGACAGTTCATCCTGGTCTCACCCGACCAATACATCTCCGGTAGTTTCCTGGTGAAATTAAAGTGATTGGCTTCGCGCACTTCCGGCATCATGGCTTCATAATAGATGCGCACATATTCGCGCCAACCGATGATCTGACGAATAAATCCCTCCACCGAATTCAATCGGGCTTTTCCATTTTTATAGGCCTCTTCGGCTTTGTCACAGGCTTCTTTTGGGAGAATCAATCCATTATTCAAATACACCGACAGCTGGGAATGAAAAAGTTCGTATTCGCCATGAGCCATCGCATCTTCGTATGGACCGAATTCATCCAAGCGCTCATCTATAAATTCATTCAGGCGATATAGCGCTTGTCTTCTGGTGACGGCATAACTGAAATTTTCGCTTTTCCCGAAACTTTCTCTATACCAATCTTCGATCATTTCGATGACTTCTGCGGTAATCTCATCCACTTCAGTTTCGGCAATTTTTGGCAGTGGATGATCTTTGGGCAACTTTTCCCGATTCTGCTCATCATAATTCCATTCCCCGCCTTCGGGCTGATCTCCATTCATCAGGTAGCCGGACTTTCGTCGCATTTCCCGATAAAAATATTCCATCAGCCAACCGTCTTTCACCCGCTCTTTATATTCCTCAGGATCGGCCAGAAAAAAATTATTGGGGACTTCCTCAACTCTTTTCCCAAATTCTTTTTTTACTTTTTGAAGCCGTTCTCTCGAATCCCATTCGGAGGGAGTCATGTACGTTAGATTTAGGCTTTCATGATTCGTTAATATCTCTTTTAATCCATCATCAAAGTGTTTTTTGGTGGAATAATAGTGTACCGGAAATCCGGCTTCTGCACATTCCAATGCAAAATGACGCATGCTGCTGAGCACATAGATCGCTTTCTTTTTGTGATGCGGAAGTTCCTGGCCTTTCCCGGCAGACTCCATGAAAATAAGCAGCGGTTTCTCTTCCCGTATCCAGCTGGGCCAGGCATCCAGATTCAACTGATCGTGCAGCACAAAAACCGCTTTCTGATGATCTGCAAGGTTAGCTTTCGGGATGTTTGAATCGATATGGGATAGATAGGTTCGGCTCATGCCAGAAGAATGAATAAAATAGTATTCAGCGTTCCTTATTTAGAATCTTATCTGCTTTTAAAGTATCATTCAGTATGGAAAGAAAAATGATCATAGGTATTATGGGACCAGGTGAAAGTGCCGCAGAAAGTGATCTCGAAGTGGCGTTTCAGCTTGGAAAAAAGCTTGCAGAAGAAAACTTTCTCGTCCTGACCGGCGGACGTTCACAAGGGGTAATGGATGCGGCCATGAAAGGAGCAAAATCGGCCGGTGGAACAACCATCGGGATTTTACCTTCTGCGGATGGAAACGATCAATCAAAGTTCGTGGATATTCCCATCAAAACAGGGATGGGAAGTGCCCGGAATAACATCAACGTTCTGACTTCGGATCTGGTGGTGGCAGTAGGAATGGGCGCCGGAACAGCTTCGGAGGTCACATTAGCGATCAAAGCAAACAAGCCTGTAATTTTGATGAATGCTTCCCCGGAAACGATGCCCTTTTTGGAGCAATTCGCTCATCCTGAATTAGTTAAGGCAAACACTATTGAAGAAGCCTTGCAGAACATAAATCGCTTTCTTTCTGATTCATAAATCACAAGCGTAAGTAATTCCATTACAAACTCTTTCTCCGTTTTTTGCGATCATATTGCTACTAAAATGGGGAATTACAATGAAAGATCTGACCACATTTCAGCTTATTCAAAAACGCCTGAAGAAACATTCATTTTGGGGACATGTGAAAGGTTGGTGGTTTTCCCGGAAGTTTGATAAACATGGTTTTTTAGTTGTTACTGAATGGTGGCCTTTCCCTAAAGTTATCAAGAGAGGAGGAAGGCTTACAGCCGAAAATTGTCAGTTCTATTCAGGCGTGCGCTTTGAAATTGGGCCTGAGGGAAATCTTTCGATCGGGAATGGAACCTATATCAACCGAAATACGCTTATTATTTGTGAAAAAGAAGTCAGGATCGGCCGGAATTGTAAGATCTCGTGGAACGTCACCATCATGGACTCTGATCTTCACCCTTTGAATTCAGAAAAAGTAGAAAATAAAGCCGTGCACATTGAAGATGATGCATGGATCGGTTGTGAGGCCATCATTTTAAAAGGAGTAACGGTCGGAAAGGGAGCTATTATAGCAGCCGGTTCGCTGGTCACAAAAGATGTTCCCGGCTATACCATTTTTGGAGGTAATCCTGCAAAGTATATCACGGATGTACAAACCCAAAAAATTCCGGATTATTCTGCGTAATTATTTTACAGCTGCAGCTGCACATTGTGTATGATGGTTACAATTCAAAAGCACCTTTTCTGATAGAAACGCTTCTTATCATCATTTAAAGCACGATTTCTTTCTTTGGCACATCAATTGCAATGAAAAAGCAAGAAAACCAAGGGAGGAAATTATGGATACACAAGTTCTTGAGAAATCATATCCGGTTTTAGGAGTGGATATATCTACCTACTCAAAAGAACACTTTTTTGAAGCGGTTCATAGTGCCCTCGATCTGCCTACGGGAAATGGGCAGCCTCTATTTGTTGTGACCGTAAATCCGGAAATTGCGATACAAGCTATTATAGACAACGATTTTAATCAAATTCTACATCGCTCTTCTATCAATACCGCCGATGGTGTAGGTATCAGCTGGGCAATTCGCTATCTGTACGGCTTGCATGTAGATCGTATCACCGGATCCGACTCCGTCGAAAAGATCTGCGCCATTGCTGCCCAAAAAAATAATTCAGTTTTCTTATATGGAGCCCAACCGGGAGTAGCTGAACGAGCTTCATCACTGCTCAAAGAAAAGATCGAAGCTTTGCATATTACCGGCACTTATGCTCCTGAACGAAATGACTTGCATTTTGAAGATCTGCCGGAACCGGTTCAACAGCAACTCCGGGAAGCCAATGTGGTTTTTGTGGCTTTAGGTGCGCCTGCTCAGGAGAAATGGATCTACAAAAATTTACCTCACCTGACCCATTGTAAAGTAATTATCGGTATTGGCGGTTCTTTTGACTTCATAACGGGCGATATAAAACGAGCCCCGCTTTTTATGCGCAAAACCGGCCTCGAGTGGATGTACCGCTTATACCTTCAACCTTCCCGGTGGCGACGGATGCTAAAACTCCCACTGTTTGCCCTCAACATCATTTTAATACGGGCAAGCATGCAAATACCAAAAAGTCCCCGTGCGCATAATATGCGACAAAGTCATTCCTAAAAGGAAAAGATTATACCGATGGAATGCTTCAGCCGTAGACGTATTCCTGCGGCTTTTCGGTGAAATGTGCGCCTCAGCTTTTCTTGATTTATAAATAGATCATATAAGAGCTGCTGTAATCTTCGGTTACTTTTTAGGTGAACCGTTCGGTTTCGAAATGTCAGATCAGATACAGCATATTTGTATGCTTCCGAGCCTCTTAAGAAATCGTATGAAGTGAAGTTTTGCTCGATGGCATTTAGGAGTGTTTCAAAGAACAAAGCCGTTCCCGGCCCTTCTTTATAATATTCCGAGTCTGTATTTGTTACGGTATGAGCTCCATACATTCTTCCCTTAAACATGTAATTCAGATCCATTGCCAGCAGCTCATTTTCATCTTGAATGGGTGATAAAGCATATATTTGAGCCCATCCTTTTTTAAAGAATTGTAACGAAATATCCTGATGAAACTGAAGGTTCGACCTTTCATAAAAAGTACCAATGGAACCTAATTTATTCCATTTCTTCTGATGCAGATCTACAAATTGGTTCCACATTTTGATGAACTCATCTTCACTTTTAGGCGACCTGACTTGAAATATTCTCTCGCTCCCTGCACCATGTATTTTTCGAAGAGCGGTTTTAGCCTTATATCTCCGGTTCTTATTCAAGCGAGTCAGGTAGTCTTGCCAACTGCTGCTGCAAACTATCAGCTGGCTGGGTTCTTGATCGATGATATGTACCCTGGAAAATTCTTTATGAATGAGAGGAAGAGCATGCATCCAGAATGCACTTTGCTCCGGTATTACGTCGAGTATAATCTCATCCATTTGGGGAAAGATTCCCGCTAAATATGGCACTATAAGCTCGTAGGCAAAACCGGCTTCGCCTTTCTTAATGATTCCATCCAAATAATCAGTATACGATATTAACCCAAGCATATTTGCTTTTTGCGGCTGGCTCACATTTGAACCCAGGAACCTCAAAGCCGTATAAAATGAATGTCCCAATACCTCCACAGAATCTCTGAAAAGGGGAAAAATTGCAATCATTTCCCCTTCTCTTTTCAAGATCACCAGGTGGAGTGAATTGGAGTTTCCAAAATATTTCCACCACGTCCGATTCCATTCAAACGTTTGAAAAATGGAACATTCAGAGGCTTCACATAACTGACTCCAGCTTACCTCGAGGCTATCAAAGTCTTGTTCGGAAGTAACAATCTCAATACTTACATTCTCCGCCCATTTTTTCTTATAACCGACCGTCACTTTTACAGCTTCGGATGCATTTTTCTTCATAGGCACTCACATAGGCTATACTATTACTTCAAGCTTTTCTTTTTTTTCGCGAGAGTATGCATTGGTCCATTTTTTCCGTTGAAGTAAATAATTTAAAGCGTCATCGATATGCTCCCCGATTACATTCCAGTCATATTTTGATTTCACCAAATCCCGTCCATTTTCAACCAATCGGTTTGACAGTGCCCGGTTATGCATTAATTCAACGACTGCTTCAGCGAATGCTTCCGGTTCATCCCGAACCAGCAGGTGTTCTCCGTTCACCACTTCAATGCCTTCGCAGCCAATACTTGTTGATACAATAGGTTTTTCCATAGACATCGCTTCTACAACTTTCAAGCGGGTTCCACTTCCCATATTCAACGGCACGATATACACAGAAGCGCGATCTATCCATGGCCGCACATCATCTACAAATCCGGTAATGATAACATCACGCGATTGTTTTTTAAGCAGCATTTTCGGCGGATTATTTCCCACTACATATACTTTTGCTTCCGGTATTTTATTCTTGATCTTCGGAAATATCTTATCCAGGAAAAACATGATGCCATCATTGTTTGGCACATACCCCATTGCTCCCGTAAACACCATTGAATACGGTTCAGGTTGAATATTCTGGGGTTGAAAATATTGGGTATCCACGCCGTTGGGAATCACAAAATGCTGTGCATTCTCTGAATGCTGCTGAATGATGTCCCGGTCTCTGGAAGAGGTTGAGAAAATAGCATCCTGCTTTTTAAATACGGCCACTTCCTCCTGAAAGGTCTTGCGGTATTCACGCTCATAAAATTTCTTGCGGGTCAACGACCAATCGAGGGTACTCATCCGCCGGAAGTTATCATACTCTACGTTATGGGCATCCAGTATTTTGATTGCATCAGATGGAAGATCGAAATGCCCCATGGATGCAAATTCGGTGAGTATGAAATCAAAATCAGCGCTATCTAACAACTCATTAAGCATTCGTTGCATTTCATTGGAATAGGTCCACCGATACCAATAGCTGCGTTTTGTAAACAATGTAGTTACCTGTCGTAATCGTCGAGTCCTTTTTCGGTGTACATTCCGAAAATGCATTTTGTTGTTCAATATTGGGAAGGACTTCTCAAATGCTTCCATGTCTCCATATTCGTTATAACCGGCTACGGTGACGTCATAGTTTTCTGTAAGATGCTTCAGGATATGATAGACTCTCAAAGCTCCTCCAAAAGTAGGGGGTGTAGGCACATATGGAAATAATTGCAGAACTTTCATCTTATTACTAATTAAGGGTTAACTGTCTCTGGTTGTACGGACCCAATGGATCTCACGGGTATTAAATAGTGATTTTAGCGCCACCTTTATTTTCCAAAGTGCATACACCGGGATATACAAAAGTGACTTGTAAAGATTTTTGTCAGCTTTCACCAACACCAGCCCTAACAACAGGTGCATCATTCCTGCAGCCAGTATGGCGAGCCAAATCCAAAACAGGTAAAGCTTTTCAGGCATCAAAAAGCCGTAAAACAAATTGATCATCACCATAAGTACCACCACCATCATGGTGTTTACAAATGGGGGAATAACAAGGTCGATGCTCACATCCAGGTGCTTGAATGATCTTCTCTTCAGGGCTTCAACCAGAAAAAGGCCGGCATACGCTTTTGATATTTCTTTACGTCCCATTTCCCATCTTTGGCGCTGTGATTCTGCATTTGTTGATTGCAAAGGCATTTGAGCCCACACGCAGGCTTCTTGTGCAAATTGAATGTTTTCTCCTTTCAGGATCAGGATCAGGCCATATTCAAGATCCTCGGTGAGCGCCCAGGATTGCCACGGAACTTTCCTCAAAACATCGGTTGAAAAGCACATCCCGTTTCCTCGAAGCCCCATATTTAAACCAAGATATTTCCGGCCCATAGGTTTTACATAGTTGTAAAGCAGAAAGCCGATCCGGGTCGATTCACTGCTCCAGTTTCCCGGCTGTGGCAATACCAAATCGCTGCTTTGTATGACCCGATGCCCCCGGTTCAGATAGTGATTCATCACTTCCAGGTAATTACCGGATACAAGGCTATCAGAATCAATAACCACAAATGCATCAAATGGATCTTCGTTTTTCATGATCGTGTCGAAGCCCCACCTTAAGGCATAGCCCTTACCTTTCATTTGCAGGTTATGCCTTTCCAATACATTAGCACCAAGTTCTCTGGCTATATCAGCCGTGGCATCCGTACAATTATCTGCAATCACAAAAATCTGGTAGTGCGACTGAGGATATACGATCCCATTGAGGCTGTAGATCGTTTTGGCGATCATTTTTTCTTCATTGTGAGCCGGTATCACAATAGCGAAGCGATTTTTTTTGGTCTTATCAAAATGGGTTACTTCCCTTACTTTGAAGGCAAAAAGACCTAATAAAGTCTGGTATAAGATCAGCGTACCGATCACCAAAACAAGGAAGATCTGGATAATATCAAGGGCTAAGAGTATCATGCCGGTTAGTTATAAAAGTGTTTTTAGGTGATTCCAGGGATAAATATCCGCTTACGAATGCAAAGATCGCGGTATAATTAACGGCCGGTTCATTTACGAGATAGTTTTTAAAGGCATCCTGGTAATTTTTCGCCGGGTAAGGAGAAATCTCTCTATCATCAAGAAGTAAATGGTTATTCGGGCCGCCAACCATCATTCCGGGCACGGGAAGTTTCACCCCATCCAATTCTGAAAACTGGTGATAAGGATGCGCCACCGATCTTTTTCCAACCCCCGTTACCTGCGACCTATTCACCGGATTTCTTCCCAATACGAAATGAAGTTGATCCATCGCAGCACGGTAGTATTCCTCCCGGCCAGTCAGCTCATACCCTTGAATAAGTGCAAAGGCATAAGACAGCCCCACGCTATTCGAGCCCCAGTAATATTCAGTATGTCGGTTCAGATTTTTGTAGTGGTTTTTATAGTGCACTCCAAGAATCTCGTCGGCATGTCTGACCAGTTGCTTTCGGGCACTTTCTTTTTGCCGTTCATAGTTACCGTTGGTATCCGTTTTAGCCAGTATCGACAACACTAAAACCTCTGCGTTTCTCCAGCTCAACGGGTTGATCCGGCTTCCTGAAAGCTTCCAATAATTATCTATGTTATATTTTAAAAACTGCTCATTACCCGTGGTACGATAGAGTTCTAAAGCCGCCCACATTCGTTCTTCGTCATCTTGAGTATCTCCATATTCCCCGCCCCGAACATCCGGCGGATTTTTGAAACCACCAAGAGGAACATTAAGCGGATGGTTTTCCAGGTATCCCCACGCTTTCAAGGAAGATTGAATCAGTAGTTTAGCAAAAACAGGATCATATGCTTCATACATGCGGGCTGCCAAAGCTGTTGTTGCTGCAAATGAGGCAGTGGCGGCACTGCTGACCTCAAAGATATATCTCGTAGATGGATCCGCAGCGGGTAAAAATTCACCGATCCATTTTTTCTGGGAAACTTTGTGATAAACCCCACCTCCGGAATCCTGCATTTTGAGCAGCCATTCTAACGCCCATCTTGTCTCATCAAGAATATCCGGAATGCCATTTTCTGCTTCGGGAATAGAAAGCTGTCCGTCTTGAAAGACGGTCGGATCCGATTCATACAAATACAACAATAAGGCTGTACTGTAGGAGGTGTTCACTGAAAACTTATTGTAATCGCCCGCATCATGCCAGCCACCGGTAACATCCATCTTTTTTTCTTCCCGGTTGTAAAAAGGAGCATCCTCAATATGACAGCGTTCATGCTTCCAGGGGCTTCCATTATCTACCGCTGATCCACATCGGTGGTAATAATAGCTTTGAATGGCCGTCAGCGAAGCTTTTAAATAGGGATTTTCACCGATCATAAAAATCTCCGACTCATAATACTTTGGGCTTGTGATACGAATGAAATAAGACCCGGCTTCTTTGAATTCTGAAAAATCAAGTAAGGTGATGTAATCGCCGGAAGCCAAATCCGACTCTTGCCTTCTATCAGCCATCTTCATGAACACCACTTTATGATCCTCTGCCCGCACCAATTCAAAATGATTGGTTAGCCCGTTTACGAGAAACGCCTGTTTTTCGCCCTCTAAAGGATAACCAACCTGGTTGATGGCAATGAATTCTGCTTTCTCATATTGTGTGCAGGAGATCATGCTTATCAAAAGAGGAAAAAATACTGCTATACGGACACCTGCTGACATGATATGCTCCTTTTTCAGGCTGAGTTTGATACTTGTTGAACCACATAGTCTTCTTCTGCGAGCGAAAGGGGGATTACCGATTCCACTTCCGAACGGATATCATCCACAAATTGCTCCATGTTGTGATATTGCTCAATAAACCTGCGGCCTGCTTTTCCGGCAGTCTCACATTTTTGAGGATCGTTCCAGAGTTCAACAATCTTATGGCGAAGGGCCTCAGGATCTCCTTGTGGCACAAAGAAACCCGTCACGCCGTCTTCAATGATCCCTATCTGTCCTTCCGTTTGGGAACATATCACCGGCTTGCCCATCGCCATTGATTCTAATATCGTCGTTAACCCATTATCTGAGTCGCTTTTCATCAATGGCACAACCACAAAACGGCTTTGAGCATACATCTCCCGCAATTCAACCGGGCTTTTTCTGCCTACGGTAATATGCTTCGGTATATCCGTAATGCTGTACAGTTTTTTCACGGTATCAAATAATTCTCCCCTGGAGGCGGTGACTGCAATATGGCAGGGGATATCGAGCGGACGAAGTGCTTCTATTAAGGTGGGGTAATCTCTCGCCTCCATACCCGCAGCACTGATCATAATGCTTTTACGTTCCATGGGCTTCCAGAAATTCTGATCGGTGCCCCGGCGAACCAGTTTTATTTTAGCCGGATGAACGCCCAACTTTTCGATAGCTAAGTTGCGTTGCGAGATCGACCAAATCAGAAATTTTGATACAGAGTCTTTGACTCTCTTCATGAACCATATCTTCCGTTTTGACTGCCGTTCATCCACCGAAGTTATTCGTGAGATCACAAATACATGAGGGGTTTTCATGTGCAAAATCTTCATGATGTAAGCCAGCGGAAAAGCCACTTTCTCCGATTGAGACAGGATCACATCGTAGTGATGCTGTATGATCAGTGCTTCAATGATCTGTCTGAAATGAACCGGAATCTTTTTATATAACCGTTTGCGAAAAGCAGGCACCTTATCCTCCAGAAATCGCTCGTCCAGCACATCTGCATTGATCTCCTTTTCCAGCAGTGTAACCCGCGGTATCTTGTTTTCCTGTTCCATTCGGATGATCTCTTCTTCAGAAGCTTTTCCGATTCCTTTGGATATGATATAAAGTGTTTTCAATTGACCAATACCTCTGGTTTCTGTTGAAGGCCATCCTTGACGAGCTTACCGTTCTTTCTCGAGTTATCAAGAGACGGTTTTTTACGGTCGCGTGTAAGCGTAGTGTCTTTGATCTTAGCATACGACCACTCCACATATTCAAATGGTGTGAGTACCCTTAGCAGGAAAGTGAGACTTCCTATTTCGTCTCCAATGGCTATGCGACGAATGTCGAAGTTATTTTCTCCAAACCAGGCCGGACCCGTGTACACCCCGCAGGCAAATCTAAAACCGGCTTCTAAAGCGGCCATTTGAACCCGTTCATCTACCCTGCCATAGGGATAAGCAAAACTGTAGATCGGTTTACCCAGGATCTGTTCGATCTGAAATTTCGACCACATAATCTCGTGTCCGAGGTCTTCGTCATTAATAGAAATAAGATCCAGGTGATTCATAGAATGTGCCCCGATCTCAAATCCAAACGACTCTGCCATTCGTATCTGATCGTCATTCATCAGCAGGCAGTCATTTTCAATTTCAGGATCATCCCAGTTAGCCCGGCGCATCGAACGGTTGCCCATCACAAAAATGACCCCGCGCATATTATATTTGAGCATAATTGGGATAGCATTCTCAAAGGTGTCGTGATAACCATCATCAAAAGTGATGATGATCGGTTTTTTGGGCAAACTCAGATCACCCAGTTGATAAAGCAAATAATCAGTAAAAGTGATGGTAGTGTAGCCAAACCGGTCAAGCCATTTCATGTGATTCTCAAATTCCGTAGCCGTCACATAATGCCACTTTACCTCTTCCTCCGGTTTTTCCCATAAAACCCGGTGATACATCAATACTTTGATGTTTTTATTCACCTCTCCGTTTTTATTGTTTTGTATTAATTCGGCATTTATCATGATTCTCTCTTCTTTTTTGATCAATTGGCAACAAGTGTGCCAATCCGATAAAACTCTTTAAAGTCTCTTAAAAGAGCTTGTTTAATTGATTCTTTGCATACTCCCAACCCATCGTGTACCATATGTTCACAGCCTGTATTTTCAGATGTGTAATTATTCCACAAGTTAGATCAGTCGCCTTTCAGTCTTCTTCGAATACTCTCTGTACGGAATGAAATATAGCCGGGTAATGCCCCCATCCAGCCTCTGTTTTGATATTGAACCTTCAGCAAGTTTTTCTCTTTTCCAACAGTGGTGTATATGGCAGAAACCACCCGGAGTAATTTATTGGAGAGTCGCTTTACAAGGCTTTTATGGGCTTCGGATGTGATCGAAATTTCCCAGTTTTTGAAATTCAGATCCGTAAAGTCATACTTGTAGCTTTCTTCACCCCTGAGCAGTTCTATGCGGTTTATATTTTGAGCGATCGCATCCTGAACCACTTCCAAAAGAAGTCCAAATCCCGGCCGATATTTGGCCGATGGACTTTCAGGATCAAACCCACTTATATAATCATAAAAACGGCCGTTAAAGCGAATCAACATCCGTGATGCAGACACACCGGCTACATCCTGCGCTTCTTTAAACCATAACCATTTTTTTTCGGCGCTTTTCTTTATCAGGTCTTCAAAAAATTGTTCAAACCGCTTATCGTGAAATACCCCCGGGAAACCCAGCTCATTCCATCGGGCCTGATGCAATTCGATCAGCCGTTGCGTAGCCCGCATCAAACCATCCGGAGTCAGTACTTCCGTTACCAGGAATTCGGGTTCTTTATCCATTGCACGCATAGTTTGCCGCAGCCGGCGTCGCGCGTTGGATTTCACTCCCTTTATGAAATCATCCAGATTGGAAATACCGGCAAGATCTACATACGGGCAGGTATCGCTATGATTTAATGTAACCTGCCAGCTTTTGCTTTCCATTTTCGGGAACAGTACCTGCTTAATGAAGCTGTCTTCTCTGACCTGATGAAAAGTGATCTCATCTACATTCTCGGTAAGAACAGAAAGTATATCCATCAGCAGAACACCCAGCGGTTCCCTGAATTCAGGGTCTGTGATGATATCCAGGAAATCACTGATGCCATAGTCGTTGGTAAAGCCCCATTGTTCATTTTTACTGCCGCCACTGCCAATAATTTGAAGCCTGCGGTGAATCACCTGCCCTGCGATCCCGGAATAACCTACATAAAATGGGGCCAGCCCTACCAGTTTTTTCTTATTTCGCATGGTGATGATATATAGCTGACGGTTGGGGTTTTCCCCAAAATGATGCCACCAATTCTCTACCCATTCCAAAGTCATGCACAGCGGGGCATCTGCTTTGATAACTAGTTCATTCCACTCACTGGCAAGTGATTGAAATGCTGTTTCATCGGTGTAGACATCTACATTCAGAGCCATCATCTCCTTTGTCTCGGGTGGGCCTGCAAGGCGCGGTTTTGCATTTATGTTTGTAGAAAGCGGGTATTCGATTGTCAATTCCATTGCTATGTCATTATTAGGTTATGTTTCAGTTTGGCTCCTTTGACAGTTTTAGAAATCCTTTAATGTGCTCCACCGATATGAATTCCCTGAGTAAACTGACTTCAACATTTGAAAAGGTTTTGAAGAGAAATAAAGCACCGAGGTAAACGACCCCACCAACCAGCATGGAGATCATCCAATACAAATTCAAAAGTCCTGCACCCAGTATAGAAATCCCCATCACTCCTGTAGCCAATGCCGGTTTGAACAGAAACGATGGCTTAAAGCCTTGCAAGTATCCTTTTGGCAACAGGATAAAAGCCGAACCCATCATAAATACTTCTGTGAAAAGTGTTGCTGCAGCAGCCCCAACGCCACCATTTCCATATGCTGATTGGGTGTAGGGAATCAGTACATAATTCAGCCCGATATTCACAAAAATGGCAATGAATCCCACGGTAGCCCATTCTTTTTGACGATCGGCGGCGCTCAGTAACGCACTTCCCAGAATGATATCGAGATAAATGATCGGGATGCTGGCAGAGAAAATTTGAAGTATCAAAACAGATGGTCCAAACTCATCGAGCCCCATAAAGAACTGGATAATATCTTCCGCGAACCAGAACACCACCAGCGCAACCGGAAGTCCAAGAATGATCATCAGCCGTAAACTTTGGCTGATGGTATGCTGGAGCTTGCCTTCAGTATTGTTCCATAATCTTGAGAATACCGGGAAGATGGCCGTTTTGTAGATGAGGGGCAAAATCATCACAATATCAAAAAAGCGAAAAGCGCCGCCATACCAGCCGGTTACCGTTTCGCTGGTAAAGGAAGCGATCATAACTGCATCAATACGATAATAGATCACGGAAAAAAGAGAGAACAAAAAGTAGGGCAATCCGGTGTATAAGAGTCCGAATATCTTGAAATCAAACGCATATTTAATGGGCACGATCTTATGCGAGAAATACAGTAATACAATGAGGTGCAATAAAGCGCCTGTTGCCATGATGACGGCAATTGCGATTGAATCGGCTCCAAGAAAAAGCGCTATGATCGAAAAAATAGCAACGGCCATTCGTTCAACAATACTTCCCAAAGAGGGATATTCCATCCGTTCAATGCCCTGAAAGTATGCTCCAATGGCGGAGTAAGCTCCTTCCCATAACTTCCCAATTGCAAGGATCAGGATCAGGAAATGAACATGCTGCGAATACCCAAGGAGGTTCGAAAACAGGATGATCATTCCAATGGCCAGGATCCAAAGCAAGATTCTTAAAATGATATAACTGCTAAGGATGGAGGAGCCTACTTTTTGGGAACGGGCCACTTCTTTTGGAATGAGATAATTGCCTCCAAAATCGATGAGTAACCCTAACATCATTTTTATAGAGAGGGCCAGGTATAACCGGCCGTAGTCTTCGCTTCCCAGAAAACGAGGCAGAAAGTAGAGCAGAATGAAACTGGATACCCAATTCACCGCTTGCGCACTGAACATTACCGACATATTCCGGGCTACGGATCTGCCTATACTTTTATCGGTGGAATCATTGGTCTTCATCACCGGCTTCCTCCTCATTTTTCTTGTGATCTTTGCCCTCTTTATCCCATATATATTCGATGGATGGGACCAAAGCCATCAAACAGCCCAGGTACAACATGTTTCTGTAATAGGTAAGCTGAAGGTCGAAGAAGGAAACTACCATCTGATTGATCACCGCCAGTGATATCATCAGCAGTAGAGCCTTGAAATAGGGATCATCTACCCTCATGAACAGCCGTACACTCTTGGCAACAAAGGCATTGAAGAAAAACCAAAAGGCAAGAAATCCAACCGTTCCCGTTTTTACAATGATCCAGAATATTTGGTTGTGCGGAATATAATCTTTGAGCGAAAACCGTATTTGGGCAAGCGGTATCGGCTGCTCGTATCGTTTACCGAATCCTACCCCCCAAACCGGGTTTTTAGCTACGGTATAAGCAAGGTTATAATTCTCAAATTCCCGATATAGATTTGAATAATAGTCTCGGGCGTTGGTTTCCAGGCTGGGTTTCTCAAAACCGGATTTCAGGGTTTGAACCGGCCCGGCAAGTGTTGAATTGCTGTTCCAAAATGCGGCCCCATAAACTAAAAGTACCACCACCGTGGGAATGAAGAATTTCAGAAACTGCATCCGTTTTACAGCCGGCAACAACAATATGAGCAGGGCCACAGATACAATCATAGAAGCATAGGCCGCGCGACGCTGAGCCACGTAGAATCCCAGCATCATAAAAAGCATTGAGATCAGGATGAACCTTCTCTGGCCATTCCTAACCCCGAACACCATAAACCCGATCAATAGCAAAAGGATGGTGACGATGAAAACTGCATCCTCGTGATTGGTGAGCACATCAAGCCCGCCGGTAGTAAAGCCCAACTCAATAAAGCGCTTGATGCCTTGCAGCGATTTAAATACCGTTCCGGTTATGAAGATCCAAACCAACGTTACTACCTGCTGCTTTGAAGAGATAATGTGCGGCACGGTCACGAAAATAATGCTCAGGTAAAACAAGGCACGGATCTCCCAAAGGGAAACCATAAAATCACCACCGCCTTTAAGACCCCGAAGCACTGAAAAAATAATGGCTCCCAAAAAACCCAGGAAAGGCAGAAAAACCGGAATGGGCTTCATAATTACATTCACCCGTAAGATGAGCTGCAACAACGTTGAAAGTACGATCGCAATGAGATGTATTTCGGCAGGACTTACCATCCCGGCTTCAAAAAACGGGATGTAGCTGATCTCTTTCAGATTGCTGAAATAGCTCAGTTCCTCGGTCATTGTTACGAAACCCGGAACGGGATACTGATCGAGAAACATTACTGCGGCCATCAACAGATACAGGCTCAGATCCAGGCGGAGAAAGCTGAGTATCACAACCCCGGTCATATAAAGAATAAAGGCAACCAAAGGCACATTACCCAGCGACCAATAGTTGCTCAGAAACAACAGCGCCGTAAATAAGATAACCAACCAAAAAACCAGGGCATTTTCACGATCCAGCCCAAGCGGTTTCAAAAAAATCTTTTGAAAGATCGAATCTTCATATGATAGCAATGATCTTGTCCCCATAACCCACATCCTCTATCCGGGTACTTTCATATTTGTCATTAAAAAAGCAACTGCAGCTACCATCAGTGCGGAGAGCAGAAGCACACTAAGCGTCGGAAATTCCCCTTCAGGAGCTGTTTTAGCTCTTAGAATCACTAACGCATGAAATCCTATGATTACCAGAAGTATGAGCATAGTCGGGTTCCCTTATTTTTTAACCTTATTGAATACATAGCCCATGAACCGATGCTCATCCAGGTGTTTGAATATCTTATTGAACTCGGTTTTTTTCGTTCGCGTAGTATCGATCACGCTGATGAGCCCATCTACTTCATTGATGAAATGAACCGGAAATTCGTTGATTGGCAGAATTGAGGTCATGTCTATCACAATGAATTCGAATTCCTCTTTCAGAGTTTGAAGTATATTCCGAAGTACCAGCGTATGCTCAATACCGGGATTAATTTCTTTTGTGTGGCCGGCCGTCATCAGGTAAAGATTGGGCTCCGGAGTAGGCCGGACTTTGATCAGTTTTTGATCCATAGCATCCGCCAGTCCGGGGCCTAAAGGAGCATCAAAAACATGGTGTAACTGAGGGTTTTGAAAATTGAAATCAATAAGCAGTGTTTTCTGCTGATACCCCCGTGCCAGAGAGATCGCCATATTCACGGCCACCATGGTTTTGCCATCATGGCGATTTGCACTTGTAATCCCAATGGTCGTTTTCTTTAATGAAAAGGCATTGGATAATCTCAGAAAATTAAAATTGCTGTAATGTCGGGCTGATACATACTCTGAGATCGGCGATTCCGATTTTTCTTTTGTGATGGTAACCGGCAACAGTGCTTCTTTGCCTACCGTCAGCCTTTCTTCTCTCTTCTGGTCTTCATCAAACCGTTCAGGGATAAATAGTTTACTCTCTTTCATTCGATGTGGACGTTCCATAATTAAGTTATCCATGAGTCAGGTAAGCAATGATCGGTTTCTGTATAGGCAGGTCCTCTTCATTTCTGATGGTGGTATCCATAACCTCAGCAACGCCACTAAGCGAAATAGCTACAAAAAGTCCCAGCAAGAATCCTATCCCCACAACCAATCTCTTATTGGGTTTGGCCGGACGTTCCGGAATGTAAGGTGCATCAAGTACGATGAATTGCTCGGCCGCGCGATCTCCAATATCACGGGTCATTTTGGCCTGCTCAAGCTTCACTTTTATATCGGCAAGTAACCCTTCATATATACTGAAATCGGATTGTTGGGTGTTTGCCCGCTGTGTTGCAATAAAGGAGCGTTGCATCTCATCAATAAGATCCATTCGCTGCCGGACAAGCGCTTCTTTCTGTTTTTTAAATCCTGCTACAATACGCTCCTGAGCGGGCAGAATTCTCTCGGTTGTTTGTTTTATCTGCCCGGCAAGTGCCCTTAACCGCGGGTAGCTTTCGGTAAATTGTTGAGCAAGCTGATCGTGTTCATTCAGCAATGCCGATAATTCTTCACCAAAAGGCAGCGTTGAAAACGGCAACTTATAAAGAACCTGAATTTCATTGGGTTTACTTCCATTATCTACGAAGGAACGGATGGCATTCAGGGTTTGCTCTTCCTCATAGAGCTGCCAATCCACGGTTTCGATATTGGCTTCCATGCTTTGCAACTGAAGTTGCAGGGCTTCGGTTTCGACAGGCACTTCCCGAACTCTTGTAGACTGGTCGCTTTCTGAAATTTGCCGTTGTTGGTCAACGATCTGCTCCATCTCTCTCAGTTTATCCGAAAAGAAATCAACGGTTTCATTATTACGGCGATTTTCAAGACGGAGCCTGGTTTTGATAAAATGGCCGGCTAACAACGACACTCCGTCCCGTGCCCGCACCGGATCGGTATCCAAAAAGGTGATCTGAAACGAATCGGAAGCTTTGAAACTGGTTCCAATCTTTTTCTTAAGATCCTCGATCAGCTTCTGCTTCTCCATTTCCGTTTTGATGTTTTCATCCAGCCCAAGACTGTCAATAAGCATCTCCATCGTAGAGCGGCTGTATATGATCTCATTAAAAGATTCCAGCCGGTTTTCTGATACCGTGTTCACGGCGATCTCATACAACACCAATGGATTAAGTGTCTCATCTTTTTGAACCAAAATAGACGTTGACGACATATACTCAGGTGAGATCATGTAAACAGCCGCTATGCTCATTCCCACGAATAAAATGGGCACGATGACCAGCAGTTTAATACGTCGTTTTGCGGCTTGTTTTACTTCATAAACCACATCTTTAATATTATACACAGCAACTCCGGATTAATTATTTGGGGTTGTATTGTTAGTGAGAAATGCTTTTGCAATTGCTGTGCCAAAGTATATCTGTGATCAGCCCAAAACCCCTAAAAACCGCTTTAAACACCCTTCAGGCTATTTTTTGGGAGGATAGTCCCTCCCTGAATCTTCTACTCCTTCGCCTACTGATACAAAATTACACAGCTAACCTATCGAATTCTGTAACGTTTATTCTCACTTTCATCTGTTCGGTTTTTTTTCGGGAAGTCACATTTCACTTAAACCTATTAATTACTGTGGTTTATAAATCACAATGAAAGCCCAAAACATGGATTGGCACACTTATTGTATTTCACGGGTAAACTTATTCAATCCATTCACTAATCCATTTCATCGTGAACAAAATCTTAAGAATTACGGCTTTTTTTGGGGTGATGATCTTCACCTTATTTATCATTGAGGGGTGTTCCAGTTCCAGACGGGCAATGGAGGAGTCTGCCGCGCTACCTGAAGACGTGAATCAACGCACATTCGAAGATACCTATCGCATACGAACGGGAGATGAGATCGAAATACTGGTTTGGGAGCAGCCTAATTTTAATACGCTTACCACCGTTTCAGGCCTTGGCTTTATCGCCATTCCACTTGTAGGTGAAATACAGGTAACCGGCATGACCAAAGAGGAACTTCACCGTGAATTAGAACGGCGGCTTTCAGAATTCATAAAGGGAGATATTGAGCTTACTATTTCCATCCGCAATACAGATGGATTGATGGTCTCCATTTTTGGAATGGTAACAAGGCCCGATAATTATCCGGTGGTTGATAAAACATCCATTTTTCGAGTGCTTTCCACTGCCGGAGGTCCTACCCCTGATGCAAACCTCCGCCGTGTAAAGGTCTATCGCCCAAAAAACCGTAAACCGGCTGAAACACTGGATCTTACAGAGTACCTGGAAAACGGTGAGCTGGACTCAGAAGAAGTAATGATCTATCCCGGAGACATCATATATGTAGATCAACGCGAAAACGTGGTTCGCGAAATGTCTGAGTTTTTGCGTGATGTAGTCATCTTGTTTGGAATCTTTAGAGTCTTCAACTGATGAAAGCAACCGGATTATATATCGCCATTTGGATATCAGCCTTGTTACTGGGTCTCTTATGCTCCGCATCCATTCAAGCGCAAACCACCCCATTTCCTTTTGAGGGATTGGTGGGATATCCCCGAACCTACAAACTGGATGCCCGATCTGTTTCATTAGCCGAAGCAAACTTTGCTGATCCGGCTTCATTTGCTTCCTTTACCGTTAATCCTGCCATACTGGGCTTCACGCACAGCTCCAGAAGTATATACATGAGCGGATTCCAGAATTGGCAAAATAACTTAAACCAGTTCGATCTTAGCTTACCTTCAGTAACCCTCGGCAGACATTCCGGGTTGCTTCGTTTTGGATATTTCTATCCCGGTTTGGGAGACATCAATCCACTGGGAAGCAGTGATCAGCCCGAACCTGATCTTGCTCTTTATCAGATCGAATTTACCTATGCCTTTTTCGTCCGATCAAATTTCAGCGTTGGTATCGCTCAAACGCTTTCATACGGAAATAACGATGATGCGCAGTTTACAACCTACATGGTAAATGCCGGGCTTATTTACGATCCGGATGGAGCAATAAGTTATGCCATGGTATTAAACGGTATTGGCCGGGGATTGAAGTATGAATTCATTGAAGATGGAACCACCATTCTCGGAAGTCGAAGCATTCCGGTCAGTTTACAAATCGGAGCCTCTTTCCGTTTTCCCGTTGATGATGACGAACCGTACCTGACGTTATCTTTTGCCAACGAAAAACGATTTGGGGAAAGCGGTTTATGGTACAAAGGCGGTTTAGAGATAAAACCCGCTTCATTCCTGTCCTTAAGAAGCGGACTGATGTTCCAGCCTGAAGATCTCACGTATGTGCCCAGATATGGCATAGGCTTTGAGACTTCATTCCTGGAATTTGACTACGCACTCTCTCCCAATGAATTTCAGGATGAGAGATATCACACAATAGGAATCACTATTCATTTTTAGATCATGCTACCACTGCTACAATATCACTCTAATCACCCTTCTTCCCGGCTGCAAGATGAGGTTTATGCCAGTCCTCTCATGAAGGACATATATGCAAAAGCACAAGCACTTGCCCAGCTTGACAATCCCGTTATTATTGTCGGTGAGATCGGTACCGGAAAAAAACATATGAGCCGATACATCCACCGGCACAGTAACAGAAAAAATGAGCCTTTCCACTGTTTCTACTGTGTAGATATCAACGAAGACTCCTATAAAGAAGCATTCTGGGAGCATGTGGAGATCCAGGGCTCACATATTGTACTCACCTATGATGCGATCGAAAAAGCCGCGGGCGGCATACTTTACCTTGATCAGTTTTCTGAGATCGAAGAGCGGTTCATGCTGGATATCATAGAATCTTACCAACAAGGTTGCCGGCAGATCTACAGGTTCAATATGAGTCAGGCTCCGCGTTTATTCATATCCATCAACAGGGAATCGTACCGAAAAATGATCGGCCATTCTACCTGGAAGGCTTTACTGGATATGCTGAATCCGTTGGTGATCATGATTCCCCCGCTTCGCGAACGGCGGGAAGATATCCCGGGACTGATCTCACTGTTTATGCAAAAGATCAGGTACAACAGAGAACAATGGTTCAACCTTAGTATATCTCACCAAGCTATGGAAGCATGCCTTCATTTCAATTGGCCTGGAAATGTAAGACAGCTCAAAAACGCCTTGTTGCAGGGAGCAATTTTGTCGAACGGTAAGCAAATAGAAGTGCAACACCTTCCATTTTCACTCAACTGGCGACTTCCATATCGCCTTGGCAAAGAATAAATAAATAGAGGTTACTCATGATCATTCCTGTTATTACCGCATTCCTGCTTCCCGTACTGCTTTCACTGGCTATCACTCCTTGGGTTATTCATTTTGCAAAAGTGATCGGTGCCACAGACAAACCCGATGCGCGTAAGGTTCATACCGTAATTACTCCACGGCTTGGCGGCTTGGCTGTATTTCTATCTGTTGCGATATCATTGCCTGTAATGATTTTTCTGGCTCCGTTGCATATGGCGGAACTGATTGAGCATCTGAGGCTTACCATTGTGCTCTCCGGATCACTGTTCCTCATTTTTCTGCTTGGTTTTTGGGATGATCTTCATCCTCTTAAACCGGGCATAAAATTTGGCATCCAGTTCCTGGTTGCAGCTGTGATCTACTTCGCAGGCTTCAAGATCTCCAACATTACAAATCCATTGGGCGGTGAGATGCTGAATGTCGAGATCATTGATTTTCCACTCACTCTTTTATGGATCGTCGGTATTACCAATGCGTTTAATCTCATTGACGGGCTCGACGGACTGGCCTCCGGAATAGCAACCATTGCCTGTGTTTCAATTTATACCGTTTCGGCAGTTACCGGTGAATGGGCAACAGCTATGCTGGCACTGATGATGGCCGGGGCTTTAGTCGGTTTTTTAAGATATAATTTCAATCCTGCTCACATCTTTCTTGGAGACTCAGGAAGCCTTTTTATCGGCTTCAGCCTCGCCCTGATGTCGATACACAGTACAACAAAGATCACCACCGGCTTTGCATTGGTGTTTCCTCTATTGGTATTGGTTCTCCCAATTACCGATACGCTGGTATCGATGGTTCGACGACTTTTAGGCAGTATCCTCAACGAGCAAACGAATAAGAAAAGAGCGTCTCTGATTCAAAAGTTACATGAAATGTTTATGCCCGACCGGTCTCATATTCACCATCAGCTGCTTTCACTGGGACTTTCTCACCGAAATACCGTACTGCTTCTGTATGGGATCTCCGCCTTTTTTGCGGCAGGTGCTTTTGCCGTTACGTTGATCGACAGTTTTCAGGAATCGCTGGTAATCGCTCTCATTTTTGGCATCGTTCTGATTTATGGCATCAAAAAACTGAAATACCATGAAATATCTATTTTCAACAATGGATTGATCATGCCGATATACGAACGGTGGGTGCTTAAAAAATCCATGTATTTACGGTTATTTGACCTGGCATTTATCATGGTTTCTTACCTGGTGAGCTATTGGCTTTTGCAACGGGTTGAGCCTGTCATTGAACAACCTTTATTTGAAAAAGGACAAACGTTCGTCATCATGATCTCGGTGCAACTGTCCGTGTTTTGGCTTGCCGGCCTTTACAAAGAAAATATTCGCCTGATCGGCATTGGAAGTATCATACGGGTAGTTTCAACCATTGCCTATGCCGTATTTGCAACTTCTCTGCTGCTGTATTATCAGACCAAACTTCCCCTGCTGCACACGCTACTATTCTTCTTCTTTGATTTCTATTTCCTGCTCACCCTAACCCTTGGATTCCGGGTCGCTTACCAGGTTTTGAATTTCTGGTTTAACCGTGAGAAAAAAGGGCGTAAAAACATACTCATCTACGGAGCAAATGAGACCGGTGCTTTGATGTTAAATCACCTTAACCACTCAGCAGACAGTGAATTCAAGGTCTTAGGTTTTTTGGATGACGACTCAACACTCGAAAATAAACACTTTGATGGGTATCCCGTTTGGGGCGCTCACTGGAAATTGCCCAAGATCGTGAAACGGTACCCGGTACATTCCATTTTTTTGTGTGAAGATGAAATCAAAGCAGAAAACCTGCGCCGGCTTAGCAAAATTGCTGAAGATCATAACATTGGAGTCAAAAGGCTCAACATCAGCCTGGAAGAGGTAAGCTCCAAAAACATCCCAAGGATTCTTTCAGCGTCATCAAAACCTATGATCTCCTATAGCTGAACATGAAATTCAAATCTACATATTTCCTCATAATTCTGATCCCATTTCTGGGATTTTCTTCCTGCGAATTATTCCGGAACGACCCCGGCATTCCGGTCAATGACGATATTTGGGTAAATGCGTATCTCGCCTCATGGCAGCACGACCCGGAGACCCGCCCCAGCACCGGCACCAAGATCAAAACGAGCGAGATCAATTGGGATGCCATGACCCACATGACCTACTTTTCTCTTAGCATTGCCGAAAGTGGAATGCCTTCACAAGACCTGGATTCCCTTGGCAATTTCAACTCTGAACGGCTGTATTCGATTGTACCAGCAGCACATGCCCACGACAAAACTATAATTTTCAGTGTAGGCGGCGGCGGTAACTATGCAGGATTCAGCGGAGCGATAGAAAGCCAGAACCGGACAGTCTTTATCCAAACCATTCATCATATTTTAAAAGAGTACGGGTTTGATGGAGTCAACTTAAGTATGCCTCCGTTTATAGCTCCGGCCGGTAGCAGCTCCTCTCAGGCCGAAGCAGAATATCTTAATTACAGAGCCAACTTCAGTGCATTTGTGGTTCAGCTTTATAATTCTTTTGAAGACTTCCGGACAAACCGCAACCGCAAGCCTTTGATCACCATTGCGGCCCTAAAAAATGCGGAACTGATCTCTCTCTATGCCGAGCTTCAGCCTTATTTTGATCAAATAAACATTCTCAGCTACGATATGGCTCAGCCTTGGAGGGGCTGGCAAGCCTGGCATAATTCTGCTTTATATAACAAAAATGAATTCTTCGACGATAATCCCAACCTGAAATTCCCTTCTATCAACAGAAAAGTAGATGAGTTTATAGAAGAAGGCATTGACCGGAAAAAGATCGGTATCACCATCAACTTTTACGGCGCAGACTGGGAAGGAGTGAATCTCTTTGGAAAATGGCCCGGCTGGCCTACGCAGGATATGTCGATATACAGCAATGCCACTTATCCTGAATTATCAGAAGCCTACAACCTGGCCGAATATGAATGGGATAAAAATGCCAAAGTGCCGTTCCTGAATCTTGAGAATCCGTCCCGGTTTGTAAGTTTTGAGAACGATGCTTCCATCCGTGAAAAAATTCTGTACGCCAAAGAAAAGCGCATTGGTGGGGTCATGATCTGGGAGCTCGGAGGTGGGTTTTTTCCCGAAAAAACCGGAGCGCTGAAGGAGCCGCTTCTTCAATCTGTCAAAAAGTATGCGTTCACTCCTCACGAACTCATCAAGCAATCTCCGGGAGAATAACATGAACCACAATTTTAAAGCTATGGAACATTCAAGCATAAACAGGATCACGCGGGCTAAACGAGCACTTGGCTTCATGCACAAGGGAAACTTGGGTATTTTTTTCCGGGAGATCAGAAAAAGGTGGAATTCGACTTCCCTTACCATTGGCTTACAACGTGATCTCCATGATCCAATCATCCCACCAGAGGCCAAAATTCCACTTAACATCAGAAAACTGCATGCAGCTGACGTGGAGCATTTGATGGGCTATGGGCAGTTAAAGAAAACTGATGTACAACTCTACCATCATCAACTCGATACCCTCGATGCTTTTTTTGCAAACTGCTTTGTAGCCGAGAACATCCATGGTGAAGCTTGCTTTATGCAATTCTTGATCGGTCCCCAACAAAACGAGAAGATCCAAAAACACTTTAAAGGTGTATTCCCGCGATTGGGAACTGAGGAGGGCTTATTAACAGGAGCTTATCTGAATCCTCTGTACCGTGATTTGGGGATCATGCCTGTGGCAATAGCCCGCATCGCAGAAAAGGCCAAATACTTTGGTGCCCAATGGGTATTAACCTTTGTCGATAAAGAGAATATTGATTCCCTGAAAAGTTACCACCGGGCAGGATTCACTCCCTATATCATGCGGTATGACCGATGGTTCCTTTTCAGAATGACAACCTATTTTGAGCCGCTGGATGATGATATCGTAGCAGAGTATGACGAAATAATGGGCATTCCCTCCGACGAAGAAGCTAAATATTCAAACTCCATTCGAAAAGCCGCTTTAGTGAATGGCTCTATATAAACCTCAACTTCATCTATTAAATCATGAAATCGATCTTTTTCCTTTTGCTGATCAACGTGTCGCTGCTCTTTTTGATGCTGAGTTGTGGCTCTACCACCGACTCTGAACCTGACAATAACGTTCAATTTGTTAAAGTTCGGGACGGTGATTTCATCCTGGCCGACAAACCCTTTCATTTCGCGGGAACGAACGCCTATTACCTTCCAAATTATCAAAAATTAGATACCGCTGCAGTTGAACGGGCTTTTGATGCTTTTGAGGCTGCAGGTATTCGGGTAGTTCGAATGTGGGGATTTTATGACGGATACGATTGTGGCTACAGTGCTCAGGACCCATCGGAAAACGTGATCCAAACCGCACCGGGCGAGTATAGTGAAGAAGCACTGCAAGATCTCGATCAAGTGATCGCCAAAGGCAAGGAACGAGGAATGATGTTCATCATGCCATTCATCAATTATTGGAATCAACTTGGCGGGCTTTGCCAATACAATACCTGGGCTGGGGTCCAAGATCCTTCCACAAACATGGAGGCCTTCCTGAACAGCGAAACCACTCAAAATTGGTATAAGAATTACATTTCTACCCTTTTGAACCGTGTTAATACTGTTACAGGGGTAGCCTATAAAAATGAACCGGCGATTTTTTCATGGCAGATCATCAACGAAGGACGAAATTCAGGCCGCGATCCGGAGATTTTAAGAGACTGGTACCAGGAAATTGCCCGATTCATAAAATCCATTGACAAGAATCATTTGGTTGGAACCGGAGAAGAAGGTTTTGACGAGCGTGTTCCTTCTGAATATTCTGAAAGTAATTACAGCAACACCTATGCACTTCGGGCTAATGAAGGCACCAGTTATATACTGAATACGGCCATCCCTGAAATTGATTATGGCAATGCCCATTGGTATGCGCCGGATTACGGCTTTGGGTCCAATGCCTCTCAAAATTTGTTGGATGCGCAAAAAGCATGGATCGAAGACCATCAGCAGATTGCGGAAGATCTGGGTAAGCCTTTTATCCTCGGAGAATATGGTTTTCCCGGCTGGGGTGATGAACGAACCCTTACCATCTATACCGAGCTCTGGAAGTTTGCGGAGGAAACGAAACTGGATGGCAGCCTGCTGTGGCAGCTCACGCCTGATTACGTTAAATGCTGGGAATTTGGAGGAAACATCTGCTGGCCCGCCGGCCGGGAGGATGAGGCTCTTTACAACAACTTTGCTCAACATATTGAGAGAATGAATTCAATTCGGTGATCTACTACGGTCGGTATCGGATCATCAAAAAAATCGGGTCAACAATTAATGAACGGAAGAAAAATGGAAAAAAATACAGCACTTGTTCTGGGACAACTAAGCCTGGTGCATAGTTTACAAGCCGCAAAAATCCCTATGATACTTGGTGTAGAGAAAACCAAAAACTGCACTTGCTACTCAAGATTCGTGAAAGACGTCGTTTGTTTTTCCTCATTTAAGAATGAAAAATTTATTGAAGAACTACGCGATTTCTCAAAGTCATTTGAAAACAAGCCTGTGATATTCAGCGATGACGATGATGCAATTCTTACGATATCTGAACATCGCGAAAGACTAGAGGATTATTTCTTGTTCTCTTTTCCCGAAAAGGAAACCGTATCTCACGTTTTAGATAAACAGAATTTTTCAATATTAGCCAAAAAGCATGAACTGCCTGCTCCTAAATCATTCAACATACATTCTGTGGATGATTTAAATGATGCCTTATCTGAATTTGAGTTTCCATGCATAGTCAAACCTGTTTTTCGCTCCGACTGGTATCACAAAGATTTTACAAGCACGGTGGGAAAATACACCAAAGCTTTTTTGCTTTATACCCCGGAAGAACTGTATCAATTATATGAGAAGATCTCCATCATAAATCCCAATATCGTACTTCAGGAATTTGTGGAAGGGGATGATAAATTCCATTTCAGTGTAAACATGTATGTAGATGAAAACTACGTTACAAGAGGAATATATATCGCCCAAAAATTCAGGGTTTATCCAATTCATGCCGGCATGGGCTCCTTCATAAAAACGGTAGAGGATGGTGAAATTGAAAAAATTTCCGATCAAATCGTAAAGAAATTGAAGCTTAAAGGACTGTTAAACCTTCAATTTAAACGCGATACAAGAAACAACAAACCGTACCTGATTGAGATGCATTTCCGAAATAGCGTCTGGGGAAATCTTGGTCCTGCAGCCGGTGTAAATCTCTATCATCAATATTACAAAGGGCTTGTTGGAGAAGAACTTCCGATTGCAGAACCCGCAAAAATCGGTGTTAAATACATTAACCTGGAAAGAGACGTACTTGGCTTTTTAGAATACCGGGCTGCAGGTGAACTCACCTTCCGGGAATGGATTAAATCTTATTCCGGCAACGTTACATACGGAGATTTTAAATTTTCTGACCCGATGCCTTTTATTGTACAATTCGGACGAAAATTTCTCTTTAAAAACAAATAAGTAAAGAGCTTATTTCGGATTACAAAGAAAGAGAGTCACTCTGTACTTTAAAGTGATGGTATCGTTATCCACACTTTTGGCCAGTGTTTCTAACCCCTCGCATAATTCACTCCACAATTCACCTTCGTGTTTTATAAAACTCTGGGATTTGGCATACCCGATTATATCACTCTTGGGTAAGTTTTGATCGTAAGAAAATCGCAGTTTTTCTACCGAGCTAAAATATGGGAGCCAACCTAATTTCCATAAAAGACGTATTCTCCACTTTTTTATATATCCTGAAGGAAATCCATCATAAGGAGTCACTTTTTCCTCAAATTTTGAAGAAGCCTTGTTGATCAGTGAATTGAACTTGCCCGTGAAGTCATCCGATTCATCCCAATAGCTCCAAACCAGTGCCAACTTCCCATCCGGTTTAAGCAACCGGTTGAATTCCTTTAAACTTTCATCAAAATGAAACCAATGAAAGGCCTGAAACGAGGTAACCAGATCGTAAGAATTGCTTTCCAGGCCTGTGCTTTCTGCGGGAGCAATTATGTACTCAACATTAGTATGCTCATCTGCTGCTTCGGCCATTGCTCTGTTAGGTTCTACAGCGGTAACTTTAACACCGGCATCTCCCAATAACCTGGATGAAATTCCTGTACCGGCTCCAATGTCTGCAGCGTTAATGGTGGACTGTGTTTTAAATGGTTCAACTATCCGGTCAATCATCTCAGCCGGATAACTTGACCTGTACTTGGCATAGGAATTTGATTTGTCGGTAAACAGTTCGGTATTCTCTTGATTTGCACCCATTTTTTCTCCTTTTAAATTATACTATAAAACTTCATAAACCCTTATTTATAATATAATCTATTATGAAATAATCTGTTCAATTTTTTGCACCCATCCATTAAAAAAATCATGTTTTTTTTGATACACCCTCTCTTCATAAATTCGCAAATATAAACAGGGTTTGAGCTACAAGGCACACCTAGCTCCTGCATAAAACCTCCACTTAAGCTCAACTTCTGTTTCAATCTCTTTAGGACTAATAATTGAACTTCAGATGGTTGAAAAATGAGAGATTCGAATAAAAAAAATAGAGGTGCATAAGAATCAAAAAGTTCCCTTTAAAACCCCAAAATTAGATTTCATTCTGCTCTTAATTAAAAAGAGAGAAAATGAAATTTTTTACAATTTCGTAAGCACTTGATCAACCTATAACTTGGCTTTAAAATTGCCATTAAGAGTGTGCTGTGCAGCATTTTTTTAGAAACAAATTCCGGTTTTAAGTCTCTAATAAGTAACTCAAGTTCGAAACCCGATTGGAGAAATTCATACGAACCAAAACGGTTACGTGCCTATCGAATTTCACAATCACTATCTCTTAAAACCAATGAATACTATCATAAAATACAGCCTAATAATATCCATGTTCGCCCTGTTGTTTTGGGGGTGTGAAAGCATCACCAACAACGATGAAGGTGACGATACAGACACCTTAACCCAACCCGAATTATTAACCCCTTTGAACGAAGCTACCGGCCAATCGGTAGATATCGATCTAAAGTGGCAAAAAATTCGTGGCGCAAAAGAATACAATATTCAAATTGCAACCATTGAAGATTTTTCAACGACGGTTATAGATACCCTGGTTGAAGGAACTTCTTATTCAGCAACAAACCTCGAATATGAAACCACCTATTTCTGGAAAGTTCTTCCACTCAAAAACCGAAACAGTGGTCCATGGTCTGAAGTTTGGTCATTCACTACCGGTTCTAATGATGCTGAAACAATTACAACTGAACTTCTCTCTCCTGCCGATGGAGAAGAAGTGGAACAATCAGATCTGCATTTTGAGTGGGAAGCAGTAGAAAATGCTGAGAATTACATCTACCAAATTGCGGCCGATACCTCTTTTGATGAGCCGGTTTATGATTCGGTACTTACCTCAACCTCAGTTAAGATCTCGGATCTGCGAAGTAATCGCGAGTATGCCTGGCGGGTATCACCGGTACTTGATTCCCAGAAGTCCGGGTGGTCGGAAGTTCGTACAGTAGTCATTGTTGAAGCAGAAACTCCTGCGGCACCCAAAGTAGTGCTCACTTCTCCTGAAGACAATGCAACTGATATCTCAACTGACCCCGTTTTTGAGTGGGAAGAAGCTACCGGTTATACGGACTACCAGATTCAGATCCATACTGCCTCAGATTTCTCAAACCCCGTAATAGATGAGACGGTAAGCAGCACCTCGTTTGAAGCAACCAATCTTGATTATCTTCAAACATACTATTGGAGAGTTCAGGTTGTAGATGAAAGCGAAGATGTCTGGTCAGATATACGTTCTTTCGAAACCAAAGCCGAACCTGTCACAACTCCTCCTCCATCCAAAGAAGGATTTGTACAAGTACAAAATGGCGACTTTATCCTGAATGGAGAAGTATTCCGTTTTGCCGGAACCAATGCATATTACCTCCCCAACTATGAGAAAATAAATTCCGGTGTTGTTGACCGTGCTCTCGACCTCTTCGAAGAAACGGGAGTGAATGTAGTACGAATGTGGGGATTCTATGATGGATACGATTGTGGATACAGTGCACAAGACCCCTCCGAAAACGTGATCCAGACTTCGCCGGGTGTTTACAGCGAAGAAGCCCTTCAAGACCTTGACCGTGTAATCGCAAAAGGCAAAGAAAAAGGTATTCGGTTTATCATGCCTTTCATAAACTATTGGGATCAGCTTGGCGGGCTTTGCCAATATAATACCTGGGCCGGAGCTTCCAATCCGTCAACCAATATGGAGTTTTTCATGAATAACGAACAAACTCAGAAGTGGTTTCGTGATTACATCAACATGTTGCTGAACCGCGTGAATACGGTAACAGGTGTAGCTTACAAAGACGAACCTGCTATTTTTGGATGGCAAATAATTAACGAAGGAAGAAACAGCGGTGCCGATCCACAGGTACTTAGAGACTGGTACCAGGAGATCGCTCAGTATATCAAGTCAATCGACTCAAACCACCTTCTTTCTACCGGAGAAGAAGGTTTTGATGAAGGAACACCGGATGAGTATTCGCAGCAAGAATACAGCAACACCTATGCATTGCGTGCCAATGAAGGAACCAGTTTTATTATGAACACTTCCATTCCGGAAATAGATTTTGGAAATGCTCACTGGTATCCATCTGATTATGGCTTCGGTTCAAGTACCGAAAATATGCTGCAAGCCCAAAAAGCATGGTTCAGTGATCACCAAGCCATCGCTGAAAGTTATGGCAAACCGTTCATAATAGGTGAATACGGTTACGCCGGATGGGGCAATGAAACCGTAGAACAGATCTACAATGAACTCTATGCCCACGCTGAAGCCACAGAGCTTGATGGAAATCTGCTCTGGCAACTGGTTGCTGATGGCACAAAATGCTGGGAATTCGGAGGGAATATTTGCTACCCTGACGGACGCGCAGATGCTGACCTCTATCAGCCATACAAAGAACACGTAGCTACCATGCGTGCCAGTAAATAAAGGTTTAATTCATCTATTTTCATGCATAAAAAGGGGCGTGTTTTCAACACGCCCCTTTTTTTTTCAGCGCACGGATTTGGAAAGCACATACTCAGTAAGTCACCGAGTTACAAGCATTTCTTTACCGTATTTATCTAATTTGTTATGTAAAGTCTTACGGGTGAAACCCAGTATTTTGGCTGCTTCAGTCTTGTTGTTATCAACCGAATTAAGTGTTTGATCAATGACTTTACGTTCTATTTCCTCGAGACTGGTTCCAATCGGAATGTGCAGGAACTTGGAATCGGCCACTACTCCACCGGCATTGTACGATTTTGCCTTTTTCTGGAACCAAGGGCTTACTGCTTCTGAACGGATCAGCCGGTCCTCAGAAAGCACAACAGATCGTTCTACCACATTTCGTAATTCACGCACATTTCCCGGCCAATCATGCTCCATGAACATATTCATGCAATCCTCGCCAAATTGAATGCCTTCCCTTGCATAAAGTTCAGAAAAGTAATTACTGTAAAAATTGACCAACAGAGGGATGTCCCCTTTTCGGTGACGCAGAGGCGGCACATATAGTTCGATCACATTAATTCTGTAGTATAGGTCTTCCCGAAAGGAACCTGATTTAACCTGATCCATCAGAATTTTATTGGTAGCAGAAATGAGGTTCACATCAACCTGAATTTCCTGTTTCCCGCCTACCCGGCGAAAGGTACCGGTTTCAACAGCACGCAGCAGCTTCACCTGCATGTTCAGAGGCATTTCACCGATCTCATCCAGAAAAAGGGTCCCTCCGTCAGCAAGTTCAAAACAGCCTTTCTTTTGTTCATAGGCTCCTGTAAATGCACCCTTTTCGTGCCCGAATAATTCACTCTCAACCAATTCATCCGGAATGGCTCCGCAATTCACTGCAACCATCGGTTTATCATTCCTTTTACTAAAGTAATGATACATCCGGGCTAAGACTTCTTTGCCGGTTCCATTTTCTCCGGTAAGTAATAATGTAGCCCCTACCCGCGCAACCTGTTTCACTTTTTCAAGCAGGTTTTTAACGATGTCATCTTGTGTAAGAAATATTGGTTTGCCTGTATAAATTTCGTGTTTCATGACTCTCCCTATTTGTAATACCCATTTTTAGCTATTCTTAAAACCTTGTATTTCAATATTTATAAGATCTGCTCATTATTTGAGCCGGTCATAGAATTTGTGATTTAAAAGTATTCCTGTGTCTTGTTTGTTGTTTCAAGTGTATGAAAAGCAATGAACTTTTCCTGTAATGTGAACTTCCCCAGCCTTGTAATGAAACCCTTACACGGTATTTCAAAGAATACTGACATTATAAATATCAACCGGATCATGATCTCTCCCTCAGTTG
This sequence comes from Gracilimonas tropica DSM 19535, assembly GCF_000375425.1. Lineage (GTDB taxonomy): Bacteria > Bacteroidota > Rhodothermia > Balneolales > Balneolaceae > Gracilimonas > Gracilimonas tropica. Next base: position 91,505 of record NZ_AQXG01000009.1, on the reverse strand, counting down.
TACGCCGTTTCAACATTTAGCCTTAGCAGGTTCTCCCATTCATGCAAAGGCATATTTAAGTTGTGCATTCTGCTTTTGAGTCCCGTAAGTGCATATTGATCTATAGGATGAACACTGATCGGAACGATCTTCACAAAACGACTTCGCCGTTCTACCTCTTCTGCAAAATCCACCCCACTCCGCCAGGTCAACCCCACATCTACAATGGCTATATCGGGATGGGTATGCTCCAGCAATTTTAAAAACATTTCTATGGATGTAGCCTCTCCAACGATCTTAAAGTCAGAATTTCTCTCTTTCAAAATCGATTTTATACCGGACAGAATAATTGGATTGTAAGCGGCTATAACTACACGATTGATCATCATACACCTTATTCTTTTAATGTTATATTGGAATATTTAAGTATAATATACCGGCAGCTTTTCAGGGCCTGACCGGTATGTTTTGGGGTTATAATATCTTTGATACCATTCAACAAATTTTTCGATGCCCGTTTGTATCGGGGTACTCGGCTCAAAACCAATGGTATGATATAGGTTACTGCAGTCGGCCCAGGTTCTGTATACATCGCCCTGTTGCATAGGTTTAAAATTTTTCTTTGCCTCTTTACCCAAAGCCCGTTCCAGGGTTCGGATAAATTCCATCAGGTTTACCGGTCTGTTATTGCCAATGTTGTACAGTCTGTAAGGGGCAATTGTATAATCCGGTCCCATCAGATCTTTTTCCGACTTATGGTGTGGTTTGGGAACAACATCCTTAAGCCGGTATAATGCCTCCACAATGTCATCTACATAGGTAAAATCCCGATACATGTCTCCTCCATTGTACACGTCGATCACCTCTCCTTTCATGATCTTTTCGGTGAACTTGTAGTAAGCCATATCGGGCCGGCCCCAAGGCCCGTATACCGTAAAGAATCGCAATCCCGTAGTCGGAATTTCGTACAAGTGAGCATATGAATACGCCAATACTTCGTTCGCTTTCTTGGTAGCTGCGTACAATGAAACGGGATGATCGGTTTGATCCGAAACGAGGTATGGGATCTTGGCATTATCCCCATAAACCGAAGAGGATGAGGCAAAAATGAGGTGCTTCACTCCATGATTTCTGCTTGCTTCCAGAATATTGTAAAACCCGACCAGGTTGCTTTGGATATAAACGTCAGGCCGCTCGATGGAAAAGCGGACTCCGGCTTGTGCCGCTAATTGATAGATAACATCTATGGAATGGGCATGGAAAACAGCATCCACATGATTTTTATCTGAAATATCCAGTTCATAAAATGTAAATGAGCCTCGCTTTTTCTGCAGCTGTTTAACCCGGTCTTTTTTAAGTTGAACCGAGTAATACCCGTTCATATTATCCACCCCAATTACTTCGATGTTTTCATCAATCAGACGACTGGCTAAATGATATCCGATAAACCCTGCAACTCCTGTTACTAATACTGACATACGTTCTCTTTTTTTTGAATTAGTATTTATTACTTCACAGAAGGGTCTGGAACCAGTTTCAAGTACCTCATTAATCCCATTACCCACTATCTTTAGCATCTGCCTGCTTTTGTATGCATTTAAAAGCAATCCGGCAAATAATTATACCTCTAAATGATTTTCTGTGAATAATCTATTTTTCTTCGAGACATTTTGGAGTAGAACTTCCCGCCATTCTGTTGTAGTACTTCCTGCAAGGCTATGTAATGATTTTCTGTACGTACTTGTAATGATTTCCATTTCTTTATTTCGAAAAATGGCCAAATCCTCAAAATCCTGTTATTTCTACTATTAGAAGCTTTTAATTTTTTGAAAAAGCACAGAATTCAGGAATACTGACTCATTTATGAATCCCGTTCGACTCAAAGACTTTTTGAGGTGAAACTACCGAACCTTTTACGCGACAGGAATTCACTTGAACCCATTTGTCAGCACTGGCAATGAGTACCTCTCCCTTTTTATTAACCCGTACTTTTCCCGGGTCCTTGTCACAGGAACAATTTGTTACCCCAACCGATAATATTTCGATTTCCATCCCATTGAACCTAACCGTTGGATGTCCCCATGGCGAATTGAAAGGGCCGTAGTTGCATGCCCGCACAAACCGGTCAATCTCTTCTGCAGTTCTATCCCATTTCAAAAGGCCATTTTGAGGTACCTCAAACTTCCCAAAATAACGACGACGTGAAAGATCCTGACTTACTTTTGGTATCGACTCTGGATCTGTACTGAGTTCATCCAGGAATTCAGTGATAAGGTCCATACCCTCCATGGTACACCTGTTGGCTAAAGTCAATCCTGTATCATTTGGAGTGATCCGGACTACGGATTTATAGGCGATCGGTCCTGTGTCTATCCTTCCGGTGATCCAATGAAGGGTAACTGCATGAGTATTCTCCCCATTGTAGATCGCCCAGCTTGGCACATTCAGACCGGCATATTCCGGTAAAGGTCCGGGGTGCAAATTAAAAGCTCCAAAATTCACAGCTTCTATAATTTCAGGATGTATAAGCTCGGACAGGTGGACATTCAAAAGCACATCTACCTTGTTCCTTCTCATCCAAAAAGTAAAACCCGGGTCTTGCAATACATCGGGCTGGAACATTGCGAAGCTATCATCTTTAGCCAGACGATACATGGCAACGTTTGACTTAGGAGTGACAATCCCCGAAATGTTATGTTCGCTGCTCTTTAGGATTCTAAGTGCGTATAAACCGGCAGCCTCGTTTGCAGTCAGTAAAATATTCATCGTCCCGAATTTAGCAGTAACCCTCCGGCTACGTGTTGGCTTCTATGATAAGTTAGTTTATCAAAATTTAAGCCAAACTATCTAAGCTCTATAAATATCAGAATGTTATACAAAATAACCAGACGCTAAGTTATTGGTAGGTAGAAAGGTTTTGCATAATTCTTGCCCATGCTGTGTGTAATAAAGTTACACCTTTTACCAGTTTCAGCATTCTGCTTTTGGAGGATTATCCCCATTCGGATACTGAATAGCTGTTTTTAAATAAAGGCTTCTCTTTTGGCATCACAATTGCAATTTGATTTCAGTCAGAGGTTAAAGCATTTATGTGATCTATAACGAGCTAACTAAGAAGAGGTAGTTAGAAACATGCCGAATACGGATCTTTTCACAACCATCCCGCAATCCATAAAACATCACAGAGAAACCTTTGCACAAAACATTCGAAATATCGCCCGCCTAAGTGAAGATCATGGCTATAAAGGCATTTTTATTTTTAGTGATAACCGGCTGGCTGATCCCTGGACCATTGCTGGATTTGTTTTAGCAGAAACGAAAGTCCTGCTTCCTATCATTTCCCTGCAGCCCGCCTATATGCATCCTTATATGGCAGCAAAAAAAATTTCGAGCCTCGCTCTTTTGTATAAACGGAAGGTTGCTTTACACCTGGTAGCCGGAGGGTTCAGTAACGACCTTATTGCTTTGAATGAGCATACGGAGCACGACCGACGCTTTGACCGACTGGCAGAATACACCTTGATCACGCAAGAATTACTGCGTTCGGATGAACCGGTTAGTTTTAAGGGTGATTTCTACAAGATCAAGAATCTGAGACTAAGGCCATCTATCCCTGATGCTCTCCAACCCCAATATTTTTTATCAGGCTCGTCCAATGCTGCCAGGAAAGCTGCGGAGAGTCTTCACGCAAAATTGATTGAAAACCCCGAACCCTATCATACCTGGAAAACACGGCATAACGATAGCACGCCATCGGTGGCAATACGCATTGGTATAATTGCGAGAAATAACCATGACGATGCCTTGAAAGAAGCGCGGAGCCGTTTTCCTGTTACCCCTGATGGAACCATGATGCATCACCTGGATGTGAAATTCTCCGGGTTTTACACTAATAAAAGTTATTCAGGAAAAAGCGAACAGAACGAGAGAAAAGAGTCGGTGTACTGGCTGGAACCTTTTGAACATAATCATACGCTCTGTCCTTATTTGGTTGGGAATTACGAAGAAGTAAGCGTGGAACTTAGCCGATACCTCAGCTCAGGCTGCGATACCTGCATCCTCGATATTCCTGTTACAAACCAGGAATTAATTCACACCCTGCAAACTTTTGAAATCGCCGAAAAACTGATATTGCCATGAAAATGATCTATGACTATGCCCGACACCGAGCCGGTATCTACCCGGACAAAGTTGCTGTTTCACTGCAAAATGAGCATCTCACCTATTGGAAACTGGAAACACAAAGCAATCAGCTTGCTGAATTACTGCTTCAAAATGGCCTTAAACCCGGTGATCGTGTGGCATTGTTGCTTGGTAAAGCACCGCGCACCATCATTGCGATGCATGGTATAAGCAAAGCAGGTGGTGTCTATGTGCCGCTTGATATCCAGAATCCGGCGGAGCGATTGGATAAGATGGTAAGAAAAGCCGACCCCCGGTTTCTTTTTGTTGATGCTGCTTCCGAAAGGCTTTTATATGCTTTGAAAAGACCAGCTCAACAGACAAACATCCCATTTATTTGGTGGGATATTGATCATCCTGAAGAATATGTGCAGGATCCGGTTTTCCGGTTTGATGATATTCATAATGAGCCTGATTTCCCTCATGCTGTTGTTAGGGATCCGAATTCCCCGGCTTACATCCTCTTCACTTCCGGGTCTGCGGGGAAACCAAAAGGTGTTGTAACCACGCATCAAAATGTTACCTCGTTTATTGATTGGGCGAAACATTACTTTGAAATGAATGAAGATGACCGCGTTTCATGTCACTCACCACTTCATTTTGATCTTTCCACTTTCGATATCTACGGTGCGTTTTCTGTAGGAGCCCGTGTATTCCCGGTTCCCCCCGAAATGTCTGCTCAACCCATGGAGCTGGTTCATTTTATTCACGAAAACAGGCTTACTCAATGGTGCTCCATTCCTTCTGTTTTAAGTTATCTGGCTCATTTCGATGCCGTACCTGACCGGGGCTTCCCATTTCTTAAACGGATTCTTTGCAGCGGAGAGGTGTTCCCGGTTCAGTCTTTGCGATACTGGATGAAGAAAATTACCAATGCTCAATTTACCAACTTGTATGGTCCAACGGAGGCTACCATAGCAAGCAGTTATCATACGGTATTTCAAGTTCCCGCAGCAGATGATGATGTACCCATTGGCAGGGCCTGTTCAGGAGAAAAGTTGTGGGTACTCAATGATCGTATGGAACAAGTGCCCATAGGGGAAATTGGCGACTTATATATTTCCGGCTTGGGACTCAGTCCCGGTTATTGGCAGGATGAAGGCAATACTAAACAAGCTTTTATCATGTGGGACAGTGGCGAGGGTTCGAGGATCCGCCTGTATAAAACCGGAGACCGGGCTGTACTGGGTAAAGACTTGAATTTTTATTTCCATGGCCGGGCTGATCATCAGATCAAGAGCAGAGGTTATAGAATTGAACTTGGAGAGATCGAGCAAGCCTTGAAAGAGCTTCACTTACTCGCCGATTGGGCGGTAGTTCCGGTTCAAAAAGATCAATTTGAAGGGGTACTTATAGGATGTGCTTACGTTCCGGGAAAAACGAACATCTCCCCTGCTTCATTGAAATCAAGGTTGGAAGCAAAAATACCTGCATACATGATTCCTCAATTCTGGCAAACGTATGCCATACTGCCCCGAAACAGTAATGGAAAAATAGATCGAAAATTCATATCAGATCAATTTTCAGAAAAGAATATGTCCCTGAAGATAAATCATCCCGATCCGGTTTCACATTAACATCACATCACAACTGATCTACCTTATGACCTTAATCATCATTGAACTAATTAAAAACACCCTGCTAATTGAAGACATACGCCCGGATGATGATCTTATTGAAGCCGGTTACCTCGATTCATTATCCATTATACATTTAATAGTAAACCTGGAACAGACTTTTGGGATTACTTTGGCCCCGGAAACTTTAGATCTTGATGAATTTCGCACTCCAAAAAACATTCAAAAGCTGGTAGAATCACATATTCAAAATACGGAATAGGTGATTTCAAGAATATCAACCAAAAATAGAACAGCCCTAAGCTGTATTTGATATAAAGAGCTATTAGAATCAAATGGCTTGCTTAGTAAGTATCAATCAGAATTCACATCTTTGATTCAATAATTTTTTTATTGCATTTTGATCTATTACTATTATATTAGTACTAACTAATTCAGATACTGCTATGCGAAAATCACTGACACCCCTTGGAGAATCGGAAATGGAAATCCTGCACCATGTGTGGGAATTGGGCGAAGCAACGGTAGCTCAGGTTAAAGAGCGCATTTTGAAGGAGCGTAAAGTGGCTTACACCACGGTTATGACCATCATGAAGAATTTAAATGACAAAGGATATTTGAAGTATCGTAAAGACGGAAACACGTATGTGTACAGTGCCCGCAAAGATCCTCAAGAAGTACAATCGAGCCTGGTTTCAGGTATGATAGATAAAGTTTTCAAAGGATCGACCTCGGCATTGGTACAAACGCTGGTCAAGGGAGAGAATATCAGCGAGAAGGAGCTCAAAGAACTCAAGGACATGATCGATGACATGGAGGAGAAGTGATGATAGAGCTCATTTACTACCTTAAAGAAATTGGGAGTTTCAGTCTGGATGCCCTGTGGTTTCCGCTTGGTATCTGGACGATCTGCTGTGGACTTGCTTTCCTTTTTTTACGGACGCAGGAAAAGTTAAACCCACTCTTTCATTATCATTTACGCACTGCAGCTTTGCTTTCACTTCCTTTTGGCATTGGTGTAGCGTCATTGATGAACCGCATTCCCGCCTGGTTTGCAGAGTCTAACATTGAAACTGCTTTTATTGTGGTTCAAAATCCTATTGAGTTAGTACCATCAGCCGGCAATTCTTCGGCTGAGGTCTCCATCAACTGGCTTGAACCCTCTTTATTAATTGGTGCAGGAACCATACTAATTGCCTTGATTTCGCTGTTAATGCTGGCTCGGCTTATCAGCAGTTACCTTGCGTTGAAATCATTGTATAAGAATTTGAATATTACTACACTTCAGGATGTAATTTCGAGTGACCTTAACAAAGTTAGAAAAGTAAAGCTGGCCTTTCACGATCATCCGCTGGTTCCATTTACATTTGGATGGAAACAGCCGGTGATTGTCCTTCCTAAAATACTACAGCATGAACCGGAAAAAATGGAGATGGCCTTGCAGCACGAACTCACCCATATCAAAAGGGGGGATTACCTGCTGCAACTGGCCTTGTCCATGATCGAATCGCTCTTTTGGTTTCATCCACTTATATGGTATGGAAACCAGGAGATCGACACCTATCGGGAAATTTCCTGTGACCAGGAAGTGCTATCCAGATCCGATTTCTCCATAAAATCCTACGCTAATCTATTGTATGAATTAGTTCCATTACAAAGTGGTGCGGGACGGTTGTCAGTAAGCATGGCAGTGAAGACGTCAACCTTAAAGAAACGGATCAAAACCATGAAATATCACAAATTACACAAAGCATCCTTCCGTCAAAGCATCGCCTTTTTGATGCTAATGATAGTAGGAATTACACTACCTATTGCCTGCTCAGATTTGAGAGGGCCAGAAATGATTTCATATGAGGAGCTGGAAAGTTCAGAAATAAGTCTTGAAGATCCATCCCTAAATATTAATGGTATAGAACTTGACCTCAAAGATGTAGGACAAATAAAAGTAAATGGGTTAGGTGCTTTAAATATAATAGCAGGTAGATACGGGATGTTTAAAGTTGCACCTCGAAAATTTGAAGGAGGGATTAAAGCAGGAAAAATTGATGGAAATAAAATTACATTTAAAATTAAAGAGTTAGATATAGAGCTAACGGCCAATAATGAGATTATTTCAGGTACCAACAAAGCGCCTGTTTGGGTGAGTCATATAAACACTACCGGCGATGAATCATCTTTTATTCTCACACATCCAGATGCTACTGCATCTTTAGCACCACCTCCTCCGTCCCCACCTAAGAAAGACTCTGGTGAAGATCTGGGAGATTATTTTGTAGTCGTGGAAGAAATGCCTCAACTAATCGGTGGTATGGCAGCCCTTCAAAGCAAAGTAGAATATCCGGAAATGGCTCGACGTGCGGGTATTGAAGGCCGAGTTACAGTTCAGTTCATTGTGAACGAAAACGGGGATGTAGAAAATGCTAAAGTCGTTCGAGGTATTGGTGGTGGTGCAGATGAAGAAGCCCTGAGAGTTGTAAGAGAAGCGAAATTTAAACCCGGAATGCAGCGCGGAAAAGCTGTAAGAGTACGATATGCATTGAGCATAAATTTCAGACTCGAAGACTCGGATTTTTCCAGTTCACAACCATATGGTCCGGTTCCTCAGTCGATCTTAGTTAACCTGACCAAAGCAGAGGATGGAGAAATAGTCGGCATTGTTACAAATGAAGATGGAGAACCACTTTCCGGTGCTAATGTAGTCATTACCGGTTCAAATCGTGGAGCTGTAACCGATGCTAACGGCAAGTTTACTATTAGGAATTTGGATAGTAAATCTCATGATGTAGAAGTTAGCTACGTGGGATATGAACCCGAAAAACTGAAGGTGGGTTTATAAAAAGTACTTTTTGATAGTATTTTCAAGCGGAGCTAACTACTCCGCTTTTTTTATTTGAACTTTTTTGCAACTTCTTTTTTTAACTGGCGTAATCAGAGGTTAGATTATAATCTAAAAAGTCTATCATCATGCCAGCTAAACTCAGAAAATCTCGCACCGACAAAATGCTTGCAGGCGTTTGTGGCGGCTTTGCAGAATACCTTGGATGGGACGCTACCATCGTTCGAATTATTTTTGCCGTACTTTTGGTCTCCAGTTTTGGAACCGCAGTTTTGGCCTATTTCATTCTTGCTATCGTCATGCCGGATTAAGCCCTCCCTTGTAAAAGTCCTGCCGGCTTAGCATCTTGAGCGCCAACGAATCATGGATAGCTTATGAAAGTTGGTATTATTGGAGATGCAAAACGCGGTGTTGCCTGGGAACGGCATTTACGTCCTCATCATATTGTAAAAGAGGTCGAACTGAGTGCCAATATTCAGGACCTCAAAGACCTGGATGCATGCTTCGTGGTAGATGAATCACAACAAAACTTGGATATTCTTTTAGAAGGCATCCGACAGGGACTCAATTGTTTTTTGATTGCCCGACAGCCTACAGACTCTGAAAAGCTGGAGAAAATTTATCAAGCTACCCGGGAAGCAGGCGTGCATGTTCAATTCTCACATTGGCCAACCTTAGCTCCGGCTACACAATGGATGATGGATCGCATGCACCGGCCTGCTTACCTAAGCATTTCAAGAGAAATTCAGTACACTCATTTTTTAAATTCACCCAATGAGTTCCGGCATTTTTGGATCGATGAGCTTGGGCTGTGTATGAAGTGGATGAGCAGTGGCATTCATCATATTGAAGCTAAGCAAGTGATCCTGGAAGACACCCACCCTACAGCCGTTCATATCTTCCTCCGTTTCGATAATGGCTCCACTGCCGATATTAACATATACACAGGCGCTTCTGAGAATCGACACAAGCGGATATCTTCCAATAAACAAGAAGTCTTCGATTGTAATGTTCCGGATCAGCGTATCCGGATTGGGCGTTTAAATTCCGGCAATCACCTCTTTTTTGAAAAACAACAGTTTGATCCAGCTAAATCGGCCGAGAAATCTGCATTACTTTTTTTAAAGGCGATACAAATGAATAAGGAAACTCCATATACAGCCTACGATGCTTATCAACTTTCATTGCAGGTCAAAGCACTGGAAAAACGCCTCTCACAGTTCTCCTGAGCCCTATGTTAACTTAATGTTAACTTTTCGTTAACAAACCATTTACATTGAGTTAACAATTCCTTAACATTGGAGTAGTCCAAATGTGGAGGAATATTATGAAGTCTTTTATCTCAACAATTTTATTTGCACTGGTTTTAACGACCGGACTTTTTGCACAGCAAACCATCAAAAATGAAAAACATGAGCGCCTTTTAACGCATGTTGAAGGCAACGTCTTTGACGTACAGTTTTTAGATCACGATGGAAATGTAGTGCAAGAAGGTCAATATTGGAAAGAAGGAGACTCATTCAAGCCACATGGAACCTGGTTATTGTTTGCTCAAAACGAAGACAAAGTAGTTACTAAAGCTACTTATGAGAAAGGCAGACAGTTAACCGTTGAAACCATTATAGATGGAAAAGTGATAAAAGCTGATAAACAGCAATTAGTTGCAAAAAATAAGTAGCGGCTCTTTTCCAAATTAACAGTCAAAAAAGCACCAAAATTAAGAGGAGGTGCCACTATGAGAGCTAAATTATATGAGAAATATTACAAATTAGGATTCGACCATTATATTTTTAAAAATATCTTGGGTTTGCACAAGCCGGATAAACATGTGAAGCGTTTCTATTACGCGATCATTGCTACGGCTTTGATGATCGGATTCATTATATCTTAATGAAGCAGATCATCATTTTTTAGGCTTCATGGCTTTAAATATTTTCTTCAGTTTTTTTCTGGACATTAATCCATCAATAAAATTAAACTGACCTGCCTGAAGCCGTTCCCCTCCGTCAATGACCACGCACTCCCCGGTCATATAGGATGAGAGGTCAGACATTAAGAAAACAGCAAGATTGGCGAGCTCTTCGTGCTCGCCAACTCTTTTTAGGGGAATCTTTTCTATAAATTTCTTTTCCATCACTTTCTGAGGAACTAATCTCGACCAGGCCCCTTCTGTTGGAAATGGCCCCGGGGCAATTGCATTCAGCCGAATTCCATATTCAGCCCATTCGAAAGCTAGAGAGCGGGTCATTGCCAAAACCCCTGCTTTCCCGCACGCGGATGGAAGTACAAATGCACAACCGGTTCCTTCAGCATAAGTAGTTACCATATTCAAGATGGTACCTTCTTTTTTGTTATCGATCAGGTAATTCCCAAACACGTGTGTACAATTAAAGCTTCCGTGTAGCACAATATCCACGATCGCTTTAAAACCACCGGGAGTAAGATCTTCGGATGCAGAAAGGAAGTTTCCGGCCGCGTTATTCACTAAACCTTCCAAACTGCCAAAATCATCTATAATGTGTTCAAACATTGATGTTACACCGTCATAATCACGAACATCACACTGATAGTACTTGACAACTGCTCCATCTCTTTGTTCTTCGATCTCTTTGACCGCTTTTTGGAGCTTCTCTACGGTTCTTCCACAGACGGCCACATCTGCTCCGGATTTAGCAAAAGCTTTCGCCATCGCCAAACCAAGACCGCTTCCTCCACCTGTAATTAATATCGTTCTATCGGAAAGCGTATCTGCTGTATACATATGATCCTTGTTTTTTCTTTTTTATAAAACCGTAAGGGTAATTCATGAATTACCCTTACGGTTTTATAATTCTATTCAGGGATATTATTTCTCAATTTGATCAGCTCAAATTCTCAAAAATTCCTGCTGCACCCATTCCACCACCTATGCACATCGTTACTAAACCATATTTGGATTTGCGTGCTTTCATTTCATACAAGATTTGGGTGGTCAGTTTTGCGCCGGTGCAGCCAAGTGGATGCCCCATCGCAATAGCTCCTCCATTTACATTTGTGATATCCTCATTCAGACCTAATTCTCTGATCACGGCCAAAGATTGTGATGCAAAAGCTTCATTTAATTCGATCAAATCAATATCAGTAAGCTTCAATCCGGTTTTTTTGAACACTTTTGGAACAGCCTCTACCGGGCCAATTCCCATAATTTCCGGAGCTACCCCGGCAGCCTGAAATCCAACATATCGTGCCATCGGTTCAAGTCCCAGCTTTTTCACCATTTCTCCACTCATTACCACTACTCCGGAAGCGGCATCATTCATTTGGGATGAATTTCCTGCCGTTACACTTCCGCCATTTTTAAAAACCGGCCGCAACCCGGACAAAGCCTCAACCGATGTATCTTTGCGTGGACCTTCATCCTGCTTGAACGTAAAAGACTCTTCCACAACTTCTCCATCCGCAGTGACCTTCTTTTCCTGAACCTCAATTGGGGTGATCTGAGATTCAAACTTTCCATCTTCCCAAGCATTTATCGCTCGCTGGTGACTTCGATAGGCAAATTCATCCTGGTCTTGGCGGCTCACCTTATACTTTTCTGCAACATTCTCTGCAGTGATTCCCATGCTTACGTACACACCCGGCTTTTCATCCATCAACTGAGGATTGGGCTGAACTGACATTCCGCCCATGGGCACCAAACTCATGGATTCCACTCCGCCGGCAATAATCACATCTGCTCCACCGGACATGATCCGCTCGGCCGCCATCGAAATGGTTTGCAATCCTGAAGAGCAAAACCGGTTGACGGTCACACCGGGCACTGAATCAGGCAATCCTCCCAAAATGGCTATTTGCCGGGCTACATTGAGTCCCTGAGATGCTTCCGGAAAGGCACAGCCCATAATTACATCTTCTACCTGCATGGGCTCCAATCCTTTGGTCCGATTCAGCAGATCTTTGACAACGGCTCCACCCATAGAATCAGGGCGGGTAAACCGTAGCGATCCTTTGTTCGCTTTTCCACAAGGCGTTCGGGCTGCTGCTACGATGTATGCTTCTCGATCTTTCATAATCTATAATCCTCAATCTTGAATTTTGAATCTTTAATTCCTAAGCGGCTTTCCCTTTTTCAACATATGCTCCATTCTGGCCAGCGTTCGGTCATCCTGCAAACACTCTAAAATGGCATCCCTTTCTAATTTCAGTACATACGATTCCGGCACATCCTGAGCTTCACTCAGATCTCCACCTGCTAAAACATACGCCACACGTTCTGCTACCACCTGATCGTAATCGGTGATGAATTTTCCTTCATGCATCACGTGCAGCATCAATTTCATGGCTGCAAAAGCTGTTTTCCCGAGCACTTTAATGGGTGTTTCTGCGGGAGACTGATACCCGGATTGCACCAAATTCAACGCTTCTTCCTTAGCTGTTTTGATGAGCAGATCCCGATTCATGACAATGGTATCAGAAGGGCGCAAATAGCCAAGTTCTTTAGCCAAATGCGCACTTTCCGATACTTTTGCCATCCCAATAGTCTTGAAAACTTCACGGATATACGGCAATGGGTCTGCCTCTCCTTCCAACTTTTCCATGGCTCTACGAAGCAGCTCAGTGGTTCCTCCTCCTGCAGGAATAAGTCCAACCCCCACTTCTACCAGTCCCATATATAATTCGTGATGAGCAACCACTTTATCCGAATACAAACAAAATTCCACACCGCCGCCCAAGGTTTTCCCGAAAGGAGCTGATACCACCGGAAAGGGTGCATATCGCAAAGCCACGGCTGTTTTCTGGAAATTATTGACTGCTTCAACCACGCTGTTCCAGTCATTATTTTTTTTGGCGACCAATGCTTCTTTCAAATTCGCACCGAAAGCAAAATTATCGCCATCGTGACTAATGACCAATGCCTCAAAATCCTGTTTTACCAAATTCAGGGATTTGTGTAGCGACTGAACCAGCTCGGCTCCCAGCGTAGCATTTTTTGTTTTGAATTCAAACAAGGCTACCCCATCTCCCATATCGTGAAGAGCAGCACTGTCATTTTCCATGACCGGAGTTCGTGCTTTTCTGAGATGAGAAACATTAACCTCTCCTTTGGCTTCCGGTGGGATATCTATCATGGAGCCTGAAGTAGGATCATAGACTTTGTCCTCCTTATAGAAATGATCAAAGCCATTTTCCAGCATCTCTGTTATCAACTTTGGAATCTTCTTACCTTCCTTCTTAATACGTTCAGCTGTTTCTTCCAATCCCAAAGCATCCCAGCGCTGAAAAGGTCCCATCTCCCAGTTAAAGCCCCACTGCATAGCCCGATCAATAGATAATGGGGAATCGGTGATCTCAGGAATTCGATTTGCCGCATATATCAACAAGTCACGATTCACGTTCCATAAAAAGTCACTGATCTTGCCATCAGAGTGTACCAAGTATCGTAATCGTTCGGCAGCATCCTTGATCTGATTTACTTCTTCAAGAACAGGATCTTCCAAAGTTTGTTGAGACTCATACTCAAAAGTATCCGGGTTAAGCACCAAGTACGCGCCATCCCTTTTGGTATAAAATCCTTTACCGGCTTTATTTCCGATCAATCCTTCATCCACCATTTTTTGAAATTCATCCGGTAAGTTGAAGGTTTCCCGCATTTCGTCATCGGGAATAGATGGATAAAGATTCTTGGCAACGTGATTGGTAACATCAAGGCCGGCCATATCTGCAGTTCTGAATGTCGCGGCCTTCGAATAACCGGTAAGCGTTCCGGTGAGCAAGTCAATTTCTTCTGCTCTGAAATCACCATTAAAAAAGTACGGCATGATGTTGGCAATGGAAAAGATCCCCACGCGGTTTGCAATGAAATTTGGTGTGTCTTTGCAAATTACTACCCCTTTTCCAAGTGTTTTCTCGCAAAACCGATGCATGAATTCGGTTACTTTCTTTGAAGTAGAATCTGTCGGAATCACTTCCAACAATTTCATATATCGGGGGGGATTGAAGAAATGCGTTCCCAGAAAATGAGCTTTGAAATCATCACCGCAATCTTCCGAAATTTCTCCGATTGGCAAGCCTGAAGTGTTAGAACTTACTATAGTTTGCGGCTTTCGGACCTTTTCAATGCGGGACATCATTTCTTTTTTGATGTCCATTTTTTCGATGATCACCTCACAGATCCAATCGGCCTCTTTCAGTTTATCAAAATCATCTTTGAAATTACCGACTTCCACACGCTTCGCAAATTCGGGTTTACCGAAAGGCGCCGGTTTCATTTTGGATGCTTTTTGCAAACTTTCTTCTACCGTTTTGTTGGGTCGCTTTGGGTCATCACTTTTCAGATCCAGCAATACCACATCCAGTCCGGCATTTACACAATGGGCTGCAATTTGACTTCCCATAACGCCCGACCCCAAAACCGCTACTTTCTTGATCGAATATTTATTTGTACTCATTGCTCATCCTTATTTCTCTTTCAGGTTTCAACCGTGAAGTTGATTCTGATTATTCACCTTAATTATGTCAGTATATCATTCCGATTCTATATCTGCGTAAATAGAATCGATCTCTTCTTTGTATTTTTCGTTGATCACATTTCTCTTCACTTTCAGAGTAGGAGTGATCTCTCCGGCTTCAATAGTAAACTGATCTTTCAACAGTTTAAATCGTTTTACTTTTTCCCATTTCGAAAGCTTTTCATTCACTTTGTCCACTTCTTTCTGAATACGCTTGATCACAAACTCATTCTCCGTTGGGTTTTCTTCAGGAAAGGTATGTCCTTTGGTTTCGAACCTTTTTTTCATGTTACCCCAATTTGGGACGATCAAAGCCGCACAAAATTTATGCTCATTTCCAACCACAACAGCCTGCTCAATAAATCCACTGTTCACCAAAGCATTCTCGATGGGCTGAGGAGCTACATATTTTCCTGTAGAAAGCTTAAAGAGTGATTTTTTTCGATCTGTCACAAAAAGCCAGCCGTCTTCATCAAGATGGCCAATATCTCCGGTGTGGAACCAGCCATCTTCATCAATAGCTTCATCTGTTTTTTCCGGCATTTTATAGTAGCCTTTCATGATGCCCGGCCCTTTTGCAAGAATCTCGCCATCTTCAGCAATTCGGATCTCCACATCCGCAATGGGTTTGCCCGAGGAACCAACTCTTAATTCTCCTTTAGGCGGTCCTGTGAGTACCGGCGAAGTCTCCGTCAGGCCATATCCCAAACCACAATAAATTCCGATCCCATTTATAAACCGGGCGATATTTGGTGATAACGCGGCTCCCCCTACATTAAAACCGATCATCCTTCCACCAAACAACTGTCGTATCTTGGAATAGACCAGTTTATCTGCAATTTTCCACTTCCATTTAGCAGGCGGATTTTCAGGATCATAATTCTCAGCCAGGTTTACTGCCCAGTAGTAAAGCTGTTTCTTCAAGCCACTCATTTCCTGCCCTTTAACCTTGATCCCTGTTACAATTTTCTCAAGTAAGCGAGGGACCGTAACAAGGTAAATTGGTTTAACAGTAGCAAAATCATCCCTGATCTCCTCCACATCTTCAATATAATAAGGGGGAATGCCGCAATTCAGATAAATGTACGATGCAGTACGTTCAAACATGTGGGCCAGCGGGAGATAAGAAATCACCTTTGGCTCTTTATATTCTTCCGGTTCAAAAGGAAACAATTCATAAGCACGCAGGGCATTTCCGGCGATATTATCGTGTGTAAGCATCACGCCTTTTGGAACTCCTGTGGTACCGGATGTGTAGATCAGAGTTGCAAGATCATCAGGATGAACCTCACTTTTGAGCTTTTCAAACAAAGTAGGATCTTCCTCCCCTTTCTTATGCCCCATTTCCAGGATCTCATCCAACGTTCGCAGCTTCTTGTGATTTGATCCCAAAATTGAGATCACAGCCTTCACATTCTTTACCTCTTTAATAAGTGGCTTTGTCTCAGAAAAAACCTCATCGTTCGAAACAAAATGTACTTTGGCCTCAGAATTTTCGAGAATATATTTAATCTGTTCACCAGGCTGGGT
Organism: Gracilimonas tropica DSM 19535; assembly: GCF_000375425.1. Taxonomy (GTDB): domain Bacteria; phylum Bacteroidota; class Rhodothermia; order Balneolales; family Balneolaceae; genus Gracilimonas; species Gracilimonas tropica. Next base: position 74,913 of record NZ_AQXG01000009.1, on the reverse strand, counting down.
AGTATAGATAGGCACAACTGCCGCACCAAGGGAAAGCACAGCCTGATCAATAACCAACCATTCTGTTGAGTTTTCGGCATGAAGAGAAACCTTATCTCCTTTTCTTACACCAAGCTCATACAAACCGAGGGCGAGGTCTCTAACCATCTGCTGAAAGTCATCGATGGAAGTTTCATGCCATTCTCCATTTCTTTTAACGGCAGAAATGATTCCGGCTTTGTTCTGCTCAAAGCCCTGCTCAACAATCGAGAGTATGGTAGTAGGCTCGTATTTCATATTATTTCCCTATCATCTGCTTGGTTGTTCTTGAATGAATGAATTAGTTACCGGGATTACCTTTATTCTATGTTTTTCATAACCATTACCACTAACTAATAACAAATTCGCCGTTCATTTGAAAGCGATTCCATCATTTTATTTTAATAACTTAACACCGTTAATCAAATTCAAGTTTTATGTTCATTGAAGACGAGCTTAAAGAAAAAGCGGATACATATTTTAATTTTAAACACAAACACATGGGGCATGCCCTGGGCATCGAATTTCAGCATGTAGCGCGAAATAAAGTAATTGCTTCTATGCCGGTGAATGAGAATTCGGTTCAGCCCTTTGGAGTATTACACGGTGGTGCTTCTGTGGCTTTAGCTGAAACATTGTGTTCTGTAGGAGGATGGTTTCTGCTTGATGATATGGAACAGACCGTGGTGGGGGTAGAAATTAATGCCAACCATATACGCTCCGTTAAATTGGGTGGCAAAGTAACCGGAACGGCCAAACCCATACATACCGGAAGGAAGATCCAGGTTTGGGAATGTGAGATCAAAAATGAAAAAGAGAAATTGGTCTGTTCATCAAGGTGTACACTTGCGGTGATCCGTCGATAAGTATTGTGCTTTTACGAATCAGACAATAGATCGTCTAATACAGCTTCAATGGCTTTTCTCTGTGATGCTTTAAACCGTTCCATAGCCTGAAGACAAGTAAACATAACCCGGCCATCCTTTATCTTCTTCAGCTTTTGATTTAATAATACCGGAACATCTACTTCTCCGTGAACCATCAGGTAATGGTCGGTATTCATTAATTCAGCCTTATCATATTTTATGTCGAGATGACTGGCTAAAAAGATGGCAGAAAATTGGTCAGTACTTCTGAATTGATATTGAATATTTTGGTCAAACTGATCCGGATGATCCTTAAAAAAAGTCTGCAGCGTGTTCGTTTGGATTGGATGTGGTACATGGGGAATATGAAAATAACGCTTCTTGAAACCTGCCAGTTGAGCTGATCTAATCTGAAGCAGCGTGTGCATGGATCTGGTGATACCAAACAGCTTCTTGGTTAGCAAACTGAAGAAGTCATTGATCTTCATACGAAATGGGCTGTACTCCGTAATAGAGTGCCATGAACCCCGAAGTTTAGATTTATTATTTTCAAAGAAATCTTCCGGAGATACTTTTCGCGTGATCACAAAATCATCATTGAAGTAAATGAAGCGCGATGCTAAATCCGGAATTCTCCAAAGTGCCGTTTCAATAGTACGGGTGTTAAAGGTTGGAAGGGCCCATTCATAGGATTTAAAGATCTCTGTATGATCTATAATAAAAATGTTGTGCTTTTTCTTGAGATCCGGTGTCAGAAAAGCCGGCTCTTGGTTATCCGTTACAATGTAGATATTTCGGATCCAGGGAGCGAATTTCAGGATCGACATTACACAATACCGGATCTCATTATTGTCAGAGAAACGGGTGGCATCGAAACCACTGGGCAAGGTGTGATTTTCCTCTAATTTGGTTTTTTTAAGTGCTTCCTGCCTTCTCTGTTTATGCTCAGGATCGTCCCCGTCTACCCAACTTATGACCGCGTCTATATTTTCATTTTTAAAAGACATAAAACCAAGACAACTCCCTTGCCTTTCACTAAATGCACATTAATCTGCTCAAAGATAGCCTTAATTGCAATTAAACACCTTTTAGATTTTTTATAAAGAACTTAGAGCAAGGTGAATCGTTTTCTATCACTTTCGGAATTGTACTTTTTTCCATTTTTCAAACAAATGTGCCACTTTCAAACGCTGATATTTACCTGTTGATGTAACCGGCAGCTCTTCTCCAAATACCACTACTTTCGGTGCTTTGGAAAAAGGAAGGTGTTTCTGACAATAAGCCAAAATGGCTTTCTTATCGTTTTCAGCCCCTTCTCTTAACTGCACATACGCGCCCACTTCCTCTCCGTACCAATCGTTTTCAAATCCCACGGCAATGCCTGCTTTAACCCCGGGAGCTTTATTAATCACTTCATCAATTTCCAATGGAGCCAGATTAATTCCTCCGCGAATGATCAATTCTTTCAATCTCCCTGTAATGAAAAAGTACGGCTTTCCATCTTTGTCTTTTTTTATGAAACCTTCATCCCCGCTTCGAAACCATCCGTTTTTAAACGCCGACTCATTTGCTTCCCGATTATTGAAATACCCCTTCATCACATTCACCCCACGGATCACGATTTCGCCGCGCTCTCCTTCTTTAACCGAATTTCCTTCCTCATCCTGAATATCCATTTCATTGGCGGGAACCGGAATTCCAATGCTGGGGTAGCCGAAATCACGCATCCACTTGTTGTGTTCTTTTTTGGGTTGATCCGCCGGAATGAAGCAGGAGTAGCAGGTTGTCTCCGAGAGTCCGTACCCGTGAATGATCGACACATCAAATTTCTCCTCGAAATTTTGAGCTACCTGCACAGTGAGCGGACCTGCTCCACAAATAATGTGCCTGAGATACCCGGTCTTTGGAGCCTTTTTCCCGTCGAAATAATTGGTCAGATATTGCAGCAAAGTTGGAACTACGCTTACTATGTGTACTTCCTCTTCTTCAACCGCCTCAAAGAAATGTCCTGCACTGAATTTTTGGTTGAGCACCGTAGAACCGCCTGTATAAAATGGGGTAATCATAGTGACAACGGTGCCATTGACGTGATGGATTGGAAGCACGCACATCATTTTTGTTTGAACATCAATGTTGTGCCATTGGGATATAGTTCGCGCATCTTCGAGCAGATTTAGCTGTGTTAAAACAACCCCTTTTGGATTTCCTGTAGTGCCAGAGGTAAAAACAATCAGCGCTTCAGATTCTAAATCAATCTCAGGTTCATGCAGCTCTGATCCTGCATCCGAAAAGCAATCTGTATCTTCATCACAAATAACCAATTCAATCTCAGCAAGCGCAATTTCTTTGTTAACGATAGATTTGATTCTTCCTGCATATTCCTCCCGTACCAGTGCAAGTTTTACTTCCGCATTCTCCAGGATATAGGCAATACGATTATCGTCTTCACCCAAATTCACCGGTACCACTACTAACCCACAGAACCAGGCTGCAAAGTATTGCACCACCGTGTGCCAGTGATTGTGGGATATGGTCGCGATCTTATCTCCGGGTTGAATTCCTTTAGATTGGTAAAACCGGGCTGTGTTTAGCACATATTCGTAAAATTCCCGATAAGTGACTTCCGTTCTGTTTTGATCTGCATCCCGATAAGTTAGATAGACCTTATCGCTGCCAATACCTTGTTTAAGAAGCTTTTTGAAGTCGGTTCCTAAATCCGGCAACGGCTCATTGAGGCTTCGGGCATGATTGATCTTTTCTTCTAAGTTTTTGAATTCCATCGTACTCCAACTTATTTTTTTGGATGGTAGCAGATGAAATCAAGAAAGGCAAGCTAAAGCTATGAGCTGCAGATGAGCTTATTTTAGCACTTTACGCATTTTGAAATTATTGATACTGATCCCCTTTCTATTTACAACTTGTTCCTGAATCACTTCAAATCCATGTTTCTCGAAGAAGGGTCTTGCAGTAATACTTCCTTCTGTAATTATCTTATCAAGATTTCTTTCGTTAGCAAATGCAACCAATGCTTCCACTAAAGCTGTAGCAATGCCTTCGTGTTGATGATCTTTATGAACAAAAAGAGTATCCAGATAACCTTCTTTCGTTATTGACCCAAAACCGGTTATCTCGCTATCATTTTCTGCAACCACAAAACATTGATCAGCAATCTTTTTCAGCCACCTTGCTTTATCTTCAGCACCGGATTTCCACGCATCTAATTGTTGCGGGTTATAATCCTTGCTATTCACATTTGTGACGGTGTCTTTGAAAAGTTCAAGGATCTGCTTAAGATCAATTTGTTTAGCTTTTCTTAGCTTCATTGTATTTCAATGTATAAACATCATTGTTTAGCCGGTATTCTTGGGATCATCATAATATCACGCTGACGACCGTCGATGTACCAAACGCCGGTACTATCAAAAAAGGCGTCTTCTTCCAGCATAATACGGATCTCCTTACCCCACTCTTCGATGTAAGTAGCAGCATTCAGTTCAATGGAGTAGGCCGTATTCAGATGCAAAGTATAATCCCCATCGCCGGGCACTCCATCTTGTTGGTCCCACATTCCAAGAGTCGTTCCTGCTGCATGGCCATGGTAACCGATCGGGTGTGTGTAGATGCTTGGTTTAAGCCCTACTTCCCGGGCTTCCTTCAAAGACATGGCCAGCACTTCGTTTCCGGTTCTTCCTTCTTTGAAATTATCGGTAAATATATCCTGAACCTTATTTCCATTTTCAAAAGCTTTTCTTAGGTACTCGGGAACGTCATTCTCTCCGGGACGAAGTACATAGGCATGCTGTTGGGTGTCTGTATTCAACCTTAAGTATTTGATGCCAAAATCTACATGCAATAAATCACCGGGAAGGATTACATTACCGTCTGGCCGGCTGTCAAAAGTTCTTAAATGATCAAAAGATTCAGGATCAGCCCGTTGAATGGAAACACTGGGATGAAACCAGGTATCGAGTTTCAATGCTTCGATCTTTTCCCGGTACCACCAAACAACATCATCTGTAGTAGTAACTCCCGGTTGAATCACACGATCAGAGAATCCTTCCGCAATGATCTCATGCGCGATCCGCACAATTTGTGGATAGATATCCATTTCTTTTGGAGTCCGTGTCTCTAACCAGCCAACGGCCAGTTTCTCTGCAGAAACCAATCGGTTTGCATATTTTTTTCCCAACGCCTTTTTCATTTCTTCGTGGTCCGTGACTACCAATCCATCGGCATGCCCCCAGATCTTTGAGATATTGATACCAATGGTTTCAGGATCTCGTTCTTCGATGATCTCCTTAAGCCGCTCCCATTGATCCGGTTGGGATTCCGGATCCCATGCCCGCTTGAACATTTCTCCCACATCGTAGCGGGCTACTGCCAGGGTTTCTACCTTTCCGTTTCCCAAGTGATGCATCACCAAAATGGTTCTGCGGCGGGCTGCATGCCATGTAGCCGGAAGCAGCGTTTCAATCACCGGATCTTCATTGTATTCGCGGGATACGACGATCCACATATCAATTCCGGTTCGCTCCATTAACTCCGGTAGTACAGTCTCGATCTTATCTTTGAGCAGATCATCGATTACCTGTGCCCGTTCTTTAAGGGGTAAAATGTGAGGGTAATCCTGGGCAAAGGAAAATGGAGTTATGAATAGCAAAGCAAATAGAAGCAGAGATTTTTTCATTATGAAATGTTTGAATCTGTTTTTTGGGAATATGTAGATGAAAGTTGAGAGGGGCAAGGCTGTATTGAAAAACGGTTCACACAAAAAGAAAACCCCGATTTGCTTGACCAAATCGGGGTTTTGCAACAAAAATGAGTTTGAGAATTACATGGAGGCAAGATCACGAAGAGTCTTAGCCAGTTTTTCTACTTTTTTGCTGTCGTTGGTATTAGCGGCTTCATTCTCAAGGCCTTCTGCAAGGTCGTTAAGAAGTTTAGTTCGCTCTTTACCATTTACTTTTTCAGCAGCTGCAATTCTTGTACGCAGGTCAATTAACTCTTCACTACCTAAGGTGTTGTTACGGTCAAGTTGATCTACATAAGCTTTAGCCAGCACAAAAGTGGTTGGCCAGCTAAACTTAGGCTGCCCTTGAGCATTCAAGTAATCAAGTTTAACAGTATTGGCTGCTTCAATTTCATTACGAGTGAGATATGGATTTGGAGTTAATTCAAAGATATCAAGGCCGCGGGCAATCTCAGAGTTGATGATAAGTCCGTTGTACCAATACACAGACCAACTGCCTCCCATTTGCATTTGATTAGCATCAACCGGGCCACGATCGTGGTACGCAATTTCAATAGGGTTGGAAATATCGGTCCAATCGAACACCGAAATGCCGCCTTGATACCAAGATTGTACCATGATCTCACGATCCGGAACCGGAATCAAAGAACCATTATGGGCTACACAGTTCTCCTGAGCAGATTGAGGGGCCGGTAGCTTGTAATAGCTTTGGAACTCCATTTTGTTATTCTCATTAATGGTAAACAGTGCGTTTGCGCCCCACTCATATGGATCTGTTTCACGGCATTTAGGTTGGCCACCGCCGCCCCACTCATCGGTGAACAATACTTTGCTCCCGTCATTGCTGAATGTAGCAGAGTGCCAGTAAGAAAAGTTGGAGTCAGCTACCGCATCAACTCGTTTTGGGTTGGCAGGATCAGAAATATCCAACAACAAACCATACCCTTCGCAAGCTCCGCCTGCTAATCCGATCTCCGGATATAGTGTGATATCATGACATTGGTTAGGGCCACGTTCTTCGCGAGCTTCGCCACCGCCAAACTGTTCGTTTACAATCGCCTGAAGGTTTTCACGAAGGCTGGCGGAATCTGCAGCTGTTATTTCCGTTCCACCTCGTTTTTCCATTTGTTGTTTAAGCAATGCAGGTATAAATCGATCGGGAATCACACGTTCCTGGCCAAAAATTTCAGCAATATAAGCACCCTCTTCACGAGCTTTTTCCAGTTCTGCTTTTTCTGCAGGAGCCAAACCGTGTGTTGGAGGAGCTTTCAGATCTTCAAAAATTCGAGGAGAGTTAACGATCGCAGCTTCTTCAGGATTATCTAAAGGCACTTTAATGACCTCAATCCTAAACAAAGCAGAATTTGGATCTTCATCGGGGAGAGAACTAACACAACCCGGCAATTCTTCTTCCGGGCGAACCGGAGCTGAACCTGAAACATAGATATATACATTCTCATCATCATTTGGGTCTTTCAGGACGGAATGTGTATGAGAACCACGACACGTTTGAACGTTAGCCACATACTCAGGCTCTTCTACATTGGTAATATCGAAAATGCGGATACCACGAAGTCGTTCTTCACTTACTCGTTCCTGAACTCCTTCCGTTCCGCAATCAAGACGACCGCCAAAACCTTCACCGGAAACAAAAAGCAAGTTGCCATATACTGACACATCACTTTGTGAAGCCGGACACAAATAATCGGTAACCAGCTCAGGAGATCTTGGATTGCTTACATCCCATACAATCACTCCGTTGTAGTTACCTTGAAATACGTAGTTCCCTTTAAAAGCAAGGTCAGAATTTGTTACACCAACAAAATCCTCAGGTGGTTGCATTTGGGAAAGCATTTCAAGATTCCAGATAGCTTCTTCAGCATCAAACACACCGGCACCCAAACCCACACGAGGATCCGGAGATGGAGGATTAACATCAGAAATCGGTTGTGGTTCAATTTCGGGTGTTACAGGCTCCATGTCGTCCATCACTGATGAGGAAGAACAGGCATAACCTGCAATCAGTACCGAAACCATAAGCGTAAGAAACAGGCTTATCCGGCTACGCTTTTGAACCGGGCTGCTTGTTGTATCTTGGTTTTTCATACTGTTAGTTTGGTAAGTTGATCTTTCAGTAAAAGCTCTTGTTCGAAACAAATATCGTTTTGTTGTGATTTTAAAATACTTTTTTAATTGACCGACCCGGTTATTTCATCAAGCATCAGCTGCATTCGGTCTATTTCTGTTCGCTGGTCTACCTGAATATCAGAGGCCAATTTAAACGCCGCTTCATCTTGTACCGCTCCATCACTGTTGAATAGTTTGTCAACCATGGTAACCGCCCCCTGATGGTGACCGATCATGTATTTCAAAAAGAGCCGGTCAAACTCTTCTCCTTTGGCTTCACTAAGCTCTTTAAGCTGAGCAGGCGAAAGCATTCCGGCCATATTTGTGTGATCCATTTTCATATGATCTTCCCCCAATCCGTGGATCATTAGGTTAAGTCCTTCAATATGTACTTCAGGAACCGGCTGTCCCCGATCTTCCAGCCAACGCTGCATGGATTTAATTTCATCTTTCTGTGCATTGATTATCCTCGAGGCTAATCGCTGTACGGCAGGACTTGCATTATTCTCCGGAGCAAGATCAGACATGATGAGTGCCTGGGCGTGGTGAGCGATCATCCCGGTCATAAATTTCACATCATCTTCCGAGAAATTCATAAGAGCCTCTTGCTTTCGCTGCCAATACAATTCTTCCAGCTCCTCCGTTGAAGCATTTTCGGAAGGTTCGGTTACATTATTAGCAGAAGGTTCACTTGAAGATCCGGAGGTCATTTCACTGCTTTTACAAGCTGATAGTGTTCCGGTTACCAATAGAATTGCCACTATTCTCAGAATTCCAGAAAAATTCATCTGTCCCATTCCTCTTACTTATTGTCAAATTTATTCATCCCTACTTTATTGAGGGCATGTATTATAAGAGCATTCCACAAGAAAAACTATTAGCAAATGTAAACGCAGTTCGATCTGCGTTCGATATATTGCACACAAAAAAGGCCATCCGAGCAAACGAATGGCCTAAAAATTTTGATAATATTTTAAAGATTGCTTACAACTTCTCGATAGCCAAATCAATTCGTTTGAGCACTTCTTCTTTTCCGATAAGCTCAAGCGCGGGCGTCAGATCGGGACCAAAACCCTGACCGGAAACAGCCACACGAAGCGGCATCATCAACTTTCCGAAACCAACCTCATGCTCTTCAATGGTTTCTTTGATCTTATCTTTAAGCGTTACGGCTTCAAACTCCTCCTCAGAAAGCTGCTCGATCTTGTCGCGATAGGCTTTCAAAATCACAGGACTGTCATCTTTCCATTTTTTGAGAGCATTTGGATCATACTCTTTGGGAGCTTCAAAGAAGAAGGCGCCCATGCTTACGAATTCGTCAACTTTGGAGACGCGCTCATGCAGTAACTCAATAACTTCCGTTAAAAACTCATTGCTTGGAATCTCGAATTTAGATTCTTCAAATAGCGCTTTAACACGTGGCTTGAGCTCTTCTACCGAATGCTCGCGGATGTAGTTCTCATTATACCACATCAGTTTTTTGAAGTTGAATACCGCTCCGCCTTTGGAAACGCGATCGAGCGTAAATAACTCACACAATTCTTCGAGAGAATGAATTTCGGAATCATCACCGGGACTCCATCCCAAATAAGCCAGAAAATTCACCAGCGCATCCGGTTCGTAGTTACCTGAGATATAGTCTTTCGTATTTACCGGAATGCCTTCGCTTTCGGCTTTTCGCTTGGACAATTTTCCACCGCTTGGACTCATGATCAATGGCAAGTGCGCCATTTTCGGGGCTTCCCAACCAAAAGCGTTATACAACAAAATGTGCTTTGGCGTACTGCTGAGCCATTCCTCACCCCGAATTACATGGGTAATTTCCATGGTATGGTCATCCACCACATTGGCCAGATGATAAGTCGGCATGCCATCTGATTTCAGCAAAACCTGGTCATCGAGACCTTCGGTATCAAAAGAAACATGGCCACGAATTTCATCTTCAAAACGCACGGTTTCCTTTCGTGGAACCTTAAGGCGTACCACATATTCATCGCCGTTTTCCAACCTTTTCTCAACTTCATCTTTTGGCAAGGTCAAACTGTTTTTCATGGACTGACGAGTGATCGCATCATATTTTGGAGATGGATTCCCGGATTTCTTAAGCCGCTCACGCATCTCGTCAATTTCTTCCACGGTATCGAACGCATAATATGCCTGATCATTTTCGATCAACTGCTCAGCATATTTTAGGTAGATCTCCTTTCGCTCACTCTGTCGGTAAGGACCAAAATCACCGCCTTTACCGGGTCCTTCGTCGATTTCCATCCCTGTCCATTCCAGGGAATCGATGATATCTTGTTCAGCTCCTTCCACATAACGAGATTGGTCAGTATCCTCAATTCGAAGTACAAAAGTACCGTTATTATGGCGAGCAAACAGGTAATTATAAAGTGCGGTCCGGAGTCCGCCAATGTGTAAAAATCCGGTAGGTGAAGGCGCAAATCGTACGCGAACTGACATGTGTTATTTTGTTTTGTTGAATTCTTCTATTTTCGAGACTCTAAAGATAACAATTATAAATGTTGAATTTTGAATGATGAGATAGATTCTTCCTAACTCGGCATTCATAAACAAATAAGAATTTGAAATCCTAAAAGATTTGCCACCAAGTTGCAAGAACATGAAATTCATCCTTCGTGATTCTTTGTGACTTCGAGTCTTTGTGGTAAATAAAAGTATTATAAAAGACCCCACTGTGAAATTAGCTATCATTCAGCCCCAATTTGCACCAAATCTTTTTGATCTCGCAGCTATGCTGAAAGCCGACCTTGTGGTTTGGAATGACCTGGAGCAGTGGAATCGCAAAGGGCGAACGCACCGGGCTGCAATAAAAGGCGAGCAAGGTTTGCAGTGGATCAACATCCCCGTAATAACCGAAGATCGAAAAAAGCCCATCCGGGAAGTACGCATCGATCAGGATGAGGAATGGATCGAGCCATTTTGGAATGCGCTTCACCACAATTATTCCGATGCCACCTGGTACGACTTTTTTGCGGAGGAACTGGAAGCCGATATCCAACAATTTGCTGATTTCGAAAAAATGCTCGATCTCAACCAGTGGTTTTTCGGGAATATGATGAAGTACCTCGAATTTGATGTCGAATACCAGTTAGCCAGTCAAATCTCTGATTTTGATCCCAATCCCGACCTTTTTACTGAGCGAATGAATGCCGATGTTCTTTATCAGGAGCACGATTCCCGCCACTACCAATGGAGAAGTGACGCAGCCAAAGAAGCACTGAAAGTTCACCCCGAATATTCCCAGGTCGGAGATCATTTTCTACCCGAGTTAAGCATCCTTGATTTATTATTCAACGAAGGCAAAGAAAGCTTTCGTGTTTTCGATAAGATATCTTAAATATCAGCGCAACTCCGCGATTCATCTGCGTAAAAACTTTATGCCACGAACTAAAAAAAATTTTTTCTCGCGGATTTTCGCTGAGTTAGGCGCAGTGTTTCGCGAAGTTCTTATTTCTTTGTTCCTTGTTCGGTATTCGATATTCTATTGGATGTTCTAAACACTTTCCCTATCATCGGGCATGGATAAAAAAACAACTGACCAGAAATTCACACCAAAATGGCTGCAGGAATACACCGTATCGCTCATTTTGGGGATACTCTTCATTTTGCTTTTCTGGTGGTTCACCTCAACATTCAACTTACCTTGATGTATGAGCTGGATTGACTGGTCGGTATTGATCGCTTTTTTAGGTTATACCATTTGGGATGGTACGCGCCAGGGTAAACAGGCAAATTCTATTGAGGGATATTTATTAGCCAACCGTTCTATGCCCTGGTGGGCTGCCGGACTTTCCGTAATGGCCACTCAAGCTTCTGCCATTACCTTTATCGGGACCACCGGCATTGCCTACGTTGAAGATATGCGATTTGTACAGACCTATCTCGCTATCCCTTTTGCAATGATCTTCATTTGTATGTTTCTGGTTCCCTTTTTTAGTCGAATGAAAGCTTTTACGGCTTATGAATCTCTGGAAGAACGGTTTGGTTTAAAAACACGACTTACCACAGCAGGTCTATTTTTGATCTCCAGAGGATTAGCGCTCGGGGTGATCATAGCGGCTCCTTCCTATGTACTTTCCCTCCTTCTGGGACTTCCTTTGAATATCACCATTCTGATCATTGGGGTGATTGCTACCCTGTATACCACAGTGGGCGGAATTGCCGGTGTAATCAATACCGATGTCAAGCAAATGATCGTGATGATGTTTGGGCTGGTCTTTTGCTTTGGTTTGATATGGTATCATCTACCGGATGAAGTAGGTTTTGACGGGGCTCTCTATCTCGCCGGAAGCCTGGATAAACTAACGGTTATGGATTTCAACTTCGATCTAACTGAAAAATATAATGTATGGAGTGGCGTGATCGCAGCCTTCTTTTTAATGGCTTCCTATTTTGGAACCGATCAGTCTCAGGTGCAGCGCTATCTCACAACAGATTCTGAGAAGAACGCCCAAAAATCATTGTTACTTACTGCTTATGCCAAGGTGCCTATGCAGTTTTTCATTTTGCTGCTCGGGGTAATGTTGTATGTATTCTTCATCTTCAACTCAGCGCCGGCTTCTTTCCGTGCCACAGAACCTGTGGCCCAGACCGAGCAACAACAGATCGCAGAACAAAAGGTCTTGCAAGAGTATCAAATGGCGCATCATGCTCGAGAACAAGCGGCTTACAATGCCGTCAAAAATCGAGATGCTGCCAGCCAGAAACTTTTTGTTGAAACAGATGCTCAGTTAAACGCTGCCCGTGATGCCGAACTTGATTTGCAGGCTGAAATTCGGCAAGCTGATGTCAACGACACTAATTATATATTCCCTTATTTCATCCTCAATTATGTACCTATTGGATTGGTTGGATTGATCGTTGCAGGAATTTTTGCAGCAGCCCTCAGTTCCATTGACAGTGAACTAAATGCCCTCACTACGGTCTCCATTGTGGATTGGTATCAGCGACTCAAGGGAGATATGCATGAAGAAGCTCATTATGTGAAATCTTCCCGTGGGGTTACATTTTTCTGGGGAGCACTTGCTACCGTTTCCGCTTTGCTGATGGGAGAAACGCGCTCTATCATTGAATTAGTTAACCAAATCGGCAGTTATTTCTACGGCTCCATTTTGGGCGTTTTCATCCTCTTGCTTTGGGTAAAACGAGCTACGGGCACGGGGGCCTTGATCGGATTGATCTCAGGAATGCTATCCGTCTTCACTTTCGATCGACTTTTCTATAGCGCCACTTCCGATAATTATTCTTTCTTCTTTCCCTGGAATCAGGTTCCCGATGGATATACCAAAGCTATCGAGTTTCTATGGTTAAATCCGGTGGGGACGGCGGTTGTAGTCATTGTTGGTTTACTCATCAGCTATATCTTGCCAAAGAAATAAAGCCACCAAAAGATTTATTCCGTAGAAACATCGGTTATTTTCTCAACTCAATCTCATCCTCATCCCAGAACTTTGAACCCACCGGTGGACGGTAGGGCTGAAACGGAATCTTTAATAAGTTACCGAGATCATCATTTTCTTTGGGGTCCATATGGGTGTCGATGCCGTATTTTAGCTGTTTGATATCTTCCACTTCGGCAAAAGTCCCAAATAACCGATCCCACACAGCAAAGATATTTCCATAATTGGTATCCGTGAGGGGCTGGGTGTAGTGATGATGAACCTTGTGCATCAGCGGAGTAATGAACACCCAGGATAAGGCACGATCTACCGTTTTAGGCATATTGATATTGGCATGCGTAAGATGTGCAAAGAGAGCAGAAATGCTTTGGTATAAAAATACGATCCAGATGGGTGCGCCTACAATAATCACCCCGATAATAGTAAATACCATACGGAAAACGGCTTCCCCGGGATGGTGACGAAGTCCGGTAGTGACATCCACGTTGGTATCGCTGTGGTGAACCAGATGAAATTTCCACATGAACCGCACCTTATGCTCAATCCAGTGAATGAGGTAAGCTCCAAAGAAATCCAACAACATGACACCTGCTATCATTTGCACCCAGATCGGCATTTCGATCCACTGAAGTACTCCAAATTCATTTGTGGTGACATAATTTGAAGACCATACTAAAAGCCCGGCAAAACCCAACCCTATTACCACAAAAAAGCCGTTAAGGATCAGGTTGATAAATGCATGACGCACTTTTTTATATCCAAATTCAAAGAGAGGGAATACGCCCTCAATCACCCAAAACAAAAATATCCCTCCTATCAGCATGCCCGCCCTGAAAGTGGTAGGAACGTTTTCAAAAAATTCTATTAATGATTCCATATCAAGTATCTTTGGTTGACCAACTCTATAAAAATGCTAAAAACGTGACTCAGGTTCAAAACAAGATTCCATAAAAAAAGCCCCGTGCAGTTAATGCACGAGGCTTAATTTAAGATCTAAAACTACGCTTAGTCGTCGCCTTCGAGAATATCCTGCACCCGCATTTGGATGTCTTCCAAATGTGTTCTCGTAGCACGATCAAATCCTCCGCTGCGGAGAGCACGATCAATGTCACGATTCAGAATGTTCAGCTGATTTCGAACAACCGGACGGATATCGGATTGGCTAACATCCACAGATGGGCCAAACCACCAGCCATTTGGCAGTTCTTCGGTCATAAGGCTTTCCATTTCTTCAACATAAGCACGTTGTAATGCACGGCGATGCACATCAATATTTTCATTTGCACGTACTTCGCTAAAGATGCCGTTTCGGACATCATCCATCATTTCAAATGCCGTGTAGGTGTCCTCATCGGAACGTCGTTCAAATTCAATAAGCCGTGCAATACGACGGCCATCAACTACGGAACTTAAAACACCTGCCTGAGCACCACGGAAGTTATCAACTGCGGTAGCTTGATTTACACGGTCGAGAATCTCTTTGTTGAAAGCCCAGGTTGGGGTACTGAAGGCATGCTTCTGAAGAAATTCCATGGCTTCTCTTTGCGTAGCCTCGGGAACAGCTTCATACACAACCCCTTCTTGTTCGTAGGTCTTATGGTTTTCATACACACCGCCAATATTGCTGAGTGCATGCCCCATATATCGTCTCCACTGCCCAATTACATTATTGTACAGTTCCTCAAGTTCCTCATAATTTGCACCTTCGCGCTCTGTCCACTCGATCAGGTTATCAGTAATCACCTGAAGATTAGCAAGGCCTAACTCTCCGGCCTCCATAGCGTTATTGGTAAGGTCTTCATTTTGAGAACGAGGATCGATCTTGGAACCGGTTTGAGCACCATAGAAATACAGAGGATCATCAGCTCTTTCAAGCGTCCATTCGTTCAGTGTTTCCTCGATCTCTTCATCGGTCCAGTCTTCTGGAAACCAGGTATATCCCCATTTTGCATTCCACTTATCATAAGGACCAACAGCAGGATAGAAGTTTGTCACGCCATCTCCGGGCTGAGCCACATAGTTGAAGCGGGCATAATCCATGATAGAAGGCGCGGTTCCATTATTGGAGGTAAACTCAGGGTCACGCAATTGATCTACAGTATATGCATAGCTCGATCCCCAGTTGTGTGGGAAACCCAAGGTATGTCCTACCTCATGAGCAGATACAAATCGGATCAATTCTCCCATGATCTCATCATCAAATTCTACACCCCGGGCATCAGGGTTTGCGGCTGCTGTCTGGATGAAGAACCAGTTTCGAAGCAGATTCATCACATTGTGATACCATCCAATATCACTTTCGAGGATCTGTCCGGTTCGGGGATCATGAACATGAGGTCCGTATGCATTCTGAATTGGAGATGCAAAATAACGGATCACTGAATAGCGTACATCTTCAGGACTGAATTCAGGATCTTCTTCGGGAGTTGGAGCTTCTTTTCCAACAATAGCATTCTTAAAACCAGCTGCTTCAAAAGCTACTTGCCAGTCGTCAACCCCTTGGATGAGATATTCTCTCCATTTTTCCGGAGTAGCCGGGTCAATGTAATATACGATCGGGTTTTCAGGTTCCACTAACTCATCACTTTCGCCATTTAACCAGGCAGTGTAAGCTTCTTTGTCTTTAGGTACAAGTTTCCACCTGGTAATATGGCGAATTTGCTTAGCCTTTTGAGCATCAGCTGTATACTGAGTTTTTTGAACACTGAAGAATCCTACCCGTTGGTCGTAAGAGCGTGGACGCATAGGATCATCCGGAAGCACGATCATGCTGTGATTCAATTCCAGGGAAATAGTACCTGTTGAAGAATTCGATGGAGGGTTGCCCGCATCATAGGTGATCACATTTCTCGCTTCTACATTTTTGGGGTAACTGTTGATGTGCTCAACAAACGTTCTGTTACCATCCACTCTTCGCACCTGATACTGACGACGAGCACCACTGTCTAATCCCAAGGAAGGAATGTCATCAGTAAATAAGCTGGTAATCTCTATTACTGAACCGGTAGAATCTTCATTCAAAGCCTCAATACTGAAAGACGCAATGATCGGTTCAAAATTTGAGTTTTTAACGGCTTCAAAAATCGGCTCTTCTTCGGAGGCCACGTTTTCATAGGATACGTGACGAAGAAGGATCTTATCATCTTTCTTTTGCCATCTTATGATCTGGGTATTCAGTTTTTCTCCCCCGTAACCCAGGTTATCGGCTGTTTTGGCAATTCGTGAAACCAATAACATCTCACGGTCCAAAAGATCATTAGGGATCTCGTAATAGTATTTGTCTCCCACTTTGTGCACATCAAACAGGCCTTCGTCTGATTCTGCATCTTTAGTGATGACATCACTGTATTTTTTCATTCCTCCTTTATCGCCGTTAGAACCGCCTCTCATACTTTGAGAAGGCCGCTCAGAAGCCGATGCATTTTCTGTGGTCTTACAGCCTGTAAATACAAATGTAAAACCAAGAAGCAGCACGGAGAGTAGCTTAATAGTAGATTTTCCGTAGTTCATAGATCTTGATTGTTTATGATTAGTTTAACAGGCGTTAAAAGTGAGATTAGTTTGTCAGCTAATCAAGTACCACAAGGCCTGAGTTGTGTAAAAAGATTAAAACGAAACAACCTGATCAGCGAAGATATTCCGTAAACCAACCTTCTGTCCAGTCCAAGGCTTCAGCGAGTGGTTTAGGAAATTCCTGCTCTTCAAATGGATGTGCTGCTCCGTAGGTATGTGTTCCACTTGAAACCAAACGCAGTTCTTTATCCTTCGACTCACATGCGATATGCAATTTCTCGGAGTTGGTGTATGGAACCGTTTCGTCTTCCCGCCCATGAATAAATAATGTCGGGATCCGTAGTTCTTTGATACGTTCCATAGCGATCACACGGTCTGCATTTTCCACAGAATCGTCATAAACCACTTTCCCTACCTTCATCATTTGACCGGTGCGCGAGTTTTCGATCTCGGTATACCCCTGTTTTTCCCAGTCTTCTTTCATTTTGTCAGTCCAGCGTTCCCGGTAATCTGCTACAGCAGACCACGTTACAAGGCATTGAACAGGGTCATATTCCACGGCAGCTGCAATTGCAGTGTGCCCTCCCCTTGAATGACCAATTAAACCGATCTTATCGGTGTTCATGTTTGCGTGATTATCTGAGATCTCTCCCCTTTGAAGTGCTTCAATCACGGAACCAATATCATTAAGATCCTGAGATATTGTTTCCCGTTCAAAGAGTTCAAGTTCTGTAAACTCCATCTTTTTGTCGCCAATGCCATTCAATGAAAAATTCATGGCAACTACACCATAGCCTGCCCTTGCAAGTTCTTCGCATACGTCCGGAAAAGGTCCCCAATCTTTAAATCCTTTAAACCCATGTAAGAATATGATCACCGGAAAACTTAATCCATTTCTTGAGATCGGGGAATACAGGTCATAACGAATCGGTAAGCCTTCGGTTGAATCTATAGCTCCTGAAGAAATCGAAATACTGCTAACGTCCATAAAAATTTTATTATTTATCTTTGTTGAAATCGAGTGTTTCGAGTTTAACCAATTTTCGCAGGTTATTAATTTCATGCTGACGTAAAAATCTCCAACGCCCCATAGGAACATCCTTTAGGTTCAACCCCGCATATTCTACCCGTTTCAGCTTGGTCACTTCTGTTCCGTGAAAGCGAACCATTCTTCGTATCAGGTGATTTCTTCCTTCAAAAACAGACATTTCAAACGAATACGGATCATCGACAAATTGGGTGATGTTATATCCTTTTGCAATGCCATCTTCCAACTCTACTCCATTCAAAAATTCCTCAAGTTGTGATTCGGTAAGAGGGGTTTCGGTAGTCACTAAATATGTTTTTCGAACAGAATAGCTGGGGTGCATCAATCGGTGAGCAAGATCGCCATCATTCGTCAGTACCAGAAGCCCGGTGGTGTTACGGTCTAGACGACCTACCGGATACACTCGATAACCTGTGGCATCCTCTATCTGATCCATCACAGTGGTACGATCTTTTTCGTCGTCTGTGGTAGTGATCACATCTTTTGACTTATGAAGTAACAGGTAAACAAAAGGCTCCAGGCTTAGATTTTGGCCATCAACAACAACGGAATCTTTACGGCGAACCTTAGTGCCAAGTTCAGTTGTCACTTGTCCGTTAACCTGAACCTTGCCGGCTGATATATATTTATCGGCTTCGCGGCGGGAGCAGAAACCGGCATGTGCAATGAATTTATTCAGCCGGATCTCTTCTTCCTGCGAATAATTCTGATCAACTTTAGCTGCTTTCTTATTATCTGCTTTGTTCTTGTAATTTCTTTTTCCGCCTTTAGGCTTGCTCATTCTTCCTCGTCCGTTTCTTTTTCTTCTTTTGATTGTTGTTCTTCTTCACTGTTTTGTGAAGGCAAATCGTCTTCATCTTGTTCCAGCCCTTCTTCCTGATTCCTTTTTTTGGCCTCAAATTCCTCAAAAAGTTCGTCTGCTAAATCTTCTTTGGAAGTTTCTTCATCGGCTTCTTCCATTTCATCCATCATCAGCTGACGCTCCATCAACAACTGCCGGTGTTCGGCCATGTCATCATCTTTAAGGATCTCATCGATCTCGCGCGGTTTTGGAAGTTCATCCACGGAATTAATTCCAAAGTGCCGGAGAAAATGCTTGGTGGTTTTATATAAAAGCGGTTTGCCGGGACTATCGGCCCGCCCGCCCACTTCAATAAGTGCCTTTTCCATAAGTTGCCTGAGGATATAACCGGAATCTACTCCACGAATTTGATCCACTTCCGGTTTGGTGATGGGCTGCCGATAAGCTACAATCGCCAATGATTCGATGGCTGACTGTGACAGTTTCCGATAAGCATTTTCGTGCTGAAAGATA
The DNA here is from genome assembly GCF_000375425.1 of Gracilimonas tropica DSM 19535. GTDB lineage: Bacteria > Bacteroidota > Rhodothermia > Balneolales > Balneolaceae > Gracilimonas > Gracilimonas tropica. Next base: position 55,853 of record NZ_AQXG01000009.1, on the reverse strand, counting down.
CTTAGCCAATAATGATATTTTGATTCGGTCACAAATGTATAACCCCCACCCAACAATTGAATGCGGAAGCTAAGTCCGTTTTCATCATAGCGCTGATTGAGTTTATCTACAAAATCCTCTACCGATTCTTCGGTGATCTCAATCTGCTCTTCATTTTCTACGATGATCTCACGGATCTTTGATCCCGGAATCGGCTCATCACTGGCAAATATTAACGCCTCGATCACCGACGAAAGCCTCGTCCCATCAATAAATTCGTAATCGTTCTTCATTAAGTGTAAATGTGCTTTGTGCTTTGTGCTTTGTGCTTTGTGCTTTGTGCTTTGTGCTTTGAAACTTACGCAAACCCTTATTCAACCCACAATCTATTTCTTTGTGTGCCCAGGGAATATTTTAATCGCATTCTTCCACGATGAAGAATCCATCTTCACCCTGATCCTGATACAGCGGCATCAACACAAAACCGCTGCGTTGCGCTAAAATTTTTCCATGCCGGTCGGTAGCCAGCCATTGTCCTTTTTTCACCTTATCGAAGTTCTTGAACCCGGGTCTCATCTCGAATTCATCGCCTGGTTCAATGATGTGTTTATACAGAAACTCCACTTTATGGGGAAGTGCCTCGGTTTGAGCATTCAGATAATCATAATACCTGGGAAAATCGTCTATATCTGAGGCTGAAATAACTCCTGATGCGACCAACAAGCACATTAGTCCCGCAGTAGCATTCTTTCGGGCGCTTGCACTAAAATGCTGACCGGTTTCAAACGCAAAACCTATATTTCCGGTATTCTGAAAATACTTCAGGGCCGTTCCATGAAGTGCTTTTTCGATTCCAAAAATCAGAGGAACACTTAATTGAGCTAAAAGGGTAATATTTCGTTCATCTCTGGTGCTGATCACAAACAAACCATCTTCAGCCGAAAAAGTGTGCATATCAAGAAAAATGACCGGGTTTTCATTACCAGCTGACTCTAAGATAGGGTCTACGATCTCCAGTACCTTTTTGGTTTCTCTTCGCTCAGCAGTTAAGATCTCAGCTATCGGCGTTCTGCGGATCTTGTCAAGAATTGAAGTAAACCAAATACGATTCATATCCTCATCAATAAAACGTTTACCCTCCTGAAGAGCCTGAATGTTACCGATCAACCCCAGAAAACGGCCATGCAACGATGTCTTGTTGTCCTTTATTTTTTTAAGGATGTGCTTTGTTGCTTCAATGCCTGAAGGTTCGTTTCCATGAATTCCGGCCATGGCAATAATAGTGGGACCGGGATAGTCCCCTTGTATATCTCCGATAATGCGATCTGAATAATCTATTAACTGTTTTTTCTCTTCAAGTTTTTCCAAATCAATCAATATTGTTTTGAGCGAAATAGCAATGAATTATTTTTTATCTAAAAATGATCACCTGATCTAATGCCGGGTTTCAAATATGTGAATGCGCTGTTTGATGGTAATAACAAGATCCTAAATTAACTTTCGTTTTATCGGAGAGTGATTATTCTTCATTTTGGTGTTCATCGGCCAAAACCTGAAGCAACCGTCGGGTTATATTCATGAAGTTATCTTCCGTGATCACCCCAACAAGACGGCTGTTTTTAACCACAGGAAGGCATCCGATCTTTTGCTTCTGCATGATCTCCATGGCTTCCATAATGGATGCTTCCGGGTGAATGGTTACCGGGTTCTGCTCCATGATGTCATCCACGGTTTGATCCACAGAAGCCTGCTCATCTTCATTAACAACTTTTGTGTATTCCCGCAAAACCTTCCGCATGGTGATAAGTCCTACCAAATGTTTTTGATCATCTTCAACCGGGATGTACCTGATCTTTCTCCAGTCCAGCAGGTTGGCCACAAATTCGAGAATATCATCTTTTCGAACCGTAAAAAGATCAGTAGTCATAAATTCTTCCACCATCAGCTTTGATGGCTTCCAGTGTTCCATATCATGAATTTTGGCAAGCCCCCATTTATGCACCGGTTCTCCCTTCTTTTGATTTTTGATCATTGCGTTGGTGATGGCCGAAAGCGCCTGTTCACGATTCCCCTGTTTAATCAAATTTCCATAGGACTTCACCACCCAATAAGATCCGGTTTGAGCCGATTCCACCCGGTCTTCAATCACCCCCAAATAGGTTTCAATATCCGATTGGTTGATATCTGCTTTCTGAAGTCCGTGTTTGGCTATAGGCAATAATTCGTCTTTGATCAGATCTACTGCAGTGATCTTACGGTCATCGGTCCATATAAATTTGGTATCGAGGCCCATTTTGGATGCTGCGAAGAAGTTCATCCGGGCATTATCGAAATCCATTTCCCGGGTGATATCAGGATACTCATCTTCAAATCCATTCAATAAACCCAGCCAAAATGCGGCATTTGCTACTTCATCTACAACCGTTGGCCCGGATGGGAAAATCCGGTTTTCAATACGTAAATGAGGTTTTCCATTTCCAACACCATAGCAGGGCCGGTTCCACCGATATACCGACGAATTATGTACATTCAATGCCATCAATTGAGGAGCTTTTCCTTCTTTCATCAATTTCTCCACCTCTTCCTCAATCTCGGCACTTAACATCACCCGGTAGCGGGAGATATCCTCCTTATAAATATCGAGGATGCTGTTTTCCAACCATTGATTTCCGAACGTCACCCGCGGACTCGAATCCCGCAAATGTTCCCCAACTTGTCGGGTATCTATGGATTGATGGAAAAGGGCCACGCGAGTTTCAGCCCAAAGCCGCTTTCCAAAAAGGATCGGTGAATTCACCGCGCAAGCCAAGACAGGAGCCGTTACCGCCTGGGCAATGTTATATCGATTCACAAAATCTGAAGGTTTCACCTGTAAATGCACCTGAAAACCGGTATTACATGCTTCCAGTAAAGGAGAGTCAAACTTCATGAGCAATTCATCCATCCCCTGAATGCGGAGCTCAAACTCTTTTCCCCGCAGTTTGTTAATAGCCTCGCAAAGCGCTTCATAACGCTGAAGCGGAGTCAGATTTTTGATATCCACATCCATTTTTCGGATCGTAGGCAAGATGCCGGTCAGCAGAATATCACCCCCCAATTCTCGAACCGTTTCCCGTACATGTTGCATATTTTTATGCAGGTTATGCTCCATTTGAGAAAGGGAATCTCCTGTAAATTCAAGAGGCTCCATATTAATCTCGAGATTAAACCGGGCAAACTCCGTGGTATAATTACCATCACCCAAAGCCTCAAGTACATCCATGGATCTTGGAAAAACCTTACCATGCGGATCAACCATGCATAACTCCTGTTCAGCCCCAATACGTAAGGTATCCGTTTCGAACCAATCGTCTTCCAGCATGGTTTTCAGGGCCCGCATATCACGGAACACCTGCTTCATGAATTTTTGAACCTGCTCGTTGTCTTCAGCGTGTTTAACTCGCTCTTCGCCCATTGTCTGTAAATTTATAATGGAATGAAACCATCTTTAAATACTTACTTTGAAAGGGTATTTGCAAATTTTTTAGTTCCATCCTAAAATTTCTGCTCAATTAATGGCACCTACATTCACATTCACCCGCACCGATCCAAATTTCCCCTTGATATCTGCTTCATACACTTCCATTACTTTATCCAGTAATGTTTCAATGTAATGTCCTCCTTTTTCGGTACTGATCTTCATAGTCACTTCCCAAATGTACTTCTTATTCATCCAGGGAATTGCTGCCGGTGAGGGGCCTAAAACCGGAACATCCGGAACCACCCGAACGGCTGAATCTTTGAGGGCATGGGCTGCCATATTCACTTCGTGTCCTTTTGCAGATTTCAGTTCAAACCGAATCAACCGCGAATACGGCGGATAGTACAAGGGCTTTCGAAATTCCATTTCCTGCCGGGCAAATCCGCGATGATCGTGATTCTTTGCAAATATAAGCGCTGGATTATCAGGCTGCCTCGTTTGCAAAAATACCGTACCCGGTTTGTCTCCACGACCAGACCTCCCGGAAACTTGACTCAATAACTGATACATCCGCTCGGTAGCCTGGAAAGAAGGAAAGGCTAATTCCGTATCCGCATTTACTACACCGACTACCGTTACATTAGGGAAATCAAGACCTTTGGCCACCAGCTGTGTCCCGATGAGGATATCTGCATTCCCTTCCCCAAACTCTTTCAAGATTCGCTCATGTGCTCCTTTTCTGGAGGTCGAATCACGATCAAAACGAATCACTCTCGCATCCGGAAAAAGATCTTCCAGCTGCTCTTCAATATTTTGCGTACCTGATCCCTGCACTTTTAGGTTAGCGGATCCACAGTTTTCACATTGCGTATCCTTTCGGCGAGAATAGCCGGTGTAATGATCCATCAGCAAATTCTTACGCTTGTGATACGTCAGGCTGACCGAACTTTCGGGGCTTTCGGGAATATGCCCACAATCTTCACACTGTAAATAACTTGCATATCCCCGCCTGTTATACAGCAGGATAATTTGCTCATCATTCTTTATGGCATTCTCCATCGCCTTATACAAAGGAATCGCAAACTCACCCCGCATGGGTTTGCCTTTGTATTGTTTCAGATCAACGATCCGGACTTCAGGCAATACCGCATTGGCATGGCGTTTCTTTAATTCCAATAACTCGCATTTGTCCTTTGCAGCCATATTCAACGCTTGCATACTGGGGGTAGCCGACCCCATGATAACAACGGCATCATTCATCTTCGCACGAACAATTGCCGTCTCACGGGCGTGATACCTTGGTGCGGGATCCATCTGTTTGTAGGAGCTATCGTGCTCTTCATCCAGAATAATGATTCCCAGGTTCTGCACCGGGGCAAACACTGCCGAACGCGGGCCAATGGCAATCTTCTTTTTCCCGGAATTAAGATCTCGCCACGCCTGCAGTCGTTCACGGTTGGTCATACGGCTGTGCAACATGGCAATGTCATCCCCAAAAATACGATAGAACCGGGAAACCGTTTGTGGTGTGAGCGCAATTTCGGGTACCAATACAATTCCACCTTTACCTTCCTCAATCACCTTTTTGAGAGCATGGATGTACACTTCCGTCTTTCCACTTCCCGTAATTCCAAACAACAAATAATTCGCAAATTCGCTCTCAGTTAGCGATTCCTGAATCTGCTCAAAAGCCTGTTGCTGATCTTCATTCAGTGTTTTAATAGAACTAGGGTCAAAATCCAAATGATCGATCTCGTTCTTCTTTTCCACTTCCCGATAGGTGATCCAGCCTTCCTCCTGTAATTTCTTAAGCGTGTAGGAAGTGAAGATGGAATCGCCGGAAATTTCAGATTGACGTATAGGAAGTTCTTCCGCAATTTCCGCCAGCGCTGAAGTCCATTTCAAGTCTTCGTTCACCTCTTCACTTTCAAGAAACTCGTTCGCTTTCTGCTGATTTTTTTCTTTCCCCCAGATCCATTCCCGCTCGGTTGCAACCGTCACTTTCAAATCCGGTTCTTCCCAAATTTCGATCTTTTTATCCTTCAGAAGCTTTGAAAAAACTTTGTTTAGCCCGGTTCCCTTCCATCGCTTTTTGGCTTCATTCAGGGTGGGTTTATTTTTCCTTATATCTGAAATGATTTCTCGCTCGTCTTCACTGAGGCTTTTCTCATCAATGTGCTCAGCTATGTTCAGGTATTTCCGGGATACAAAATTCAGCCCGGCAGGAAGAGCCGCCTGAATGGTTTCGCCCCAACTGGCGTAATAAAATTTGGAGATCCACTTCGTGAGATCGAGTAATTCTTTGGATAAAATCGGCTCCTCATCTAAGATCTTTCGGATGGGTTTGGTATTGAAGGAGGGCTTCTTTTGGTGAACCGAGACAATCACCCCAATGGCATAATAATTTCTGAATGGAATCCACACGCGCTGACCGGCTTGAACTTTTGATTCAAGTGCATCAGAAACATGATACGTAAACTGTTTTCGCACCGCGGCAGGCAGTGCAACATCAACAAAAGTGGACAAAATATGCAGGTAAAATTGGATTAGTTAGGGTGGGAAAGCTTATCCAATTTCACAGCGTGAATCAACCCGTTTATAGCACGATCAATAAATAGATGAGAATAATCAAAACCGGCAAACTAAATACCAATCCGCCTCTCCAATGTGCTTCTCGTTTTTTCATAACCGCCTCCTGTCTTTGCGTTTAGACGTGATCTTCAACTGTAATATTACCAATAACGTTCTCCAAAAACACCGCATGTTCATGTCAAATGAACATCCAACATCCAGCAAGGAACATCGAAGTAAGAACTATTCCTTTTTGAGATTTTTCTTTGCAGTATTAATGCTGCTTACAAAAATTGAAATTAGCTCATCATTTTCTCTCAAAGGATCTCTGAATTCAGAAGAATCTAAAACCTTTATTTGATTCATTATTTCAAGGTTTACAAGTGTTTCTCTAAGTTCCTTCACACCTATTTTAAGTTTGTGTATGAAATCTTTTCTGGATTCTGCACTTTGTGCTTCTGCATGGTGAAAGGCAGGGGATGTTCCACTTTTTACCAACTGCCTTGCAAAGTGAATCCCAATTACTGTTTTTGGTAACTTTTCCACAATTTTTAGAATCATTACTGAAAATGCTATAAGCCTTTTCTTCAAATCAAATTATCTATACTTCATATTTCCACCCTTTAAGTTAAATGTTGAATGTTCCTTGTTCGATGTTGGATGTTCTTAACCCAGCCATCCTTCACGATCTAAACTCCGATACTGAATGGCTTCGGCTACGTGGTTGGACTTGATGGATTCGGAATGATCGAGGTCGGCGATGGTGCGGGAGACTTTGAGGATGCGGTCGTAGGCCCGAGCGGAAAGTCCGAGGGAGGTGATGGCTTTTTTGAGAATCTTGGATCCGGCATCATCTAATTTGCACATCTTGCGAACCATGCGCGTGCTCATCTGTGCATTGCTGTACACACCTTTCACACCCATAAATCGTTTGGATTGAATTTCACGGGCTTCAACAACCCGCTTACGAATATCCGTTGAAGATTCCCCTTTTGCCTTCCCAGACAGCTCCTCGTAGCTCACTTTGTGGACTTCAATATGCAGGTCGATTCGATCTAAAAGCGGACCACTGATCTTACTCAAATACCGCTGCATCTGTATATTCGTGGTACCGTTCATTTCATTGGGATCGTACCAATCGCCTGATGGAGACGGATTCATCGAAGCTACCAGCATTACCCGACTCGGGTAGGTGACGCTCATCCGGGCCCGTGAAATAGAGACGCAGCCATCTTCCAGCGGCTGGCGCATTACTTCCAGCGCACTCCGTTTGAATTCGGGCAATTCATCCAGAAACAGCACGCCATTATGGGCCATCGAGATTTCGCCCGGCATTGGAATACTGCCTCCTCCTACCAAAGCTACATCAGAAACCGTGTGATGCGGCGACCTGAATTGTCGTTTTGTGATCAATGCTTTTCCGGATTCAAGAATACCGGATACCGAATGAATTTTGGTGGTTTCAAGCGCTTCTTCTAAAGTCAGCGGTGGAAGAATAGTCGGAATTCGTCTTGCCATCATGGTTTTTCCTGAACCTGGCGGGCCGACCATAATGACATTATGTGAACCTGCAGCTGCAATTTCCAATGCTCTTTTTACATTTTCCTGTCCACGCACATCAGAAAAATCCAGCGGATTGTGTTTTCCATTTTGATGAAAATATTCCTGCACATTACTTCGGAGTGGGTCCATACTTCCCCGATTTTCCAGCCAGTCTTTCACTTGATTAAGATGCTCGAAGGGAAACACATTGAGCTCTTCAACCACTGCTGCTTCTCCGCCATTTTCTTTTGGAACGATCAAATTCTTGTATCCTTTTTTAGCTGCTTCCACCGCCACAGGTAATGCCCCTTTTACAGGACGAATTTTTCCATCCAGCGCCAATTCTCCCAACATTACCGTATCATCCAATTTGTCGGTATGAAGCTGTCCGGACATATTCAGAATCCCGATTGCAATGGGCAAGTCGAACCCGTTTCCTTCTTTTGGAAGATCGGCCGGTGCTAAATTCACCGTAATCCTCCCAATAGGATAAAAAGAGCCCGTATTCCGAATGGCTGCTTCTACCCGGTCGCGGGCCTCTTTGACTGCTCGGTCCGGCAATCCTACTAAAAAGAATGCAACCATTCCATTAGTGTGATGGGTTTCTACATCAATGATCTTGGCATCTACCCCGACCGTGGATGCACAATAAACTCTTGAAAGCATAATTTGTACCTGTATCTTTTCTGTTATCTTTACGTAGTTAGAGCGGTGAGAAAGCAATTCCTTACAAAAAAATTTCATAAATCTTACATACCATGAAAAAAGAAGAAGCTAAAGCCAAAGCAAAAACCATTTACGAAGAGATTCAGGGTGGCGTAAATGAAGTCATCAAACAGATCCGAAAAATGATCAAAGAGGGAGGCGCCCGAAAGCTGATCATCAAAAACAAAGAAGGGGAAATTAAATTTCAGACCAATCTGACCATCGGCGTGGGCGGAGCAACTTTAGCGACCGTAATGGCTCCGGTTATTTCTGCCATTGGGATGTTTGCGATGTTCATTAACGATTACCAGATTATCGTAGAACGCGAAGCTACTGAAGAAGATGAATATTCCGTAGATGCGGAATTCATCGACATCAAAGACGAGGACGAAGCGGAAGAATCTGAAACCAAAGCAGAAGAGCAATCAAATTCTGAAGAAGAGAAAGAAGAAAAAACGGTGGGTAAGAAGAAAAGTAATTAAGTGATGAGTGATGAAGTGAGCGTTGTTGACTAATTTGCTCACTTCATCACTTTTTCACTCTTCACTTATTTCCAATGCGATTCGGCGATGGCTTCTTCGCTTTCCAGTTCGCCTAAGTATTTTTCGGCATCAAGGGCGGCTTTACACCCGGTGCCGGCCGCGGTTACAGCTTGTCGATAGACTGCATCCATCGCATCTCCGCAGGCAAATAACCCAGGCTGATCGGTTACGGTTGATTGTCCTTTAGTTTGAATGTAGCCGACATCATCCATTTCAACTACACCTTTAAAAAGATCCGTATTTGGTTTGTGTCCGATGGCAATAAATACACCGGTCACATCATCCAGCGTAGTGACTTCATCGGTTTTTCTGTTTCTTACTTTCACACCATCAACCACCTGATCTCCCAACACTTCGATCAGTTCGCTGTCCCACATAAATTCGATTTTGTCATTATTGAAAGCACGCTGCTGCATTGCTTTGGAAGCGCGGAGTTCATCGCGCCGGTGAATGACGGTGACTTTGCTGGCAAATTTGGTCAGGAAAGTTGCTTCTTCCATCGCAGTATCTCCACCACCCACAATAATTACGTGCTGATCGCGGAAGAAAGCACCATCACAAGTTGCACAAGCGGAAACGCCTTTACCACGTAATTTCTGCTCGCTTTCCAGATGCAGCCATTTTGCAGATGCTCCTGTTGAAGCAATAATGGCATGCGCGAATACTTCTGTTTTCTCATCAACGGTGACTTTATAAGGTCGTTCGCTGAAATCAATATCAGTGACATATCCATAGCGACAGTCGGCCCCGAAGCGCGTGGCTTGCTCGCGAAAATCCTGCATCATTTGTGGGCCCATTACTCCTTCGGGATAGCCGGGAAAGTTTTCAACATCGGTGGTCGTCATGAGTTGCCCCCCGGGCTCAGGACCTTCAAATACGATGGGACTTAAATCGGCTCTTGCTGCATATAATGCGGCGGTCAATCCAGCCGGACCGCTTCCTACAATTACAACCTGAAATGTTTTTCCTGCGATGTCTTCCATGATCAATTCTTTTCTTTAGATTCTGATACAATAATACGGTTTTATCTTACAAAAATGTGGCTCTTATTTTCTATGAAATTGATAGACCAGACTTATTCTGAGTTCATCAGTTCTTCACTTTTGTAATTAAAAAAACGAGTCAAAGTCACCATTGGGCTCTCTCTGATTTCCAGCAAAGCTGAAATCGGTCTCTCTCCAAAGAGAGATAGATTCTTGCCATTTCATATAAATTTGTCCTGTGTAAAAGATCTTTACCAGCAAGAACCTGTGTCCCTTCGGAGGGACAGGAAGAATGAGCTCGCTCATTACTTCCAGGGAGGATAGTCACGTCGTCACATGATTCGTATCCCAAACCCAGAAAAATGCATCCCAGACAAAAATCTCCTAAAAAAGCGCTCCCATCTATATTTGCGATTTAAATTCAATTCACTATGTTAAATGCTGTTAAGTCAAAATGGAGGATACAAGTGATTGTTGGAGTTTTAAAAGAAACAGCAGAACACGAACGCCGGGTTGCACTTACACCGGAAATCACCGCACAACTAATTAACAAGGAACTTGAAGTTTGGGTTGAACCGGATGCCGGGATGAAATCAAATTTCCCGGATAAACAGTATAAAGAATCGGGCGCGACCATAGCCGGAAGTCGGGATGAAATTCTCTCCAAATCTGACATCTTGCTCACCATCCAAACGCCTTCCGAGGCAGAGATCAGGAAACTAAAAGAAGGTACGGTTTTGATCTGTTTCTTGTGGGCACTTCAACATCCTGAGTTGGTGGAGCTTCTCAAAGAACAGAATATCTCTGCTTTGGGGATGGATGCCGTTCCCCGAATTTCCCGGGCGCAAAATATGGATGCCCTTTCCTCCATGAGCTCCATCGCCGGATACAAGTCAGCCCTTATCGCAGCCAATGAGCTCGATAAATACCTCCCGATGATGATGACGGCTGCCGGAACCATTCCACCGGCAAAAACCCTGGTGTTGGGCGCCGGTGTGGCCGGACTTCAAGCCATTGCGACTTTGCGAAGACTGGGAGCTGTAGTTGAAGCTTTTGATATTCGTCCTGAGGTAAAAGAGCAGGTGGAAAGTCTCGGGGCCAAATTCGTGGAAGTGGAACTCGGCGATGAAGACACACAAACCGAAGGCGGTTACGCCAAAGAACTCGATGAAAAGAAACAGGACTTACAGCGACAGGCCATTCATGAGCACTGTAAAAAATCAGACATTGTAATTACGACCGCACTCATTCCCGGCCGACCTGCTCCCATCTTGATCAAGGAAGAAATGGTTAAGGATATGTCGCCCGGATCGGTGATCGTGGATATTGCTTCTGAGAATGGTGGAAATTGCGAACTGACCGAGCACGGGAAGATCGTAGAAAAATATGGTGTAAAGATCGTAGGACCGAACAATTTACCAAGTCAGCTTTCGCTTCACGCCAGTAAACTATATTCCAAGAATATGTATGCGTTGCTTGATCTTCTGTTGGAAGATGGCAAACCAAATTTCAACTTTGACGACGAAATTCTGCTAAAAACCACCATCACGCATCAGGGCGAAATTATCAGCCCCATGCTCAAGAAATAACGAACACCGAACATCCAACTTCGAAATTCGATGTTCCTTGTTGGAGGTTCAATGTTCAAAACTAAAATATCATGTCAGCCTTAATTTTTTCTTTATTCATTTTTGTTCTGGCCTGTTTTATCGGCTTCGAACTCATCTCAAAAGTGCCGCCCACGCTGCATACGCCGCTCATGAGTGGTGCTAATGCCATTTCGGGGATCACCATTGTGGGTGCACTCATTGTCGCCGGACATTCGGGAACCGATTCACAAATAAGTCAGATCATCGGCTTTGTGGCCATTGTGTTTGCCACTATCAACGTGGTGGGCGGATTCATGGTGACCGACCGCATGCTGGAGATGTTCAAGAAAAAGGAGGATGAGAAATGAGTCAGTTTTTACCGGAAGCTTTTCTGCCCTATTTACCAGATACTATCCAGATCATTTACCTGATCGCGACCTTCTTTTTTATTCGCGGGTTGAAATTATTGAATTCCCCTGCCACGGCCCGAAAGGGAAATCAGTTTGCGGCGCTGGGAATGTTCATCGGAATTGTAGTAACCCTGTTCGATCAGCAGATCATTTCTTTTGAATGGATCATCGCCGGAATTTTGATCGGTGGATTGATCGGTGCCGTTCTGGCCAAAAAAGTAGCCATGACCGCCATGCCGGAACTTGTAGCCGTTTTCAACGGATTCGGCGGTGGAGCCTCCGCACTGGTTGCCTGGGGCGAGTTTTCTCGTTTGGTTGATCCTACGACCATGACGCCCGACAGCCTCGTTACCACCGGGCTCGGTATTTTCATCGGTTCACTCACATTCACCGGAAGCTTCATTGCCTTTGGGAAGTTGAAAGGTTTTATATCAGGAAACGCCATTACCTTTCCCGGGCTGAATGTTATCAATATTGGCTCGATGATCGGGGTACTGGTTTTAATCGGATTTTTCACTGTTGATCCCACCAACCAAACTATTTTCTGGATCATCCTTGGGCTTTCTCTTTTGATCGGCATCACTTCTGTTATTCCTATTGGCGGGGCGGATATGCCGGTGGTAATTTCACTCCTGAACTCCTACTCAGGAATTGCTGCTTCGATGGCAGGATTTGTGATCGGCAACAACCTGCTCATTATTTCCGGTGCATTGGTTGGAGCTGCCGGATTGATCCTTACCAACATCATGTGTAAAGCTATGAACCGCTCACTCACCAACGTGATCTTCGGAGCTTTCGGTGGAGACTCGGGAGGAGGCTCTGGTGCCGATACCGGAGACAAATCCGTGCGCGAAACTACCGCAGAAGACCTTGCTATACAAGTGGGTTATGCATCAAAAGTAGTCATAGTTCCGGGATATGGACTGGCAGTTGCACAGGCACAGCACGTACTCAAAGAAGTTGCCGGAAAACTGGAAGAGCGTGGCGTTCAGGTTAAATATGGAATTCACCCTGTAGCAGGACGAATGCCCGGCCACATGAACGTACTTCTTGCAGAAGCGGACGTTCCTTACGATCAGCTTCTCGATATGGATCAAATCAACCCCGAGTTTAAAACCACGGATGTAGTGCTGGTGATCGGAGCCAATGATGTGGTCAATCCCGTAGCCAAAACAGAACCCGGTAGCCCCATTTACGGAATGCCGATCTTGAATGTGGATGAAGCCAAAAGGACGATCGTCTTCAAGCGTAGTTTAAGCCCTGGTTATGCCGGTATTGACAATCCCCTGTTTTATGCTGAAAAGAACCAGATGTTCTTTGGTGATGCGAAGAAGAGCCTGCAGGCTTTGAATGAAGCCTTGAATGACGTTTAGAATTTGAGTGGGATGATATTTTTGATGGATGATTGGAAAAAACCCGGTCATCCATTTCAATTATTCCGAATATTTCTTTCTTTAAACAAGCTCTCAACCAATTATCTCGCTCCTAAGCTCTGCGTTGGAGCGTATATTTTTTTGGCTTATCTTCGCCCTTCAAAATTCAAAAATTCCGTATGAAATCTTACTTACCTGTTGCCGCCTTATTTTTATTCAGCATTCTTCTCTCCGGTTGTTTCCGCAATAATGGATGCGACCAAGAACCCAATACCGCCGTCAACCAGGATCAGCTTGCCTTAGATGTTGATGCCATTGAATCTTATCTCTCCGAAAATAATATCGAAGCTGAAGTTCACCCTTCCGGTATTCGCTATGTGGTGAAAGAAACGGGCGAGGGCAGAAAACCCACTTTATGTGATCAGGTTACCGTACGTTATGAAGGACGGTTGATGTCGGACGGCAGTGTTTTTGATTCCAGTGACCGGGCTATCGCTTTCGCCTTAAATCGGTTGATCACGGGTTGGCAAGTTGGCATTCCTCTCATAAAAGAAGGCGGAAGTATTACATTATATATTCCATCATCGTATGCTTACGGACGAAACGGAGCCGGTGATGACATCCCCCCGAATGCAAACCTCATTTTTGAAATTGAACTGGTTGCTGTTTTTTAAACTGATTGTTCCTCAATAAACCGCAAAAAATGAGTCGGTGACAGGACTATCCCTACTGATAAAGAAAACCTATCACTGATTAAAGGGATATTGATTTGGCTGATAGCAAGGGATTGATTTATTTTAGATTCTGTGATTTAAAGAAATTAATGGAGATACTATGGCCGATAAGAATGACAAATCAAATAAGGCAAACACCTACAAAGTAAATACCGAAGGTGGCTGTCCTTTCCACGACACGATGAAAGTAGCTGCCGGAGGCGGAACCAATAACCGCGAGTGGTGGCCTAATAAATTGAATCTGAGTATTCTGCGTCAGCATTCTGACAAGTCTAACCCGATGGGTAAAGATTTTGATTACGCAGAAGAATTTAAAAAACTGGATCTGAAAGCCGTCAAAAAAGATCTTGAGGAATTAATGACCGATTCTCAGGATTGGTGGCCGGCCGATTTTGGTCATTATGGCCCGCTCATGATCCGTATGGCCTGGCACAGTGCCGGAACCTATCGTGTGGTAGATGGACGTGGAGGTGGAGCAACCGGAAATCAGCGTTTTGCCCCTCTCAACAGCTGGCCTGATAATGTGAATTTGGATAAAGCCCGACTATTGCTCTGGCCTATCAAGCAAAAGTATGGAAGAAAGCTTTCCTGGGGCGACCTGATGATCCTTGCCGGAAACGTTGCGCTCGAGTCCATGGGCTTCAAAACATTTGGTTTTGGAGGTGGACGTGTGGACGTTTGGGAACCCGAAGAAGATATTTACTGGGGATCTGAAGGCGAATGGCTGGCCGATCAGCGCCACGATGACGAAGGGAATCTGGAAGAACCACTCGGTGCCGATCACATGGGATTGATCTATGTAAATCCTGAAGGACCGAATGGTGAACCTGATCCTAAAAAAGCAGCGCACTACATTCGACAGACATTTGCCCGAATGGCTATGAATGATGAAGAAACCGTTGCTTTGATCGCAGGTGGACACACATTTGGTAAAGTACACGGAGCTGCTCCCGAATCTAATCTGGAAGCCGAACCGGAAGGTGCTCCTATCGAAGCGATGGGAATGGGCTGGCATAACAAATACGGAACCGGGAAAGGTAGCGATACCATCACATCTGGCTTGGAAGGAACCTGGACACAGAAACCCACCGAATGGACCATGTTGTATCTTGAGAATCTGTTCAATTACGAGTGGGAATTAACCAAGAGTCCGGCCGGTGCTTACCAGTGGAAACCCAAAGATGGAGCCGGCGAAGGAACCGTTCCTGACGCCCACGATCCGGAGAAAAAGCATGCTCCGTTTATGCTGACTACTGATCTTTCTCTGCGTGAGGACCCTACATACGAGAAGATCTCCCGTCGTTTCCTCGAAAATCCTGATGAGTTCGCTGATGCTTTTGCACGAGCATGGTATAAACTGACTCACCGCGATATGGGGCCAAAATCTCTTCTTCTCGGCCCTGAAGTCCCGGAAGAAGAACTGCTCTGGCAGGATCCGATCCCTGAAGTAGATCATGAACTGATCGACGAAACTGATGTTGAAGAACTGAAAGGCAAGATCCTGGATTCAGGATTGTCTGTTTCTGAACTTGTCTCAACGGCATGGGCGTCTGCTTCTACCTATCGTAATTCTGATAAGCGAGGTGGAGCCAATGGTGCCCGCGTTCGTCTGGCTCCTCAAAAAGATTGGGAAGTCAATAATCCCGAGCAACTTTCCAAAGTGCTGAATGTGCTTGAAGGCATTCAATCCGAATTCAACGAAGCACAATCCGGTGACAAGAAAGTTTCTATTGCTGACCTTATTGTTTTGGGCGGAGTCGCTGCAATTGAAAAAGCAGCTAAAGATGCCGGTCACGAGGTAAGCGTACCTTTCACTCCGGGACGAACCGATGCCACTCAGGAGCAAACCGATGTAGAATCATTTGCATGGTTAGAACCCCCAGCTGATGGCTTCCGCAACTATTATAATGCGAAGCACCGAACTTCTCCGGAAGAAATGTTGGTGGACAAAGCACAGCTTATGACGCTTACACCTCCTGAAATGACCGTTCTGCTCGGCGGAATGCGCGTCCTGGACACCAATTATGACGGTTCCAAGAAAGGCGTTTTTACTGACAAGCCCGGAACTTTGACCAATGATTACTTCAAGAACCTGTTGGATCTAAACACGACCTGGCAGGCAACTACGGATGATCAAAACGTATTTGCAGGAAGTGATCGCAAGACGGGCGATATCAAATGGAGTGGTTCGAGAGTGGATCTGATCGCAGGTTCCAACTCCGAGCTAAGAGCACTTGCTGAAGTTTATGGTGCCGAAGACAGCGAGGAAAAATTCCTCAACGACTTCGTGAACGCCTGGACTAAAGTGATGAACCTCGATCGTTTCGATCTGAAGTAACTCACTTAAACTAAATACTGGTGGCGATGCTCTGCGCCGTCACCAAATGATTTTTCAAAAGGTGGTCTGATTAATTTCAGGCTGCCTTTTTTTTGTTTATTCAACTGCATCTTCATCGTAAAACCGCATGGCTTTCCAAAAGCTGAAGGTCGCTAAGACCCCGCATACGGTAAATACCAGCAAAAGGGCTTTGGAAGGCCCATAAAGTCCCGTAAATACAGTATCGATGAGCCATCCCGTTACCGGCGGACCGATCCCAAACCCCACAATGCTAATCACAAATAAATACACCGCGCCGGCCATCCCACGCATATTTGATTTCACGAAATACTGGATGAGTGCAGCGGCCACTCCATTGTATGAGGAAGCAATCACATTTCCGATTCCAATTAGGATAAATGCTACCATTACCGACTCTGCCATCAGCCCAAAATAATAGAACGGAAGTCCGCCAAGAGCCGCTATAATTCCCATTACAAACCGTTTCTCAGCCCCGTATTTAACCGCTATTCTATCCGCCAACCAACCAGAGACATTCACCCCAACTCCCGTTGCAAACATGAACCATCCGTATTGCGAGATCAGCGAAGGAGCCTCAAACGTATCATTTAGCACATTTCCGATGAATGCCAAAATGGTATAGCCACTTAGTGAAAGCAGGGAAAATCCAAATAAATACCAACGAACGGTCTTTTTGTTGAGGATGAATTTCAAGACCTCAAAAAATCGTGCAGCTGATCTCATCCCCTTCCCGGAAACCCTGTTTGGCTCCCTGATCAATATAAACCCTATCAGAAATAATAAAATGCCGGGCCACCCAACGGTTTTCATAGCTTGGCGCCAATCGTAAGCTTCTGCAACTGAACCGCCTATCAGGAATGAAAGTCCTACACCTACAAATATTCCGGAAGCATAGAATGAAAATACGCGTGCTCGTTTCTCGGGAGGAAAATAATCGGCCAGCATGGAGTACACGGCCGGACTCAACGCCGACTGACTTACACCAACAAAAAATCGAGCTGTAATAAGAAACACGAACGAGCTGGCGAATCCACTGGCTACGGTCATCAGGCTCCAGATCAACAAACCGAAAAGAATAATTCGCTTTCGGGAAAACTGATCCGCAAACCATCCCATGAAGATCCCACAGACCGCATAGATCAATGAAAATGCAGGTCCGTAGAGAATACCGATTTGGGTGTTAGAAAATCCGAGATCATCCCGAATGGCGGTTCCTAAAACAGCGACTATTTGTCGATCTACAAAGCTGGAGATGTAGATCAAAAATAATAATCCCAAAACCAGCCAGGCATAGAATTGGGGATTTCGAGCTTCGAGTTTATCGTAGATGAATTTCATGCCGCAAAGATAGAACGCAGATTTGTGGAATGGAAGGGGATTTGAACATCGAACATCGAACATCGAATAAAGAATATTCAATAATGAAGTGTCACATAAAAAATCGCAATTTGATCCATCACTAACCTATCTCTTGGAAATAACTACGTTAGAAAAACCTTTCGTGTTTTTGAGATTTCGTGGCAAAAAAATTGAAAGTCATTCACTATAAAACCCATCAAAAAAAGCGAATATTTGTATCACAAAAATCCCACATAAAGGGTGTAGAATGATTATTTTTGAGGTTCACTCAAATTTGACTTGAAAACAAACTCACTCATCATGAAAGTTGGAATCTTAGGCGCAACCGGTGCCGTTGGACAAAAATTCATTCGTTTACTGCAGGGACATCCCTGGTTTGAAATTGAGGCCCTTGGTGCTTCAGAACGCTCTGCAGGCAAAAAATATAAACAAGCCGCCAATTGGATTGAAGATGTAGTGCTGCCGGAATCCGTTAAAGAAATGACGGTCAAGAATTGCGATCCGGCTGAGTTTGATAAGGTTGATTTCGTTTTTTCCGGACTCGATTCTTCCGTGGCAGGCGACATTGAAAAAGCCTTTGCAAGCGCAGGAATTCCGGTGATATCCAATGCCAAGAATTATCGACAGGATCCCACGGTTCCTCTACTCATTCCTGAGATCAATCCGGATCATACTGAACTCATCAAAACGCAAACCTTCAGTAAAGACGGAAGCGGGTGGATCGTCACCAATCCAAATTGTGTGGCGGTTCCGTTATCTATCGCCCTCAAACCATTGCACGATGTCTTTGGTATTGACAGCCTCATCTTAACGACCATGCAAGCTGTTTCCGGAGCAGGTTATCCCGGCGTAGCAAGCCTTGACATTTTAGGAAATGTAGTTCCTTACATTTCCGGGGAAGAGCCCAAAGTGGGACCAGAGGCGAGAAAATTATTAAGCACTTTGGAAGGAACCGATCTGAAGAAACCCGATTTTGCAGTTCAAGCCACAGCCACGCGAGTCCCTACCATTAACGGACATATGATCTCCGCCACGGTGAAGTTCAAAAACACACCCGCAGATATTGAAGAGGTAAAAGCAGCTTATGCTAACTGGAAAAATCCAATTGAACTTCTTGATCTTCCATTTGCTCCGAAAGAATTGTACAAACTGCATGAAGAAGAGAAATACCCACAGCCACGCCTTCATGCCGATTGGGAAAATGGAATGCAGCTGCATTTAGGTCGCCTTAGAAAAGCGGAAGTGTTTGACGTCAGCTTTGTAGCCATGGCGCATAATACCATTCGCGGTGCGGCCGGTGGTGCTATCCTGAATGCCGAATTGTTGGTGAAAAAAGGGTTTCTGAAGTAATTCTCATCTTATTGAGGTGAGTTCACTCGGAAGTTGTCATCCCCAGTCACTGAAATTTTGCCAAGGATTGGTTTCTCATATGCGAGGGATCTCAACGTTTAATACCTAATCGCTGGTGCAGACCTTGATACTCCTCGCAGAATATGTCCTCATCCTATTTCAATTTATTACGCGACTCGGGGTGACAACGTTTTGAGACAATTCAAGAAAACCAACCTTTAGCAAGGTCTACCTCAGATATCTTAAGTCTCATATGTTGCTTGGAGTACCATTACGTGGTATAGTTAACAAAGCTAAAAACAGAGGGGAGAGATGATTTTAAGTCAACCAGCTTTTAAGGCATGTACAGCTCAAGACTGAAAAGATCTATCGGCAATCTTCATAAACGACTCTGGAGAGTCGCTTTACTTATTCTTCCATATCATCCAGGCGTTTTTGGGACTGATATAGATTCAATTTCGTGGAAAACCGGATGGCGGCATCGCGATCGCGGCGTTTTATTTTCAGGGTGATCTTACCTTGCTCGCTTCCCGGCAGCGGTTCAAAAAAAGCCCATTGATTAGCTTCAAGGATCAACTTCCCACCGGTGAACGGAAAGCCCTTTTTGAACTGAATACTTTTGATCTGATTCACATCAATGGAAAATTTAGAGAGGTTACTCAACGCACTTCCATACACATCATACACTTTATATTCGAAGAGGATCTCACGGTCTACCACACTGACCACACCTTTCACTTCCTTAACCTTAACTTCTGCATCTGAGGCTTCATACATTGAATAGTTGTAGGGAATACTCATAGGCTAATCTTCCAATTCCTTTAATTTTTGCTCTGAGAGTTTCAGGTTCAGATTAGATGAGATGCTTGTGGCAAGGTCCCGGTCTTTTCTTTTAACTTTGAGTACACGCTCGGTGAGATCCTTGCCGGGAAGTTCGCCAAATGACCGGGCCGTTTTCCCATGCAAAACCAGTTTTCCGCTAAACCACCCTTTTCTATACTCCAGCATATCCAATTTCGAAAGGGAAATTTCTACCGTCCTCAATTCCGATTGATATGCTTCAACTACCGCATCTTTCTTTTGAAATTCAAAGATCAAATTTTCCCCTTCCACGCGCAGAATTCCTTCAACTTTCATGAATCCGCCGTTAAGATCTTCAATCGTAAATGGTAAGGCCCTCATCATAAATACTTTAAATTATAGACTTAGATTCGCTAAAAAATACTTTAAAAAAAATACAAAAAATCTGTAAGGAGTTCGCTTCTCATCGCTCTAACTAAACAGCTAACAAAGAGAACACAAACATTGCCTGGGGCCACTTGGCCCCATGTCCTTCCAGGGGTAAGAGGTGGAAAGCCTTTTACCCTATTTTTTTGCCTTTCACAATAGTTTCATTCATTTTAACTTTTATAATAGTACAGAAAGTGTCGGGGGCATGAAAACACTTTTATTTCTTTTTTTTATCGGGTTTCCGGGATTTCTTTTTGGCCAAACGCTAAGCGAGGATTTTGAGGATGGGAATTTCACTTCCAATCCCACCTGGACGGGTGATACTGGAGAGTTTACGGTGTTTGATGATTCCGGAAACAACCTCCTTCGGCTGAATGATACTGACCAAAGTAACAGCAGCACCCAATTACGAACATCTTCTACAGCCGCTTATGGCACGTGGGAGTTTTTTGTTCGCATGGATTTCAATCCTTCCTCATCAAACTACACTGATATTTACCTGGTCTCAGATCAAGCCAACCTTCAGGCCGACCTTAACGGATACTTTATACGCATCGGGGACAGCTCTGATGAAATTTCCCTTTTCAGGCAAGATGGGAGCAGTTCCACAAAAATAATTGATGGTCCAGATGGAACTGTATCCAATGATCCCGTTGAAATAACCGTAAAAGCCGTTCGCGATAGCTCCGGAAACTGGGAGGTCTTTATTTTCAATTCGGTAACCCGGGATTTTGAATCTCAGGGAAGCATTCAGGATAACACCCACCATTCTTCCGCTTACTTTGGTTTGGTAACGCATTATACTTCTACCAGGAGTGATCGCTTCTATTTTGATGACATTCACATAAATATTTTCAAGGTCAATGAGGTTATCCCGTATTCCAATCAAATGGTGGAGGTCAATTTTAACTTTCCCACAGATGCATCGACTGTTAGCACCACTGACTTTTCACTTTCCGGAGGATGGGGTGCGCCTCAACAAATTCAGCTTGTAGATTCAAATCTCACGGCACGCCTCAACTATGAAACCGACCTCCCCAACAATGACTACACTTTGACGGTAAATGACATTAGTGATGCCTATGGAAATTGGATCGAGACTGATTCTGAGATCAATTTCAGTTTTACCAATCCGTTCAAGTTGCTTTCTGTAGCCTCTGCTCAGGATAACAGGGCATTGCTAACCTTCACCGAGAGCATCAATTTCTCAACCGTAAACACCTCCGATTTTACTATGAATAATGAGCCGATTGATGCCTCCACAGTTATATCTCAACCTGAAAGTGATCAAATTTTGCTTACTTTTTCAGATACTTTACCATCCGGTTTGGTTGAGATCTCGGTTTCCAACATTGAAAGTGCTACGGGATGGAGCCTTCCTTCAGAAAGTTCCGGGACACTTTTTATCTACGATGATTATCAGTCCGGCGATATTGTGATCAATGAGTTTCTGAAAGATCCGCCTGCTGGTACCGAAGAATATGTGGAACTTCGAAATGTTTCTTCCCGGTATCTGAACCTGAAGGATTGGCAGGTTGGGGATGAAAACTCCCTCACTTTAATTTCGGATTCTGACTTCACGGTGTTTCCCGACAGCTTTGTTGTTATTTCTGCTGATACATCAATCCTCTCTTCTTTTTATGGACCTGCTTATTACATGCAAGCATCCCTTCCGGCTCTCAATAACAGCAGCGACCAGATCCGGGTGTATAATGAAAACGGAAGTCTGATCGATTCACTTTCCTACGATTCAGATTGGGACGGAGTTGATATAGCCCTGGAACGGCGGGATGCAGCCGCTCCTGCAACATTCAAAGAGAACTGGGGAGACAGTCCTGATCCCAGCTTCGGAACACCCGGCTCAACCAATAAAATTTCTCCCGATGAAAAACCGCCTGAAATTCTGGATTTAATTGTGCAGGATGAACAATCTCTTTTACTGATACTTTCTGAACGCCTGGAGACGAATACAGCAGAAATACCTGCCAATTACAGCCTGAGTCAAAATCCCGAACCCGAAGCAACTGCTCCTCCTCTTCCATCCATCGTTTCTTCCACACAAGTTGCCGCCGATACAATTCTGTTACAGCTGAATGTAGCATTGGAAGAATATGACGGAAATTGGACACTGGAAGCTGAAAACCTCACTGATATTTTTGGGAATACGACCAGTTCCTCCGTTGACTTTAATTACTATATGATCTTCACAGCGGAAAAGAATCAGGTAGCAATTAATGAATTTATGTATGATCCTGCTACCGGTTTTTCTGAGTTTGTGGAGTTATACAATAAATCCGACAGCTCCTTTAATCTGAAAGACTGGTCGCTCAATGATAATACAGGCAATCAGGAACCTGTCAGCGTTTCCAATTTTGTACTTCCGCGTGGTGAGTTTGTGATACTGGCGCCCGACAGTGCGTTGGTTGATCTATTTCCGGAAGTGAACCTGATCGTCATGGGAAGTCGATTCCCGGCCTTGAATAATGGCACCGATGCAATCGCTATCCGAAATCAGTACGGAGCCTTAATAGACTCCCTTACTTATACTTCCGAATGGGGCGGAGATGAGATCTCACTGGAGCGCAGAAGTGTGGATTACACATCTGCTTTTAAGGAAAACTGGGGAAACACTCCTTCCGAAAGATTGGCCACTCCCGGCACTGCTAATGCAATTGAAGCCGATACTACGCCGCCTTCCCTTTTTATCTTAGAACAAACAGCGGATGATCAACTCCTGCTTATTTTCTCGGAACGACTTCAACAAGAACCGGCCGAGGATATTTCCAATTTCGCACTTTCCGCAGATAACCTTGATCAAATCCCGACCCTGCAATCAGTTATTTTATCGGCTCCTGATACCATACTTTTACAGTTTGAAACGAAGCTTCCCAGCCTCGCATCGGGTACCGTTTACGAGCTTTCTATTACAGGCCAATCCGATATCTTCGATAATCATTCGGATGAGATCAGACAAACTTTCTTTGTGATAGAATATGCTAAAGCTGACTCTGGAGAAGTATTCATAACTGAATTTATGTATGATCCTGCTGAGGGTTTTTCGGATTTCATTGAACTCTATAATGCCACTGAAAATGCTGTAAACTTACAAGGATGGACCTACAACGACGGTTCCGGAAATCCAAGGATCATTTCAGATCAGGAGCTTCCCCTTTTACCTGATGCCCGAATGATCATCGCTCCCGATAGCTCGGTCGCTTCTCTTTTTCCGGAAACAGATCTTGTGGATATGGGCAGCCGATTTGCCAATTTGAACAGCACCACCCCGGATGATATTGTAATTCGCAGAGCAGACAGTACACTTATCGATTCTCTTTCCTATCAAACCAGTTGGGGAGGAGAAGAAATTTCACTGGAGCGCAGAACGATAGAAATATCGGGTACTTATCAAGAAAATTGGGGCAATTCCCCTTCTCAATATCTGGCTACTCCCGGTCAACCCAACCAAATCCCGATGGACGAACGTCCGCCCGCACTAAAGGATCTGACCGTTTTTAACGACAGCACTTTACGGATCATTTTTGATGAGCGCATTAAACATGATCAAGCTACAGATCCTGAGAATTACTTTTTTATTATTCCACTCAATTTTGAGGGAAGTGTACCTGACATCTTAAGCATCGACTTTTTTGCCCCGGATACCGTGATTTTGAATTTCCCCCGAAAACTGCCCCGGGAGGAAAACGGTTCTTCTTTACTGCTCACTATCGCCAATCAAACAGACATTTTTGGAAATGTAGCCGATTATATTGAAGAAGAAATCTTCCTCATTGACTTAAGCGAAGCTCAAACCGGGGATGTCGTCATTAACGAGTTTTTATATGATCCTGAGGATGAACTCACTGAGTTTGTAGAGTTGTTTAATCATACGGATCGAAACTTTGACCTGAAGGAATGGATGCTTAACGATAATACCGGCAACCGAAGAATGATTTCAGATACAACGTATGAACTGGCCACCGGTTCTTATGTCGTTCTTGCCCCGGATAGTTCCTTAACCGAACTCTTCCCAATGCGAAATACTATTGTGATGGGCAGCCGGTTTCCATCGTTGAATAATTCCACCGATGCCATTGTAATCAGCAACGCCGATAGCGTGATCATTGACTCGCTATCCTATTCCTCCGATTGGGGTGGAGAAGGAGTTTCTCTTGAACGACTCAATCCAAACGCATCCTCATTGTACAAAGAAAACTGGGCCGATTCACCGGTTTCAACTGGCGCCACACCCGGCCTGCAGAATCAGGTTGTGCCTGATGAAGATCCACCGAAAATCCTTAGCGCGGCTCCCATTTCTGCTGATTCTATTCGCATCAATTTTAGCGAACGAATCGATTCTACCCTGGCTTACGCCTTGAATTCCTATACTATTTCTCCGACTATCAACATTTCAGAAATTGCAAGATACTCAGGAGATCATCTGTACCTGGTTTTGGGTGAAACACTTTCAGATGGCACCACCTATACCGTTACTATTCAAGATCAGCAGGATATTTTTGGGAATTTGATGAAGTCAGCGAAGGCTTCTTTTGAATATATATTGCTTTCTGAGGCTCAACCCAAAAGTATCGTAATCAATGAGATTCTATACCGCCGGGCATCGGCAAGTTCCGAGGAATTTGTTGAATTGTATAACCGCACGGAACATAATTTCGATCTTTCCGGCTGGACATTCTCTGATGCCACCGGTTCAACCGAAATTCCCACAGGTACTCAAATTCGGGGAGGAGCCTTTGTCATATTTACCGACCTGAACCCAGAAAGTGAATCAAACACCCTGCAGGTCAAGCAACCTTCAAGCGTTCAACTCAATTCAGGAACTGTTTACCTGCCCGGTTTTCCTTCGCTAAATGATGATGAAGATGCCGTTGTGATCAAAAATCCGGAAGGTGTCATCATTGACAGTTTGTTTTATAATGAGACGTGGGGTGGCAATGAACCGGGAAGATCGCTGGAGCGGAAAGACCCGGAATCACCCTCTAACGATGGCAGCAACTGGGCCACGAGTACGGCCGCATCAGGCAACTCTGCCGGCAATAAAAGTTCGGTTTTTCAACCTGACGAAACGCCTCCTGAGGTGATCTTTGCTAAACTTCGGCCGGATGGAAAGATTCTTGTGGCGTTTTCGGAATTTATAACGATTGAGAATACCGGAGTTTTGGTAAATGATGAGCCTGTTGCAATCACCGGGTATGACGAAACAAAGGGCAATGTATTAGTCCTGGGAGAAGATACTTTCCAAACCGGAGAACCGTTACAGCTTTCTTTTGACAACGTGCAGGATTTTCGTGGAAATACATCTGAAAATCTGCACGTAGAAGTGTCTCAGCCTTTGGCTCCCGGCAAGGTTGTGATTAACGAGATCCTGTACAATCCACTGGCAAACTCGGATGACAATCTCCCGGATCAAACCGAATACATTGAGCTCTACAATGGCTCGGAATATGCTATTTCTCTGGAAGGATTTTACCTGCACGATGAGCCGGATGAAAATCAGGACATTCGGGACATACAACCTGTTTCATCTCAATTCAAATGGATTCCTGCTGGGAAATACGCATTGATCTATGCCGAAGATCAGGCTGCCACATTTTCCGAAAGTCGATTGGCAACTTATTTTGAAATGACGAAAGAAGACGACCGCTTTTACATTCGCGCGGATCGCTCCAACCTCAGCCTGGCTAACTCCGATGATGCCATTTTCGTTGCCGACAGCACCGGTACTACCATCGATTCCGTCTTTTTTGATGAAAGCTGGCAAAATCCCAATCTTCATGATACCGATGGAATAGCACTGGAGCGCATTGATCCGAATGGTCCCAGCAACGACGCTTCAAACTGGAGCTCAAGTACACGTGTAAATGGTGGAACACCTGGTGAGCAGAATTCAATCTTCCAAAGCTCAGGCATCGGACCGGAAGACACCGGCATCTCTTTTTCGCCCAATCCCTTCTCCCCGGATGATGACGGTTTTGACGATAATTTATTCATCAACTACAAACTGGAGGAGCCTGATTATCTGCTGCACGTTCGCATTTTTGATCGCTATGGACGTGAAGTGCGCGAGCTTGCCGACGGCAAACAAGCCGGGTTTGAAGGTTCTCTCATTTGGGATGGTTTGACCGATAACAATCGAAAGAATCGGGTGGGAATTTACATCGTGCTTTTTGAGGCTTACAACAGTGCCAACGGGAAGAACAAGACGTTTAAGGAAACCGTGGTGCTGGCGAGGAAATTTTGAATATTGAATTGTGAATGATATGAGATTAGAGCAAAAAAATACTCGTAATATTTGTAGTACTCGCTCCGGATTGGAAACGAGACTTTTTCTATACCTGACTGGAACTATTTATCAGTTTCATGTTAGCACGAAAGTTTAGATTTAATTGACTATCACACATGAAATCAAGACTTTGACGGATACCAAATTACATCTAATGAAAAAAATTATCCTGATATTTCTATTCATGGCCTTTGGACTTTCAACCGTTCGGGCACAGGATTCGACTTCAATAATGACCTCCTGGATGCAAACTGGAATAGGCCCGGGTTTTACTCAGGATATTGAAAATGCTGCTTCCGGTTTTTTAGGGTTTCAAATTCAATACGATCAGCACCTTTTCTCATTTAGGTCTGCTTTTACGGGCAGTATCATCGGCTCAAACTATTTTGATATAGGAATACTTTATGGGCAAGTATTAACGCCATTAGATTCACGATTTTTTGGATCTATGAGCCTTGGGGCAGGATTAACTTCCATCAGTGGCAGTAACTTATGTATTTTTGGTTGTGGTGCTTCGGATTCTTCAACTTCCTTGGCATTAGCTGTTCCTGTACAAGCAAGTGTTCAGTACCGGGTTTTTAAATTTTTGGGGGTAGGAATAACCGGAATTGGGACTTTCAGTAAAGAATATAACTATTCAGGACTGATGTTCTCTATTCACCTGGGGAGGTTCAGGGATTAATTTAGTCCTCGTTCCCAAGCTCCGGCTTGGGAATGCTGTCCGGGAAGCTCCAGCTTCCAATTGATATCGTATTAATCAACGAAGCCTTCGCACCAACATCCCACAAAATCATTCAGGAACTGCTGACTGATTTATCTCCCTTCAAAGGGAGACTTTTCCTGGCTAAAAAGAACGCCTCCAGGGACCACCGGGCCCAATCAGTCAAAGCTCAACACTCACTTTCAACCCACCAAACCAGTTACGCGGAGCGGCCGGTTGGTAAAAACGATCTCCAAATGCATTCAGGTCATTACCGAGGCTGTATCTTTCATCCAGCAGGTTATCGATTCCGAAGTAAGCATCGAGATTTACGTTTTCGAATAGTACTTTTCTGAAACCGATCCTGCTTTGGACAAGATTATAGGAATTTGAATACACTGTGTTGGCATCATTCAGGGGAATTTCATCGGTGAAATTATAAGATAAATTGGCGTAGAAGCCCGGTTGTGTTTCTGCCCTCAGGGTTGTCACAACCGTATGCGGAGCAACACCCGTCAACTCGTTTCCGGAAAAATTCTCACCATCTTTTCGGTAGTTCACGAAGGAAAAATTGTGGTAGGTGTAGGAAAAACGCCAATCCAGGTTTTGGAGGAATTCGGTGGGGTTTTGAATGATCATCCAGTTGGTAGCCAGCTCAATTCCGTACTGATCGGTAGCGCCGGTGTTTTCAAAAACAACGGTGGTATTTCGTCCGGAAGGCTGCTGTACAATGGTTTCATCCAGCTTGAAATAAAAGGTGGTGAGATCATACGAAAAACGGAGATCACGAAATGTACCTCGTGCACCCACTTCAAAATTTGTCCCCTGTTCTGCTTCCAGATTCAGCGCAATGCTGCCTTCGTTAGTACGGAATTCCTCGATCGTAGGAGGTGAAAATCCATAGCTGATGCTACCGTGCAGAGAAAGCGCCGGCGAGAACTTCTTCACCAAACCCACTCTTGGAATGATTTCCGGGTTGAAGGACTTAGTGGCTACTCCCGTTGTATCATCTTCAAGATTTGTAACAAGCCGGTTCAAATCATAAGTCAGGCGGTTGTAGCTGAGTCCGGCGGTGAGGTAAAATTCTCTGGGCAGATCAATTTCCGTATTCAAAAACAGCAGCGAAGACTGGATCTTGATCTCATCATCAAAATTAAGAGTGCCGGCTTCCCCAAAATCATTTTCAAAATTTCGGGCCGCATAGTTAGCGGCTTGATATTCGCCTCCGATGGTAAATCGGGTTCGCACATCCCCGAAATACGTGTCGTAATAAAAGCGAGTACGTCCCCCGCCCGACTTCCGGCTGTCTTTCTTGTAATCCAGATTAAACGGATTTTCAAACGCACTGAAAGTTCCATACAAAGTCGTTTCGTTGGAAATGGCTTCCGTGATATCCACATCGTGGGTAATACCCGCGAGAAACGTTTCCTGATAAATGCTGGCGTTGGCTTCTTCACTGCTTAGCACAAAAGCATTTCCGGGTCGCGCCTGACTGGGATCATTCTGATACTGCTCCAGTGTGAGTCCGCCGGGTGTTCCATAATTGAGGTTCGAATACAAAAAACTGGTTTTGATCAACTGCTTGTCGTTGAGCTGAAACCGGCCGGTGAGCTCAGCGGTTTGTCGATCAAAAAAGGATTGGTCCCGATAACCATCCTGATGCTGATTTGAGTAATTGAATCGGAAATTGCCATTGCTAAGTTGCTGTTCGGCAAAGGCAGTGTACCGCTGAAGTCCGTACGAGCCAAACATGGTCCCTGCACCCACTTCATTTTGGTTTGAGTGTCGGCTTTCGAGCAAAAGCGCTCCACCATTTCCGGCTCCATAAATGCTTCCGGCGGGCCCCCGAATTACTTCCACCTCCTGCATATTAATGACATCCAGCAAATTTAGCGGCGTACTTCCTGATGGCTCGGTAAAGGGAATATCATTCCAATAAATCTTCACATTCCGAACGCCAAAAGGAGCACGAAGCGAACTTCCGCGAATGGCCACACGGTAACTTCCCGGGGCGCGCTGTTCTATTCTAACTCCGGGCACGGTATTCAATCCATACAAAATGGAAGTTTCGTCAAAACCAGAAACCCGCTCTGCCTCGATATTGGTGATGGCACCGGGTGTTTCCATGACGCTTCGATTACCTTCAAAGCCGGTTACCACAACTTCGCCGAGATCGGCCTCGAGAGTGTCGATTTGTTGGGCTTGAGCTTGTATTGACAGAGTAAAAAGAGTGAGTATAAAAACAGTTATTTTGTTCATAGGAACAAAGTACAAAGGCTTGTATTAAGATTTAAGAATTGAATACCTTCCTACAACAAATAATTCCTTTAAACCCATCCCTTTGCAAGATTTAAAGAACGCACCCATCGGTATTTTCGACTCAGGCATTGGCGGACTCACCGTGGCCAAAGCAGTGATCGACGCTCTTCCCCACGAAGACATCATTTATTTTGGGGATACCGCCCGGGTTCCCTACGGCATCAAATCTGAAGAAACCGTTAGAGCCTATGCCCTACAGATTACCAATTTCTTACTGAAGCGCGGGGTAAAGATGATCCTGATCGCTTGTAACACCGTATCAGCTTCGGCAAAGGAAGAGATCATCCAGGCCGCCGGTGATATACCGGTGCTTGATGTGATCACAGCCGGAACCAGGAATGCCGTTTCTCTTCCCAATCACAAGAATATCGGGGTGATCGGTACTTTGGGAACCGTGAATTCACGGGCGTACGTAGAAGCCATCCATGCTTTTGATACAACCATTAAAGTGAAGCAGCAGGCATGTCCATTGCTCGTTCCACTGGCAGAAGAAGGCTGGATCGACAACGAGGTAGCCATTCAAACCCTCCATCATTATCTGGATGAGTTCAAAGGAAGCGGTATTCAATCACTTATTTTGGGATGTACGCACTATCCACTTTTTAAGGAAATCATCCCAAAGATTTTGAATGGGGAAGGCGTGGAAATTATTGACTCGGCGGAATCGATTGCAGCATCCGCCAAAGCCAAGCTGGCTGAATTGGATCTGCTGAATACTACCGGCGGAGATTTCCGGTGCTTTGTAAGCGATAGACCGCAGCGTTTTCATGAACTGGCGGAGCGTTTTTTGGGAAGGAGTTTGAGTAGCGTTGAAGTGGTAGCACTGGATTGAGGGATTTAGTTTTAGACTTTAGGTATCAGGTTTTAGATGGCAGATTGAAGTTCGCAAATCGGTCATTCGGTTTGTCGGTTTTTCGCAATTCATTCCAGGTTGATTTATGATCATTCGAACGACCGATTTGTAGTGGATGATATGTTTAATCTTTTAATAGCGTGATTTCGACTTAATCTCAGAAGGTGTCATCCTGAGCGCTTTTAAAGTTATCTGAGTACAACTTGTTGAACGCGAAGGATCTCAAGATATGCACCAGCGAGTGGTATTGAAGGTTGAGACCCTTCATGTTAAGCAGCGATATCTTTATTTTTTATGGAGCGCTCGGGACAATAACTTTTGGGCTCTCAGTATTATTGATTTAAGAATATCAACTTCATCTCTAACTGACATTAATTAGATTTTTCCTTCAGCAAGTCCCGAATCTCTGTCAAAAGCACTTCTTCCTTACTTGGGGCTGCCGGTTTGGGTTCGGGTTTGGCTTCTTCTTTTTTCATGAACCGGTTGTAGCTTTGTACCACTAAAAAGATAGCGGCTGAAACGATCAGAAAGGTCAGTACCGTATTAATGAATGAACCATAATTGATCGTGATAGCCTGGATGGTGCCATCTGCAAGTGTACGGTCGGCGATCTTCAGCTTCAACTCGGCAAAATCAACGCCGGCGATAATATACCCGATGGGCGGCATGATGATATCATCCACAAAGGATTTCACGATGGCCCCGAAGTAGGTCGCCATGATCAAACCCACGGCCAACTCAATGACATTGCCCCGGGATACAAACTGCTTGAATTCTTTTATCAAATTTTTCATAAGTCTCTCCTAAAGTTTTAACAGTTAAACAAATATCCATAAACTCCGGGCTTTCAGCAATCAAAATCTTTCGTTAGCCAATTAAATGTATCTGCTTTATCTTTGAACCGCATTTTAACTCATTGACCGAACCTAAAATAATCCGCTATCTATTTATGAAAACTATTGCTCAGCTCACCTACATTCCCTTATCCGAAGAAGATCCAAGAGAAAAAGTTCAGGAATTGCTGGAGCATCTCGCCCAATATGATGTGGATATCGAGGTAGGCTATTTGTCCACTACCATCATTGGAGCACCTAAAGTTGTTTTTGAAGTGATCGCAGACCTCTACGACATCATGTCGATGGAAACGGCAAAATTTCGTTTTCAGATCGACCTGTTAAGCCCGTCTAAAGAAGGTTAGGTTTTAGGAACAAGGTGTTAGGTATTAGATTGTATGAAAACTAACACCTCACTTCTAAAACCTAATACCTCATAAAAGCTTTGAAGCTAAATTAGCCAGGTCTGATCGCTCGCCTTTTTCCAGGTTGATATGTGCATACAGATCGTGATTATGCATACGGTCTACCAGGTAGCTTAAGCCATTACTTTGGGCATCCAGGTAGGGCGTATCTATCTGAAAGATATCTCCGGTGAAAACGATCTTGGTATTTTCACCCGCCCGTGTGATGATGGTTTTCACTTCATGCGGTGTCAGGTTTTGGGCTTCATCAATGATAAATATCACGTTGGATAAACTTCTTCCACGGATGTATGCAAGTGGAACGATCCGAAGTTTATCAGTTTGAAGCATCTCGTCAATTTTCTTGAATTGCTTGCTGTTTTCTTTGTATTGATTTTTGATGAAGCTCAGGTTATCCCACAGCGGCTGCATATACGGATCGATCTTCTGATTGGCATCGCCGGGCAAAAAACCAATATCTTTGTTTGAAAGCGGCACAATGGGACGGGCCATATAAATTTGCTTGAATTCACTGCGTTGTTCTAATGCGGAAGCCAAAGCCAGTAATGTTTTTCCGGTTCCCGCAGCCCCGGTAATGGTGGTACACAAAATATTTGGATTTTGCAGCGCATGAAGGGCAAACGTTTGTTCAGCATTTTTGGGATGAATGCCATACGCATGCATCTTCTCGATCACTTCGATCATCTTGCTTTTGGGGTTAAACCATCCCAGCGCCGAAGCTCCATGACTTTTCATGATGTAGTAATGATTACACACCGGTTCTTTCTGCCCAAGCTCTTCCGGCTTCATCGCTCCTTTCTCGTAAAACTTGCTGATCACCGCCGGATCTTCGATCTCCAGTTCGGTCTTACCTCGATAGAGATGTTCAATATCCTTAATACGGATGGTTTCGTAGTCTTCCGCTTCCAGATTCAACGCCCGGGCTTTCAACCTCAAATTTATATCCTTCGATACCAGAATCACCCGTGTTTTTGGATTTTCTTCTTTCAGGTGAAGGGCGGCATTGATAATGCGGTGATCATTCTTATCCGAACCATAGATCTTGGTGGCATCGGTCATTGTTTCCTGATTGGTGATCACCCGAAGTTTGCCATGCGAACGTCCGTTTAACGGAATCCAGTTTTGCAGCATATTGGCATCCGATATACCATCCAGATAACGGATAAATTCCCGGGCGTGCAAATTGATCACATTATTCCCTTTTTTGAAGGTATCGAGTTCCTCCAGTACCGTGATGGGAATAGCTACATCATTTTTTTCGAAATTGCGAACGGCTTCATAATCGTAAAGTAAAACGGAGGTATCGAGGACGAAGATCTTCTTCTCTTTCTTCTTTGGCATAGAGGGGAGATTTGAGTTGTAAAAACAAGTGTACCAGCCATAGTAGATGAATTGTGATTGGCTCTTGAAATAAAGCTAATGGCGGAACCATTTGCAACGTCCTTGCCAGATTTAACACAGAATTATTGGTGATGAAGTGATAGAGTGATTAAGTGATGAAGTGTTTGGGGTGGCTTTGATGTCTAAGATCATACTCTATCACTTACATTATTTAATTACTTCATGACTTATTTTCCACATGGCAATACTTATAGCTACGGCCGCATTCAAACTCTCCACCTTCTCCTGTCCTGCAGCCGATTCAATTTTGACGGTTTTTCTTCCTGAGTTCAGAATTTCTCTGCTGATCCCGTTGCCTTCATTCCCCACAACCAACACCGTTTTTTCTGTGGGGTGAACCGATTTCAGAGACATGGCTTTCCCTCCTCCGTCCAATAATAAAATTTCCCAGCCTGCGGTTTCTAATGTCTTGAAAATATCTTCCAGATCTCCTGATAAAACAGGAATACTTCCCGTAGCTCCCGCCGTACTTCGCACTACTTTGGGGTGATAGACATCCACGCTGCCTTTTCCGGCAATCAGAGCTTTGGCTCCGAACCAGGCGGCTGTTCGTAAGATCGTTCCCATATTTCCAGGATCTTGTATGGCATCGGTCGCTACAATCAATCCTGATTGACCTGCTAACTCCTTCGGCTGAATTTCCGCAGGCATCTTACAAACCGCTAAAATCCCCTGTGGATTATCCGTGTCTGCTACCTCATCAAATACATCCGGCTCAACCCAAACGCCGAAAGCTGAGAGCTTATCGCTGACAGTTTTTCCCTCAACCACAAATACGGTTTCTACCTCAAGCAATCCATTTTCCACCACCTGCTCAACGGCACGCTCTCCCTCCACTACAAACCGCTGCTCATTCTCACGGTATTTTTTGCGACTCAGTTTGCGAAGGAGTTTGATCTCATTATTCGATGCTTTTCTCATGTTTTAAGAATACATAACTCAGAAGTCAGAATACAGAAGAAACTGAATTCTGACTTCTGTATTCTGACTGCTTACTTCCCTATCTTCAATTAAAATTCAGCAAAAAATTATAGCTATGGAGTTTCTAAAAACATTAGGTATCGAAGGCATTAATCCCGGAACGAGCACGGGACGCAAACATATGGAAAGTAAAGAAACCATCAGCAGTTTCACCCCAACTGATGGTAAAAAAATTGCGACTGTTGGCGTCACTACCCGTGAACAGTACGACCATGTGGTTGAAGAAGCCGAAAAAGCGTTTAAGGTATGGAGAGAAATGCCTGCTCCTCAGCGAGGCGAGATCGTCCGGCAAATCGGACAAAAACTCCGTGAATACAAAGAACCACTGGGTAAACTGGTAACCTATGAAATGGGTAAGATCTACCAGGAAGGCCTGGGCGAAGTGCAGGAAATGATCGACATTTGTGATTTTGCAGTGGGGCAGTCGCGCATGCTCTACGGAAAAACGATGCACAGTGAACGTCCACAGCACCGTATGTACGAACAGTGGCATCCCTTGGGAATTGTGGGAATTATATCAGCCTTTAACTTTCCGGTTGCCGTTTGGAGCTGGAATGCCATGATCGCTGCGGTTTGCGGAAATGTGATGATCTGGAAAGGATCTGAGAAAACACCTTTGTGCGGAGTGGCTGTGCAAAAGATCGTAGCTAAGGTGCTGAAGGAAAATGATCTGCCGGAAGGTATTTTTAGCCTCGTTACCGGCGACCGACAAGTGGGTGAATGGATGACCGAAGATACCCGCATTCCACTGATCTCTGCGACAGGCTCCATTCGTATGGGGAAAGAAGTTGGGAAGACCGTTGCCTCAAGGTTAGGTAAAACGATCCTCGAACTGGGCGGAAATAATGCCATTATCATCTCCGAAAATGCAGATATCGAAATGGCCATCCGCGCTACGGTATTTGGAGCAGTTGGAACATGTGGGCAGCGTTGTACTTCCACCCGACGACTGATCATTCACGAATCGGTATACGATCAGGTAAAAGAACGGTTAATGAATATCTATGACAACATCACCATTGGCGACCCGCTGGATGAAAGCACGCTGGTTGGCCCGATGATCGATCAGGATGCCGTCAATACCATGCAAAATGCCCTCAAAGAAATCGAAAAAGAAGGCGGTAAGGTTATTTACGGTGGACAAGAACTGGATGAGGAAGGATTTTATGTCCGCCCGGCCCTGGCTGAAGTTGAAAATCATTACGACATTGTGCAGGAAGAAACTTTCGCCCCCATCCTCTACCTCATCAAATACAAAGACCTTGATGAAGCCATCCAATTGCATAACGGTGTGAAACAGGGATTAAGCTCAGCGATGTTTACCCTGAATATGCGGGAAGCGGAAACTTTCTTAAGCGCACGCGGATCCGATTGCGGAATCGCCAACATCAACATTGGAACCAGCGGAGCTGAAATTGGCGGTGCTTTTGGAGGTGAAAAAGAAACCGGAGGTGGACGTGAATCCGGCTCGGATGCATGGAAAGCTTACATGCGCCGACAGACCAACACCATGAACTGGGGCGACTCTCTGCCACTGGCCCAAGGCATCGATTTTGATGTTTAGAAATTGAAATGAGAATGTAAAGACGCAAAATCTTGCGTCTTTACATTGCATTTTTTGATATGAAAATTAACGTACCTGACGAAGAAGAATATCAACGAGACCAAAAGAAACGTAAAATCCAAGCGGTCTTGGGTGGATTGTTTGGGATCTTCTTTTTCAGTTTGGTTGGTTTTAGGGTCTTTTGGTACGGCTTTGATGAAGTCGCCATCTACACCTGGCTTGCCTTGGGATTTGGGGTGATCTCGTTTGGGTTTTTAGCCTACAAATTCGGTGATGAATTTTGGTCTACCCTTTTCAGGAATTAAGAATTTGCCCCCGTGTAGAAACCCAAAATCTTGCATCTCTACACGGGAATTCAAAAAAGACAATCATGGGTGATATACAACAACTGATCAACCGATTTGATCTACAAAAACACCCCGAAGGCGGATATTTCAAGGAAACCTACCGAAGTAAAGGGGAGATTCCAGATTCGGTTTTGGGAGATGATTTTGAAGGGTCACGCAATTACTGTACGGGCATTTATTTTCTGTTAACCTCAGATACTTTTTCCGCCTTCCATCGCATCCAACAAGATGAGATGTGGCATTTTTACCAAGGCTCACCTATCACGATTCATATTATTCACCCCAACGGAGATTATTCCAAACACATACTTGGGTTGAATTTTGAAAAAGGTGAAGTTCCTCAATTCACCGTTCTTAAAAAATGCTGGTTTGCTGCTGAAGTAAATGTCCCTAATTCTTATACCTTTGTCGGCTGTACCGTTTCTCCGGGATTTGATTTCAAGGATTTTGAACTGGCTAACAGGAACAGTCTCATTCAGCAATTTCCCCGGCATAAGGAATTGATCGCACGACTTACCCGAATTTAGATTTTTAGTTAATTGACCATCTTGATTTTTTGAAATGCTTTCGGTAACTCCCCTCACCTGATGTTTACCGGGAACACATTCACTAATTTAGTCGATTTCTATTATGTCGGATATCCAAGATTTCATTAACCTGCGCCGTACCCTACATCGCTATCCCGAACTTTCGAAGAAAGAGTTTGAAACCTCCCGGCGAATCTCCGAGTTCATGCAGCAGTTCAATCCTGATAAAGAAATTGACGTAGCCGGTACCGGAAAAATGTTTGTATTTGAAGGGGACGAACCCGGCGAAACACTTATGTTTCGCTGTGAGTTGGATGCCCTTCCTATTCAAGAGCAGTCTCACAATCTTGCATATCGTTCTTCCATTTCCAATGTAGCCCACCTTTGCGGACATGACGGACATATGGCAATCATTGCTTATTTGGGGAAGTTGATCTCAGAACAGCGCCCGAACAAAGGAAAAGTAGTTTTACTCTTTCAACCGGCAGAAGAAAATTTATTGGGAGCCAAGGATGTGGTTGAATCCCCTGAGTTTCATAACCTCTCGCCGGATTACATTTTTGCTTTGCACAACATTCCGGGTCAACCCAAAGACAAAGTGTTGGTAAAAGAAGGGAGTTTTACTGCTGCTTCTTGTGGTATTACCATAAAATTAGAAGGCCGGACTTCGCATGCTGCCGAACCTGAAAAAGGGAATAGCCCCTATTTCGCTGCCACCAGGATCATTGATGAAATTCAAAATTTAACCCAATCAGAAAACGGTTTTTCGGATCATGTGATCGCCACTCTTATTTATGTACGCCTGGGGGAAATCGCTTTTGGAGTGTCCCCTTCAGACCTTGAGATGGGAATTACCTTGCGGGCCTATGAAAATCAAGATCTTGACAGGCTGTGCAAAGAATCAGAAAACATCCTTCACAAGTACGCTAAAGAATATGATTTAGCATATTCGCATAATTATTGCGAAATATATCCTGCTACTCTCAATGCACCGGAGTGTGTAAACATGGTTGAAGAAGCTGCCCGAAATACTGAACTCGATCTTGAAACCATGGATCATCCCAACAACTGGTCGGAAGACTTTGCTTATTTCACTGCTACAAATAAAGGCGCCCAATTTGGATTCGGTTCCGGTGAGGATCAGCCCAACCTTCACGATCCTGCATTCGATTTTCCGGATGACATCATCGAACCCGCCGCTCAGGTATTTTTCGATATCTACCGATCCAGACTGCTTTAAGACTCGGGCATAAACGTAAAAAGTAATTACTGCTCCGCTATTTTAAGTTCAATTCAGATATATTCCGGCTCTAAAAATTTCAACATAATCGGAGATGGTAATGAAAAGAATAGTACAAACGGCTTTCATGCTGATGGTTTTTGCCTCTTCTTCTGTATTGGCACAAAGTACAGACGAGATGGTAGAAGCTATTGTGAATGAAGCCAACGAAAACTCACAATTGGAATGGCTGGGACATCAACTTACGGATGTGATCGGGCCAAGATTGGTGGGAACCCCGCAAATGCAGCACGCTCACGATTGGGCCGTTGAGCAATTCAAAGAATGGGGAATTGAAGCTGAAAATCAGCAATTTGGTAAGTGGCGCGGCTGGGAACGTGGTATCACACACATCGACCTGATTTCACCCAGAGTGGTTTCTCTGGAAGGCATGCAGCTGGCCTGGAGTCCTTCTACCCCTGAGGGAGGCATCACAACTACACTTGATATTCTTCCGGAAGTTGAAGATCAGGCAGAATTTGATGAATGGCTTAAAACCATTGACGGCAAGATCATCCTGGTTTCTCAACCACAGATTACCGGCCGACCAGATTATAATTGGGAAGAATTTGCGACCGAAGAATCCTTCGAAAAGATGAAAGAAATGCGAAGTGAACAGCGAGAAGCGTGGCGCGAGAATATGGATCGAATAGGCTATGGACGTGACCTGAACAAGAAGCTGGAAGAAGCCGGAGCTGCTGGAATTTTTCAATCCCGCTGGTCAAATGGGTTTGGAGTAAATAAGATCTTCAGTGCCAATACCGATGATATTCCTGTTATTGATATAGCCCTTGAAGATTATGGTATGTTGTGGAGAATGGTTGAATTTGGGAGTGAGCCGGAAGTCCGTTTGAATGCACAATCCAAGGATCTCGGGGATGTACCTACCTTCAATACCATTGCAACTATTCCCGGTACGGAAAAGCCGGACGAGTATATCATCCTTTCTGCTCATTACGACTCATGGGATGGCGGAACTGGCGCCACGGATAACGCCACAGGTTCTATTACTATGATGGAAACGGCTCGTATCCTCAAGAAACTGTATCCAAATCCTAAACGAACTATCATTGTAGGACTTTGGGGAAGTGAAGAGCAAGGGCTCAATGGTTCCGGTGCCTTCGTTCAGGATAATCCCGAAGTGGTAGATGGACTTCAAGCCCTCTTCAATCAGGATAATGGAACAGGGCGTGTGGTTCGTATTTCAGGACAGGGATTTCTGCATTCCTATGAATTTATGCAGCGCTGGCTGGCTCCGGTTCCGCGTGATATTACCCGTCATATTGAAACCACTTTCCCCGGCACACCCGGTGGCGGAGGCTCTGATTACGCTTCTTTTGTGACGGCTGGCGCTCCCGGATTTTCGCTTAGTTCACTCAGTTGGAGCTACTGGAATTACACCTGGCACACCAACCGCGATACTTACGACAAAATCGTATTTGATGATGTTCGGAATAACGTGATCCTGACTGCGATTCTTACCTACATGGCCAGCGAAGATCCTGAAACTTTCCCTCGCGATCGTGCGGTACTCCCGATCAACCCTCGAACCGGAGAACAAATGACGTGGCCGTCTCCACGAACACCAAATCGTGACGGAACCAACTAAACTAATCTGTTTGTAATGTTGAAAAAAGCCACTTTGAGTAATCGGAGTGGCTTTTTTGATGATACCCGGTTCAGACTCTGAATGCCTTCATCTTTCAAATTGTTATAAAATAGAATTAGAGAGAGAATTAAAGTTTTGAATTATGAGTGAGATAGCAACACTTCAACGAGTTGACGCAGAAACTTTATATCGCAAAATGACCGGAGAACATGCTCCTGTCATCATCAATGCTTTGCAACGGGATGCATTCATAGCCAAGCATATTCCGGGATCTATTAATATCCCCGAAGAAAATGCCGAAGTTGCTGAGCAAGTCTTACCATACAGAGATGCTGAAATTATAGTTTATTGTGCCAATTCAGACTGCACGGCCTCTCCCACCCTCGCTCAAAAACTGGAAGAAATGGGTTATACCAATGTCAGTGATTTTGAGGAAGGACTTTCCGGATGGCGAAAGGCTGGTTATGAATTAATAGGAAATGAAGTCTAATCCTATAACTTTCCAGATTTAAATTTAGAAACCGTCTCTTTATGAGACGGTTTTGTTATATCAATTCTTTTGGCTCGTTATGCTCATTTCTATAGCGTACATATGTTTGTTGCCATACCTTGATGGACGCTCCCCAATCTTTCGAATTCCTGAAAACCCTAAGGTTCCGGCAATTTCCCTGAGTGTTTTTAATGGTATTGGATAAGGGATCCAGGAATTTGATTGTTCAGTCTCGTATTCCACGATGATCAGTTTTGCTTTTTCACTTAGCATCGTTTTCAACTGCTCCAGAAATTCTTCTTTTTCCAGTACATAGTGCAATGAATTTGCCATAAGTACTCCGTCAAGATCTATTAAAGGCAACTTATCCTGAATAAAATCTGCTTGCAAAAACTCAATCCTGTTCTTTCTTTCAGTCAGCTTAAATGGACCATGGTGGACCTTATCAACCGAAAAAATCTTGCTTTCTCTCGGAAGCAAAACGGCCAACGCATAACTGAATAACCCGCTTCCACATCCCAAATCAGCCCATTTTTGGGCTATATTTGGTTCGAAGTCTGCCTGTTCGATTAGTTTTACTGCTTCTGATTCCGTCATCTCAAATCCCTCAATAGTTGAACATTGAACTTTCCGTTTGAACTTTAGTTCATTTCAAATAGATTATATACACTTTAATAACTCAAATTGGAGGACAAATGAAAAACAGAGATATAGCTCTTCTATTGTTAAGAATTGGAGTTGGAATCATATTTATTATAGCCGGTTGGGGCAAACTTACCGGTATTGAAGGTGTACAAGGATTCTTTGGCAACATAGGTATTCCCTTAGCAGGGGCCATGGCTTGGGTTGTAGCTCTTGTAGAATTTTTGGGAGGAATCCTGATTCTTGTAGGCTACAAAGTCGAAATTCCCGGTATTTTATTGGCCATCGTGATGTTAGTAGCCATTTTCACGGTAAAACTTGGCGGAGATGGAGGCTTCAGCGGGATGAGACTTGAGCTCATGTTGCTACTTACCAGCCTTGCCATCGCCATGATGGACACCGGAAAGTATTCCTTGCAGGTGGTGATGGATGGAAGGGACATCCGGGACTGATGTACCTGATTAGATATTCATAGCCGTTAAGTAGATCCTTAGCTTGTCCATACAATAAGCGATCTATCTTTTGGATTAATCACTAAACCGCTTCTTTTGAGGCGGTTTTTTTATTGGGATACAGACTTAGCCAGTTGGACTAATTTCCTCTTTCTCATTCTTGCTTGAGCTTTCCTCTTCCTTCACAAAAAACCTTACATATAGTAAGACAAGAATAGGCACGATGATCATACCGGACAGAAAATTGAGTGTCGAAGCCCAACCCGATAATTCAATTCCACCCTCAGAAAGCAGCACCAGCTCACCCAATGGACCGTTTGAAAACACTGTATTGTAAGTGAAATTCCATCCCAAATGAAGTCCAAAAGGCAGCATAATGGAATTTGTTTTAGCAAATGCCAAAGCCCATGCATAGCCCATCAACCCTGTTCCTGCAAAAATAAAGATCATCGCCATGGGGTTGCCTAATACTCCGAAAGAAAACCAGTGATAGATTCCAAATGAAGCTGCAGAAATAAGGATACTTTTTTGTACACCGATCTTTTGGATGAGGATATAGAGCAAAGCGCCTCTAAAAATGAGTTCTTCGGTAAATACCGATCTCACATCCCACCAGAAAGCTTGTGCAACCACTCCAACCGTAATGCTTTCATTTATGATCCAGGAAGAGGATTGGAGATAAGCTTCCAAAAATTGTGTTAGTACACAGAGTATTCCGGTTACGAAAAAACCGATAAAAAACTGCTTCAACCTTTTACTGACGGGCAGAAACCCTAACGCCAAAATGCTTTCTTTTTTGGTGAGATAAAGAAGTCCCCACGAAATGGCGATGGCTGCTACAATTCCTAACATAGACGTGATCTTGAATTTAAAGACTGCAAATATATTTTATTTGCGGGATACGGACATTTGAAATTTTAGTTTTGTGAACCGGAGGTTTAGGTATGCATTCCGAACGAGCCGTTTGGAACTAGAAGAAGAATTCACAAAAATATGGATATGCTGATCGGAAGTTAGTGCTTCGTGCGTGAAGTTTTGCCCCTTAACAATGACAGGGATTTTGACTGAATAGCGTTAGAATTACCTTTTCCAATTCATCAATCTTCCCAGTAAAGTATCTCTATATTTTCCATCTACTGGAATTTTAATCTTAGCCTGATAGAATGTTGAACTGTCCTGTGCAAGCCATTCATCTGACGAATGATATTCTTGGTGAGAGACTGAAAATGTTACATAAAAGAAATCCAATTCAGCACCAAAACCATGCTGTGGCCTGATCCATAAATCTGAACCTCCCACTATTCCATATCTGAAATAAAGTGTTTCTAAAAAATATAATTCAAGCCCAATACTGCTCGAGATTTGCTGTCCCAACGATATTTCTTCCATTTGGGAACCGTTAAATCTTTCAAAACTGCTCCAGCCCGTAAATAATGTCTTGTAGCCACTTGGAGCAATTCCCTTTTGATTTTCCTCATCATAAACCACTCTTGCAAGATATTTACTAAATCCAGTGTATACTCCAAAACCCAATAACGATCTATCAAGGAAAGACCTGTTAGTTAAGACATCAAACCCAAATCCCAATCGTACTTGACCAGGTAGGTTTTCTTCTTCGCTGTAATCATTTTCATAATTGAAGCCATTGCTGAGATTATTAATAGATAACCCAATTCCCGGATTGAATTGCAAATATTTTGTTTCAAGCTTATCCTTGAAAAAAGCTCCAATATTTATTCCCCATGCTTTTGCATTGCCTCCATATTCAGTTCCTCCAATAGTTCTTACAGGTGATTTATACGAACTATACATATATCCCAGACCTAAAGAAAATTTTCCCTTCAGCTGATATCCGATATTAAACCTAAGTAAGCTGTTTGAAATTTCATCCGTTTCGTTGTTAAAGACATCGGATGAGGTAAAGGTTGTATAATCAAACATTGCAGAATAAGAAAATCTTCCAATCGAAAAACCTAAGGCAGGACTATAAAGTTTGGCTCCCTCGGGCACTATAAAGGATTCAAAAGTACTAGCGGGTTCAAGAAAACTTGATGCGTACAGAATACCACGTTCTAAAGGTATAGCAGGATTTAACTGATAGGCCGTACCATTATCTAAAGCAGCGGTAGATTGACCTAGTGCTGAAATACGTGTTTCATAAACTGTGTGATGCCAGGATATTGGGGATGTATAACCCTGCGAATATCCCTGAGTTGCCAGAAAAAACAGCGTAATTATTCCAATTATAAAATTTTTGACTCCACCACTGTATCCGATCATTACCTATTATTTTGGAATATTTTTTTCTTCTAATGGAAGGATAATCAATTTCTTATAAGGTGTAAACCTATAACTTTTTCAATAGCAAATTTAGATCAGGAGTTCTGGCTATCAATAACTTGGGTGCTAGGTTTGAACCGGAGGTTCAGGCAGGCATTCCGAACGAGCCGTTCGGAACGAGGAGAAATGTTAGGACTAGTTTGATCCTATATGCCACAAATAAATGTCAAAAACTCTTTGATAAAACCATTCTTGCTTAGTGATTTTTTCTATGTCAGAATCAGAATCTATAATATATTCTGAAACACAAGACAACCTACTGGAGGCTTCGACAATTTCATTCTTTTTCTTCTTGTATATTTTATTCCATTCACTTACGAAATTTGAATAGTTAGTCTCTTTAACAGACAATGCTTTTTTTGCTTGACTATCAAGGATAATAACAGGTGAGCGAAACTTTAACCATAATATTTTTGAAGTAGCAGAAACCATATTAGTACCATAGAAGTTAGCCAATTCTTTATGCACGCCTTCTAAGAATCCTACTAGATTCTTTTCTTTAATATCCTGAAACCCATATTTGTCTATAATCTCTAAGAATGGTTGATACCGTACTTTTTTCTTCTCTGGTTCCTTAGGTATTGTTCTAGCAACCCCAAAGAAAGAAGCACCTTTTCTGACACCCTTAAGTCTCTCTTCTTTTGATTTTGAATTAATCATTTGGTGAATCTTTCTTTCATTTTTTAGCCACTGGTTCAAATACCATAGCGTATAATATTCCATTCTTGTATTCATAAATGCACCCCTAACTCTAATTATTGATTAGACATAGACATAAAAAAAGCCCCTTACATTTATCATGCAAGGGGCTTTTAATTTTTCTAAGCGACTTCGGTAAACGAAGGCGAGATCTTAGTCTTCGGCTTCAGCGGTTTCGCTTTCACCGTTTTCGCTACCGCCAAGTTCTTCAAATACTTTGGCGATCTCTTCGTCTCCTTCTTCCATATCGGCTTTGGATCCAACCACGATGTCGTCGTAGTCCCGGAGTCCGGTACCGGCCGGTACTTTGTGACCCACAACCACGTTCTCTTTGAGTCCGCGGAGGAAGTCTTTCTTAGCTTCGATAGAAGCCTGAGTAAGTACCTTCGTAGTTTCCTGGAAGGAAGCAGCTGACAACCAGCTATCGGTAGAAAGAGCAGCTCGCGTAATACCCAACAGAATAGGCTTGGAAATAGCCGGCTCTGCTTCACGGGTTTCGAGCTCTTCTTTACCGTCTTTGATCAACTGATTGTTATGATCTCGTACTTCACGACGATCAAGGATGGTTCCTTTCTTAAGATCAGATCCACCCTGGTTTGTTACTACAAACTTACCAATCAGCTCATCGTTACGGTCGTTCACTTCAAAGCGATCTACTTTATCACCTTCGAGGAACATAGTGTCGCCCGGATCGGTGATCTCTACCTTCTGCATCATGGTGCGTACAATAGTCTCAATGTGCTTGTCATTGATCTTCACACCCTGCAGTCGGTAAACCTCCTGAATTTCAT
Organism: Gracilimonas tropica DSM 19535; assembly: GCF_000375425.1. Classification (GTDB taxonomy): domain Bacteria; phylum Bacteroidota; class Rhodothermia; order Balneolales; family Balneolaceae; genus Gracilimonas; species Gracilimonas tropica. The sequence continues at coordinate 11,114 of NZ_AQXG01000009.1, read as the reverse complement.
TCACGAGATACGACTGTACTGCATAAGGACCGAGAATATTCAGAATATCCTGAGCCGGGATGGTACCGTCAGAAAGTGGCTGACCTGCTTTCACATAATCGTTGGCCTGAACCAGGATATGCTTACTGAGCGAGATCAGATATTTCTTCTCATCCGTACCGTCTTTCGACTTCACAAATACTTCCTGAGAACCACGCTTACGGCCACCCATTTCAACAATACCGTCAATTTCAGAAACAACGGCAGGTTCACTTGGGGAACGAGCTTCAAACAGCTCAGTAATACGCGGCAGACCGGCGGTGATATCCTTAGACTTGGATGCCACACGAGGGATCTTCGCGATTACCTGACCGGCTTCTACTTTCTCGCCATCGTCAACAACGATGTGTGTATCTACCGGAAGTGTGGTTTCCCGAATTCGGTCTTTGCTTCCTTTGATCATGATGGTTGGGACCAACGAACGATCTTTGGAGTCGGTAATCACTTTTTCACGGTGACCGGTTTGAGCATCGGTATCTTCAGAAGACGTAACGCCGTCAATGATATCCTTGTACTCAATAGTACCGTCAATTTCAGAGAAGATCAGCGCGTTATACGGATCCCACTTACAGAGCACTGCTCCTTTTGGAACCATATCGCCATCTTCAACCAACATCTCAGAACCGTAAGGCACGTTATAAGTAATAAGTACCGTACCTTCGTCATCAACGATCTTGATCTCACCGGCACGTGAAAGTACCACATTGTGGTCTTCTTCACCGTCGTTGTAAACCACAACGCGAACGTTTTCAAATTCAACTTTACCTTCAAACTTGGTCTTGTGCTGAGATTCAGCCTCCAGACGAGAAGCTGTACCACCCACGTGGAAGGTTCGAAGTGTAAGCTGTGTACCGGGTTCACCAATAGACTGAGCAGCGATAACACCTACGGCCTCTCCTTTCTCAACCATGGTTCCGCGAGCAAGGTCACGTCCGTAACATTTCGCACACACTCCGCGTGGAGTTTCGCACGTCAGTACCGAACGGATCTCAACTTCTTCGATAGAAGTCTCAGCGATCTTACCAGCAACCGTTTCATCGATCACCTGGTTGGCTTCACATATTAATTCGTCTGAAATCGGATCGTAGATATCATGGAGTGATACACGTCCAAGAATACGATCTTCAAGACTTTCAATAATGTCTTCATTGTCTTTCAGCGCTGTCATCTTAATACCACGCAGCGTACCGCAATCCACTTCGTTAATGATCACATCTTGTGAAACATCAACCAATCGTCGGGTTAGGTAACCGGCATCAGCCGTTTTCAGAGCGGTATCGGCAAGACCTTTACGAGCACCGTGCGTAGAGATAAAGTACTCAAGAACGGTCAGTCCCTCTTTGAAAGAGGAGAGGATCGGGTTCTCAATAACTTCATTACCCTGCTGCATAGAACTTTTCTGAGGCTTCGCCATCAGTCCACGCATACCACCCAGCTGTCTGATCTGCTCTTTCGATCCACGAGCACCAGAATCGGCCATCATGTATACCGGGTTGAACCCGTTACGGTCGTTAGCCAGTGCCTGAAACAGTGTTTCAGAAACACGGTTGGTTGTGGATGTCCACTTATCAATTACCTGGTTATAACGCTCGTTATCGGTAATGAAACCCATCTCGTAGCGGCCCTGAACGTCAGTAACTTCATCTTTGGCCTTGGTAATGAGTTCTTCTTTCGCATCAGGGATGATGATATCATCCAAGCTGAAAGAAAGTCCACCGATAGTGGCTTCCTCATATCCCATTTTTTTCATGTCATCGAGGAAAGCTGATGTCTTCGCTGTTCCAACTTTGTCATGAATTTCACCAATCAGACTTCTCAGCTCTTTCTTACCAAGTGTCTTGTTGATGAACGGGATCTCTTCCGGAACGATCTCATTAAAGATCACACGACCGGTTGAGGTCTTAATTACTTCGTATGACTGTTCTCCTTCCTCATTTACAACAGGAATTCGAACGTTGATCTTGGCGTGTGCATCCAGTTTACCCTGGTCAAATGCAACCAATACCTCAGCCGGTGATGCAAAATTCTTGCCTTCACCTAAGCAGCCATCATTTGGCTTGGTCAGATAATACAGACCCAAGATCATATCCTGTGATGGAACTGCGATCGGTCCACCGTTGGCAGGAGCTAAAATGTTGTGTGAACCTAACATCAGCACCGATGCTTCAAGAATGGCATCGTGGCTCAATGGAAGGTGAACGGCCATCTGGTCACCGTCAAAGTCAGCATTAAAAGCTGTACATGCGAGCGGGTGCAAGCGGATGGCTTTATCCTCAATAAGTACCGGCTGGAATGCCTGAATACCCAAACGGTGCAAAGTTGGTGCACGGTTTAGGAGTACGGGGTGTCCGTCAATTACATTCTCGAGCACTTCCCATACAACGGCATCACGTCGGTCAACTACTTTCTTGGCGCTCTTCACCGTCTTCACATATCCGCGCTCTATCAAGCGTCGAATAATGAATGGTTTGTAGAGCTCAACCGCCATTTCTTTTGGCAGACCACATTCATGCATTTTCAGCTCGGGTCCTACCACAATTACAGAACGGCCGGAATAGTCAACACGCTTACCAAGAAGGTTTTGACGGAAACGGCCACTCTTACCTTTCAGCATATCTGAAAGTGATTTCAGTGGTCGGTTGTTATTACGTACTGCGTTTGATTTTCTTGAGTTATCATAGAGTGAATCAACCGCTTCCTGCAGCATGCGTTTCTCGTTTCGGAGAATCACGTCAGGAGCTTTGATATCGATCAATCGCTTCAGGCGATTGTTACGGATGATCACACGACGATAAAGGTCGTTCAGGTCAGATGTTGCAAAACGACCACCTTCCAAAGGCACCAACGGACGTAATTCTGGTGGAATAACCGGAATTACACTCTGTACCATCCACTCGGGACGGTTTTCAGTATGCTTGTTGGCTGCACGGAAAGATTCAATAACCTGAAGTCGCTTCAGTTTTTTCTTCTTACGCATCTGAGAAGTCTCATGCTTCACTTCATAGCGCAACTGATAGGCGAGTTCGTCAAGGTCAAGATCTGCGAGAAGGGCTTCAAGAGCTTCAGCACCTTCTTTAACAATGAATTTATCCTCATCGTCGTCGTCGAGTTCCTGATTATCTTCAGGCAGTTGTTCAATAATGTCCCATTTCTCTTCTTCAGAGATCATATCGCCCTGAGCGTAACCAAGGTCACGGGCAATACCCGGATTGATGATCACAAAAGTCTCATAGTAAACGATCTTATCCAGGTTCTTGGAACTCATTCCAAGCAGGTAAGCGATCTTATTAGGAAGAGATTTGAAATACCAAATATGGCATACAGGAACGGTTAGGGTAATATGCCCCATTCGTTCACGGCGTACGGCTTTTCGGGTAACCTCTACACCACAACGGTCGCAGATAATTCCCTTATAGCGGATACGCTTGTATTTACCACAATGGCATTCATAATCTTTAACCGGGCCGAAGATCTTTTCACAGAAAAGACCGTCCATCTCCGGTTTAAAGGTTCGGTAATTAATTGTTTCGGGAGTCAAGACTTCGCCGTGAGAACGAGATAAAATCGTTTCCGCGGAAGCAAGGGATACTCCGATGCTGTCGAAATCTTTGGTGACTGTTAATGTCTTAGTTACTGGCAAGGATGTTCCTCCAAATTATTAACAGTGAAATTATTCAATATGCATTTCAAGGCCGAGCCCCATCAACTCACGGAGCAATACCTTAAATGATTCGGGCACGTCACCATCAGGCAGGTTTTCACCTTTAACGATGGCCTCGTAAACTTTTGAGCGCCCTTTAACGTCATCACTTTTCACAGTGAGCATTTCTTTGAGAATGCTGGATGCACCATACGCATACAGTGCCCAAACCTCCATCTCACCGAGTCGCTGGCCACCAAACTGAGCTTTACCACCCAATGGCTGCTGCGTGATCAATGAATATGGACCAATAGATCGGGCATGCATCTTATCCTGGATCAAGTGATTCAGTTTAAGCATGTAGATATAACCTACGGTTGTTTTCTGTGCGAATGGATCTCCGGAACGGCCGTCATATAACTGCACTCGACCATCTTCCGGTAGTCCGGCTTCTCTTAGTTTCTCTCGAACTTCATCCATAGAAGCACCGTCAAAAATTGGAGATGCAAATGTTACACCCAATTTCTTAGCGGCCCATCCAAGAATGGTCTCGTAAATCTGACCAAGGTTCATACGGGAAGGTACACCCAGCGGGTTGAGGCAAATGTCAACCGGGGTTCCATCTTCCATGAATGGCATGTCCTCAACCGGTACGATCTTGGCAACAACACCTTTGTTTCCGTGACGACCGGCCATCTTATCACCCACTTTCAGCTTACGTTTTTTCGCAACATAAACTTTAGCTTTTTGGATGATTCCCGGAGGAAGTTCATCTCCTACCTGAATGGCAAATTTACGACGTTTTGCTTCGGTATCGATCTCTCGGCGAAGTTCACGATAATTGGCAAACAACTTCTTCACTTTCTTGACGAGTTCACCATCGGTGGCCCAATCAATATTTTCGTTGATGTTTACCGGATCTAATTCTTCAAATACTGATTTCTTGTACTTCTCTCCTTTCGGAATGAGCTCAACATTACTGTAGTTGAGTACGCCCGGAGAAGTTTTATCGCGAAGCAGAGAATACATCTTGTCAGCCCACTGCTGATTCAATTCAGCAACTTTTTGGGCATGTCTTTCTTCTTCTTGTTCAACGCGTTTCTTCTCTTCTTTGCGGGAAACTAATTCATCACGCTTACGGCTGAAGAGTTTCGTATCAATAACCGTTCCTGCTACACCCGGTGGTACTTTCAATGATGCATCTTTCACATCACCTGCTTTATCACCGAAGATCGCACGAAGTAATTTCTCTTCCGGAGTAGGATCTGTTTCACCTTTCGGAGTGATCTTACCTACCAGAATATCTCCATGCTCGATCTTAGCACCCACACGGATAATTCCACGCTCATCAAGGTTAGCAGTTGCTTCCTCACTTACGTTTGGAATCTCACGCGTCAGCTCTTCTTCTCCACGCTTGGTATCACGAACTTGTTGTTCAAACTCCGTTACGTGAATGGAAGTATAAATATCTTCCTGAACGATGCGCTCACTAACTACAATGGCATCCTCAAAGTTGTAACCGCGCCATGGCATGAAAGCCACCAACAGGTTACGTCCAAGGGCGAGTTCCCCTTTATCAGTAGAACAACCATCAGCAAGTGCCTGACCTTCTTTCACTTTATCTCCGATCTTAACAACAGGACGCTGATTGATCGTCGTATCCTGGTTAGTTCGGATGAACTTATTAAGAGTGTAGGTCTTAATACCTCCGTCGAAGTAACAATTTTGCTCTTCTTCGGTACGGTCGTATTTAACTCTGATCTCAGTAGCACTTACATATACTACTTCGCCATCTCCTTCAGCAGAAATGATAGCACGAGAATCACGAGCTGCACGCTGCTCCAATCCGGTTCCCACTACAGGAGCTTCCGGGCGTAATAACGGAACAGCCTGACGCTGCATGTTCGACCCCATCAAAGCACGGTTGGCATCGTCATGTTCAATAAATGGAATGAGTGCTGCCGCCAGCGAAGTAATCTGGTTGGTAGCAACGTCCATGTATTCAATTTCATCAGGCTTCACACGCAGGTAGTTACCCTCACGAGTTCTGGAAAAGATCGCATCGGTCTCAAATTGACCTTTGTCATCGATCTCGGCATTCGCCTGTGCAATAACAGTCTCATCTTCCTGCTCAGCTGCAAGATACTCAACATCTTTGGTCACCTTACCGTCTTTCACTTTTCGGTAAGGAGTCTCAATAAAACCAAAATCATTTACTTTGGCGTGAACACAAAGAGATGAGATCAATCCAATGTTTGGACCTTCAGGAGTTTCAATCGGGCAAAGACGTCCATAGTGTGTGTAGTGAACGTCACGAACCTCGAAACCTGCTCGCTCCCGAGTCAATCCACCTGGTCCCAATGCCGACATACGACGCTTGTGCGTCAACTCAGCGATTGGGTTGGTTTGATCCATAAACTGAGAAAGCTGGTTGGTACCAAAGAAGGTATTGATCACACTCGAAATGGTACGTGCATTCACAAGATCCTGTGGAGTCAGCTGCTCAGCATCACGAGAGTTCATACGCTCGCGGATGGTTCGCGCCATACGTGCAAGACCGATCGCAAATTGCTGTCCAAGCTGCTCACCCACGGTTCGTACACGTCGGTTACTCAAGTGATCAATATCATCTACCTGAGATTTCATGTTCTTCAGTCGGATCACCTCTTTTATGATCGCAACAATATCCTCTTTAGTGAGATACTGGAGGGTATTTTCCTGATCCAGTTTCAATCGCTTATTCAGTCGGTAGCGCCCAACTTCACCGAGATCATACTTCTTGTCGCTAAAGAAAAGTCGTTCAAGAATGGAACGTGCCGTTTCCGGATCAGGCATTTCCCCGGAACGGATCTGCTGATAAATTTCGCCAAGCGCAGAAGATTCGTCATAAGTTGGATCTTTACGAAGCGTATTCATCATAACAGAACGCTCAGACTCTTCAGAAGTAATTTTCTGAACAAGCACTTTTTTGACATCGGCTTCTTTCAATGAGCCGTAATCATCTTCTGTCAGTTCATGATCACGTTCAAAGATGATCTCACGGTTCAGTGCTTCAGTCACTTCGCCGGTCTCATCATCAACCACTTCTTCCATATTCTCTACAACAATGTTCTCTGCAAGGCGCTTGCCTACAAGCTCTTTGTTGTACTTATCTTTTGAGCCAAACTTAATTTCTTCAGAAAGCTCAAATAGGCCAAGTAGCTCAAGGTCAGAAGAATAACCAAGCGCACGAAGTAATGTCGTGGCTGGTACTTTTTTCTTACGGTCGATATAAGCCCAAAGTACGTCACGAATATCTGTGGTAAATTCGATCCATGATCCTTTAAAAGGAATAACCCGGGCTGAATATAATTGTGTACCGTTGGGGTGTACATTTTGTCCGAAGAACACACCTGGTGAACGGTGAAGCTGGCTTACGATAACGCGCTCAGCGCCATTCACGATAAAAGTTCCGCGATTGGTCATCCAGGGAAGATCTCCGAGGAATACTTCTTGTTCAATGGTTTCACTGGCTTCATCGCTTTCATCTACGGAAGACAGTCTTAATTTTGCTTTTAGCGGAACCGAGTAAGTCAGACCGCGATCCTGACATTCGGATTCAGTGTAACGGGGCACATCCACATTGTAATAAAGAAATTCAAGGATGTGTGTTTCGCGGCTGTCTTGAATTGGAAAATTTTCATTAAAAATCCGTTGCAGGCCTTGATTTTCTCGCTCGTTGGGAGCAATATCAAGCTGTACGAATTTTTCGAATGACTCTAACTGAATATCCAGAAAATCAGGATAGTCAAGAACGTGCTTGGTTTTACCAAACGACAGGCGGTTCGTGTTCGGAATAGTTTGCATCTTCTTGCTCAAAAGGAACCTCTCCTCTTAGATTGAAGGTAAATGATATGGGCAAACCTCATAAATATCTTATTGATAATGAGGTCAATTTCTATAAGACGCCAATAGCCAATACCGTTTTCACGGCATTGGCTACCAACGAAAATGTAAGTAAGAGTTACTTAAGCTCTACTTCAGCACCAGCTTCTTCAAGCTTGGACTTAATGTCCTCTGCTTCTTCTTTAGAAACAGCTTCTTTAACGGTACCGGGAGCTCCGTCAACCAATTCTTTAGCTTCTTTCAAGCCAAGACCAGTGATGCCGCGTACTTCTTTGATAACGGCAATTTTCTTAGCACCAGCGCTTTTAAGAACTACGTCAAACTCAGTTTGCTCTTCACCACCACCGGCTTCTCCGCCGCCAGCAGGTCCAGCTACTGCAACAGCAGCTTGAGCAGGTTTGATATCGTATTCTTCTTCAAGAACTTTAGCAAGTTCGTTTGCTTCTTTGATTGTAAGGTTGACAAGCTGTTCAGCTAATTCTTTAACGTCAGCCATTTTTTTCTCCAGTTGTTTTAGATATAAAAAATTCTAGTTGATAAATAAGGGTTATTCTTCGCCTTTTTCAGCGATGGTATTAATTGCGCCAACAAGGTTAGAGCCTTGAGAGTTAAGGCCACCAATAACATTTGATAGTGGGGCCATCAACAGACCAAGGATATCGCCGATGATCTCGTTCTTAGACTTCATTGCTGCGAGAGCATCCAGTTTATCTTCGCCGTAGAAATCACCATCTACAATAGCGGCCTTAAACTGTGGCTTGTTATGATCCTTGATAAACTCTTTTAATACCTTGGCGGGTGCGGCTAATTCTTCTTCAACAAACGCAAACGCATTTTGCTCGTACAATTCGGGGATGATTTCATCATAACCCCCAACTTCTTCCATAGCGAGCTTCATGAGCTTGTTTTTATATACTTTGAAGCGAATATCTCCCTTACGAAATGCACCACGCAGTTCATTAACTTCTGATACCGACATGCCTGAGTAGTTAGTGACATACAGTGCACTGGAACTCTTCAGTTTTTCGGCTATTTCGGTTAAAACTGCTTGCTTTTCTGCAGTAGGCATAATTCAATTCCTCCTATTATAGGGATGTTACTGCGGTTCTGCTTATTGGGATGCTTGGTCCCATTGTGCTGCTTATGAAAACACTTTTCACATACAGCCCTTTTGCGGAAGCTGGTTTTAAGCTCATAACGGTTCGGAAAAATGCTTCAGCATTATCCTTAAGGTCACTTGCATTAAAACTTGATTTACCAATGGAAGTATGAAGGATTCCGGTTTTATCAACACGGAAATCGATCTGTCCGGCCTTTACTGTTTTAACAGCATCAGCCACATCCATTGTTACAGTTCCACTTTTGGGGTTAGGCATCAGTCCGCGGGGCCCTAAAAAGCGCCCAAGCTTACCGAGTTTTCCCATTACGTCGGGCGTAGCAATTATCACGTCGATATCTGCCCACCCTTCTTCAATTTTTTCGATGTAATCATCAAGACCAACATGGTCGGCACCAGCTTCTCTGGCTTCATCTTGTTTAGCCTCATTAACGAGAGCTAAAACACGTACTTCTTTTCCGGTACCGTGAGGCAAGCTCACCGTTCCCCGAACCATTTGATCAGCATGACGGGGATCAACTCCCAGCCGAATGTCTACATCAATAGATTCATCAAAGTTCGCAACAGATGTTTTTTTAACCAGATCGCACGCTTCTTCCAAAGTATATTCCACCTCTGGATTAACGAGTGCCACGGCCTGTTGATATTTCTTTCCTCTTTTTGCCATGATCACAATTCCTTACTTTTCGCGATTTACTCTAAGACCCATACTGCGAGCCGTTCCTGCAATCATTTCCGCACCAGCTTCGACGTCAAACGCATTTAAGTCTTCCATCTTTTCTTGTGCAATTTCTTTGCATTGGCTCCAGGTAACCATTCCTACTTTATTTCGGTTTGGCTCACCCGATCCGGACTTGATTTTCGCTGCTTTCTTGAGAAGAACAGGAGCTGGAGGAGTCTTTGTTTTGAATGTAAAAGACTTGTCAGCATAAACTGTAATCTCAACAGGAACAACAGTTCCGGCCTTGTCCTGAGTCTTAGCGTTGAAGGCTTTACAAAACTCCATAATGTTGATTCCTGCCTGACCGAGTGCCGGTCCTACAGGTGGCGCAGGGTTTGCCTGCCCCCCAACGATCTGGAGCTTCAGGATTTTGTCAACTTTTTTAGCCATGGATTCTCAGGATCCTATAATTAATAACTTCAGTTTAATTTGCGTAATAGCTAGTGTGCATCAACTAGGTTCTTTTAGGTAGCGGACTCAACTTGGCTAACATCAACCTCAACCGGTGTTTTACGGCCAAAAATACTGACCATCACCCTCAATTTGAGTTTCTCAGGATTTACCTCCTGAACAGTTCCGTCAAAATCTTTGAACGGACCGGATATCACTTTAACCAGGTCTCCCTCGCTATACGGAATTTCGATGTTCCGTGCTTCTTCTCCACCATCCTTCACACGGCCTATGATGCGCTTGACCTCATGCGGTTTCAGTGGAGATGGCACCGTTTCATTTCCTGACTTCAAAAATCCAAGGCAGGATGGTGCGCTTTGTACTAAATTATTTACTTCTTCGTCATAATGAGTATTCAAAAGAATGTATCCCGGAAAAAAATTCTTCTCTCGAGTACGTTTTTTCCCTGAGCGGATCTCAACAACGGTTTCGGTAGGTATCAGAACTTCTACAATCTTATCCTCTAAACCTTGGTCTTCAATCTCTCGCTCAAGAAACTCTTTTACTTTTTTTTCATGACTGGAAAAGCAGCGTACCACATACCAATCATGCGTTAGTTCTTTACTCATTATCAGTTGTAGATAGCTTCTAAGATCGTGCTGTAAAGTTGATCCACTCCAAAAATGAAAACTGAAATAATAATAGAAAACACTACCACGATGATAGTATTATCGATCAGTTCCTTTTGAGTTGGCCAGGATACCTTCTTAAACTCCTTTACAACACCGTCAAAAAAATTGTTAATCTTACTCATATGATATCTTTGTTTGCACGGGTGGAGAGGCTCGAACTCCCGACACCTGGTTTTGGAGACCAGTGCTCTGCCAACTGAGCTACACCCGTATAAAGCGCACAAGAGCAGACGGAAACCGACTGCTCTCTGCACTGGCCTTTATTAAGGTAATCTCTTAATCAAGGATTTTAGTTACAACTCCGGCACCTACGGTTCGCCCGCCTTCACGGATGGCAAATCGCAGCCCTTCTTCCATCGCTACCGGCTGAATCAGTGAAACGCTCAGCTTCACATTATCGCCCGGCATTACCATCTCCACTCCATCGGGAAGCTCACAAGAGCCGGTCACGTCGGTGGTACGGAAATANAACTGTGGTCGGTAGCCTTTGAAGAACGGCGTGTGACGCCCTCCCTCATCCTTGCTCAATACATACACCTCGCACTCAAATTGTTTGTGCGGAGTGATCGAACCCGGCTTACACAGCACCATTCCGCGCTGCAGCTGCTCCTTGTTTACTCCTCGAAGAAG
>NZ_AQXG01000008.1 GCF_000375425.1 Gracilimonas tropica DSM 19535 | reverse complement strand
TTCACAATAAACTGAACGGTAACGCGGCCTTCAATACCGGCCCGGCGTGCCATTTCAGGATATTTCACACTTCCCTGAAGTTTAGCCATTCCGCCTTCCAGCTGAGGCATCTGTTCTACCACAACNANGAAATCTTCTTCAGGCTCTTCTTCCGGNGGTGGTGGAGGGAGGTCCATGGGAGCATCCATATCAAGTTCAGCGTCAAGATCGATCATCTCATCTTCAATAATCTCGTCGTTGGGAACTTCAACCGGTACCGGTGGACGTGGAGGAGGTGGGGGGGTTTCGATTTGTTTGGTTTGGATCACTTCCTCCATTTCAACCACTTCTTGCTCATCAAGGGCAATAGCTTTTGGAGGTTCAGTTTCTAAATTCACTTTGACAGCAACAATCATTACAAGCAGTGCAAAGATCAAACCTGCTTCAAGATAAACAGTGTATGATCTTTTCAGATCTGCTTTAGGTGATTTTCTTTCTTTTCTCATAATACTCTTATACTGTTTTAATCGGTTTCGACGAGTAAGTGCAAAAGAACGGAATTTTATCAGTCGTGTGCAAGTACCCTTAGCAATATTTTAACATTCAAGAAATGATTTTAGTATCCGGGTATAGCTAAGTGTTCAGTAATATAAATTGAACCGTTTCCTTGATGCGAAAGCTGGATACTTTTCCGGCCTTTTTTCCGGGGCGGTATCGCTGCAGTTTGATCGCATCCAGTACAGCCTTGTCACACCCATAACCCAGTCCTTTTATGATCACCGGGTCGAGAACCTTACCCGTTTCGGAAACAGTGAATTCAACTTCAACAATACCCTGAACTCTGGCTCTTCGTGCTAACAAGGGATATTCGATACTATTCTGAAAGGCCTGTTCGCCACCGATCAATTCCGGAAGTTGCTCAATATCCTTGAATAGGTCATAGGTTGGCTCAACAATGATCTGATCAGGCAGGGGAGGGATCATGAGCCTTGAAATGCGATCGAACTCATCAATCTCTATAGGTTCCGGTTCAATGGGTGTATCATTTGGTAAGTAAACAGGGACTTGGGGCCGAGGAGGAGGTTTGATGAGAGACGTATTTTCCACAACCGAAGGTGGCAAGACTAATGCCGTCTCATCTCCTTCCACATAAAGAACGGAAGAAGTATTAACCGTGGGGAGATCAATTTTCATGCAAAAGATCAAAACCAACAAGGCAATTATTATCCCGGTTTCAAGGAGGATGGGATAATTCAATCGTAAATCGGCAGATGGATTTTTCAGGGACATGCGCACCTCCGTATTTGGGAAAGCGTTGCACAGTTACCCCATTAAAATAGCAAAAAAGTAGAAAATTGCACGTTCTTAAAAACGGATGGTCAAATTATTCGGAGGAAGGTTCCGGCTGAAATTCAGGTATTTTCCTGGATAGCAAATAAAGTAGCACTAATGCAATCCCGGTCCCGGTACTATCCGCAATAAGATCCATAAGTTCTGCAGAGCGTCCGGTAGGCAGGAAGTATTGAAAAACTTCGATCAGTAATCCAAAGAAAGTACTGACCAGAAATACAGGAAGAAGTTTGTATTTATCTTTCAGAAATCGGACCAGTCCGTAAAAGAAAGACCATGTAGCAAACATCACCACATGAACAAGTTTGTCCATGCCTATTAGTCCGTGAGGTACATCATAATCAGTGGGAAAAAGGGTTCCATAGATGATCAATCCTGTCGAGATGGTTAGCAGGGTTAAATATAATTTAACCGAGCGGGGTAAAATTTTGGAAGGTTTTGTCATTTAAATAATATCGTTTGGTTCTAAGGAACCGCTGTTTGATGCAAAATATTGTTGTGATTTTTGGTAACCGTCTAATAATGCAAGGCAACAACCAAGCTCCGGTGAATTTGAGCTCACCCAATAGGCCGCCGCTTTACCGGCAAGTACGTCTCCGAATCCTGCACGGGAAAAAATCCGTGTGTCGTACCCGGTTAAATACGCATCTCCCGATTGTGTTCCAACGATCGATGGCATTCCTTTAGATAAAACCGTGATCTTTTTTTGTGAAGCCAGGGTTTTAGCTGTTTCCAGCCTGAATAAGTCATCTCCTACATCTTTATTCAACAAGCTCTTGAGCTCCCCGGGATGTGGCGTCAGGATCCATTGTGCTTTGGCAGGTTTATCCCAAGACTCAAGTTCAGATAAGGCAAATAGCGCATCCGCATCAACCACTATATCTCCATCAAAACTGTTCAATAGTTTTTGGGTGAACCGAATGGTTTCCTGCTTTCTTCCAAGCCCGGGGCCAATAAGGAGTTTTCCGGGTTTCTCTTGCAGGATCTGTGTTACCTCTTCCTCATGTGATTCCTTGAAATACAGGTCATTCCGATCTCCGACCGTTTTTTTTATGATCTGCTCCAGCTGTTTCTCGTAGATATCCAGCAACCCTTTTGGAGTGATGAGGATCACTGCTCCCAAACCGGCCGACCATGCACTTCTTGCTGCCAAAATACCGGCACCGGTCAAACCTTCTGACCCTGCAACAATGTAAAGTACCCCTTCATCATACTTATGCTTTCTTTTTTTTGGTGAAGGAGTATTTGCCTGAACCCAGCTTTCATCTATCAGGCAGGCGGTGGATTTTTTGTATTTATTCGGGAAAGAAAGCTCGCAAAGAATGACTTCTCCCGTGGTATCAAAACCATTATTCAGATAAAAACCGGTTTTAAGAACGCCAAAACTCAGGGTGAAATCAGCTTGAACCGAAGTACCCATAATTTGGCCGGAATCTGCATTTAATCCTGTGGGAATATCCAACGAAAATACCGGCGACTCCTGCCCGTTGATCCACTCGATGGCTTCTGAATAGGGTACTCTGACATCAGAGTTTAGTCCAGTTCCCAACATGCCATCAACCACAAAATCATATTCTTTTGGGGTGAAGTCATTCCAGTTTAGAACTTCAATGTTTGCATCAAGTTTTTGGAGGAGCTTGAAATTTTTATCAGCATCCTGACTCAAGTCATCGGTTCCAGATAAAAAACATACCGTGATCTTATAATCCTGCTGAGAAAGTAACCTCGCGATCACCAGCGCATCTCCGCCATTGTTTCCTTTCCCACAAAAGAATAGTCCGTGCGAACCGGTTGGAATTTCTGACTGTATAAAATCAGCAGCGCGTGTTCCCGCAATCTCCATCAGGGTAAAACCATCGATCCCAAATTCAGAGATGGTCTTTTCGTCCATGAACCGGGATTGCTCGGCATTAGACAAATAATATGGAGGCGGGATTTTTGGCATCATTTTACTGATCATTGATTTCAATGTTGTCATCCCGAGTGTTTACGAAATTTGTATGGGATCTGGTGTTAAACACGAGGGATCTCAAACTTTGCAACGAGCAGCATTAAAATTTGAGATCCTTCGCGGAATACATCGATACCAAGTTTGAAAAAATAATCACTCAGGATGACAAGAATCTAAGCTATATTTTATTAATAAGACCGCGCAAACAACACTTTCTGCTTTGATGGCTTGCCGGTAACCATACACTTTCCCTCTTCACCTTCTTCCAGCGGAATGAGGCGAATGGTGGCTTTGGTTTCTTCTTTGATCTTCTCTTCAGTTTCGGATGTACCATCCCAGTGAGCCCATACAAATCCGCCTTTGTCTTCAATTATTTTCTGAAATTCCTCGTAGGAATCCACTTCGGAAGTCATCTCATCGCGACGTTTTTTGGCTTTTTCGAAAAGCTCATCCTGAATATCATCCAGTAATTTCTTGACGCGGGAACCGAGTCCTTCACGACTTTCAATATTCTTGGACTTCAGATCGCGGCGAGCCAGCTCCACATTATTATTCTCCAGATCACGGGGACCTATAGCAATTCGGAGTGGGATGCCGGCCGCTTCATGCTCCGCAAATTTGTAGCCCGGATTGTAATTATCACGGTCATCCACTTTGATACGAACGCCCAGTTCTTTCAATTCGTCATAAATACCGTCTGCGTATTCAAGTACGGCTTCGCGCTGTTCATCACTACGGTAAATAGGAACTACGACCACTTGAGTCGGCGCCAGTTTTGGAGGCAGCACCAATCCCTGATCGTCCGAATGTGTCATGATCAATCCACCGATCAGTCGGGTAGAAACGCCCCAACTTGTGGCCCAAACGAGTTTGTGTTCGCCGTCTTTATCCTGAAATTTCACATCAAAAGCCTTGGCAAAATTCTGCCCCAGAAAGTGGGAGGTACCGGCTTGGAGTGCTTTTCCATCCTGCATCAGCGCTTCGATGCAGTAGGTATCAACGGCTCCGGCGAAACGTTCGCTGGCTGTTTTCACTCCTTTAAGAACAGGCATCGCCATGAAATCTTCAGCAAAAGTTGCATATACATCCAACATTTGACGGGTTTCTTCAACCGCCTCTTCTTTAGTGGCGTGAGCTGTATGACCTTCCTGCCAGAGAAATTCCATGGTGCGGAGAAATAACCGTGTACGCATTTCCCAACGGACTACATTCGCCCACTGATTTACCAGAATAGGCAGATCCCGATAGGACTGGATCCAGTTTCGGTAAGTATCCCAAATAATGGTTTCCGAGGTAGGCCGGACGATCAGCTCTTCTTCCAGTTTCGATTCCGGATCCACTTCCACGCCACCGTCCACGCTTTTGAGTCGGCTGTGAGTGACTACCGCACATTCCTTCGCAAACCCTTCCACATGCTGCGCTTCTTTGGACAAAAATGATTTGGGAATAAACAGCGGGAAATAGGCATTTTCATGGCCGGTATCTTTGAACATCTGATCGAGGGCATTGCGCATATTTTCCCAAAGCGCCATTCCGTTAGGGCGGATAACCATGCTTCCGCGTACCGGAGAATGCTCCGCCAATTTTGCCTCCCGAACCACATCCAGATACCATTGTGAATAATCTTTTTCCTGAGAAGTAATGTTTTTAGCCATGAACCTTTTTTAGATTGGTTTTCTGTGAACCGTGGAAGTTAAGAAACTTAGCGAAGAGATTAAGGGGAGGTAGGGAAATATTACATACAAGCCCTTATCAACTTCCTTGTTCTTTTGTGCCGACAAAAGAACCAAAAACTCTCGACTGCGAAAAAAGAGCTAAAGATGTCTCCATTGCACTAAAATAAATCAATGCTCCTTCTCTGTGCTTGCCTGTAGGTAAATACCTGTGCGGTATGATTTATTTTTTAACGTTCCATTCCGTCATCTTCTTCACGCTCTTTTTTCTAAGGTCGAATGTTTTGCATTCGTTGTGCAGGACTGTTTATAACCCTCCTTTATGAGATCCGAACTTTGCAATGGTTCAAAGATCTTCACGCTCTATAAAATCAACCTGAAAAAACATTTTACCCTTTGTTATATAAACCCGTATATTTGATGCTCTCTTGAAAAAGATATGCCGTGGTAGCTCAGATGGTTAGAGCGCACGACTCATAATCGTGAGGTCGGCGGTTCAATTCCGCCCCACGGTACTTACAATTTAAAGCCCGATTCAATAAGAAAGTCGGGCTTTATTATTTTTACCCTTCTATTTGGAACAAAAATTTCCGTATTTCGAACGCAGGTACGAATCCATAAAAACAGATCAATATGCGGAGATCCGAAGAATATGAAATGGCCCTTGCAGCCGAACAGGCCCTGAAGAAGGCCGCAAATACCTATGCAGAGCTGATCAACGAACTAGAAAAGGACGGGGATGACAGCAGGACCGATCTTACGGTTACTATTCATGATTCCATTCGGAACCTGACCCGCAAAGTGGAAGCGTATCTTCAGGATAAGATGACCATGGAAAAGGTAGTGGAGGAATTTGTTTTTGAATACCAGGTGATGGAAGCGGAGTTGGAGTATGCCAAACAGGAATCGGTTCGTACCAGGAAATTTGCCCGAAAACTGCTAACAAGTTATGAGGATTTCATTGCAAAGGTGGGAGGCAGGAAAAAGCTTTCGATCATCCGAGCAAAAGAGGAAGAACCTGTTGGGACTAAATCCAAAGGAAAAGCCTACCTGTTTTGGTTTTTAGGTTTATTCGGAATACTGGGATTGCATCGTTTTTATTTGGGAAGAGTGGGAACGGGGATCGGCTGGTTGCTGAGCGGTGGCGTACTGGGTTTGGGTGCTGTATATGACCTCTTCGCTCTTTCAAAGATGGTGGAGGAGCAAAATATGTACAATGAACTTCGGGCGGCTAAATTGAAGCAAATAGCCGAAAAAAATAATTAAATGCTTTCGTCTTTTAGAGATTCCGGGCAGGTATTTTCCAAAAAAAAGCCACCCTCAAATCAATGAGCGGTGGCAGATATCATCTACAGACGGCTATTACCCCATTTGCACTTAAAACATAGCCTTAAGTGGCTTGTTCGTCAATAGTGGGAAATACGTAATTTGTGTACGTGAAAATACGTAGTGATGTAAATTCCAATGGTCAATGTTCAAATTCTAAAGCATTGACCATTGGAATTTGGTAATTATAGCAAAGTGTGTTCGTTTTCCATGGCAAAGCGGACGAGGGCAGCTGTATTTTTGAGATCGAGTTTCTTTAACAGATTTGTGCGATGCTTTTCTACCGTTCTTGGACTGATATATAGCTTATCTGCGATCTCGGAGCTGGTAAATCCTTCAGTGAGCAGGCTCAACACTTCTCGTTCCCGCTTGGTGATAGATTTGATAGGGTCGGGGCGTTTTTTCTTGCGGGCGAGGCGCTTATACTCTTCGGTCATCATTCTGGAAAACTGTTTGCCAAGAAAGCGCTCACCATTGGCAACTTTTTGGGCCGCATCGATAAGTTCGAACCGGTGGGCTGATTTTTGGATCAATCCATAGGCACCGGAATCTAAAAACTCATTGAGTGTACGCTGATCGGTATTGTCAGCCATGAGGAGAATATTGGCATTCGGGTCTTTATCAATGATCTTTTTTGCAATGATGATGCCTTCCATCTCAGGCATGGAAAAGGAGAGGATACAAAGCTTTGGCTTCACACTTTCATAAGCGGTAAGCACCAATGCTCCATTGTCAACCTCGCTGCAAATATTAAATGCACCGTGATCCCGCAAAATGGAACTGAGTCCATGTCTGAAAATTTCGTTGCCGTCAGCAACAATGGTTTCGATGATATTCATTTTACCTCCCCAGGCAGAATGGTTCTTTCTCCGACCCACTCGAAGAAAGGACAAATAATGTAGTTAAAATTGAGGGAAGTTTGCCAATTTTAATTTTTGGTAGTGTGGTACTCAGTAATTAATTACCGGCAAACACCCTTCGCCTCCCATTCGGTCGGTACCTCCCTTGAGGGGAGTCCGGCTTTAGCAGGGAGGGGTGAATGTCACCAAGGCTAAAAATTTAGTCATGTCCATTTCTTTCAACCCAACATCCCCATCAACAAATAAAAACTCAACCCGGATTTCACCGTCCATAAGATCGTCCGTATCCAGTTGGTGGAAACAAGGCTATTGATGGCATCGATATCTTTTCTGGATTCCAGTTTGGAGTGAGCCGGAACTGAAAACAATCCTGTAGAAATCCAGATCAGCAGCACCAAGTAGAAACCTAACGCATTCATTGAGAGAAAACCATCAAACCAGGAAAGAGCAAAAGAGGTCGTGATCTCAGCCACCATCACCGGAATCACGATCTTATCAATACTGCGGACGTGGTGATTCTGAAAAGCGAGATAATTCACTTCGCTTACAAATCGAAAGGAGGGGTAATGAACCAATTGGACGATCCAAATAAGTCCCGTCATGAAAACGGAGGCAAAGGTATTAATGAGAAAAATAAGTTCCGGCCACATTGATTAGGCGATTCGTTAACATTATGTGTATTTTCAGCGCCTTAATAACCAAAAGTTTTCACTCTACGATTCATCGAAACGAATGACCCTCAAAAGAACACACACCTGCGGGGAGTTAACCGCAGAACATATTGGCGAAGAAGTAATTTTAAACGGATGGGTTGGTCCCCGGCGCGACCTCGGCGGCGTAATTTTTATTGACCTGAGAGATCGATACGGCGTTACACAGGTTGTTTTTACTGAAGAGGACGATCAGCTGCACGAAAAGGCGGAGCAACTGCGTGCCGAATATGTGATTGGCGTTAAAGGCAAGGTTATTACCCGGGGTGAGGAGAATAAGAATCCAAATTTACCGACCGGTGAGATCGAAATTGAAGCGACCGGCCTGGTGATCTATTCTGAAGCCGAAACACCACCTTTTGAGATCAAAGACGGCATTCCCACGAATGAAGATGTACGGTTAAAATATCGTTACTTGGATCTTCGCAGACCTGAAGTGCAGAATCGGTTGATGTTGCGTTCCAAGTTCTACCAGTCGGTTCGGGAGTTTTATCATAACCTGCAGTTTGCCGAAGTGGAAACACCGGTTCTGATGCGCAGTACTCCGGAGGGGGCCCGTGATTATTTGGTGCCAAGCCGCGTGAATGCAGGGAAGTTTTTTGCGCTTCCTCAAAGTCCGCAGACCTACAAGCAGTTGCTGATGGTTTCCGGCTACGACCGCTATTTCCAGATCGTGAAGTGCTTTAGGGATGAAGACCTCCGTGCCGATCGACAGCCGGAATTCACCCAAATTGATGTGGAGATGAGTTTTGTGGATGAAGAAGTGATCTACGAAACGCATGAATCCCTTTGGAAGAAAGTGTTCAAAGATACCATTGGATACGAAGTTGAAACGCCATTCCCACGCATGACCTATGAAGAGGCTATGAATACCTACGGTTCCGATAAGCCGGATACCCGTTTTGGCCTGGAATTCAAGGATTTTTCTGAGATCGTACGCGATGCTGAGTTCAAAGTATTTTCCGGGACCGTTAAAGATGGCGGTGGAGTAGTTGGAATCACCGTGCCGGGACAAGGAGATATGGGCCGTGGTGCTATCGACCGACTGACGGATCGCGTGAAAGAAGAAACCGGTGCCGGTGGACTGATTTACATCAAGATGCAGGAAGATGGACCACTTTGCAGCGTGGCAAAATTCCTGACTGATGAGATAGTGGAACAGATGGTAGCAAAATCCGAAGCGAAGAAAGGAGACCTGGTTCTTATTCTTGCCGGACCAAAACCGGATGTTTTAAAACAACTTGGTCAGCTTCGTCTGATGATGGGCAAAGAGTTTGAACTGATCGATGAATCGAAATATAATTTCTTGTGGGTAACGGAATTTCCGCTGCTGGAGTGGGATGAAGAAACTCGTCGCTATCATGCTATGCACCATCCATTCACCTCACCGAGAGAAGAAGATGTGGAACTGATGGATTCTGATCCTGGCAAAGTAAAAGCCCGCGCTTATGACCTGGTATTGAACGGAAACGAGCTGGGTGGTGGTTCTATTCGTATCCACAATCAAAAAATGCAGCGTCGAGTATTTGAGCTTTTGGGGATTTCAGAAAAAGAAGCGGAAGAGAAATTCGGTTTCTTGCTGGATGCCTTCAAATATGGAGCGCCTCCACATGGCGGAATTGCTTTTGGAGTAGATCGAGCGGTGATGTTACTGACCGGAGCCAAGAGTCTTCGTGATGTTATCGCTTTCCCAAAAAACCAGAAAGCGCAAAGCATGATGGATAATTCTCCGGATACGGTGGATAAACATCAGTTGGATGAGCTGCACATTCAACTTAAGAAAAACATTAAAGATCAGTTATAGTGAAAACAGCAGGAATAGACGGTTGCCAGGCAGGGTGGATTCTCATCACTTTTGATGAGGGCGATGAAAAATATGAGATTCTTCGGGATCGGGAAGCGTTGAAGGAAGCTTTTGAAACCTACGATCGAATTTTCATTGATATGCCGATCGGGTTGGAAGACGAAGAATATACCCGCGAAGCCGATGCACTGCTGCGTAAAAAACTGGGTGACGAATACGCTTCCAGTGTGTTTAGTCCCCCCATTCGTCCGGCTTTGACGGCTCCTTCTTATGTGGAAGCTAACATGATCAGCCACGAATACACCGAAAAAAAGCTTACGCTGCAATCGTGGAACATCACCCCAAAAATACAGATGGTTGATGAGCTGTTGCGAGCCGATGAATCTCTGATCGACAAAGTATTGGAAGCTCATCCCGAACTGCTTTTCCAAACTTTGAATGGCGGGATGATCTACCAGAAGAAAAACCTTAAAAAAGGCATCAAGCACCGGTTGGAATTGATTAAAAACCGCGAACCGATTGCCGATGATTTCTTCCGTGATATCAAAGAAGAATTCCGCCGAAACGAGGTAGAAGAGGATGACATCGTGGATGCAATGGTACTGGCTTATTCAGCCAAAATCTCAAAAGAGAAAGGCATCAAAACCCTCCCCGAAGAATTTGAGTACGATTCTGAAGGTATGCGCAAAGCCATTCATTACGTGTAGAACTTCAGAACATCCAACATCGAGCAAGGAACATCGAAAGGAGAAGTAACCCGTTCAAAGTTCGATGTTGGATGTTCCTTGTTCGATGTTCTTATTTATTGTTCTTCAGAAGTTTTTTGTACTTCACGCCGGCTTTGTATACGCGGTTCATACCATTAAAAGCGGCGATTCGGTAGGCTTCGCTGTAAGTGGGATAGTTGAGTACGTGATTGATGAAATAGCGAACATCGCCGCCAAGCGACATCACGGCTTGCCCCAGGTGAATCAGGTCGCTGGCGCGCTCACCAATAATATGAATTCCTACCAGCTTCAGGCTCTCGGTTTCAAACACTAATTTCAATAATCCATCTTGCTGATTGCTGATATCTCCCTGGGTGATGTTTTTGTAATAAGCTCGTCCAACGGTCACATCGTATCCACGGGATTTTGCCTCTTTCTCCGTAAGTCCGATGCTTGAAATTTCCGGGATAGAGTATATGGCGAAAGGAATTTCGGGTGGAACATCCAGTGCTTTTATTCCAAACATGCGGCAGGAAGCCAAACGTCCTTCCGAAAAAGAGGCCGAAGCCAAAGCCGGATAACCGATCGCATCACCGCCGGCAAAGATATTTTCTACGTTGGTTTGATAATCGCTATTAACTACGATATATCCTTCCTCATCCAGTTCTACACCGGTATTTTCAAAGCCAAGTCCGCTGGTATTAGGAGTTTTTCCACCCAAATAAAGCACATGTTCGGTTTCGATAACACGGGTGCGTTTCCCCTCATTATCATTACGCAGGTTATATCGAACTTCCGTTGTATTTCTGAGTCCGTTAGACTGTATCTCAATATTCTCAGCATTAGAAAAGACCTCGATCTTTTGTTTATCGAGGATCATAGTCAGCTGATCTCGAATTTCATTATCCAGGAATTGTAGAAAAGAGTCCGTCTCATTCAATATCGAAACCCGGCTGCCCAGATTCGAGAATGTTGTGGCATATTCCAGAGCCTGAACCCCACTTCCGATGATCAATATTTTTCTGGGGATGTGATTCAAATTCAAGACAGAGGTATAGTCCAGTACCTTGTCGTGATCAACTTTAAACCCTTTCGGCTGCAAAGGTTTGCTTCCGGGAGATACAAAGATAAACTCACCGGAATACTCTTTTTTAGAACCGTCTTTTGCGGTTACTTCGACGGTATTGTTATCCTTTAAAACCCCAAATCCGCGAACGGTGTCGATCTCATTTTTATTGAAGTCGTTTTCGACCTTGGTGTTCTTACTTTTGAGCGTTTCATTCTTGTATTTCAGCAACTCTTCCATTTTATGGTGCTGATATGCTTTCTCGTGGGAAAGATCCTCAAAC
The DNA here is from genome assembly GCF_000375425.1 of Gracilimonas tropica DSM 19535. Lineage (GTDB taxonomy): Bacteria > Bacteroidota > Rhodothermia > Balneolales > Balneolaceae > Gracilimonas > Gracilimonas tropica. Next base: position 148,946 of record NZ_AQXG01000008.1, on the reverse strand, counting down.
TGACTTTGGAAACGTTGGATAATGCGGGCGGTTTCGCGAAGGGCTTTACTGGGGATGGTACCTGAGTTGATCCATGTTCCCCCAAAAGATTCTTCATTGGCTTCGATAACCAATACTTTCTTGTCAAACTTGGAGCTTTGCATGGCACAAGAGAAACCTGCCGGGCCGCTGCCAATGATAATTACATCGTAATTGTACTTCATAAATAGTTGTGAGTGAGATAAAATGACTGAGTTGGTTAAAGATACTTCAATTCTCAGAGGATTTCAGAGTAACCTTTCTTCATAGTGTTAACAAATCTAAAAGATAGATTGTATTGATGGACTACAGGAACGAATTTTAAGGCTGTTTTGCTTATGTTTGAAGACGATAAATGAAAGGCGCACAAGTTTTAAGCGCCAACATAACCGAAATTTAAAAAGGAGTTATATAATGGCTTATTCACTTCCTGATTTACCTTACGCATACGACGCGCTTGAACCACATATTGACGCGCGAACCATGGAAATTCACCATACCAAACATCATCAGGGTTACACCAATAAAGTAAATGCAGCGTTGGAAGGTCACGATTTTGCTGATCTTGAAATTGAAGAAGTGCTGCAACGCATTGACGAAGTTCCAGGAGATATCAAACAAGCTGTGATTAATAACGGCGGCGGGTATGCAAATCATAAACTATTTTGGACGATTCTGTCTCCAAACGGTGGAGGAACTCCAACCGGAGACTTAGCGGAAGCTATTAACGATGCTTTCGGAAGTTTCGATGATTTTAAAGAAGAATTTTCTTCAGCAGCAGGCTCCCGATTCGGTTCCGGATGGGCATGGCTTTCTGTAGATGGAGACGGTAATCTTGTTGTTCACTCTACAGCAAACCAAGACAGTCCGCTAATGGATGGACACACTCCAATCCTTGGAATTGATGTTTGGGAACATGCATATTACCTGCACTACCAAAACCGACGTCCCGATTACGTTGCAGCATTCTGGAATGTGATCAACTGGGATCAAGTAGCTGAAAATTACAAAGCAGCGAAGTAACGCAACACCGACTTTAGATACGGTCATTCCCGTCTTAGCGGGAATCTGAATATTTTCAAGGCTTCCCATTATGTGGAAGCCTTGACTTATTTTGGCTAAAATTTTTTGTAATTTTAAGCCGTTTAAGCAATCAAATAAACTTAAAGAGACTATTATGCAATTTGGATTTGGAATGGGACCTGATACGTCCTGGATGAGAGAAGAGCTGACCAAGTACGGCGTAGAAGAACTGAAGACGACAGAAGATGTAGATCGCGCCATGAAAGAATACAAAGGCACCATGCTTTTGGCGATTAACTCCGTATGTGGTTGTGCTGCGGGTAATGCACGCCCGGGTTTGGGAATTGCTTTGGAACAATCAGATGTAAAGCCAGACCACATGACTACTGTTTTTGCCGGTCAGGATAAAGAGGCTACGGCTCATGCCCGTGCGTATTTCAGCGAATACCCGCCATCATCACCGGCATTTGCCTATTTTGTGGATGGCGAGATCAAAGCCATGATCCCAAGGCACCGTATCGAAGGCCGCACAAAGGAACAAGTGGCTGAAGATCTGAAAATGGTATTCGAAGCTTTTTCCGGAGAGAAGGAAAAGGAAAAAGCAGCGGAATAGAACGCAGATGACATAGATGTTGCGGTTGTTCGCAGTTTAAAATTTTGAAAGCCGGCTCAGTTGAGTCGGCTTTTTTTATGAAGGGATTTGGCTTTGGCGGAGATTTTGCTGGAGCAACCTCGAAGCGTCCGCCAGGACCTGCGAGCGTTACGGTTTCAACCTATAATGTCCAATAACAAAACGCTGCGAGGACCGCTGGAGGCTCTCAGGTTCTAAGGTTCTACCTCAGTGTAGTTTTGTGTACTCCGTGGTTTATTTTTTCGCGCCAAAATCCACTTCTTCACCGGCTCGGAAAATTCGGATGCCATCCGGTTTGCCTTTCTTACCATCAGGGCCAAACTCATAGATGGCCGAAGCCAGTTCCTCTTCTGTTCGTTCTTCGCCCACTTTTCGAGGTTCATCTTTATAGAAGCTATCCATATGTAAAGTTTGGGTTGGAAAGGCAAACTCAACTCCTACTTCTTTAGCCAGCCGTAAGATCTCCAAGAAGAAATTATGGCGTTGTTGCAATTCTGTAGTCCAGTCGGGTACATCAAAGAAAACATATACCAATACATCCAGGGAATGGGCTCCGAAGGAGTTGAAATGTACTTCGTAATAATCTTGCCGGAAATTTTTATTTGCTTTCACAATGGCTTTGATGCCTTCCACAAAAGCTTCCATCTGCTCCGGAGTGGTGGAATAGGTGAGATTAAGCACGGTTTTAAGTCGGCGATATTTTCGTAATCCCAGATTATCGATATCGGTGTTGGCGAGATTGGAGTTCGGTACACTTACCAGCGAATTATAAAAGGTGCGGATCCGGGTTGACCGAAAGCCAACTTCCTCCACGGTTCCTTCCACATTTCCGGTTTTGATCCAGTCCCCGATCTTGAACGGTCGGTCCAGGAATATGGTGAGTGAGCCAAAGAAATTGGAAAGTGTTTCCCGGGCTGCCAGAGCTACGGCCAAACCTCCGATTCCAAGTCCGGCGATGAGCGAAGCCACGTTGTATCCATTGTTTTGCAGGATAGCGATCACTCCCATCACAATCACAAAAAAACGTAAGGTTTTGCGGATCAAAGGGATGAGTTGATCATCGAGAGCCGTCTCCGTTTTGGATGTGAGTACACCAAGATATTTCGAGAATACATCCGCCAGGTTATAGAAAAGCCATACAAAAGTTACCGACAGAGCAATTTCGAGTGAAACCGACAAAAAATGACTTATTGTTACGGAAAATTGGAGGTTTGAATAGGTGAGGAAAAAGAAGGTCAACAGGAAGATATAACCGGCGGGCTTTTCTATGCTGTCGATGAGGTCGTCATCCCATGTGAATTTCGTTTTTAAGGCTACCCTTCGGACGTAATTATCCAAAAAGAAATTGAAGATCTTCATAAGTATAAGCCCGGAAAGAAGCCACAAGAAGACCGCAAGATATTGCCAGATCTTTACTCCCAACCATTCGTTATACGCCCAATCGGGGAGATTGTCTACAAAAAAGGTAAACCAAACCGAGAAGGTGTTTGCGTATAAATCGGGGATAATTTGTACGGTAGCTTCGGAAAAAACCCATTCATTTTGGGCGGTTTTCGTTAAATACACTTCCGGCAGACTTTGAAACAAAATATACTGCTGCATGCCTGACAGGCTATCTGTGTAATTGGGATCGGTGGGAATTTTATTGTATTCAATAAGCAATCCGCGGGCATCCAAAACTTTCAATAGCTGAGAAGCCAATTCAGCTTTTTGTTCCGCATCGCCTCCCGCCAGTTTCATGGTGGTGATTACCCGTTCCATATTTTGATGTCCGGCTTGCTGCCAGTGGAGAAAAGTATGCACGGCTCGCTGTGGATTGGTCAACAGGTTCTGCTCTCGTGGTTGTGGTGCATTGGAATCCTGAAACCCGAAAGCCAAATCGTAGCCAAGCGTTAAAAAGAAAAATATGAGTAGAAATGTTCGAATGTGCCCCATTGTGAAATGTGTATTCTATTCAGGTTTGAAGTCCTCTGAAATTAACAAAACTGTAGGTGGGATTAGAATAATTTAGCGGTTAAAAATTTTAGTGATGCTTAAAGCTTTTATTTGGGATTCCGTAAAGGAGCACCACGATGTAACTCGACTCTCCAGAGTCGATCGTAATGATCTAAAGTATTCCACCAAGAAATTTAATCCTCTAATAAAAAAGCTCCGAAGCAGAGCATCGGAGCTATCAGTTGCGATTTAAATTGTAACCGGAATTTGGAATTAGATTCTTAACTCAGAAGAAACTTCGTGTATTCAGAGCCTTCCGTGGTTACAACTATTCGCTGTCGTCTTTTTTCTTGATGTTATCCGTAGGATTTATCTTTCGAAAAGCCTCCAGGAAATCCATGGGCAGGGGTAAGAAGGCAAAGGTTGCATTCTCCTCACTGATCTCGTTCATGGTTTGCAGGAAGCGGAGTTGCAATGCAGCCGGTGCAGTCTCGATCATTTTAGCGGCATCCACGAGTCTTTCGGCAGCTTGGTATTCACCTTCGGCATTAATGACTTTCGCACGACGATCACGTTCGGTTTCAGCCTGTCGTGCCATTGCTCGCTTCATGTTTTCGGGGAGTACCACATCACGCACTTCCACAGATACTACTTTGATTCCCCATGGATCGGTCTGCGTATCAATATTTTTCTGGATCTGCTTGTTGATCTTCTCGCGGTTGGCTAGTAATTCATCTAATTCTACCTGACCTATGATACTGCGAAGGGTGGTTTGAGCCAGCATGGATGTAGCGTGAATATAGCGTTCAACCTGAATAACGGCCGCTTCGGCATCTACCACCCGGAAAAAAGTGATGGCATCTACATTTACGGTTACATTATCTTTGGTGATCACTTCCTGCCGGTCTACATTAATGGTAAGCACTCGCAGATCTACCCGCTCAATTTTATCTATAAAGGGAATTAGTACGATCAGGCCGGGGCCTTTCACACTTTGAAATTTACCCAGTCGGAATACTACAGCCCGTTCATATTCCCTGAGGATTTTGAAGATTTGCGGGGCCAGTAATACCAGAAAAACTACCAGTGTTATCAGCCAGGTTATATAGCCGGAAAAGATCTCAGTTGACTCCATGGTCAATCTCCTTATTTGATTTGTACGGTTTTACGGTGACGGTAAGTCCTTCAAAACGGACCACTTCGCACCATTCGTTTGCTTTAATTTCTTCACCATCGGTAACGGCATTCCAATATTCACCCGATATCATAACTCGTCCGGAATCTTGGCTCACATCATCGATCACTTTCACTTTCTTGCCGATCAGGGATTCGAGCCCGGTTCTATGGCCGGTAAATTGTGCCCTGATGCCTGAAGTGGCGATCCATCCGAAAAAGATAACGGTCAAAATGGTAGCCGGAACCAACCAATACCAGTCTAATTGCATTTCCTTTGGAAATTCCTGGAACAACATCAAAGCTCCAAGAAAAAATGAAACGGCACCGCCCGTTAATAATATGCCAAAGGTTGGTGTAAATGCCTCTATCACAAACAGTACTATGGCAAGTCCGATGAGAACAAAGCCTGCCACATTAATGGGCATAGCCGCAGATCCGTATAGCAATAAGATCAGAGCGATCACGCCGGATACTCCCGGAACAATGGCACCTGGATTGGTTACTTCTCCAACAATGCCATAGATCGCGATCATGGTCAGTATCAACATGATCTCGGGTCTCATGATGAAACTAAAAAATTTTTCAGCAAAGCTTTCCTCAAGTCGCTCTATGTTGGCCTGAGCCGTTTGCAGTGAATCACCCTCAACGACCATTCCGTCCATCTTTAAAAGAAGCTCATTTAGGTCAGCCGCAATTAGATCGATCACGTTCAATTCAAGGGCTTCTGTTTCTGTAACAGCAGCACCATCTCGTACAGCAGATTTTGCCCATTCTACATTTCGGCCGCGTTCCTTAGCAATATTCTCAATAAAATTTTCAGAGTAGTTAAAGATCTTCTTTTGCATGACGGAATCTTGTTGCCCTCCACCCATTGTAACGGGTGAAGCAGCTCCAATGGTAGTGGTAGGAGCCATAGCTGCAATGTGAGCTGCCAGCGTGATGAATGTACCTGCACTGCCTGCATTTCCACCTGATGGAGTCACATACACTACAATGGGCATTTTGGAAGCCAGCATTTCTTTTACGATATCTTCGGTAGAATTCAACAATCCGCCGGGGGTATCAAGCTCAATGATGAGAGCTTCACTGTTATTTTCCACAGCGGTTTCAAGTCCCCGAACGATATAATTGGTGGTTGTAGGGCCGATAGCTCCCTGAACAGTGATGACAGTTACGGCCTTTTGAGAAGTACTGTCTTGCAAGGTGCCGGCCTGAACAACTCCCTGATAAGAGCTCAGTATCCATAAAAGCAGCGCAAATAAGTTGGTCATCCATTTCATACTAACCCAATGTTTCCCTGTTGTTGAAGGTTCCATTATGGTACATAATCAGGATGAATTTTTAAAGAAGATTCGGATGCTGAAAGCTCTTACTCATTTCTTATGGCATCTACAGGGTTGATTACGGCTGCTTTTACGGAATGATAACTAACAGTAAGGAGAGCAATGGCTATGATAAAAGCGGCCGTTCCTGCAAAAATACCCGGAAGATAGGCTAACAGATCAAAACGATAGGGGAAGTTTTCTAACCATGAGGACCCAAAATAATAGATCACCGGCCAGGCGATCAGGTTACCGATCAGTATCAAAATCAGGAAATCTTTGGCAAGCAGGGAAACGATGTTTGAGACAGAGGCCCCCAGGCTTTTACGGATACCGATCTCTTTTTGGCGCAACTGAGCAGAGTATGATGCCAATCCCAACAAGCCCAAACAAGCAATAAGTATACAAAGGATCGAAAAAGCGGTAGCCAGTGCGCTCATAGTTTGTTCACTTTCATAGATCTGATCAAGCCGTGCATCAAGGAATTTGTATTCAAAAGGGTCGATGTGGTTAACTTCATTCCACACGGTTTCGAGGTGAGCAAGAGCCGCTGATGGATCGCCGGGCGCGATCTCTACCGCCGTATGTTCTATACTTCTTAAAATGGAATTGGTGCCCGCTGAAAGCCGGATCACCACCGGTTCGATCTCTTTTTTAAGGGAGGTATAGTTAAAGTCGGCTACAACACCTATCACTGAAAGGGATTCTCGTTCCTCATTCAAAGGATAAAAATAAACCGTCTTTCCAATGGCTTCTTCGGGAGAATCCACATCAAACTGCTGAAGCATGGCTTCGTTGATGATCACAGCCTGATCGGGATCAGAAGGGAAGTCGCGGGAAAAAGCCCGGCCGGCTAAGATGTTAGCATCGAACGTTTTTTCAAAGTCGTGGGTGACATAAAGGGCCAGGTTGGTGACATCCTGATCTTGACCGACTCCGGCTGGTACATACCGGTAATATTCCTGTGTCTCAGAACCGGGGATCTTTCCCAAACCGGTAACCGATTCAATCTGCGCATGACTTAATGCCTGCTGCCGGAATGTTTCAAATTCCCAGGCAATCAGGTTTTGTTTGGTGGGAAGGAGCACCACATTGTTTTCATCGAAGCCGAGGTCTTTATCCTGAATATATTGCAGCTGAAGATAGATGATGGCTGTACCGATGATCAGCATCACCGAAAGAGAAAACTGAAAGGTCACCAATAATTTTCGAAACAAAGTACTTGATCTGCCTTTGGTTGCATTCCCTTTTAATACAACAGAAGGTTCAAATGAAGCAAGGAAAATAGCAGGATAAGCTCCCGATATGAATCCAACCAAAAGGGTAAGGAGTAATAAACCGGGAATCACATACAAATTTTGAAAAAGCCCAAAAGTAAGATCTTTACCGATCAGGGAATTAAATGTTGGAAGGGTGATAAACACGATCAGTAAAGCCATGAGTGTACCGATTAATGCCACCATAAAAGATTCACCTAAAAACTGCCCGAATAGCTGTTTTTTATATCCTCCGAGTACCTTTCGCATTCCAACTTCCCGGCTTCGCTCCAGCGATCGAGCGGTAGATAAATTCATAAAATTAATGCAGGCGATCAGCAATGTGAACGCGGCAACGATCAAAAGAATATAAATATAGGTAGAGGAGCTGTTGGCCTCCATTTCCTGATCCCGGTTCGATTCCAGGTAAATATCGGTTATGGGCTGAAGCTGTAAAGTGAGCTCCTCATCCGCCGGCCAGCCGGAATAAGCGTAATAATATTTATCAATCAAGTTCGTGATCTGATCTTCAAGCTGTACGGGATCCGTGTTTTCCTTTAAAAGCGCATAAGTCCAAACGGGATTCCACAACCAGCTTTGATCGTAATTTGGGCTGCTGGCGTAGATGCTGTTCAGGCTGCTGAAGGAAGCAACGAGGTCGATCTTCATATGAGATTGCTCCGGCCATGATTTCATCACACCGGTAACGGTCATCTCATTTATACCACGATAGCTGAGTGCTTGCCCAATTGGGTTCTCATCCCCAAAATACTTGTGGGCTAATTCTTGGGTGATAACCAGCGAGAGCGGATTTTTAAGCACTTCATCGGGATTACCCTGAATCAATTCAGCCGAAAAAACATCAAAGAAGGTGGAATCCACGAAATAGAAGTTATACTCACGAAAAGAAATATTATCCTCCCGGTTTAGGAAAGTGTGACTCTCTTCCTGTAAGTCATAAAATCGTACCGTCTTGTCAACGAGATTGGGAAATTCTTCTTTTAAGACCGTACCTAACTGAAAGGGGGTGGTAGCTTGTTCTTCGTAGCGATCTTTCGATTCAGTGATTTGTGCAATTCTGAATATCCGATCCGAGTTTTCATGAAACTGATCGTAACGTGTTTCATGGAATACGTAAATCAATATAAGTAAGGTAGTAGCCAGCCCAATAGCCAAACCCAAAATATTGATCAGTGAATACACCTTATTTTTAAGGAGATTCCTGAAAGCGATCTTAATGTAATTCTTAATCATAGAAAGAATAAAATTTCACTGTGCCAACTTTAAATGAAACCCTGAATTTTAAAGAGAAGAGTGAGTAGCTTTTGATTTTAACAATCAAAAAACAAGAGAAAAGAGATTACAATTTGTTACAAAAAAATTTTACTTACTTGATAATAGTTTAATCTGAGGCGTTCTCAAGATATGGAAGGATATAATTTTCCAATAAATTAAAGATGGGTTCTTTATATGTTCTGCGCTGGGTAGCATTTTGAAGGGAATTGGTGATCACCACCACGCTATTTAATTCCGGGATCATAAAGATATACTGCCCGCCAAATCCCCATGCAAAGTAGACTTCATAACCGGCAACGGGACGGCTCCACCACATATATCCGTAATCATAGGGATTGAAGTTACTGCGGGTATAGCTTTTGAACGAATCGCGCACCCATTCTTTAGAGACGATCCGTTCCCCGGCATACTCTCCGCCATTCAGCATCATTTGTCCGATCTTAAGCATGTCGCGTGGGATTAATGCCAGGTTATTTCCACCCATGTAATATCCCTGTGGATCACGATCCCAGCCGCCTACGTGAATGTCCATCGGGTCAAACAAAAACTCTTCAGCAAAAGCTTTGGTACTCATTCCGGTGGCTTTGGTGATAATAACCGACAGCAAATGTGAAGTTCCGGTACTGTACACCATCTTTCCGCCCGGTTCTTCTTCCATAGGCTGATCAAGCTGAAATTCTACCCAATTATCGCTGATCACCCACGCCCCATAGTTATAAAAGCTCGTTGTCTCCAATCCCGATTGCATAGACAGCAAATTCCGAATGGTAATGGCTTCCTTCTCTGGATTTGGATTGGCTTCAAAGTAATCCTGGAAATAATCGCCCAGCGTCTCTTCAATGGAAATATGACCCTGATCGACTGCAATACCTGCCAGAAGAGAAATGATACTCTTAGAGGCTGATTTGATGTTGTAGGGGTAATCAGCCGATGCATTCCGGAAATATTCTTCTCCCAATAATCCCCCATTTTGCTGAATAAGAACACTTCGAAGACTTCCAATGGCTTCGGCTTCATCCCAAATATTTTGCAGGGAAGCTTCAGCTGAGGGCTGAGCTAAAAGGGGAAAAGGGGAGAGAACAAAAAGAACACAAAGGAATGACAAGCTTCTGGATAGGGTGTTCATACACTTCTTTTTGAATTTAAGGATAGTTGAAACCGACACTAAAACGGAGTGAGGGCCGGCTAAAGTTCCACTCCCATTTTACTGCTAATCTTTGGGATGGCCAAAATAAAACCCTTTCAGTGTTTCGGAATTTGGAAGTTCTTTGAATGATCGGCTACCGTTCAAAAAATCCAGAATTTGATGAAGCGCATTCTCAAGCACCGAATCTTCGCTAATCGAAAAACTATAGATCCGTTCAGTTCCTTGAAATACAGTGATACGATAGTTTTTGGTGATGTCACGGTCTAGCCGCAGAGAAAGAAAGCCATGATCGAACTCGTGGATCTTTCGCCCGGGTTCGATATCAGAATTTTCTTCTACTTGTTGAACTTTTTGAATGATAGAATCAATGTCGGGTTTAGAAACAGGTTTATCTTCGGGAGCTGAGGTTTGAAATATGTTTTTGAAGAAATTGAACATGCTCTTGTTAGTAAATGATATAGTTTGAATGATAGCTTCCGATAGATATGTTATAAACATACATGAAAATCAAAATAAAGGAGAGAACCGATGGGATTTTTATCATCGAAACAAAGTATGGATTTTATTTCTGGAATCATTCATGCAGATACCCAAAGGCATGCAGATCGTATTGACCTTACAGTTTCAAAAGTGCATCGTATAACCGGAGCCGGCTCACTCGATTTTGGAGGCAGTGAATTCAAGCCTGCCACATCAGAGAAATTAAACCCCGAAAAGCAAAAGCCGGAAGATGATTATGGCTGGTGGAAACTGGGTCAAGGGCCCTATAAAATTACCTTTAATGAGTCGTTGGATCTTCCTGAAGGTGTATTTGGGATTATTGTCCCTCATGTTCACGCACGCGAGGCAGGACTGATAGCAAACTCAATCATCTTTTCTTCTGATGATACCGAAAAAAGCCTGTTCATGAACGTGACCGTTTCCGAGGCCGGGTGCAATATCAAAGAAAATGCCCGAATCGCGACCATATATCTGCTTGAAAGCTAACGGTTATTCTTCTTCATAAGGATTTTCCTTAACCACTGCCCCATCTTTTAGGTTGATGATACGGTTACCATAAGCAGCCATTTTTTCTGAATGGGTAACCTGTATGATCGTCACACCTTCATCATTTAGTTTTTTGAACATCTCCATGATCTGCTCGCTTTGTTCGGAATGGAGGTTTCCGGTTGGTTCATCTGCCAGCAGTAACTTCGGACTTCCAATGATAGCTCTGGCCACGCCGACCACCTGTTGCTGTCCACCGGAAAGTTGAGGCGGAAACAGGTCTTTTTTAGCCACAATGTTGAACCGATCCAAAATATCGGCGACCATAGCTTTGCGCTGCTTGCTTTTTACTTTTCGGTAAAGCAGCGGCATTTCAATATTTTCGTAGACCGTCAATTCATCAATAAGGTGATAGGCCTGAAATACAAAGCCGATGTGCGATTTGTGGTAGTCTGATTTCTTTTTTTCGCTGAGATTGTGAACCGGTTCACCAAGGAATTTATACTCGCCTTCAGATGCATCATCCAAAAAACCCAGGATATTCAGCAAAGTTGATTTCCCGGCACCACTTGGCCCCATTATAGTCACGAATTCTCCTTCCTCAATATCAAGGTCAATGCCTTTCAGGATGAAGGTTCGCTGGAACCGTTTGTCGATATATTTGTCAATGTTTCTAAGTTGGATCATAATGTGGTGTTATGGTGTGAGAGTGTTTACGTGTTACGGTGTTACCGATGCTACTTGTAACACCGTAACACTTTCGCACTGTAACACTATTAATTATTCACTTCTTAAACTTTCTACGGGATTCGCTACGGCGGCTTTGATGGATTGCCAGCTTACTGTAAGCAGGGCAATTAAAATAGTTGTCATTCCTGCGATAAAAAATGTCAATGGATTAAGTTCTATTTTATATGCAAAATCTTGTAGCCAAATGGTAAGCATATACCAAGATATGGGCATGGCGATGATCAATCCGATCAATACTGGTTTTAAGAAATCCTTGGATAACAGGAATACTATGGAAGAAACAGTAGCTCCCATCACTTTTCGAATACTGATCTCTTTTTTCCTTTTTGAGGATGCCAGTGTAGCTAATCCAAATAGGCCAAGGCACGAAAGTAAAATACTTAGGTAAGAAGCTGCCTGAACCATAGCTACCCATTTTTGATCTGACTGGTATTGTTTTTCGATTTGATCATTGAGAAAAGAGAACTGAAATGGGAGATCAGGTGCTGATGCAATCCATGCTTCTTCAATAGTATTGATGGTTGAGGAGAGCTGCTGTCCATTCACTTTTAGGTAGATCTTTGTAAGTGCTTCATTGGGCTCGAGGATCAAAGGGGAGATTACTTTATGAAGGGATTGAAAATGAAAATTCTGTACGACTCCTTTTACGGTGTAGCTTTCATCAAAGGCTCCATCAATACGTTTTCCGATCGCATTTTCCCAGCCAAAAGAACGAACTAGTGCTTCATTCACTAATACCTCATTGGTTGTCTCGTCCGTTTCAGAAAGCGGGTTGCCTGCAAGTAATTTGATGTCTAGGACTTCGGGCAAATTAGAACTTACGCCAAACTTAGAACCACGTATTTCTTTTCCATCTGCCTGGAAAGGGATGTTATTGAAAGAAACTCCTTCTCCATCAAGACTATTCCAGGAACCTGAGATTCCACGAATACTGGTTTCATTTGAAAGCTCATTTCGGAGCACCTGAAGTATTTTCTCTCCTTCTCGATAGGGCGTTTCGAGTTGAACTACATATTCGTCATCAAACCCGAGATTTTTATCACTTAATAACTGCATTTGGTTATTCATGAACACCGTTCCTACAATCAAAACAACAGCAAGACTAAACTGAATAGTGGTGAGTACTGGAATAAGTTTATGGTTAGAGTTATGGGAAGACTGTTTTTGAAATACCTGGGAGGGTTTGAATTTAGAGAGGTAAATGGCAGGATAACTTCCCGCAAGTATGCCCGTGAGAAGCACAATGATCCCAATGATCAACAAAATGGCCGGATGCTCAAAGAGTCTGAATTGGGTAGTGTCTCCTACTAAAGCTGAAAAGTATGGGCTAAGTATTTCGGTAAAAAACAGGCCCAGGATCAGGCTTATTAAAGCGATGAAGAACGTCTCACTCCAAAACTGCATGATCAATTGTTTTCGCTCTGCTCCTATCACTTTTCTCATACCTATTTCTTTGGTTCTTCGAGAAGAGTAGCCAATAGAAAGTGAGGTAAAGTTGATGCAAGAAATGCCAAGAATAACAAATGCGATAATTGCCGCAATAAGTACAAAATTTGGATTTACCGTTGGGGTTTGCGACCACATCACCTGTTTACCGAAATGGATATCTGTCAATGGTTGAAAGCTGTATTCCCGGTTTATCCGAAACCGTTCAGGAATAAGGCTAATCATAGCTTCATTGAGATCACTTGAAAGCTGTTTGAGATCAGTATTAGGAGCTAATTTTGCATATCGTACACCTGCCATCGTTCCCCAGTTAGAGCTTCTTGAACTTCTTGGGTTTGCTGCTTGCCAGAGTGGTTCAGGGATCAGGATGTCATGGGTGATACTGGAATAAGAAGGAGGATTTTCTATGACTGCGCCAACGGTAGCAGGATAAAATGTCTCATTAATTCGTAAGTCAATTACTTTACCAATGGGGTTTTCATTATCAAATAATTTCTTAGCAAGTGAGGCGGGTATTAGCACCTCATTGGGGGATGAAATAGAAGAAATGGCGTAACCAGCTTTTATTTCAAAACTAAACACATTAAAAAAGTTAGAGTCTGTTACCGCAAATGTAATATTAGAAAGCTCATTATTATACCGAATTACACCGTCTTCAAATTCCAGCGAGGTGATGGAGCCAACTTCAGGAAATTGATTTACGAGCATATCTGCCAATGGACGAGGGGTTGTGGCAATGGTGGTGGATTTGGCTTCGTTAGCAAGTGTTAGGTTTACTCGGTAAATACGATCCGCATCTTCGTGAAAGCGATCGTACCGAAGCTCTTGAAATATATATAGGCCAATCAATAAACAACACGCAATACCAATTGCTAAGCCTGTGATATTGATCACAGAATATAGTTTTCCTTTTAAGAGATTTCTCCAAGCAATTTTAAAGTAATTCTTAAGCATATGTGTTCTTTTAAGCATTCAGCCGTCAGCTTTCAGTCCGGCCAAATCTGACGGCTGAAGTCTGAGAGCTGACAGCTATTAATTATTCACTTCTTAAACTATCTATGGGGTTTGCAACGGCTGCTTTGATGGATTGCCAGCTAACGGTAAGCAAAGCGATCACTAAGGCAGATGCTCCCGCGAAGATGAAAATTCCGAAGCCAATTTCAATGCGGTAGGCAAATTCGGTGAGCCATTGGTTCATGGCGTACCAGGCAATGGGAATGGCGATGATCAGTGCTATTCCGATCATTTTCAGTACCTCTGTATTTAATAATACAAGGATCTGCTTCACGCCGGCGCCCATCACTTTCCGGATGCCAATTTCTTTAGTTCTTTGCTGGGTAGAATAGGTGGTCAATCCCAATAATCCTAAACAAGCAATAAACAGTGCAAGTAAGGTTAGTCCGCCAAAAACCTGACCTAACTTCTGTTCGGCACCGTATTGGCGATCCAGCTCATCATCCAGAAAATAGTACCAAAAATAACTGCCGGGAGTTACACTATTCCATGTTTCCCTGATCTTTGCCAGGGTTTGCTGATCACTCCCTGCATTCAGTCGGACGATCGCCATATTGATATCCTGACTTACATGCATGATCAGCGGCTCCACAGGATTATGCAGTGAGGCATAATTGAAATCATCGACCACACCGATCACTTCTCCTTGTTTTGCGACTTCAAAAGAAGAACCGTCTTCACTGAAATTGTACCAAGAAATTTCTTTGCCGACGGGATCATCCCAGCCCAAATAATTTGCGGCAGCTTGGTTGATCACAAAAGCCTGAGTGGCGTCAGTAGGAATTTGCTCCTCGAAACTACGCCCCATAGCCATTTTCATACCTAAAGTTTCAATAAATCCCGGGTTGACCCGAAGGGTTCGCATGGTGGGCAGGGAATCTGGAGCCATTTCGTTTGTTTGAATGGGATAAAAAGGGAAACGTTGCCCCGGAACGCCTTGTGCAGCTGAAACTTGCTGTACCTCCGGCATTTTTTCTAGCTCCGCCTTCATATTTTGATAGTTTTCAGCTCCGGTAATGATCACTTTTTCTTCATTGAAACCGAGATCTTTCTCTTGCATGAAATTGATCTGAGAATAGACCGTCAAAGCTGCTACGATTAGAAAAATGGAGATAGCAAACTGAAAGACTACAAGTCCTTTTCGCAAGCCTCCTCCCGATGAAGCTGTACGATCAGACTGCTTCAAAGCACTCATTGGCTTGAACCGGGATAAGAAGAAGGCTGGATAACTTCCGGAGAACGTACCTACAAAAAGTGCAAACCCTGCGAATCCCAGAATAGTTACCCAACTGTGTTCATAAGGCATAGTTAATGGACTTCCGGTGAAGTTGCTGAAAAAGGGCAGACTGACTTCCACTAAGATCAATGCCACGGATAATCCCATGAGGCTCAGTAAAATGGCCTCTCCCAAAAATTGCCCGATCAACTGATTCCGCTGAGCGCCTAATGTTTTGCGCATGCCAACTTCTTTTTTTCGCATAGTAGAGTAGGCGGTCGACAGATTCATGAAGTTGATGCATGCCACCACCAAAACCACAATGGCGATGGTGGCCAGGATGATTACATAACTAAAATTTCCGGTGGAGGCGATGTCTTTCTCGGCGGGTTCAAAATAAATGTCATTCAGCGGTTGAAGCTGCGGAGCCGGAAAATCTTCTTCGCTGTATTTGTCAAAAATAGAAGCGATAGCTGTTTCAACTTGAGCCGGTTCCACTTTTTCGGGGAGTTTGATATAAGTATAGAAGCCAGACCAGGTCCAATTCTGCATCATGTTGCCCATGAATGTTTGAAGGAGATCGATAGGAACGAGGAAATCAAAACGGTGATGGGAATTGAGCGGAACATCCTCAAAAATACCGGACACTTCCAGGTCTTGTCCCCACATATTCATGGTTTTGCCCAGCGGATTTTCTGCTCCGAAGTATTTTTCGGCCATCGACTCACTGATCACAATACGATGAGATGAAGATAGGGCGGTTTTCTTGTCACCCATGACCAAAGGATGAGTAAATACATCAAAGATCTCGGGATCGGTGAAGGTGATATTTCGTTCTGCAAACTGCTTGTCTTCATAAATGATATCCGATGGAGATTTGACAGGCCAATACCGAACTACATTTTCCGCCAAATCCGGGTAATCACTTTTGAGAGCCGGAGCCAAAGTCGGAGGAATGGCAGCAACATCCCCATTCAATACCCGGTAGATCTGATCTGAGTTTTGGTGGTAATCGTCATAACTGAGTTCATAATTCACCCAAAGCCCGATAATGATACAGGCGGCAAGTCCAACTCCCAATCCCAGCGTATTAATGAAAGTATAGGATTTGTTCTTTGCCAGATGGCGGAATGCAATTTTAAGGTAATTTCTGAGCATTATATTGGTTTTATGGTACGATGGTGTTACGGTGTTATGGTTGACCTATGAAAACCATAACACCGTAACACCTACGCACTGTGACACTATTATTTATTCACTTCTTAAACTTTCTACAGGGTTTGCCACGGCCGCTTTTATGGATTGCCAGCTTACGGTAAACAAAGCGATCAAAAGGGCGGCAATTCCAGCAACAATAAAAACACCAAGCCCCATATCTATACGATAGGCAAAGTCTGCAAGCCATTGGTTCATGGTGTACCATGCAACCGGTGTTGCGATTACGAAGCCAAGCGCTACAAGCTTTAGGAAATCAAATGATACCAGGCTTACAATGCCGGACAGGGAAGCTCCTAAGACTTTTCGAATGCCAATTTCCTTGGTTCGCCTTTCGATAGTGTAGGAAGACAACCCAATTAAACCAAGGCAAGCAATGAAAATGGCGAAACCCGCAAAAAGCAGGAAGATATTTTTGGTTCGCTGCTCAGATTTATAAAGAGCATCTAAGTTTTGATCCAGAAACTGAAATTCGAATGGCCGGTGCGGGGCCAGATCTCTCCATAATTCCCCAAGTGAGGATAAGGTTGTCCGAATAGAATTCGGGGAGATTTTGACTAATAAGTTATCGTACATATTGGGCTGCATAAATAACGCAAGCGGCTCAATATTTTCTTTTAGAGATGCGTAATTAAAGTTTTTTACCACTCCAACGACTTTTCCTTCGCGTCCGCCTTGCAAGTTGAGGTCTTTTCCAATGGCTTCCTCAGAAGACCAGTTGAAAGTTTCTGCTAATTTCTCATTGATGATATATACGTACCCCTGTTCGGGAGTATATTCGGAATTATTTGGAAATCCGGTTCCGGCCAAAAGTTCTAATCCCAGGGTACTAACAATATCAGGGTCGGCTGCCCCGGCAGAGGTACTTACTGATTCCTGAAGCGGCGCATGTATCGCCGTATATCCTCCAAATGGATTTCCCGGTACGTTAGACATATATGTAGCGCTCATGACCCCGGGTTCCCTCAAAACCTCACTTTTTAGAAGCTCCCTTTTCTGAGATAGAATGTTATCGCCGGTAGGGAGGATCACGATTTGTTCTTTATCAAATCCAAGATCTTTATTTAGGATGTAGTCCGTTTGTTGATAAATCACGGCAGTTCCCATGATCAGGAAAATGGAAGCTGCAAATTGAAAGGTTACCAACCCTTTACGAAAGAATGCATCCGAGCCTGAGCCTCTGAAATTTCCTTTGAGCACTTTTTCCGGTTCAAATGACGAAAGTACCAATGCAGGATATCCTCCGGCTGCTAAAGCTGTAATAAGAGTTGTGAGGATTATCATGAACCAAACTAACGGATCTGAAAAAAGAGAAATGGAAATCTCCTTACCAATCAGATCAAAAAACGGGTTCTTAAAAATTTCCACTAATGCAATGGCTATGCCAACAGAAACAATGGTTGTGATAACGGATTCGCTGTAGAATTGGCGGATCAAAGCACCCCGGTGGGCTCCCAACGTCTTTCGAATTCCTACTTCGCTTGCCCGGTTGGAAGAGCGGGCCGTGGCAAGGTTTATATAATTGGTGATTGCGATCAAAAGCACTAAAAATGCGATGGCAATAAAGCCAAAAAGTGCATTTTTATTACCCAAGACGTTCATTTCAGCCTGAATTCCGGAGCTCAGGTAGATATCGGTAAGTGGAAGCAGGGAGAGCGAAAGGTCTGATTCTTCAGAGACAAAATTGCTCAGGAATGAAGGTAACTTGTTGGATAGTGACGCTTCTGATCGCTCATCATTAAGCATTAAATAGGTGAAAAAGTTAGCTGCTCGTATCTGAGTATCAGATAGTTCCGACCAATTACTTCGGGTAGTCATAGAAGCCAGGTAGTCAAACTGCAGATGAGAATTTGAAGGTACGTCTTTAATTACTCCGGTCACTTCAAAATTAATGACATCACTGAAAACGCGGGCTTCAAGGATTTGTCCAACCGGATTTGTATCGCCGAAAAGTTTTGTCGCAGATGATTCGGTAAGTACAATGGTTCGGGGACGTTCAAGAGCTGTGGTGGGATCTCCGGAGATAAAAGGGAAACTGAACATTTCGAAGAAAGCAGAATCAGCGTACAGGAAATTATCTTCCTGAAAAATATTTTCACCTTTTTTTACCACAACCGGACTATATCTGGTAGGCTCATAAATGCGAACCCATTTATCAACTTCAGGAAATTGTTGATCTAAAGCCGGTGCAATAATGGAAGGAGTAACGGCGATAGTCTGCTCTCCCTGATGCAGTGTTGCAGCATAAATTTTATCTGCATTTTTGTGAAAATTATCATAGCTGAATTCATGCATCACAAATAAGAATATCAGCAGACTTAAAGCAATCCCGATACTCAAACCGGCGATATTTATGAATGAATATCCTTTATGCTTGGAAATATTTCGAAACGCAATTTTGAGGTAATTCTTCAGCATCTTTTCAGTGATCAGTTAACAGTTCGCAGTGATCAGGTTTTTTGGTAACTGTTAACTGATCACTGTACGCTGAATACGAGTATTCAACAAATGTGCCAAAGTGGAAAAGAAAGCTCAAAAGGTTTTAAAAAGACGATTATGAACCCAATGATGTTCGAAATTACACATCGGGTGTTCGAAAACGGACAGTGGTCAAAGGGTGAAATCAATATCGTAAATCGACTTTAGCTGACTTTTTAGAACAGAAGCCGGAATAGCTCGCATTAATCCATTTCTGAGGGTAGAAAGGAACCGGTTGTCCATTTGAGCCATCTTGCCCATTTTCCATGATCGGTTCACAATGGATTGGGCTCGTTTTTTCCGATGTTGTTCAAAAAATTGAAAGGCTTGAGCAGCGGTTGATGAACGCTTCAAACATTCTGCCAAGATCACTGCATCTTCTATGGCCTGACAAGCCCCTTGACCCATGTTGGGTGTTGTGGCATGGGCCGCATCCCCAATCAATACCACATCCCCAAACGCAAAATTCCTGATCGGTTTCAGGTCATAAATATCATTCCAAAGAATTTGACTGTCTGGGGTTGAGCCGATCAGGTCTGGAATTGGAGTATGAAAATCCTCAAAAACCTGCCTCAGTTCGTGAACCCCATATTTTTTCATTTGAGGATCATTTACAGGCGCATTCAGGCAAGCAAACCAGTAAATTTGATTATCAGGAAGTGGCACGATCCCAAATCGTTTTCCGTGACCCCAGCTCTCGGTTGCTTTTTCAATTCCGAAGTTATTTGCAGAGATGCCCCGCCAGCAGGTATATCCGGCATACCGCAACTCAGAATCCGGTAAAAGTTGTTTTCGAATGGGGGAATGGATGCCATCGGAGGCGATTAGAAGATCTGTGAGATGTGTACTTCCATCATCAAAAGTGAGCTCTATTTGGTCTGCTTTTTTGTTGAATCCGGTGGTTCGCTTCCCCAAAACAATGGAATGATCTTTTAGGTGAGAGAGCAGAACCTCATGTAAATTCCCCCGATGGATGGCATGAATAGCTGTTGATTCATCGAATTCTGAGGGCTGTTGGGTGATCGTTTTTCCCTTAAAATCACAAATCTCTAAACCGGAAATCAGGTTTGAAGCTTCCTCGATTTCTTGTTTTATGCCGAGATGCTGAAACGCTTTGATTGCATTTGGGGCGAGGGTGATGCCTGCTCCAACCGGTTTAAACTCAGGGGCCGCCTCTACGATCTTCGCTTTGATGCCGATTCTTTTTAAAGCAATGGCGGTAGTTAATCCTGCGATTCCTCCGCCGGAAATAGTAAATGTGAGATCTTTCATCCAAACTGAGCTTTATCAAACATGATATACAACATAGCAATTTTTGTGGTGCCAATGCAGAGCGCATAGTTTGTTGTGAAAATCAACGGCCATGCACTATACGCTATTCACTCTTTAAGCTCTGAACCGGATTCACCAACGCAGCTTTGATGGATTGCCAGCTCACGGTCAGCCAGGCAATGACTACGGCCAAAAATCCGGAAGCCGCAAAGATCCACCAGTTCAGTCCGGAGTTGAAGGCAAAATCGGAGAGCCACTGACTCATCATCCACCAGGAAACCGGAATGGCAATAAGGATGGCAATAAGGACCAGCTTGGTGAAGTCTTTGGTAAGATGAAGCACCAGATTTTGCACGGTAGCACCGAGCACTTTTCGAACGCCAATTTCTTTGGCGCGCTGTTCTGCCGTGAAAGCTGAAAGACCAAATAAGCCGAGGCAGGAGATGATCACGGCAAAGATCGCAAAGTATTTGGCCAGATCCCCGATTCGCTGCTCGCTGCGATATAAGGCAGCGTATTGTTCATCCATAAATTCGTAAGCAAAAGGATAGGTAGGGTTGAATTCCTTGTATTTGTTTTCGATCTCAGCAATGGTTTGCTGGATATTTTGGGATTCAATACGAACAAAAGCTTTCCATCCAAAATCATCCAGTCGGAAAAAGAGCGGCTCGATCCCATAGCGTAGATTCTGGAAGTTGAAGTCTTTAACCAGGCCAATGATCTCGGTTTCATCCCCCCAAAGCGTGATAAATTTTCCAACCGGATCCTCAAATCCCATGACATTTGCGGCTGCTTCATTGATGACAATGCGAGCGGTATCGGCTCCAAATTCTTCAGAAAAGCTTCGGCCTGAAAGTACGTCAAATCCCATAGTTTCGATGAGACCGTAATCAGAAGTTACATTCTCAAAAAGGATAGTTGTTTCGGGATCTTTGTTTGGCCATTCGAGTCCGGAAGTGTTGGAATTTCGTCCTAAAAAGCTGGATCCGGCACGTGAGACATTCACCACTCCGGGAATATCCTTGATCTGCTGCTTAAAGGTGTTCCAATTGTTGGAAATGTCGCCTTCCACCACAAAGGTCACCAGGTTTTCTTTTTGATACCCCAGGTTTTTGTTTTGGGTGAATTGAATCTGCTGATAGACCACGATGGTAGAAATGATCAGGATTACGGAAAGTGTGAACTGAAAAACGACCAGTCCTTTTCGGGCGAAAGCTTCACTGCCGGAGATCTTCAGGTTTCCTTTCAGCGTTTTCACGGCTTCAAAGGAGGAGAGATAGAACGCAGGATAACTTCCGGCCAGTAATCCGGTGACTAAAGCGGTTCCCAGAAACATGAGCAACAGCGTCGGATCGCCATAATTGACGCTAATGGCTTTATCGGTGAGATCGTTGAACACCGGAAGACTCATTTCCACCAGGAAAACCGAAACCAACAGCGAAAAGAAAGTGATGATCATGGACTCCCCGATAAATTGTCCGATGAGCGAACCCTGACTGGCTCCAATGGATTTTCGAATGCCTACTTCCTTAGCGCGTTTGGTCGCCTTGGCGGTACTCAGGTTCATGAAATTGATGCAGGCAATGATCAAAATAAAAATGGCTACGATGGTGAAAAGACGAACATATTCAATTCGGCCACCGGCCACTTTGCCTTCTTCAAACTGACCATTCAGGTACAATTCCGGCATTGGGTACACGAACAAGTCGATATTTGAGTCCTCATTTCGCTCTTTGATGAAATCTTTAAGTTTGGTGTTCAGTGCTTCCACATCCACGCCGGGATACAACTTGGCAATGGTCTGTGGTCCGTTATTGCCCCAGTTCGTAGCCCACTCGTTATCTTCCAGCCAGTCCTCAAAAGGAAGTACGTAATCAAACCGGAAGCTTGAATTTTCGGGCAGTTTCTCGAAGACGCCGGTTACCGTATGCACGTCGGTACTGTTGATGGTGATTGACTCACCCACCGCATTTTCCGTTCCAAAATATTTGATGGCCAGTTCTTTGGAGATCGCTACACTTCGCGGAGAGCTGATCAGGTTATCACGGTCGCCGTGGAGTAATTTTACATCCAGGATGTGGAAGAAATCCGGTCGCGCATAACGACCTCGTTCTTTCAGGGATTTATCGCCTTTGGTGAACAGAAACTCCATATCCCAGGTGTAGGTGGCAGCGTATTCAAATTCCGGAATTTCTTCCTTGAGCGCAGGAGCGAGGATGCCCGGCGTGGACATCGTGGTCATGATATTATCCGAATAATTTTGATGCTCCATAACTTGGTAGATACGGTCGGCATCGGCATGGAAGCGATCAAAGTTCAGCTCATCGATCACCCAAAGCAGGATGAGGATACTGCAGGCCATCCCGATAGAAAGGCCGATGACATTAATAAGGAATGAACTTTTGTGTCGCTTAAAGCTTCGAAAGGCAGTTTTGAGATAATTTTTCAGCATGGTCTAACCCGATTTAATGTTCCGTGAGTTAGACGAAAGGTTTGAAAAAACGTTACAAATTTTTTCAAGCAGTCAGCGATCAGGCGTCAGCTTTCAGCAGTTTCAATTTTGATAAAACTGAAAGCTGAAGTCTGAGCGCTGACCGCTATTTATCATTCACTTCGTAAACTATCTACGGGGTTTGCTACGGCTGCTTTGATGGATTGCCAGCTTACCGTCAGCAAAGCGATCACCAAAGCCGCGATTCCAGCCAGGGCAAATATTCCGGGGCCAATTTCGATGCGATACGCAAAATCAGCCAGCCATTGGTTCATGGCGTACCAGGCAATGGGAATGGCGATCACAAAACCGAGGATCACCAGTTTCACAAAATCTTTGGAAAGCAGAGTTACAATGTTGGCAACCGAAGCCCCGAGGACTTTTCGGATGCCGATTTCTTTAGTTCTGCGTTCGGCTGCTAAAGCAGCTAATCCGAATAAACCAAAACTGGCAAGTGCAACTGCCATAATGGAAGCGAACCAGATGATATTCCGCCAGCGTTGCTCTTCCTGATATTGCATTTCCACCAGCTCATCTAAAAAACTGTAATTGAAGGTAGCAGAAGGTAATACTTCATTCCAAAGAGCAGAAAGCTGATCGACGGTTTCGCTGAGCATTCCTGGTCGGGATTTTATAAGTATGGTTCCGGGAACATCAAACCCAGCTCCTTCTAAATGCTGAAGGGCAATGGGTTGAAGTTGTTCATAAAGAGGTCGAAAATGAAAATTATCTACCACACCAATTACTTCTTTGCCATCAAATGGAGGCGTCCAGCCCTCGGCTTTATCTTTTATGACTTGTCCTACCGGATTATCCCATCCCATGATTTCTGCAAATTTTTCATTGATGATAATTCCATTTTTTAATTCAGACGGACGATCCGGGGAGAAATTTCGACCTTCCAAAAGGTCCATTCCCATAACTTCAAGATAATGCTCATCGATAATTTCAGAGGTTATACTATGATCAAAACCTTCCAGACTAGTGCTTGAGCCCATGGTTCCCATCCCAAATCCGATTTTTGCTTGCATATATCTTGGATCGCCCCGATAGGCACTTCCAATTTTGGCTACCTGTTCTACTCCGGGAAGTCGTTGAGCTTCATCGGCAAATAATTCTGCTTGCTTTGCGGCTTCAGCCTGATTTCGTATTTCCACGGTGATCACATTGGAGGAGTCGAATCCCAAATCCTTATTAAGCAGAAAGTTCAGCTGACTGTTCATGGTAAAAGTGGCAATGAGGAAGGCGATAGAAAGGGCGAATTGTGCGATGATCAACCCTTTCACAAACAAAGGAATTCGTTCGGTACTTCGGCGGGATGAAAACATACGTGCCGTGTTCTTTCGGGCCATTTGGAAAGCAGGATATCCGCCTGTTATAATGGTAATAAAGCCTACTATGACCAACAAAGCGAACCATAATACCGGATCGCTGATGATAGAAACTTCAAAGGCTTTGCCGGTTAGGTTTTGAAAGAAGGGGGAAGCGAGTTCAGCTAACATGAGCCCCAAGAGGATGGCAATGGTACAGGTAACAAAGACTTCTCCAAATAACTGAAAACTGACTTGTCCCCGTTGCGCACCTGCTGCCTTACGAATCCCTATCTCATGACTGCGCTGAGAAGCGCGACTAAGGGTAAGGCTCATGAAATTCATTCCTGCAATGATGAGAATAACCAGCGCAATTCCACCTAAAATTGATGAGTATAAAATGTTGGTATTGCCGGTAATATAAGACCGATATTCTTGATCGAAGTAGGCTCCATTGAGTGGCTGAAGCCCCATTACCATTTGTTGTGTTTCCGCAAAACTGCCTAAATGAGATCTCAATAACTCCGGGAATTTTGAGGTCAGGTCCTTAGCAGAAGATTTATCATTAAGCAGAACCCAGGTTTCTCCAAATCCGATATACCAGCTATTGCGATAGGTATCCACTCTTTCTTTAGGTACCGATCTGAAATAGTTTTCGAAGGGAAGGACAATATTGAAGGTAAGGCTGGAATTGGCCGGTGGGTTTTCGGCTACAGCAGCTACAGTAAGATCATATTCCGTTTCGTGAAGCTTGAACGACAGGGTTTCTCCAACGGCATTTTTGGTTCCGAAATAATGAAGGGCTTCATCTTCGGTAAGCACCAGTTGATCAGGATTTTCAAGTGGTGATGTAGAATTTCCATATAAAATGGGAAAGGTGAAGGCTTCAAAAAAACCGGGATCGGCAAAAGTGACCTCAACTTGATGAAATTTGCCGCGATCTAAAATATGTACCGGTCCTAAAGCAATGTTCATTACCCGCTCTATTTCAGGAAAAGTTGAATCCAATACTGCTGCAAGAGGGTATGGGGTGGTTAAATTCTTTTGAATCTCCCCGGAATTCCTCGCGGTAGTTTGGTCCGTTATTCGGTATAGCCGATCCTTATTTTCATGGAAATTGTCGTGTGACCATTCAAACCGCACATAAAAAACCAGCAGGATACAACAGGCTAAACCCACCGCTAATCCCCCAATGCTTATGGCCGAATCAATTTTATTTTTTCTTAGATTTCGAAGAGCAATTTTCAGGTAATTTTTAATCATTGTTTTAAGCTTTTAGCGATCAGCCTTCAGCTCTCAGCTTTCAGTAGTTTCGATTTTGATAAAACTGAAAGCTGAATTCTGAGCGCTGACCGCTATTATCATTCACTTCTTAAACTATCTACGGGGTTTGCTACGGCTGCTTTGATGGATTGCCAGCTAACCGTCAGCAAAGCGATCACCAAAGCCGCGATTCCAGCCAGGGCAAATATTCCGGGACCAATTTCGATGCGATACGCAAAATCAGCCAGCCATTGGTTCATGGCGTACCAGGCAATGGGAATGGCGATAACAAAACCGAGGATCACCAGTTTCACAAAATCTTTGGAGAGCAGGGTGACAATGTTGGCAACCGATGCTCCCAGGACTTTTCGGATGCCGATTTCTTTGGTGCGCTTTTGAGCGGAGAATGCCGCTAAACCAAACAATCCTAAACAAGCAATGAAGATGGCAACAAACGCAAATGCTGAAAATGCGCGACTAAGCTTTTGATCGGTAGCATACTGTTCAGCAAATTTCTCATCCAGAAAATGATAAACCAGCGGATCTTCAGGCCAAAGATTCTTCCACTCTTCCTGTAAGTAAGAGATAAGGGATTCTACCTGCCCTGGGTTGAATTTCAGAACTAACATTGAGTATGAAGTATAAGTACCTGGTTCCGAAGGTTTCATTTGCATATAAACCGGTCCAATCTTTTCGTGGAGTGATTTGAAATGAAAGTCTTTTACGACACCAACTACAACTGTGGAACTATCCGCGATCATTCTATTGACGGCATTTTCCGGTTCACCCCATCCCAATCTTTCAACCATTGCTTCATTTATAACACGGGCATTGTCTCGGTCTGTTGTTCGGTCTTTATCAAAAAATCTACCTGCAGCCATCTCTAAATTCAAAACATCATCATAATCTGCATCGGTTCTTAGTTGATGGGCATAAAATGGATCATCTGGATTATCAGGATCGAAGGCTTGCCCCATTCGCATCCCAAATCTTCCCGGAATATCGGTGGCAGCAGAAGCATCTAATACCGAAGAATGATTCAGTGCTATTTCTTTAAAGGTTTCTAAATTACCCCTGATCTGATGGGCGGGAATATACATAACCTGATCATCCTGGAAACCAAGATCTTTGTTTTGAACAAACTGTAATTGGTTGAATGCAATAAGTGTGCAGATAATCAGCGCTGTTGAAACCACAAACTGCAGAGTAACTAAAATCTTTCTAAAACCACCCCCTTTTACACTTCGATGAGAAGTGGTTTTCAATACGGTTGAAGGCTTGAACCGAGACAGAAAGAAGGCTGGGTAGCTGCCGGAGAGAACTCCAACTCCAATTGAGATGAGGAATAGAAGAGATAATAGAGATCCGGTTTCTGAAATGTTCAGTGCTAAATCTTTTCCGATGAAGTCATTGAAAAAAGGCAGCATAATTTCAGCAATAAAAAGTCCCACAATAAATGCGAATACCGATACTAATACGGCCTCCCCAATGAATTGGAAAACAAGCTGAGGTTTGCCGGCTCCAACCACTTTTCTAACCCCTACTTCTCGGGAACGCTGCATAGCCCTGGCCGTTGCTAAGTTCATATAATTGATACATGCCAGGATCAGGATGAATAGCGCAATGGCAGAAAAAATATACACATACTTACTATTTCCCTGGAACCCACTGCTTGAGGTATGTTCAGAGAGGTATAACTCTGTCAATGGAATCTGAAAGAAGGAAACCGTGGATTCCTCGCCAAGATTTTTTTCGACCAACTCAGCTACCTTTGGCTTAATATCTTTCCATGTTTTCCCATCCTGAAGCTGAATGTAAGTATTAAACATGCTTGAGCCCCAGGAATCACGATGAGACTCGGAATAAGAAGTGCTTTTGATAGAAGGAATGATGTCAAAGCTTAAATAGGAGTTTTGCTGCATGTTTTCAGCAATACCGGTGACAATGTATTCTCCTTCTTCATATCGGTTGATATGCAGTGTTTTTCCGAGTGGATCTTCATCCCCGAAGTATTTTTCGGCTATTTCTTCAGTGATCACTACAGAATTTGGATCAGCAAGAACGGTTTTCGCATCCCCAACTTTTAAGGGAAAAGAGAACATGTTGAAGAAGTCTTCCGAAGCATGCAAAACACGGTCTTCTTCTGAAAAATCTTCACTATTAGTACTCACATCTCCAGAGCCATTGTATAGCGTGACGACAGCATGTTCCACCTCGGGAATTTCTTTTTCCATAGTAGGACCTACCGGGAAGGGAGTGCTTATACCCTTATTGCTATTCCCCCCGAAGGTGCTTTCTCTTCCTACAAAATAGATTTCGTCGCTGTTTTCATGAAAGCGATCATAGCTGAGTTCATCACTGACAAAAAGGGAGATCAAAATCAAACTGCCCAAACCAATGGAAAGTCCGAGAACATTAATTATAGAATACGATTTATTTCTCCTGAAATTTCTCCAGGCAATTTTAAAGTAGTTTTTAAGCATTGTTTTAAGCTTTTAGCATTCAGTCGTCAGCTCTCAGCTTTCAGTTGTTTCGACCTTGAAAAACTGAAAGCTGAAGTCTGAGCTCTGACCGCTATTTATCATTCACTTCGTAAACTGTCCACGGGGTTTTGCATAGCCGCAGAGAAGGATTTATATCCAACGGTGAGTATCGCCAGTACGATGGTTCCTAAAAAAGCTATAGCAAATATTTCTGCTCCAATTTCAATACGATAGGCAAAGTCTGAAAGCCATTTTTGCATCAGGTACCAGGAAATTGGAGCTGCTACGATAAATGAAATTCCGGTTAATAAAGTCAACTCCATGCCGAAGATTTTCAAAATGTCAGCGAGAGTAGCACCCAAAACTTTTCGTACCCCGATTTCTTTTGTTCGTGTCGTAGCCATGTACGAAATCAAACCAAATAACCCAAGATATCCAATCACAATGGCCACAAAGGTGAAAGCATCCATTATGCGAGCGGTTCTTTGCTCATGTTCATACATTTTTGCGATGCTGTCGTCCAGAAATTCATATTCAAACACATAATCAGGAAATGCCAGCTTATAGGTTTCTTCAATAGCTGATAGGGCATCTTTAGTTTGCTCCTGATTAATTTGTATTGCACCTACGTAGAAGTTGCGTCTTGTTGTAATCACTACAGGAGGAAGTTCGGTATGGAGCGATTGGGTATTGAAGTCTTTCACCACTCCTACAATTGGAGCATCAATTCCGTAAAAGCGATTATATTTTCCGAGGAGTTTTTCGTAATTATTTTCGTAACCAACTTGCTTGGCAAAGGCTTCATTTACGAGGTATTCATTCACCGTATCGGAGGGGGCAAGATCTCGGCCTGCTAAGATGGTAAGACCATAGGTTTCTACAAAATCGTTATCTACAAATTTGACATGGGCGTTATTTTCAAACCGGACACTATCTTTCATGATCAGATAGTTGGCCGACCAGGTATTATTACTCGTAGTTCCGGTGTTAGAGAAGGTTATATTTTGAATACCGGATTCATTAAGAAGCTGATTCTTGAAGGTGTTCAGAACTTGTTCGTCATCATTTGGTATGGTGACTTCTACAATAGCTTCTTTGTTATATCCAAGATCTTTGGACTGAAAGAATTTAATTTGGCTGGAAATTATAACAGTGCCAATCACAAGGATTTGAGTGATCGCAAATTGAATAATGATAAGGCTGCGACGAAGTACAAGCCCCTGTCCATAACTTGCATTGATTTTATTTCGAATAGCATCAATAGGACTATAACTTGAAAGATGGCGTGCCGGATACCACCCTGCCGCAATTGTTATCACAATAAAAAGAAGCCCTAAAAAGAGTATTAATTCCGGGTTTGAAAACAGGTTCAATACAGGGGTAAAACCAAGTATAGGTTCAATACCATGTAATACTACCTCAGTGATACCAATTCCTAAAATGATAGAAATCAATGCAATAAGTGCGGTCTCACCCAAAAAATGAAGCGTAAGCTGAGTTTTGGTTCCACCTAACGTTTTCCGAAGTCCTACTTCTTTTGATCGGTGAACAGCTATGGCTGTGTTTAAATTTACAAAATTGATGCATGCTGTTAGTAGAAGCAAAAATCCAATAATACCAAGCGCTAATAATGTTTTCTTTTCTATGATGCGCCCGGAGTAATTGTCAAATCGGGCATCAAAATGAATGTCCGAAAGAGGTTGCAAAAAGTAATTTTTATCTGCTGCTACTTCCTCCCCACTATACTTGGTGATCAGCAGGTCAAATTGTTTGTTTATTTCTTCAGGAGTTATACCGGGCTTTAACTTTACATAGTTTTGGTATCCGCTGGAAGTGCTTGACCATTCTGTATCGGTTTCTGCATAGGTATAGCCCGCTCTGGATCTTGAGTTACTTGCTACAAATATTTTAAATGGAAAATCGGTGTTTTTGGGAGGATCTTTTACTATCCCGGTAATTTCTACATCCACGAAGTCCTCGGTGAAAACAGTCAATGAATGGCCAATTACATCGGTACTTTGAAACATTTTGTTTGCAAAGCCTTCTGTTAAAACAACGGTATTTGGTTTTTGAAGAGCGGTTTCAGGATCGCCGGCTACCCATTTATAAGTAAATATGTTGAAGTATTCGGGGTCAACAAAAGCGAGCTCTTCTTCTTTGAATTTTTTTCCTGTGCTGCTTCTTCCGGGGATAGAAACCACAGCTGATCTAAAATTAGTGTTTACTAAAGCAACATATTCAATTCCATTGATATCATTACGAATTGCTTCGGCTCTGGGATAGGGGCCGCCGGAGTTATGATCTAAAATTCCATAATCAGTATTCTCGGTAACCACCCGATAAATCCGATGGCTGTCGGTATGCCAATTATCAAAACTCAGGTCAAACTGGATAACCAAAAAAATAACAAGCGAACAGATAATACCCAGAGAGAGTCCGCCAATATTTATTATAGTATGACTTTTATTTTTTCTAAGATTACGAAGAGCAATTTTCAGATAATTTTTAATCATAATTCTAAGTTTTCAGCGATCATCAGCTTTCAGTAGACCCAATTTGACACCCGTCAGTTGGCGGATGAGTGCTGATAGTTATTTTCTATTCGATACCATCACGAAAACCTCTTGGTCAATAAGTGTGCCAAGATCTTTTAATAGCCTTAAAATCGCTGAAAACAAGGGTCTTACCATGAAAACTGTTCGGTTTACTACACCCGGTGTTCAGAAGCGGACAGTAATTGATTTCCTGCGTTGAGCGAATCTGTTGTTTGTAAAAAAGCACATTTATTGCATACTAAAAAGAATATTGATGTTGGTATCAAATAACCATCGTTACGCTCAATTTATCAGATGCTTTTGAAAGACAAGGATTGACCGCCAAAGCAGTTTCTTACCATGAATATTTTGGGTATAATGAATTGTTAGGGCACCTGAACTTCCGTCATCAGCTCACAGACTTTCATTGATATGATTAAACTTAACACTGATTGAGAGAATCGCATTTTCAAAAAGTGATTTTAGTCGCCTCACTTTCCAAACCATATCGATTTTGATAGGTTACAAATACTTCATCAAGAATGTGCACCTTTTGAAAATGCGGGGATTCCTCAGTTGAAGGTGAAACAGGGATGTATGCAGTTACTTTGAAATGATCCGTAAATTTGTTCACTTTCCTGATCTTCCATCGATTCCCATATTTGGCATAAATAGTCCAATGATCGATTTCTTCGGGCTTTTTCTGGATGGAAACCTCGAGATAATTTGTAGATAAAGTACTATTCACCTCCGGTTTTTTAGGTACACGGTTTGAGAGCCAGTCCATGGGGGGAACCACTGCCTGCTCCGCATAAACAGTGTTTTGCAGTGCTTGCTGTAATGAGTCATTTCCAACCAAAGGTTCAATACTCCAGTGTACCGTTCCGGGTGATTTGGGAGTGATACCTCGTGTGATCATGATTTGATTCAGCACCTCATCAATTTGTTGATTGCCCTGAAACCGGCCAATACTCATTCCGGGCCATACATCCCGGTCTTTGTAATTTTGTTCATCCCACCAATTCAATAATACCGGGAAGCTTTGAGGTACCTGGTTCACCGGCCAATATAACTGCGGAGTAAAGTAATCTACCCAGCCCTCGTTTAACCATTTTTTGGCATCGGCGTAGAGTTCCTCGTATTGATCAAATCCTTCTATAGAGTTTGGATGGCCGGGACGCCAAATTCCAAAGGGACTGATACCAAATCTAACATAGGGCTTTTCTTCTTTGATGGAACGATATACCCGCTCAATAAAATCATCTACGGCTTTTCGGCGCCAGTCTCCCCGGCTTAGTTTTCCTCCCGATTTTTGATACGCTTCCCAACTTTCATCATCGGGGAAGTCTCCGTTGTGGTAAGAGGGGTAGGGATAGAAGTAATCATCGAAATGGACTCCATCAATATCGTAGCGTTTCACGATATCCATCACGACGGCATGAGAATGATCCTGGGTAGCTTTGAGACTGGGGTCGAACCACCAGTATCCGCTGTCAAGTTCTTTTACAAGTTCACTTTTGGTGTTTACGACCGAACTTTCGGAGATCAATCCTCCGGTGGTATGATGGGCCCGGTAAGGATTCAGCCATACATGAAGTTCCAGGTTACGTTTGTGAGCTTCTTCAATCCAGAAACTGAGTGGATCATAATACGGATCGGGAGCTACTCCTTGCTCTCCGGTCAGGTAATAAGACCAAGGTTCCAAGGTACTCTTATACAGTGCATCCGCTTGTGGCCGTACCTGAAAAATCACGGCATTGAAGTTATTTCGTTGAAGCAGGTCCAAAAGTTGGATCGCTTCTTCCTGCTGCTGTTCAACAGGGAGTCCCGGAGCACTTGGCCAGTTTATATTAGCGACTGTAGCCACCCAGGCTGCACGGAATTCGCGTTGAACCTGGGGAAATTCTTTGGGTTGTGGTTTCTTAAGTAAGTTCTTAACCGGTTGACATCCTGAATAAATAAAAAGAGATGTCAGAAAGAAAACGAGGGTTCTTTTTTTGGGCATGAAGTCTGGTAAGTATTGATCAATTCTGAGAGTAGCTCAAGGTAAAAACTATGGCTGTATCAGAAAATACTTTTTACGAATATGCCGATGGTACTAAACCCGGTACAAATTTCTTAGGATCCTAAACTCCCCAGGAAGTCCAAAATGTCCGGCAGATCATAACATGCCAAATGCGATCAGCTTTGAGTCTTCAGCTTTCAGTTAATTTCAAGATCAATGGAACTGAAAGCTGATTGCTGACGGCTGAGAACTATTACACATGAAAACCTTCCTGCATGTTCTCAGTCACCACATGACCATCAAATAAGTGGATGACACGTCGGGCATAGTCAGCATCGTGAGGCGAGTGGGTTACCATCACGATCGTTGTTCCGGCTTCGTTGAGTTCGGCCAAAAGCTTCATCACTTCGTCACCATGATCGGAATCCAGGTTACCGGTGGGCTCATCGGCAAGAATGAGTTTGGCGTTGGCTACTACGGCGCGTGCAATGGCTACACGCTGTTGCTGTCCACCGGAGAGCTGCTGAGGAAAGTGATTACGGCGGTGCATCATACCCATACGGTCGAGCGCGGTTTCTACTTTTTCTTTACGCTCGGCAGAATCAACACCCAGATAAAGGAGCGGCAGTTCCACATTTTCGAATACCGTCAGCTCGTCGATCAGGTTAAAGCTCTGGAAGATGAAACCGATGTTTCCTTTGCGAAGCTGAGCTCGTTCCCGCTCAGAGTGATTGGAAATCTCATGCCCCAGGAAATGATACTCGCCGTCAGAGGGATTGTCGAGCAGTCCCATGATATTAAGTAGAGTAGATTTCCCGCATCCCGAAGGACCCATAATAGCTACAAATTCCCCTTCATTAATTTCGAGATTCACGTTGCTTAACGCAGTGGTTTCCACTTCTTCAGTTGTGTAGACCTTTTTTAGATTTTTTGTTTGAATCATGGTTTCAGTATTTGGTTTAATGGTCTTTTAAAATTTTGTAAGGAATTAGGTGTTAGATGCTCTAACTATAAAGCTTTCAGCTATCAGACTTCAGCTTTCAGTGTTTTCGAGGTAAACTGAAAGCTGAGAACTGACGGCTGACAGCTACTCTAAAACAAGCACTTCATTGTCGCCGAAAGTATCATAGCTCGAGGTAATCACTTTCTCGCCCGGTTCCAGGCCAAATTGCACTTCAAAATATTCGGGGTTCTGCCGGCCTAATCTAATTTCTCTGCGGTAGGCGCGGCCTTCGTCATCATTCACAACAAAAACCCAGTTACCGCCGGTGGTTTGGTAAAATCCGCCCCGGGGAATTTGAACCGCACTGGCCGATTCACCCAATTCAAGGCGAATTCGAACCGTCTGACCCCTGCGTAAATTATTCGGTGCTTCATTCACAAATTCCATATCCACTTCAAACTGCCCGTTGTTGATCACCGGATAAATTTTGGTGATCTCAAGCTCATGGGTTTGTCCATCAAAGTTGAAAGAACCACGAAGTCCTTGTGTAATTCTTGAAAGGTGATACTCATCAATCGCCACACGGACTTTATAATTGTCCAGAATATCGACCTGACCAATACGCTCGCCGGATGAAATTGACTGTCCCTGATTGAGCTCGATCGTACTCAACTGTCCCGTTATTGGTGCTTTGACTGTGAGATTATCCAGAATTTGCTGAACAGCCTCCAGGTTTTGGTACATCCGTTGTTCTGATTGATCCAACTGCTGCATTTGTCGTATGGTTTGAACCGAATCTTTGACATACGATTCATAGGTTAACTCGTACCGCTGCTTCTGAAATTCATAGTTTTCTTTAGTGGTCTGGAATTCTTCTTCTGAAATAAGGTCTCGTTCAATCAGTTTTTGTTGGCGTTCGTATTGCCCCCTCAGGATCTCCATTTGAGATCGGGCATTGGCCAGTTGTTCTTGCAATCGAAGGGTATTTTGTTCAAGTGCCAAACGAGAATTTCGAGTATTGTTGATCTGATCGTACAGGCCATTCGTTTGTCCCATTACCTGAAGCTGCAGGCCTGAGTTAGTAAGGGTGAGAATGGTGTCTCCTTTTTCGACCATCGTGCCGGATTCCAGATACACATTTTGAATCACACCGCCTTCGATGGCATCCAGGTAAATGGTTTGTATGGGTTGAACTGTACCGGTAACCTGAATGAATTCCTGAAAAGTGTCTTCCCGAACTTCTGAGATGGTGATCTTTTCTCGTTCAACATTCAAAGTGGAGCGCACATCCATGAACCAGAACGCGTAAATGCTGAGTCCCACAAAAGCCACGATCGCGGCAATCATTAAGATCCGTTTCAAGGTCCAGGTTTTCTTCTCAATTTTTCGATCCATTCCCATAAGGGTAAAGCCTATAATTTATATCCTTAGTTATTATTTCAAGTACAAAAGCCATCAGCATTTAGCGCTCAGCTTTTAGTTTGAATTGGTGAGTATCTGACGTTCATTGTGATTTTTGGTTTCAAACGCGAAAGAATAACTTCACTTTGTGTACCGTAATTTCAAGATGCGTGCCAAACTAAGCCAACCACAGTTAAAAGTGAAATAAGGATGATTCTTTCCTAATTATTGTTCACATTCCAACACCTGGTGTTCGATATCGGACAGTCGAAAATCCCAAAACTATCATCAAGACTGATTTAAAGCCGAAATGTTACAAATGGTATGGAATTGGCATAGGGTAATGTTAAGGTGTTATGGTGTTTTAAAAGCCAGATCCAAACACCGTAACACTATAACATCATCGCACTGAAAAACTATTATATAATGAAAAAAACCGGACGAATTTTAGTGGTTGATGACGATACGGACGTGCTGAATGCGGCGCGTCTGTATCTCAAGCAACACGTGGAAAAAGTGGATGTGGAAACCAATCCCAAGCTGATTCCAGCTTTGCTGAAGGAGTACGATTATGACACGGTACTTTTGGATATGAATTTCACGGAAGATGTAAGCAGCGGGGAAGAAGGTTTTACGTGGCTGGAGAAAATTCTTGAGATCGATCCGGCGATGGCGGTGGTGCTGATTACAGCTTATGGAGATGTAGAGAAAGCCGTTCAAGCTGTTAAAATGGGCGCTTCCGATTTTGTGCTGAAACCCTGGCAAAATGAAAAACTGTTAGCGACGGTCACCTCGGCCATGAACCTCAGCCAAAGCAAGCGCGATTCCCAACGACTTAAAACTCAAAATGCTGTCCTCAAGGCAGATATGGAACAGCCGTATCAGAATATCATTGGGGAGAGTCGGGCGATGGAACAGGTGTTTCAAACCATTGAAAAGGTGGCCAAAACCGATGCCAATGTGCTTATCACCGGAGAAAATGGAACCGGGAAGGAGTTGGTAGCACGGGCGTTGCACCGGCGGTCCAATCGCAGTGAGAATGTGTTCATTTCGGTGGATATGGGGGCATTGCCGGAAAGTCTGTTTGAAAGTGAGCTATTCGGTCATGAAAAAGGAGCTTTTACCGATGCCAAAGAATCAAGGGCCGGTCGGTTTGAAATTGCCAATGGAGGGACCCTTTTTCTGGATGAGATCGGGAATATTCCGCTTCAGCTACAACCCAAATTACTATCGGCCTTACAAACGCATGAGATTCGACGAATCGGCTCCAACAAAACTTCCAAGATCAATATTCGGCTGGTGTGCGCTACCAATGAGAATCTTGGGGAAATGGTAAAAAATCAGGATTTTCGGCAGGATCTGTTGTATCGGATCAATACGATTGAAGTGAAGTTGCCTCCGCTACGGGAGCGAATGGAAGACATCCCTCTACTAATCGAGCATTTTTTGAAGAAGTATCGAACGAAGTATAAGAAAGAAATTCATGGGATCACCGAACAGGCCACCGATCACTTAAAAGAATACCATTGGCCGGGAAATATTCGGGAACTGGAACATGCCGTGGAACGTGCTGTGATCATGACTGATGAGGATGAATTACAAAAAGGAGATTTCTTGCTGACCTCCAGACCCGAAAACAATGACCAACTTCCTGTGGCCGGATTAAATTTGGAAGAAGTGGAGAAAACGGTCATCCGCAAAGCCATGGACAAGCACGAAGGAAATATCTCGCATGCGGCCGATGAGTTAGGGTTGACGAGAGCCTCTCTTTACCGAAGACTGGAGAAGTATGGATTGTAGGAAGAAAGCTTTCAGCCATCAGCTTTCAGTTTTCTTGCCTTTTTTGAAAATATGGATCGACTTAGAATTATAATCTCAAACAAAAATAGCTGAAGCCTGATGGCTGACAGCTGATTGCTCAAAAATGATCTTCAAATCCTTTCGGTTCGGAATAATTGTTCGTGTGGCGTTGCTGGCGCTTTCGCTACTGGGATTGATGTATCTGATACTGGAGACGTCTTATTACGTGAGCATAAGTATTCTTGGGGTGATCATCATTGGGGAGATCGTTTCGCTGATCCACTACCTGGAACGGACGAATGTATTGTTGACTCGTTTTCTGGATGCCATCCGTTATTCCGATTTCACCGGTTCATTCCGAAATCACGGGTTGGGGAGTAATTTTGATGAATTGAATGCCTCCTTTAGTGAAGTGATCGATCGGTTCAAGGAAGAGCGGAGCGAGAAGGAGGAGAGCATTCGGTATCTGGAAACGGTGGTGCAGCATATAGGTATTGGGTTGATGTGTGTGAATGGGAATGGCGAGGTGGTGTTACTGAATACCGCGGCAAAACGATTGTTCAAAGTGGCAACGATCAGGACGGTTGATTCGCTAAAATCCATCTCTGAAAAACTTTATGAATCGGTTAAAAAGCAGAAAGGCGGAACGCGTAGCCTGATTCGAATCACGGTTCAAAATGAAACCTTGCAGTTGGCCATGTACGCGACAGAATTCAGGATGCGGGATGAAGCATATAAGCTCATTTCATTCCAAAACATTCATACCGAACTGGAAGAAAAAGAGATGGAAGCCTGGCAAAATTTGACGCAGGTTCTGGCGCACGAGATCATGAATTCCATTACGCCGATCTCTTCACTTTCCGGAACGGTGAAGATGCTGCTGGAAGAACACCTCGACCCCGAAAAAGAGGAGGTAAAGTTGAATACCGAAACCATTCAGGATGTGACCGAAGCGTTGAATACCATCAGTAACCGAAGTCAGGGTTTGATGCGGTTTGTGAATTCTTATCGAGATTTTACGCAGATTCCCGATCCAAATTTTGAGCAATTTAGCGTGATGGAGGTCTTAAAAAGAACTTCGAGTTTGATGAAAAATCAGGCTGAAGAAGTAGGAGTTGACATTAATATAGCCTGTGACCCTGAGAGTTTAGAGCTGACGGCAGATCCGCATTTGGTGGAGCAGGTGCTGATCAATCTAACGAAAAATGCAATCCGGGTATTGGATGAGCAGGAACGAGGAAAAGTAATATTGAGAGGAGAGATCGATGAATCGGGTCGCACGGTCATTCATATCCAGGATAACGGTCCCGGTGTGAAAAAAGCGATGAAGGAAAAGATCTTCATTCCCTTCTATACGGTTGGTGGAAATGGAAAAACAAAAGGCTCAGGGATCGGGCTAAGTTTATCCCGGCAGATCATGCGCTTGCACGGTGGCAGCTTGATCCTGAATTCTGAAAAGGGAAAAGGATCTACGTTTACGCTGCGGTTTTGAGGTTTTAAAACCCAGTACTAGTTCAAGCGTCCGCTTGGACGGTGTAGGAATTAAATTTTAGACCGTTTAAACAGCCCTCTCTCTGATTTCCAGCAGAGCTGAAATCGGTCTCTCTCCAAAGAGAGATAGGTTCATTCCAGTGAAAAATATCTTTGAGTAATCAATCCTACAAAGTTGTTAAAGCTAAGAAACCTATGTCCCGCTGGAGGGACCGAAAGAACAGCTTGCTGTTGCTTTCAGGGAGGGGAGTCAGAACGCACTTAAATCTCCCCGTGCAAATACTTCAATCGTAAAGGCTCATCAAATTTCTCGATGGCATACCGGAGCATGGTGCGAGGCATGGTTTGGTAATGTTTTTTCAGGAATGATTCTTCAGCTTCTAAGTCCCAGTTACCGATCTCGCGGAGCATCCAGCCAACGGCTTTGTGGATAAGATCATGATCGTCATTCACCAGAATTTCAGCGATGTTAAGGGCATCTTCAAAATCATTATTTCGGATGAAATGATAGCAGGAGATCATCGCGATGCGTTTCTTCCAAAGATCCTCAGAACGGGCAAAATCGTATAGCAGGTTTCGTTCTTTATCTTCAAAATAGGGACCAAGAATCTTGTGGCAGGAACTATCGACCAAGTCCCAATTGTTGATGCCTTCCAGATTTTTGAGATAACATTTCACTACGGCCTCCAGAGTTTGTTGATCTCTTTTCTCCACTTTGTAAACTAATAGGTAAGCTGCCGTAAGCCGAACTTCGTGATACTTGTTATGAAGCAATTTAGCCACTTCATCCAATTCCATATCCTGAAATTTCTTGGCGACTTTACGTTGTGGCGGGACCTTGATTCCAAGAAATTTATCTCCCTCACCATACTCCCCGGGACCCGCTCTGAAGAAACGTGCAGAATGCTTGGCTTTTTCAGGATCAGCGTATTTTTGGAGTTCTCTGATGAGTTGATCGTGTGTCATAGCGGTGGAGTCAGCGTTTGTTCAATGTGATTATCGCAACTCCGGAGATGATAACCAAGGCGCCAAAAAACTGAATGAGGGTCAATCGTTCACCTAAAAAGATCATGGACAGCGTAATCGTTGAAACCGGTCCCAAACTCCCCAAAATAGAAACATCCGGTGCTCCTATCTGCTTGATGGCCTCATTGATCATAAAGGAAGGAAGAACGGTAGCAAAAACAGCCATCAAAATACCTATCAAATATATTTGGTAAGGATAGCCAAAAATATCCGGAGTCTGAACAAAAGAGAAATGAATGATCACTGACAAACACGACATACTCATTACAATAGTTGTGAGTCGCAAGGTGCCAATGCCGCCGATCATAAAATTGGTGCCGGTTAAATACATGGCATAAGTCAGAGCACTGAGCAGGATGAAGGCCGAGCCGGTGATAACATCTTCGGTTGCTCCGGAAGCAATACCTTGATTGTCCAGAAAAATGATGGCAAGCCCGGCGTAGGTAATCAGGATAGCTGTGATCTGGAATCCAGTAATTCTCTTTTTCAGGAAGATGGCGCTGAGGATGAGTACTATAGTTGGATAGGTAAAAAGGATCAGTCGCTCTAAGCTGGCACTGATGTAGGTCAATCCTTTGAAATCGAAAAAGCTGGCAAAGTAATAACCGACCAATCCAAGGGCAATCACTCCGGCCCATTGCTTGATGC
The DNA here is from genome assembly GCF_000375425.1 of Gracilimonas tropica DSM 19535. Taxonomy (GTDB): domain Bacteria; phylum Bacteroidota; class Rhodothermia; order Balneolales; family Balneolaceae; genus Gracilimonas; species Gracilimonas tropica. The sequence continues at coordinate 109,369 of NZ_AQXG01000008.1, read as the reverse complement.
TAAGCGGACGTTCTTTCCATTCCGAACGTTTATAGATCCATACGCAAAGGTAAAAAGGCAGGGCAAAAACCATGCGAAGGAGCAGTAGAGAAAGCTCATCAATCTCATAGCCATAGGCCAATTTCACCATTACCGCTTTGGATGAGAACAGGATAATACCGGTAGCAGCTATGAGTAGGGCAGAGAGTTTTTGGTTGTTGATGACGAATCCTTCTGAAATTAAAAAAGCCTCCCACATTAGGAGGCTTTAAGTTACAAACTGCGTTCGGGTTTATCCGATCAATATTGGTTAATTATGGGATAGCCAACGGCTTAATGCGCACCAAAACAAGTACACTGTAGTCCGGCTGGGGCCAGCGTGATGGCATGCCAGTCGAATTCCTTGTCGTAGCTGTCACGTTCCCACCAGAAAGGAAGACGCTCGTTTTCCTGATTACCCACTTCATTCATGGTAGCCGCATCAAACAAGCGGCCATTGACCATAGTATGCGTCACCGAATTGGTATTTCGGATATTCTCCAAAGGATTCTTATCCAACACTACCAAGTCGGCCAGTTTACCTTCTTCCAGGGAACCGATCTCATGATCCATACCCAGGTAATGGGCTCCGTTGATGGTGGCCACACGGAGGGCTTGCATATTACTCATGCCGCCTTGCTCGAACATCCAGAGTTCCCAATGGGCGCCCAGTCCCTGAAGCTGACCGTGTGCTCCAAGGTTCACTTTTACTCCGGCATCGGCTAATTTCTTATCTGATTCTGCGGTTAGAATATGACCATTCTCGTATTCTTCATCCGGAATCATCGTACGATGGCGAGACCGTGGATCGATCACACTGCGCGGAGTGAAAGTCAGCAGTCGCTCGTTTTCCCACACATTATTTTTCTGATACCAATAATACTCACCACTCATGCTTCCATAATTCACAACGTGCGTTGGGGTGTAACCGGTTTCACTTCCTGCCCACAGTTGAACAACATCATTATAAAGCGGAGCTACCGGAATGTTATGCTCGATACCTGTGTGTCCATCCAGGATCATACTCATGTTGTGTGTGAAGGTAGAACCACCTTCCGGCATTACCATCATTTCGAGTTCTTTGGCGGCTTTCATCACCTGCTGCCGCTGATTTCTTCGCGGCTGATTATAGCTTTTCACTGAAAAGGCGCCCCAGGCTTTGGTTCGTTCGAGGGCAAACAGTGCGTCTTCATAACTGTTGATTTCGGTTTTGATAGAACCATCGGCTCCATACAGAATGATTCCCGTTGAGAAAATACGCGGTCCTACCATATTTCCGGCTTTCACAGCTTCTGAATGAGAAAAGATCATTTCTGAATTCGAAGAAGGATCGTGTGCAGTCGTTACTCCATAAGCGAGGTTTGCATAATATTCCCACTGTTGCTGCGGACTGGTTCCCAATCGGAAGTTTCCAATATGAGCATGCACATCCACGATACCCGGCATGATGGTTTTTCCAGAGGCGTCAATCACTTTGGCGCCGGATGGGACTTCTACATCAGTTCCTAGTGAAACGATGCGATTTCCTTCGACTACGATAGTTCCGTTTTCAATCACCTCATTGTCATCATTCACGGTGATAATGCGCGCGTTGGTGAAGGCGATGGTTCCTTCAGGTACATAGGTTTCAAGTTCAAGTCCCAGGTGAATGCCTTCAGCCGGAGGCTCAGGGAGTTCTTCAGGAGCCCCATCCACAAAACCGAACGTGTCTTTCAGGTCAACAGTGAAATATTCTTCACCGAGCGTCCAGTGAATTTTTTGGCTGTCATCCGACCAGTGCATGTGATACCCTGCTTCCTCCGAGATCTGCTTCACCGGAATGGCTTTGGTGTTTGGGTTCAACTCTATCGTTTTTCCGGTTTTGGGGATGGGAGCCAGGTATACTTTATGAAGATTAGAAAACGCCATCCATTTGCCATCGGGACTTGGAGCGAATTCATGCCCATAGCTCGAAGTGAAATGCGTGATCTCATCTTCACCCCGCAAATTTACGCTCTTGTAAGCTTTATCAATGGCTCCAAAAATGTATCCACCGGTTTGATAAAAAATACGGCTTCCATCCGGACTGAATTTCGGGAGCGCACCTTCATCGGTGATCATAGTACTTTCACCTCCATTGGCCGAAATCGTATAAATTCCGGGATTCAAGGTATGTATAAATCCTTGCTGACCATTGCCGCTTTCTTTACGAAATACAATGGTTCGGCCATTCGGAGCAAAAGACGGTTCACGATAAATGCCTTTTTCGGTTGTTATCTTTTGGGGAGAACCCGCATTTCCACGGCGATTGAATTCAATCACGTTGATGGCACCCATCTCTTCATCACTCCAGGTAACGTAAGCGAGTGATCGTCCGTCGGGAGAGAAGGCCGGCTCGAACTCAAAATCAGATCCGGATGTCAATCTCCTGGGTGTTCCATTGGGGAGTTCTTTGATCCAGAGGTATCCGGCCGCATTCCATACCACACGATCTCCATCAGGTGAGGTTTTTAAATGACGAACGGCTTTTACGGTAAATTTATCTGGAGCAACCTCTTGCTTAAAGCGAGCGGCTTTCACGATCTCGTGCGAAGATTCCACTTCAAAAGGAATGACTTCTGCCTCATGGGTTTCGGTATTGATCTTGTTGATCTTCCCGTTTGCCCAGATAATGATATGCTGATTGTCGGGCATCCAGTTAAAATTGGCATTGGGGCCAAAAATAGCCCATGCTTCCTGCATGTCTTTGCTTAGATCTTCATACACAGGCCATTCGCGTCCTGTATCCAGATCCCGCAAAAAGAGTACAGACTTGGTGCGAACTCGTCTTACAAAAGCCAGCGTTTCACCATCGGGAGAAACCTGAGGCCGGATCGCCCCACCATTTCCACCGGTTACCGTTTCGATATCGCCAGTCTCACGATCATAGCGACGAATCACATAGATCTGGCTATTTGGATCTTTGTTATACTGAAAATATCCGCCGGGATATACGGCCTGACTGTAATACACATACTGCCCATCCGGAGAAACCCAGGGTTCGCCGATGTCCTGCTGTTCGTTGGCTTTTTCTACTAATTGAATACCTGCTCCGCCAGATTTGTGGTACATCCAGATCTCACCGGCTCCCAAAGAACGCGTAGAAGAAAAATGCTTCTTGGCGATAATATATTCTCCATCCGGAGCCCAGACAGCATTGTTCAAAAGTCGAAAGCTTTCGTCGGTGATCTGTTTGGCATTTTCGCCATCCGCATCCATTACCCAAATGTTATCGCCGCCACCGGCATCGCTGGTAAACAGAATTTGGGAGCCATCCGGGCTAAAGCGTGGTTGAATTTCGTAAGCATGTCCGCCTCGCAGCAATTCAGCTTCGCCACCTTCAATGGGCAACAGAAAAATATCGCCTAACAGGTCAAATACGATCTGGCTGCCATCGGGACTCACATCCACATTCATCCAGGTGCCTTCATCGGTGGTAAATGTGACTTCAGTTGTTTCACCCAGGTCGGGGTTGGTAACGTCCCATTCTTTTTCTTGAGCAAAAAGGGGGGTGCCGGCAAAAATCAGCGTTAAAATGAAAGCAAGATATCGCATAGTAGAAAAGTTGATTAGAAGTTTGGCAGAGTATAGCAATTCATAAAATCAATTGTAGTAAATAGTGATTAACAGACCAAAACGGCTAAAAAACTACTAATTTTTTATAGTCAATTAATTCCCCATCTTTACACGGTTAAATTCTTAGGGGTTATACCGTGAATAAAAGTATAGTTTTATTAGGTTTTATTGCTATCCTGAGTACAGGAGCAAGTAAGGCACAGACTTTCGATATCAAAAAAATATCGACTAATGAAGGTCTGCCCGCCGGCCAGATTGGAGATGTGCTTCAGGATGAAAATGGTTATATCTGGCTTTCCACTTATGAAGGCTTGGTGCGGTACGATGGTACGGAGCCAACTTCCTATACCACCAAGCACGGTTTACGCAGCGATCTTGTATATGATCTTTTTATAGATTCTGAAGATCGTTTTTGGATAACGTTTGAAGAAGCCGGTGTCGGAATCTTTGAAGGTGACAGCATACGATATCTGCCGGAGCTCTCAGCATTGGATTCATTGTCCGTAATGCATGTATCAGAATCAGTTGATGGCAGGTTATGGTTTTCCACCTATGGTCATGGGGTTTTTATCTGGGATAAAGAGACTATGATTCAGCTGACTGAAGAGGAGGGGCTTCCTTCCGATTATACCTGGAATTTGTTTCATAAGGAGCCTGACGAAGTGTGGATTGGTACCTGGAATGGAATTGCCATATTTGAAGGAGATACTATCCGGACGGTAACCACAGAAGATGGCTTAAGCGGGGCATCGGTCTATAATTTTGCAGAAGACGACGAAGGGAATATATGGGCCTCCACCAGTAACGGTGTTTCGGTATTTGATGGAAAGAAATGGGAAGCCATAGAGTCGATTAACGGTGAGGATTTGGAGTATGTATATTTTGTGCTTGTTGATGGAACAGGGACACTCTGGATTGCGACGGAAGGTGATGGGATTTATCTGTATGATGGAGAAAATTATACCCACATCAACAAAAGTAATGGCTTGAGTTCCAATTACGTGTATAGCCTACATGAAGATAATCAAGGTCGGGTTTGGGTAGCTACCGATGAAAACGGAGTTAACATCCTCCGCAGCAGGGGATTCAGGATATACAGGGATTCAGATTTTGTTTTAGGTGAGTCAGTGAATGTGATCTTTGACAATGAGGCAGGCCTTTGGCTGGGAACGGAAACAGGTCTTACCAAATTCAACGAGGAAGGTAATTCACAACATTTTCGAATACCAAATGAATTGGTGGACTACAAGGAGATTTGGGATATCGATCAGTTGTCTAATGGGAATTTATTGATACAGAATAGTTACTCACAGTTGGTAGAGTTTGATGGTCAAAACTTTACTGATTATGATGCTAAAATTGGCCTGAAAAATTGGGCGCTGCAGGATATTTTGGTAGATGGGAGTGCCTTATGGATTGCTACAGAATCCGGCCTTTTGAAATATGAAAATAATGAATTCACGAGTTTTAATTCAGAGCAGGGATTAGCAGACAATTTTGTGTGGTCGTTGTTCAAAGATTTTGAGTCGAATATCTGGGCGGTCAGTGATCAGGGAATTCATAAAGTAGAAGGAGATTCAGTTCGGTCATTTTCTTTTGAGGATGGTATTGAAGGTTCATCGATGCACTTCATTACCCAATCCGGGGACAGTACTTTCTGGGTGGGTACTAATGTTGGCTTTTCAAGAATTACTTTTGACGAAAAAGATCAGATTCAGGCTCTGTACAATTACACCTTACCGGATGAATTTTTAAAAGAAACCCAGTTTTTACAGTTCGATAATGAAGGTAATATCTGGCAGGGAACAAGCGGAGGCTTGCATTACCATAAGATGGCATCTTTACCTAAAGAAAAGCGGAATGTCATCAATGGGTTTTTCTACCCGCTTCAGGATTTTGGGAAAGGCGTTGAAATGAATTTTATGGCTTCCCACATGGATAATAACGGGGATCTTTGGTTCGGCTCTTTCACGCATGGACTCATCAAATATGAAGGTGATATCCAGCCATATCAGAAGCCAGCTCCCAAACCAATCATTCAATCATTTAGTGTAAATGGACGAGAAGTTGATTTGGGTGATCCTGAAACTCATGCTTTTGCTCACAACCAAAATAATGTGGCTTTTAATATCGCATCACTGTTTTATGAAAACCCACAGCGTGTGTTTTTTCGGTATCGTTTGAAGGGTTTTGAGCAGGAGTGGCAGCAACGTTACGGTCAGCCGGAACTCAGTTACACAAACTTAAGTCCCGGCCAATACCAATTGGAAGTACAAACCAAGAGTATTCAATCGGGATGGGGAGCGCCTGTTACCCTGGCTTCCATTGAAATCGAAAAACCTTATTGGAAGAGAACCTGGTTCTATGTGCTGGCAATAATTGTGATTGGCGGGTTGATGTATCTCAAAGTCCGAATGTTTCTTTTGTATTACGAGAAGAAGAACCTGCGTAAAATGGTGGAAGAGAGAACCTCCGAATTAAAGCAAGCCCTGGATGAGAAAGAGTTATTGATCAAGGAAATACATCATCGCGTAAAAAATAATATGGCGGTGATCTCAGGCCTTCTGGAGCTACAAGGTTTTAAGATTAAAGATGCAAAAGCAAAGGCTGCCATTGAAAACAGCAAGCAGCGCATCCAAACGATGTCCTCCATCCACGAAAAGCTCTATCAAAGTAAAACCCTTACTGATGTGGATTTTAAAGCCTTTGCGGAAGACCTCATTCACAGGATATCAGCTTCCATGCAGGGACAGGATAAAGATATCAAATTGCATATGGACATCCGGCCGGGCGAGTTAAATGTAAACATCGCTATTCCTTGCGGTTTGATTCTCAATGAATTGATCAGCAATTGTTACGAACACGCTTTCAATAAATTGAAAGAAGGGAATATTTGGGTGGAATTCCGGCCATATGTGGGCAATCGATATCTTCTTCAGGTAAAAGATGATGGTGTAGGTATATCCGAAGAACTGATCATTAAAAAACGGACTTCGTTGGGTATCACGCTTATTCATTCGCTCACCAGCCAGATCAAAGGAGATATAGAGATCTTCAATGATGAGGGAACAACCTTCAAGATTACCTTACCTAAAGAGCTGTAATTACTTTTCTTTGAACTTTTTGATAAAATTTTTGGTGAAGTCGGATAGCACCAATCGTCCGCTGATCTCAGCCCGTTGCTCCAGCAACAGATCCCAATCGTCGGTACCTTTCCAAAGAACAGCCTTTAGGTTTTTCATGGCATCGGGGCTGCTTTTTGCTAACTGTTCGGCCAGTTCTTTTACGGCTTGATCGAGGTCGGCTACCGAATCAAAGACCTTATTGAACATGCCTTTTTCCCGGGCAAATTTAGCATCATACCAATTAGTGGCATCCACGGCCATGGCTGAAAATGCACTTGTTCCAATTTTTCGTTCAACGGCCGGTCCCACTACAAACGGGCCGATTCCCAAGGCCAGCTCACTCAGTTTTACCGATGCATTTTCATGGGCAAAGGTGTAATCACCGGCAGATGCAATGCCCACTCCACCGCCTACAGTTTTTCCATGCACCCGAACGATGATCAGCTTTGGGCAGGTACGCATGGCATTCAGAACGAGTGCAAATCCCATGAAGAATTCTTTGCCTGTATCGTAATCTTCGATCGCGATCAGCTCATCAAATGAAGCCCCGGCGCAAAAAGCACCATCGCCCCGGCTTTTGATTACGATCACTCTGATCTCATTATTTTCACCGGCATCGGTTATGGTTTGGGCCAATTCTCTGAGGATAGCTCCGGGCAACGAATTTCCTTTGGGGTGATAGAATTCAATCGTCCCGATATTATTGTTGATACTTAGGTTTACGGCTCCGTTTTGTTCTGACATGTTTCCTAATTCTATATGTTTAATAAACCGCAGAGAGCGCTAAGATTTCGCAAGGACCGCGATGTACTTAGCGTACTTAGCGCAAACATGGCGTCCTTTGCGGTTAAATTATTTTTCGTCTATAGGTAATTTCTTTTTCCGCTTCATCAGCGTCAAGATGGTGTATTCGGCTACCAAAACATCCTGCTGATTCATCACTTCCACATCCCAATACACCACGCCGAATGGGAATGGATCATCTTTCTTCTGTTGGCGGACATTCTTTCGCTTCAGGATCAACTTGGCCTGAATGATATCTCCAGGAGCAACCGGTGCTACAAATCGAAGATTTTCCAATCCGTAATTCAGCATCACGGGACCTTCATCAGGGTGCACAAATAAACCGGCTGTCGCGGAAAGTACGAAATAACCATGGGCTACGATCTTCCCAAAGAGGGAACGAGCTGCAGCTTCAGGATCGGTATGGGCGTAAAAATGATCGCCACTTAATTCTGCAAAATCTTCCACATCTTTTTCGGTAACGGTTCGCTTATCGGTGGTGAATGCTTCCCCAATTTCCAGTTCCTCAAAATATTTCTGGAACGGATGTTTTTCAGATTCCCGGGTTTCGGCTCCTTTTATGTGCTGCTTCACAATGTTCCGCAAAGTAGTCGGTGATCCCTGTAATGCAATTCGTTGCATATTGTGAAGGACGGCCCGAGCACCGCCCAACTCTTCACCTCCGCCGGCATGACCGGGTCCGCCGTGAACTAATGAAGCGATAGGCGAACCATGTCCCGTAGATTCCCCAGCCGAATTTTTGTTGATCACCATAAACCGGCCGTGGTAGGGAGCACAACCCATGGTTATTTTGTGGGCAAGATCATCATCTGCTGTAAACAAAGATCCAACCAACGAACCATTGGCTTTATTGGCGATCTCGATGGCTTCTTCAGCAGTTTTGTAAGGCATTACGGTGGTCATAGGGCCGAATGCTTCCAATCGGTGGACCTCATCCACCTGCATGGGTTTGTGACACACAAGTACCCGTGGATTGGTGAAGGCATTTTTCTGATCGCCATCAGCCATATAAACTGTTTCGGTGATCTCGGATAATTGCTGAAGTTGCTCCTCAAATCGTTCTGCCTGCAGAGAACTGGCAAGCGGCCCCATTCTCGTTTCTTTTTGAGCCGGATCGCCGATCGTGGTTTTCTTCAATCGGGCTTTTAAGGCATCGATCACTTTCTCTTCCAAATGTTCCGGGACAATGGTTCTTCGAATGGCTGTACACTTTTGTCCGGTTTTGACCGTCATTTCTCGCGCCACTTCTTTAATGAAAAGGTCAAATTCCTCCATATCCGGCGTGACATCCTCCCCAAGAATAGAGCAGTTCAGCGAATCCGCCTCAAGATTAAAAGACACATTATTGGCAATGATATTCGGATGAGCTTTCAGTTTTTTACCTGTCAGGGCTGAACCGGTGAAAGCCACAGAATCCTGACTGTTGAGGTGATCGAGCAGGTCTCCGGGCTTATCCGCAGCGATATACTGAACCGAGCCTTCCGGTAGCATTCCGGATTCAATGATATCCTTAAAGACTTCCCAGGAAAGGTAAGACCCGATGGGAGAGGGCTTCACGATCACCGGCATCCCCGAAATAATAGCCGGAGCCAATTTCTCCAACATTCCCCAGATCGGAAAGTTAAAGGCATTAATATGAACAGCTACTCCATGCTTTGGAACGCAAATATGTTGCCCCATGAAAGAGCCTTTACGGGAAAGTCGCTCGGTATCGCCTTCCACATGCCAGGGAAGATCTGATAGATGGCGACGTGATTTACTGGAAATGCCAAATGCCGTGATGATACCACCTTCAATATCGATCCAGGAATCGGCACGGGTAGCCCCGGTATGCGTGGAGATCTCATAATACTTCTCCTTTCGCTCCATCAGATACTGCCCCAAAAACTTGATCTTGAACGCCCGCTCGTGAATGGTCATTTCCCGAAGCTTAGGTCCTCCCACCGTCCGTGCATATTCCAGCGCTGATTTATAATTAATATCCGCTTCTACCATCTGAGCAACCGGCTCATTGGTTACTGCACTGATGAGGTCGGTTTCCTTCCCTTGCTCAATCCACTCACCTTTTATATAACTCGTTACCTTAATCTTATCTCGTCCCATTTAACATTTAGCATTTAAAAATTTAAAATTACTTCGTCTTCCCCCACGTCTCATAGCCCATCTTCTGATCTTCCCGATCTTCCGGTACTTCACGAAGCGGTTCGCATTCCTTTAGCGTGTTATGTAATTCACCAGGTAACTGTTGATATAATCCAGTCCCTTTGGTTTTCCAGGCAGCCATTTCATCGGTAACATCTTTTATGACCTTTGCCGGGTTTCCAACGACCACTTTACGATCCGGGATCTCCATACCTTCCGGAACAAAAGATAATGCCCCAATAATGGATTCTTTCCCAACCTTCACATTATCCATGACCACGGCATTCATACCAACCAAACAGTTTTCGCCAAGGTGCGCTCCGTGAATAATAGCTCCATGGCCTACATGAGCCGATTCTTCTAACGTCACCGTAACTCCCGGAAACATATGGATCGTACAATTTTCCTGTACATTACATCCGTCTTTGATCACGATTTTGCCCCAGTCGCCACGAATAGCTGCTCCCGGACCGATATACACATCCCTCCCGATGATCACATTTCCCGTAACCGCTGCTTGAGGATGCACGAATGCTGTTTCGTGAACTACAGGCTTATATCCATTAAACTCATAAATTGCCATAAGAACCATTTTTTGTAACCGTTAAGAGCGCTAAGGTTTCGCAAAGTTCGCAGAAAGAAAACTTAGCGTCTTTTGCGCAGGCTCTGCGAGCTCTGCGGTAAATTAAGTTGTCTTCTCAAGGATCACCGCCATGCCTTGCCCAACCCCTACACACAACATACAAAGCGCATATTGGTGAGATTCTTTTTCATGAAGTTCGACCGTGGCCGTTTGTAGCAATCGCTGACCGGTCATACCCAATGGGTGACCCAAAGCAATCGCTCCGCCGTTTGGGTTGAGCCGTGGGTCATCATCATCCATTTCCAGCAATCGGGTTACACCGAGGGATTGTCCGGCGAAAGCTTCATTCAATTCGATGACGTCCATATCGTCCAGTTTCATTCCGGCCCTTTTTAATACTTTTTGAGCTGCTTCAACCGGACCTAATCCCATAATTCTTGGTTCTATTCCTGAAACCGCATGGGCAACAATTCGTGCTTTCGGCTTCAAACCAAAATCTTTAACCGCCTGATCGGAAGCGACTAACAAGGCTCCGGCTCCGTCATTCAGTCCGGAAGCATTCCCGGCCGTTACAGAACCATCTTTTCGGAAAGCGGGACGCAGTTTGGAGAGCACTTGGGGAGTGGTGTCGGGACGCATAAATTCATCATGTTCAAACAAAAGCGGATCTTGTTTTCGGCGGGGAATTTCAACCGGCACAATTTCTTTGGCTAATCTTCCCGAATCACGAGCGGCTCCGGCTTTCTGCTGACTCCACGCTGCAAATTTATCCTGATCCTCACGGCTGATATTGTATTTTTCGACCACATTTTCAGCGGTCATGCCCATGCCATCGGTGCCATACATTTCTTCCATTTTCGGGTTGATGAATCGCCAGCCAAAAGTGGAATCATGCATTTCTGTGGTTCCTGAATAAGGGGAGGATCCTTTTCCTAAAACGATCGGACCGCGCGTCATGTGTTCGACTCCACCCGTGATGAACAGATCTCCTTCGCCGGCTTTGATGGCGTGATAGGCTTTCACGGTTGCACTCATTCCGGAAGCACACAATCGGTTCACCGTTTCACCCGGTACTGAAACTGGAATTCCTGCCAATAGCGAAGCCATTCGGGCTACGTTTCGGTTATCTTCTCCCGCCTGATTGGCACATCCAAGAATCACATCTTCGATGGCTTCCAACTCAATTTCAGGATTTCGTTTGATGAGCTCCTTGATAGGAATTGCTGCGAGATCATCGGCCCGAATGGGGGAGAGCGCTCCTTTTAATTTGCCAATAGGAGTTCGGATTCCGTCAATAATAAATGCGTCTGCCATAATCTTAAATCTTCAATTTTAATCTTCAATTTCGTGTTGCTTGCCGGTTCTGTAAACCGTGCCTCTGAACTCCGCTGTCAACTCTTCATCTTGATTTTTAATGCGGACTTTGTACACGCCGATAGTCCGACCATTTTGAAGTTCCTCGGTTTCGGCTGTCAAAGTATCTCCAACACTCACTTTCTTTGTAAAGTTTATGTTGTTCTCTAAAGCGAGAGAAATAGTTCCACGGGAATTTGATGCAAAAGCAAGGGCACTGTCAGCAAATGAGAATGTAATTCCGCCATGACAAACTCCAAATCCATTGGTCATTTCCTCCCGAATTTTCATCGAAAGTTTGCAATAACCCGGTTCAGATTCCAATACCTCAATTCCCATCCATTGGGAGAAAGGGTCGTTGGAAAGCATGTTGTTTATTATGGCATTCTTGTCTTTACTCATAGTCGTTGTTATCTAAGCTTTCAGCCGTCAGCGATCAGCTTTCAGTTTTTTGGTTACAGATTAAAACTGAAGTCTGATAGCTAACAGCTATTCTTCATAAAAACTCTTTCCATCCGCCACCATTTTCTTCAACAACGGATTGGGGCGATAACGATCTTCGCGATATTCAACCTGAAGGGCCGTCATTCTGTCGAGCACGTTTTTGAGTCCGATCTCATCAGCCCATTGCAGTAACCCTTTGGGATAATTTACGCCATTTTGCATGGCCAGATCTACATCTTCCACAGAGGCGATATTCATAAATACGGCATCACATGCTTCATTGATAAGCATAGTGAGAATACGATTGAAGATCTTTTGACCGAGTTGTTTGTCTTTAGTTGGCTCAGGGTTTTTGGTATCATCATTATAATTATAAAACCCACGGCCCGATTTTCGTCCCAGCCACCCGGCTTCTACCATTCGCTTTTGGGCGAAAGAGGGCTTGAATCGGGGGTCGTAATAAAAAGCTTCAAATACCGTGCTCGTGACTTCATAATTTACATCGTGGCCGATCAGGTCCATCAGTTCAAACGGACCCATGCGAAATCCACCGATCTCCTTCATGGCCCAGTCGATGGTGGCAGCATCCGCGATTCCTTCTTCATAGATTCTGAGGGCTTCCCCATAAAACGGCCGGGCTACCCGGTTCACGATAAATCCCGGTGTATCTTTACCGGAAACGGTGATCTTATCCCAGCTTTTGATGAATGTCTTGGTGCTTTCAAAAACTTGTTTATCAGTGGCGATACCCGGGATAATTTCCACTAATTTCATCAGCGGTGCCGGATTGAAAAAGTGAACACCTAAAAATCGTTCAGGCTTTTTCAGTGCAGAAGAGATTGCTGCAACAGAGAGGGAAGAGGTGTTGGAAGCAAGCACGCAATCTTTTGAAACAATGCCTTCAAGGCGGGCAAAGGTGTCTTTTTTTATATCAAGGTCTTCTACGATCGCTTCGATCACAAATCCACATTCTCCGAAACCGGTAATGTTATCTACAAAGTTGATGCGATTTAAAATTCCATCCACTTCTTTTTGTGTCATTCGTTCCTTCTCAACCTGTCGGGCGAGAATACTTTCCAGTCCTGCTTTTGATTTTTCGAGTTGTTGCGGATAAGCATCATAAAGGAAAACATGGTGACCTTGTGTGGCCGCAACCTGCGCTATTCCGGTTCCCATTGTTCCGGCGCCAATTACGCCAATTTTTGCATCGTTTGATATCATAGAATTTCTTGGTTTATCGTCTGAAAAATCGCTTCCAAGATAAGGATTCTGAATCGGAATGCGTTGTAAATTGAATGAAAAATTTGGACTTGAAAGTCATTTTTAAAAAAGATATCATAATGATATCAATCAATAAAGCAAGAGGAGATGTGCCTGACGTTTTAGTACGAAATATTGAAGAAAAAACCCTTAACAATCTGAAGAAGAGAGCAGAAAGAAATAACCGCTCACTGCAAGCAGAGTTAAAGTCTTTGCTGGAGCTATATGCCGGGCCAGAGTTAGAGGAAACCAAGAGCATGGTCAGAGATGTGTATATGAGGTACAAAGCCACTGGGAAGAAGTTTTCCGATAGTGCCGAAGATCTTTCGAAAGAAAGGGAAGAATGAAAGTACCTGTAATAGATGCATGTTTTGCCATAAAGTGGTTTTTACCGGAAGATGGCAGTGATAATGCACGGCGGTTTTTTTCTGAACTGGATAACTTTGTAGTTCCGGATCTGTTCTTAATTGAGATTGACAATATTTTGTCGAAAAAGGTTAGAAAGGGAGAGTTGGATATTCCGGGAGCTGAGGAAATTTTTTCGATCATAAGAAATTTACCCTTCATTGTCATTCCTTACAAAAAGCTAAGTAAAGAAGTACTTTTCATATCAACTCGGTTTCCGATTACACAGTATGATGCTTGCTATTTAGCTTTAGCAGTGGAATATCAAGGAATATTCTATACAGCTGATAAAAGGTTTTTGAATGGGGTAGCGAATACGGCGTACTCAGAATATGTGGTAGGAATAGATGAGCTTTGATTAATTTTGGGGACCAATCCTACCCAAATGCGTGTGCTTAAAATCATCGGGGAATTTAAGTCCGTAGCCAACGACCCGATCAAAAGATGAATGTCCCAGGAATACAATCCCAACTGCAAGGAGTATAGGAATAGATAAGTAATATCCAGCCAGGATCAGTATGACTATGACGCCTTTGTGGTGAAGGAAGTTATACACCCATGAACCAACTTGTGTATTGATCAGGTAAGCTGCGAAAGCAATATCAGGCAGGAAGAAGAGGAGGGCATACATCCACCAGCTATATTCGGTGGCTATTCCAAAAAGAATAACCGAACCAATGAAAAGTAATAGCTCTTCGAGATTTAGAAGGGTTCTAAGGTTCTTGGTGAGTTCCATATTCAAAACGGTTTAGGCTTTTAGTTATAACCGCAGAGTACGCAAAGTTTTTCGCAAAGTTCGCCAAGATCTACCCTTCCATATTATTCCGGAATCTGTGAAATCTGTGAACTTACTGACCTTTGAAGTCTGGCTTTCGTTTCTCCAGAAAGGCCTGAACGCCTTCATTATAATCGTGGGTTTCACCGGCTTCGGCCTGAAGCTTGGCTTCCAGTTTCATTTGTTCTTCCAGGCTGTTTGAAAACCCTGCATTGAATCCACGTTTAGTGAGACCAAATCCACGGGTAGGCATTTTGGCTAGTTTTTGGGCGATGGATAATGCTTCATCCATGAAAGAATCAGCGGGATAAGCTTTCCAGATCATCCCTATTTCAACGGCTTCCTGTGCGGATACTTTTTCACCCAGAAAAGTAAGTGCGGTTGCCCGGGCTAATCCGATCAACCGGGGCAGGATGTAGGTTCCGCCACTATCCGGGATCAATCCGATCTGGGAGAAGGATTGAATGAATTTGGCTTCTTGGCTGGCAATCACGATATCGGAGGCAAGAGCAATATTAGCTCCGGCTCCGGCTGCTGTTCCGTTCACAGCACAAACTACCGGTTTCTCTAATTCCCGAATCCCTTTGATAATAGGGATGTAGGTATGATACACAATTTCGCTAAGATCACGATCCGGATCGTTGGATACTTCAGTAGCTTCGGCAAGATCCTGCCCGGCGCAGAAAGCACGACCGTTTCCGGTGAGCAAGACACATCGAACCTCATCATTTGATTCGGCCTGAATCAAGGCCTCTTTCATTTGACTACCCATCTCAAAATTAAAGCTGTTGAGCTTATCGGGGCGGTTCAGGGTGATGGTGAAGATGCCATCGGATAAAGTTGTTTTAATCACGGATCTGACGGATTTAAGGATTACACGGATTATTATTCTGAGAGAAGTTATTCAATGACAGCCTTTTCCCAAAAATGTTATTTATATAAACCGCAGAGTTTGAAAAGGATCAATTAAAAATCTGTGAAATCCGTAATTAGATACACTTAAAATGCTCGAAAGGCTGCTCGCACTCATTACAATAATATTGTGATTTACAAGCCGTAGACCCAAACTGACTTACTAATTCAGTCTCAAAAGAATCACAGTAAGGGCAGGGAACAATTTTTGTATTAGACAGGCTCTTTAGAAAATCGTCGTCTTCATCTTCGGTTTTTTCCGGCGGGGCGATGCCATAGTCTTTGAGTTTTACCTTTGCTTCATCCGTCATCCAGTCGGTGGTCCAGGTTTCAGCGAAATCAAGCTTCACTGAAAAATCAGCAACTCCACGTTCTTTCAGCTTTTCGTTTACCAACTTTTCGATGGCATTCATAGCGGGACAGCCGGAATACGTTGGGGTGATCTTGACCAGCACTTTGCCATCTTCGTCCACTTCAACCTTACGCGCAATCCCCATCTCCACGATATTCAACACCGGTATTTCGGGATCGGTCACTTCCTTCAGAAAGTCCCAGATCTGTTCTTCGGTATGTAACTGGATGGTTGGCATTATTGTTTGGCTGAGAAATTAATTTTTAGCAAAGTAAGTCTCCCCTTGAGGGGAGTACGGCTTTAGCCGGGAGGGGTGTTGTAGCCAAGGGAATTTGAGTTTGATTCAAGCAATTTACTCCTTGGTGACAACACCCTCCGCCTCCCATTCGGTCGGCACCTCCCTCAAGAGAGGACTATTTTATAGTTTAAACTTTAAAAGTTTATTTCCACTCCGCATCAGGATAGGACCGACGCAAAAACTGCATCTGTGCCAGCATATGTCCCAGGTGCTCGGTATGAATTCCTTTTCGGCTGCCACTCATCATGAATTGATCCCAATCGGGAACGGTGAGTGTTGCTTCTGTTAACGTATCCTCAACCAATTTCTTCCATTCATCTTTGAATTCAGAGGAATCAACCCCCAGGCCTTCCTTGATCATCCACTCATCCACTTCATCCATATAAAAGAGTTCATCGGTATACATCCAAAGCTCATCGAAAGATTCCTGGATTCTGTTGTGACTTTCTTCCGTCCCATCACCTAAACGCAAAACCCACTCGCGGGAATGTCGAAGGTGATATTTGATCTCTTTCAGGTGCTTATTCACCATTCCGGTGAATTGCTCATCTTGAGCTTCTTTGAGTCGCTCGTATTGGAAATAACTGAACGCACTGAACAAAAATTGTCGAGCAATGGTAAATCCGAAATCACCTTTGGGGAGTTCACATAGCTGCAGGTTGGTAAACTCACGATCATCCCTGAAATAGGCGAAATGATCTTCATCATGCCCTTCATCTTCCACTTCTGCGGCATACTCATAAAGGGCGGTAGCATGTCCGATCAGATCCAGGGAAATATTGGCGATAGCGAGGTCTTCCTCTAGTTGAGGTCCGTGCCCGCACCATTCGGAATTTCGCTGGCCAAGGATCAATCGATCATCTGCTAAACGGAGTAAGTAGGTTAAAAAAGCTTCTTGTTTTGTTAGTTCTTTCGTTGCTGTACTCATGATCTTTTCTTAACGGCTCTTGGTACACTGTAAAATTGGGGATGTCGGTATGGCTTATCATTGGCCGGATCAAAAAACGGCCCCATATCTTCCGGTGTTGAAGCCGTGATGTGCTTTGATTCCACTACCCAGATGCTTACGCCTTCATTTCTTCGGGCGTAGGTATCACGGGCATTTTGAAGGGCCATTTCTTCATCGGCAGCATGAAGGCTGCCGGCGTGTTCGTGAGGCTTCCCGGATTTAGGTTGTGTGAAAACCTCCCAAAGAGGCCAGTTGTCTTTATTATTTGTATCTGACATTAAAATAATTGATTTAAAATGATCTGATAGTGAGACGTGAGCTCTGATAAACTGTTCACTGTAAACTGATAACTGTCTAAGATGCTTTCTCTTCTCGTAATTTCTTCTTGCGGGCATATTCAACAGCCGCTTCACGCACCCATTCGCCATTTTCATGGGCCGAACGACGTGCTTTCATACGATCTCGATTCATGATGCCGTTGCCTTTCACCACGTTCCAGAATTCATCCCAGGGAATCTCACCAAAATCCCAATGACCAGTTTCTTCGTTGTAGGTCAGATCGGGATCGGGAAGAGTGACGTCGATGGCTTCGGCTTCCATCACCATGCGATCTACAAAATGCTGTCGAAGTTCATCGTTGGTCTTCAATTTCACTTGCCACTTGATGAGCTCGGCGCTGTTGGGAGAATCCGAATCATGCGGACCAAACATCATCAGGCTTGGCCACCACCAGCGATTTACGGCATCTTGCGCCATCTTCTGCTGTTCAGGGGTTCCCGAAGCCATTTTGGCCAACATCTCATAGCCCTGCTTTTTGTGGAAACTTTCTTCCTTACAGATACGCACGTTTGCACGGGAATAGGGACCGTAGGAAGAACGCGCCAGCATGGTTTGATTCACGATGGCAGCACCATCTACCAACCAGCCAATGGCGCAGATATCGGCATAGGTCATGGTAGGATAGTTAAAGATGCTGGAATATTTGGCATTCCCATACAGATACTGATCAACCAATTCGCTTCGGTCAATACCAAGCGTCTCCGTTGCGCTGTATAAATAAAGTCCGTGCCCGGCTTCATCCTGCACTTTGGCTAACAGTACCAATTTTCTTTTCAGGGAAGGAGCTCTTTCGATCCAATTTCCTTCGGGTAGCATACCCACAATTTCAGAGTGGGCGTGCTGACTCATCATTCGAATGAGCTGCTGGCGGTACCGTTCCGGCATCCAGTCCTTCGGTTCAATCTTTTCGCCCGCATCAATGCGAGCTTGAAATTCGTCTAACTTTTCTTGGTTTTCCATAATGATGAATATACGGTTTTTTGGAAGCGCTTTTCAGTCTCTTTAACAGGAATTTAAAAAGAGTAGTTCGGGAATTGAAATATAATGTGATTTGAAGGTAGCATCCCAGATTTCCTGATTTATTCTCGTTTATTCTCGTTGCGAAGGTCCATCTTCGCAACGCAGTCGGGGAAGCTCCAGCTTCCCGTGAAATATAATGAGCCGCCCACCTCCTATACTGAACGACTGGAAGCCAGAGCTGCATAAGCAGGATGACCAGGGAGGAGGCTTTTTCAAAAAATATGTAAGGAATCCCATTCCCATCGCTCTTACTATAAAAAAAGACCATGGGAAGAAGCCGATACAAACAACACGAACCTTGGTATCCTTATTTGCTTACCAGCTGTTTTGTACATGGATTGCCACTATTTTCTAAAACGGAAATTGCGCGATATGTCATTGAAGCAATAAAGCATCATCAGTCCCAAAATGGACTCAAAATATATGCCTGGTGTATCATGGAAAATCACTTTCATTTGATTGCTGAGCACGAGGATTTAAAAACATGTCTGCAAAGCATTAAATCATATACGGCCAAACAGGTCTTGGATCTTCTGAAATCAAAGAATAATCAGGTTTATTTAAAGCAGCTGGCATTTTCACGGAAAAGAGGCAAGAAAGAGTCTGCCTATCAAGTGTGGCAGGAGGGATATCATCCCAAGCAAATTTCTACGGAGAAGATGTTGCATCAGAAGATCAAGTATGTGCACTTTAATCCGGTTAAACGGGGATATGTGGATAAACCGGAAGATTGGCGGTATTCATCAGCGAGGGATTATTTGGGAGGTAGTGGGTTCATAGATATTGATAGGATTATTTGAGGGGAAGCTGGAGCTTCCGGGACTGCTTTACGAAGCCGGAGCTTCGTAACGAGTACAAAGACTGAAAAGATCATTGGGGCGGATTTTCTAAAAAGCGATGAGCCTCAGATCTTTACCTTATGGAAGCGCTTTTTTATTTTGTATTTTCAAGTGTGAAGTAATTCAAAATAAACAAGTGTGGACATGGCTAATCAACAAGAAACCCTCGAACGACCCGTAGAAGAGAAATTTGATGATCATCTTGGACTTCAGGATGTGGATTATGTAGAACATTATGTGAACAACGCCAAGCAGGCGGCACATTTCTATATCACGGCTTTTGGGTTTGAACTGAAAGGATACTCCGGATTGGAAACCGGCATTCGGGATCGGACTTCTTATTATTTGGAGCAGGGCAATATTCGGTTTGTGCTTTCAGCTCCGCTAAACAGCAATTCTCCGATCGCGAAATTCATTCACAAACACGGAGATGGAATCAAGGACATTGCCATGCATGTGGAAGATGTGGACCGGGCGTTCAACGAGTCGGTGAAGCGAGGTGCGGAACCGGTGCTGGAACCCCACGACCTGAAAGATGAAGATGGAGTCATTCGCAAAGCAGCCATTAAAACCTATGGCGATGTGATCCATTCCTTCATCGATCGCTCCAGTTATGATGGCTTGTTTATGCCTGGATTCAAAGCCAAAGAAAGCCTGATCAAAACAGAAGATGTCGGTCTACAGTTTGTGGATCACTGTGTGGGCAATGTGGAGCTTGGCCGCATGAACGACTGGGTGGATTTCTATCGCGATGTACTCGGCTTCACCCAATACATCAGCTTTGACGACAAAGACATTTCCACCGAATATTCCGCGTTGATGAGCCGCGTGATGGCCGGCGGACGTGGCATGATCAAGTTCCCGATCAACGAACCGGCGGAAGGAAAGAAAAAATCCCAGATCGAAGAATACCTCGATTTCTTTGAAGGTCCGGGCGTGCAGCACGTGGCAATGCTTACGGGCGATATCATTGATACAGTAACCAAATTGCGCGACCGTGGGGTGGAATTTCTCTCGGTTCCAACCACCTATTATGAAGAACTGGAAGAACGCGTTGGCAAGATCGACGAGCCCATCGACAAGCTGGCGGAATTGGGAATTTTAGTAGATCGGGATGATGAAGGCTATCTGCTGCAGATCTTTACGAAGCCGGTTGTAGATCGACCGACCTTGTTTTATGAGATCATCCAGCGCAAAGGCGCCCGTGGATTTGGGAAAGGAAATTTCAAAGCCCTTTTCGAAGCCATTGAACGCGAACAAGAGCTGAGAGGCAATTTGTAATTATAAATTAGAGATTATGAATTTTGAATTGTGTAAGCCTATTCAAAATTTCTAATCCAAAATTCAAAATTTCCAGTCATGTACTACCACGCATTAGGGAAGATTCCCCATAAACGTCATACCGTTTTTAGAAGAGAGGACGGTGAATTATATACCGAAGAGTTATTCGGAGCCGAGGGATTTCACGGGAATAGCTCACTGTTGTATCACCACCACATGCCTACGCGGGTCAAGAAGATCGAGGAAGGTGCTGAAGTGATCATCAAGAAAGCCGATGAGAAAACGTTGCGCCATCGCTTGATCAAAACCAGAGATGTTCCGGCAGGTGGAGATCCAATCACCGGCCGAAAGGTGCTGATGTTCAATAATGATATCCAAATCGGCGTAGCGCGGCCCACCGACAGCATGAATTATTTCTATCGAAACGGAGAGCATGACGAACTGCTGTTCATTCATGAAGGTGAGGGGCATATTCAGTCGGTTTTTGGCCGACTCGATTTTGGGTGGGGCGATTATATTTTCCTTCCGCGCGGCACGACCTATCAAATGAACTTTGAGTCAGACGAGGCGCGGTTTTTATTTGCTGATTCAACCGGTCCCATTGAGTTTCCTAAACGATATCTTTCTGAAATGGGACAGTTCATGGAGAACTCCCCATTTTGTGAGCGGGATTTTCGTCTGCCCTCCGAGCAGCTTTTTCATCCCGAAGAAGGGGAGTTTGAAGTGCGCATCAAGAAAGGCGGTCGATTCCATCATTACACATTCGATCATCATCCGTGCGATGTAGTGGGTTGGGACGGATATTTGTATCCCTGGATCTTCAACATTCGGGATTTCGAGCCGATCACCGGACGCATCCATCAGCCACCACCGGTACATCAAACTTTCCGGGGCACCAATTATGTGGTATGCAGTTTCTGTCCACGTAAATTCGATTATCATCCTGAATCCATTCCGGCGCCTTACAACCATTCCAACGTGGATTCCGATGAGATGATCTATTATGTGGAAGGAGATTTCATGAGCCGAAAAGGCATTGGCTATGCGGATATCACGCTGCATCCCGGAGGCATTCCACACGGACCTCAGCCCGGAAAAGCCGAAGCCAGTATCGGCGCTGAAGAAACCGACGAGTATGCGGTGATGATCGATACGTTCCATCCGATGTATGTAACCGAAGAAGCCATGCGGCTGGACGATCCGAGCTATCCGTACTCCTGGATTGAAGAATAGGTGCAAGAAGTTAGGTGCAAGATGCAAGTTTGTCCTGGTGAGGATCGCTCTGCGAGGTTACCAATTTCTTTACAATGCAAAGCAAGGTACAAGTTTTTCGTTTGTGAAAACTTGTACCTTGTACCTAAAACCTTGAACCTTATCCCATTCCTCTCCATATTCACGTCCCAATAATTGTAATCTCAAAATTCCGTCATGAGAAAAATTCTATTTACGCTCGCTCTATCACTTCTCACTTTATCACTCCAAGCCCAAACCACCACCAAATACGAGATTTCCTTCGAAAACGCTGTTCATCATGAAGCAGAAATATCGGTGACGTACACTAATCTGGATAACAAAGTGCTGGAAGTTCGAATGAGCCGGACCTCTCCCGGAAGATATGCGCTGCACGAGTTTGCCAAGAATGTGTACGGAGTGAAGGCAACTGACAGTGAAGGAAATGAGCTGGAAGTAACGCGGCCCAATCCGCATCAATGGAACATCAGCGGTCATGATGGAACCGTGAAATTTGAGTACACATTGTTTGCCAATCGGGGAGACGGAACGTATTCACAAGTCGATGAAACGCATGCCCATCTCAACATGCCGGCTACCTTTGCCTGGGCACGGGACTACGGTCACCGGCCCATCGAAATAACTTTTGACGTTCGTAACGACCTGGA
Source organism: Gracilimonas tropica DSM 19535 (assembly GCF_000375425.1). Taxonomy (GTDB): domain Bacteria; phylum Bacteroidota; class Rhodothermia; order Balneolales; family Balneolaceae; genus Gracilimonas; species Gracilimonas tropica. The sequence goes on along the minus strand of NZ_AQXG01000008.1, from coordinate 86,978 downwards.
TTGGAAAGTGGCGACTCAGCTTAAGCCATTGAAGGGAAACACGTATTATGCACCCGATCTTTACTACTTCCTTGACAGTCCGGTTGAGATCGCAAATTTCCATGAGCGTTCTGAAAGGGTAGGCGATCAAACCATTAAGCTGGCCCTTCACACGCCGGCAACTGAGTCTGAAGTGGACGAGTATTTTGGAAAAGTGATGGCGATCGTAAACGAGCAAGTTGACGTTTTTGGCGGACTTCCTGAATTGGATTACGGTGAGTACGTCTTTTTGAGTTGCTACATGCCAAATGCCAGTGGAGATGGAATGGAGCATCGGAATTCAACGATCGTGACGAACTCGAAACCTCTGGATGAACCGCTTGGTGAAACGAGCATTGGCACGATCTCCCACGAATTTGTTCACACCTGGAATGTAGAACGCATCCGTCCGGCCAGCCTGGAACCGTTTAATTTTGAAGAAGCCAACATGAGTGGCGAACTCTGGTTTGCTGAAGGCTTTACGAGTTATTTTGATGATCTGATCCTTCAGCGAGCGGGGATTCTTTCTGAAGAGGAATACATTCGTGGACTTGCAGGCGGACTCAACTATGTATTCAATCATCCCGGCCGACAGTTTTTCAATCCCGTTGAAATGAGTTATCAGGCCCCTTTTGTGGATGCCGCTCGTTCCGTAGATCCGGTAAATCGCGAAAACACCTTCATTTCGTATTACAGTTATGGAAGTGTACTAGGGGTGGCGCTGGATCTGTCGCTGCGAAACCTGGAAGGCAACAAAAATATCGATGACTTCATGAAGCTCATGTGGAAGAAATTTGGAGAACCTGAAGTCCCGTATACAAACAGAGATATTGAAGCCGCTTTGGCTGAATATGCCGGTCAAGAATTCGCAACCAACTTTTTCGATAAGTACATCTTTGACAGCCAAATGCCGGATTATAAATCCTTATTTGCGAGTGTTGGGGTGAATTTTGGAAAGGCGAATCCGGGTGAAGCAAGTTTAGGGACAAATATTCGTATCGAAAATGGAGTGGGGGAACTTCGATCCAATGCCATCAAAGGTTCTCCGGTTTATGATGCCGGGATTGAATCAACGGATGAGATTCTTTCGATTGCCGGAACACGTTTGAGTTCAGTGAATGATGTGGATGAGATTCTGAAAAAGTATGCTCCCGGTGATGAGGTTGAAATCACCTTCTTAAGATGGGGAGAGCAAAAATCTGCAATGGTGATCTTATCTGAAGATGCTTCATTCAAAACTGCAATAAATGAAAATGCCAGCCGGTCTCAGCAAAATAAAAGAGCAGCTTGGTTGAAATAATACAAGTATTTCTATTCCAATAAGTTGGTGACGACGCAGAGTAGTCGTCACCGGTTAAAACTTTACCACTTTACCAAGCTGATAGCTGAAGCCTGAAAGTTACTATCAGCTGATACTTACGGATTATCAAAGTCATCTTCATTCATCGGCTCACCGCCGGCTTCTGCCAAACTTCTGATCTTAATACCGGCATAGGCATAAAAGATAGACATGAATGGGCTGATCAGGTTAAAGAATGCGAAGGGGAAGTAAGCAAAGGTTGAAACTCCCAAAACACTGGAATGGTAAGCGCCACAGGTATTCCATGGAATCAAAACAGAAGTGACGGTTCCGGAGTCTTCAAGAGTACGGCTCAGGTTTTCAGGAGCCAGGTCTTTTTCTTTAAAAGTGTCGGTGTACATACGGCCCGGCACTACAATGGCTAAATATTGATCCGATGCAGTGACGTTAAAGAATACACAAGTACCTACCGTAGATGCGATCAGCGATCCGGTTGAGTTGACCATGGATATAACGGCTTCAGCAATACGCTTAAGCATGCCGCTGGCTTCCATCACGCCGCCAAAGATCATAGCTGACATGATCAGCCACACGGTTCCTAACATTCCATACATCCCGCTGGAGCTAAGTAAGTCATCTACGATGGCATTTCCGGTAGTGATGCTGATATCACCATAGAAAGCCATCATTACACCCACATAGGTAGATTCCCAGGAGGCATCTTCATAGCCGGATACAGAGTGAATGACATCGGGCTGGAAAATAATGGCAAACAACCCTCCTAACAGAGCGCCGGCCAAAATGGAAGGAATGGCCGGTATCTTTTTAACGATCAGAAAGACCACCAAGGCCGGTACAATAAAAAGCCATCCATTGATATTGAATACACCATCTATGGCATTCAGAATTTCATGGGTATCTACCGGTTGGGCGTTTCCTCCGAACATAAAACCAAGGATCAAAAACAAGATGAGGGAGATAGTGATCGACGGAACAGTGGTATATGCCATATAGCGAATATGCGTGAAAAGATCAGTTCCCGCCATGGCTGGGGCAAGGTTGGTGGTGTCAGACAAAGGAGACATTTTATCCCCAAAATAGGCACCGGAAATAATGGCCCCTGCTACCATTCCCGGATTCAGGCCAAGTGCGGTTCCTATTCCAACAAGTGCAATACCCACGGTTGCCGCTGTAGTCCAGGAAGACCCGGTTGCTACAGACACAACGGCACATACCACACAGGCAGCGAAGAGAAATATGGTGGGGTTAAGAACCATCAATCCATAATAGATCATTGCCGGAACAATGCCGCTAAGAAGCCAGGTACCGGCCAAAGACCCGATCAACAACAAAATAATAATGGAAGACATTGCCGAGCTGATACTTTTTACGATACCGTTTCGAATCTCTTTCCATTTAAAACCCAACTTCAGCGCCACCAGGCTGGCTACCCCTGCTGAGAGCATAAGGATAATTTGGTTGGAACCGTCGAGGGAAGCATCCCCAAAAATGCGCACGTTGATAAAAAGTGCAATGATCAAAAATATAATTGGGATGAAGGCCTGTAGAAGCGTGGGTTTGGTATTTTTATACGTCATAAATGGGGTTTAAATGAAATAAGAGGCGATTAAGGTAACGATAAAATAATTGGACGCCTATTTAATGAAATATTAGATAAAAGTTAAGGGGAGAATGCAAAATGTTGTTCGCCATTGATCTCCTTTGTTCCGGGAATATAACGACGTTCTGTAAAGTCAACATTTCCATGTTTATCGATGAGTAACAAGGAAGAACAACGGGAACCATATCCTTCCGTCCTGATGAAAATGGAGGAAACCGCTTTTTCCATTTCCGGAGATAAACCGGTTTCAGGAAGATTCTCTTCCGGGGCTTTTTCTTCATTTAGCAGGAGTTCGAACAAAGCCTCCTTGCTTAGGTTTTCATTTTTGATCAATGAGGCCAGCTGTTGGTTGGCTTTTGTGAGTTTGTCCCACGGGGTATCGAGTGAAGCATTACTTAAACCATGTATCCCCGGTTCAATTCTATGGATCTTCTTCTCCTGATTGTGTAAATGGTAAAGCCCTTGGCGGTCTCCAAGCAACAAGTTGAAACCATTGTAATGTCCCGCCTTGGGTTTTATGTGCCTTAAATATGTTTCTCCTTTTTTGCCGGAAGCCAGATAATCTAATACAAGCTCCCCGCGTGATGGTGGGTTAACTTTTTGGATACTAAAATCTCTGTAATTTGTGAGAGCTCCCCATCGACCATCTTTATGAACACCAAGCCAGGTTCCTCCGGCTTCCAGGTCTTTTCCGGCTAAAATATCCGGGTGGCCTTCTTCCGTCCAGAATTGAGCCTTTCGGGTAGGTCGTGCGTAGAATTCATCCCGGTTTCCGGCCAAGATCAGCTCATAATCAGGGTGAACTTTATAGGCAAAGGTGATAAGACACATAAAATGCTATCTTTCAATTTCGATGTTTCCAATAATCTAAGCATATTCACGAAACCTAACGGATATTTTTCGTAGTACCATTCATGCAACAGAGAAAACAACTCTTTAGGGAATTATTGATCATACTGCTCGGGGTCATCGGACTTGGGTGGTTCTTTTATTCATTTAATGCTGATCATCCCTTTTCCGGTCAGCAAACCAGTCTGAATGAAAATGAAGTTGTTCAGAAAGCGGATTCAGTATTGCAAAGCTGGCAATTCAACTCTGTTGATTTTTATGCCGGAGCCGAGTTGCAGGCTGAACATGCCTATATCGATACGCTACAAAAAAAATGGGGAAAAAGAGATTTCAAAGAGCGGGTAGCAGAATCAGATTTTCTTTCGCAGATCCCGTTGCTAAGCTGGGAAGTCAGGCAAACCAATAGGGTCAATTCGCAAGAAAATCCATCCGTTACGATGGCGTTCGGCGGAAATGGAAAAGTAGTGGGGTACTCGGCAAATGCTGAATTCTTAAATCAGCAGCGTCCCGCCAATCGGTTTGCAGTGCGTTCTGTGTTTAGGGATCAAGTGGAGGAATACACCCGGGGATTGGAGGACTCTCTCATTGCAGGGCTCACAGATTATCAGCATTTGACAGGATCCGCAAGTGCGAGTCGCGAACAAAGTATTTTAGATCGGTTACGGGTATTGCGTGGCGAAGATGAGGCACGATATTACAGCATGGATAACATTCGGAATCTGGCTCGTTTTTATCTGAACCGTACGCTTTGGGGAACTTTCGATTTTTCTCAGGATTCCATTGAGATCATGGACGAAGGAGGCATTCGGTTTGCCAGAACCTATTGGAGTTATGAGGATGCCTCAACGAACAGTTCCGTTAAACTTAATTTGGATGTATTGCCGGCCGGTTCGGTCAAATCTATTGCTTATACCCTTGAACCTCAGGTAACGGTCCGGAATGCTGATTTCCAGGATATATTGGAAAGTATATCCTTGCTGATCATCGTGCTTTTTTCCTTATGGCTGCTGTTTGTATTCTACCTTCGGATCAAAGCCCGGGCCCTCGATACCCGTCCGGCTATGATCATTGCTGTGATCGCCGGTTTTATGGCGCCCGCCTTTTGGGTGCTGCAATTTGCCAACGATTTTGGTTTCGCATTCTCAAATATTGGAACCAATCAGCTCATTAACGGTGCCATGCTGGTGGCTGTTTTAGGAGCGGTGAGTGCGGTTGGCTTCTTTGTATTAACGGCTGTCAGCGATTCCATTACCCGACAGTACTGGCCGGAAAAGTTAAAAACATGGGACTTGGTCCGGCGCGGATTATTCATGAACAAACCGATGGGCTGGGGAATCATCCAGGCCGTGAGTATTGGAGGTATTTTGGCCGGAACCCTGGGCATTTTTCTGTATTTCTCTTCAAACGGCTACATCTCAGCTGATACCGGCTTCATTTCAAACCAATTTCTCTTTCCTTCCATCGGTAACCTGATGGTGAGTTCACTCATAGTACTGCTTATTATGGTACCGATTTTCCTGATCGCGGGAAATCAAATTAAGGGCTTGTCGGGCAAAGAGTGGGTCATTCCGATACTTTCCGCGGTAATTTTTGGATTGATGGACGTGATCCCTTTTGAGCTTCAACCCGCAGGTTTAGACCATACCACAAGAGCCGTTATCGGGTTAGTGCTGGGATATTTTTATTTGCGATATGATATTCTTCCGGTGGTATTCGGATTCTTCATTTTTGTGAATTTACTGTCAACATCCAAAGGCTGGGTGCTGGAAGGGTCTCCCGATGCTAACGCTTTTTGGCTGTTTGGGATCATGCTGGTTACTTTTGTCGCTTTTGGGATCTACTTCATCTTTAAAGGAAGTGATCGCAATGAATTACCGGAATATGTGCCTGCTTACATTGAAGAACAGGCTAAAGAGCAACGCCTTAAGCAAGAACTTTCGATTGCCCGAATTGTACAGCAAACGTTCTTACCCTCCCGGATTCATCACCTGCCCGGAATTGATATAGCAGGGGTTTGTATTCCTGCCCAGGAAACCGGGGGCGATTATTACGATATGATCCCGCTTGGAGATCAGCGCACCGCTATTGCTATTGGGGATGTAAGTGGTAAAGGGATAAAGGCGTCTTTTTATATGACCTTTACCAAGGGTGTACTTCATAGTTTGAGTGCGTTAATAATGTCTCCGGTTGAGCTTTTGAATCAATTGAATCGATTGTTCAACGAAAATGCTACACGCGGAACATTCATTTCTATGATCTATGGAATTCTGGAGGCGGATAAACGGCAGTTTACCTTTGCCAGAGCCGGACATAATCCCATGCTTGTTTTGAGGTCCAATGGTGATTCCGAGTGGCTGAAACCGGACGGACTTGGAATTGGCGTAGCAAAGGGGGATATGTTCCTGAAAACCACCAAGGAGTCTACCCTGAAATTGAAAGAGGGTGATGTGGTTATTCTTTACACTGACGGCATAACCGAGATGCTGAGTCCGGGTAACCAATTTTATGGGGAGGAACGCCTGGAGCGCCTGGTACGAGGAGTACGAAAGGCATCCTCTGAAAAAATTCTGGAGATCATTGTGGATGATGTGAAAGAATTCAAAGGCGTGGCCAAACAGCACGACGATATGACGTTGGTGATTATAAAAGCAGATGCCTCAGTAAATCAGTAATTTTTGTATTTTACCTAACTTTATACTAATTCTGACCCAAAATACCAGCTTTGAAAGAATCCATTAAAAATAAAATGGGGCTGAGCCAGTCCATTGAAGACTACCTGAAAGTAATCTACGTGCTTCAAACGGAAGGAGAGAAAGCAACCACCACTAATATCGCCAATGCGCTGGAAGTCTCATCAGCTTCGGTGACCAATATGCTGAAGAAGCTGGCAAAGATGAATTTGCTGGATCATGAATCGTATAAAGGTGCCAAGCTTACAGCATCCGGGAAGAAGATCGCATTGGAGATATTACGCCATCACCGTTTGCTTGAATTGTACCTGAAGGAAGTGATGGGCTATTCCTGGGATGAAGTTCACGACGAAGCCGAGAAGCTTGAACATCACATCTCAGAGCAGTTTGAAGACCGAATTGCGGAACTCCTGAATCACCCCACACACGATCCCCATGGCGACCCAATCCCTTCTAAAGACGGCGTAATGCCGGAAATGGCTCAACTGTCTATTGCGGAAGCTGATTTCAATACACCCTATATCATTGGCCGGGTCAAAGATCAGGATCCGGAACTGCTGCGGTATTTGGAAAAGATCGGAGTACTGCCGGGTGTCAAGATCAAAGTACTTGAAAAAGCACCCTTTAATGGCCCGGTTACGGTTACCCTTGAAGAAGAACAACAGCAAACGATCGGACATGCCGTTGCTACCGAAGTGTATTTAGTGGAAGCTTAAGCTGTTGAACATCCAACATCGAACAAGGAACATCGAACCTTGAGGTTATCTGATATCTTAAGTCTTGAGCGAGTCCAAGTATTTAAAAAAGAAATTCAAATTCTTCCGAGCGGTGACTTAAGATTTTTAGCATCCTCAAGTCTGAAGACTTGAATTAGCTACTATTTTCCAGTCTCCGCTTCGCTCAAGACTGAAAAGATCTAAATCAGCAAAATAAAAAACCCCATACACGATTTGTGTATGGGGAAAGCTACTGCTAAAAAGAATCAATGAGTGAGTGAGATCAAGATTCTAATTATTCTCCACAGAAGCTTTTTCAGTTTGAGTTTCCTTGTCAATCATAGAAACCGGAATGTATTTCTTGAATTGTGATTTCACATTCTCCCAATCCGACAAAATATAATCGGCTTTGGTTGAACCGGTTTCTTTTTGATAATCCTGAATAATAGTTTTCAGCTTTTGCTCATCTTTTTCGGAAAGGGTTACCGCATCAATGTACTCGCGATTTACCTTACTGCCGGGATCTTCAAAGAGGAACAATTCTCCTCCCGTCATTCCCGCGCCGATGTTGTTCGAGGTTCCACCCAGAATCACCACAGTTCCGTTGGTCATGTATTCGCAGGCATGCAATCCGGTTCCTTCCACAACAGCCGTGCAACCACTGTTGCGGACAGCAAATCGGTCGCCGGCCTGGCCGTATACATAAAACCGCCCCCCGGTGGCACCGTATAAAGCACAATTTCCGATAAGGGCATTCTCGCTCGGTTCATACCTTGCTTCTTTTGGTGGAACAATCACGGTTTTCCCACCCGACATGGATTTACAGACCGAATCATTGGCTTCACCAATTAGTCGTACATCTACATTTCCGGTTTGGAATACGCCAAAACTCTGACCGGCACTTCCATTGAAAGTGAGGGAAATGGTTTTGCTGTATGGGTTCTTGAATTCTTTGCCTTCCTTGATTTCCTTCAGCCGCTGCTTGCTCATTTTGCGAGACATTTCACCAAATAAAGTAGCCAGCGCAGAACGATCGGTATTGTAGATCTCATATTCCTTGCTGATATCTTCATTGTTGTCGATGGCTTCGGAAAGATCATCCACAATTTGTCGGTTCAGCGGACTGATAGGATCTGAAAGTCCGGACAGATTTTCTTCTTTTTTGTATGAAGGAGCATTCAGGAAATAGCTTAAATCGAAGTTTTTCTCTTTGATAAGCTCTTCCCGGTCAGGATGCATTTGCAGATACTGGGTCTGCCCAAAAACTTCATCCAAAGAAGAAGCTCCAATTTTGGCCAGTTCGCGACGCACATCCTGGGCAAGATACTTCAGCGTATCCACCACATGATCTTTGTGGCCTTTGTACTTGGCCTTGAATTTCGGATCGTGCGTAGCAATTCCGGTTGGACACGTATTCTTCTCACAAATTCGAGCCATAATGCAGCCTTCCGCGATCAGCAACAATTTCCCGAAATCGAATTCTTCAGCTCCTAAAATAGAAGCGAGTACAATGTCTTTTCCGGACGAAAGTCCGCCATCAGTTCTGAGGATCACATGATCCCGAAGGTCATTTTCTACCAGGGATTGATGCACTTCAGGAAGTCCGATTTCCCAAGGTAATCCGGCGTGTTTCATGGAACTCAACGAAGCCGCTCCGGTTCCTCCTTCTCCACCGGAAACCTGGATGACATCCGCTCCGGCTTTGGCTACACCCACCGCAATGGTTCCGATATTCACACCAGAAACCAGTTTCACACTCACTTTTCCTTCGGGGTGAAGTTGCTTGAGATCGTGAATAAGTTGCTTCAGATCCTCGATGCTGTAAATGTCGTGGAGTGGAGGAGGAGAGATCAGGTCGAAGCCGGGATTGGCAAATCGGGCGCGGGCGATGTCCTCCGTTACTTTGATTCCCATCAGCTGACCTCCTTCACCTGGCTTGGCACCCTGACAAACTTTGATCTGAATTTCGTCTCCGGCAACCAGGTACTCTCCGGTGACGCCAAAACGCCCAGAGGCAATTTGTTTAACGGAAGCTGAAATTCCCTCCGTAAAATAATAGGGATTTTCGCCGCCTTCGCCACTGTTGCAGCGCCCGCCGATCTCTTTCATGGCTTTGAAGATATCGCGCTGAGATTCAGCACTGATGGCTCCAAATGACATGGCTCCAGAACCAAATTTTTGAAGAATATGATCAATGGATTTCACCTCTTCCAGATCCAGAGGCTCTTCGGCTTTCTTTGTATCCAGCAAATGGCGCAATGCTACCGGTTCATCCTCATGACCGGCTTTTAGATATTCATCGAACAGCTGCATGTCGGTGAGATCGAGCTTTTTATCGCGCACCAATTCGTGGATGGCTTTAGATCGCGAGCTCGTCATCGAATGCTTTTCACCCATTTTCCCACGGGCGTGTTCTTTGTATTGATAGGTCTTCAGCGGCTTCATCTCGCTGAGGTCTTCATCCCGCAAATGTTGCGTTCGCTCAAGAACCTGCTCGCCAATTTGATCGAGCGTGATCCCTCCAATAGGACTTTGGATTCCGGGGAAGAAATCGCGAATCACTTGTTTATCAAGTCCTACTGCGGAAAATAATTTTGCACTTTGATAGCTGCGAACCACAGAAATTCCGCACTTCGCCATGATCTTTAGCAATCCTTGTTCCAACGCATGCAAATAATTGCGCTCTTTGGTATCCGCATCCAGCTTTTTGAGTGCGCGGTTGTCATCATTTCGGGCAACATCAAGTGCCATGTAAGGACAAACAGCATACGCCCCAAATCCAATAATGGCCGCTGCGTGATGCGTGTTCTTCACTTCACCGGAATCAATCACAACGGAAGCATTGAGCCGCAACCCCTGTTCATTCAGATTATTTACAACCGAACGTAGCGCAAGCAACGAAGGAATGGCCGGATATTCGTAAGAAGCATCCCGATCACTTAAAATAATAATGGAATGTCCTTTTTGAGCCGCTTCTATAGCTTGATCGGCCAGTTCCTTCAGTTTGGCTTTGAAGCCGACAACACCATGCGTACGTTTGAAAGTCATGGAAAGCCGAACCGGCACAATTTGTTCTTCCGAAAGATCTCCGCCCACAATAGAATGCAGGTAATCCATCTGTGACAAACTCAGAAAAGGACTTTTCAGCAAGAAAGCCGGAGCCGGTGGGATGAGTTCTTTAGGTTCAAAAATGTTCGGTTTTTTCCCGAGGTGCGTTCTAAGATCGGTAACCACCTGCTCGCGGATATAGTCCAGCGGAGGATTGGTGACCTGGGAAAAATTCTGATAAAAATAATCGAAAAATGATCTTGGTTCAGTGGATAGAACGGCAAGTCGGGCCGTATCACCCATAGACCCAACCGGTTCTTTGCCATCTGTAGCCATCGGGTAGATCACTTTGCTTAATTCTTCATCGGTGTAGCTGAATAGCGGGAGTTTTTCGAGATACGATTTTTTTGGATCGCCAACTTCTTCAGGAATGGGGGTGAGGCGGGCATCGAATTTGGCATCTTCATTTTCTTTGGAATGACTTGGGTCTCGGAAATGAACATCTCCGGTATCGAGGTCAAGTGTAACTCCACGACCGGCAAATAACGTTCCTTTGGCTTCAATCCTTGATTCATCTACTTCAAAGGTTCCTGCTTCTGAAGAAAGATAGAAATGATCTTCCGTTCGAGCCCATCTTGCCGGGCGGAATCCATTTCGGTCGAGTCGGGCACCGATGGTATATCCATTTGCGTACGATATGAATGCCGGGCCATCCCAGGGCTCCATAGCACGGCTCCAAAACGTATAAAATTCATTATCTACACTGGCAGGTGGAACCATCAGGGCAAGAATGTCTTCCACATTGGGAACACCGCTTCGGTAACGCATGGCTTCTACCATTTCATTGAAGCTGCCAGAGTCGCTGATACCTTTGCGTGTGAGCAATTCATACTTCTCAGCACCAATCATTTTTTCCCGAGATTTTGCCCAGGATCGGTTTCCGGCAATCGTATTGATCTCACCATTATGTCCGATCAGTCTGAATGGTTGTACCTTATCCCACGAGGTTCGGGTGTTGGTACTGAATCTTCGGTGGAATAAAGTGAATCGGGTTTTATACTCCGGATTTTGAAGATCGGGATAGAGATCTTGTAACGATTCGGCTTTACAAAGTCCCTTATACACGATGGTCTGGGCCGACAGAGAAGTAAAGAATAAATTTCCCACTAATTCAGTGGAATACAATTTCTGCATAGTCAGCTGTTTTGCCTTATATAAAAGCGTATCGAAAGCTAGATTGGTTCTGCTTTTTGCAGGCCTTTCTATTACGACGTGCTTGATGTCAGGCAGTGTGGCAAGAGCTTCTTTCCCAAGAACTTTTTTGTTGATGGGAACATCCCGGTATTCCAAAATTGGAAGCCCCATGAATTCAAAGGTGTTCTCAAATAACTGTAAACTTTTCCGTTGTTTTACCGGATCGTTGGTCACAAATAAAGTGGCAATGGCAACGGTATCCTGTTCATAGCCAAACATGTTGAACGGAATATCTGTCATAATGCCGGCTCCGTCTCCGGTTACTCCATCTGCTCCGCACGCTCCGCGATGCTCTACGCACTTCAGCGCGTGAAGTCCGTTTAACAGATGTTCATTTGCATAGACTCCTTTTCGGCTGGCGATAAAGCCTACCCCACAGGCAGAACTTTCTTCACCGGTATAACTTAAATTATTTCGGTTCATTGTATTTTATACTTCGATGGTTAGGCGAGATGAGTACCATCAAAAAGCACAAAAAATCTTTCTTTGTCAAACGCTCAAAAATTTAAAATGTCTTCTTAATGAATTTAAAAGCTATTTTTTCTTTTGAAAGGGGAACTTGAATGCATGAATGAACTCGAATCTTACTTCAGCTTTTGGAAAAGCGCTTACAAGCTGAAAGAAATTTTATCCTAAATAAATTAGGTTTATAAATATAAAAATTAATTTTTTTCGAAATCCAATAAAATGGTCAAGCTCTAAGAAAATTATTCTTGTACCGAAAGGGTGTGATTTGTGCGCACTTCAATGCCGGCTTCACTCATTTTCTGCTTGAGGTCTTTGATCTCGATCTCTTTAAAGTGGAAGATGCTGGCTGCTAAGACGGCATCTGCGTTTGCAATTTTTACCGCATCAATGCAGTGCTGAATGGTGCCTGCGCCGCCACTGGCAATCACCGGAATGCGAACAAGATCGTTTACTTTTTTTAGGAGTTCGGTATCAAAACCTGCTTTAGTTCCATCGCGGTCCATGCTGGTGAGTAAGATCTCTCCCGCTCCTCGCTGTTCTGCTTCCTGCATCCATTCCAAAGCGTTAAGACCCGTATCCTCGGTTCCGCCTTTTACATATACATTCCAGGAATCCCCATTCCGTTTCGCGTCAACGGCCGCTACAATCGCCTGAGCACCAAATGCATCAGATGCGCGATTGATGAGATCCGGATCCTTGACGATACTGCTATTCAGAGATACTTTATCTGCACCGGATTTTAAAAGTTCTTCAATTTCATCTACGGTTTTGATTCCCCCGCCCACCGTAAACGGAATATTGATCTCAGCTGCGATTTGCTTCACCAATTCAACCAGCGTCTTTCTTTTTTCGAGGGTAGCTGTGATGTCTAAAAATACGAGCTCATCCGCGCCTTCACCGCTGTAGCGTTTGGCCAGTTCAACCGGGTCGCCGGCATCCCGAAGTCCTTCAAAATTTACGCCTTTAACGGTTCTACCGTTTTTAATATCCAGGCAGGGAATGATGCGTGTTGTGAGCATGCGGAAATCTGAGTCTGCTGTATAAATAGTTAATTATAACGTTATGAGGAATAAATCCAACGGAAAGATAAATAAAATAATGTGTAGTGTTCGGTTTAATGATGCTGATTTGATTTCATATGAAAGGTTCACAATTTTCTTTGTCAGAAATCTTTATTAATATGTTCTCAGACCAAATTATAAAGTCATGAGATACAAGAGAATACTTCCGCTTATCACAATAATTTCCGGGTTCTTTTTATTATGGAGTTGCACGGATAATATATCGGGTCCGGATGACAAAATTAATGTTCCAAAAGAGCTTACAACTGCCGAGAAGAAATTAGTTGAGACCGGGCATTCATTCAGTTTTGATATTTTCAAACATACTATTGCTTACGATGGCGAGAAAAATATTTTTATTTCACCCCTGAGTATTTCAATAGCCTTAGGCATGACGATGAATGGTGCCCGGGGAGAAACTTTTGATCAGATGCGTGAGACACTTGCTTTCCAGGAGATAGAAATGGAAGAAATAAACGAAGGGTATCAGCTTTTGATCGAGCGGTTGAAGGAAGCGGACTCTAAAGTTGATATGGAAATTGCCAATTCGGTGTGGAGCCGGGAAGGGTTTCAGGTAGAAGAAGAGTTCATCAATGACCTCGAAACCTATTTTAATGCAGTTGCTGATGAACTGGATTTTAATGATCCGAAATCTGCAGAAATCATCAATCAGTGGGTTGAGGATAATACCAATGGTTTAATAGAAAAAATTATTAGTGGAAATATCCCTCCAAATGTTCTTATGTACCTCATAAATGCGATTTATTTTAAAGGAGATTGGACACATCCTTTTGAGGAAGAAAAAACAAGGGAAGCTTCTTTTTTCCTTGAGAACGGGGATGAAGTGACCGTAGATATGATGAATCAGGATAAAAAATTTAATGCTTATTTCTCTGATGAAGTACATATGCTGGATTTACCTTATGGAGACAGCTTGTATAGCATGACATTGGTGATGCCTGCCGATGAAAATATCTCCGTAAATGAGTTTATAGAAAATGACCTGACCTACGATAACTTTAATTCATGGATTGATCAGTTATCCTATTCCAGAACTATAGTCAATCTCCCTAAATTTGAGATGGAATATGAAATCACGCTGAATGATGTGCTTAAGTCAATGGGGATGGAGGTGCCATTCAACACAAGTGCTGATTTCACAGGAATACATGCAAAAGGCGGACTGTGGATCGGTGAGGTAAAGCATAAAACCTTTGTTACTGTAGATGAGAAAGGGACAGAAGCTGCTGCTGTAACGTCTGTAAGTATGGTTGATTCTGCTCCGCCTTCATTCTACGCTAATCGTCCCTTTGTATTTGTAATTCGTGAACAAAGCACCGGAGCAATAATTTTTATGGGAAAAATGATCAACCCGAACACCTGAGATTATCTCGTAGAAACAAGTAAGCCGGACAGCTTGTCCGGCTTTTTTAATTTGAAGACAAGATGAGTGAGAGGATATAGTCATTCCTGTGAAGACAGGAATCTATTTATCTCAATAAAACAAAGGATTTTAATATCGTACATTCAATTCTGTAGAATAATAGTCGGACAAGCTGTGCGGCCTACTTTTATCATCAGGCGTTAAAAGCAGCCATTTCTTCAAGTGAAATTCGTCCTTCATAATAGGCCTTTCCAATTACTACGGCGTCAATGTTAGCCTCATTCAAGATGTTCAGATCTTCCAAAGAAGAAACCCCGCCGGAAGCAATTAATCTGATCTCAGGGAAATTTTTATGGAGGTCGTTGTAGAGTTCAAAATTTGGGCCGGCCAAAGTGCCGTCTTTGGAAATATCGGTGCAAAGTACTTCTTGTAATCCCCGATCAATCATCCGGCTCAAAAAAGATTCCACCGATTCTTCAGCCGTTTCCAGCCAGCCGGAGTAGGCGATTTTGCCATCTTTCAGATCCATTCCCAGAATCATATTTTCGGGATATTGTTCCAGAGACCTAAGCCAGTCCTTTTCATTTTTGATAGCCATAGAACTGCAAATCACTTTGGAAAGTCCTGCATCAAGAAGCATCTCCACATCCTCAAAAGACCGAATGCCGCCTCCGGTTTGAACCGAGATTTCCAACTCATCTATGATCTGCTGAATATGCGGCAGGTTCACAAATTTACCTTCTTTAGCTCCATTCAGGTCTACCACATGGATATGATTGAACCCAGCATCTTTAAACTTTTGGGCTTGATTAAGCGGTGATTGGTCGTAGACTGTGACTTCTTCGTAAGAACCTTTATGTAGCCGAACGGCTTGCCCGTCTAAAAGGTCAATGGCAGGAATAGTTTGCATGGATTCTTTTTTGCATAAAGTTAGGGGTTACAGCACTTCTTTTCTTACTCAAAATGGAAGGAGAGAAGATATCATCAATAAAAAAGTGATGTTTAAAATTAAAGACTGAGCTAATTCTCATTTCAACTTCGTAAATGATGATATATAAACCTTGAGAAATAAAAATGAGAAGTTAAAATGAATAAAACAGATACTTTACAAAAAAATAATAACAAAGAGGGTACGGGCTATGTACTCAGAAAAAAAATACAGCCATGGACGAAGAGAGCCATGATGGTGTTGCTGATGACATTTGTCTCCTTTCAGGTGATGGCTCAGCGAGCTGCTTTAAGTCTGGATGGAAACGGAGATTATGCAACGGCAGCTCATAATGCAGCCCTGGATATCAGCGGTTACAACATTACCCTGGAAGCGTGGGTTAAGCATGATGGCAACAGTGTGCAGGATGCCTTCATTATTAACAAAGGGGTGAATGGTAGTGGTTACCGCCTTCAACTAATTGGGGAAGGTGATGAAACCTATTTACGGTTTGTGATCGGTGACCTCAATAATGGAGGGCCTCAGGTTATTTCAGAAAGTGGACTTCCTGCCAATCGATGGACCCATGTGGCAGCTACCTATGACGGTCAATTTCTGAAGATATATATTGATGGCGAATTGGATGCTACCGACACGGAAACACGCAGCATCGGTTCAAATAGTAATAACCTCACCTTGGGGACGGATGCTTCTTTATCCACAAATTTTTTGAGTGGTCAAATGGATGGAGTACGCATTTGGAATACCACAAGATCGGCTTTTGAAATTGCTGACAGTTATCTTGAAAAATTAACGGGCAGTGAAGCCGGATTGATCGCTTTTTATGACTTTGATGATGTAACAAGCAGCACCGTAAATGATATGGCCGGATCCAGCGGCTTATCTATGGTTGGAGATGCAACGGTGGTAACTCCGGGAGCTGTACCGATTGCTCCGGAAGTGTATATTCAAAATAAGAACGGTCAGGTAGAATTAACCTGGGATGAGAGATTGGGGCCTAATAACGAAAATGATGCCGCATCATTCGAGATCTACCGTTCCACACAACCGGATGGAATTGACCGCACAAGCGTTGCAACGGCAGCTTCAACGGTAAGTAGTTTTACGGATACGGATGTAGATAACGGAGTCACCTATTATTATGAAGTTACGACGGTAAATGGGTCAGGTAATGAAAGTGATTTTTCAAGAAATGTTAATGCAACTCCTTACAGTCAGTTTGGAGGAGCAAGTTTACATCTGTCCAAAAATGCTTATGGGGCCGTGTCAGAACGACCATCGTTGGATATCACCGGAACCGGGATCACCGTTCATGCCTGGATAAAACATGATGGACAGAGTGATGAAAATGCTGTTATCATGGCCAAGGGCTCAACCGATGGAGGTTATGTTCTGCGATTTGACGGAAAAGGCCAGGCTCCCCGGCTTGCTTTTGCGATCGGGGATGTGAATAACGGAGGACCTACGATTATTTCTAATTCCAGTATACCGGCGCATCAATGGACCCATGTCGCAGGAACTTATGATGGAACGGACCTAAAGGTTTATGTGAATGGAAAACTGGATGCAACCAACACTGAAACACGAACTATTGGAAATAACGATCTTGATCTGTTCATAGGGGCAGACGCAGCAGCATCAAGCTATTTTTACAGCGGGCAGATCGATGAATTGGGAATTTGGAGTGTAGCTCTTCCCCGGCAGGATATCGAAGATCATTTCAACAGTCCTTATACCGGGAACGAAGTAGGACTTGAGTTATACTATAAATTCGATGATACAGGAAATAGTATTGTTAGAAGTTCGGATACATATCACACCGATATGGAGTTGATTCCCGTAAATGGAGATATTGGTATTCAAGCTTCAGGAGTTTTTCCGGTGGCACCTTACCGTTTTACCGAAGCATCGGGCAGTTTGGTTAATGTGAGTGTAGAGAACCGGGATGGTGCAGCAGCAGCCCAGTATAAATTGTACCGCTCTACAACTCAGGACGGAAGTGATCGTACGGAGATCGCTACGCTGTCTTCAACCTCTTCTTACAGTGATGCCGATGTGCAAGCTGAAAATTCTTACTTTTACGAAGCTACTGTGATAAATGCTGAAGGTCAGGAAAGTGATCTGAGCTACATTGCTCCGGCAAGAGTCTCGTCTTACAGAGCAGGACATGCCCTGGAACTGGATGGAGAGCTGGATTATGTGCGTTTTGACAGCAGAAATTCTCTTGACGGATACGAACAGCTTTACCAAAATTATGACCACTCAATGACAGTGGAAGCCTGGGTGAATCACGATGGCAACAGTGATGAAAATGCTATCATTCTGCAAAAAGGTTCAACCGGTGGCGGATACATGCTCAGGTTGGAAGGGGCCGGTGATGCTGTTACGGCTTCATTTACCATTGGGGACATCAACAATAGCGGCCCAAGAGTGGTTAGCGGATCAAGTATTCCGGCCAATCAGTGGACGCATATCGCTGCCACTTATGACGGTACAGACCTTAAGATCTATATAAACGGTCAACTGGATGGTACAGACAGTGAGACCCGATCGATTGGTTCGAATGGACAACCGTTGTTATTAGGAGCCCCGAATGCTCTTGATGCAAACTTCTTCAGCGGAGCAATGGACGAGATCCGGATCTGGAATGTGACCAGAACAGAATCTGAAATCGACGATAATTATTATAAGATGCTCAACGGTTCTCAGGATGGGTTGATCACCTATTTGAGGTTTGATGAAGATCTCGGTTCAAGCCTCACTCACAGCTCTGCTACAAGGGCAATGAGTGGAGAGTTACAAGGTGATGCTACTTTTATTAATTCGAACGCACTAAGCAGTCAGCCGGTAATCGAGAACCCAATTCAGGAAGTTACCATCGAAGAAGATTTTGGAACATTGACTGTAGCAGATTTAGATACGGTTTTTCAGGATGACGATAACCCGGTGCTTTCCTACTCCATAAAGGTACCATGCCACATAGTGGAAGCTGAGGTTCAGCAAGATACCAGCCTGGTGTTTCAATCACTGGATAACATATTTGGAACGGATACTTTGGAAGTTCAGGCTTCGGATGGTGCTACAACGGTATCTCAAAAGCTGATCGTAAATGTGACTTCTGTCAATGATCTGCCTGAGCTGGCCGGTTTTGAGAATAACATAAAGATAGCATTTGAGGGCTCCTTTACTGCCGATATGTATGCACGCACCGGCGATGTGGAATCCCCGGATTCAGCCTTAACGTACAGCTTTAGCGTGGATACCTCCGGAATAAATATAGACTTTGATGGCAGAAACCTGACCTTAAGTCCAAATAAGGGTTTTGATGGTTCCGCGACTCTTGATATTAAAGTTACGGATGAAGACGGCGGTGAAACGACGGTAACCGTAGGCGTAGACATGGTGGAATCAACGGAGATCACGGAAGAACCCGGTGTACCCGAAGAGTTCAAGCTCCATCACAATTACCCGAATCCATTCAACCCAACTACGAATATTAAATATGCTCTCCCTGAGGCATCACAAGTTCAACTTACCGTATTCAATACATTGGGGCAGGAAGTGGCAAAACTGGTAAACAAGAAACAAGCTGCAGGAAGCCATAGCGTCGTATTTGATGCAAAAGGGCTGCCAAGTGGTATGTATATCTATCGACTGCGTGCAGCCAATTTTGAAAAGACCCAAAAAATGATGTTGGTGAAATGATCAATTGATCTTCCGGTTTAAGGCGTCTGATTTATTCAGACGCCTTTTTTTATGGGGAAATTTTTGTTTCCCAATGGAGCAACTTATAAGGAACAAATACCGGGTTGTTGATGTTTGGTCGTAGCAATAATGACCAAATCATCAGAATGAAAGAAAACGCACATATTCAGCTCAACAAACTCACTAAAAGCTATCAGGAGGGAACAAAATCCCGTTCTGTCTTAGACGACCTGGAACTCTCGGTTAAGGAAGGAGAGATGATCGTGCTGCTCGGACGCTCAGGCTCAGGCAAAAGCACCTTGCTGAATTTGGTAAGCGGCATCGATAAACCGGATTCCGGTCAAGTCGTAATTGGTGGTACCAATCTGGCCGGAATGGATGAAAATTCCAGAACGCTATTCCGAAGAAAAAATATTGGCTTCATCTTTCAATCATTCAATTTGATATCCACTTTGACTGCGCTCGAAAATGTGCTCCTCCCACTAAAATTAAAGGGAGATTCCGACGCATCTGCAGAAAAAAAAGCCCAACAGTTTTTGGATGAAGTGGGACTCGGTGATCGCGGAGACAGCTATCCGGATCGACTCTCCGGGGGAGAGCAACAGCGGGTAGCTATTGCACGGGCATTAGCTCACGAACCCATGCTGATTCTGGCCGATGAACCCACTGGTAACCTTGATTACGAAACCGGCAAAACCATTCTTGATATACTGAACAAATCAGTCAGGGAAAATGGCCGTACCATTATTTTAGCTACGCACGATCGTGATATTTGTGAGATTGCAGATCGCGTGGTAGAACTTCGGGGCGGAAAATTAGAACAGGTAGAACCGGCCGAATTCGCAAAATAATGGCTTCAAACTCTTCCAATTTATTGTGGCTGTCCAGCCTGCGATTCCTGAAAAAACATCCCTGGCATTTTGCGCTTTCCATTTTGGGCGTTGCACTCGGCGTTGCCGTTGTTGTTTCTATTGATCTCTCAAATTCCAGTGCCGAGAAAGCTTTTCAACTCTCAACCGAAGCTGTGACCGGCAAAGCAACGCATCAAATTCGAGGCGCAGGGGAAAACCTGGACGAATCGGTTTACCGGGATCTGCGGGTGGAATCAGGCTTCAGAAATTCAGCCCCCGTGGTGGAGGGTTATGCCCGGGTCGATGGTCTGAACCGAACGTTTCAGGTGCTTGGGGTTGATCCTATCGCCGAGGAACCATTTCGGGATTACGCAAGCCAACGGGCAGGAATTGAACTTTCAGAATTTATAAACGGTGAGAATTCCGGATTGGTAGCGGCCTCTGTAGCAGAAGAAATTCAGGCTGAGATTGGAGATACATTACAAATTTCGGTAGGTGGAAGAGGGTTTCAGATTCGACTTATCGGAATTATCGAAGCCAGCGATGACCGCAGTCAACAAGCCCTGGAAAGTATTTTATTGGTGGATGTCAGCACCGCTCAGCGACTGTTCGATATGCAAGGAGAGCTCACCCGCATCGACCTCATCCTTCCCGAAAATTCAGAATCGGTTCAAGCCGAAATAAAACCATTGTTGCCGGAGGGAGCAGAAATCATCCGGTCCGATTCCCGCACAGAAACCGTCGAACAAATGACCCGCGCTTTCGAGTTCAACTTGCAAGCTTTAAGTATGCTGGCACTGTTGGTCGGGATGTTCCTGATTTATAATACCATGACCTTTTCCGTGGTACAGCGCCGTCCGTTGATCGGGAGACTAAGAGCGTTGGGCGTTACCAAAAATGAGATCTTATTTACCGTGCTGAAAGAAGCACTCTTGATCGGTGCATTGGGAACCGTGATCGGAATTGTTGCCGGAATCATACTTGCACAAGGCTTAGTGAAATTGGTCACTCAATCTATCAACGATCTATACTTTGTGCTGTCGGTTCAGGAATTATCTATCGGTGTTTTTCCGCTGTTGAAGGGAATCGTTTTGGGAATTGGAGCCACGTTAATAGCCGCATTTTGGCCGGCGCGCGAGGCTTCACAAGCTGAAGTCACCACGGTGCTAAAACGATCTTCCAATGAATCAAAGATCACTTCAAGAATTTTACCATTGGCCGGATATGGCATCCTCGGCGGATTAGCCGGAGTGGGAATTCTGCTTATTCCAAACGGTGGAATTGCAGCGGGATATTCTTCACTTTTATTTATGATCGTGGGATTTGCGCTCATCACTCCGCTGTTTATTGTAGGAATGGCAAAATTATTCCGTCCTTTGCTGGGAGCCATAAACGGATTGATCGGGAAGATGTCGGTTCGGGGAGTGGTCACGGAATTGAGCCGAACATCGGTTGCAATCGCAGCTTTGGCGGTCGCAATCGCGGCTACCGTAGGTGTTGGGGTGATGGTGGACAGTTTCCGCACTACGGTCGTTTCCTGGCTGGAGGCGCAGTTGCAAGCCGATGTGTACATTCAACCCCCAAGCTCCGTAACCCGACAAGCCGATGCCACTCTGGAGCTGAATTTGGTGCAAATCCTCAAAGAAACCGAAGGCGTAGCCGAAGCAAGCACGGTTCGAAGCGTGGATGTAAGAACCAATTATGGAACCGACAATCTGGTAGCCATCGATCAGGGAGCCGCGGCTAAGGACGCTTTTCAACTGAAGGAAAGCGGACCCAATTTTTGGCAAAGATATACTCAGGAAGATCTTGTGATGGTTTCTGAGGTGTATGCCTATAGGAATGATGTTGGGCTGGGAGACACTCTTTTTATTGATACCGATGCCGGAAATCAGCCGTTCGTAATTCAGGCCATTAACTTTGATTATGCTTCCGATATTGGAACGGTGACCATCAGCAGAAAAATCTATAATCAATTTTTTGATGACGATGCTGTATCTGGGTTAGCACTTTATGCTGAAGAAGGAGTGGAGGTAGAGGCCTTGGTAGAACAACTCAGGGAGCGTGTATCGGGAATGCAGGAAGTTTTTATCCGTTCGAACCGAGGACTGCGAGAAGCTTCCATCGAGATTTTTGACCGGACCTTTACGGTAACGATTGTACTCAGAATGCTGGCGATTTTAGTTGCATTTATGGGCGTGTTGAGCGCATTGATGGCTCTTCAGTTAGAACGAGCCCGTGAATTAGCGGTGCTCAGGGCAAACGGAATGACCCCTGGTCAGCTTTGGAATTACGTGATCTCCCAAACCGGAGTGATGGGTGTAATGGCCGGAATTTTGTCCGTCCCCCTGGGAATTTTGATGGCCTACATTTTGGTATATGTAATAAATTTGCGCTCCTTCGGCTGGACGTTGCAATTTATGATCACCCCGGAAGTACTGATTCAGGCCGTTGCATTGGCGATCATAGCAGCACTTTTGGCGGGAATTTATCCCTCCAAAAAAATGTCCGAAGCAAACCCTGCGGATGCTTTGAGAAATGAATAGAAAGGACATCCAACAAGGAACATCGAACAAGGAACACCCAAATATTGAATTAAGAAAGAAATCCCGATAGGGATGAAATATGAATAGCCCCGGAATTTATCCCGGGGTAAGATATCCAAATAGAAAACCTTCCGCCCGATTGGTTTTTTAGGAAAAATGTAGATCGGAGGTTGGACAAAATATCCCCAAAGCTGACAAGTAGGAAGCAGGAGCTTCCTGGAATGCGTAACCAAGCTGGAGCTTGGTTAAGAGTCAAAAAACGAGTTTTAGGATTAAATAATTAGTGGCAAAATGAAAAAAATATATTGGAGCATATTCGCGATAATCTTGGTGGCTGGAATCGTATGGATGAATTCCGGGGGCGAGGAAGAAATCACCGCTTCCATATCCGTAGCTGAAGCGATGGGCGGCGGGGATGAAGAAGGTTATCTTCGTGCTACAGGTCCGCGTGAATTTGTGTTTCCGGATGATCACGGTCCGCATCCCGGGTTCCGAACAGAGTGGTGGTACTACACCGGGAATGTGTTTACAGAGGAAGGACGTCATTTTGGATATCAATTCACCATTTTTCGAAGCCAGCTGAATCCGCCGGACAGTCTCAATCCAAGTCAGCCTTTTTATAAGGGATGGAATACCGATCAGTTATATCTGGGGCACTTTGCGATTTCGGACGTCCAAAATGAAAACCATGTTTTTGAAGAGCGATACAGTCGCGGTGCCGCAGGTTTAGCCGGTGCTCAAGTGGATCCCTATCGCATTTGGCTGGAAGACTGGGAAATTCTTCGGGTTGATCCTGAAGAAACTGACGACAAAAATTTCCCGGTTCAACTAAAAGCAAAAATGGAAAATGGCACGGCGATCGATCTCACCGTTACACCTGCCAAACCGTTGGTGCTTCAAGGGGAAAATGGATACGATAAAAAAGGAGAGGAAGAAGGAAATGCATCCTATTACCTGGCCTTCACCCGTATGGATGCAGAAGGCTCCATCACTATAAACAAAGAAAAACTGGAAGTGAGTGGCTCAAGCTGGATGGACCACGAATGGAGTACTTCGGCGCTGGATCGTGAGCAGGAAGGCTGGGATTGGTTCTCCATTCAGCTCTCCAACGGCTACGACCTGATGTATTATCAGCTCCGAAATGCAGATGGCTCAGTGAGTGAATTTACCGTGGGTTCTCTTGTTGATCCGGATGGAAATAAAGTCAATATCTCTCCAGAGGAAGTGAATTTGGATGTTTTGGATCGTTGGGAAAGTCCTCACAGCGGAGCCAGTTACCCATCAAAATGGACGCTTCAAATACCAAAATATAATCTTGAACTTGATCTGGCCACCCTGTTCCCGGATCAGGAGATGGATGTTTCCGTACGATATTTTGAAGGCACCCTTTCGGTTTCCGGCCAAATGGACGGAGAGGAAATCGGCGGCAACGGTTTTATCGAGATGACCGGGTATGAGTAGAACATCCAACAAGGAACATCGAACATTGAAGGAGGAAGGATTCGGTGAAGATATTGATGCTATGGCGCCAACACCCTACGAAATTCAAAAAAGCTGTTCCTTTTTTGAATTGATCTCCCCTTGAGGGGAGACTTCTTGAAGTGGACATAAAGGTTTGTGGTAGCTTAGAGAAACCTGCTGTAGAATATTGAATCGTGAAGCGATTTTTTCACTTCAACATTTGTGATTAAGTGTTCTTCTGTTCGATGTTCAAAGAGTCCTCCTTTGAGGGAGGTGTTCGCTACATAATCAAATTATGTGGCTAACGGAGGGTGCGAGATGTTGGATCAAGTAATGATTTTTTTGGAGTTAAGTATCCAAATAATAAAAACCTCCGCCCGATTATCTATATGGAGAAATAGTCCATCGGAAGTTGGGCTATTATATTCTTTGCGGCTATCGGAACCGGTGGTTCGGAACGAGAATGAGAAAAGGTTGGAATTACCTGGCAATGTTAAATTTCGAATAACACATTGTTTGAGTGCCATAAAAAGCAGAACTTCACACCCGCAAAAAATTGCATCAAATATTTTAGATATGGCTGATATCAAGACGATCACACAAAAAGATTTTGAATTTCTTATTGAACTCGAGGAACTGTTATACGACCGAAAAGAAGAAATGCCTGACGGTTCGTATACTACTTCTATGTATAAGAAAGGGTTGGATAAGATCGCTCAAAAGGTTGGGGAAGAAGCCGTTGAAACCGTGATCGCATCTAAAAACAAAAAAGACAAAGAAACTATCGGAGAGGCTGCTGACCTCATTTTTCACCTCATGCTGCTGTTGGCCGAAAAAGAAATTCCGCTTCACAAAGTGATCAAAAAACTTCGTAAACGTCATAGCAAAGGGACTCATAAACACATTGGTGAATAGCGTTGCGCAGATAAAAATTTATTGGGAATATGTTCGTTCACTCCCATATCATAAATCAACAATCAAAATTCCCAAGGCATACATTTTAACAGCTCCCGCCTTCTTTGTATCTTTATTTTTTTAAGTGAGACGCACCACATCCTATTCAATTCATGAATAACATTCGAAATTTTTGCATCATTGCCCATATTGACCATGGGAAATCTACACTGGCAGACCGCCTGCTTCAAAAGACCGGCTCTATCAGTGAACGTGAAATGCAGGAGCAGATCCTGGACGATATGGATCTTGAGCGAGAGCGAGGGATCACGATCAAGAGCCATGCCATTCGCATGGATTATAAGCGCCCGAATGGGGAAAAATATATTTTCAATCTGATCGATACCCCTGGTCACGTTGATTTTGCGTACGAGGTATCACGTGCCCTTAAAGCTTGCGAAGGCGCTATTTTAGTGGTGGATGCCGCTCAGGGCATTGAGGCTCAAACTATCTCAAATCTGTATCAAGCAATCGATCAAAACCTGGAGATCATTCCTGTTTTAAATAAGATCGATCTTCCCGGCGCTGATCCTGAAGGGGTAGGACAGCAAGTTGTAGACTTAATAGGATGTGATTTTGAAGAAATCCTGCATGTATCAGGAAAGACAGGAGAAGGGGTTGAGGAATTGCTTGAAGCTATTGTTGACCGGGTCCCCGGGCCTAAAAGGGAAGAAGATAAACCTCTCAGGGCGCTTATTTTTGATTCCATTTTTAACACTTACCGAGGTTCCATTGCTTATGTACGGGTGATGGAAGGAGTGTTGAAAAAAGGAGATCTCTTCAAATTCATGGCTAATAAAAAAGAATATAACGCAGAAGAGATCGGTTACCTGAAGATGAAGCAAGAGCCAACGGGAGAACTTCGTGCCGGGGAAGTGGGCTATGTGATCGGGAGTGTGAAATCTCTGCAAGATGTCCGTGTTGGTGATACGATCACGAAAGTAAATAATCCGGCTGAAACAGCAATTCCAGGCTATCAGGAAGCAAAGCCGATGGTTTTTAGCGGGCTTTTCCCAACTGATGCTGACGACTTTGAAGATCTCCGGGGTGCACTTGAAAAGCTGCAACTCAACGATGCCTCGCTCACCTATGAACCGGAAACGTCTAAAGCACTTGGATTTGGATTTAGGGCCGGTTTTCTGGGATTGCTCCATATGGAGATCGTTCAGGAGCGGTTAGACCGGGAATTTGATATCGATATCATTACCACGGTTCCTAACGTGCAATACGAAGTTGAACTAAAGGAAACGGGCAAGCGCATTCAGGTTGATAACCCCAGTCAAATGCCTGATAATGGTGATATTGAAGCAATTTACGAGCCTTACATCAAGGCAAGTATCATTACGCCGGCCGATTATATTGGTCCGGTGATGAAGCTCTGTCAAGATCGTCGCGGTGTATATGTGAATCAGCATTTCATGCAAAATAATAGAGTTGAAATTACGTATGAATTACCGATGGCTGAGGTTGTATTTGATTTTTATGACCGCCTGAAGTCAGGTACCCGCGGTTATGCTTCGCTTGACTATGAATTCATTGAATTCAGAAAAGGTGATCTGGTTCGTCTGGATATTTTACTTAATGGTGACCAGGTGGATGCACTCTCAAGTATTTCGCACAGAGATAAAGCTTATTACCTGGGACGCAAAGTTTGTGCAAAATTGAAGGAACTTATTCCTCAGCAACAGTTTGAAGTAGCTGTACAGGCAGCCATCGGAAGCAGGGTTATTGCACGAGACACCGTACGCGCTATGCGAAAAGACGTTACCGCAAAATGTTATGGCGGCGATATCTCCCGAAAACGAAAACTGCTTGAAAAACAGAAAGAAGGAAAGAAACGAATGAAACAAGTTGGTACAGTTGAGATTCCACAGGAGGCATTCCTGGCTGTACTTTCGATGGATGAAGAAGATCGTTAAAAAATAAAAAACCCTATGCAGAACTTAGTGAAACGAGTATTACTTTTTTTCATCTTTATGGTGATGATCTCAACGGCTGCACAAGCGCAGTTCGAAGAACCTGAGATCAAAAAAGTCGAGAATACAAAAGAAGCCCGGGCCGCTTTTCAGGCTCAGTTTTCCAATATAAAATGGACCGGTCAAGGATTTCGCTACAATGAGCTGGACCGGATGCCATCTATCGAGATAAGAGCCGTACTGCAAGATGTGTATGGAGACCCCACGCAAACCGTAGAAGATATCATCGAAAAGGATGGTTACCTGAGGGATGGGAAGTCCATTCAGTTTGAATATTGGTTCATTATTGATGGCTATATCCCTATGATGGTACTGGATCTGGAAGGGCCTTTTGAGGACGGATTGGTATATGTTGGAGCCAGCCGATATGTAGATTTGATGCCGGAAGTGAAGCGTACACTAACAAAAGAATTAAGGAGTGCTTCTCCAAAAGAATACGTAGATTACTTTTACTCTCCCGAGCGAGGACAATGGTTTCGAGTGGCTTATGAGGCTGGAGAGTATAAAAAGGAAGAAATAAAGCAGCCCTCGCATATCAAAACTAAATAGTATCAACATTGGAAGATAAAAATACGTCGGAAGACACGGGATTAAGCTCCTATTGGAAAAAACGGAAGGAAAAGAAGGAAGAGGAAAATAAAAAAGCTAAGTCGTGGCTGCGCGAGTGGATCGATGCCATCGTTTTTGCTTTTATAGCGGCTGCAATTTTAAGAGCATTTCTTTTTGGATCATATAAAATTCCAACGCCGTCCATGGAAAAAACCCTGATGACGGGCGACCTCCTGATCGTATCCAATATCACTTATGGCCCGCGTACTCCAATGGGTGTTTGTGTTCCTTTCCTTCAGGGGTGGTGCTTACCGGGAGTTCAACTCCCGTGGACAAGGCTCCCCGGACTTCGGGATGTTGAGCGTAATGATATTTTCGTATTCAATGTGCCTTGGGAAGTGAAACCTACCTCCCAAAAGACCAACTACATAAAGCGTGCAGTAGCCATTCCCGGTGATACCATATCGATCAGGGATAAGATCCTGTATATTGATGGCAAACCGGAAGCCGATCATGAAGGACTTCAAAGACATTATGTGATCAAGATGGCAAACCGCGTCCGATTGAGCAATGCTAAGATGGAATCGGTGGGTGGAGAATTGATCGGATATACCAATCAAGACACATACATTGTAAATATGACCGAAGATGTAGCCGGTAAAGTAAGCGCTTGGGCTGAGGTGGATACATTATACATGAATGTGACTCCTGAGGGGGTAGCTGAAAGGGGATATATTCAAAGTGAAGGGAGTTTTTCAAGAGCTTTCACCAATCCTGATCAGATGCCGGAGATTGTGGTGCCCTTTAAAGGTCAGGAGATTCAGCTTACCGATGAAAATTGGTTTGTGTACAAAGACATTATCGAGCGGTATGAGCGTAACGATCTCAGTCGTGAGAACGGCCTTATCATGATCAATGGAGAGGAAACGGATACTTATACCATTCAGCAAGATTATTATTTTGCAATGGGGGATAATCGCGATAACAGCCAGGATTCACGTTTTTGGGGATTTGTACCCAAAGACCATGTGATCGGAAAAGCGGTGATTGTCTGGTTTTCTATGGATGGAATGGTTCCCCGCTTCGAACGCGTGTTTAACCTGATTGATTAGGGAGAAAAGGAATCAGAATACAGGAGTCAGAATTTTGAATTCTGACTTTTTACCTCTGTAATGCTGCTTACTACTTCGCCATCGTCTTACCTTTACACTCGTTCCAGACGCTCTGCGTTGGAACGAATTTTCTGACCCCCAAACTAATCTTTAGCAATAGTCTTTCCTTTAGGCGCTCCTTCCCGAATCGCCAACTGACCGCAACCCGCATCAATATCATCTCCGCGACTTCTCCTGACGGTCGCACGCACATCATTTTTAATGAGTTCCCGCATAAAGTTATCAAGACGTTCTTCGCGGGCTCGTTTAAGCTCTACACCGGCCACATTATTATACATGATGATATTTACTTTGCTTGGAACCCATTTTACGATCTTGGCAAGGTCCCGGGCATCTTGCGGAGTATCATTGAAGTTGTCAAATAGTAAATATTCATATGTGATCGGGCGATCCGTCATTTTATAGTAATGCTTTACTGCCTCTTCAAGACTCTCCAGGTTCATGGAGTTGTTGATCGGCATGATCTTGTCTCGCTTTTCATCGGTTGGAGCATGCAATGAGATCGCCAGGTTAAATGGTTCCTGGTCGTCGGCAAGTTTTTTGATCTGCTTAGTGAGCCCCACTGTAGAAACCGTAATTCGTTTTGGGGATAATTCAATACTTAACGGATCTGAAATGATATGAGCAGAATTTGTAATGGATTTATAGTTGTGCAACGGCTCACCCATCCCCATATAAACAATGTTGGTGATTTTCTTGCCATATCTTTCTTCGGCCAGCTCATTGATGTATTGAACCTGATCTACAATCTCGCCATGTGACAGATTCCGAAAAAGGCCCATTTTCCCGGTAGCACAAAAAGCACATCCGAATACACATCCCACCTGAGATGACACGCAAACTGTCAGCCGTCGTGCAGCGCCATCAGCGAAAAAGTCGGGAATGAGAACCGCTTCAACTTTATATTCCTTTTCAGGATCATTCAGTTGGAAAAGAAATTTTATGGTTCCGTCTTTACTTTCCTGCTGCTGAACGGGCTGAATACGGTTAATGGTGGCCATTTCTCTCAGTTTCTCCCTTAAGTCTTTAGAGAGATTGGTCATTTCCTCGAAATCAGAAACTCCTTTTTGATAGAGCCATTGGAAAATTTGGTCGGCGCGAAAGCTTTGCAAGCCAAGCTCCTGACAAAAGTGATTCAGCTCGTCTTTGGTGAGAGATTTTAGGTCGGTTTTTTGGGTAGATACGGTATTTTCCATAGCCCAAAAGATACGGAATTACCGACCGAACTTCGAATCTTGTACATATCCATTAACGGTGATTTTGGCGTCGCCTCTCATGTTGCTGTTCTCTTGTTAGCGACTGCTTCATCACTTCACGAAAAGTTGCTTGCTGATCCTCAGATAATGACCGGCGCATTTGTTCCATATGTGAATACATTTTGCTTTCCATCTTCGAAAAGTGAATAGTCAGCACATTTAACAAAGAATCCCGAACCTCCTTATTGCCGGAGTCTGGTCCCAGAACAAACTCAATATAATCCCGACGTTTATCATCCAGTTCTTTACGTAACAATCGCATTTCCTTGAAATGACTTTGCCTTATTGCAGATATAGTATCCATTTGGGCATCTGACAGTTGGAGCTGTTCAAAGAAAAATGAATGCATCTCTTTTTGGGATTCACGGCCGGTTCTCCAGGGCCGGTTTTCCGGTGCATTTACCCATAAAGTGATCAGAATTCCAATATTTAGAATCACCATGATGATGAAGCCGGTGAGTGTCCATTTATATTTCTTCTCAAGATCCATGTTAATTGTCCTCAAGTTGGTTGTAATAATTCAGGTCAAAAACCCGGTATTCTTCAAAAGTTTCTGCGGGGTAGTTGGATGAAGACTGGGCATCTTCGCCAGAAACAGTGCTGCCGATCAGTATAGTGGATATATTCAGGATGATGATCAGAATTACCGCAGCTACAGAAAAAGCAAATCCCAATCCCGGTGAAGAAGCAGTTTGTAGTGTTTCATGTTGCAATTTTGATTGCACCCGACTATAAAAAAAAGCATCTGTTTTAGCTCGTTCCATGTTATCCAGCGACTCTAAGGTCTTCTGTACTTCGTGGTCTATGTGATCTTTGTTTTTCATAGCTCAGTCCAGTTCATTTTGTTGATAAAATTCATAAAGCTGCTTTTTTAGATTTTCTTTAGCGCGATGGATCAAAGATTCTACTGCGGGCACGGTCATTTCCATTATAGTTGCCACTTCCTGATAACTCAATCCTTCCACTTTTTGTAATGTAAAGGCTGTTCGTTGCTTTTCCGAAAGCTTGTCGATCTCTCCAAAAAGCACCCGGGCTCTTTCTTTATTTTCCAGCTGAATACCGGGGTGCATAAAACCGGATTCATCCATCGCCTCATCCGGCTCATTGAAAAAAGAATTTAGGGCTTTAAAAAATCCTGAACGCTTTCCCCTTTTTCTGTATCGGATCAATTCCAGTGATTTGGTAACAGCAATTCTGTATATCCAGGTAGACAGAGATGCTTCTTCTCTGAAATCAGCAATCGAATGATGGATCTTTATGAATACTTCCTGTGATACATCTTCAGCATCATGAGGATTCCGCAAAAATCCCAAACAGGTGTTATAGACCCGGTCTTTATACTTATTTACCAAGTGTTTGAAAGCAGCCTCATCACCTTGTTGAAGCTGCTTTAGGAGTTCTGAGTCCTCGATGGCACCGGCAGTTTGGGTTAATACTGTTTGGGATACGAATGACATTATACTTAGTCCAATACTTAAATAAAATGCAGAGATGCTACTCCCTGCATTTTGGTCTCAAGCTACATTAAACCTTGCTTATTGATTCCACCCACCATTGCGTTTGTTACCCATTCTCTGGCCTTGGTTCACGTGGAAATTGTCAAATTTGATGCGTTGCTCCTCATTAAGAAGCTGTTTGATCTGTTGCTGATGTGTTGCTCGTTTTGTGATCATTTGGGCTTGCAGGCTTCCAATCTCATTGGCTAACTGCGACACTTTAGCGGCATCGTAATTATTACCGACTGAAAGTGTACGAAGCTCTGCACGTTTTTGCTGAAGAGTAGTTCGAAGCTCCAACATCTCTTTTTGTCCGTTGAGATGTATCGTGTTAATTCCTTCTTCTTGCTCTTCGGTGAGATCTAACATCGCCATTAAGCGGGTATGCTGCGGAGCATTTTGGGTTCCGGACATTTGTGCACACTGACCTTGATTGAATCCGGGTCGGTCAGCCCGATTAAATCGTTGTTGTGCATTTACATTGGCAGTAAATGCAAACAGTACAAGTAGAATGGTAAATGATCGAATAGTTGTTGTCATGAGATTCCTCTCCGTCTAAGTTGGTGTTCATTTACTTAGATGACAGATCTACTGAAAGCTTTCGGGGAAAGAATAAATTTTTTAGCAAGATCTCATTGAACTTCTTCCATTCAACTCATCCTGTAATGCTTTCCAATCAGGAAGGAATTTCGTCATCAGCCCATAAAATCGTTTGTTATGAAGGCGTTCGTGCAGGTGAGTCATTTCATGGACAACCACATATTCAAGCAGCTCGGGTCGTTTTTTTGCCAGTTGAAGATTCAGCCATATTCGTTTTGCCCGGATGTTGCAGGTTCCCCATCTTGTTTTCATATCCTTCACTCCAAATTCCCGGACTGATACCTTCATGATCGGTTCCCACTTTTCGATCAGCTTCGGAATTTCTTCTTTCAATTGCGTCCTGTACCATTCCTTAAGCACCATTGCTCTCTTATTTAAATTGGTGCCGGGCCTGACCTTCAGGTGAACAACCTGCTCCGTTACGTTTACTTTTGGTGGGCTGTTTATTTCGTTTACTTGAAGTTCATATTCATCCCCCCAAACAAGAAGCTTTTCACCGGTGGTGTATTGAAGGTTTTTTTGGGGAGGTTTTCTGCTGTTTTTTTTAGCTAAATGCTTGCGAATCCAGGGAAGCTTGTCTTCAATAAAACTTCGTACGATCTCATCCGGGGTTCGTCGCGGTACAGAAATCCGAATGGTATGCTCGGCAGGATAAACCCTGAGATTTAAGTTTTTCACATTCTTTCGAAGAACCTCGATGCAGAGGCCATCCACCTGAATATGCTTTTTTTGATAGATCTTATGACGCGGCATAAATCAATAATGGGATAAATAGAATGAACATGAGGAATCAGATTGCTGATAAATAATTACTTACAAAAATAAATGGAACAATACACGAGCTAAAACTTTTGTAGAAGATATAATCAGAAATGAAACATAAGGAGTTATGGAACTAAATAATATTTATGATACCGTAGTTGGAAAATTAGAAGGCTGGATTACTACTGCCATCGAGATGCTGCCCAATCTTGCAATGGCACTTTTGGTAATGGTCATCTTTTATGCTCTTGCAAAGTTTATCAAGAAAACAGTAGGCCGGGTGTTGAATAGGGTAACCTCCAACAAAACAGTAACCGGATTAATCCAGACTATTATTGGGGTATTGGTGCTTGCAACAGGAATATTCTTTGCCCTCAGTATTTTAAATTTGGATGGAGCCGTTACCAGTCTGCTTGCCGGTGCAGGTATCATAGGTTTGGCCTTAGGTTTTGCCTTTCAGGATATTGCCTCGAATTTTATCTCAGGAGTATTGCTTTCAGTTCGGCATCCTTTTGGGATCGGGGATATCATCGATACAAACGGATATTTTGGAACTGTTGAAAAACTAAACCTTAGAAATACAGTGATTCGAACACCGCAAGGACAGATCGTATATGTTCCCAATAAATCGGTTTATGAAAATCCCTTCACTAATTTCACCAAAACAGGAATGAGACGAATTGACCTAAGTTGTGGGGTATCTTATGGGGATGATCTTGAGAAAGCCCGAAAAGTTGCTATTGAAGCCATCGAAGATTTAGAACATCGGGATCAATCCAGAGACGTGGAATTGTATTATGATTCTTTTGGTGGAAGCTCGGTAGATTTCAAGCTTCGGTTTTGGATCAAGTTCAATACCCTTCCGCAATATCTTGGAGCAAGAAGTGAGGCTATGATCACACTCAAAAAAGCCTTTGATGAGAACGACATCATGATCCCATATCCCATCACTACCCTGGATTTTGGAATTCGAGGTGGCGAAAAGCTGGACTCCATGCTCAAAAATGGGAAGCCCGGTTCAAATTGATTCAAACTTCAAATTTAATGATCTAAGAATAAGTGGCTCTGAAACGCTGTCTTAAAGCAGCTCGCTCCTATGCTCTGCGTAGGAGCGATTAGTGCCCAATCAAGATCTGAAATGCACTCATAGCTAAAATGGCAAGGGTAACCCAAAGGCCTACTTTTTTGGGTTCACACTTTTCCAAAGCTTCAGGGATCAAATCAGCAAAAACCATCCATATCATGGCCCCGGCTGCAAGCCCCAATCCAAAAGGCAGGTATTGCCTGAAAACTTCAACGAATAAAAAGGCAGGAACAGCCATAATAGGTTGTGGTAAACTGGAAAAAATACTCCACCAAACAGCTTTGAGGGGAGAGGTACCCTGGGGCACCATCACCAAGCTGATGGCCAGGCCTTCCGGGATGTTATGAACGGCGATTGCAATAGCAATAAATATCCCGAATTCCATGGTGCTGGCAAAAGACACACCAACGCTCACACCTTCAGCAAAGGAATGCACGGTCATGATACCCAGAAACATTATCATAGCCATTCGTTTGCCACTGGCTACGTCTGTGATCTTAACCTCCGAGCGACCTTCCATCCAATTGTTGGCAAGGATGATAATGATCACACCGGCCAACATTCCGGCTAAGGTCATCCACTGATCAATGTTGTACCCTTCCATGATAAGGCTGAAACTGGCAGCAAGCATCAGGCCCGAAGCAGCTGCATTTGATTTCCCTAAAAGGGAGGGGGAAATATCTTTGATGAAGAAAAAAGGTATTGCTCCTATACCGGTAGCTACAGCCGTTAGCAGGGCATATGCAAATACTAAAAATACGGTCGAGGATAAAAATTCCATACGCTTGGTTTATTGAGCGATGAATATACCTGCCTTACAAGGTTTTAGCTACCTTTCCGACAAATTTAGAATGGAATTAAATAGAAGCGTCAGGCCCCGGCTTTCTCCAATCCACCATCTTCACGACAATATAAATTCCGATCAAAACCATAGGGATACTCAGTAATTGTCCCATGTTGAACATCCAGTCGCTGGCAAAATTAGCTTGTGGGATCTTAGTGTACTCCAGGAAAAAACGGCCGGTGAACAGTAAAATAAGGAATGTTCCAAACAAAGAACCTTCCGGAGGATGTGCTTTATATTTTTTGTAGATAAACCAAAGCACGGCAAAAACGGCGATACATAACACCGCTTCATACAGCATGGTTGGATGCCGCGGCACCATACCCATGGGTCCGGGCAGATTGGTAAAAATGACACCAAAAACAGAATCCGTCTCGTGGCCGTAGATCTCGGAATTGAAAAAATTCCCCGTTCTGATGAAAGCTCCCCCAACCGCAGTCGGAATCACAACACGATCGGCTAACCACCAAAAACTCATATTCGCATGTTTCTTCGCGAGATAATACATAGCGATGATGATCCCAATCGCAGCCCCATGGCTTGCGAGTCCCCCTTTCCAGATAGCGAGAACTTCGCCAAGGTTACGCAGGTAATAGGAGGGATCATAAAAGATCACGTGGCCCAGGCGGGCTCCAATTACCGTGGCGACCAAGATCCAGGTTAGCACGCTTTCCATCTCCTCAACCTTTCGTCCGGAATCTTTCCACATTCTTACCCCAAACATATAGCCCGAAACAAAAGCTCCGGCAAATAATAGTCCATACCAGCGTGGGGCAAGCGGACCGAGTTCAAATATAACGGGATCGATACCCCATTTGAGAGTTTCCAAGAAAGCTAAGATCATAGGTCGTGTTGATGATTAGGTCATCTCAAAAATACAAAGCTGCCTTTGATAAAAAAATAAACTTCTCCGGTTCTAAAGATCTCCAAAGGCTACGCCTTCAGGAGTTTTGCCAAATAAGGCGGCGCCTCCGCTTTCTTATCAATATCCATGCTAAAAAATTAGATCCATAAGAATCAAATTCTACCCTCATTTTTTGAACGAAATGCCTATACTTAATCCTTCAACAGAACCGGGATTTAATCAAAAAAAGGTGCAGGACGATCGTAGATTTGTAAGGCCGCGAAGGCAGTTGGTGGAGCAGCTCCGCAAAAAGGGCATTGAAGATGAACAGGTACTTCAGGCCATAGGAAAAATACCCCGACACCGGCTCATCGACACAGCCCTGCATTCCAAGGCATACAATGATACTGCGCTTCCAATTGGGATGGGGCAGACGATCTCTCAGCCTTTTACCGTAGCGGCTCAAACCGAATTATTGGGGATAGATCGTGGAGATAAAGTATTGGAAATTGGGACCGGTTCTGGCTATCAATGTATGGTTTTATGTGAATTGGGAGCCGAAGTTTACAGTGTGGAACGGCATAAGGAATTATATCACAGAGCAAAAGAATCGCTGCATGAATTGGGATACCGGGCCATGCTGAAAGTAGGCGACGGAACCCTTGGCTGGTCCACTTATGCACCCTACGATGGCATTGTAGTAACGGCCGGCGCCCCGGTGGTTCCGGATGATCTGGTGCAACAATTAGCTATTGGCGGACGATTAGTGATCCCGGTTGGAAATGATGAAAAACAAATGATGTTGCGTATTACACGAGTTTCAGAAAATGAATATGATCGAGAAGAATTGGCCGATTTTAAATTTGTACCCCTCATCGGCGAAAAGGGATGGGGAGAATCATAGTGGCTGATCCAAAAAAATCAACCTCCCCAAAAGATACCACCACATTTAAAGAAGCTCCGTTTTTAGCCCTCAAAGGGTTTTTGATGGGATCGGCGGATATTGTGCCGGGCGTTAGCGGTGGCACCATGGCTTTGATCGTAGGTATTTATGAACGACTGTTGAATGCCATCAAAAGTGTAAACGGACGGTTTCTTAAGCTTTTCTTTTCCTTGAAGTGGAAAGAAGCCTTTCAGGAAATGCATATTTTTTTCCTGGTCACTTTGTTTGCGGGTATATTTTCTGCACTGGCTTTTTTTACAAAAGTAGTACCCTTGCAGGTATATATGTTTACCCATCCTGAGATCGTCTATGGCCTGTTTTTTGGCTTGATCGTAGGCTCCATTTATATCCTGATCAAAACATTGAAACGCTTTTCAAAAATAGAGTTTTTGATGTTGCTCATAGGGATAGCATTTGGCATATGGATCGTCTCTTTGGTGCCAACAGATACACCGGAACACCCCGCTTTTGTGTTTTTAAGTGGAAGCATAGCTATTTGCGCCATGATTTTACCGGGAATTTCCGGTTCATACCTGTTACTTATCATGCGTAAGTATGATTACCTGCTTTCGCAGATCGGCAAGCTGGGAGGAGTTGAAACTGTAGACGGACTAATAGGCTTGTTGCCTTTTATACTTGGTGCCATTGTAGGATTAGCCGCTTTCTCACGGTTTTTATCCTGGCTGTTATCCAAATATCATTCGCAAACCATAGCGGTATTGATCGGTTTCCTGATAGGTTCTTTATATGTGATTTGGCCTTATCAGCACAGAGAGTTCGTAGAACAGGTACGGGAAACAGAGGTCGTGTACATGACCGATCCCCGGGCTCAGGAATTAATGGAAAACCCACAGAGTACAAATCTTCCGGAATATGAACGTATAGGAAAGATCCGAAATGCTGAATCCAATTTTGATGAGATGAAGCAGGTTGAAATTGAGACGGTCAAAAACAAACTGATCAAATCTGAACCATATATTCCCGGCTGGATTGGAGCCAAAAAAGCGGATCATCCCAACGTTTGGGGCGGAGTAGCCGGAATAATTGTTGGAATGATTATGGTAGGGGGATTGGAGCGGCTGAGAGACAAGTGATCCTTCTCAAATCCCTTAAATTGGGTTAAATTATTTTTTATTGGGGAATGGAACATTATCGTCCATTAACTTATTTTAAATAATAGGTTATAAATCAAATTGAGGAGAAGCCATGGACGTCAAACGAATTCTAATTCCCACCGATCTATCAGAAGAGAGTAATGTGGCGCTTGAGTCAGCCGATCTGTTTATCGAAAGCTTCGATTGTACGGTAGATCTGATGCATGTGATCCCGCTTTCAAAATATCTTGGGGATAGTTTTGACAAAATTGGAGTGCCTCTGAGTATGGACAGGGACATCTATCCCAAGCTGATCGAAAACCAGCGAAAAGAACTCTCTGCTTTCGCCAATAAGCATATCAAGAAAAAAGAGAAAAGGGGAGAGTATATCGTCACCATTGACCGAAAGCCCTCCGATTCCATTCTTTCACAAATTGAGAAAGGTAAATATGACTTGGTGATGATGAGTGCAAAAGGGTCACATGTGGGTGAATTCTTTCATGGTAGTGCAACTGATAAAGTCATTCGAAGGTCTAAAACTCCTGTATTGACGCTTTCGGAGAAAATGAAATCCGATAAGATCAACACCATCGTAGTTCCTTGTGATTTTTCCAATCATTCCCTGGCAGCCATTCCGATGGCATTTGATCTCGCTTTTAAGTTTGGTGCCAAGCTGGAGATTCTAAATGTGATCGAAATGTACGCGCATGATGTGCATGGTGTTGAGCCCATGTCAATCGGTATTGATGAAGAAGCAGTATATGGCGGACTTAAAGGCCGGCTGAGGTCTTTTTTCAAGGATTTTAAAGAGCATGATTTTCGGGTTGAAGATGGAGAGAAACAGTTTCAGGATAAACTGATTCATACGGTGGATGGAGAAGAACAGACACTGGATTTCAAAACGGTGATTCTGAAGTCGGTTGCAGCTCACCACGAGATCATCGATTATGGGAATGAACATGCAGATCTGCTGGTGATGAGTACACACGGACGAACAGGACTTTCCAGGATGTTACTCGGCTCAACAGCTGAACAGGTGATACAACATCTTGAAATTCCTCAAGTCACGATCAAGCCGGAGTTGAAGAAATAGAGAACAGACTTGGGATCTCTGTTTTCAGAAATGTAATGCTTTAAGCAGGATGGGGCTATGCCTCACAAAAAGTAACGCTAAAATTCTTCATTCAACCTTCACAGTTTTTTGTTAAGATCGCATAAACAACTAATAACAGAGGAGGTTGTTATGAAAGCGCGTCACATCTTAGTTCCCACTGATTTTTCGGAAGCATCTTTAGAGGCTGTAAAAATGGCTGCCAGGTTTGTGGAGCTGTATGACAGTACCGTGGATCTGATCCACGTAATACCATTAATGAGTTATTATGATGAAAGTATGGAACATCTTGGCGTTCCATTCGACATGGAGAAAGATCTGTATCCCAAAGTGCTGAAAGCTTCCAACGAAAAAATGCATGAGATCGCAGAAAAATATCTTCCCAAAGAGCACCGGGGTCAGTTAATCAATTTAGTGGGCCGAAAACCCTCACATGTGATCGCAGAACAAGCGAAAAACAGCCAGTATGATCTTATCATTATGGCGAATAAGGGTAAACATGAGACCAAAGATGCCCGAAGTAACATCACCGAGAAAGTGATACGATATTCCGAAAAACCGGTCTTAAGTCTGAATAAAGCATTCGATAAAAAGGGTATCAATGAAATATTGGTTCCGGTTGACGGTTCTGATGAATCGGCAACTCCTTTGGCCGAAGCATTCGAAATGGCGCTTGCTTTCGATGCACGAATCACACTTATGCATATTATTGAGCCCTATACTTTGGGAATGGAAGTGCTGCCAATGACCATTGAAGATGATGAATCGGTATATAAAGCACTAATTAAGAATATTCAGGGTTATTTTGGAAAACATCCTGAACTGGGACTGAGTATAAAATCAACAGGTACTGATTTTGAAGATATGATGACCCGAAAAGAGAATAAAAAAAGCGAATCTGTACGAGTGGTAAGCCTTGTGAAGAAAGGATTTTCTGCTCATTCAGAGATTTACGATTATGCCAATGAGAATGCCGACTTAGTGGTGATGAGTACACACGGCCGGACAGGTATAGCTCGTGTTCTATTAGGTTCCACCACCGGAATTGTAGCGCAACATCTTGAGAAACCATTGCTGACCATGCGGCCTGAATAAAGGCTGCCAAAAAAGTAAAAAAGGCTTTTATCTGGCGGGGAAACCTTGTAAATTTGCGACCCTCTTAAAAAGAGACCAACTCCATGGGCCCGTAGCTCAGTTGGTTAGAGCAGTCGACTCATAAGGCGGAAAGTACGAAGCTTATCTTGTGTGTTTTTAAAGTACTGAAAACGCCAAAAAGTGCCTCAATAGTTAAAAAAAAAGCCCCTTTACTTACTTTTGTAAGCGAATTTTAGGGAATGATTTGTACACTTTTATTCCCTTCCATTCCCTTGAATCTGGTTCGTTTTGGGGTACATTTTTGGAGACTTATCATGGCATATCTCAAGAAACGAAACCGCTATTATTATGTCCGATATCATAGTTCCGTAAAAGGCGTTTCTCAAACCATTACTAAATCGCTTAAAACCCGGCATAAGGATGTAGCACTCAAAATGATCTCGAAGCTGGAGCGCTTGGAGAGCCTCGGTAAAATTGATCCATTCCATCCCAGTTTTGACCCTATTGCAGCCTTAAAAGAAGTGGAAAACCCCTACAACTGCCGAACGGTTCGGGAGGCGATAGATATGTTTTATGAATCCAAGAAACATTTATCACCTGCGACTATTGCTGCATATAAAAGAGTTTTAGAATATTTTGTGGAATTAAATGATCTTGAAAAAATTGATCCACGCAGGATACACCTCAAGCATTTTGAAAGGGTCATTCTCAGAAAAGAGATTAAAACAGCCACTATGGGATTTTATTTCAAACATCTAAAAACCTGGTGGTATTATTTAAAAAAACGGAAGATTGTGACTAAAGATCTGATCGATCAGATAAGGGAAGAATTACCCAAAGTCCGATCCAGTATTCGACCAAAA
The DNA here is from genome assembly GCF_000375425.1 of Gracilimonas tropica DSM 19535. GTDB lineage: Bacteria > Bacteroidota > Rhodothermia > Balneolales > Balneolaceae > Gracilimonas > Gracilimonas tropica. Next base: position 46,414 of record NZ_AQXG01000008.1, on the reverse strand, counting down.
ATGATTTCTGAAGAAGAACTCATGTCGGTTTTTGAAAAATTTGACGAAGAACTAGAGCGAAAAAAGAAACTTCCGGAATTTGACCCCAGAAAAGTTCAGCACTGGTTTAAGCCTATTCTGGCTCTTTATTACTATGCCGGATTGCGTAAACATGAAGTTGGTCATACACCTGAATTACAATACTCGGGACTAAAAGGGCAAAATCTTGAATATGTAGATGATGAACTCACCTTTATCTATCTGGGCCCGACAAAAGGAAGAAAAGAGCGATTTATTCCAATTTGCAAAGAACTTCGTGGGTATTTGGAAGATTATTTAAAAATTCGGGGTTCTGTAAAAAATGATGATTTCATATTTATCTATCAGGGAGGACCAACCAAAGGCAAAGCTGTACGTGGTGATCGGGTGTATTACGAATTCAAGCGCTATGCGAAGTTAGCCGGAGTACCTACAACCAGAACCCTTCACGGAATGAGACATCAGGCCATCACTACCTGGATTGAGGATGGTTTTCATACTGCAGAGGCTTCCTTAATGGCCGGACATTCCAGCCAGCAGGTTACCGAGAAGTACACGCACCTTTCGGTAAAGAACCTCAAAAGAAAAATGGATAAGATAGAAAAGCGAAAAGCTGAAGAAGCTAAGGAAGAGCAAAAGAAGCCAGCGACTCAGATTGATACAGTCAACTATTTCTTCAGTGAAACGAGTTATTCTGCTTAACTCATAGCTATGATTACCTACTTTTTATGGAAATAAACAGTAGATAATCAGCTGTTAACCCCAGTGTTTTTAGAAAAAATTGATTCGGATAGTCAGTATTCAAAAAAGTTTAAACAAATCCAGGGCTTTTTCTGCTAAACTGCTAAGATTGACCCAAAATCTATCAAAACACCCATTAAATCATCGTTTATTTACAAATAACTAACTGCTAAGGTCTGCTAACAGGTGCTAAAAGCTGCTAAAATCTCTAGCACACTTTAGCAGTTCTTAGCATTTTCTTTAAATCTTTGCTAAAACCAATATCCCTTCTTTTATATAAACCGGACCATCTTTTAAAAAACTTAGCAGTGTTTAGCAGCTTAGCATAGGTTTTTCTTTATTTATTTGAAAGAAATAGACATTCGGGTTTCGGTATCTAGTCATTATTGAATGATTCCTTATAACAAATCACTTGAATTAGGCCACATTTAGGCTAATAACTTTCGTTAACTAATACTTACTGTCAATTTCTTTGAAAGATGTGAGGGATATTAGAAATAATTCGTGATTTGAAACTTATAAATTACTGTTTAATTGAGCCTTTTTGAGATTCGTTTAAAAAAATTGAGCTATTTTCGCCTTTGGGGAGTCTTTTTTTAAATACCGAGCTGCATTAAATGCTGTTTTATTCCAGTTTACTCATATAACTCCGCAGAATTCCAGGAAAGCTTTTAAACGTCCAACACTTCATCAATCTCCTGCATCAACCGATCTGTCTCCATAAGGGCGACGATGATTTTTTGATAATGACGAATTTCATCAATAGATAATTTACGGTCCCGACGGTCTTTGAGCCACTTTTCAGCAGGTTGGTAGCCGCCGATGTAGAACTCCCAGGCTTTTTTGGGAACCTTACCGAAGTACTGCTCATCATTAATCCAGACCTTGCCTATAGTTTCATCATCGTCTTCCGGAATAAATCCCGGATCTGTTTTTGTAAGCCGGTTGGAAATTACATTGCTTCCTGCAACGGGATAGGTGGTTATAAATTTTTCTACAACCGGATGCTCCAGTAAGTGAATTTGGCGCAGCTCTCCACCAAGTTCTACGAGTTGCCAAAAAAGCTCGGGGTCTTCGGGGTAAGGCACTCTTGGAAAGTCGATTTTCAGAAACTCTTTGTATTTCTCCCGGTAGCTTGGGGAATGCAGTACTGCGTAGATGTAATCGAGTAGATCAATAGGAGCAAATGTGCCTTCTGTTTCCTCTTTTTCCGGAGTGAATTTTAGTCCAAGCTTTTTCGCTATTTCACCTAAAATCTTTTTATTTAAGTTAGGTGTACGATCCGGTTTGCCATCGAGGGTTTGTTGGGTGGATTCTTCGGGGTAGAGATATAAAGGAAATATAGCCGACTGGGTTGTTCTTTCACCACATTTTGCCTCTGAAAGATTCTGAGAAATATAAAAGTGGTCACATGTTGGGGATTTATTACTTCTTCCTGTAATCAATCCAATATTTTCATACTTAAGAAAGTTTTGCATTACCTCTCTTCTGCTTCGTTCAATCAAAGCATCATCGTAATAAATAAACCTTTCGTCAAAAGGTCTATAACTTATTTTCTGCACCAAATCATTTGACACATTACCGATATCACTTTTTGCCTCCTTAACTGTCCAACTCTTATTCTCATTAATACCATATTTCTTTATAAGTAAATCTGAATCAAGATTTTCAAAGTCTTCAATTCTTTTTATAAGTTTTTTCTTGTTGAAATCTATTACAAAATCATCTCTTGATGTAACCACTCCAACTGTACTTGTTGGCATTAATTCTGTTAATTTAATTCCTGAGTGGAAATCTTTCTGAAGTTCATAATTACTTAGTGAAAAAAAGTAATTTGGTTTTACATTTTTAAGCTCTTCAAAATCAATACTTGAAATATCATTATCATTTAAAAAGCCATATTTGCTCTCCCTTAATCCATAGACATCCTTATGAAATACTTTTGCCAACTCTTCAGAATAATCTTTTTCTTTGATAAAAATATTAATAGACACCCCTTGCTGAATATCGAATACATTTTCATCTTTCCCACCTTCAGGTGTCTTTTCTTTTCTATTTGAGTTGCCATGTAAATCAATCGTATAAATTTTAGAATAGGTCTTAAGTAAATTCCATCTCATTCCTCTGAAAGTAGGGTTGTTTAAAAACCCATGAGGATTGATAAACGCTAAAATTCCTTCCCCGTTTTTTTCAATAAAATGCTGACCATATCTAATAAATTTCACATAATCATCGTTAATCCATTTGGGGTTTCGCTCTTTCAATTTCACCTTACCACCCGGTTCTTTTTTGTAGTCCTCCATTAGTTTCATAATCCACTTACCTTTGTTAGCGCTTTCACCACTATATGGGGGGTTCCCTAAAACCACCATCACCGGAGTATCGCGTTTGATATGGTTGGCTTCATTGGCTTCTTCACTTAGCCACCCGGCAAAAAGAGTACCGGTGTCGGGGTGGTGTTCTTCCAGGGAGTTGGTGAGATATACTCTAAACCGTTCACTACCACTTGGCTCGACACCAGTTTCACGTAGCAGCAGATCCAGTTTCAGGTGTGCCATTGCATAACTGGCCATTAATATCTCAAATCCATTCAGGCGGGGGATCAGGTGTTCTTCCACGTAGGTGGCCCAAATGCCTTGCTGTCCTTCAAACTTGGAATGAATTTGTTTGATCACTTCAGCGAGGAATGTTCCAGTCCCAGCAGCCGGGTCTAAAATCTGTACTTTATGGACTTCTCGTTCTTCTTCAACCATGCCACCCTTGTGACGCTTGTCGTGAGTGGGGACTTTTACCTTCACTTTTGTTTTGGAGGTGTCAGCCAAACCTTCTTTGAGGCCAAAATCGTCTTTCAGAATATCATCAACCGCTCGTACAATGAAGTTCACCACTGGCTCAGGTGTGTACCAAACTCCGCGACTTTTCCGAAGCTTGGGATCGTATTCAGCCAGGAATGTTTCATAAAAATGTATGATGGGATCTTGCTGCTGAGTAGCTTTGCCAAAATTCTTGAGAAGGCCATCAACATCGGTAGCTCTGAAAATATCAGCTAATCCATCTACCACCCATGTGATACGATCATCCAAGTCATAACCGGCTATGTATTGGAAAAGCTTACGAAGAAAAGGATTGGTTTTTGGAATAAGCGCAGCTGCCTCATGTCGATCAAAGGTATCTAAAGTCGAATCGTGTAATCGAGCAGCAAACATACCGTAAGCAATGGTCTGTGCATAGATATCTGCAAATTCCTTAGCGCTGATATCATGAATTAGCACATTCTGAAATGCAGCAAGTTGTTCCCGCAGGGTATTATTAGCCGTCTCGTTTACTTTGTTTTTCTGCTTTTGTTCATCGGCATTCAGGGCTTTTTCAATAACATCAGCGAGGATTCGGGCTTTACCGGCCATCATCTTCGACAGCTTATTGGCACTGCGGATGGTTTGCCCCACATGTGTCCCAAAATCTTTGATGATGTTTTCAAACTCGTTGTAGTTCTCAGTCAACCCAACGATGCTACCGTCTTTGATTTCAGCAATAGCAACGGATGTCAGGAATTCTCCATCCCGATATACACGGAAATTGAGATAATCAGTAAAGATCAGATTCGGAAGACCGGTTTTATAGCGTTCAAACTGCTCCTTATTCCTCTTCATACCCTCAAGATCCGGATCGCCTATATCTTTGGCTTCAATGTATCCAACGGGAATTTTGCCTTTAGTGAGGATATAATCGGGGGCTCCAACATCTGTTCGTGAGGGTTCATTGGTTATAAGCAGATCCGGCAACAGCTCCCCAAGCAACGTTTGCAAATCGCCCCGATAACTGTGTTCCCTCGAAATGCCTGATTTATATCTTAGATTTAACTGATCAACGTATTCCTGAATGGTCATAGATAAACAATTTGGTTGGCGCTTAGGCTAACAAAATCAGTGCTCAAAGACAATGTAATTTCTTCCTGCCAATGATGGCTATAAACAACGTTTCCTTTATTCAATATATGATCACGCCTTTGGATACTATAATCTCACTCAATAATTCCGAATTTTTTTATAAGTAACCGCCCTTAGACACGGGTATGTACCTAACTTACTTCCTCATTTAATCATTTGCTTAAACGTTTCATTGACTATATATTTAAGCAATCACTTAAATAATAATTCCTATGAGCAAACAATCCTGTATTCGAGATGTAGCCGATCTGAACCAGATCAACCGCTGCATTGATTCTATCCATGCGGTAGAATCATCCATCTTAAAACTATCCGACATATTGAAACTGGCCGGAAATGATGTACGCCTGAAAATCCTGTTCTTGTTGAGCACGGAGAAAGATTTATGCCCGTGCGATTTGAGCGATATTTTAGATATGACCGTACCGGCGGTATCACAACACCTGCGAAAATTGAAAGACGCCGGACTTTTAGATTCAAGAAGAGAGGGAAAGCTCATTTTCTATTCCCTGCAAAAACCTTATGACGATCTTTTGAAACCACTTTTCAACCAAATTGAAAACAATACCATTATGGAGGTATTAGCCGCATGAACAAGCAACAGAAAAATAATTCTGATACCAAATGGCTGGGTGCGGGACTCGGAGTTGCATTTATCGCCTCCCTTTGCTGCATCACTCCGGTGCTGGCTATTCTGGCAGGCACAAGTGGTATCGCCTCTACGTTTTCATTCATGGACCCATTTCGACCTTATTTAATTGGGTTGACTGTTCTTTTACTTGGGTTTGCATGGTACCAAAAACTGAAGCCCTCAAAAGAGATCGACTGTGAATGTGATCCTGAAGAAGCCCGTTTCACCCAGTCTAAATCGTTTCTTGGCATCGTAACCGTAGTGGCGGCACTTTTGTTGGCTTTTCCAAACTACTCTCATTGGTTTTTCTCTGACGCTCAACCCACTCAAGTACAATATGTTTCCGAGGAAGATGTAGAACATGTAACCTTTAATGTGGAGGGCATGACCTGCGCTGGGTGTGAAGCCAGTGTAAAAAATGAGTTGGGTAAACTGGATGGAATTGTTGAGTCCGAGGTATCCTACGACAGCGGAACGGCTACTATTTCGTATTTGAAAACGAAGCTCACGGAAAAAGAACTTCAGGATGCGATCAATAAGACCGGATTTACAGCCAACCTTCAACAAGAGCAAGAAAACGAATAATAGGATGAAAGAACTGGAACTGGACATAGCGGGCATGACGTGTGATCATTGCGCCGTGTCTATTGAAAATAATCTATCCAAACTAAACGGAATACAGAAGGCGGATGTAAGCTACCCCAACGGAACGGCTACGGTATCATTTGATGAATCCACCCTTGATAAAGCTTCAGTGATTGAAGCCGTAAATGAGACGGGTAAGTATCAGGTAGTTGGCGAAACCGGAAAAGAGCAGTCTGGTGAACACCGTTACTCGTTGATTATTATCGGGGGCGGTTCGGCTGCTTTTGCTGCGGCTATCCGAACCAGTGAATTGGGAGGAACCGCACTGATTATCAATAAAGGTCTGCCAACCGGTGGAACCTGTGTAAATGTGGGGTGCGTGCCTTCCAAAACACTGATCCGAACAGCAGAAGCCTTTCACAATGCTTCCCATCCGAGATTTGAAGGGATTGAAACCACGGCAACCATTAGTGATTTCAAAAAAGTGATTGAGCAAAAACGGGAGATGGTTCTGGACCTGCGGCAGGAGAAGTATGTGAATGTGATAAAGGATGATCCAAGCATCACCCTTATTGAAGGGTACGGAAAGTTAATTCAAACAAATCAGGTTCAGGTAAATAATTCAACCTACACCGCCGAGAACATTTTAATTGCCACAGGAGCTTCCCCGTTTATTCCTGAAATACCCGGACTCAAAGAAGCGGGATATCTGACCAATGAATCGGCCTATGAACTTGAGCAGCTCCCGGAAGATCTCATCATTTTGGGTGGCGGATATATTGCTCTTGAAAATGCACAACTCTTTAGTCGACTGGGAAGCAAAGTGACGGTACTACAGCGATCAGAACATGTGTTAAGTGATCAACCCGAAGAGCTTGCAACAGCCTTAACGGGATATTTGGAAGAGGAAGGATTAACCATTTTGACGAATACAGACATTCTGGAAGTAACGAAAACAGATAAAAATAGAAGCATCCGTTTTACGGTAAATGGAGAGGAAAAAAAACTTGAAGCTGATCAGATATTGGTCGCTACCGGCAGGCAGGGAAATACAGGGAACCTGAATCTTGAATCCGCAGGGATTGACACCGAAGGTCGCGGCTATATTCCAGTGGATGAAACCATGCGAACCAATACATCCAACATCTTTGCCGCCGGCGATGTACTTGGCGAACGGCAGTTTGTATATACGGCTGCTTATGAAGGAAAAATCGCTGCTGAAAATGCGATGAGAGATAGTCATGGAAAAGCCGATTTTTCAGTCTTACCATGGGTTATTTTCACTGATCCACAGGTGGCCGGAGTGGGTATGGACGAACAGCAAGCGGAAGAAGCGGGACTTAACTATCAAGCAACTAAACTTACGCTGGATAATGTACCCCGATCCATTGCTGCGAGAGATACACGTGGTTTTATCAAGTTAATCCGAAACAAAGATAATGACCACTTGATTGGAGCTCGCATTTTGGCACCGGAGGGCTCGGAACTATTGATGGAACTGGCTCTGGCTATGAGGCATGGGGTAACCATTCAGTCGCTCAAGTCAGAATTTCATCCCTATCTGACCCTTTCTGAAGGAATTAAACTTGCGGCTCTCACTTTCGACAAAGACGTGAAGAAATTGAGCTGCTGTGCGGTTTAAAAGAGTATCAATAACCGTTTCACTCAATCAAAGATGAAGTTCCCTCATCCAGCTCCACTTCAATCGTGCTGTGGCTGAAGTTGTAAGGTTTAAGAATATCACGAATTTTCTTTTTGGCTTCCAGAATGTCTGAATAGCTTTCTACATTTTTAAGAATGAGGTGAGCAGTAAACACATGCTTTTCTCCATCCAGCGACCATAAGTGCAGGTGATTGGTATCGGCCACTATATCTTGCTCGAGGAATTTTTCTCGCAGTTCATCAATGCTTATATCATCCGGAGTTCCCTGTAAGAAAATGTGTAGGGTTTCCTTCAATCGTTTTACCACATTCCAAAGTACATAGGCAGTAATAAAGAGAGACAGTGCAGGATCTAAATAATGAATGTCTTTGAAAAGTAATACAATAGACACTACAAGAACGGCGGCCCAACCCAATACATCTTCCAACAGGTGCCAGGAAATAACTCGTTCATTAAGGGTTTTGCCATGACTCACCTTCCATGCAGCGTACCCATTCACTGCCACCCCCACGATGGCAAAAAGAAGCATTCCCTGAGCATCGGTATGTTCCGGCGATAAAATTCTGGCAACCGCTTCATTGATCACAAAGACAGATCCAGCGATCAGTACCAAGCTGTTAATCAAAGCACCAAGCAGCGAGAACCGGGTATAACCAAAGGTGAAGGATGAATTTGCTCCTTCTTTAGATTTATGATCCAAAAACCAGGAGAGTCCTAAGGATAGACTATCTCCCAAATCGTGCAGGGCATCGGAGATAATGGCCACACTGTTTACATACATACCTCCAAAAAATTCAAGAATGGTGAATCCAAAATTGAGAAAAAAGGCGAGTTTGATGTTTCCATGCTCGTGTTCGTGTGAATGATCGTGTGACATGTTGGTTGGGGTTTATTTTTTGTCAATAAGAATTTTTCATGATTTTGTGATTTCCGAAACTCTGCTATCTCTGATTTTCAGTAATAATTGAGATATCAAAGCCAGCACCGGTAATTCTATCAAAGGCCCAACGATTAAAGCCAGTGCTACCAGGGGACTGTCGGGAAAAGCTGTAAGAGCTATCGCCAATGCAATGGGTGAATTTCTTGCAAGTGTGGTAAGGTTTAAGCTGACCGAATCTTCATAATCAAAATGGAGCAGATAACTTGTAAAGCGACTCACCAGGAAATTTATGGCGAAAAATATCATTAGGGGGATCAGCAGAATAAGAACAGTTTTGATGTTTTGAAGAAGGTAATCACCCTGAGATGCAAACATAGCCATGATCGCTAACCCAAGAAATAGTACCTGAGATAGCTAAAAAAAAGGCAGCAGCTTGGTTTCAAGAAATACGGATTGCTTGAACCTGTGGAGCAGATATTTTGTGACTTGCGCTGCAACAAAGGGTACGATCAACACAAGGCCGATACTTTCAAACAGAAATGCCGGGTTCACCGAACCGGATGCACCAAAAAAGAGTAGTAAAAACACGGGTAATAAAATCACCTGTAAAATCAGGTTCAGAGGAAGCACAGAGGCACTAAGCGTCGTATTTCCTTTTGCAATACCGGTAAAAATCAGGTACCAATCCGTACAGGGGGGGTTATCATCAACATGACAAAACCTATCCAAAGGCTTAGGTGATCCTGAAGAAACAGGTAGCCCAGTACCCAGGCAAAAAAGGGTGTCCAGAGAAAATTGATGGCCAGGTTTGCTGAAAAGAATTTTAAATTGGAAAAGCTCTTCAGCAGATCGTTGATCGGGATGTTAAGAAATAGCCCAAATAGCATGAGCATTAAAAAAGGGACGATCACATATCCGGCAACCGATGCCACTGTTTCCACCTGCCCAGCCAGCAAACCTGCAATGACTGCCAGCGCTATAATAAGTGACTGATATCTGTTAATCGAATTCATACTAATATACTCCGCTCATTTCCAGAAGTCCTGTCGTGAGAACGCCGAAATTGATCGAAAAGATAAAAGATGGTTTTTCATCGTCTTTTGTCGTTAATTTAGTCTCATAATCTTTTATTTCGAGAGTTTCAAAATTCTTACTGCTCCTCTCATGACAAAACTAAACACAATAGCTCCGATGAGCAGATCCGGCCACCTGCTATCCAGTGCATAAACAAGAATTCCGGCCAAAATTACACCACCATTTACAATAATATCATTGGAGGTAAAAATTGTGCTTGCCTGCATGTGTGCTTCTTTGCTTTTCGCTTTATTGATAAGCCATAAGGTAAAAACATTTGCAACAAGAGCCGTTGAAGCAATAATGATCATCCAATGAAAGTCGGGCATTTCACCCACTCCAAGAAACCTCCGCAGTACTTCAAGAAATCCCAGTGATGCCAGACCCATCTGAAGATAGCCGCTAATTTTTGCTACTTTCTTTTTTCTTGCTACCGCTGCTCCAACAGCAAAAAGGCTGAGCGCATATACGGATGAATCTGCCAGCATATCTAGTGAGTCTGCAATCAGCCCCATAGAATTGATAATCCATCCGGCTGTCATTTCAATGATAAAGAAGAGAAAGTTGATCCCTAAAACCCACCATAGAATGTTCTTTTGTTGCTGCTCATCAGAAGCGAAAGGCGACATTTGAGCCTCTTTTGTTGAATTCAATTTAGAACCCAAACTCAGGGAGTCAAGGGCTTTCTCAATCTCATTAAGCCTATTTTCGTGATACACTTCTAATGTACGATTCGGGATATCAAAGTTTAGAGATTTAATATCTTCAAACTCTTCCAACCTCATTCGAATCATTTGCTCTTCGGCTGAGCAGTCCATTTGTGGAATATTAAATGTGGATTTTTTCATGGTTGAATATATGGGATTATTTTCATCTTCAACTTAACTGTGACAAAGAATCACCTGTTCCTTACCCCTCAAAAGGCTCACAGGTTTTAATCCTAAACGCTTTTTGAATATCTGTAACGTAAATGATGCCGTCACCGCGTTCCGGTGTTTTGGCATTGGCGCAGATAAGTTGAACAACGTTATCGGATTCTTTGCATTGACATACCAGCTCTAATTTTACGACTGGACTGTCCGTAAAGTGAAAATCCAGCGATGGGGACGCATCTTTCTGTTTGTATGCTCCGGTACCTTTTCCTTTGGAAAGCGTAACACTTTCATGTCCTGCTTCTTGGAGTGCTGCAACTACATTTTCTACTCTGTTTGGTTTTATAAAGGCTTTTATTTCTTTCATAATATTATGTGTTATGCATTAACCCCGGCAAAGCCATAAAAACATGAATATGGCTTTGCCGGAAAGTTTTTGTTAATCATCGTCGGAAGTCTGGCTTTTCTTCATTTCAGAGATCAGGTAATAGGCATTGTTCCAAGCTACTCGTGCTCCATCCGGCAATGGTTCTAACAACTTCACTTCAACCCAACCATCTTCCTCAATGCCGGTCATAATTTCTACCGGAGTGAAAGACCATTCGGTATTTCCGTTTTCCTCTTGTTGTTCTGCGGTGAATAGGTAGGTTTTACCCTCGTCCTCAACAATGGCATTCTCAGGCAAAGCAAAGGCTTTAGTCTCTGAAGTGTGAATCGTGCCGTTGATATACATCCCGGGAATCAGGAAACTTGCCTTCTGATCAATTTCGGCGTGCACATGCACTGCCCTAGGATTTTGTTCGAATTGTTTGCCTACAGAGTAAATGGTAGCTGTAAGTATTTGATCCGGTACTGACTGTACAGTAAAAGAGATGGATTGGCCCCTTTTAACTTTGTGCACATCTTTTTCAAAGACCATCAAATCGGCATGAACATGTTCGTTATCCACAATTTCGAACATGGTTGTTTGGGGATCTACATACTGACCGATTTGAACCAGAACCTTTTCAATGTAACCATCAATAGGGCTTACTACCGGCACCGATGAATAAATATCTCCGTCTTGTATTTGTTCAACGTCCAGGTTAAGCTGATTCAGTTGAGCCTCATAACCTTTGACCTCCGCCTTAACTGATTCGTATTCGGCTTTAGTTTGTTGGTAAGTTTGGCCGGAGCCTACCTTTTCATCATATAACCTTGCTTGTCGCTTAAATTCATGATCTAAATACAACATGCGCTGATACAACCGTACGTATTCAGTTTGGACTTTGGTTAAATTAGGATGGGAAAGGAAGGCAATAGTCTGATTTTTTGACACCTGATCTCCCTCAATAACTTCTATGGAACCAATATTACCTCCCAAAACCGCAGTTACGCTTGCCTCATGCTGCGGGGGAACTTCCAGCTGACCATTTGCTTCTACGCTCTCTGAGAGAAAGCGCAGGGACAAAGTATCCAGTTTCATTCCAAGGCTGTTGAACTTCAGTTCCGACAGATGAACCATGTTTTCTTCTGCCTCAGCCACACCGGCAAGTTCTGTTGCTTCTTGTTCTTTTTCATCGCTATTGATCTCGCCGCAGGCTGTAAAAACAGATGCAAGGACAGCCAATAAAATTATATATAAATTAGATTTATTCATTTTTTTGTTGATTTAAAATCTGTTATTGAGTTTTGTTGAGGTAGTATTCTAATTGGAAATGGCTATTCAGATAATTGCCAAATGCATTCCATGAGTCGATTTCAATGCGAATGGCATCTCTGATGCTTTGAAAGAAAGCCACATAGTCTATGGCTCCTTCTTCATAAGAGGTGATGGCACCTTGCTGTTGTTCTTTGGCAAGAGGGAGTGCTTCCTGTCGATAATATTCCCACGAGCGCAACCATTTCTGATAATTTTCCCGGATACTGTTATAGGTACTGTTGAATTCTCTCTGAGCCTGGTCTAGGTTTTGACGGGCAATATTTCGTTCAATCCGGGCGGATTGAGTTTTCCCGGCCTTAGACCAGAAGAATACCGGAAGTCTGATCCCGATCTCATAGGAATTAAAGCCACCTTGCCCAGCTATTTCCTGCCAGCCATAACTGGCTTGAAAACTTGGTAAAAACTGACTTCTTTGTTCTTTAATCGATGCTTCCGCCACGTCAATTTTTTGTTGATATAAAGCAATCAGCGGATGGTCGAATGTAGAATCTACCTGTAAAGGTTGAACAAGCTGTTCGGCTGAAACACTTTGAACCGTGTATAACGAGTCCCCCTCAAACCATTTGTTAAAAGCTCGAACAGCAGCCCCATAATCGCGGAAGGCTTGTTCTGTTTGTATGGTAATTTGGTTGGCCTGATTCATGATATTAAGATATCCCAGCCGGGAAATTTCCTCCGTTTCAAATTTTATTTCCGCAGCCCTAGCAATATCCCTGAATTGCTGGTTCAGGCGATTATAGATCTCATATTGTTGTTTAGCGATGAAAACCGTTGACCAGTCCTGCTTTACCCGGAGCCTGAGCTCTAACTCAGACAATTCATAGTTCAGCCTGGCAAGTTCTGTTTGTTCATTCCGATGATTTAGCCTTGGTAAAACACCGAACAGATCAAACTGCTGCTGAATGCCAAATTTTGTAGTAACACCGTCCGAACCGTTGCCGAACTCTTCACCTCCGGTAAAGAGGTTCGTATCGCCAAAGTCCCAGGCTGTTTTTTGAAGAGCCTTCCTGTTGTCAATTCCAAGCCTGGCTGCCTCAAGAGAAGGATAATTTGCTATCGCTTTTTGAACGGCCTGATCCAGAGCAATTTGCGGGAGGGTATCATTCAGCACCTGTTCCTGAGCCTGTACAGAATCGGGAGAAAGCAGCAGGCTTCCACCAATAATCAGCAACACAACGGAGGCCATAGAAGTACTACCCGGCTTGTGTTTTCTCATTTTACGCTTTTCTATGTACGCATAAAGGATGGGCAGCACGACCAACGTAAGCAGCGTGGCGCTAATCAACCCGCCGATTACAACAGTGGCCAGCGGCCGCTGTACTTCAGCACCGGCTGTTGTTGAAAACGCCATCGGAAGAAAACCCATAATAGCCGCCGTAGCGGTCAATAAAATGGGGCGAAGTCGCTCTTTGGTACCTGTCAAAATTCGTTCTTGTAAATCCATAACACCTTCGATTTTTAATGAATTAAACCGGCTGACGAGCACAAGGCCGTTTAGCACAGCCACTCCGAACAATACAATGAAACCAACTCCGGCAGAAATACTGAAGTCCATTCCACGTAAAGCCAGGAAGAAGACACCTCCAATAGAAGCCAGGGGAATAGCCAGATAGATCATTACCGACTGTGAGAACGATTTTAGTGCGAAGTACAGTAGCACAAAGATAAGAAACAGGGCTATAGGCACTACAATAGCCAATCGGTTCTTGGCCCGTTGCAGATTCTCAAATTCACCCCCATAAGTAATGTAATAACCCGGCGGCAGATTCAATTCGGCCTCCAGTTTTTCTTGAATATCCAAAACCACCGATTCCACATCCCGCCCGCGTGTATTCACACCAACATAGCTCCTGCGAAAGGTGTTATCTCGCGAGATCTGCATAGGCCCCGGCTGATAACTGATATCCGCCACTTCTTTAACCGGCACCTGTGCACCGTTTTCCAGATCTACATACAGATTGCGAATATCCTCAATGCCAGTACGATGAGCTTCATCAAAGCGGATCACAAGATCAAATCGTCTTTCGCCTTCGAATACAACTCCAGCAACACCTCCGGCAAAAGCTGAACTTACGTATTGATTGAGCTTCGTGATATCCAGTCCATATTGAGCCACTTTTTGCCGGTCATACCTAACGGTCATTTGAGGTAGTCCAGCCGTACGTTCGGGACTCACATCACCCACCCCTGGAATAGTTTGAATAATTTGAGCCATTTCCTGAACTTTCTCCGCCAATACATCTATGTCGTCTCCGTATAGCTTTACGGCGATATCTTCTCGTACACCTTCCAAAAGTTCGTTAAACCTAAGCTCTACCGGCTGGGTAAAAACGAAATTCACACCTATCATGGTCTGATCGAGTTTACTCTTTATTTTTTCTATCAGCTCCTCTTTAGATTCGGCAGAGATCCAGTTTTCTTTATTCTTGTCCAGAATGATGTACATGTCGGCAATGTCCATGGGCATAGGATCAGTGGGAATATCAGCTACCCCAATTCGAGCTGTTACTGTTTCTATCTCTGGAAATTCTTCCAGCAGTGTCGTCTCAATTTTCTTGGATTGATCGATCGCCTCTGATAATCCACTGCCCGGACGGAATAGGGCTTGCATGGCAATATCTCCCTCATCCAGTTGTGGAATAAATTCACCTCCCATTCTCGAAAAGGTGAACATCGCACCGCCAAAAAGCAGTATGGCAGCTACAATCACAACAGGTTTTCGCTTTAACGACCATTGGATAACCGGATCGTAGCCCTTCTGAATAAAGGATATAAGTTTGTTGCTGATCCGATCGAGGCCTCGCTCGAACCGGGCAAACCATCCCTTTCTATTTTGTGAGGGTTTCATAAACAGTGCCGAGACCATTGGTACATAGGTAAGACATAAAATAATAGCACCTAATACAGCAAACCCAAAGGTGAATGCCATAGGACGGAACATCTTACCTTCTACTCCTTCCAGAAACAGGATAGGGGCAAATACAATAAGGATGATCAACTGTCCAAAGAAGGCAGCATTCATCATGGTGCTGCTTGCCTTGTAGGCAATTTCATTCATCTGTGTTTTACTAAAAGCACGTTTTCCGGATTTCACCCTTTTTTCAATTTCATGAACCGTGCCTTCCACTATAATTACGGCTCCATCAACAATAATACCGAAGTCGATGGCTCCAAGGCTCATTAGATTGGCCCACACCCCGGTGGCCTTCATCATTATAAAAGCAAAAAGAAGGGAAAGCGGAATAAGTGAGGCGGTTATTAACCCTCCGCGTAAACTTCCTAAGAGTATTACCAAAACGAAAACTACAATCAATGCACCTTCCACCAGGTTTGTGGTAACTGTACTGGTGGTTCGTTCAATAAGAGCACTTCGATCAAGGAAAGGCTCAATCTTTAAACCTTCAGGCAGTGACTTTTGAATTTCAGCAATTCTATCCTGAACGTTTTGAATGGTTGCATTCGGGTTTGAGCCTTTCAGCATCATAATAATGCCACCTACTGCTTCCTCACCATCCTGAGTAAAAGCTCCATAACGAATTTGAGTTCCAAAGGTAACCTCTTCTGCTACATCTCTGATTAGGATGGGTAGTCCGTTTTCGTTCTTGACTACAATGTTTTCTATATCTTCAAGGCTGCGTATCAATCCTTCGCCACGAATAAAATTAGCCATCTTGTTTTTCTCGATATAGGCCCCGCCGGTATTTACATTATTCCTGGACATTGCCTCATATACTTCTGAAATACTAACTCCCATTGCATTTAGTTTATCAGGACTTATGGCTACTTCATATTGTTTGATGCCTCCACCGAAGGAGTTGACCTCTATAACCCCTTCCAGGAGCACCATTTGGCGCTTAATAATCCAATCTTGTATTGTGCGCAATTCATCAGGCGTATATTGATCTTCATATGCAGGGTCCACCTGAATGGAGTACTCGTAAATTTGGCCTAATCCACTTGAAATGGGCCCCATGGATGGACTTCCAAAATTCTCGGGGATCGTTTCGCCCAGTTCACTGAGTTTTTCCTGTACCAGTTGCCGGGGTAAATAGGTACCCATATCATCTTCGAAAACGATGGTAACCACGGATAACCCGAATCGGGATACCGAACGGATTTCAGTTACTCCTGGCAGGTTACCCATGGCAAGCTCCACGGGATAGGTTACAAATTGTTCAATGTCTTCGGTAGATAGATTTTCCGATACCGTAATCACCTGTACCTGATTATTTGTAATATCAGGAACCGAACCTAGATTAATGGTCATCATAGAATATAATCCTACTCCTATTAGAGACAGGATAAACAAGCCGATGATAAACTTGTTCTTAATCGAAAAGGCAATAATTTTGTTGATCATGTTTACAGCTGAGTGAATATAGATTAGTCTTTGATGCCGATCTTTTTCAAATACTTTGGCTGAAACCACAGAATGACCAGAGGTTAAACAGCTCGTTGAAAAAAATGGATGGGGCAGAATTTGTTTCTGCTAAATAGAGAAAGGCAGGTATTAAATCAGAAGTTGTGTGACTTTAATAACTTTAAGAGTTATTGGAGGGGATAAGTTGTCTTTTAGATATACAGGTAACGTAATTTGAACAACAGGGTCACCATAGTTCCCAAACAAATAAGGAATGATTGGAAACATAAACTTACAGTCCGGGCACTCATTTCTTAACAGTGCATCATCATAGCAGCACTGATTTTGAAATTGATGGTGCTTTTTTTCAACTGTTTTGTACTCAGAATTAGTCTCTTCTGAATGTTGTAATACAATTTCAAAACAGCCTTTATCTAAGTTGTAGGTAGAGGAAACATCATGAGTACTTGCTAATACAGAAACACTTAAGGGTAGAAAAAAGAAAAACCCTGCCCATGAAAAAAGAAAAGATGCGATTGTCGCAACATTCAGATTACGTATGTATGCTCTGAAAAAATACAATTCTTTAAGGGGAAATATTGTGATTAAGTAGAATGCAGATAATAAGGATTATTTGTAATGCAACTCAATTGCAAAGATCAGGAAGAACAGGAAGGACAACTCCCGGTTATCACAAAATTGCCGTTGGATGGAGTAAAATTTTCGGGCAGATCGTAGTTAGGAATGCCAAGATGTGGAAAACAAAATGTTTGTTCACAGGATAAACAATAAAAATGAACGTGCACATCATCCGGGTACGAACAGGTACAGTTTTCAGAACAAAGGGCATATTTAGTTATCCCACTTGCATCGTTTATTTGATGCACCAAACCATGTTCTAAGAATGTTTTTAAGGTACGATAAAGCGTTGTCCGATCTGCATGGGTAAACTTTTCTTCAAGATCTGATAGGCTTATTACCGACTTAGTTTCAGCCATGAAAAGAAGAATCCGCATGCGCATAGCGGTCGGTTGTATATCTCTGCTCTGCAATCTTTTTTCATGAATAGTCATCTTCATTGAAATAATATTCGTTGATTAATGTGTACAAGTAATATTCATACATAGGGCCGGTCGCCTGTATAAATTTTCCCAATTCAATTCTAAATTACCACTAAAATCTTTGAAACTCATATTTGGTAATTTTGACATAAATATATGGGTTCGGGGCAGTTATCTTTCGTTTCCAAAATTCTAAATAAGTGAAAGATTGGCAAGCTATAACACATTGACCATTTCCTGATTTACTGATTCGGATTGCTTTTTAATACTCCGAAATCCCAACAAAAAAAGAAGAGGCAAAATTGCAGAGGGGATCTGTTGAGGAATAAATGACCAGCTTAGGAGAAAGAGCAGAAGAATAGCTGCATATAGTACCAAAAACACTTTATAATTTTCTGAAAGTCGTTTTCTGCCCATAAAAGAAAATATAAAGGCCGACAAAGCCGGGGCAGACCACACTATATTCCAATTCCATTTGGTTGAGGGATACGAAGAAAAAAACCACAAAAAAATGATCAACACTCCAATCAACCCAATTATCCCGAATAACAGACGGTCGAACCAAAACCAGAATGTGTGATTAGTTCTATAGAAAAACCCGGCAAGCAGGCTTGTAATCAGCAAAAACCAAAAGCTTAAAGTGGGGCTTACACTCGCAGGACTAATGACAGACCGTTTCTGAGGGGCATAAAATCTCTGCTCTGAAACCAAGGCAAGACTTGTATCAGCTTGCTGAATCCGGGCGTGTGAAAATCCCTCTTTTAACAGGTCGGGTAAGAACAGCGTTTCCGACTCGGGTGGGTTGCGGTCGGCGGGAGTACCCAACAGCAAGTTAATCCCAAATTTTACCCAGGAAACGGATTTCAGGTAGGGATTAATAAACTGCCGAAAACTATTCTTTGCTGGATTTAGTGGTTTTTGAAACCGGAGCGAATCACCGATGACTGTGTTGAGGGCATCATAGACCCGCGTGGTGCAGTTGTCATAAAAGAACTCATAAGAATAGTACCGGTTTTCGGGTTTTGCATTGTTTTCTAAATAGCGGAACAGCTGTTGGGTTTGCTGCGGGCTCAGGTTGAGCTTCTGTTCGGTGATGGCGCGACCGGCCTTCAGATAACCCTCTTTTGCATTTTCAAACTGGTTTACCGAAAGGAAATATTGCAGGTTGCCAAGGGCAAACTTCCAGTAGAATCCGTCTGTATCAAAATCGAAGGTGCCGTAGTTGTAGGTGCGGTTAATGTTGTTGACCGGGTCGGAAATCCGAAGCGCTGTATGGCCGAAAATTGTATAGAGTTCATTGCCCGGCGAGGCGGTGATAAGGCTTACCTGTGTCTTATCAGAAAGTTGTGCCTGCTGTGCCCAAAGCGGGACGGTTAAACCCCCAAAAAATACCGCCAGCAGGATGCAGAACTTTTTGTATTTGTATATGAAACATTGATCAACAGTTAAAACGAGCATGGCTTTATATAATCTCAAAATTGGCCATCATTCCGTTGTCTTCATGCTCCAGATTGTGGCAGTGAAAAACGTAGAGCCCTTTTTCAGCATCAAATTTGGTAAGCACCCGCACGGTTTCTCCGGCATCCACGCGGACGGTATCTTTCCAGCCGCGCTCGTGCGGGGCCAGGCTGCCGCCGCTGCGCTCCAGTACCTTAAACTGGGTGGCATGCAGGTGCATGGGATGCGGCATCGCCATCATCGTGCGGTTGTTGAACTCCCAGACCTCCAGTGCGCCTTGCTGAACTTTTTGATCCACCCGCAGCATCTCGAAAAACTTACCATCGATAGCCGCCCCCTGCATCATCTTCATAGTCAGTTCGATGCGGCGGGTACGGCCGGCGTCATCTTCGTTGGGAAATGATAGCTCTGTAAGTATTTGCGGCAAACGAAAGGAATCATCTTCCTCTTTGGTGATACGAAATTCGAGGAAGGCTCCGCCATTTTCAGAATTACGTCTGTCTCTGCCCATCATTCCACGCATCCCCCTCCTGTTTTCGGAGCCTCTCATCATCCCTCTCCCGTCCATCATGCCACCGCCGTCTCCGTTCATCATCCCGCCCATACCGTTTCGGGGTTCGGCGGTCATCTGAACCTTCTCTCCCACGTTATAGCCGCTGAAGTCCACCAGCAGGTCGGCCCGTTCGCCCGGCGCCAAGGTGATAGACGATATTTCATACGGGCGGCCGAGAAGTCCTCCGTCGCTGCCGATCACATAAAATGAGCTGTTGTCGCTGAAGGAAAAATCCAGAATGCGGGCGTTGGAGCCGTTCAGCAGGCGGAGCCGGTAAAAGCGATTGCTTACTTCGTGGTAGGGTGCCTGTATGCCGTTCACTAGCAGGGAATTACCAAAGAAGCCCATCATCCGGTCCATCCTGTTCAGGTTATAGGTTATGCGGCCCCGGTCGCTGATGCGTTTATCCTGAACGATTAAAGGTAGTTCGTAATCACCGGACGGTAAATTGAACGACTGCTCTTCTTCGTCTTCAATGATGAAAAAACCGCCCAGTCCCCGGTAAACCTGCGGTCCGGTCAGCTTGTCGGGATGCGGATGGTACCAGTAGGTGCCTGCCCGCTGATCCGCATCGAACCGGTAGTTGTAGGTTTGTCCGGGTTGCACGGCGTCTTTGGGGTGGCCGTCCATCTCGGGCGGGACGATCAGCCCGTGCCAGTGAATGATACTTTCCTGGTCGATGCGGTTCTGATAGTCGATAGCCAGGCTTTCACCCCTCTTCACACGGATGGTAGGGCTGGGCAGCGAGCCGTTCAGGGTATAGACATCCGAGGCGGTATCTCCGGCCAGTGTTCTCCGGGCGGTTTCAGCAGCCAGCTCAAAATCGGTGGCACGAATCTCTTCCGGAAATGCCAGTGGACGGCTAAAGGCATCCTCCGGAAAGATGATGCTGTTTTTCCCCTCCGGGCTACAGGCCAGCAGGGCCGGTGAAAGTGTTGCTATTCCGGTTCCGATACTTGCAAGTCTAAGGAATTCTTTACGTTTCATGACGGCTTTGTATTTAATTTTCTGTGTTTGTTTCTTGTCTAATTTTCAATCCTTTATTCAGGCATTCGCTTCAAAAATTCCTCAGCATCTACGAACCCGGTAATGCGGGCCTCCTCAATTTCATTTCCCTCATCGTCCAGAAAAATAATCGTCGGCACCCCGGCCACATCGAACTGTTTGCGGAGCGCTTCGGCTTCGGGCGATCCGTAATCGGTGAGATCCACTTTTATTGTCCGGTATGGCTGCAATGCCGCAATCACATCCGGATTGGTGAAAGTAATGCGATCCAGTTCCAGGCAGGGCACGCACCAGTCGGCCGTGAAATCCAGCACCACCGGCGTTCCTTTTGAAACGGCTGCCTCCAGTTTGTCGGGATGATAGGACTCCCACTGAACGGTAGATTTTGTCAGGTTTACAATGATAAGCAGTCCGCCTATCATACCGGCAACACCCACCACCCGCTTCACGCGCGAAAAAATCTTCCGGTTGCGGCCCGATGATTCTATAAAGCCGAGGTAGATCCCACCCAGGATCAGCGTTGGCGGCAGGGTGTACAGCACATATTTCGGAAACCAGGCCAGTGCCAGAAAGAACAGAGCAGCACCGACCAGTACCACGCCAAACACTTTTTTCACCCATACCATCCACTGGCCGGATCGCGGCAGCTTGGAAAGCAGGCTGCTGAAGGTGCCGAGGATGAGATACGGAAGCCCAAGCCCGAGGGCCATCACAAAAAAGGTAAAGAAACCAAACAGCGGATCGCCTTGGGCGCCCACGAAGGTCAGCAGCGCAATGACCGGCGGACCGATACAGGGGGCGGCAAAAATGCCCACCATCACCCCGGACAGAAAATGGCCGGCCGGGCCTACGCTGCCCCCGGCGCTGCCCAGTTTTTGCATCAGCCATTGCGGGGGTTGCAGCTCGTACAGTCCGAACATGCTCAGCGCCATGGCCAATAGGATAATACCGACTCCTGCCAGAACCGCTGAACTCTGAAGCCAATTACCGAACAGGCTGCCGGTGTAGGCGGCCGCCACGCCCAGCACGCTGTACATGCTGACGATCCCAAGCACGTAGATCGAGGCCATCATAAACGTCTTCCGGGTACGGGTTTCTTTTTCCGCCTGCCCGCCGAACAAAGAGACTGTGACCGACAGCATGGGATAGACGCAGGGGGTGAGGTTGAGCGCCAGTCCGATCAGGAATATCCCCAGAAAAGCCAGAATCGTGCCCCGTTCGCTGAACATCGAGGCGATGGAATTGTCGGTCAGGGAAGCCGGGGAGTCCCACCCTTCTCTGCCAGAATATTCGGTAAACAGTCCCTGATTGATCGTTTTGAAGGCCGTTTTAGCCGCCACAACTTCCACAGGAATGGATATATCCAGCGTGGAAGGCGCCAGGCAGGATTTGTCATCGCAGGCCTGCACGCGCAGGCTGCCGGTAAGGGTATAGGAGCCGGGGGCCAGGGCGGGGGCTGTTGCCAGTGTGAAAAATATGGGAGCACCGCCCTGATACACATCCAGCGGTTCCCCGGCGAAAGCAAAGTTAAATTCCTCTGATTCTGGATATTGAATTCCTGAAACCCTGAAACCGGCTTGCTCATCGATGGTTAACTCCGTACCGATCAGGTAATCGAGGGTGGGCTGGTGAGCATTAACGTGCCAGCCCTCATCAATGTTCATCACCACAGCGGCGGCAACGGAATCTCCGGCCGGAACCACATTTTGAGAAAGCCGGACCTCGGTGGCCAATTTTCCGGTGCTGCCCGTCGGTTGGGCTGTAACTATAATCCCTAATCCGGATAAAAGCAGGGCAGCCAGTGAAACAATAATGAATTGGTGTATTTTCATAGGGCGTTGAAAGATTTCAATAGTTGACACTTAGCTTTCTTCTGCCAGCAATTCTTTAATCCTCGGTTCCAGCTCTTTTTTTGTAACCGCACCTACCGTAAAGTACCGCATGTTGCCTTTCCGGCCGATAATATAGGTGGTGGGGATGCCCATGGTAGGGCCGTACTTGTCCATGACGGTACCGTCGGTGTCGATGTACATCGGATACGTGACATCGAACTCTTCCATAAACGGGCGCACTACCGATTCACCCTGCTCATCGATGGAGACCCCGAGCGTGACATATCCCTCATTTTTATATTTTCGGTATAGCTCCTCTAATTCGGGGGTTTCCTCGCGGCAGGGCGGGCACCAGGTAGCCCAGATGTTCATCAAGACGACTTTCCCTTTTTGGCCGGAAAGCCGAAAGGTTTCACCGCTTAAAAGTGTCACTTCAAAATCGGTGGCTTGTGCCAGTTTTTGGGCAGCATACAGGGGAGCGGAAGCCGGATCGAGCCGCTCAACGCGCTTAGTCTCGGTCTGTTGAGACTCGCCTTGTTTAGCTCCACAAGCGGCAATAAAAATTAATAATCCTGAAAGTATTAAGTACTTCATAATATCTGTTTATTTATTTATTCATGATTGAACGATTAATTGTCCCCGCATTCCGGCGGCAAAGTGGGCCATAAATGAACACAGGAATTCATACCGGCCGGGTTCATCAGGGACGGTAAAAGAAATTTCTACAGTTTCTCCCTCGGCAGCCATTCCGGTATTAGCGATAATGTCTTTTTCTCTGGTGGAGGGGATGTAGTCGTTTTCCCGGCTGGCCGCATTGACAAACGCCTGGGCATTAACGCCTTGGTCCAGCAGTACCCAGTTATGTGCCATCATCTGGGGTTTGAGCTGACTAAGCGTTCTCAGGCGAATCTTGAGTAGTTCCCCAGGCTTGGCCTGTATCTGATTCAGCATCAAGTAGGATTTACCGTTGAAGGTTTTGATAGAACTTCCCGTAGCAAGCCCTTCTCCTTCCTCTTCAACAACAAACTTCATCTGGTCGGTACCGGTGATATCAATGGTTCGAATATTATCACCGGTTGCCTTCCCCTTTTCAGAGCTTTCGGCGGCCGTCTTTTGCTGCTGTTCCCATTCGGCTGTCTTTACGATTTGCCCCGTCGGGGTAATCATCTCTCCGGGTCCGGGTTCCTCCATGGGAAATCGGTTGATACCAACACCGGAATCCCGGTTGTCCGGCACGTAGTGATTATGCGAGCCGTGGTTTACCGCCGTGTAGGGCTTCGGGTTAAAAAAGCCCAGAGAATCCGCCAGGGCGAAACCGGCGGCAATCAACACTCCCAGAATAAACAGGTATTTAAGTTTATTTTTAGATGTCATCGCATATTAGGGGTAAAAGGAGTTAAAACAGGTAATCATCTTTAATTAGTCAGAACTTGTCAAAATAGGCCACTTGGTCTGGTCCGTTGAAGAAATATACATCAACCGGTCCGGGAACTTCCGCCATCCCGGGGGATTGAGCCGGCATGCCAGGTACGGCAATGCCTTTGGCCTCAGGGCGTTCCTTTAGCACTTTGTTGATCGCCTCTACCGGTACGTGACCTTCTACTACATACCCGTCGATCACCGCCGTATGACAGGCCCCTAATTGATCAGGGACGCCTTTCTGCTTCTTGACGGAAGCAAGAGTATCTGTCGGTATTTCTTCAACTGAGAACCCATTGTTTTCCAAGTATGTTGCCCATTTAGAACAGCATTGACAGTTTGGGTTTTTGTACATGGTTACGCTGACTGTTTTGGCAGCCGATGAATGCTTTGTTTCTGCGTTGGGTTGCTTTTCCTGGGAACAGGCCGATATACCTGCCACCAGGAGAAGAACAAGAGTGAATGGCAAGAACTGTTTTATGTGTTTCATGATATTCCTCTTTTGTTATGGATTAAATAACTATTTAAAACAGAAATTTTATTTTCTACTCAGTCCTTCCCGTTCTGACTGCCACCGCCCATCATCATTGTTATCCATGTCCATAACTTTTCCTCGTTTTGTTATTGGTTAAGATTCTGTTTGCGTTCTTCAAATTCTTCCTTGGTTATTTCTCCGCTGGCATATCGTTTGCGCAATATTTCAAGCGCTGAATCAGGTTTTGAGTCCTCGCCTTTTGTTCCCGATATCCATTTGACCAGGGCTACAATGCCCAGAACAATCAGTGTTAACCACGCAATCATCATCAGCATACCGCCTCCGCAAAAAGTTGACCAGTCCATCATAGTTTTATTGGTTTAGTTGAGACGACCCGATATATCGGGTCACCTGTATATAGTTATAAACGGCAGGCTGGCGTCACCCGTGCCTGCCGCGATGGGTTTCGTGCAAGGGAGGAGTAATCAATTCAGCCCTCGCTCTTCTTCATCTTGCTATCGGTGTCTTTTCCGTTCACGATCCCAGTGCCGGAGGATGGATACGCTGAATCCGGCCATCAGCACAAAGGTGCCCAGCCATACCAGCGATACAAACGGTTTTTCTTCGGCCATCAACAATACCCACTCTTCTTTCGGTTTTTCGCTAATACCCTCAATGGTCAGTTCAATTTTTCCCGTTTCCGGCTCTATGCTGGTAAACTGAACTTCAATATTATGTTCAGCAAGTTTAACAGGCGGGGAATACACCCAGTTTTTACCATCCTTAGCATAAAGCACGAATAAGGGTTGTGTGCGGTACGGGGTTTGGCTGGCATCATACATGATATCCACCAAAGCACGTACAGCGATGGAGGTGCTGTCGGGAAGTTGAGATTGATCTACGGGGCTGTAATCCTGAAAGATAAAGGTATAATTCCCCATCCGAACTGAGTCTCCCCGTGCAAGGGAAATTTTCTGGGTAGGTACAGTGTCCTGCTCAGCTTCTAGGCCCTCTTGGGAGACGGGCTGAATATTATTCCCGCTACGAAGGTTCTTCATCTTTTTGTACTCTTCATTTTTACCTTCCACAAATGAACTGCCGGCCACATATAAATACACATCGCTAAGTAGTCCGGCTTTTACGTCCACATCTACCGACCACTGAATTTTGTCGGCCGATGACATAGGATACACTTGCGGATATAGATAGAAGGCGTTTCCGCTTCCATTTTGATTGATGTTTTCGAACTTGATCTTATATTCCTGCTGGCCGGGCCGATCCTGGTTTCGAAGGGTATAGCCCTGGTAGGTAACCAGGTATTTATCGTTCACTACTTTCGGCTCATTGAGTTTAAGCTCCAAAAGGGTGATCGGCTCTGAAACCGTAAAACCCTCCTTGTCTCTGATTTCGCCCTCTTTGACAGCGACGTTGTAGTTTCGCGTTTGCATATCAAGCAGATTGCTCTGATAGGCTGAAGAGCCCAGGAATCCCAACAGCAGGATCCCAAAACCGATATGGCTCAGAGATCCACCGATCAGGCGGGGCTTCCTGCGGGCTAGCCGGAACATGACAAAACCGTTACCAAACAGGGCAAACCAGGCCGATAGCAGATAAATCATGTAGTATAAATCACGGACATTACCAATCACAATAGTGGCAATGGTGCCAATAGAGGCACCGACTAAGGGCCATAGAAGTTCCTCAGCCAATGATTCTGCACTGTGGCGTTCCCAGAACAGGTATTGACCGATGACAGTCAATATGGCTGCAATAATAGCCAGCGGAGTGGTCCACTCGTTATAGAAACTGATTTCCGGCGGCGTAGGATTTTCCACAAACAGCCGCCCTATAATGGGAGAACTGGTACCGAGAGCCATCACCATCCCGATCAGGAATAGTACCATGGCCCCGGCAAAAGTCATAAATTCCCTGCTGAGGAATCTGGACTCATTTTGCTGGGAGGGCAGGTCTTTATATCGATAAATCAGCATACCGATGCCCACACCCACAATGACTACCATAAATAGCAACAACTGATTGTACAATCCCAGATCCACAAAACTGTGGACGGAAGAATCGGCCAATATCCCTGATCGAGTCAGAAAAGTTTCATAGACTACCGCCACGTATGCCAGCATGGCTAGAATGATAGAGGCTTTCTGCGAAGTGGAGCTTTTTCGTTGTATAAGCATGGTATGTATGCCGGCCGTACCGATCAACCAGGGAATAAAAGAGGCATTTTCGACCGGATCCCATGCCCAGTAGCCGCCAAACGAGAGAGTAACGTACGCCCAGTAACCACCCAGAAAGATGGCGGTGAACAGTGAGAGGTTGGCCGCAAGCGTCCACGGAAGAGCCGCATTAACCCAGGAGTGATATTTGCGTTTCCAGAGAGCTGCCATGGCAAAGCAGTAAGGTACGGCCATCAGAGAGAACCCGAGGAACAGTGCAGGCGGGTGGATAATCATCCACGGGCTTTTCAGCAAATCGTTCAGCCCCTTACCATCGGCTGGTACAAAATCGGGATTCGACTGGATAAACGGAGCATTGGGCATGGCCTCAGCCAGGGTTCGAAAAGGAGATGCCCCGATTTTAAAGGCACCAAAATCAAGGCCCAGAATCATCGACAGTAAAAACAGTTGATTGAGCGTTAGAAAGAACAGTACCGGCCCGCGGTAGGGCTCGCGCACCCAGTTCATCAGGCCAAATCCCGTAAGTGCAGAGAAGAGAATCCATAGCATGAAGCTCCCTTCTTGTCCGCCCCAATAAGCAGAGATCAGGTATTTGAGCTGAAGATCACTGCTGGTATAATTATAAACGTAGTAGTAGTTAAACTGGTGTGTCAGGATCAGGTGGATCAGGATTCCGGAAGCAGCAAGAATCAGTAGTCCCTTGAGACCGAACAACCAGTTTGATAGGATTAGAAATCGTTTATTCTCTTTATTTGAATATAGGAAATAGCCGATCAGGGAGAGAATGCCCGATAAAAAAGCGATGTTGATAAGAATATTACCGATGGTGCCCAGCACGTGTATTTAAATTAGGAATGAAAAATAATTTAGTGAAAGCGGTATTGTGTAGAATATTGTGATTACTGATTATTTAAAATCACTTACAAGCCCTGGAAAAGGCTCATGATTTGTTCAAAACGCCGGCTATTTCAGAAAGGTGCTATTCAGCAAAAAGACGGGCGGGCCGGGATAGAGTAATAAAGTATCTAAAGAAGTGTGGCTGAACGTTTCCCGGTTCTTATCGACAGAATAAAGTGTATGAACAAAGCCGGATATCGCCGGTAAAGGATTACTTTGTTTTTTTGACGGCAGCAAGCTTTTGTGTTCTCCAAATGAATGGGCCGGCAGAGAATTACAGAACCGCTCGAAGGTGCAGTTACCCACAATATCCTGATCTCGGTCTGCTGCACTGTTGCGTTTTAGATCGCAACAGTCTTCAATCAAAATTCCGGTGTCAGCCGGTGCATTTGATTCAGCGTTGCAGTAGTCTGCTGCCAGAACAGCCACAGGCATAACCACATGGATGCCCAGCACCATAAGCAGTGCGGTTGCCGTGATACGATATTTTTTAAAATCTTTCGTCAACCGGAAGAAGTTCATTATGAGGTTGGCTTAAACAATCACAAAGTTAAGAATACCTGAACCATAATAAAAGTTCCTATAGCTTTATAAAGCCTTGTTTAGCTTTTTTCAGGAACGCAGCATGCGCAGCCCGTTTCCGATCACCAGAAACTCGCTGACCTCATGCCCTATTACTGCTATTGGGAGCGTAAAGTACCCGGTAACAGCACCGACAATTAATCCGGCTATAACGACAACAGAAAGAGCCAGGTTTTGATTGATTACTTTTTGATTCCGTTTTGCCAGTTTCAAGGCGTAGACCAGTTTTTCCAGATCGTCGGCCATCAGCACCACATCAGCCGTTTCCAGCGCCACATCGGTTCCGGCGGCGCCCATGGCTACACCTACGGTGGCCTCGGCCAGCGCCGGGGCGTCATTTACGCCATCGCCTACCATGATGATGTGTTCATAGCGCTCAGAGAGTTCTCGTATAATATTCGATTTGTCTTCCGGCTTGAGCCCGGCAAACACCTCTTCGATGCCCAGTTCTCCGGCAATGGCCCGGGCCGTACGTTCATTATCGCCGGTAAGCATGGCCACTTTTTCGATGCCGGCTTGATGCAACTCGTGAATTACGGTTTTGGCCATGGGGCGAATGGTATCGCGGATGGCGATTAATCCCAGTACCGACTGTTCACGGCCGACCAGTACGACGGTTTTTCCATCTTCCTGCAGGCGGCCTATCGTCGCTTTGTACTCATCCAGGGTTACTCCCAATTGGCTCTGGAACAGGCCGGGACTGCCGATATACCAGGTCTGTCCGTCAATGGTTGCTTTTGCTCCCGCTCCGGTTAATGATTGGAAGCCGGTTATCAGGGCGGGGGTTATCTCATTTTCTTTCCCGTAGGTAACAATGGCCTGAGCCAGCGGGTGCTCGCTGCCGCTTTCGATCCCGGCAGCCAACTTCAGAATTCGGCTTTCGTCACCCGCCCCGTTAAATGCCACCACATCAGTTACTTTAGGCTTGCCCGAGGTGAGCGTTCCGGTTTTGTCGAGGGCCACCACTTTAACCTTGTTCATCTCTTCGGCATACATTCCTCCTTTTATAAGCACCCCGTTCCGGGCGGCCGTTCCAAGCGTGGCCACCAGCGTAATGGGGATGGAAATAACCAGCGCACAGGGAGCGGCGGCCACGATAAAAACGGTGGCCCGTGTGATCCAGGTCTCCCAGCCTGCATTAAACAAAAGCGGAGGTATAATGGCGATCAGCACTCCTGCGGCAAGCACCGCCGGACTGTACCGGCTGCCGAAGCGTTCAATAAACCGCTGGCTTTTGCCCTTCCGCTCCTGGGCCTCTTCCACCATTTGAATAATCCGTGCAAGGGTGTTGTCGGCGGTGGTCTTGGTAGCTTCTACTTTTAACAACCCCTCGCCGTTGATGGTACCGGCAAACACCTGGCTTTCTTCGGATTTATCCACCGGCGTACTTTCTCCGGTTACCGGGGCTTCGTTCAGGCTGGAGGCTCCTTCTACAATAACTCCGTCGGTGGGAATGGATTGACCGGGCTTGACCAGAAAAAGATCACCAACCTGAACTTCTTCTACAGGTATTTCTTCTTCGTGGCCGTTGCGCAAAATGAGGGCGGTTTTCGGGGCAAGGTCCATAAGCGCTTTGACCGCAGAACGCGTTTTCTCCTCGGTATAGCCCTCAGCGGCCTCCGAGATGGAATATAGAAACACCAGCATGGCACCCTCTGCGGGCTGGCCCATCACTGCGGCAACAACTGCCGCAATACTCATCAACAGCTCAATGCCGATGGATTTCTCAAACCAAAGATCCTGCAGGGCCTCCTTTCCAAAATAGTAACCGCCGGTAAGTATGGCTACCCAGTAGATGCTGATTGACACCGTCTCCGGGATTCCCGCAAGGCCAAGCAGCCATCCAACCAGTAACAGCAGTCCGGACAGGGCCGATGTTACCACCTTGGGATTTTTCCACGGCTTGGGTTTTTCAATCATGCCGTCTTTCTGCACCGGAAATCCCGCCTCATCCAACAGTTTCTCGATCTCTTTCGGGGTGAGAAAATCGGGATCGTAATCAATAGTGACCCGGGCAGACTTAGGAAGGATATCCAGCCCCGCCAGGCCCTCGGTTTCTTCCAGCCGGCGCCGCAGCTGGGCCGCATCGTGCTCGCAGTCTATATTGGAAACCCTGAACCGGGCTTTTTCTTTCTGTTTGGAAGTTGTTCGGGGAGTCAGTTCGTTTTCTTTTTTCATGGGCTCTTTGTGCAAGTTTTAATAGGTAACATAGGGAGGCTCTGCTATCCGTACCGGGTGCACTCGTACACACCTTTGGCGCTGTCGGCCAGCAATTCTTCAGCAAGCTGTATGATTTTGTGCACGCGGGGATCGCTGGCCCGGTAATAGATATGGTGGCCGTCCCTGCGGCTTAGGGCCAGTCCGCACTCGCTCAGGCAGCGCAGATGGCTGGACACATTCGGCTGACTTAAGCCGGTTTGTTCCACGATCTCACCCACGGTGGCATCTCCCTCTACCAGAATCTCCAAAATGGAAAGGCGGGAGCCGTCGGAGAAGCCGCGGAACAGTTTCGATTTCAGTTCGGTGCCGGTTTCAACGGTTGTGGCAGGCATAAAAAAGGTTGATTAGTTATGTTTATATAAATATATAAATATATATTATC
This sequence comes from Gracilimonas tropica DSM 19535, assembly GCF_000375425.1. GTDB lineage: Bacteria > Bacteroidota > Rhodothermia > Balneolales > Balneolaceae > Gracilimonas > Gracilimonas tropica. Next base: position 15,865 of record NZ_AQXG01000008.1, on the reverse strand, counting down.
CAAAACAACATACCAATCCAGTCGTTGTTTCATGAATTGATGCACCCTTTAATGTCTTTATAATATCAGCCTGATGAACAGTAAAAAATTGTGGTTCTTGTTTGCCCCGGCCCTGCTGGCCGCCCTTATCGATCAGCTCACCAAACAACTGGTTCGTACCACACCGACCCTGCAAAACCTGGAGATCATTCCCGGATGGCTGGCCTTTGCCTACACCCAAAACCCCGGCATGGCGCTGGGAATTGACTGGTTTCCCACCTGGGCTGTCAGCCTGATTTCCATGGTGGCGGTCGCCGGTATTTTTATATACGTAGCAAGGAATTTGAGCCAGGCAACCACCGGGTATCTTATCTGTATGGGACTGATTTTGGGGGGCGCACTGGGAAATATCATAGACCGGCTGATTATGGCCAAAATAGAAGGCTACGGACATATCCTTCAAGGGCGGGTGAATGACTTCCTGTACTTTAACTTTTCCATCGGCGGCGATCCGGTATTCCCCTATATTTTCAATATGGCAGACGTGTTTATAAGCACTTCTATCATTCTGCTATTATTGTTTAACCGGCGCCTGTTACCGGAACCTTCGAATACCGAAACGGCTCAATCTGATTAAAAAAGCTCCAGTACTACAAACAGCATGGTTAAAATGTACAAGATATAAGCAGTGTCAAACACAAGAATCTGCCAACTGCTAAAACCGTGCTGCGATTTGCTTTGATGGACGAAGACCGAATAAAGCAGGGGCATAAGACCGACAAATGCCAGATTTACCCAGTATAGCTGAAAGTCCTCCACCGGGGTATTTACAAGAGCCAGTGGAAAAAAAGCCACGCTCATGGTAATGGCATTATCGGCAATCACACTGGTAGTGCCAGCCGTTACTTCCCCGCCTTTTACAACACTCCAGGTTTTAAAAATTTCGGGAAGCGTAACCATCGTTCCCGTAATAAATAATCCCCCGATGATCTGCGAAATACCCAGTGCCAAAACTATGTTTTCCGTTGCCTTAACGATAAAAAAGGCACCGATGGCAATGGCTGCTGCCCCGGCCGCAGAAAGTACAATGTCCTTTTTATCCCAACTTACCTTTTCTCCTTCTTTGCGGCCCCTTATGATTGCATGAGCCAAAAAGGCGGCGTATGCTCCTAACATAATCCAGCCGTCAACCGGTTGGAGTCCGCGCCAGCCTTCGGGCAGGGTCAGCAAGGCCACCAGCGCAATAATACCCAGGTACGGCAACGAGAGCACGACCACCGAGCGTTTGTTCAGCGCCAAGATATTCTCTTCCAAATGTTTTTGATGCTGTTGGTAGTTTTTAAACTGCCTGCGGGATGCCAGATAAGCAATCGTAGTGATTAAAGGAATGGAAATAATATTGGAGCCCAGCAAATTGCCCAGGCCAATATCCGAAACACCCCGCGCTGCACTGGTAATGTTTATGGCCACTTCGGGACTTGCGGTAACGATGGCTAAAAATGCAGCTCCGGCAGAGGCCGTAAGCCCCCATTGCTTGCGTAACAACTTTAGAGGCAGCAGCAGTTTATCAGCACCCCAGTGAGCAGCCCAGGCTGCTATAATCAATACTCCGGCCCATAGCCATGCGTTCATTTTACACCCTTATCAGTTAATTACTCATAGTCTGTTATTTCTTGAACTCAGGCAGTTGGAATTAAAAGATGGAAATGGATCTTGTACAATCATCCTTGTATATCCAAAAACCATTCCTGGGCTTCTTTTATTGCCTGTTTCATAGCTTCACCTTTGGAGTAATTGCCTTTCTCCATCAAACGGTTTGCAATTTCCAGGGCTTTCTTTCTTACCTGTGGATTTAAATTTTTTAAATCCATTTCATGATTTTCGAATGTCCATTTCATAAATGTCACGGGTTTGGAGTGGCGTATAATTAAAATAAACTTTCTTAGGATTTATACGCCAGCAGCCGCAATGCATTGAAAACAACAATTACGGTTGACCCTTCGTGGCCGATGACTGCCCAACCCATGCTCAGGCCAAAAATCGTAGCTGGCACAAGCAGAGCCACCATACCCAGGCTGATCCACAGGTTCTGCTTGATGATCGATTTGGTTTTGCGGCTCAGTCCGATAGCAAACGGAAGAACGGAAATCTTGTCGGCCATTAAAGCTACATCGGCTGTTTCAAGGGCCACATCTGATCCGGCTGCTCCCATAGCAATGCCCACTGTGCTGTTGGCCATGGCCGGAGCATCGTTGACGCCATCGCCTACCATCGCTACGTCGCCTTCCTCTTCACGAAGCTTTTTGACAGCTTCCACCTTGTCTTCAGGCAGTAAATTACCTTTTGGGTCGTCGATACCGATCTCTTTAGCAACAGCATCGGCCACCCGCTGATTGTCGCCCGTAAGCATGATCAGGTGTGTCAAGCCCATGTCCCGCAGTTTTTGAATAACCTCCTTGGCATCCTCTCGTGGGGTATCCATCAGCCCAAGCATACCAAGATATCGATCCCCTTGTCGAACAATCATGGTCGTTTTTCCTTCGCCTTCCAGATCTTCAACTTTTTGCTTAAGATCATCGGAAAGCTTGATGCCATCGGCTTCTTCAAACAATTCCGTATTACCGATATGTACCGTAGAACTGTTCAGTTTCGCTTTTACTCCCCGCCCTGTAATGGATTCAAGATCTTCGGCTTCGGGAAAATCAGTTTCCCCTAACTTCTCTTTTCCATCACGCACCACGGCATCAGCGAGGGGGTGATCACTTAAACTTTCTACAGCTACAGCTACTTTTAACAACTCGTTTTCCTCCGTATCACCAAAGGTGATCACATCAGTAAGTCTGGGCTCGCCTTCTGTGAGGGTTCCGGTTTTATCAAAAGCTAACGCCTTTAATATTCCAAGGTTTTCAAGGGGGCGACCGCCTTTTATCAGAACTCCACCTCTTGCGGCTCGTCCTACACCGCTAAGCACTGCGCTGGGCGTAGAAATAGCCAGTGCACAGGGACTTGCTGCCACAAGAACCGCCATGGCCCGATAAAAACTTGCTGAAAAAGATTCATCTATAACCAGAAAAGCAAAATTCAATATCACCACTAATACTAACACGGACGGTACAAAATACTTTTCAAATTTGTCGGTGAACTGTTGGGTCGGCGACTTCTGAGCTTCGGCTTCGTTAACCAGCTTGATCAGGCGAGAAAGTGTGGAATCTTTGGAAAGTTTTGTCACCTTTACCTCCAGACTTCCATTTCCATTGATGGTGCCGGCAAACACGCGGTGCTTATCGTCAATAGAATCTGCATCTTCATCGATGGATTCAGGATCGTCATATTCCATCTTGTCCACGGGCACGCTTTCGCCGGTGATGGGTGCCTGGTTGACGCTGCTCTCGCCATTGATAACTACCCCGTCGGCGGAAATTTTACTGTTCGGTTTGATCACAATAACATCTCCAACCTGCAACTCCTCAACAGGTACCTCTTCGGTGGTTCCATCTTTTTTTCGCAGAGCGGTTTTTGGCGCAAGGTCAGAAAGCCCTTTGATGGCATCTCGTGCCCTACCCATAGCATAGTGTTCCAGGGAATGTCCAAGGCTGAACAAGAAAAGCAGAAGCGCCCCCTCAGCCCACTCACCAAGGATTGCAGCTCCAATCGCGGCAACCAGCATCAGGAAATCAATCTCGAAATTTCCGGCTTTTACTTCGGTGTAAGCTTCCTGCACCAGGTAGAATCCACCAAAGAAGTAGGAGCTCACATATAGTGCAAGCGAGACCCAGCCGGGCACCGTGCTCACATAGGAGAGGCCGAATCCTATGCCGAGCAAGCTACCGCATATCAGCGAGAAGATCAGCTCGGTTTTTTCGCCAAAGATGCCGCCGTGGGCGTGGGTATGATCGTGCGACTCTTCGTCTTCATGAGCATGGTCTTGATCATGCTCATGGCTATCATCTTCATGTTTAGCCTCACTTTCCTCATGATTCTCTTCATTTTTGGCAGGTGGTTTTTCTATATCATTGTTCATTTTTTGGCTTCTATCCAATGACTTAGATTCCTTCTTAAGAAGAGTTTCACCCTCTTCATTTCGGTGTTTGAGTGATGCGGGCTTAATGCTGAGCCCCATATCTTGAAGAGAAATTATCAAATCTTTAATTGTAGTCTTGCTTTTGTCGAATTCCATTCGAATCCATCCGCTGGACCCGGCAAAGGCATCAACTACACCCTCCAATTCATTTAGCATACGGGTAATGCTTCGGGCATGACGGGCATGTCTGTTTCCAACTACTTCAACCAACAAGTGACCGAATTTATCGTGCAGTTGAGCCCCGGTCTGTTCGGCAATACTTTTTATTCGATGCAGTGTAATGACATCAGGATCAAAATGAATGCAAAGCTGGGGCGGATTTTCTTCGCTTTTGACATGCACCCGAAAAATACCTTCCCGCCCCTCTAAGGTTCCGGTTAACCTGGACACACATTGATCTTTTAAATCAGGTATTTCAGGCAATAAAACAGGTAAATCAAGTTTAAGTTTTTCCATAATGTCCTAATTTGAGTTAAAAAAGCTGAACCAGGATTCAACCTAATCCAGCTTGTGAATAGCTGTAACGGTGCATTCTTATGTACTATTCACATAATTTTGCATAGGTACTTTATTCGTGTGTATTGTTAATCCACTACCATCCCTTGTCGGCTTCTTCTGTATAAAAGTATTTAAGTTCTTCTTTGCTTATTGCATCGACCAATTGTGTTCCCCATTCCTGCCATTTCTTTTCACCAACAATAGCAATTCGGTCGAAATATCCAATGTAGTCCGCATCAAGATTTAAATCTTTCCAGGCTGCGGCTACACTTTCCCACCCTTTAAAGCCCTGCATACTAATATAAAGGTGAGGATCGTCAGATTGAGAAATATGATTTTTTAACATGGGAATAAGTTCATCAAGATCCTGCTTTGTCAATTTTCCTGAAATATTCAAAACCAAAACTGACGAATCACTAAGTTCACTAACTTCGATCATAATAGTTTTCGATCATTCCTGTACTGTTGCTAATTATTTACCATAATGTACAATACTACCTCTGTTGAGTCTTGCAGATTTATGTGGTACTTGTGCAGGATTTTGCTGTTAAGCTGACTTCACGAAACTTAAAGAGACTACCACAGGTTTAAGATTTACAAGAAAAAGTTAACAGTAAAGACTTCAACTTTGAATTATCAAAACGATCAATATCAACCAAACTCACAATTTTCTGTATTCCCAACCGCGGTTAAAAACTTACTTATCATAAACGCGTTGGTTTTCATAGGGTTGAATATTCCGGGTTTAGGTAACTTTCTATACCAATTGGGGGCACTTTGGCCTCTCGATTCCGGAAAGTTTGAAATATGGCAGCCGGTGAGCTATCTCTTCCTGCACGCTGGGTTTGCACACATCTTTTTCAATCTCTTTGCACTATGGATGTTTGGTCAAGCTATTGAAAACTATTGGGGTTCTAAGCGATTTACTATCTATTATTTTATAACAGGAATTGGGGCTGCAATTATTCAATTGATATTTGTAAATGCCAACGTTCCTACTGTTGGCGCATCGGGGGCGGTTTATGGAATTTTGCTTGCCTTTGGCATGATGTTTCCAAATCGTTATATCGTTCTTCTTATTCCTCCTATACCCATTAAAGCTAAATATTTTGTAGCCATATTTGGAGGCATTGAGCTAATGAACGGAGTATTAGGCACACAGGCCGGAGTGGCCAATTTTGCACATCTGGGTGGAATGCTATTTGGGTACGCCTTAATTAAATTTTGGGGACTAAAGAGGCGAGGGTAATAGATAAAGCTTTTATATTCAAGCTGTTCCGGAACAAACATAAACAGCTCCGAAGTAATACTCCTTCATTTCTGATTGCTGAAAATGCTGTTCCATAGATTTCCATGGAGTTCTTTTCGTGTGAGCCTTTCGTACTCCATAGGTTTTCAGGAATGAAAGAGTGACATCTACTAACCATTCAGGCCACTTTTCCGGTTTTTTGAATTCAAAAATAGACATCCGTTTGCCCGGTTTTAATTCATCAGCAACGTACTGTATGATTTGATCATATTTTGGCGACATAGTCAATGCAGCAGTAGAAAGCACAGCATCCGTATGTTCTGGAATAGCAAAATCAGCCATATCTGACTCGACCAGTTGCACATTTTTCCAACTGTGTCGTCTTACCCGTTTCTGTGCTTTATCTAACATCGATTCCGATAAGTCAACTCCAATGATCGTGCCTTTGTATCCAACCATTCGCTGGAGTATGGAAAAATTTAGTCCTGTACCACATCCCAAGTCAATAACAGTATCTCCCAGTTTTAGCGATAATCCTTTAATAGCTTCTCTTCTGTAAAACTGATACTGAAAACCAATCAGGTTGAACAACCAAAGTGAAAGATCGTATCGGTCCGCCCAATCACTGTAGATTTCTTTTATTTGTTTTTTTGAAAGTATTTCATAGTCCATGATAATTGTGCCTTTTGTTCACAAAAGTACCCACTCATTAAATTTAGCTTAGTACATTTAAGTTCTTAATTATCTCATTTAGAATAGACTCTTGGGTAATATATTTATTGAATTCAACAATCAGGCTGCCGGTTGGTACGATCAAAACATTCATAACTCCTTTCATATTTTTCAGAACAGAAGTAGCAGCCTTAAGTTTTTCGGAATCTGTGAATTCTTTTAATCTAATTTGAAAGTGGCCAAAGGTTTGATCGAGCGAATTGGCAGTTTCCCGGGCCATCCTTTTTACCTGATGTTCACTAATAATTTCTGGATCAAAAGAAATGGTGAGTTGAGGCTTATCTGTAACTGATTCACTTTTTTTTATGTTTAAAATTCCTTCCCGTTTTTTTAGGCTGCCTAACAGCCGGTCAATGCAAAAATCTCTTGAGTCAGAAACACTTTTCAATAATTTTCCAAGTTCGATTTTAATTATTTCCATAGAATTTATTGCTCCCTTTTTAATCAGTAATGATATTTTCTTATACCAATATTTGACCCATACTATCTATTTCCGCCAAAGAAATCTTGCAGATGTATGATATCTATATGCAATTTTATGTTACAAGCGATCAATGGAAGTTCTTTTTTGTTCTTTAATTTCTTTGAAGTGCGATGGCGCTAGTCCCGTCTCTTTTTTAAACTGTCGCGAAAAGTGCTGTTGGCTGCTATAACCAAGCTCGAAAGCAATCTCACTTAAATTTTGCTCTCCATAAACAATCAATTCTTTAGATCGCTCAATCTTCTGTAAAATAAAGTATCGTTCTATAGATTTTCCCTCTACACTGGAAAACAGTCTGCTAAGATGTTGATAGTCTTTGTGAATGTTCTCCACTATATACTCCGACAGATTACCCTCCAGTTTATTCCGGCCATGAATAACATCTATAATCAGATGTTTGATTTGTTCCACCAACTGACTGCTTTTATCACTTATGATTTCAAATCCATTTTGATGAACAATATTTGTTAGTTTGATAAACTGTTGCCCGTTAACCGGTTCCTGGAGCTTTATAGTGCCTAATCTCATTGATTCTACAACAAAACCTGCTTCGTTTAATTTACTCTCCAGTACTTCTCCGCAATGCTCACACACCATATTTTTTATACGAAAAATTTGTTCTTTCATAGTCACAGTTATGTTTAAAAAGTTGCTGTTGTAACAACAATGAAGCGGTGCATTTAAAATCCCAGTTCATTGTTATCACGAATATAATTTCAGATGACTACTGCCACGGTCAAATGGCAGCAATCTTGGGGTATAAAGTGATGTAATCTTAGCCTATCGAATCACTTCATCGTCGATTTCCCCAGTTCGAATTCTTATAGCTTTATCTACTTCGGATATAAATATTTTGCCATCACCCGAATTGCCCGTTTTTCCTTTTTGGATGATCGTATCAATAATTTCAGCAACCCGTTCATCGGGAACAACGGTTTCCAGTTTTATACGGTTGGTGAGCCGTGCTTTATCTTCGGCTTTAACGTGCCCCCATCCCCGCACATCCGATAAGGTTATACCAGGCGGTTCTGGTAAGGCTTCAAGGCCATCAATGACGTAATCAATCATGTTGGTACGAATAAATGCTTTAATCTCTTTCATAGTAAGTTGGTTTTAATGAAACCTCCAAGGTTTCAAATACCTTGAAGGTTTGTATCTATTTATAATTACAGTTCAACGTGTTCTACTGGTTCAGCGAACCACTTGTAGATAGTGGGTAATACCACCAGTGTAAGCAGAGTCGATGTTACCAGACCACCAACTACCACGGCTGCCAGAGGACGTTGCACATTCGAGCCGATATCGTTTGCCAGTAGCAACGGAATCAGTCCGAGACCGGTGGTTAAGGCCGTCATGAGTACAGGGCGTAGCCGTAACAAGGCGGCTTTAACAACTGCCTTGTGGGTTTCAAGTCCTTCCTCCCGAAGTTGGTTGATGTAGGAAACCAGCACCACGCCATTGAGTACCGCGATACCAAAGATGGCGATAAAACCCACGGCTGCCGGCACGGACAAGTAGAGACCGGACACCCAAAGCGCTACAATACCACCGATAGTGGCAAAGGGTATATTCAGGAAGATGAGCACAGCGTATTTCCAGCTACTGAAGGTGGAAAACAGCATGAAAAAAATGAGTCCCAGCGTAATGGGAACCACTACATACAACCGCGCCATCGCCCGCTGTTGATTTTCAAACTGTCCGCCGTATTCGGTGAAATATCCTGCCGGTAGTTCGACCTGCTCAGCCACCTTTTGCTGAATTTCACTGACTACGCTTCCCATGTCTCGTCCTCTCACGTTAAGCTGTACATAGGTTCGGCGACTGGCTTTATTTCGGGAGATCTGCTTTGGTCCGGTAAAGACTTCCACATCGGCTATTTGTGACAGCGGAACCAATGCTCCTTTAGCCGTACGGATGGGTAGATCGCGAACCTGGTCAATGTGGGTTCGCTGAGATTCCTGTAGGCGAACAAAGATATCGAAGCGTCGGATGCCTTCGAAGACTTGCCCGGATACCGATCCACCGATCCCGGTTTCTACGGTGTTAAGGAAGTCATCCATGCTAATTCCCAGCCGGGCCAACTGCTCACGATCCGGACGAACCAGGATTTGCGGTTTGCCGCCTTGTTGCTGGGCGCGGACATCTACAGCTCCTTCCACACCTTCAGCAATGGCCTGGATTTCACCTGCTTTTTCAGCCAGCACATCCAGGTCATCGCCATATAAACTCACAACCACTTGGGCCCGAACGCCGCTTAGCAGCTCATCAGTACGAAGCTGAATAGGTTGGGAGAAATTGGAAGAAACGCCGGGTAGATCCTCGGATAGTTTTTCTGCCATCGCGGTCTGAAGTTCTTCGTAATCACGTCCCCATTCCCACCGGTCTAATGGTTTGAGGTTCACGACATTGAAGACCACATTGACCGGTTCAGGGTCTCCCCCTACCTCGGCCCGCCCCACACGGCTGTGGATGCTCTCTACTTCAGGGAAATTTTCCATGGATTGCTGTATGCGCCGGGCGTAGTCTGTAGTTGTGGGGAGGTTAGCGCCCGGAGGTAAAACCGAGCGAACGGCAAAGGTACCCTCCCGAAGTGTAGGTACAAATTCGGTGCCGAGAAAGGGGAACAGGGCCATGCTCGCTGCAAACAACACCACCGCTGTTGCAAAAACCATTTTAGGATACCGGGCCGTTTTCTCAATAAACGGTTTGCTGACATCCTTCAGTTTCCGTACCAGCCAGGGTTCCTTATCCATGCCTTTATCCGGGAGAATAAAACTGGAGATGACCGGAATGTAGGTCAGGGCCAGGAAGATGGCTCCTGCCAGGGCAAAGGTGATCGTGAAAGCCAAAGGCTTGAACATTTTACCTTCCACGCCTTCCAGCGAGAAGAGCGGGAGAAATACAATGATAATGATGCTGGTGGCAAAAAATACGGGCCGGATTACCTCCCTTGCCGCTTCGCTGACGATACGTGTAAGGGAAATATTTCCCTCTTTACGTTCTTCAAGCAGGCGGTAAGTGTTTTCCACAATCACGGTAGCGCTGTCACCAATCATCCCGATGCTGATTGCCAGTCCACCAAGACTCATCAGATTGGCCGATATGCCCAGCCATTTCATGCCTATGAAAGCGATCAAAAAGGCGATGGGAACTGTAGAAATAATGATCAGCGTGGATCGGATATCTCCCATAAAAAAGTACAGCACGATGAGCACCAGAATGGCCCCGATGTACAGGGCATTGGTAACCGTACCCACCGCCTTTTCCACCAGTTCACCTTGTGAATAGAACGTTTCCATAACCATCCCTTCGGGCAGGGCATTGTTGATGGCATCCACTTTGTTATCCATTTCGGCCAGCAAGTCTTGTGTGTTGGTTCCGATGAGTTTCAACACAAAGCCGCCTACCGATTCTTCTCCGTTGGCAACCAGCGTTCCCCGCTTGATTTCGGAGCCAAATTCCACTTCAGCTACATCGTTTACATACACCGGAGTACCGTTTTCGTTGGATACGATAATATTCTCAAGATCAGTAATCCCTTCTTCGTCGGGTTGAATCCACCCATAACCGCGCACAAGGTATTCCTCTCCTCCGCGTTCCAGAAAAGAAGCACCCACCGTACGATTGTTTTTGTTGAGGGCACCTTCAAGATCGTCAAGCGTAAGACCGCGAGAAACGAGGGCATTCATATCGGCTTTGACCTGGAACTGACGAACATCACCGCCAATCGACAGCACACCCGTAACACCGGGCACCGTTCGCAGCTGCGGTTTTACGATCCAGTCTTGGGCGGTTCGAATGTCCATCAGAGAGTGATCGTAGCCTTCTTTATTCTTAACCTCGTACATCAATACTGTTCCGAGTCCGGTGGTAATGGGGCCAAGTTGGGGTTCACCAAGTCCATCCGGTATCTCGTTTTTGGCCTGCGACAGTCGTTCGTTAACCAGTCGCCGGGCAAAGTAAATGTCGGTTCCTTCCTCAAAGTAAATATTCACTCTGGAAAGCCCGAAAATGGAGGTGCTCTGCACCCGGTCCAGCTTCGGCAATCCATACATGGAGATCTCGATGGGATAACTGATCTGGGTTTCCACATCTACCGGAGAAAGTCCAGGACTGGAGGTAAACACCTGAACGAGTGTGGGTGAAACGTCGGGAAAGGAATCTATGGGTACATCCCGAAAGGAAAAGTAGCCATAGAGCGCTACTGCGGCTACCAAAATAAAGATGGTCAGCCGGTTCTTTAATACTTTATCAATAATTTGTTCAAGCATAGGTCAAATATTCAGGGTGATAATTTTGTTGATCCGATCTGCATTAGTGGCCATGATCTGCACTCCGGGTTGCGGCGGTTAAGGCCGATTTCAGGTCAAAAGCCCCGGAAACAACAGCTGTTTGCCCCGGATCTAAGCCGGAGATCACCTCAACAAACCCATCTCGTTCATTTCCAAGCGTAACGGCAATCGGACGGAAACTTCCGGCCTTATCACCGGGCACAAAGACCCGATCGGTGCCTTCGATTTGCTGAACGGCGTCCACCGGAATGAGGGCAGCGGTTTCCTTTGAATTGGTGTAGATGCGAGCGGTACCAAACATGCCGGCACGCAGTTGTCCATCAGGATTATCAAAAAGCGCACGCACGGGCATGGTACGGGTTTCTTTTTCCAGCTCGTACGAGATCCAGTCGGTCGTTCCCTCAAAGGTGATTCCAGGAATGCTTCGTACCGAAAGCTCCACAGTTTGGCCGGTAGCCAGATAGCGGATATCCTGCTCATACCCATCTATCATCACCCAAACCTTAGACAGGTCGGCAACGTGAATCGGTGTTTCATTTGGGCTGATGGTTTGCCCGGGAGAAAGATTCCGCTCCTGAATCGTTCCGTTTAACGGACTGCTCAGATAGAAATAGGAAAGCGGAGTTTCACTTCCGGCCTTAATATTTTGGATGTCATTTTGCGACAAGCCGTACAAGCGCAACGCTTCCGAGACCGCATCAAGCTCAGCTTTGGCCTGCTCATATTCCAATTCGGCCTGCAACAGCTCAGCCTGACTGGAAATATCCTGCTCGTACAAACTCTGCTCACGCTTAAAGTGGGCTTCTTCTTTCTTCATGGCTGCTCTGAGGCGAATATAATCGGCTTTGATCTTACCAAGTCCAACGCTGCTCATTTGAGCAATGGGTGCTCCTTCTTCCACGTAGTCACCGAGATCTTTCATTACCTGAACGACTTTAGCCTCAATACGCGGACCCACTTTTGCAATGCGATCCATATCGTACATCACACTGGCGGGCCGTTGAATCACGGAGCTTGCACTCCCGGCTTTCAGGGTGTCTACGTTTATGCTGAGAGAAGCTATTTGCTCTTGAGAAAGATGAACTTCACCGGTTCCTTCGCTCTGTTCCTCCAAGTGTTCACCTTCTACCTCTGTATGTTGAGTTTCTTCACTGCCATGTTCATCTGCCGTAGCGTGGTTTTCGGTTTGTGGAGTATTTTCATTTTGAGAACTGCAGCCGCTTATGAGGGCTCCACTCAAAAGCAACATCCACACCGGAATTAATACATTGATTATCTTCATTGTTTTTAATCTCTGTTTCATGGGATTCAAATAATTAGTTGGTAGAAATTTCATTCAAGGGCGTACCGATCAGTCGCTCAACCTGTGCGATGGCACGGTTCAGTTCAGCCAGCGCTTGCACGTAGCGGGTCCGGCTGGTAAATAAAGTTCGCTGGGCATCCAGTACTTCCAGGAAATCAAACTTGCCCTGCCGGTAGCCGGCTTGGGCAGCTTTATAAGCCGTTTGGGCTCCGGGCAAGACTTCAGCTTGAAGTTGTTCGGCCTCATATAAAGCAGCCTGTAACTTGTTATAGCTATTTTGAAGGGCTTTTTGCACCTCAATTCTGGCAGACTCCCGCAACTTTTCCGCAAGGTTGAGCTCATAACGAGCCGCCTTTACATTCCCTTGGTTGCGATCAAAAAATGGAAGAGGGATAGAAACACCAACCAAAGCAGCTTCAGCTCCAAGATCTTCCATCCAGCGATACCCGCCGCTGATTTTTATATCAGGAATGGCTTTGGATCGCTCATACGAAAGGGAAGCTTCCCGTTGCTGAATCTCGGTAGTCCAGCGAGCTACATCCGGGTTTTGCTCTATAAATTCGGCCACGTATTGGTAGTCTGGAATAGAATCCGGCATCCCTAACTCTCCTGACAATACTGAGAATGATACCTGATCACTTCCCCAAAATGAGGCCAGTGTGGTAAAAGCGGATTGCATCGAATTGCGCCTGTTTTCCAGATCTATGCGTGCACGAGAGAGTTCCACTTGGGCTTTGGTCTGCTCCAGTTTTGAAACTTTCCCGGCTTCGACTTGCGCCGACACGCTTTCATAAAATTGTCGGGCAACATCTAATAACTCTTTTTGTTGTTCCCATTGCAGTTGGGCTTCCAAAGCGGACGTATAAGCTTGTGTGAGTCCGGTGAGCGTATTTAAACGCTGGGTTTCGTAATCCCACCCGGCGAGCTCAGTGCTTAAACCGGCCAGTCGTTTCCGTTTCATCCGATCAGCCCCTAAGAGAACTTTTTGGCTGAGCCTTATTGTGGTTTCCCTGGAATCATAGCCTTCAAAAGGGCCGGTTCCTCCAAAGTTTTCCATTTCGGCTTCCAGTTCCGGATTGGGCAACAAAGCAGCTTGAATGCGCTCGGCTTCCTTAACCCGAACTTGCCAGGCATAACTTTGCAGACCGGGGTTTTCGAGGAGCGTTTTAGCCAGTGCCGTTCGATAGCTCAGCGTGTCGCCAATAGTAATCGAATTGGCCGAAGAGTTTAAATTTCTGTTTAGAATCTGAGAAGAATAGTCCTCGGATTCATGTTCTATAAGCGTGCTTTCAGATGGTGTTTGAAGTACCGTTCGTTCGCTGGCGCAACCGGCAGCAAGCACAAGCGTGCCGATGAGCAGCATCGTTTTGATATATTTTGACATGTAGTATTCAGCCTTTTAGCTGTTGTAGATTGATGAGAAATGCGCACGGGATACTATGATCCTGTGAAGTATGAAGGGCATTCTCAATGTGAATTAGGGATAGGAGGGGCTGTATGGCCTAATTCAGAAGTACTACCGTCTGTAGATTGGTGGTGATAGAATTTTCTATAACCGGCGGTAAGAAAATAATTTGCTGAAGGGAACGGGAGACCGGAGTGATTTCGCTTTTTTGAAAAACTGCTCGTTTAAGATCAGCGACTGTTTTATGCTGGTCAAAGCGATTTAGCTTGTCTTCCTTGGCACAGAGTAAAGAAATAGGAACATCCTGATGGTGGTCATTATCTTGGTGAAAAACCGTTTCCTGTTCGTGATCGTGACCGTCCTCTTTATGTACCTCAGCTTCACTATTAAATAAAATTCCAAGCTCTGCCTTTGATTCAACATTTACATCGCCATTATCTTCAAAACAATACACCAATGACTCTGCCAGACTGTGCACACTTAACACGTGCATAGCAAATACGACCAGCAGAAGTCGTGCTGAGATTTTAAAAATCTTTGTTTTGTGGATTTTTTTAAGCAAAGCTAAATTTTGTGAATGCTAAAAATAGACTATTAGCTGCAAAACACCTTACATAATTATGCTAAAAATATACCAAATATTGCTGTCAATTGTGAAGCTTATCCATTTTGTCTTTTAGACGCTTAACAGTCAAATGGGTGTATTTTTCAGTCACTTTCTGACTTGAATGTCCTGCCATATAGCTTGCTTCAGCCGTATGAAACCCTTTCTCAATCCAAGTGGTAAACGCTTGGTGTCGCATACCATGTAAAGTGCGTGAGGTAGAAATTCCCGCTTCTTTGCAGTAGCGCTTAAATTCCCGATACACTCTCATACCCCGAACCGGTTGGCCTTTTGTATTTCCACCCGTGTAAATAAACACATAGTCACTGGGGCTTATCTTACCACGAATCTTTAAATACGCATCCAGTTCTTTTTTGAATTTGTGATAGTGTTTTATAAGATTTTTTTAACAAAAATCAGAATTCTTTAACTTTTTCCCTAAAAATGTTTCAAAAGTCTAAAATCGATCTTTATTCATATTTAAAGCTCGATTTTTATGAAACATTTCCTGAAACATGCATGTTTCATAGCAGAACCTTTCAATATTATTAACCATTAAATAACAACCACTTATTGACCATTATCCTTGAAACAAGAATGAAACATTTCTGTTTCACCAAAATGTATCAATGTTTCATTGTGTTTCATGAATGTTTCATAAAATGTTTCAAGAAAAACAGGGAATACATATACGTAGAGTTACTTTTTATGTATTTGAAACATTGAAACATGAAAAAGATACTTTTTTCGGCTTTTACTATATGAGGTTATTTTTTAATCAATAGTCGCCCAGGATTAGGAGGTATATAGTTACTGTTTCCTTGAAATAATTAGAACGATTCATCTGCGTTCGTTTAGCTGCACTTTAGATTGTAGGATACATTCACCCCAACAAATTGAATCAAGAGCCTTAAAAGCAAAATTTGGGAGCCATTTCTTAGAACCAAAAGATCTGGTTTTATTTGAAAATTTGGCTCATAAACATTCGACTCTGAGTTTTAAGATATTTATCTTTGGCGCGCTTACAGTTTGTAAGCGACCTGAAAAGGAAAGCCGGTGTCTTTAACAAGAACACATAAACCGATAACCTTTTTTTAACAAGAGGTACAATCGTTTTTGGCAAGTTATCTGGGGTACAACCTTGGGTACAAAAAGCCAAAATTGGCGTCATCAGTAAAATGACATTGGCTTTAAACATACAAGGGCCCGTAGCTCAGTTGGTTAGAGCAGTCGACTCATAA
>NZ_AQXG01000007.1 GCF_000375425.1 Gracilimonas tropica DSM 19535 | reverse complement strand
AAGAAAAATGGCAGCACCAATGATAGTGAGTCCCCGATTGCTTTGAATGTCCATGATGGTTTTTGAAATGAATTGTTGTGAATAAGATACGAAGTTGTATTAGGAATTAGTGCCTTTTGGAAAATATGTTTCAGCAGTCAGCAGTCAGCAGTCAGCAGTCAGCAGTCAGCAGTCAGCAGTCAGCAGTCAGCAGTCAGCAGTCAGCAGTCAGCAGCTGAGGGCTGAAGTCTGACAGCTGATAGCTTCTTATCTACGCCCGCTCCGCCATTTCCAGCCAGATCAATTCCTTCTCCTCGATCTCTTCTTTCAGTTCCTCAAACTCTTTGGACAGCTCATTTAACTCTCCGTAATCCGAGCTAGCCTTACTCATTTTTGTTTCAAGTTCAGACTTCTTCTCTTCCAGCTTGGCTATTTCTTTCTCTAATTTGTTGAATTCCCGCCGTTCGTTGTAGCTGAGTTTTTTGGGTTGATCCGTTTTCGGATCTGCTTTCGGCTGGGGAGCAGATTCTTTTACAGCAACTTCCTTTTTCGATGAATCGGACATCCGGCTCAGAATTTCATCGCGGTATTCGTCATAGGTTCCGTGGAAATCCTTGATCACGCCCTGTCCTTCAAACACAAAATAATGATCCACCAGCTTGTCCATAAAAAAGCGATCATGTGATACGATGATGAGGCAGCCGCCAAAGTTCTGCAGAAAGTCTTCCAGTTTGTTCAGGGTGAGGAGGTCAAGGTCGTTGGTGGGCTCATCCAGAATGAGGAAATTCGGGTTTTTGATGAGCACCATCATTAGCATAAGCCGGCGCTTTTCGCCCCCGCTGAGTTTTTCGACGGGCGTGTACTGCATTTTTCCGGGAAACATGAAATGCTCCAGGAACTGGGAAGCCGTGATCTTGTCGCCATTGGCAAGTTCGATTACTTCCGCTACTTCCTTGATCACTTCGATCACTCGTTTGCTCTCATCAATTTGTATGCCTTTCTGCTGATAGTGCCCGAATACAATGGTCTCACCGGTTTCGATGGTGCCGGAATCGGGTTTCATTTCACCCAATAAAATTTTGAGAAAAGTACTTTTTCCGACTCCATTTTTTCCAAGTATTCCGATACGTTCACCCTGCAAAAACTGGTAGCTGAAGTCATCGAGGATCACGGTATCATCAAAGGACTTCGACAGGTGCTCCACTTCCAGCACTTTGCCACCCATGCGACTCATGTTCACATCCAGTTGCAACTCCGATTCTTCCCGCCCGGATTCCGCTTTTTCTTTGGTATCATAAAAGGCCTTGATCCTGGATTTTGACTTGGTGGTTCGGGCTTTTGGGCCACGGCGCATCCATTCCAGTTCTTTCTTCATGAGCTTGCCGGCTTTTGCAATTTCCGTCGCTTCAATTTCTTCCCGTTCGGCTTTCTTTTGCAGATAATATTCGTAATTCCCCTTGTGATGATAGAGCGTTCCATAATCCAGCTCCAGTATATGATTACACACGCGATCCAGGAAATAGCGATCGTGAGTGACCATAAGCAGCGTCATTTTACTGCTTGCCAGATATTTTTCAAGCCACTCGATCATCTCCACATCCAGGTGGTTCGTCGGCTCATCCAGAATTAGCAGATCCGGTTCATCTAAAAGCACAAAAGCGAGTGCCACCCGTTTGCGTTCTCCCCCGGAAAGAGAGGCAATAGACTGATCGAGATCGTGAATATCCAGCACGCCCAGAATTTGCTCCATTTGCTGTTCTACATCCCAGGCTTCAGCAGCATCCATAGCACCGGATGCTTTTTCGAATTCCTTTTGGGTTTGCGGGTTGAAATCAGCTGCTTGCGCTTGAACGGCTCTTTCGTATCGTTGCACTACTTTGATCTTCTCGGAATCTCCGTGGGCGATAAACTCGCTGATAGTCATGTTTTCATTCAGCTTCGGTTCCTGTGCCAGAAAGCCCACCTGAATTCCCTTTTGCGTCATCACCTTGCCGGAATCCGGCTCCATTTCTCCGGCCAAAATTTTAAGCAGCGTAGATTTTCCGGTTCCGTTTGGAGCAATGAGTGCGGTTTTATCGCCTTGCGAAATACCAAAGGTAAGATCTTCAAACAGCGGCTTGATGCCAAAATTTTTGGATAGATTTTCGGTGGAAAGGTAGGTCATGTATGGAAGTCCGTTAAAGCTCTTTTGATGAACCTTAAATTAAGGAATTTATCGCGGTATTTAAGATGTGTGTAGAAATATAGATCAGCCTTTCTTCAGAGTGAAAAGCTCTTCAACAGAGATCTCAAAAAAAGCAGCCAGTTTTAATGCGAGCTCAACGGAAGGGGTGAACTTTCCGCTTTCAATGGAATGAATGGTTTGCCGGCTGACCCCGATCTCTTTTGCAAGATCTTTTTGGGTGATGGAAACCTTGGCGCGTTCAACTTTCAGGTTATTGGAGATCATGGCGTCCAAAGGAATTCTTGACTGACTAATATGACTATACCAACCATAACGCCTACAAAATATTCTTTAGAACCCGGACTCCTGATCCATTCAACTCCTTTCTTGAAGCTATAGTAAAAGATCAGAATATAGATGAGCAGTAATCCTGTTAACTCGGTTAGAAAGGAATATTTCTCGCCTTCAATTTCATCCAAAAAAATAAAGGTGATGAAAAAGATCGAGGTGAGTGAATGGGCATAAAGTCGGATTTGGTTAGCGTACTCATCTTCAATGCGCTCTTTGGAACCTATGATCAGGATTAACCCAAAACAAAAAAGGAGGTTTGGGGTGCGAAGCCCCTCGAAAAAAAGATTCGGTTCTACAAAATGATGTACTAAGGCATAAATAAAGCACAGTATTGAGATAAATCCGCCAATGAATTTAAAATTGCCAGGTAGCAATCCTTGTTCTTTTTCCATAAAAAATGGGCTCGTTTGCATTTGCTAAAGAATACAGTATGCTTTACAAAAAGTAAAGTTTACTTAACTTTTTAGGTTAGGGTGATTGGGATGCTTTGCCAAAGAGGTGCAAGAAGAAATTGAAAAAGGGCGAGAGAATGCAAGAAAAGGACGAGTAACTGCACATCGGAAATAAGTAAGTCGACTCTCCAGAGCCGATCATGGAAAAAGTATTAAGCGAGATTTGGTGATCGTCTTATCAGAATTTTCATTTAAGAAGCAGCGCAAACACGCGACTCTGGAGAGACGCGTTACAATTGTTGGAACTTGGTATTTCGGCTCATACACAAAAGCCAAGTCTCAAACTGACTTTAGGCTCTAAAATGAACGGCATCCGGGTTCAGCCCATACAAGTATCGGCGATTGTCTTTAGGATCTTTTTTGCGAATGATAAGCAGTTGCTCTTCTCCTATTATTTCCCTGAATTTCTCGTTGATGGAATTGATGGTTTCATTTCGCAATTTCCGGTGGTAATCGTAGTTTTTGATATCAGGCCAGGCCAGTTCTTCCAGTTCATGAGATTCGGTGTATCCATTTTGTTCTTTCAAAATGTGATATAGTCTTCTTTCCTGATTATTCAATTTGGTGAATAATTCTTTATAAGCTGTTTTTTCACCCATCACGTTTGAATCCTCCTCTTTCTCAGCAGAGCTATATCTGTACCAAAGCAGATAACAGATTAACAGAATGCCTCCGAATGAAAGAAAGATGCCTAATTTTGAAAGTACTGGCTCTTTTACTTCTATAGCTTTTAAAAGAGAATCTTCCGAAAGAGTTTCTATTCGTAACGGAAAGGTCTTTTGATTGGTGAGATGATCCATTCCCACAAATACAAAGGAAGAAGTTTTTGGGTTATAAAAGTAATTCGAGATGAAAAAAGTAGACTCATTAGGAAATCTGATCTCAATCGGCCTAAAAACTTCTTTGGTTTCAATATTGAAAGGTACAAAATGGAATACCATGTCTGTTGTACGCTCGTTGCGGAAGGGCAAATACCATAAATTACGGTGTGGACTAAAAGCAGTTGTTGACATGGAGTTTACGCGTCCAACTTTTGATAGGGATGTAGATTTATAGCCTTCCCATTCGTTGAAGCCGAAAGAGGTAATGTACTGCCATTCCTGATCTTGGAATGAATATTTCCACAGCTCTTCCGTTTTGATTTTTTCCACATACCGGTCGTCCGGACGGTTATTTTTTGTAAGGGTGCCTCCATAGATGTATAGCGCATCGTCACTCTCTTGGTAGAAGCCAAATTTGGCCTCCCTGGGGTCGGGCAGCCGGGAGGTCGGTTTCGGAGCATGAAGATTCCACTCCTGAATTTCGGGATGATAGACCGAGATGAAGTTTTTGTAGGTCCATAGACCGTATCCACCAAATGCGTACAATTTCCCATCCCGAAAAAACGGAATGTGGCCAAACTGGTTTTTGTGGTCGAAGGAAAGGTCTTTACGAACTAAAGTATCTATAGAAGGGTCGATTTCATAGACGGAACCAACACCGCGAGACCAAAAAGCCGGCTTTCCGGTGAAGGGGTTGAAGCCAAACTCCAGATCAGAAAGATTTTTAGGAAGAGTTTTTAACTGAGTTTCGAGGGACCAGCTTTGGTCCGGTAAATAATAAGTCCAGAGTTCCTTTTTCAGGAAAACATATACTTTTTGATTGGTGGTATCGAAGTCGGCAAACAAAGGAGTGTCTGTCGGCAGAATGGGTTGGGGGTGATGCTGGGCCTTTGCTTCAAATGAAATGAACAGGTTCAAAAATAGAATAGCAACCCAAAAGAGGCTCACAGACGCCTTAATAAGCATGGTTCTGAACCGGTTCATAAAACAAATTCATCAATTAAAGATAATGTGTTAAGATGGGCAGAAATCATTATTAATAAAAGTTCGAATCAGTCATCTTTCGAACTAGTCCTTCTGGGTTTTTCGGGGTCATTTTTTACTTCTCCATTCTTATCTTAAAATCAGGATTGAATATGGTCTGTCATCTGTTTAAGGTTGTGTAACTTAAAATAGATGCTCTTGAACTTTAAAGATCCCCCTTTAAAAACAAATGAAACCGGCAAAGAGCGCTCAGTTGGATTTGAATTTGAATTCACCGGAGTGGAAATGCAGGATGCTGCCAACATGCTCAAGAACCTGTATGGCGGCACTATTCACCAGAAAAGCGGATATGAGTATGAAGTCAGCGATTGTGAATTTGGGGATTTTTCGTTGGAGCTGGATGCCAGTCTTTTCCTGAACAAGAAATATGAGAAAGTGCTGAAAAGTGTCGGACTGGATGTCGATAAGCTCAAGAATAAAGAAAAGCTTGAAGATACTTTACGCGGGATGGCTTCCACTGTAGTACCTTTCGAGATCATCACCCCACCTATTCCATTATCAAAATTGTGGAGCCTGAATAAACTGGTAGATAAACTTCGGGAATGGAAAGCCAAAGGCACGGGAAGCTCCTTTTTTTATGCTTTTGGGCTTCACCTGAATCCCGAAGTTCCCGAATTGTCAGCAGAGAGTTTGACCCGTCATTTAAAGGCTTATGTAATGCTGGATGCCTGGATCCGTAAAGATGCCGATATCGATATTTCCAGAAAACTGACACCCTATATAAATGAATATGAGATGGATTATATTCGGTACATACTACGGGATGATTATCAACCGGACCTGGAGACGTTGATCCGGGATTATTTTAAGTTTGAAAATTCCCGTAATCGCCCGCTCGACATGCTGCCGATTTTCAAGTTTATGAATGAAGAACTAACCACCAAATTGCTTGAAGAAGAACTCACTTCAGCACGACCTACATTTCATTACCGGTTACCAAACTGTTCTATTGAAAAGGAAAATTGGTCGCTGGCAGAGGAATGGAATCGATGGGTTTTGGTGGAAGAACTGGCGAACGATGAGAAGTCTTTAGATCAATACGCGCGGGCATTTTTAAACATGGATGATAAATCGGTTTTTGGGATGAAAAAGAAGTGGATCAAACTAATGGAAAGATGGGTGCAGGATGTTAGATAGAGAACCGGTGATCGGAATTACAGGTCCGGTAGAAGGGGGTACGGGAGCGTGGATATTTACAGCACTTTCGGTGATCCTGGCGGGTGGAAAACCCTTGAGAATTAATACGGAAACACCACGAAGCATAGATCAGGTAGACGGGCTCATCATTGGGGGAGGAGCAGATGTAGAGCCTATGAAATATGGCCAGCAACGCATTGAGCGAGCGGTCTTGGTTCGAAATAAGCGTACTGTCTTTGAATGGATCCTATCGGTCTTGTTTTTTCCGGTGTATTGGCTGGTAAGATACTTTCAACATACAAAGCGTTCACCCATTGACCTCGAAAGAGATGAGCTGGAATTGAGACTCCTTTCACAAGCCATAGAACGAGGATTGCCGGTGTTGGGAATTTGCAGGGGTATGCAACTGATGAATGTGCATTTCAAGGGTACACTCCATCAGGATATTCGAGGTTTCTATGCTGAGAAAGCCCAGGTTTCTTCCATCTTTCCCAAGAAAAGAATTGTGATAAAGGATCACACCAAATTATGTGAGTTTTTGCAAACGGATATTTGCAACGTGAATGCCCTACACAATCAAGCTATCGATCAGCCCGGAGAAGGAATCGAAGTGGCAGCAAGGGAGCTGAATACAAAAATCACTCAAGCCATTGAGCATAAAGACTTTCCATTTATGATCGGGGTGCAATGGCATCCGGAATATCTAATTCAGATAGCAAGGCAGCGGAATATTTTCAAGGAGTTGGTGAAGGCTGCGAAGTAAAATTGATTCTCCAGAGTCGGTTTACTTCGCCATAAGGATCAAGAACGCTCTATCTGAATTAAGAACAAATGCATTTGGGTTTTATATGGAATAGCATCAATCTGGCGATTTTGGAGAAGCGCCCTACTCCAATCCTTAATTCAGGTTCTTAATTCCAAGAATTAGAAAGCATGAAAATCTCCTTTTTGTTAATCAAGCAAAACCTGATTAAAAGCCAAATAATCCTGAAAAATCAATACAAAATTCGGGTTCGAATGGTATGCTTTACTTTTTGCATGGCTTCGAGGATCTCTTCATCGTATTGTTTGTCCACATCCAGCACTACATAACCGATATGCTCGTTGGTTTTCAGATATTGCCCAAGGATGTTGATGTCCATATCAGACAGCAGCTGGTTGATCTCCGAAAGAACACCCGGCTTGTTTTCGTGAATATGCAGAATTCGGTGAGCATCTTTTTGTTTTGGCAGATTTAGCGGGGGAACGGTGTGTGAACCAACCGTAGTCCCCTCATCGATCAGGTTGATGAGTTTGGAAGACACATCCATGCCAATGTTATACTGGGCTTCTATGGTAGAACCTCCGATATGCGGGGTAAGGATAACATTAGGTAAATTTTGCAGATCAGTATTGAACTTCTCTCCCTTCGATTCCGGCTCTTCCGGATATACATCAATTCCGGCTCCGGATAAGTGTTCGGATTGTAGTGCTTCTTTAAGGGCTGCAATATCTACTACTGACCCCCTTGAAAGATTTAACAGCACACTGCCCTTCTTCATTTTTGAGATGGTTTCCCGGTCCATCATATTCTGGGTACTTGGGGTGGCCGGCACATGCAGGGTTACGATGTCTGATTGAGCCAGCAGGTCATCCAGCGAATCCATACGGGTTGCATTCCCCATGGGAAGTTTGGGTTCAATGTCATAGTATAGAACGTTAAAGCCCATGTTCTCAGCCAATACAGATACCTGAGAGCCAATATGGCCATACCCGATGATTCCCATTTTTTTGCCGCGAACTTCATAACTTTCTTTAGCGTCCTTCAGCCAAACCCCTTCATGGGCTTTTTTGTCGCGCAAAGGAATACGCCGCTTCAGCATAATGGATTCTGCGATCACCAACTCAGCAACGGAACGGGTGTTTGAGTAGGGGGAATTAAAAACGGTTACGCCTGCTTGCATGGCCGCTTCAAGATCAACCTGATTGGTGCCAATACAAAAACAGCCAACCGCTTTTAGCTTGGGGGCATGCTCAAGAACCTTCTTGGTGATGTTGGTTTTGGAACGAATACCGATCAGGTGTACATCTGCGATGCGTTCCAGAAGCTGTTCTTCACTCCAGGCTTCGCTATAGGTTTCTACGTTAATGAAATCATGTTTCTTGAAGTTCTCCTCAGCGGTCGGATGGACACCCTCTAACAGGAGAACTTTGATGTTGTCTTTGGGATAAGAAAGATCGGTTTGGTTGGTCATGGATTATAAGTGTGAGTGAGTTAGAACGGGAAAGGTATAAAAACATTTATGTTTTTTTAAAAAAGTCTCCGTAAATAATAAGAGATAAAAAGGGATGTCATCAAACAAAGCAACTTTGACAAAGATGTCTCGAATGATCCAGTGTCAGAACATCTAAATATCATGCAATGAAATTATTCAATACAGTACTCTTAATTTTCCTTTTAGCCGGAAATATCGCTTTGGCTCAAACAGAAAGTTCTTATCAAAAACCCATAAAATCAGGGGATGAAATATTAGGAGAGCTTCAGGCGGAGTCGGTTCATTCCTACCAATTGGATATCAGTGATGGGCAATATGTTTTTGGAAAAGCAGACCAAAGATCGGTTGATGTTGTGGTGACTATAAAAGATCCGGCCGGGAACGTGATCGGTACTTTTGATGGCCCGGCCCGCGGAAGAGAAGCGTTTCAGTTTGTTTCCGAAGCATCAGGCGTCTATACCATTGAAGTTCGTTCATTCGAAGGGGCTGCAGGGCAGTATTCAATACAGGTGGTGAAGGTAGAGCCGGAGGCCAAAGATCCGGAGGGCAAAGTGGATCAGCTTATGAGTGAGTATGCGGGAGATGTCCCCGGCGCAGCAGTCATGGTAATGAAAGATGGAAAAGTTGAGCTGGAGAAGTACTATGGCAGGTCGAACCTGGCTTATGAGGTGGAAATGAATCCGGGTTCAGTCCATAACATAGGCTCTACTTCCAAGCAGTTTTTGGCTTTTGGATTGTTGCTGCTGCAGGAAGAAGGAAAACTGAATCTTAGCGATGATATTCGCAAATACATACCGGAGCTTCCTGAATTCGAAGAGGTGGTAACGGTAAGAAATATAGTAAACCACACGAGTGGCTACCGTGAGTTTGTGAACCTGCTGGCCATGACCGGACGTAATTTAAGCAGCCCGGTATCTCAGGAGATGATCATCGAGATCGTTCAGCGTCAGCCCGAATTACAAAATATGCCCGGGGCAGAGTTCAATTATAACAATACCGGGTATGCATTGGCCACGGAAGTGATAGAGCGAGTTACGGAAGAGACGTTTCCAAACTGGATGAAGGATAATGTGTTCAAACCGATCGGGATGGAGCATACCTCGGTAAGATGGAATCCGCATCAAATAATTGAGAACCGAACGTTAGGCTATCAGTTTGGTGAAGATGGGCAGCTTCAGGAAGTAACGGATCTGGGAGGAGCCATGGGGGCAGGGGGCATTCATTCCACCCTGCACGATCTTTCTTTATGGGTGGATAATTTATTGGATCCAAAAGTTGGCACAAAGGCTATGATAGAGGAAATGACTACATCATTTACATTGATAAACGGAAGTAAAACCGGTTATGGCTTGGGGCTTTTTATAGATGAATACAACGGGTTGAAAAGAATACATCATGGAGGAGCAGATATGGCTCACCGTTCCAATTTGATGGTTTTCCCCGAGATCAATGCCGCTGTGATCACACAAAGTAATTTTGGCGGATTCCGTGGAGACATAGGTAATAAAATAGCAGAAATATATTTCTCCGATGCTATGAAGGAACCGGCAGAGCAAGAAGAGGTGACAGAAGAAAGAGAACCCGAAGAGTTTGTCTATGATCCGGAGCAATTTGATCTGCTTACCGGAAGATATGAGCTGAGCATCATGCCGGGCTTTATTTTGAGTTTCTCAAGAGATGATGACCGCTTATATACGCAAGCAACGGGTCAGCCCGAGGTAAACATTAGGGCAACATCCGATTCAACATTCGACTTGGTGGGCGTGCCAGCCGGTATCACTTTTCACCTGAATGAAGACGGAACAGCCGATTCCCTGACCCTGCATCAAAATGGAAACCATATTGCACGAAAAATTAAATTCGAGCTCAGTTACGAAGGCATGGAGGAATATATCGGCCGTTATTACAGTGAGGAGATAGAAACAGTATATAAAGTGGTGATAGCCGACAGCAGTTTGAAGATCCGGCATTATCAAATGGAAGATGGACTTACATTAGAACCCGGCGCTCCGGATAATTTCGGAGCAGAATTCCCCCTTGCAGAAGTCCAATTCATTCGGGACGAAAAAGGAAATATAACGGGATTTACGGCTTCAAATGGACGAGCCAGAGGGATACTTTTCACCAAATGGGAGCCGTAAAACAAGTATGGTTAACGGCCTTGTACCCTCTTTCTGAGAGTCATGTTTGTTTTATAGGTCTTGCCATCCCGAACTAAGTGCAATTCCATTTTCTCGCCCTCAGAATATTCCCGCATCAAAGCCCAGGCGTGCATTTCACTGGTTACGCGTTCGTCACCGATCTCAACGATCACATCTCCGGGCATGATGCCACACTCGTAGGCCGGGCCGCTTTTATTGACCTCTGTGACAAATAGTCCAAGCACGCGGGGGATGTTAGGATACTGCATAATAAGATTTCGGGTAACCGGAACGAATTTCATGCCCGGGTCATAATCTAAGGACACAGTACCCGATTCTTTTAGCTGATTGGTGATCTTTTTAACCCGGTTGCTGGGAATGGCAAAGCCCAATCCCACAAAACCGGAACTGGTTCCGCCGGTAAAAATAAAAGTGTTAACTCCCATCACCTCGCCCTGACTATTCACAAGAGGGCCACCGGAGTTACCCCGGTTGATAGCGGCATCGGTCTGTATCATTTCCACATATACCCGGGGGTCCTGAGGGTCAGGACGGAAATCCCGCTCTTTGGCACTTACCACACCCACGGTAACAGAAGGTTGTCCGTCAGCAAAAAGCCCGAATGGGTTGCCCATCGCAATGGTCCATTCGCCGACCATGATTTCATCTGAGTCAGCGAATTTGACATAAGGAAAAGATTCACGATCTCCTTTGATCTGGAGTAAAGAAAGATCAGCCAACTCATCAGATCCAATTAATTCCGCCTCGTACTTGTTGCCATCCGAAAGCGCCACCATGATGGTTTTTGAGTTTTTGCTGGCTACATGTTCGTTGGTCACCACAAGCCCGTCTTCACTGATGATGAATCCGGAGCCTACACTTTGCACTTCACGCTGAATGGGGACATCGAAATAGCGGAAAAAGAAGGAATCAAATTCCCGTTTATAGCCACGTTGCAATTCGGTTACAGTTATGCTAACCACGGCCGGACCGGCTTTTTCTACAGCATTGGTGATAGCTGTTCGTCGGGAGAGTTCGATGGATGAAACCGCTTCATCTGCATCGGTTTGTTGGTTACTTTGAGTGGCAGCTGAGAGAGATTCGGAAGAGGCAGATGATAAACTGCCTTTTGCGGCGATCGGTTCAGCAGAGCTGTTTTGAAAAGAGGGTTTTTTATCGAACGTACACCCACAAAAAAGAATACTTATAAAAAAGAAAATAGTAACGCTTCTTGTCATAGAAACCGGTTTAATGTTGTCCTTCTTCAGCTAACATGAGGCTAACGAGGGATAAGCCTATGCATTGTTCATAAATATCATCACATGTCTTTGTACAGGCGCCAAAGGATGGTTCCCAGGTTCATCATAAGCACCGAGGTCATCTTATATTCTGTACTGGTAAAAACACGTCGCCGCTTAAGAACCACAAATCCGAAAAGCGGTGTTTTTGGAGGGATCTTCATTTTGTTTTTAACCAGTTCCTTGTCGGTAAGCGCAAAAAGCGGGATTCCTATCTCAGCGGTTAATTTCTCTTGTTTTGAAAGCTCCCGTAAAATCCCTTTTTGGGAATTCATGACATTGTTTACCAGATAGGGGCGTTTTTGCTCAAGCACCCGCTGAAAGGTATCCTCTTCTTTCAATTCCCTGGGACCGTAACGCCGTGGAGGCTGAATGCCGTTAGCCAAAAGCATCTGAACATTTTCATCATTGATGGTCCAAAAGGAGAGGTGATCGGCTTTTAGTTTTTGCCCGAGGATCTTACACAGTTTTTGGACGGTAGTCACAAAGTCGCCTGAAGACACATCAAACAGCAGTTTTTTGATGATCTCCTTCTTATCAAGAACAAGAGCTTCCGGAAGATCGGGGATCTCCACATGAGCCACCAGCTTCATCCTGATCCGGTTCAGCACCTCTTCCCGGTTTTCATTGAACAATGCCTTATCAATAAAGTCGGAAGCCCCAAGCCCAAGTGCTGCTTTCTCTTTTTC
Source organism: Gracilimonas tropica DSM 19535 (assembly GCF_000375425.1). Lineage (GTDB taxonomy): Bacteria > Bacteroidota > Rhodothermia > Balneolales > Balneolaceae > Gracilimonas > Gracilimonas tropica. The sequence continues at coordinate 158,789 of NZ_AQXG01000007.1, read as the reverse complement.
AACGGTTGGCAGGCTGGTCATAATGAGGATGGGGATATTTCGCCGTTCGGCATCCATGGTTAAAGCTTCCAGGAAATCCAGGCCAGACATGCCCGGCATATGAATGTCACTGAGGATGAAATGAATGGGCTCTTTGGCAAGCATATCAATTCCCTCCTGGGCCGAATGCGCCTTCAGAATGCGGTACTCTGCACCCAGCATTTTATCCATCATGATGTGGATCGGCGCGTCATCATCAATGACCAACAAATTGTATTTATTTTCCATAGCACTCACTACACTAACCGTTAGCCCATAATAGCAAAAATCTTTGAAGAGTCACTATAATTGTTCCTCTCCCACTTTTAAAACGGCCTTTTTCGCTTCCTTCAGGGTTCCCACGAAGTGAGCCCCTGCTGCTTTTTTATGCCCGCCTCCGTTGAACTTTCGGGCCCATTTATTGACGTCAATAGAATCACTTTGTGAACGCAGGCTTAACTTGATTCGGTCTTCATCTTCCCGAAAAAGAACACAAGCCAGCACGCCTTCCACACTCAGCGGATACTGCACGAAACCTTCCGTATCCTCGTTGGTTGTCCCGGTTCTGGTAAACATCTCCTGCGTAATGGTGATGGTTGCAATTTTGCCCTGGGCGTGAGTTTCAATTGTTTCCAATGCCATACTCAGCAGTTTCAGTTGCTTTAACGGGCGGGACGCGTAAATTTTATTGGTAATCACATTCGGGGTGAACCGACCGCGATCCAGTAAGTCTGCTGCTGCGTGTAGCGTGGCCGGCTTCACACTATCGAACTGAAATGAACCGGTGTCGGTGACCAACCCCAGGTATAACGCTTTGGCTACGGGTTCATCAATTTGATCGATGTTATGTTCAGCAAAGAGCCGGTACACCAGTTCACAAGTAGAGGATGCTGAAACGACCGAGATCGGCTCCTCATAAATATCTTCCGGATCAGGGTGGTGATCGATCATGTAAACTGGCTTTCCAAGGTCCGCGATTTTTTCTGCGACGTCCCCAAACCGGTGCAAGGCATTTCCATCCAGCACCACGAAGGCATCAAATTCCGAGAGTTGAGCCTCAGAAGGTTTCCGGATGGGAAAGAACTCCTGCAGCCAATGCATGTTTTCAGGAAGTTCATCTTCATTAAAAGCAGAAGCTTTGATTCCGTTCTTTTGCAGCCATAAGCTAAAACCTACCTGGGCTCCCAGACAGTCGCCATCAGGACGAACATGCGAAAATACCGCTACGGTTTGATGTTTTGTGATCTTTGAAATAAAATTGTTGAATATAAAAGTCTTCATAGCGCCAAAAATAGGCGAACATTGCCACAAATCCATGTATTTTACAGGAAAAGATTTCAGCATAAAAAACAAGCATGCACGCAGTTATAGTTAGCAACGGATTTCCGCCAAAAACCGAATTATTACAACAAGAAGCACAACATTCTGACCTCCTGATAGGTGCTGACGGCGGAGGAAACCGCATTCTCGAAAAAGGACTAAGGCCTCATATTGTGATCGGGGATATGGACAGTTTCGAAAAACCTGAAAACCCTGGATTTGAGGTTATTTATGAACCGGACCAGGAAACCAACGATCTCGAAAAAGCACTCCGGCTTGCCCTGGATAAAGGAGTTGAAACCTGCCACGTACTTGGTGCCTTCGGCCTGCGTATGGATCACTCTCTGAAAAACCTTTCGGTACTGAAGCAATTTCACGACCGGTTTGAGACCTTGCTATACCGGGATGAGACCTTCGATGCTTTCATGGTACAGCAACAGTTTTCAATGAAATGTGAAGTGGGAAACATCGTCTCCTTGTTTCCTCTTTCCGGGGCAGTACATGGCATTACCACCACCGGCTTGAGATATAAACTATCAGGAGAAAAATTGGAAAACGGTCAGCGCGACGGTACCTCAAACGAAACCACCGATCCCGAATTCTCAATCCAAATCGAAAGCGGCGACCTCATCGTTTTTGTAGAAAGGGGGTAGTTACGAAGTGACAAAGTTATAAAGTGATGAAGTAGTCATTGGAACTTAACAGTGCTGGTTAAGCGTTCGCCTTGCAATGTTAAATTAGGAACAGGCCAATCAGAATCGTTCTCACTCTATCACTTCATAACTTCATCACTACTAACCCACAACCGCCCAGTTCTCCTGGGCTTCTTCGTGTTTTTTGAGGGAATTTCTCCAGGCCGCATATCCTGCAAAAGCAAGAATGGTGAATACAAGAAACTGAAAGCTCGTCAGTACCAATCCTTTATAAAAGTAAAGTGGAATTGAAATAAGGTCGGTGATTATCCAGGCAACCCAGTTTTCCAGTTTTTTACGAGCCATCAGGTACATACCGGCGATAGCGAAGCTGGTAGTAGCTGCATCCCAGAAAGCCACATCGCTGTCAGTGAAGTTGGCTAAGCCAAAATATAGCAGGGCAAAAGAACCGATCAATAAAGCTGCGGTGACTCGGTTTTCATTTTGATTGTTTACGGTTACAGGCACTTGTTTTTCATTTTCATCTTTGGGGTGAATCCAATAATACCAGCCATATACGCTCATCACGAAGTAGTAGAAATTTACGCCCATATCGGCATACAGCTTATACTGAAAAGCGAGATAAACATAGATCAATACGCTGACAATACCGGTTGGATAGACCCATAAATTCTCTTTCATAGAAAACCATACACTGGCCAATCCTGTAGCTACTGCAATCCACTCCGGCAGACTCGTTTGCATGATGCCATTTATGATCCCGTCAATGATGTATTCCATGAATAAGAAGTTCGTTAAACTAAAATTGAAGGGACAAGATAAGAAGAGATAATCTGTAAAGTATGGCTTGGCTAACAACCCGGCTTTTATACTGCTCGGAGATCATGACTTGGTTGAAGTAGCGAAATTAAATAACTGGAAACAAGTTTCCTGCACACGCCGCCTGCCTGCTGGTGAGGCAGGCCCACGTCCTATTTAACTTCTAAAGGGATGACAACATCAAAGCTCTAATCTCGAACCAAGGTTACAGTAAGATCATTTACATCTCCCCATCGCCAAACGTCTCGGCAAAAAAAGCTTTCATCTCTTCCCAGGAAAGACTGTCGGCTTCGGCATTGTATGCCAATGGAAGCTGAAATTTCTGTCCCAAAGAATCTGCACCGGGATTGGTGTACGCATGTTGGGCACCTTCATAACTGATGTACTGATAATCCGCTCCCAATTCCTCATAGGCACCGGTCAAAGCTGTTACCTGTTCTTGAGTGACCATAGGGTCGGCGGCTCCGTTCATGATCAGGATTCGGGAGCTCATTCCTTGCTGTGGCATCACCGGGAGTTGAAGTCCTGCATGGAAAGCAGCCACGCCGTCAAGGTCTGCGCCGGAATGAGCCATTGCAAGAATCACACTTCCGCCGAAGCAATAACCGATTGCCCCGATCTTTTCAGGATCTACCTTGGGATTATTCTTCAAAGTTTCCATGGCTGCATTAAAGCGGGCTTTGGCATTTTCAAAATTCCCCATCACTTCACCGGAAAACTGCATGGCATCTTCAGGATGCGTAGCCATCTTTCCATTTCCGTACATGTCTACCGCCAAGGCTACATAGCCTAATTCGGCCAGCTTTTCTGCACTGTGGCGAGCGTGTTCATCATGTCCCCACCATTCGTGAACTACCAAAATTCCGGGATGTTTGCCCGTCAGGTTTTCATCATAAGCGATGTAGCCATTCATGGTGATGTCATCCGTAGAATAGCTTACTTCTTCTCCCTTCACCGAAGGCCCTTCAGCTACCATATTTTGTTCTTTAGATTGTGTACAAGCACCCATCAAAAATAAAATAGATGCCAGGTAAATAAATTTTCTCATGCTAAGTTGGTTTAATGTTTGTTCTTCAATTACGGAGCCTTAACCGTCATCCAAGTTGAAATGGTTCCATGTAAATGAAACACTCCAGATCAGTCCAACTTGGTCGCTGACAATCGCTTCGAGTTAAATACTACATTAATAGAACTGAACGCCATGGCAGCCTCAGCAAGTAACGGATGCAATAATCCAATTACTGCGAGTGGAATCATGATAAGGTTGTAGAAGAAAGCCCAGAATAGGTTCTGTTTGATCTTGGTGAAGGTCGCCTTGCTGAGCTTAATAGCCCGAAGCACGCCCGGCAGATCGCCTTTCACCAACACGATATCGCCAGATTCGATCGCCACATCTGTCCCCGTTCCAATGGCGATGCCCACATCCGCCAACGTAAGCGCCGGTGCGTCGTTGATACCATCACCTACCATCGCCACGACTTTCCCGGCTTCCTGCAGTTTTTTGATCTCATTAGACTTTTGGTCAGGAAGTACTTCTGCGATCACTTCATCGATACCTACTTTTGCAGCTATAGCCCGTCCCGTTTTCTCATTATCGCCGGTGAGCATAATGGTTTTCAGCCCCAGTTTTTTGAATGCAGCAATCGCTTCCTTACTGTCCGACTTTACCTCATCCGCAATACCCAGAATTCCGATCAGGTTTCCGGCTTTGCTCACGAATACCGCAGTTTTCGCTTGTTCCTCCAATTGTTGTTTTTGGGATGATTTGTCATCGGAAATCTCCGCTCCAAGCTCTTCCATCAGCGATGACGTGCCAATGCCAACTGCTCCGTCATCCAAAATGGCTTTCACTCCTTTTCCGGTGATGGCTTCAAAGCCGATTGAACTTCTAATGTCGATATTTCGCTCCGAAGCTGCATTTACCACCGCTCGTGCTAACGGATGTTCTGAGTTATTTTCAACGGCGGCAGCCCATTTCAACAAGTCAGATTCGGACACATCCCCAAATGTGATCACATCGGTTACCTCCGGTTTTCCTTTGGTGATGGTGCCCGTTTTATCCAGCACGATGGCATCCACATCTTTCATGCGCTGAATGGCTTCTCCCTTTCGGATGAGAATTCCGTTTTCAGCACCCAATCCGGAACCAACCATCAAAGCGGTTGGAGTGGCAAGCCCTAAAGCACATGGACATGCAATCACAAGCACAGCGATCATCGCATAAAAGGCCAGGGAGACCGAACTCATCTCCGGGTTCACCCAAGGAATGAAATTCGATGCCCATTCCACCAAACCGCCAAAAAATCCCGGAAATACTAACCAGGAAACCAATGTCAATCCCGATAAGAGGAGTACGATTGGCACAAATACTTTGGTCACCTGATCGGCAAAATCCTGAATGGGAATTTTTGATCCCTGCGCTTCTTCTACCATTTTGATAACCTGGTTGAGGAAAGTCTCGTTGCCCACTTTTGTGGCCTTCACTTTCAACACACCATTGGTATTTAACGTAGCGCCGATCACTTCATCGCCTTTTGATTTTTCTACGGGCATTGATTCTCCCGTTGCAATAGATTCATCCACGCTGCTTTCGCCTTCGATCACTTCCCCATCGGTAGGTACTTTTTCTCCGGGTCGAACTACCATGATATCACCGATCTTGAGTTCACTAACCGGAATTTTCACTTCTTCCTTATCCCGAATCACGGAGGCTTCTTTCGCACCCAATGTCAGCAATTTTCGGATGGCCTGAGAAGCACTTCCTTTTGCTTTTGTTTCGATGTAGCGACCGGTCAGGTGAAACGCCATGATCATCCCGCCGATCATTGCAAAGCTATGGAATTCGGGCCCAATTCCCAGATGATGCAGCAGTACGACGATTCCTGTTGAAAGCGAAGCCAATGCTCCCATCGCGATCAGCACATCCATATTTGGACTTAGGTTCTTTGTGGATTTCCATGCACTTTTCAGGGTTTCCCAGCCGGGTACAAAAATGGCAAAACCTGACAGGATGATCATCCCCAGCTCCATCCCAACTGGACCCAACAGCATATAACCTGCCAACCACATAGGAAGCATCCAACCGAGCATGATCACCGTAGGCACCCAAGACAGGATCATATTTTGACGAGCCGTTTCCAGCTTTTTCTGCTCGCGTTCTTCTACCTGATCGGCTTTTGATTTGGTTTCTGTTTCATCCTGAACCAACGTGTATCCGGCTTTGGAAATGGCATCAGAAAACACCTCCATTGAGATATCTCCCTCATATTCCACTACCGCCGATTCTGTGGCAAGGTTCACTTGCGCTGTTTGTACACCTTCCAGTGATTCCAGCTGTTTATCTACGGCATTGGCGCAGCCGGCACAATGCATGCCATCAATTTGTAGGGTTACTTTTTTCATGGATGTTATAAAATGATGATTAAGTATATAATGTTGTCACCCCGAGACGCTTAGGAATTTGAAAAGGGGTGACGATGTATTTCGCGAGGGGTCTCAAGGTTTGAACCAGCGAGCTGAAGTAGTCATTGAGATCCCTCGTGTTCAGCAGTGATCTCTTTGTTTTTTTATTAGCCACTCGGGATGACAACTTCGGAGTGACCCTGATGATAGCTAATCCTATTTCTTATCAGGACTGAATCCCGGTCATTTGATAGCCGGCATCTTCCACGGCCTGCCTGAAGTCGGCTTCTTTTACTTCGTTTTCATCGTAATCTACTTCTGCCGTTTCTTTTTCGAGATTTACAATAGCGGATTTGACTCCCGGAAGCGCTGAAATTGCATTTTCTACGGTGTTTACACATCCGCTGCATCCCATTCCTTCAATATTTAATACGGTTGATTTCATGATACTTGATACTTTTTTTTGGGGGTTGACCAAATTTACCAATTCTGCTTCTCCCCCGAATGCCGAATCATGATGATGATTTATACAATTTTGCTTCTTATTGTTTTCGCTCCAACGCAGAGCGTAGTAGCGAGTGTTATACGTAGGTCGGGAAGCTTGCCCGAAAGTTGCCGACCTTAAACAACATTCCCAGATTGAACATGGACGGACAAGCTGTCCCTCTTATCTCGTTCCTATGCTTTGCGAAGTAACGAATCACCATATAAAGTCCTTCATTTATAATTCTATTATCTACAGAACGAATTTGTCAGGAAATTCCCTTTTGAATGCAATGATTTCGCTCCCTATCATTCCCAAAAACCAAACCGCAGCCAATCATGCCATTTACCAACAACGATATTGCCGATAAGCTCCGCGAAGTGTCCCAATTGATGCAACTAGCCGGAGAAAACCGTTTTAAAGTGATCGCTTTTGATAAAGCGGCTCAAACCATCGAAGGACTTCAGGAGGACATCAACGACTACATTCAGAACAAGAACTTAACGGACATTAAAGGCGTTGGAAAGTCGATTGCCGAGGATATCTACACGCTTTATGACACCGGAGAAATGCCGGTGCTGGAAGATTTCAAAGAAAAAGTTCCGGAAGGGTTGATCCAATGGCTGGACATATCTGGTTTGGGGCCCAAGAATGCCTATAAAATTCACAAGGAATTGGGCATCAGTACCATTGAGGAATTGAAGGAGAAAATCGATGATGGCTCGGTGGCTTCGCTTTCGGGATTGGGACAGAAATCGGCAGAGAAGATCAAAAAATCCATTGAATGGATGGAAAAATTTGATGAGCGTTGCCGACTGGATGAAGCCGAAGAAATTGCCATTCCCATTTTTGAAAGTCTCAAAGATCTGGACGGCGTACAGCAGATCGAGATCGCAGGTTCCTTTCGGCGTGGACTTGAAACCATTGGCGATATTGACATTCTGATTGCCGCAGATGAAGATCGCATATCGGAGCTTTTTGATGTATTTACTTCGCATGATCGCGTGACAGAGATCTTAGGCCGGGGTGATACCAAGAGTTCGGTTCGCACCAAAGAAGGCCGACAGGTGGATCTTCGTATCGTGAAACCCAAAGAATTTTCAGCAGCGTTGATGTACTTCACCGGTAGCAAAGAGCATAATGTGGTGATGCGTCAGCGAGCACGTGACCATGGAATGAGCCTGAATGAATACGGATTGTTCAAACTGGATAAAGAAGGCAACACGGATTTTGACCAGCCAATCGATTACTCCAGCGAATCTGACATCTATCAAAAATTGGACCTGCATTTTGTGCCGCCGGAATTACGGGAAGACCGCAATGAGTTTTCCATCTACGAAAAGCAGGAAGACTTTCCGCTGGTAACCGATGAAGAAATTCGCGGAGTCATTCACGCCCACAGTACCTGGAGTGATGGAAAGTTCTCCATCAAAGAAATGGCTGAAGCTTGCATAGAACGAGGTTACGAGTATTTGGGGCTTACTGATCACTCCAAAACGGCTGCTTATGCCGGTGGACTTACGCAAGATGAGATCAAAGAACAGTGGGAAGAGATCGATCAGCTGAATGAAGAATTCAAGGAAGCAGGAACCAATTTCGTGATCTTTAAAGGTATCGAATCTGATATCCTTGCAGATGGCTCGCTGGATTATGAGGATGATATTCTGGAAGGTTTTGATTTTGTGATCGCCAGTGTGCATCAATCATTAAACATGCCGCGTGAGAAAATGATGGAGAGAATGAAGAATGCTATCAAGAATCCATACACCCGGATTTTGGGTCACCCTACCGGACGTTTACTTCTCCAGCGCAATGGCAGCGATCTTGATCTGAACGAATTGGTAGCCTTAGCCGCTGAGCATAATACTGCCATCGAGATCAATGCAAGTCCGCACCGGTTAGACCTGGATTGGCGCTTTGGGAATAAGGCGCGTGAAGTTGGCATGATGACCTCCATCAACCCCGATGCGCATAGCATCAAAGGCATCGATGATATAAAATACGGTGTTCGCATTGCTCGGAAAGGGAAGTATGGTCCAGACCGGGTGCTGAATGCGAAGAGTGCTGACGAAGTGAAGGCATTTTTTGAAGCACGATAGCTACAAAAAATTCGTAGGGGCAATTCATGAATTGCCCCTACGAATTGCAGATTATTCCAACAATTTCATGCCTTTTAGTTTGGAAGCTTTTTTGTCGAAGGTGAGAGTTTGTAAATTCTGAGAAGCGTTTATTTGGTGTATCATACAGTCCTCAAAATCAGCGTTAGATTTAATAAAGTCTCTTATTATGTTTTTAACTACTTGATCATCAAAAAACTCAAATCCTTCTATCTCTAATAATTTATCTATAGCCTTGATGAATTCAGGATCGGAGAATTTATAAGCGGTAGTTAAAACATAATAGATTTCTGAGAGTACTACCTGATTAAGGTAAAGTGTTTCCCCTTGCTCCAATATTTGCTTCACTTTTTGAGCCTGTTCCTCATTATCTCTTACCAAAAAACGTATAATTGTATTCGTATCAGCCCCTATCATTTAACACCATATTTCTTTTTAAAATATTCAGCGACCCCTTCATTCATTTCTTCAATTGTTAAAGCCTCTTGATTCTCTCTCTTAAGCATTCCAAAAGCTTCATCAATGCTTTTCTTCTTTTTTAGGCTGATTGTTCGATTATCTTCAACTTCAAAATTGAGCTTATCTCCGGGTTTCAATCCAAGCTTGTCTCTGATCTTTTTGGGGATGGTAACCTGTCCCTTGGATGTGAGTGTTGCTGTTGGCATAATTCTTACTTTTTCTATGATTTGTAAGGAATTTGTTTATTCTGATAACCAACCGCAACCGCCTTTATTATGCAAACTTTCCAAAAAGCACTACCTTTGGAGCTGATCTTTCAACCCTAAAAATGCATGTCCGTGATCATAAAGCAGTCTGAATTTTCTGAGCGTAAAGTGGTGAAACTGGTAAAAGGAACTGTGGTTCCACGCCCTATTGCCTGGATATCATCAGTAGGAAAAAGTGGTATTCCGAATTTGGCACCTTACAGCTACTTCAATGTGATCTCGCATGATCCCATCATGTTTATCATATCGATAGGACTGGGAGAAAAGATCGGGAAAGACCACAAAGACACACTTGCCAACATTCAGGAAAGCGGTGATTTTGTGATCAACATGGTCTCCGCTTCGCTGGCTGAGCAAATGCAGATTTCCAGCACAATTTTTCCAAAGGATGTCAGTGAGTTTGATGAAGCAAAATTAACGCCCGCCAAAAGTGAATTGGTTACCGCTCCAAGGGTGGAAGAAGCGCTCATCAGCATGGAATGTAAATTAGATCGGGTGATGCAGATCGGCGACTTCAACCAGGTGATCGGAGAGTTGGTTTGCTATCACATGAATGATGAGGTATATCTGGATGGCGAAAAAGTGAATTACGCAAAATATGATCCCATTGGACGCATGGCCGCTAATTACACCCACGTTCGCGATCTTTTTTTCCCGGGGGATAAGATCTAAAACTATCAACAAGCCTTGCAGATTTCCAAAACCTGACAAGTCTGTTCTTCATCAATATTTGATCTTTTCTTCAACATTTCCGAGGCTGTCGAATTTAACCCATGTGCCGACCTGCTCTCCATTTTCGTAAAGGCCCTGCACTTTAAGCTGTCCGTTAGGATACCACTCTTGCACCAGTCCGTTCATCCCTCCATTTCGTCTGAAAGGAAAAACAGCTCGTTTTTGTCCCGTCGGATAGTAGTGAATACTGGCTGAATCGGAATATTTGGTGTAGCGTTCTAAATTTCCTTCCCGGTCAAAATAACTGCGCATGGTGTCGCTGATGATTTCTTTGATCAAATTTCTGTCCTTTTCAGGATAGTAGTAATACGTTTCGTCTTCATTCGACTCTGCCATGATATTGCCGCCAATATTCCAAATTCGCCACGACTGATGCATAAAATCAGCATCCATTCCCAACGTTCTGTTGGGATGCCAATACCTCAACCTGAACATTTTTCCGTCTTCAAACTCGCCCTGCAGGTTTAGGTTGAACCGATCCCGATGAAAAGTTCGGATGTAGCCGCTATATGGTTCGCCCGTGTACTTATTAACCAGCGTTAATGAGGTATCGCGAATTTGGTAGGATCTCTGCCCATTTATTTGAATGGTGCCTATATAAAAATCGGAAGGGACGGTTATTCCATTTTTGTCTCGGAATTCTAATTCATCATATCCTCTCAGGAAGTAGTGCTCCCGGCGGTCTGATTGTTTGGAATTGCATCCTGTCATCAAAAGGCACAGTAAACCAATAACAATTGGCTGAACCACCGTTACTTTTCTACTTATCCTCATGATATTCAACAGTGTTTCCCAATAAATATCCATAAGGTTTTAATTCTTCGATCTGATCAAAGATGACTTTCAGTATTCCGATCAAAGGAACGAATAGGATCATTCCGGAAATTCCCCATAACTCCCCGCCTATGATCAATGCTACCATGGCCACGAATGGATTAATGGATACTTTGGAACCGACGATCCTTGGAGTGATAAAATTGCCTTCCAGAAATTGAACCGTCCCAAAAACGGCGATCACAAAAACCGGAGTCAAGAATGAATCGGTTAACAACAAGGCATAAAGCAGCGGAGGCAATGCTCCAATAATGATTCCGATGTAGGGAATGATCGCTAAAAGTGCAGCAAAAACACCAAAGAAAACAGCATGTTCTAATCCAACAATGAATAATCCCGTGGTATTTAGAACGGCTAAAATGCCGATCACGGTAAGCATGCCTACCAGGTAATCCTGAGTTACGCCTTGAATACGATCCAGTAAGCCATCAATATTTGAGCCGGCTCCTTTCTTTACATCCACGAGCTTGCGGAAAAAAGTGCGGTACATTTCGCGGTAGTACAGCATAAAAAAAATGAAGATGGGCATCAGTGTCATCACCGTAAACATATTGGTGGTAGCACTCACAATAGAACTCACGTAGTTTCCGCTTTGGTCGATCAGGTTATTAATACCTTGCTGTACATACTGGCTCTGCTCCTCCTGTGATATTCCCACGCTTTCTTCCAAAAACGTGATTGCTGTATTGGTTGTGGTTTTCAGTTTTTCGGTGACTTCCGGCACGCGCTCCGAAAACTGGATGAATTGTGCAGAAATAAGCGAAAATACGCCGGCCAATACTACCAAGACCACCAAAAGTGTAAGAAGAATACTCCCGGCACGACCTAATTTCCATTTTTCAAAAATTTCAACCAACGGATTTAGAAGCATCGCAAAAAAAGCAGAGAAAGCGATTGGCATCAGTATGAACTTGCCGTAACTGACTACTACAAACAGTAAACTCAAACCAATCAAAATGAGCGTAGCCTTAAGCCAGAATGGATGTTTTTTGGGAGATTTAATTTGATGGTGCGACATAGGCCTTTATCGTATTCTTCTAAAATTGATGCATACCAAGCCAATGATAATTAATACCTGTTTAAGATGTGCCCGTAATTCTATCCCTGATTCTGATTCCTATCGGTTTATTTTACCAACAGCATCTTCTTGGTGAAACTCATGTCGTCGATCTGCAAACGATAGAGGTAGGTACCCGAGGCAAGTCCTGAAGCATCAAACGGGATGGAATATGCTCCGAGGCGGAAGGTTCCATCTGCAAGGGTTTGAACTTTCCTTCCCATCAAATCATATACCTCCAGCTTCACTTCTGCCACTCTTGGTAACTCAAAATCTATATTGGTAACCGGGTTGAAGGGATTTGGATAATTTTGATATACCCTTATCTCTTTTGGAAGATCAGCAAACTCCGGATCGCGAATTGGAATGGCATTGCCTGTTTTCCCCATAAGCAAGCTAAGCTCCCTGCTTGATGTACTGTTGCTGAAATTGGCTATTACAATTCCCAGCCTGCTTATATCTTCCCAATAAATTTCCGTAGGAATGTACACCTGACTTTTATTTGCCCCGGTTGAGATGACTTCTTCCACAGACCCGTCTTCATAATAAAACAGAAGACCGATCCCTACCTGGGAACTGTCAAAGTCTACCGCCACATCCACGTATCCCTTATCCCCGGAAGAGGGGACGATCTCATAGTATCTTGCTGCCAGAGGCTTTATGTCTCCAACTGCCAAGGATTGCGAAGGCACCATGGATAATTCCTCTTCCATATTGGAATAGGGATAATCTGCTTTCTCCTCAAACCCGTAACTATCCAGGCTGGCCCTTGAACCGGAGGCAAAATGCCAAAGGTGATTGCGTACAAACAGGGTTGGAAAGTCCTCTCCATAATCGGGAATTACTTCGGTAAGAGCTTCATCCAGCGGCAGGTTATTTTGATCTTCGATCAGTTGCCAGGCATCCTTCCATATTTGATTTCCAAAGTGCTCTGTAAAAAAGATCATCCAGCTTACATGCCAATAGGCGCCGGGAGTGCCATTTTCAGGACCATAAAAAATAGATTCGAAATACGGAGTGGACCCATTCAGGTCATTCTTGATGTAGTTGTAGTAATCATTGACGTCATCGTAAACCACTTCTTCCATTAATGTGGCATCCATTTCTGCCCAGTTAAACGCTCCCGAAGGCGACCGCCAATTGTTTTGTTGGTACTGAATGGCGTGCTTAAACTCATGAGCGATAGTTACATACAACGCGCCTTTCACATTTCCTTCAGGATGGGTATTGGGAGGAAAACCCTCAAAATCATTTTCTATGAATATCTCAGTAAGCGGGCCTCCTGATGAAGATTGCTCGGTGTAACCATATGCCCCGCCTGTATTTATGATGTAGATATTATATCGCGTGCCGGCAGGTATGGGATCGGTGAAACCGATATTGCTAACTTCATGCCGATAGGTTGAGTCCGCCGATTCTGCAGCCCAATCCACATAATCCGGAATACCGTTTCCATCTTCGTCAACTACAGAAACAGAGTCCGAACCGGAAGTATGATAAAAGATCTCAAATTTCCCGCTCGGTGAAATGTAACTTTGCTCTACCAGGGAAGATGCCATTGCTTCTTGTTTTAAAGCCGCCACCTTCTCTTTAGTGATGGGAGCCAATTCCTGTTCATGCTCCTTGTAAAACATTAGCGCAGGAGTTGCACATTTATGAATTTGATGCTCATTCGACGGTTCAAAAAGAACTTTGAATTGTTCCAATACGGCTTCGTCCAATTCGATCTCGCCCCGGATATAGGAATCCTGTATATCCAGTAAAGTAGGAGGGGGCAATTGCTCCTGTGCAGCTGCAGGTAATGAGAAACACAAAGCCACGCATATCAGCAGAGCATATTTAAATTGCCGGATGGGGTTATTCATTATTGGGATTTTCCTTAACTTTCAGGTTCGCGATCAATAAACGCCGAAACACAACTGTTCTTATAATTTAAGAGAAAAAATGTACCAAGTTATACTCTATTATAATTTCGAGCATATCGAAGAGCCGGAGAGATTTTGCAAAGCCCATAAAAATTTTTGTAAAGAGATCGGGCTAAAAGGACGAATTTATATTTCAGAAGAAGGCCTTAACGGAACGGCCGCCGGAACGGATCAGCAAATTGAAGAATACAAAAATTATGTATGGTCGCTTCCCGGTTTTGATGATACCGCCTTTAAGCAGGAAGAATGCGAGTACATTCCTTTCCCCCGATTGACCGTAAAAGTTCGGGAAGAAATCGTATCACTGCATATGGATGATGTTGATCCCAGGAATGGTGGAAATTACCTGGAACCGGAAGAATGGCGTCGTGTCATCGAAGAAGAAGATCACGTGATGATCGATGTGCGCAATAACTATGAATCCAAAATTGGGCATTTTAAGGGAGCTATTAAGCCGGATGTTGAAAACTTCTACGATTTCCCCCAATGGCTGGAAGAAGCCAACATCCCCAAAGACAAGAAAGTATTGATGTACTGCACCGGCGGTATCCGCTGCGAGAAGTTCTCCGTGCTGATGAAAGAAAATGGCTGGGAGGATGTTAATCAGCTACACGGAGGCATCATCCGTTACGGTAAAGAACAGGGCGGAGAGCATTTTAAAGGCAAGTGTTTTGTGTTTGATGACCGCCTGGTAGTACCCGTGAATCCGCAAGACCTGGAGCCCATTGCCCGATGTGAGATCACCGGAAAGCCTGCCGATACTTACATTAATTGCGCGAATATGGAATGCAATAAGCTGTTTGTTTGCAGTGAGGAAGGCGCCCGCCAAATGGACGGTTGCTGCAGTGAAGAGTGCAGGCAAAGTGAATACAAGCGCCCGTTTGATCCGGAAAATGCCTTCAAACCATTCAGGAAATGGTACAATTATTTTGGAGAGGATTTTAAGGAACGTCCCGTTGGATGCTCGTAAAGTACGCATTGTAAAGCCTTATCCGATTACGTATCGGTTTAAGGTAAAATCGGAGTTTGAGGGAAGAACGCTGCTGGATCTGATGAGTGAACGGTTTCCTTTTCACGGTTCCAATGTGTGGAAAACCAAGATCCAAAACGGGCTTGTTGGGGTGAATGGAGAGGAGGCTTCTGAGGGTGTCACTCTTTCTGCTAAAGATGAAGTATATCACCACAACCCCAAGGTAAAAGAGCCCTCTGTTCCGGATGAAGTCTCAATCCTTCAGCAAACCGAAGAGTATTTGATCGCCTTCAAACCAGCGCCGTTGCCCATGCACCCCGGCGGGCGGTACAACAAAAATTCACTCACGGCTATTTTGGAAGAAAGGGGTTATTCCAATTTGCGAATTGTCCACCGGCTGGATGCTGTCACTTCCGGACTCGTACTTTTTGCCCGAAACAAGGCTTTTGCTCAAAAGGCTATGAAGTGCTTCAGTCGATCTGAAGTAAAGAAAACCTATTATGCGATGGTCGCCGGAAAACCGGAGGAAGATTCGATTACTATCGATACACCCATTCGTCGTAAAACCGGATTTGTATTCGAAAGTAAATTAGGGTTGAAGCATGCGAAAGAAGCCATCACCTGTTTTGAAGTGGTGGAGAGGGGTGAGTATTCAGCCATCGTAAAATGCAGCCCCAAAACCGGAAGAACACATCAAATTCGACTGCATTTAGAGCAGTGGGGATTTCCAATTATTGATGATCCTATTTACGGAATCAACGGCGATAAGAGCAGCAAACGAGCTCAAAAAACCGGAATCAGTCTGCTTAATGCCGGGCTGGAAATTGAGGAACTTGGGGTGAAATGGGAGTTGGGTCTTCCTGGGGAATGGCTGCAAAGCATCTCTTCCTGAAATAAAAGCATAACCAAACAGGATCGTAATCCATTTTGGTTATAACTATTCGGGAATAGGTTCTGGGTTCGGCGTTCATTTTCTCGCAGAGGAGCACAGATGAAACGCTGAGTTCTGCTGATCCTAAATAGTAATTAGCTGTTTACCCTCGCTCCTGAAGCTCTGCGCCGGAGCGAGGCAAACAGTGAATCGATGATTTATGACTATCCGGCTTTAAAAAACGCCTCTGCAATCCGTGCAAACTGCTTGGGTTTATCGAGAAAGGCATAATGACCGGCGTCTTCGATAATGACCAATGCAGCATTCTTGATTCCCTTTTCGATTCGCTGTCCTTGGTAAACCGGCGTAGAATCATCATTTCTTCCCCAGATCAACAAGGTTTCATGGGGAATTTTTGGGAGGCAGGATTCCAGGTATTCGGTCACTGATTTCACAAAGGTCTCCCGCATCACCCCCGAAAGTTTGGAATAATCGGAAGAGCCGAGACTTTTCCAAAGTGAGGTTGTACGCAACCATCCTAATGCTTTTTCGCGGAGTGAACCGGGCAGCAGCATAAATGGAGCTTTCAGGATCTTGGCCGTATACTTTCTGATATAATATTTCATCGACCGCCTGGGTTTCATTCCGGCTCCGCCTGTTATCAGTACTTTAGCGATGCGGTTTTTACCAAAATCACGGGCGCACAATTTCAGGATGATCCGCCCGCCAAAAGAGTGCACCAGCACATCCACTTTTTCTTTTCCTAAGGATTCAATAAAAGCTTGGACTACATCCGCGTAATCATCAATATTCCAGGCGCGGGAGGGTTCCGGGGAATCACCAAATCCGGGCAGGTCGAGTACATAACTGGTTCGGAGGTTTGACAAGTTTTGAGCTACCGGCATCATCACGCGTTTGCTGCTTCCCCAGCCGTGGAGAATAACGAGCGGCTTTCCTTCTCCCACTTTTTGGTAGATGATGTCCTGGTTCTGATATGTAAATGTCTGATTGTCTGCCATAGTCTGAATTTTGCCAAAAATCTCACATCCTGCTTTACTAAACAACCTTATTTTTTGTGTCAAGGTGCTTCAGTGTTTAGGTGTTACGGTGTTTACGTGAAATTTGTCGTAAACACCGTAACACCTTCGCACAGTAACACATTAAAGACGTTGAATTTTTGGTGCGCCTCTATCATATTAGACCTATGAATTTCAATGAGCTAAAACGTAAAGCTTTTTTCTGGGTAGAGAGACTTCAGATATCGCGGGGCGAACGCATTGGGATCGCGCTGCTGCTGGGGATCATTGTACTCCTTTTGGCTGCAAATCTATTTCTTCGGCGTTCCTACAATTATAGTCAGGAAAACTATGACCAAATACTGGCCGAGTTTCAAAAAAGAAACGAAGCCGCAGAACAAGAAAAAGCTGCGCTAATTGAAAAATATTCTCCAGGTCCGGAAGTTAATCGTATGGAAAAAGTAGAGGAAACGGAACCGGCAGCATCACCCAGTGAAGAGCCATCCTCAACTCCGAAAACGACCGCACCAAAAATCATCAATATCAACACGGCTGATCTGAAAACGCTACAGACTCTTAAGGGTATTGGTCCTACCTATGCCAAACGTATCATTGAATACCGGGAAACAAACAACGGCTTTGATTCCATCGATGAACTCGTTAATGTTAAGGGTATCGGAGAAAAGCGGTTGGAAAACATCCGGCCGTACATCAAGCTTGAGGATTAAATTATTTTGCAGCCCCTAAATCACTAAACCACAAAAATTGTCCGCTTAAAGTTTTATCACTTTTGAGCTTTCGTGGCAAATTTAAAGACTATTATTTCATGCCTAAAATACTTTGGGCAGATGACGAGATCGATCATCTGCAATCGCATATTATTTTTTTAGAGAAAAAGGGATTTGAGATCACCCCGGTCTCTAACGGGGATGACGCGGTCAGCCTGATCGCCTCCGAGCCGTTTGATATCGTATATCTGGATGAACAAATGCCGGGCATGGGCGGTATTGAAACCCTTGAAAAGATCAAGGCTATACAGCCATCGCTTCCGGTGGTTATGATCACCAAAAGTGAAGAAGAATCGATCATGGAGGATGCCATCGGGGGTAAGATCTCCGATTACCTCATCAAACCGGTGAATCCCAATCAAATCCTGCTGACCACCAAACGACTGTTGGAGCGGAGTCGCATTCAATCTGAGAAATCGGCTCAAACCTATCTGAAGCAATTCAATGAATTGTCGTCCCGCATTCATCCCGGTACACATTGGAAAGAATGGATCGACATCTACAAAGAACTTACGAACTGGCAAATTGACCTGGGTTCTTCGGACGAAGGATTGGTGCAGGTTTTTGATGATCAGTTTCAGCAGGCTAACAAAGAATTTGGGCGGTTTTTAGATCAGGAATATTTGGGATGGATGCGCTCGGATGACGCCCGGCCGATGCTTTCGCCGGAGGTTTTTGAGAAGTATGTGAATCCACACCTGAAAAATGATGAGCACGTTATGTTCTTCGTGATCGACTGCATGCGGTACGATCAATGGCTGATCTTTGAGCCGTTTCTTTCTAACTACTTTTCCATCGATACCGACTTTTATTATTCTATTCTACCAACAGCAACGCCCTATTCGCGGAATGCCATTTTTTCGGGATTATACCCGGCTGATATCGAGCGCATGTACCCGGAATTGTGGCAACAAGGTCAGGATGAATCTTCACTGAACCGACATGAAGAAGAGTTGCTGAAACGGCAGCTGGAGCGCCATGGCATTGATATCAATTTCAAATATGAAAAGATCCTGAATGCAGATGCCGGGCGTAAAGTAGCCGACAAGATCGGCAGTTATGCACAGTCAAAACTTGCCGCTTTTGTGTTCAATTTTGTGGATACGCTCGTCCATTCCCGTTCCGATTCGGATGTCATCAAAGAGCTGGCTCCCGATGTATCTGCGTTTCGATCGGTGACGGAAGCCTGGTTTCAGCACTCTTCGCTGCTTCAAATGTTCAAAGGCCTGGCCAAAGAAAACGTTACACTGGTGATCACTACCGACCATGGCTCAGTGCGCGCCCTGCGCGACACCAAAGTATATGGTGACAAAGATACCGCCACCAACCTCCGCTATAAATACGGCCGGAACCTCAAAGCCGATCAGCCTGAAACAGTCATTTTTATGGACGACCCGGAAGCTTATCGCCTTCCTAAAGTGGGTTCCATCAACAATTATATGATTGCCCGGGAGGACTATTATTTTGTATATCCTACCAACTATCACAAATACCAAAACCGCTACCGGGATACCTTTCAGCATGGCGGGGCTTCCATGGAAGAGGTGATCTTGCCGATTGCTACCTTACGGCCGAAATAGGAAAGAACAATGATTACAGAACATTGAACATTCAATGCTGAAGTTCTTTTCTACCTCGCTCCTGCGATCTGCGTTGGAGCGTATTTCCGCACCGTTATCGCTGTTTTTTCTTTCTCTTGTTTGTAGACAAGTTCACGGAACGATTCCTTTCCAAAGACGAAAGCACAAACACGCGACTCTGGAGAGACGCGGTACATCTTTGTTTCGCAGGACCTTCCCTTTTTGGGAATAAACTTTGAATCAAAAGCGTGGTATCTTTGAGGTCAATTTTCAAAGAAGTTTTTGCAGAAGAACGTGTCTACATCAAAAACCATCATAAGCCATTCGGTTGAGGAAACCATTCGTACCGGATATGAGTTTGGTAAGCAACTGAAACCGGGCGATATCATTTGCCTGAAAGGCGATCTGGGTGCCGGAAAAACACATTTTGTGAAAGGCGTGGCTTCGGCATTTGGGATCAAACCTGAAAAAGTCAGTTCACCTACGTATACTTTGATCCATGAATATTCCGGCCGCATTCCGGTGTATCATTTCGACTGCTATCGTTTAGAACGCGAACAAGAAGCCCTGGAAATTGGAGCCGAAGAATACTTTTACGGTGACGGCGTTTGCCTGATCGAGTGGCCGGAAAAGATATCGTCTTTGATCCCCGAAGATGCCTTTGAGGTCGAAATTAACCATCGGTCAGGCTCAGAAAGAGAAATTATTATTCATCAGAACAAGCAAGAGTGATGGCACTCTCCAAGAAACGACGACTTCCTTACCGACTGGATCTGTTACCGGTGATCATGCCGTATCACCGGAGGGCGAATAACGTGCTGAAGACGGGCGACTTGGTGTATTACGGGCCCAGTCCGGAGTACTACGGCATCGGGGAAGTGGTTCAAACCGCAGAAAAAGTGTGTATGGTTGATTTTCGGGGAACAGGGGAACTCGGGATTCACAAAGATGAAATGTTGTCCTCGTATTTGATCCCGATCCATAAGCTGAATTTGTCGGGCGTACTGAAGGAGCGGTAGAACTTCGGGCAAGTGATATTGAACATCCAAAGATAATTTCATCTCGAATGCTCATTATGTATTAAAAGAATGAAGCTCTTAAGGGCTTCTTTTTTTTGGCAGACAAAATTTCCCCGGGTTGGATATAACAAATGTACCTCAAACGGGTTATCTTGGCGCACATCAAATTTGAATCCGACTGTAAAGAACATGAATAACAACAAAATTTTGATCATAGGCCTGTTGGTAACTGCAGGCGTTGCTGCCTTTTTATTCTGGCCGGGCAATTCATCCAATAACTTACTATCTGATAAGACCCAGGTAACCATGTATAAAAACGAAGGTTGTCAGTGTTGTACTCGCTGGGGCTCTCACATGATGGAAGGAGAATTTGCCGTAGAAGAAGTGCCCGTGCCCGTACTAATGCAGGTGAAAAGAGATAATGGGATCACCCCGGAACTGGCCTCCTGTCATACCGCACTTATTGATGGATACGTGGTAGAAGGGCATGTGCCCCGTGCGGAAGTGGAACGGCTGCTGAAAGAACGTCCGGAAGGAGTTGTAGGCCTTGCGGTGCCCGGAATGCCTATCGGCTCACCCGGAATGGAAACTCCCGGCCGCACACCGGATAATTATGATGTGCTGCTGGTTAAGGAAGATGGCACAACCAGTGTGTATGCTTCATACTGATCGTAATTTCTTTTGAGATCACAAGCCCGGTAACAGCCGGGCTTTTTTGTTTTATAGAGTTTTTTAACGGCCTTTGAAACAAAATTCAAAAAAAGTACTCTCAATAATTCAATCGTAATAAAATTAAACATTATGAAAAAAACGATAGGAAGCATACTGACAGCCGGAGGCTTATTGGGAGTGATTTATTTTGGCTATCAATATTTTCAGGAGTCAGAATCTTTTGAAGCTTTTGGTGCAGATGTAGCCATCAGCACCGGAGATTATACGCCAATTATTATTTCAGCAGTGGTTATGATTGCCGGTATCGTAGTCTCGAAACTGAACATTAAATGAGTAAGGGGTTTTTAATTTGAATGAACCGGGTTAAAGCCCACATAGCTTATTGCTGATCTCCCATAATTTTTTTGCGGCATCCATGTCCCGGGCAATTCTGCTTGGCGTGGATGCTTTTTTGTTTTTGAAATACTGGCCGCTGGTATTTCGCACTTCCTCGGAGCTGGCCAGATAGATGGAGGTTTGAGCGCCTTCTTTATTCGACGTCATAAACGGTTTGCCCAGGGTATAAAACAGTCAAACCAACAAATTTCCGCTCTGACCAAAATTCGACCCAACCAGTCCTGGATGCAGGCAGTTGGCGGTTACGGAAGTATCCCTTAAACGATGAGCCAGTTCTTTGGTGAAGAGGATATTGAAAAGCTTTGAATTGCCATACGCCTTGAACGGTTTAAAGCCATCCTCCAGCTGAAGGTTATCGGGATCAAACTCTCCGGCGCGGTGAGCTTCGGAAGCTACATTGATAACGCGGGCATGATCAGCAGATTTCAGGTGATCCAGCAGTAAGTTGGTGAACAAGAAGTAGCCGATGTGGTTTACCGCGAAGGTTTCTTCTAGTCCATCTACCGTTTCATTACGTTCTGAAGCTAAAAAGCCGTGGTTGTTGATCAGTACATCGATCTTCTCAAATTTTTGTTTGATGGTATCGGCGGCCTGATGAATTTCAGCCTGGATAGCAAAATCACACAACACGATCTCGATGCCGGCATGACCGGTTTCTTGTATGATCTCTTCCATCGCCGCTTTTGCTTTTTCCTCATTACGGCAGACCATCACCACATACGCCCCTTTTTGAGCAAGGGCCTTGGCGGTTTCAAATCCAATTCCTGAGTTGGCACCGGTAATAACACAAAGTTTGTTTTCCATGATATTTCTGATGAGTAAATGTATTTGCTGATTTACACTAACGGTTTTTCAAAGTTTCAAATTCCGTATCTTTCACCATAGAAAATCAAGACAGTATGATCCAGGAATATCTGAACTCCATTGAGAAATTTGTAGTGGTGGGCGACCGCGTGCTCATCAAACCCCGGGACATGGAAACCCATACCCGCAGTGGGCTGGTGCTTCCGGCTTCGGTGAAAGAAAAGGAAGAAATTCAAAGCGGCTATATCGTGAAAACCGGGCCCGGTTATCCCATCCCAAATACCGATATCGAGGAGACCTGGAAGGGTAGCACCGACACCAAATATATTGGCATGCAGGCGCAGGAAAGTGATCTGGCGATCTTCCTGAAAAAGCAGGCTTACGAAATTGAATTTGAAAACGAAAAATATCTAATCGTCCCTCATGCAGCTATTTTACTGCTTATCCGGGATGAACCAACCACTTAAATGACCCAAGAGAATACCACTCATTCCCCTCAAAAAGAGAAATCAAAACCATCCATTTCTAAAGAACAAGAGACCCAAAAACACAGCATTCTGGATGATGTGCAAGGCATTATTATTGGCTCACTGCTGGCCGCTTTTGGTATTTCGATCTTTTCGCACATGAATTTCCTGATCGGCGGTACGGCCGGTGTGGCTTTTCTCACACAGTACGCTACAGATCTTACTTTTGGCTCTGTGTTCTTTGTGATCAATATTCCGTTTTACCTGTTGGCGATCAAAAAACTGGGTTGGGATTTTACCATAAAGACCTTTTTGGCAGTTTCCGGCGTTTCATTTCTCACCGAATATATTCCGAAGATCTTTGAGTTTGGCTACATCAACCCCTGGTTTGCGGCTGTTTTCGGGGGATTTCTGATCGGTAGTGGTTTGCTGATGCTGTTTCGTCACAAGGCCAGTTTGGGCGGGCTGAACATTCTCTCTATTTACGTGCAGGAATATTTTCAGATCAGTGCCGGTAAATTCCAGATGGTAGCCGATACGCTGATCATATCTGCGGCGTTCTTTATCGTGGATTGGAAAGCACTGGCTTTTTCAGTGCTGGCCGCTGTGGCGTTGAATATCATTCTGGCGATCAACCACAAACCCGGCCGTTACCGCGGAATGAGCTGAGGGTTGACTAGTGACAGTAACATCATTGCAACATTTTCGTTTCAACGCAGAGCGTAGGAACGAGGCTGAATCTGAAAAGACCTGAAAAGGATAAATTCGTCCCTCGTATCAAATGCTTTGCGTTGGCAAGAAAAAAACTTCTCCCTTCAATATTCGATGTTCCTTGTTGGATGTTCCCATATTCAACCGGGAATGAATGCTTCGATTTTTTTCGTTAATTACGGCATAAAATTCATTTTATAACCTAACTTAAAGACTATGGATCGTCGGGAATTTTTGCTAAAATCTGCTTTAATGGGAGCCGCTGCTACGCTTCCTTTTCATAAACTTTTTGCGCTGGGACAAGAAAGTCCCTTCACCACACTGCGCCGAAATGTGGGTACTTTTGTGGGTTCAGGTGGAACCATCGGCTGGCTGGTAAATAAGGATGGCATTGTGGTTATAGATTCCCAATTTCCGGAATCAGCGCGGACTTGTATTTCCGGCCTGGAAGACATGGGAGATGCTGCTTTTGATATGCTAATCAATACCCATCATCACGGAGATCACACCGCAGGTAACCCGGCTTTTGAAGGTAAAGTGAAACGCATTGTAGCTCATGAAAACGTACCTGATTTACAAAAAGCAGCAGCGGAAAGAAATGGGAAGGAAGCATTGGATGCTCAGGTTTATCCGGATACCACATATTCCAAAACATGGACGACCGATGTAGGCGATGAAACCATTCGGCTCACTCATTATGGGCCGGCGCATACCGGTGGAGATACGGTGATCTATTTTGAGAAGGCCAACGTGATTCACATGGGAGATCTGATGTTCAATCGGGCACATCCATTTATCGATCGGGGTTCGGGCGCTTCTATTTCAAACTGGATCACTACGCTGGAAACAGTAGCTGATGAATATCCTGCAGATGTGATCTATATTTTTGGCCATGGAAATACAGATTATGGAATCACCGGCGATAAAAGTGATTTGATGTTGAAACGAGATTTTTTGACTGCGCTGCTAAATTATACCGAAAAGGGAATTTCAGCTGGTAAATCACTCGAAGAATTGAAAGCTGTTGAAACTCTTGACGGTTTTGAGGAATTTAAAGCACCGGGATGGCGACTCCCGCTCAGCGCTAACATAGAAGTAGCTTATGCCGAACTCACCGAAGACAACTGATTCTAAAATCCGGCCTGAATCCAAATCCGGTTCAACCCAAAAACAACAGCGTCGGTGTCAGTTTTGCGGTCAGATCGCAGAATTGGTTTGGGTACATGGCCACGGACAATGCGCCGCTTGCGGAATCAATGCCGAAGAATGCTGCCGAGGCGAGACTTGTGATTTTTAGTGATTTGGTGCGATGGTGTTACAGTGATTGTCTCAACACTGTAGCACTCAAACACCATTAATAATCATACTGCCAGCGGAGATCAATTCCCTGCCGGTTATCGTCGCCTTGGGTGATGATGAGGTCAAGATTTTCATTCAGCAGATATTCCAAAATGAAGAGGGTTTCAGGGGTTGAACCGCTGATCTCATTAATGACGGCAAAGAAGGTTCTTCGGTTCAAATACCAACCGGTTTTGATGGAAGTCTTGCCTTCGGAACTGGAGTTATCAATTTGCACCACATCGATCCCCAGCTGTTGAGTTGCCAGTGTTTCAACTTCATTGAGTAGCACGTCAACCAAAAGGTCGGTAGGCGCAGAACTGCCTCCACCGCTTACCACTTGTTGCCATGATTCCAACGCGTAGCATGGTTTATTGAACAAGGTATAACAGATGATGTCCTGCTGCTCCATGTAAGGTTCACTTTCAAACCTAAAGTCAGGGTCTTGTGCATTTCCTTCAATTATATAAAACAGCGTAATGGGATTGCCCGTTTGTTTTTGAGCGGTTTGTGGGATGTAGCTGGTTCTGATAAAAATATCCGGTTCAGCAACCGGCCCGCTGAAAGTAAAAGTTCCTTCCTCAAGATTAAATTGTTTGCCAAGAGGACGAACATACCCTCTCTGGGCATTTAAGGTACCAAAGAGTTCGAGTTCTTCATCCGTTGATTTTTGGGCATCAAGTTCTCCGGTGAGTGCGATTTCCATGTCCAGGTAGCGGCGGTTGCGTACCAGGAAGTTTCGTTCGATGACAAACTGCATGTCAATAGCCAAAGAGTCATAAGGACTAAAAGAGGATACTTCTTCATCTTCCAGGGTAACCGCTTCAACCGATTTTTCACCAAAGTCCTGCAAGAATATGAATCCATTTTTAACAGCCAGCCTCCCGGATACTTTTGGGCGCAGCGGGTTTCCGGACAAACGGCTGTCGAGGTCGATCGTGAAATTGTAATTATCGGTATTGGCAGCCTGGAAGCGAGTTGCCTTCGCGTTGATGTCCATACCGGAGGGGGTAAGTCCGTCCAGTTTGATGGTTCCATTTGCGGTAAAAGCTCCACCGCTTTTCATGCTAAAACTGTTTAGCAAGAGGCCGTTTTCGGTAAATTCCAGCTCCGAGTTGATCGAATTAAGGGAAATTCCGGCAATGGGAATGCTCAAATGGCCACTATGGAGGCTCATAAATCCGGTGGGCTGAACCTGGTTGAAAGGGCCGTCAATGGTAAGCTCGGCATTTAGAATACCTCTCAGGTTTCGGGTGTATTCTTTATCGAGGAAATCATTGAATACGGAAATATTAAACTGGTCAGTCACCACATTTACATGCAGGGAGTCGGTTGGTTCAGGCATAGTGAGGGCGAACGTGCGGAAATCCATGGAAACGGGAAATGCTGCATTTATGGAGGCTGCCCTTTGGCCTTTTGCGTCAATATTTGCGGTAGCTGTTATTTTCTTTTGCCGGTGATGGTATCTGAGATCTGCAAAAGCGGAATCTATCTTTACTCCGGATAATGTAGGATTTGCCAAGCGAAATACCCCGCTCATATCGGGTTCGCCTGCAGTGCCGGATAAATTTCCGTTAAAACTCAGAACGCCTTCGGTTTCTGTGATATTGAAATTAGCCAGCAAGTCTTTGAATTCCGACAAAGCCACAGGATGAATAATCAATTCTCCATTTACCGGCTCCATAAAAAATTCATCGCTGAGCGTATTTGGGTCGGCGGGGATGAACGGGACATCAAGGGTTCCAACCATTTTTTCTTCCCCTTCCATGGTGACATTAAGGTTGGCTTTCAGCCGCTCTTCCCTGAGATCAAAACCCAGATTCAGCCGGTCGAAATTTGTTCCCTGATAAGCCAATCTTGTAAAAGAAAGTGCTCCGCTGCCGGTGAGTTCATTACTATTATTGTGAACTACCAGTTGTCCGGAAAGCACCCCATCAACGAAACGCTCATCAAACAGAATCTCCTGTATCACCCCAAAATCAAAATCCTGCCCTTCTACCCAAATATCCTGCGAAGTGGAGTCGGCATAAGGGATGGCAAGATCGAGATAGGTGCCTTCTTTCGATTCTAGTTTAAGCGTATCCGATTGGATAGAAGCATTTTTATAGGAAAGATGAAAAGGCTGCTGAAGAGTGAGGGTTCGGGCGGGAGTTTCAAACTCAAAGCTGCTCCACATCATCTCGGTTTGCCAGCTTTTGGGAGTAATATGATAACTTCCGGTTTGCGATATGCGTCCGGCATCGGAGCTTATGACCTCAAAATTGAAAGAACCTAAAACCGAATCCGGAGAAGCAATTCCCGTGGTCTGAAGCCGGACATCTTCGAGACTAAGGCCGTTGAAGGCAGGCTCATTAATGTCCAATGACAGGTCATATCCATACTGCAAACCAATCATAACGGTAGTTTTCCCGGAAATGCTTTGGGCAGAAAACAGCGTATCGTAGCGGACATCAGCAAGGTCTACATTTCCCGAAAATTTAAGCTGTTCTTCGGTTTCATTGGTGATGTTACCCGAGATATTCCCCTTCGCATTCAGCACTTCTACCCCAACGGTACGAGCAAGGGGCTGGATGTTTTTAACTTCCATATTCAGGGCAATATCGTTTTTGGGATCGGTTACATCCGTGATGTTACGGCGGCCTGAGAACGTTCCTGAAATGGCTTCACTGGCAAGGCGGCCCTGTTCTATGGTGAAGATATTCCCGTTCAAACCTGCTTTAATGTTGAGGGAATCCAGAACAGCTCCATTCACAAAGCTGGAGTCAACGGATAGCCGGGTTTGCAGCTCGATGTCATCCGGGTTGAAAGAAGAACCATTCCCGGTAAGTTTGAGATTGATCGAGGTGGGGAGGTCTTCAACGGCGTGAATCTCGGAAGCATTGAATTCTTTGGTAGTGATACGGTATTCATAAGAGGGCGTTTCTTCCAGGTAATTTTGGACCAGTGCATCCAATTCGATCTTATTTTCAATAAGCTGCACAAAGCCTTTTGCGGTGACCTGATCCCTGCTGATGGTTCCATTAACATCAATGTTTGCAAATTTCTGGTCATTGATGATAAGGGTATCTCGTGTGTAACTCCTGTATTTTTGCACTTCTTCCCTGGAAGCGGTCAACATACTAATGCCCTCAGGAAAGTTGAAAACAGGCCTTATGGGCTTTGAAACCGAAAAAGTCCAGGGGTCTTCGCTTAAGGAAAAGCCCTTTCCCTTAAACTCTGATACAAAGCTGAGTCGGCCATTTATGTCCGCATCGCGAAGCCACCACCCAAGGTCGATGTGATCAACATTTAAGCGAAGGTCCCAGTCGGGTTTTTCAGAAAACAAGTCATAAATGTTTGTGTAAGTAGCAATGTGGTCTTTTCCGTCTTTTGCCTCAATGGTTGCCTGGGCGACGCCGTCTTTTACCGTTCCGCTGCCATATACCATTTCAAGCTGATAGTCTTCATAAACTATTTCATGAATGGTTGCGCCCCAGGTTACATCCATCTGTTCTGGGTTCTGTGACATTTTTCCTTCAACCGTACCCTGGATCTCTCCAAATTGTGCGTTAACGGAATCTTGTGTGAAATAGCCGAGATCTATATTTTTTACGGAAAACCCGAACTTGTTTAGAGAAGGAGATGTGTTTAACGACAGGTTGGAGATCATCAGAAGCTCATCAAAGCCGGTGCCTTCGCCGGTAAGTTCCAGGTTCAGGGAGTCTAGCCGGCCGCCTGCTTTTAGCGAAAGTTGAAGCTGATCGTCAGGAATGGGCGCATGCATATCCAGGTACGATTCAATATCCTTGATGGCGAAAGGTTGAGTGTTGACTTCCGCGTTCAGGGTAGAATCGGCGAGATTCGTTTGTCCATTTGCCCGAATAAGGGTTTTTCCGGTTTCCAGCACCAGTTGATTTAAAGTAATGAGTTTGTTGTCATAGGAAGCGGCCATTTCCAGCGAG
Organism: Gracilimonas tropica DSM 19535; assembly: GCF_000375425.1. Classification (GTDB taxonomy): domain Bacteria; phylum Bacteroidota; class Rhodothermia; order Balneolales; family Balneolaceae; genus Gracilimonas; species Gracilimonas tropica. The sequence continues at coordinate 130,130 of NZ_AQXG01000007.1, read as the reverse complement.
ATAGGTTGGGGCAGGCGACCTTCTTTCAGGCGGAATGAAAGGGAATGAAGGGAGCCTGAGATCTCATCTATCAGTTGAAAGCCGGCCGTTGCATTCAGCTCATTTACTTTGAGTGTACTGTCGGGGAGATAAGAGGGCATCCAGACATCCAATTCGCTATGTTGAATTGCGATGTGCTGCAGGTTGATACCAAAGGAGGATGATGTAGAATCTTGAATAGTTGTATCAGTTTTAACCAGGTCTTGAAGGTTAAAACGGCCTTTTTCTGTTTCCCGGATATTGGCATATAGTCCCGAAAGTTCAAGATTAGAAGCCGTAAAAGTTTGGTTCAGCAGATCCCAGATGTTGTATTCCAGGTGAAGTTCTTCCAGCGAAACAACCGTGTCTTTTTCGTTGGTGATATACAGATCCTGAACGCGAAAATCCTTCCATAGATCTCCCTTGATCTCTCCGATGCCAAGCTTGCCATTCAAGTAGTCATTCCCAAAAGAAACGGCTTTATTTTTCGCCAGTTTGTGTACCGCATCCGTTTTGAGAGAATAGCGAAAACCAAAGGCTAATACTGCCAAAGTAAGCACAAGCCATCCGGCTGATTTCAGCAATCGTACTATGATATGTGGTTTTTGCTCACTCATAGTCAAAATGCTTGCCCGATGCTAAAATGAAGTCCCCAGCGGTTCCAGGCACTCCCATAGTTAACCCCTTGGTAAATTCTCAGATCCTCATCCGTAGGATTTAGTTTATAGGCAATATCAATCCGGATTGGCCCAATGGGGGATTGATATCGAAAACCTCCGCCAGCACCGTATTGCAAAGGCGTTGTGCCCATGGACATGAAATTACGCCAAACCTGCCCACCATCTAAAAAAACAGCGATCCCAAATCGTTTGAGAAGGTCGCTAAGATCTAATCTCAACTCCGCTGTAAAGCTAAGGGTGGCGCGTCCTCCAATCGGGACATATCGGTCAAATGCTCCGTCTTCATTCAGGATGGCTCGCTTGGGTCCCAGTTCATGGCGGTTCCATCCCCGAACGGAATTGGTTCCTCCATTATAAATGCGTACATCGGAAGGCAGGGAATCCTGTTTGGAATAATAAATGCCGGCGAAGTTCAGGCGTTTTGCCAGTACGAGATAATCTGTGAGCATTGTGAACTTTCGTGTATCCAGCCCGGCTTTCTGAAAGCTAAAGGATGATTCACCGAATAAACCGGAGAGATCCCAAAATGGCTGAAGCGACCATCCCTCACGTCCTCTTCGGAAGTTCTTTGTGTAATAGGCATTCATGTTGAATGAAGATACATTGTAGGCAACTATGGAGTCGGGTAAGCTAACTTGTGAGTTTTGAGTGGTCTCATTATTCTGTGAATACTCGTATGAAACTGCGCTCGTAAAATTAGAACTGTATTGATAAAGGAAACTCGTCGTGGCACCGCCTCGATAGATCTCATAGGATGGTTCAAGTTTATGCTCCCAAAACGGGGAAATATTCAATGAACTCTTGGTATTGTACAGGTAAGGAAACAGGTAATTCATCGAAAGCCTTTGCTCGATTGCGGAGGCTCTTCCCGTGATATTAAAACGTTCGCCCCGGCCGCGCACGTTACGATGCGTCCATGAAGCTTGCCCTCTGAAAAGTTTATAGGCATCCGCAAAACCATCATCAAGCCGGGTGAGGTTTCCAATACCTCCTAAAAGTTCGACCGACCGCTGCGGCATTTCACGCACTCTTATAAGCACGTTAATGGTGGAGTCTTTGGGTTGATCCGGTATGGATACCAATGCAAACCGTAGCATATGGTGGCTGAAAACTTCTCGCTGTGCATCCCTGATCTTGCGTTCACTGAATACATGTCCTCGTTTTATTCCGGTTTCTCTGACCACATATTTCTCTTCAAAGTTATCTGCATTTTCAACTAAAACAGAATCGAAACGGGCTCGTGGGCCAAGTTCGTTCAGGAAGGTTACATCGGCTGTTTTAGCAGAACTGTCTACATTTGCCTGAATGGTACTTTGTGCGTAGGGAAAGCCCTGATTCTTGAATAAACCTACAAGCCGTCCTTCGATCTCTGATTTATTTGCAGTCTCATAGCGTTGCCCGGTTTTAAAGGGAAGATCATTTTTCAGTTCATTGATCTCATCGTTGGTTTTGATGAAGGCACTGTCCCTGTCAGAGACAGAAAGAGTAAAATCAACAGACCGAATTCGAATCGGGGCATTTTCAATGATCTCGAAGATCACTTCCTTGCGCCAGGTCTTATTCAGTTCTTCGATCCGGTAGCTCACTCTTACATCATCGAAGCCCCGGCGCTGGTAAAACCGCTCTATTCGTATAACGTCCCGCTTTACTTCATTTTCATTAAGCCGGTGCCCCACCATCTTCCAAAATATCAGCTTTTTAAGGGGAGATGGTGCCTCGTTGGAAATCACATTCTTGATAACAATATCCTCAAATGTTTCATTACCTTCTATACTGACTTTCCAAACCCTGGATATTGCAACATCATCATCCTGAGCAAAACCGGAAGGTGTCATCCAGCCCCAGAAGAGTATAAAACAGGGCAACCAAATTAGAAGTTTTAAATTAGAAGTAATCAAGCCGTTAATATATATTTGCGTTAGCCAAGTATAAGCGAATGTGCGGTTTCATTAAAACATAAGTTTAAGCAGTTTTTCTTTTATGATTAAATACATTGGATTGGTCTTTGTTTGCTCTTTTCTGTTGATATCCTGCAAAAGTTCGGAAGAATTTACCGGCTTCTCTTATGATCCTCCTGATGTAACAAATACCAAGGATAAGGAGATCACCATTCAGCCCAAAAGAATAATTGGGGCGGGAGAACCCAGGGTTTGGGTCAGTAATGAATTTGAAGGTGCACGATTAAACGATTTCTATGCGGTAAATGACAGCATGTTTGAGGTTTTTATTGAGCCGGAAAATGGACCAATTAATAACAGTCCCTGGTATGCTTTTAAAGTATGGAGCGACACGGTTCGAATGGCGAAGATCCGTATCGATTATAAAGATGCGGAGCACCGATATGTTCCAAAGTTGTTAAGTCGCAGTTCAAACGACAGCCGCTGGAAAAAGCAGATGGAATTACCGGCAGAATATGATTCACTCACCGGAACAGGGACCATAGAGGTGCTTCTTGCTCCCGAGCCGATCATCCTCAGTGCACAGCCTTTAAAAACTCCTTCAAGTCTAAAAGATGAGTTAAAACGGCGAAACATCCTGGGCAGAGAGTATGTGTCCATTCAGGAAGCCGGAACGTCCAAAATGGGCCGACCTATTTGGGAATTGAATATCACCGAAACCTCACCCGGTGAGAAAGCTCCCGTATTGGCAATAATAGGCCGGCAACATCCGCCTGAAGTAACCGGGTATATTGCCTCTTTGTTGTTTTTAGAGGAACTGACTTCTGACACAGAGTTGGCTCAAAAATTCAGGGAAACATTTGTGATTAAAGCCTATCCGATGATAAACCCTGACGGAGTGGCAATGGGACACTGGCGGCACAACGCCGGTGGAATTGACTTGAACCGGGATTGGGAAAATTTTAATCAGCCTGAAACACAAGTGGTTCGGGACGCATTGAGCCCTTTAGCGGATGACGATGAGAGAAAAATGTTTTATGGGATTGACTTTCATTCAACCAATGAAAATATTTTCTACCCGATAGATGAAGAAGTTGAGACCGTTCCTGATAATATCACACAACGTTGGTACAAAGAATTATTATCAGAAAACCCGGATGTTGTTTTCAACGTAGAGGAATTTGACACCTCTTCACCTATTGCAAAAAATTGGTTATATCACACTTTCGGTATTGATGCGGTAACGTATGAAGTTGATGACCAAATAGCACCGGACACCCTTGAGCAAGTTTCACGCTCTGCAGCCCGGTCTTTGATGAATATTTTGTTGGATGAATGGAGTAAATCCACTATTGAAAACTAACCCGGGGATACTCATATTCTCGTTTAAAAAGAAATTACAATGGACATGGCAATGAAAGGATCTGAGATTTTATTGGAGGGCATTCAAAACTGGAAATTAAGGCTGGTTTTGAGCGCGCTTCTATGCATTATGGGTTTAGCGGCACTTATCAGTATGGCCTTGGGCGTGTTTGTTGAACTTACGGTTGTTGACAAGACGATCGTAAGCATTGCCATTTTTATGGTGGGTACGCCTGCTTACCTGATAGCAAGTAATCTTGGAAAGGTTGACCAATACACCATTGCCGGGTTCCTGAATGAAAGATTGGAAGAGGTGGGAGGAGATGCAGAGGTTCTGGTGAAGAAAGAAGAAGAACTGGATGAAGAAGAAAAATCCCGGCGCCAACAACTTGAAGAATTCTTCACGGAAAACCCGCTTTATAATTTCCTTCCCGATAAGCCTGTAAAGCAAGCCTACCTTTTATTTGTGATATCACTGGCCGGCAGTTTCGGGATCTGGTTTATTAGCTGATAGCCGGAAGAATTTTTCCTTTTACTTCCCCAAAGCCAATGCGGTATCCATCACCCTGAGCCGATCCGGTAAGTATTAGTTCGTCTCCATCTTCCAAAAATGAACGGCTTTCGCCGGAATGCAGTCGGATGGGATCTGTGCCATTCCATGCTAATTCGAGTAAACTGCCAAACGTACCTTTTTCATTTCCACTGATAGTTCCTGACCCACAAAGATCGCCCGGTCTCATGTTACAACCATTTACCGTGTGATGGGCCAGTTGCTGGGCTATGGTCCAATAAAGATGCCGGTAATTAGTGGTGCAAATTCTTTCCGGTTCATTCATTTTCGAAGTCTTCAGGTAAACCTCGAGCTGTATATCGAAAGTGGTTGGGTTGGTTTGAGCCAGGTATTCCAGCGGTGCAGGAGATTGCTCCGGTGCTTCCACCCGAAAGGGTTTAAGGGCATCAAGCGTAACGATCCAGGGTGATATTGATGTAGCCCAGTTTTTGGCTAAAAAGGGGCCAAGTGGCTTATATTCCCACTTTTGTATGTCCCGGGCGCTCCAATCGTTGAGCAGGGCCAAACCAAAAATGTGGGATTCCGCTTCATTTACAGGAATTCGTTCTCCAAGTTTATTGCCAGTGCCGGTGATAAATCCCATTTCCAACTCAAAGTCGATGCGTTCTGAAGCTTTGAATACAGGACTTTCCGAATTATCCGGTAATATCTGACCTTTGGGACGGTGTAATTCGGTTCCGCTTAAAACAATAGAGCTTGACCGGCCATGGTAGCCAACCGGCAAATATTTCCAGTTAGGCATTAATGCATTTTCCGGATCTCTGAACATACTGCCTACATTGCGTGCATGTTGTTCGGAGGAATAAAAATCGGTGTAGTCTCCGATATCACAGGGAAGAACCATTTCAACTTCTTCCCGGCCTTTGAACACCCGGCTATGCAACAAATCGTCATCTCTGAGCCTGGGGTTGTCTTTGTGCAGTAAGGCTTGAAGGGTTTCCCTGGCCTCTGTCCAGGCGGCTTGTCCCAAACTCAGGAAATAATTCAGGCTTGAATCCTGAAAGACAAACTGATCTTTTAACAAAGGGCCATCAAAAAGTCCTTCTTCATCCAAAACAAACAAGTCAATGACGAAGTCGCCAATGGCAGAGCAGAGATGGATATCTCCATATTCCGTTTGATAGGCTCCGTAAGGTAAATTTTGAATAGGAAAGTGTGAATCCGGGGCTGTAGGGATGAATGATCTTAGCATAGCGGTAAATTATTTAAAGCGGATAATACGCATCCTGGAGCAGCAGTGAAACCACAATGAGCGTACATTGGGCTGTTGGAATTGCTTATTTGCCTGTTTTAGCATTTATTCCACCTCAAACAGCTAATATAATATCACACATGCTATTATGACGAAATCGGAGGTATTGAAAGAGTTGGCGGAAGAACTTGACCTCACTCAGGCCGAGACCGAGCAGCTTTACGATAGTTTTGTAAATGGCCTAACGACCTTGCTTTCAAAAAATAAAGGGTTCACACTGCCCGGTTTTGGGAGTTTTCATGCTGAAATCAGGCCCGAGCATAAGTCCTATAACCCGCATTACGAGCAAATGATGAAGATCCCTCCAAAAAAAGTAGTGCATTTTAATCAGTCCCGTGTGCTTAAAGACGAGATGAACGGAGAATAAAATGAGCGATAAAGTTACATATGGTGATATTGTAGATGCGCTTTCACAAAAAACCGGCTTCAGTAAAAATAAGAGCGAGGCTTTTACGAAGGCACTTATCGCAAAGGTAAAACAAGAGCTGCAGGAAAATGGGAAAGCCTCAATAACTAATTTTGGAAGATTTAAAGTAAAAGAGGTGGCCGAGCGGCAGGGACAGAATCCGCAAACCGGCGAGCCGATCACGATTCCGGCCCATAAACGGGTTACATTTACTCCCTACAAAGCCCTTCGGGAAACGGTGAATGCAAAGTATGCACATCTTGAAAGTGAATTGATTGAGGGGGAAGAGGAGGAATCGTCAGAAGGGACGGAATTGGCGGCTGAAAAAAGCCATGATTCCGATCAAACCGTTACGCCCGCTCCACCCAAAAAGCGAGAGAAAGCTAATAATAATATGGTAGTCATGATTGCGGCGGTACTTGTAGTAGCAATTATAGCGATTGCTTCCGCCTGGTTTTTGATGAGTCCCGGTGAGCAAGGAACTGCAGCCAGCCAGATACAAACTCGTTCAGATAACGTACAACCAGCTCAAGCTCCGGTGGAGACAAAGGAAGCAAAGGAGGTGCAGAATAAACAGTTGGCATCTGCTTCAGAACCTGAGCCTCAGCAAAGTTCTAAGACACAAAACACGGCAGAACAAGCATCAGATAATGATAACTCAGAGCTTCAGGTTTATACCGTCAAAGAGAATGAATGGTATTGGGTGATCTCCAAAAAAGTGTATGGGAAGGCGCAATTCTGGCCACTCATTTTTCAGGAAAACTTTGATGCGAATGAAAACCCCGATACGCTTGAAGAATACATCGAATTGGCGGTTCCGGTATTAGAGGGGACTGCCGAAAATCTAACCAAAGCAGATTATCAGCGGCTATTTGAGGCGGGCATGATGGTTTCTAAAGCTTATCACAATGCCGGAGAGGAAGGCAAGGCTTTTGAATATGCCCGTTATGCCCGAAACTGGGAAATGGCGGCTAAAGATTAACTCAGCCTATATAGTAATAAGGTCGAGTAAAATGGCATCCGCAATTTTCAATCCTTTTGTTGTAAGCTGAATACGATCTCCAATTTTTGCTTTTTCCTGAATTTCCAGCTGTTGCAAATACTCCTGCTGTTTTGGGTTGAATGAGAAATCGTAACGGGTTGCAAGTTCCTGAAGAGAAAGTCCGGAGCGGGTACGAAGTCCGAGCATCAGGCGCTCTTCAGCCAAATTTGTGTGATCCAGATGTTCTTCCTCAAACGGTTCATTCCAGCTTCCGGTAAAATAGCTTTTCAGGTCCGCTTTATTGCTCCATCTTTTGGCTGATTTTCCGTCTTCATCCCACCAAAAAGAATGCGCGCCCGGACCTAATCCCAAATAATTCACATGGCTCCAGTAGTTTGAGTTATGAAGCGCTTCTTTCCCCGGCTTGGCGTAGTTGCTTACTTCATATTGAAGAATACCGGCTTCTCCCAACTTTTCCACAACCAGATCAAAATGTCGGGCAACCGTATCATCTTCCGGAGGAACAATTCGCCCTAACTTAACCTGCTTACCGAGACGGGTTTGAGGTTCAATTGTAAGTGAATACGCCGAAATATGAGGAGGGTCAAATTGAAGAATAGTATCTATATCTTGCTCTAACGATTGCAGCGACTGACCCGGGTTCCCATAGATCAAATCAACCGTAAATACATTGAATTTTGAAGCTTGTAATAATTCAAGGCAGCGGAAAGCTTCTTCCGAAGAATGAGCCCGATGCATGAATTTGAGAAGCTCCGGATTGAAAGACTGAACGCCCATACTCGCCCGGTTTATACCCGCTGATTTTAGCCCCGAAAGAAATTCTTTGGTCACGTCATCGGGATTCATTTCGAAGGTGATCTCTTCCGGTTCAACCTTAAAAACATACTGTATGGCATCTAAAATAGATTCAACCTGTTGGGGTGTTAAAAGGGAAGGGGTGCCTCCACCGAAATAGATAGTTCTTACTGTTTCTTCAGTGAATCGGGTGTCTTTTTTGGAATGTATTTCGCGGATCAGTTCGTCCACAAAATCTTGTTTGTATTCTTGTCGGGTAACGAAATAAAAATCGCAGTACGAGCAGGCTTGTTTGCAAAAGGGGATGTGAATATAAAGTCCGCTCACTGGATTTTTGATTTTAGGATTTTGATTGATGTTTGTAAAACAACCAATTCAGCCATTGGTTGTCACCCTGAGAGATTCAATTTTCTAACAGGTTAGTCTGTATTCCGCGAAGGGTCTCAAAGTTTAAGCCACTGGTCTGTGTTATATGATGATATCGTTAGACTTGGAGGATATTTTAAGCGCTCAGGATGACAATCTGAGAGGTTGTTCTTGAGTCAATATGAAATTTTGAATTGGATCGATTTATAATTCAACACTTCCAGTCACTTACTATAAAAAGGGTTTTCGTCGTACTGATCTTTTTGCTGATAGGCGCGGGAGTATTTGACGTAATTGGCCGCGTATTTTGGGATAGAAGCGAGTTCTTCTACGGTCAATTTTCTTACCTTTTCCACGGGTGAGCCCATGTACATATAACCACTTTCGAGCTTTTTTCCGGGAGGAACTAAAGAGCCTGCAGCTACGATCACATCAGGCTCAATCACAGCCTTATCCAAAATAGTGGCGTTGATACCGATCAATACCCGGTCCTTGATGGTACAGCCATGTACTACGGCTCCATGGCCAATCGTCACTTCATTCCCAATAACGGTCGGCCCGGTTTGATTCATTACATGTATGCAAACATTATCCTGAATATTGCTTTTATCTCCGATCCGAATGTAATTCACATCTCCCCGAATGGTCACATTGAACCAAACACTACTTTCTTTGCCAAGGGTAACATCTCCGATAATATCGGCGCTGGGAGCCACAAAAACGGTTTCATCAAATTGGGGAGTTTGTTTTAAGAATTCGTAGATCATGAGATAAATTAAGTTTTATAAAAAAGAAAAATAATCAAATTTCAGGAGAATGTATTGTTACCAAGAGTTTCACTGAACAAGTGAAAAAGCTTGTTCATAAGAAACTTGCTTCATTAATTGTAAGCGCTTACATTATCTCAGGTATATTCCTTAGGATCAAGTTAAAAGACGAATAATTTAGGTTTAATGAAGGATTGTAAAAATGTTTTAGGCTATGGGGTTTGGGGTGTTCTCAGATATTTCCTAAGAACTTTAGTGGGTTTTTCGGGAATCGTATTGCTGCTAACTGCCGGTGTTCAAGCGCAGATAAGCACTGACCCAGCATTTCCGGAGGAAGGAAGTTCCGTTACCATTTATTTCAATGCAGCTGAGGGGAGTGCGGGTTTAAAGGGCTTCTCAGGAGAGGTCTATGCCCATACAGGAGTGATCACTGATGAAAGCGCGAAGGGTGATCTTTCCGATTGGAAATATGTGATCGCTGAATGGGACGAGAATATTCCAAAAGCAAAATTAACCAGGATTGGTTCAGACTTATATAGCCTAACCATTCCTGAAATTCGGGAATATTACGGTGTACCTTCTGGAGAAGAGATTCTGAAATTAGCAATGGTTTTCAGAAGCGCAGATGGTGAGTTAGAAGGGAAAGGGGAAAATGATACCGATCTCTTCATAGATATATATGATGAAGGTGTACATGTACGGTTCCAGAAACCAAGGGAAAAAACAACGATCCTGAATCTAAATGGATCTTTGGATGTGGAAGTTGTAGGAGCGGCAATAGGGTCGGGGTTTCAGAACATGAAACTGTATGAAAACGGCATAGAAGTAGCCGAAAGCAATAGTACGTCATTGTCATATACAGTATCAGCATCTTCTACAGGCCTCACCGAGATGCTGGCGGTTTCATCAAATTCCTTGGGAGTGTCTGACTCAGCATATGCTTATTATCTTGTTCCGGATGAAGTGGTCGATATGCCGAGACCCGGAGGAGTTCAAGAAGGAATATATTATGATGAAAGTGACCCCACTAAAGTAACATTATCGTTACTGGCTCCATACAAAAGCAGGGTGTATGTTATTGGAGAGTTTAATGATTGGCAAGTTCGTCCTGAGTATCAGATGAAGAGAGATGTCCGTGGTAATCAGGAAGTATATTGGTGGCTCGAAATCAATGGCCTGACGCCCGAAAAAGAATATGCATTTCAGTATTTGGTTGATGAAAAAATACGTATTGCTGATCCATATTCAGAGAAAGTACTTCACCCCGATGACTCATGGATACAACCGGAGGTGTATCCTGACCTGAAGCCCTACCCAAATGGTAAGACCACAGAATATGTATCCATTATCCAAACCAATAAGCCAGATTTCAATTGGACGGATGATGGGTGGGAACGACCGGACCCTAATAACCTGGTGATTTATGAACTTTTAGTACGTGATTTTAGCGAGAGCCACGATTTTGCGACAGTGATCGATTCTCTGGATTACCTTCAGCGACTTGGAATCAATGCGATAGAACTTTTGCCGGTGAATGAATTCGAGGGAAACAGCAGTTGGGGATACAATCCAAGCTTTTACTTAGCCCCGGATCGCTATTATGGTCCTGAAGATGATCTGAAACGACTGGTAAATGAAGCACATAAAAGGGGTATTGCAGTTATTTTGGATGCCGTTTATAACCATTCCTTTGGCCAGTCACCGATGGTTCGTTTATATAATGAAGGAAATTATGGTCAGCCGACACCGCAAAATATTTGGTTTAACTCAACGGCACGCCATCCTTTTAATGTGGGGTACGATTTTAACCATGAGAGTATATATACCCAACGGTTCATAGACCGGGTCAATAAATACTGGTTGGAAGAATACAGAATAGATGGATTTAGGTATGACCTTAGTAAGGGATTTACTCAAAATTACTCCGGTGATGTGGGGGCCTGGAATCAATACGATCAGTCGCGTATAGACCTCTTGTTAAGAATGAAAAATAAGATTAGGGAATATGACCAAAGTGCATATTTGATCTTAGAGCATCTGGGAAATAACGATGAAGAGAAAGTATTGGCTGATAATGGGTTTATGCTTTGGGGGATTATGCATGATCCATTTAAAGAAGCTGCAATGGGGTACGATGGTGACCTGACAGGGACATCCTATCAAAGCAGAGGGTGGAATGAGCCGCACTTAGTAGGCTACATGGAGAGTCATGATGAAGAGCGGATCATGTATGAGCTTAGTAATTATGGAAACTCTGTAGGTGGATATGATACTAAGAATGAAGAAACAGCCTTGAACCGGATGAAATTAGCTCACGCTTTTTTGCTGGCAGTTCCGGGCCCAAAAATGATCTGGCAATTTGGTGAATTGGGTTACGATGTTAGCATAAGTGTGAATGGGCGAACCGGAGAGAAACCTATTTTATGGGAATATAGAAGGGACACGGATCGGTATCGCTTATATCGGACAATGCGTGAATTAATAAAGCTTAAAACAACAGAGCCTGCATTTAAAACCACGGATTTTGCTCTCGATGTTGGAGGTAAACAAAAAAAGATACTTCTAAGATCTTCAAATGATGTACAGCTGATCGGGAACTTTGATGTGGTCGATGCAAATGTACAGCCTTTTACCCACAACTCAGGGTCCGGGAAATGGTGGTATGAATATTTTAGCGGAGATTCTCTGCAGATTAATGAGTCTTCACCTCCTTCAGTGAACCTTGCTCCCGGTGAATTCCGATTGTATTCTACCCAAAAAATTGGACCCGCACCCTCCGGTTTATTGAATGAAACACTTCCCAGTATTTCACTTTCTTCAACTTCCATAAAATTCGAAGAAATTCAGGGTGAAAACACCCCCCCTTATCAAAAGAGCTTAACCATTACGAATTCAGGAAGCGCTCCGTTGAATATTACAGATATTTCGGGTTTTAGTTCGGTATTCACAGTATCACCTACCGGAGGAACCATTGCTCCGGGAGAAGCGCTCAAGCTGTCAATTACATTTGATCCGCCTACGGTTGGAAGTTATAACGATACTTTTACAATCAAGTCTTTACAAGTTTCAGATAAAACTTTCTCAGTTGAAGGTGAGTTGCTTAGCTCAGTACCGTTGAAACCAACTTTACTGTTGCCTCAAAACCAATCGGAAGGGGTTGCTATAAAAACAGCATTAAAATGGACTGAAGTTAGCACGGCAGATGCATATGAACTTGAAATTCGCTCTGGAGGAGAACTCATTAAAGTAGAAAATAATTATACGTCTACGAGTTACAGAGATGCAGAATTTAAATTTCAAACCTCGTATTCATGGAGGGTTAGAGCGGTAAATAGTTTTGGTAAAAGTGAATGGACGGAGCCTTTTACCTTTACTACCACTCCGGACATTCCCGGTAAAATAAAGCTCACCGCTCCAGATAGCGCTGCCGAAGGGGTGTCTACCAGCCCGGAACTAAATTGGATTAAAGACAAGTATACGGAAGAATATCAGGTAGCAGTAGCTGAAGAGGAGCAATTTGAGAACATTGTTTATTCTGATTCCGATCTTCAAGAAACTGCAGTACAGGTGGTTGGGCTGAATGCAGATAAGAAATATTATTGGCGAATTCGTGGCTCAAATAAAGTGGGTACAGGCAGTTGGTCGGAAGCTTGGTCATTTAGAACAAGTGCTATAGGCACCCCGGAACTTCATTATCCAGAAATTGGTCAAGTTAATATTCCCACAGATACCACTTTGATTTGGAGAATTTCAACCAATGCGGATTCTTATAGGATACAGATCTCAAAAAAACCGGATTTCAGTACTCAGGCAGAACAAAATGGCATTACCGATACAAGCTATACTCCGGGATTTCTTGAACGGAATACAACCTATTATTGGCGGGTTAAATCAGCAAGCACTGATTTTGAAAGTGATTGGTCTGCAAAAGGAGTCTTTTCCACGGTATTTGATGAACCTTCGATCCCTGCCCCAGTTGCCCCGGATAACGGTGCTATCAACATCCCGGATGAGCTGACTATAAAATGGACTAAGGTAGATTTAGCAACTTCCTATCGATTACAAATTTCCGATGACCAGTCTTTTGAAAAAGTAAAAATTGACACTGCAAACATTCAGGGCACTTTCTTTGAAGTAGTTGAGCTGTTATCTCGAAATACAACCTACTATTGGCGGGTAAAATCAGTTAATCCGAGCGAAGAAAGCGAGTGGTCGGTAGTTCAGTCATTCAACACATTGCCGGTTGCTCCCAATGCTCCATTATTAGCATCTCCTTCTGATAGTCTCACTGATACTCAAATAGACTTAACCTTTCATTGGAGATCTTCCGGAGAAGAAACTAAATATCGTTTTCAGCTTGCTGAAAATAGCAGCTTTACGCAAAAATTTGATACATCAGGTGTGTCGGATACCTTACTTGTTATCACTTCTTTAAAAAACAATCAAACCTACTACTGGCGGGTTTCGGCAGTTAATACAGGTGGGAATAGTAAATGGAGTGATGTAAACGTTTTCAAGACGGTGATAAGTAAACCGGAACCTGTTATCCTTGTACAGCCTTTGAAGGGTGACCTGGTACATCCACTTGAGAACCGCTTTGTTTGGGTGAAAGCAGAACGTGCTTCAACGTACCGTTTTCAGCTAAGTGCCGATGCAACATTTGAAACCCCGTTAGTGGATACAGTAAATATTACCGATCAGAAGCTTGAAAATATAAACCTCGAAAAAGAAACCAGGTACTATTGGCGGGTTCAGGGAGCAAACCGGGGAGGTGCCGGTAACTGGAGTGAGGTGCAGGAGATTGAAACCAAATTCATTACCAGTATAGAAGAAACAGGCGTGCCAAGAGAATTTACATTGATGCAAAATTATCCAAATCCATTCAACCCGACAACCTCCATCATGTTTGGTCTGCCTCATGGCAGTGAGGTGTTACTGGAAGTATTCACTATAACCGGACAAAAAGTGGCCACACTTGTGAAGAAATATGAATCAGCCGGTTACCACACGGTGCAGTTTGATGCAGAAAGTCTGTCCAGTGGACTCTATTTGTACCGCATTAAAGCAGGTGATTATGTACAAGTCAGGAAGCTTACGCTGATCAAATAATTTGGAACTGATAAAAAATGAAACACAATAAAATACTACTGATTTTGCTTGGGATCTTAATGATTCCAACATTGATATTTGGACAGCAGGTATACGAACCGGAGGGAGTTAATCTGCCGGGTGAATGGAATGCCTGGGAAAACACTAACGATCCGGACGAGATGGGTAATTTCAGAATGGTCAAAAGAGATTTTGCCGGCGGTCAGTACATTACGACCATTAACGTTGACGCATCGGGAGCAGATACTTCAGCTGGAACCTATGCCTGGCTATTTACCAGTGGACCTGATGGCAATGAATTCAATAACAAATGGGCCAATGCGTCTCCAGTAAATGTTGATGGGTTCAATAGTATGATATATCAGGGAGGAACCGATAACTCTATATCCTTGCAAAATGGATACTATTACACCGTTATTATTACAGATAATGGATATGCTGATTCTGAGGCTGCAGTATTAAAAACAAGCGCATCGCCGGTGGATTTCATTTCTGTAAGCGGAGTGCCTACAACTGAGGTGCCTGAATATGATCCCGTTACCATTTCAGTGGAATTAGATCAACCTAAATCGCCGGAAGAAAAAATCTACCTTCGCTACTCAACGGATAACTTTACAACCAGTTATTCGATTGAGATCACTGATTTCAGTTCAGGTACAACCGGAACAGCACAAATTCCCGGACAACCAAAAAATGCAGCCGTTGAATTTTATGTGCTCTCTACAACCATAGATCAATCCGAATGGGATGGTAAAGTGGATCTTGCTACTCTACGCTTTGAAAACAACAATGGGAGCAATTACATTTATCATTATGAGGCTGATGTCTTTCCCCTTAACGGCGCTAATAATGTGCAACGAGCACCTCGCATAAGTTGGTATCCGGTAGACAACCTTTCCGGTTATGATCTGCAATTAGACAATAACAATGATTTTTCAAGTCCAATTGTTAATGAAACCGATTTAGCCGATACCTCATATACGCTAAGCACACCATTAGATATTTATACAAGGTATTTCTGGCGGTTCAAACCCGATACGGCTAATACCTGGTCAAGCACATTTAATTTCAGAACAGAATCGGAGATTACATTTGGCAATGTTCAGTTTCCGGAATCGCATATGATGGATGAAGGCAATGACCTTACCATTTATGGTCAGCTTTATGTGCCCGGTATTACGGAAGATGAAGCGCAAAGCACGGATATATCGGCCTGGATCGGTATTAGTACAATAAATGAAAATCCATCCAACTGGATGGAGTCAAGTTGGAAGACTGCTGAATATAATGCTTCTTCAACCACAGCCGGAGATAATGATGAATATGCTGGAACTCTGGGTTCTGGCCTTGAGCCCGGGACATATTATTATGCTTATCGGTATAAGTATAAGACCCAAAATTATGTGTACGGTACTATAGGCGGCTTTTGGGCTGATACCAATCAAACATTGGGAGGGCTTGTGATCAAGGATATTCCTGCATTGTCATCTCCTGAAGATGGCATATCAGGTGTTGAACTTACTCCTGCGCTCAGCTGGATTGCGGCTGATGCCTCCGTTCAGGGTTTCAGCTTGCAGGTCTCAGAAAGTTCAGCTTTTGAAACAAAGATCGTAAATGAGGCAGCACTGCCGGCAGCGGCGAATAACTATGATATTGCTTCCGGAATTCTGGACTACGAAACTACCTATTATTGGCGAGTTCGTTCCGATTACGATACGACATCCAGCGGATGGTCTTCAGTTCGGTCTTTTACTACTCTTCCTCCTGCACCTGAAAAAGTAAACCTATTATTACCGGTTGATGGTGCAGTTGGAGCCTCGCTTACTCCTGATTTTGAATGGGATGAAAGGATTAATGCCACCGGTTATGAACTTGTAATATCCACCGATCAGTCATTTGCAGATGGAATGCAGGCAGTGATTGAAGAAAGTAGTCTTAGTACAAACACATATTCTGTTGATGAGGGAAACTCGCTAAGCAAAGAAACAGAATATTTTTGGAGGGTACGTGCAGTAAATACTACCGGAAGTAGTCCATGGTCGGATGTGTATTCTTTTGTAACCGTTGGTGATCCACCGTCAAAAGTGACTTTGTTATCGCCTGAGAATGAATCTACAGGGATTTCTATCATGCCAACGTTTGAATGGGAGCAACAGGCGTCTGCAGCCGCGTATCAGCTGCAGATTTCATCCTCAACAGAGAACTTTGATTCAACAGCACATTTAGTGCTCGATAAACCGGATCTAAGTCAAAACACATACTCCTTACTTCAGTTTGATGAACTGGAGAATGCAAAAAGTTATTATTGGCGGGTTCGGTCATCTAACAAAGCAGGAACCGGTTTTTGGTCAGATACTCTGAAATTTACAACCTCTGCTCCGGTACCGGTATTGGCCTCTCCGGATGATCAATCCACATCAACCCCTGTGAATCCCATTTTGAGGTGGAGTAATATTGAGAAGGCTCAACACTATGCTGTACAAATAGCATCGAATGAAATATTCACACAAATAGCTTCAGAAGCTACAGCATTGAGTGATACTTCTTTTATACCTGAAGGACTCAGTTTTGATAGCACGTATCACTGGAGAGTTAAGGTTCAGGTAAATGACATTGAAAGTGAATGGTCAGAGCCGTTTTCCTTTACAGTGAAGGCGAACCCTCCGGCTCTCCCTCAATTGGTGAGCCCTGACAGCGGTGCTGTAAATGTTAGCCTTGAGCCCAACTTGGTTTGGGAGGCTCCGGCCAATGCCGTAAGCTACGAGATACAGGTTTCCAAAAGCATGGCTTTTGATTCCGGCTTTATTCTGGATACGACCGGATATGAAAA
Source organism: Gracilimonas tropica DSM 19535 (assembly GCF_000375425.1). GTDB lineage: Bacteria > Bacteroidota > Rhodothermia > Balneolales > Balneolaceae > Gracilimonas > Gracilimonas tropica. The sequence goes on along the minus strand of NZ_AQXG01000007.1, from coordinate 113,073 downwards.
TACGGACTATCTCCTTTCAGGATTAGAAAATGGCACTTCTTATTATTGGCGGGTTCGGGCATTCAACAGTGAAGGCACAGCGGGACAATGGTCTTTACCGGGAGAATTTAAAACATTACCACTTCTTCCTGAAACGGTTACCCTTTTAACTCCGGCTGATTCAACAAGCGATGCCGGGATCCCGGTTCACTTTACCTGGAGTATCTCTTCATTGGCTTCACATTACGATTTTCAGTATTCCGAAAATCCGGACTTTACATTTAAGGCGGATACTTCCGTTACTTCTGCCGAATTGTTATTGGAAGCGTTGGATTCCGGAGCCAAATATTATTGGCGTGTTAGGGCGGCAAATGGAGCAGGAAACTCCGCATGGACACACTCAAGATCTATTGAAACAGGAGTGGGCGGTTTTCCCGGGCCTTTGCTTACTGCTCCCAATGATGAAGAAGACGGTATGGGTACTGTACTTGAGCTAAGCTGGAGCGCGGTCCGTGGTGCAGACTATTATCAGGTTCAGGTGTCAGCTTTTCAAAATTTTGATATAGTGGAAATAGATACATCCAATGTCAAAACTACTACATTAGACCTGTCGGAGTTAAAGAAAGAAACGGGTTACTTTTGGCGGGTTCGAGCACATGACGCAAAAGGGTCTACAGCATGGTCATCTGTTCGCTCTTTTACTACCCAGTCTCAGGTGCCTGGCATTGTTAAGGTCAATCTCCCGGCCGACAGTTCAGCAGATGTTGAGCTTCCTGTTCGTCTTTCATGGAATCCCGGGGAAGGGGTTAATCACTATCAGGTAAGACTCTCTGAGCAGCGGAATTTCAGTATAGCTATCGACAGTAGTAATATTTCCGATACTACACTAACACTTTCCGGTTTGGACTTTGACACGGAATATTATTGGCAAGTAAGGGCAATCAATGATGCCGGAAGCGGACCATGGACCGAAGTTCACTATTTCTCCACTATTGTTCCTATTCCGGAAGTGCCGGAGTTGGTGAACCCCGAAAAAGGATCAGAAACGGATTTCCCGGTTCGCTTCGGATGGAATGAAGTTGTATATGCGCAAAACTACGATCTTCAGGTTTCTACCCGCGATGATTTTGATTCCCTGACAGTAGACTCTTCCGGAATTGAACAGGTTGTAGCTGAGATTTCCGGATTGAAGGATGGATCTACATACTATTGGCGGGTTCGCGCGGTGAACCGGGCCGGCGCCGGAAGCTGGTCTGCCATGCATGATTTTAAAACAGTAACGCTTACATCAGTTGAAAGAGATGTCTTGCCGGATGAATTCGCTTTACATCAAAACTATCCAAACCCTTTTAATCCGGTTACTAATATTCAATATGATCTAAAAACGGCCGGCGATGTAGGGATTCGAGTCTATGATATTTCGGGAAGGCTTATTCAAACGTTAGTGAATGAACGTAAAACAGCCGGCAGGTATCGGGTTGTATTTGATGCAGGCAACCTGGCAAGTGGAATTTATATGATAAGAATGGAGGCGGGGCCTTTCCTGGAAGTTAAAAAAATGACGCTTATCAAGTAGGGAGGAAGGATAAGGCCCTTTAAAGATATTTTTACGCATTAGAATTCGTTAGCGTGAAATTTACGGGTTGAAAATGCGAATTGATTTTACTAAAATGAAAGCGCTTACATATTTTTGGGATACAGTTGTGGGCAGCTATTAGCAAGAATTAAAAAAACAATTAGGAAGGAAATAATAATGAAACAAATGATACGATTATTAACAGGCACGCTTTGCGTCTTGCTGTTGGGGACAGCTACAGTTTTGGGGCAAGTGACTAATCAAGTTGCCAGATATGATTCAGCTGGAAATTATTCAACATGGAATAATGGAGATAATGAAGGCTCAGGATTCACTGCTTGGAATCTCAATGATAATAACAATGATGGTAATAATAAATTTGCTGGTTATTACATTGGAGCTAATCCAACACAGAATGGGAGACAGTCAATTGCAAATGGTACAAGTAAGATTTTTGGGATTTATGCAAATTCAAATGACGGAAGTACTGTATATGCAGTTGCTAAAAGAAACTTTGCTGATGAATCAGGTGCTTCTAGAAGTTTAATCCCTGGTGAATCTTTTACTTTTGAATTTTCATTTTCATGGAACGGAGGTAAAAGAGGTATAAATTTATGGTCTGATGATAGTTGGAGCAGTTTTCTTTTTAATGTAGAACACAGCGGTACAAACTCTCTTGAATCTTCTGCTGGTCAACTTCTATCAGATATTTTTAATAAAGCAACCACATTAACATTCACATGGAATGGTGGAGATACAGACAATTTAACTGTTTCTGCAAGTCATGATGGTGAGTCAAATTCAATTACAACAACAATTAATTCTGCACCACAGGGATTTAGCTTATATCATGAGAGAACAGGTACCGATGCTAATAATGGTAATTATGAACCATACTTTAATAACTTTAGAATTACACCTGATTATTATGAATTAAATGTAAATGGTTCTGATGGCTGGAGAATGTTTGCTTCTCCAACTTCTAATACCTCATATAGTAATTTCCTAAACACTATTTGGACGCAAGGCATCACAACCGGTGCGGATGTTACCAATGGAGATGCCAATGTTAAAACCTACAACGGGTCTTCTTTTGCTACTGTTAATGACCTTACGGCTACAATGAGCCCAGGAGTAGGTTTCATTACCTACATTTACAGTGATGATGATTATGATGGCAATGCAGAAGGTTTTCCTAAAACCTTGTCGTTATCCGGTACAGAGAATACAGGTTCAGTAAGCCCTACACTTACTTCGGGAGCTGATGCATGGACATTGGTAGGAAATCCCTATGCCTCTACCATTGATTGGGATGAACTTTCGAAAACCGAACTCACCGGAACGGTCTATGTGTACGATCACAGCTATGGAACACCTACCGATTCCGAAGACGATGTAGCGGCAAGCGGATCGGCCGGAAGCTATCGCGTGTGGAATGGTTCTACAGGCTCACTTACCGATGGACTGATTGCTCCATTCCAGGGGTTCTGGGTGCAAAATTCAGCATCTGCAACGTCTGAAGCGCTCACCATTGAAGAAGCAGACCAAACTACTGGAGCTACTTTTTATAAGGCATCTGAGCAGCAGGTAAGCATTAAACTACGCGGAGTCATGAACAACATGATGAGTGAGGCTTTTCTTTCTTTCACTGAAAACGGCGAAATAGCGAAAGATGATTTTGACGGATTAAAATTATCCCCACTTGATTTTCGCCCGTATTTAAGCGTGGCCAGTGTTACCGGTGGCACAAAACTGGACATCAACAATCTGCCGGTTTCTTTTGAAGGAGAATTGGCTATTCCGGTTTCTGTACAAGGCTATACTACCGATACCGAGCATGGAACATGGATTGAGATGGGTGGTGAAGTAACCCTGAGCTGGCCTGCTTTAACGAACATTCCTGAAGCATGGGGAATGACACTGACTGATTTAGAAACAGGTGTATCGGTTGATATGAAAAATTCCGAGAGCTATTCCTTTGAGATTATAAATAGCGGAAAGTCAAAAGCTGGGCCTTCTATGACGATCCTGAATCCACAGCCTCCACAAGTCGAACGGATGGCCAAGGGAAATGAAACTCCGAGATTCACGATAACGGTCATAGCTAACACCACCACTTCCACCGAGCCGGCTGATACACCGGAAGGTTTCGCCCTGGAGCAGAACTACCCGAATCCGTTTAACCCGACCACCAGTATTCAGTACAGTGTAGGGAAAACCGGGGAAGTGGAACTGGCGATCTACAACGTGATGGGCCAGCAGGTGGAAACCCTGGTCAGCGGGACCAAATCGGCCGGCACCTACCGTGCTAGCTGGGATGCCTCTGGCATGGCAAGTGGGATCTACTACTACCGCCTGCAGTCTGCCGGACAGGTCCTGACCCGTCAAATGACCCTCATCAAGTAATTCTCACTTAAGTTCTATCCGACTATGAAAACACTGATCACAATTACACTTGTTATAGCATTTACCATACTATTAACAACGATCCTGATGGCGCAGCCTCCGGGGCTGCCGGCTACACCAAGTCAGGCGCCAATTGATGGCGGGCTGGGACTGTTGGCGGCAGCGGGAGGGGGATATGCCCTGAAGAAACTGCGGGATCGTAGGCAAACAGAGTAAGGGAAACATCTATCAAGTAATGACTAAGTTAGAAAAGAAGTTCAATATCCACCTGTGAGGAAGCTTTAAGCAGTCAGTTACCAGCTTTCAGTTATACTCAAGATAAACTGAAAGCTGAAGCTGATAGCTAAAACAACCCGTCGCTTCTCAAGCTCACAAAATTATATCCGGCAATAATGACATGATCATCTACCGGAATGCCGAATAATTTGCCACACTCAGCGATGCGTTTGGTGAGTTGAATATCGGCTGTGGAAGCCTTGTTATGTCCGGATGGGTGATTGTGAATAAGGATGATGGAATTGGCTTCATTGAGCACGGCCTGGCGCATCACTTCAGCCGTATCTACGATGGTGGCTGTTTTTCCTCCATTACTGATCTTGGAGAAGCCGGTCAGTTTCTTAGCATTATCCAAAAAACCGACCAGGAAGGTTTCTTTGGTAAGATGACGGAGTTTGGGAGCAAAATATGCGTTCACATCTTCCGGACTGGTGATCTGAATTTCTTCTCCCAAGGCGGCCACTTGTAATCGTCTTGCAAGTTCAAAAGCAGCTTCCAGGGTAATGGCTTTTACCTTGGCGATGCCGGGAATCACTTTTAGCGACTGCCAATCTTTGCGGACCAAATTGTGCAATCCGCCAAACTGATCGAGCAGGGCTTTGGCGGTATCTATTACATTCAATTTTTTGGTTCCGGTTCTTATGAGGATAGCGAGTAACTCAGAATCGGAGAGCGAGTCGGCACCATAATTCATAAGTTTTTCGCGAGGCTGCTCATCAGGAAGCATCTCTTTGACGGTTCGTTTGTGGAAATCTTTTATAGAAAAGGATTCTTCATGGCTCATATGATCTAAGGTTTGTTTTCTTTCTTAGTTAGAGCGATGAAAAAGGGATTCCTTACAGAATTTTTTTGAGTGACTTAAAAACTCTGCGCCAAACTCTGCGAAAATCCGCGAGAAAAGAAGGGTTGAATTTGGGGCATAGCTACAAAGGGGCTCACGCAGAGGCTCGCAGATGAAGCGCTGAGTTTCGCAGAGAAATTACTCCTCTGAATACTCCAGAATATCCCCGGGCTGACAATCGAGCGCTTCGCAAATGGCTTCCAAAGTAGAAAAACGAATGGCTTTGGCTTTGCCGGTTTTTAGGATAGAAAGATTCGACATGGTAATACCAACCTCCTCCGAAAGTTCAGTGAGGCTCATCTTTCGTTTAGCCAGCATTACATCCAGGTTTACGATTATGGCCATGGTTACACCGTAAGATCTTGTTCGTTTTGTAGAGGAATTCCTTTTCTCACGAAGATAATGAGAAACAGAAGAAGGAATAGGATGAACAGCATGGTCATAGATACTCCATCGGTTAACGATAAGTCCAGATTAAACTCGGTATTCAGGAAATTAATTCTCCTGGCATAGAGCAAAGCATTAATCAAAAACCCAGCAAATACTACAAAGAAAAGTGTCATGACCCTATGATATATTTCCTTATTGAAAAGCTTCTTATAGCTTTCAAAATTAGCAGAAATGATCCATATCACTATTAAAATGATTATGAAGATACCACCAATGAGAAAACCCATTTCCAGGTAGATTTGTGAGATCCAAAATGACCGGTGGTCATCAGATACTAAAAATGAAGGGTGGCTGGATAGTCCTAAAATTCTATCATCTTTAGAAGATGAAGAGAGAATATCCATGGTTTTATCTCCTGAGGGAGAGAATGTAAGGTCGGTCAGAGTTACATAAGTAAAAGAAGTATCCATATTAGCTATTTGGTTGAATTCAAAAGAACCAAATGTAGCTTTGAAGCTGGATCCGTAAGATGTCATTCCTTCTTTAGATTCAGGCGTAAGATCTTTCTCAATGATAGATTGCATATTCTGAAATGCCCAGAAACCTCCCCAAAGACTGAGCCCTGCAAAAACAATCATCAACCCAATAATTACTTTTTGAAAAAGGGAGTCAGGTAAAATTTTTTTATTCAGATCCATAATCTTACACCGTCAGTTTTAATTCCTGGTACATATCGTGGCCTTTTTCAAATACAGCGGCCAGCGCAAAAAGGAGGAGCCCATATACGAAACTTCCCGGTTCAAAATCCAGGGTTACCGAGATCTCATTGGCGACCAGCATTTCATCAATAGGAACCACAAAAAGCTGATAAATAAGCCATTCAAAGGGTTTGAAAGCGATGATCAGCCCGGCGATGATCTTTAGCCTCGTAATATTTTTCTGTGTGAACACTTTGTCATTCCAGGCAGATTTAAGCATCATGCGGAGCTGAAAGAATCCGAATAGGAATAATCCCATGCCGATAATAAATGAAACCAATATTCCCACATATAAACCAAAATGGTTATTCATAAGGTAATCCGCATTTAAAGAAGCGGTTGCGGAATCGATGGAGATCATGGAGGAATCAATAGCGGTTTGAAGCGTGAGTTGATCAGGTTCTATCGGAATTCCTAAATGAATCTCGTTCAACAAAAGTCCAAAAGTATGTTGGGTGAACAGGGTGCCAATGATAAGAATAGCGGTACCGCACAGCACATACCAAAAAAAGTTGATGATGGCATATGAATAATACACTGCGTTTCTGTCTTTAAAAGATTTCATTTTACACCGTCAGTTTTTGTTCTTCGTAGATGCGGGTTCCTTCTTTGAATATGTAGCCCAGCACGATCATAAAGATACCTGCGAAAATGAAGTCCTTCCCAAATAGATCTAGATAAGTGATGTCAATACCCTCAGGGAAGCCAAGGTTATTTAAAATAGGCAGGGAAATAAAATGGCCACTATTCAAAAACAGAAAGGAGAAATTAACCGTACCCACTGCAAACAATATGGTCCCAATTTGTGAAAGGTAGGTTGAATTTTTTGAATGAAAAGGGCTCCCTTCAGCTACGTTTCTAAGTACTTTGGAAAAGAGGTATAGAAGTATAAAAAACACGGCATTTTCATAGATCTTCAACCCATTATAAAAGAAAAAGGCACTTTTAACTTCTTCATAATCGCCGGAAATATGAATTTCCGAAGTCATTCGTTCGGGGATGTTCATGTAGGAATTGGCGAACTCTATGTCCTTATAGGGATCAAATTGTTCAAGTTCCATATTGACCGGGATGTCTCTGATCACGACCCGTCCGTTAGTTAAATATCCTATCGAACTAATAATCTCTACGACAACACCGAGAATGATCAGCCAGTAACTGAGCTGACAAAGGTAGAGTAAAAAGTAAGCGAGTGACCAATCTTTTCTGAATTTCATGATCTTTAAAATGAGTTATTGTTCTCCCAACAAGAAAAAGAAGTAAATTCCGAAAAGCAACAATTTTTTATTGATAAACAATAAATAGTTACCGAATAAAGAAATTGTTCATGGGTTGTGCGAACAAAAAAAGCTCCAACGCAGAGCGTAGGAGCTAGTAAAATTATTCTTAGTGGCAATATTTAGATTCCCTCCTCCGCGGGAATGACATCGAGTTGGGTAGGAGGATAAGAGAAGTTTATCGCGTAAAGAAAAAGAACTTCAACATTCAATGTTCAATATTGAATATTCGATATTCTTCTACTCCGTTCCGCCCATCAGTGGTTCGTTGAACGCACGGATGCTGGAGTTCGGTAGTCCTTCCGGGTAATTATCTTTCACCATTTGTAGGGCATCGATCACCATTTTCAGATGCATTTCTTTGGAATTTTGGTAGAACGATTGAGCGGCTTGAGAAAGTTTGGGTTTACCATGAAGCGGCTTATCACTCACACAAAGAAGGGTGGCGTGAGGAATACGATATCGAAATCCATTGGTGGCTACCGTTGATGATTCCATATCTACCGCGACACTACGACTCATATGAATTTCTTCCACCGTTTTGGCCTTCGAGAATTCCCAGTTTCGATTGGCGGTGGTATATACAGTTCCTATACGATGCTTCATATCATTTTGATCCAGCACTTCCTGCATGTATCGGTTCAGGATGAAGTTAGGAGACACGGGAATGCCAATCGGGAAGAGGTCGTCCAGTACCTGGTCGGCGCGATAGTAGCCGTTGGCGAGTACGAAGTCGCCGATATCCTGGTGGTTTCGAAGTCCACCGCAGTGACCCACCATCACCATGGCATCAGGCCTTAATACTCCTACGTGATCGGTAATGGTTTTTGCATTTGAAGGGCCGACACCAATATTCACCAATGTTAGTCCAGAATTGTTATCCATTTTGTGATGATAGGCCGGCATTTGTACTCCTTCGCGAGCCGGTTTTTCGCAATCGGGAAACATCTCGAGAAAAACCTCCACATGCATATCATAATTGGTAAACAGGATGTAGCGCTGAAAGTCTTCGGGTTTGGTACCCGTGTAATGTTGTAATCGATCGAGCGAGATATCAATGCGTTCTGCCCGAAACAAGAATAGCTTTTTCTGGGTGATGTTCCAGTCGTTCTCATCCAGGTTGTCAAAAAGCTCCGGTTCATGAAGAGCAAGCACGTCTCGGGAAGGTTTGATGAAAACCGTAGCTCCATTTTCTACCAATCGCTCGATTTCTCGCTTTAGGTACCATCGGTAGGCTTTGGGTTGAGCCAGTTCACCGTCAATGACGGGATTATGTTTGCTCCAGGTACGCTCAACGATCATTTTTGGATACTGTCCGGAATCATAAATTTCCTCCATCAGGTCCAACGCTTTATCGATAGCTTTTTTAAGTTCTGCCTCCGAAGAAAACTGATCATTAACTAATTTGAGCGTATTTGACATCTATGAATACCCGTGAATTTAAATTTTCGATTGAACCGTGGATCACCACTCGTGAAGAGGTCAAATATACGACGAATATCTTCAAACTTTTAAGTCGTGATATGGAGTTAAAGTCGGAAGATCACAAGGCAACGTTTTCCATTGTGGATGCCCCCGAATGGATGAATGTAATTCCGCTCACTTCAGATAATGAGGTTGTATTGGTAGAACAATTTCGCTACGGGATTGAGGGACCCACGCTTGAGCTACCAGGTGGAATGGTAGATGCCGGCGAAACGCACTTTGAAACCGCGAAGCGAGAGCTATTGGAAGAAACAGGCTTTACGGGAGATAAATGGCATTACCTGGGGAAAGTAAGTTCTAATCCGGCATTTTTGACGAATTACACGCACCTGCATGTAGTTAAAAACTGCCGCAAAATTCAGGATCAGCAATTGGATGGAAATGAACGCATCAACGTACACGTAATTCCGTTGGATGATTTTCTGGAGATGGTGAATAACGGAACGGTACATCATTCTTTGGTGGTAGCCGCTGTGGCAAAGTTTCTACTTTGGAAAAAGTAAACCAACCCAGGGATCTCTTAAGCCTTGAGTGAGCCTAAATTTTAATTTTGACAAAGGTGCTTGCCGAGCGGAGACTTAAGAGGAATAGCCGGTACCCTCAAGTCTGAAGACTTGAATTGCTATTACTTTTCAGTCACCGCTTCGCTCAAGACTGAAAAGATCTCCTTAGTTTGGGTTCTAATCTGAATGAAAAAAATCAGTGCCTATTCGTTCTATCCGTGTCATCAGTGTTCCATTCCGTTGTGTTTAGAAGCTTCATCAAACAAATAAATCCCCTACATCAACAAATCAGATCGTGAATTCACTGAAACCGAACGAATCCATTCGTACTTTCAGTTATCAGAATCCATCAACCCAAAGAATTTAAACTAACCATCATGATTGACACAGGAGCTAAAGCCAATTTTGATTTTACCGTAAAAGCGGTTCAGAATGGAGAAGAAAAAGAGATCAACTTCAAAGATCTGCTGGATAAGCCAACCATTGTATCGGTGTACATGAAGAATAACACCAGTGGCTGCGATCGCCAAACCAAAGATCTTGCGGACCATGCTGAATGGTTCAAAGAGAAAGGATATAACCTGGTGGCCATTAGTAAAGACACTTGCGGTTCACACAAACGGTATGCGGAAAAGCAAGGCATTGACTTTACTTTGGTTTCTGATCCGGACTACAAGTTTGCCGAAGCCACCAATTCCATCGTGCAGAAAAAGATGTATGGAAAAGAGTATGAGGCCCCCTCTCGTTCGGCCTTTGTTATTGATACAGATGGTACTATTTTGGGGACTATCGAAAAAGTGAATACCAAAGACCACGCCGGAGAGTTAAAAGAGCTGGTCGAACAACTGAATTAATACCTGTTATTGCATGAAAAGTCTCGTCATTGTAGAGTCACCTACAAAAACTAAAACCATTAAGAAGTACCTTCCTAAAGGATATGTAGTAGATTCTTCTATGGGTCACATTCGTGACCTGCCTTCCTCGGCCAAAGAGATTCCGGCAAAGTATAAAAAGGAAGAATGGTCAAATTTAGGGATCAATGTGGATGATCGTTTTGACCCGCTCTATGTAATTCCATCTTCCAAGAAGAAGGTAGTATCCAAGCTCAAAAAGTTATTGAAAGATGCGGATGAGTTGATCCTCGCAACGGATGAAGACCGCGAAGGTGAGGCTATTTCATGGCACTTAAAGGAGATTCTGAAGCCGAAGATCCCTGTGAAGCGAATGGCGTTTCGGGAGATCACCAAGCAGGCTGTTTTGGATGCGCTTGAAAACACACGCGATATCGACATGAACCTGGTTCATGCACAGGAAACACGCCGAATTTTGGATCGACTGGCGGGATATACAGTCTCGCCATTGTTATGGAAGAAGATCTCTCCGGGATTGTCGGCCGGCCGGGTTCAATCAGTAGCCGTAGAATTTTTGGTAGAGCGCGAACGAGAGCGCATGAAGTTCAAGAGTGCGACTTATTATGATCTGAAGGCTCAGCTTCATAAAGAAGGCGATGAGTACAAGTTTGATGCAGACCTGACCCATCTCAATGAAAAGCGTTTGGCCAGCGGTAAAGATTTTGATGAAAACACCGGTAAGCTCAAAAAACCAAAATCAGTGGTATTGCTGGACGAGGATAAAGCGAGTTCCCTGGTCGATGATCTGAAAGAGGCTACATGGTCGGTCATCAACGTGGATGTGAAAACGCAGAAACGAAACCCGGCGCCTCCGTTTATTACATCAACACTGCAGCAGGAAGCCAACCGTAAATTTGGATTTTCTGCCCGTGACACGATGAGTGTAGCTCAGAAATTGTATGAAAAAGGATTTATCACCTATATGCGTACCGATTCTACCCGACTTTCTAGTCAGGCGATCGGTGCAGCAAGAGATGCAGTAACCGAAGAGTATGGCGATGACTATCTCTTTGAGCGCGTTCGGAATTACAACAAAAAAGGAAAAGGCGCACAGGAAGCGCATGAGGCTATTCGTCCTTCGGGATCTCGTTTTGTGAAGCCTGATAAAGCCGGTTTAAGCGGCCGGGAATTTAAGCTTTATGATTTGATCTGGAAGCGAACCATTGCGACCCAAATGGCTGAAGCCGAGCTGGAATTTACCAACGTGACGATCCGCGCTACCAATAACGGAACCGACGCAGATTTCCGAGCGGGTGGTAAGAAAATTTTATTTCCTGGTTATTTCCGGGCTTATGTAGAAGGAAGTGATGATCCGGAAGCAGCGCTGGAAAATCAGGAGAATTTCCTTCCTGAAATGAAAGAAGGCGACAGCACTGGTTTGGATGACCTGAATTTTGTTAGCCACGAAACCAAACCGCCGGCTCGATTCACAGAAGCAACGCTCGTTAAAGAATTAGAGAAAAGAGGCGTGGGCCGGCCTTCAACTTACGCATCTATTATCAGTACTATTCAGGATCGCGGGTATGCGAAAAGCGAAGGTAAGACTTTGATCCCGACTTTTACAGCATTCGCCGTTTCATCACTCCTTGAAAAACATTTTCCTGATCTGGTGGATAGTGATTTTACGTCCGAACTGGAAGACAAACTGGATGCCGTTGCTGAAGGAAAGCAGGATCCGGTGAAGTATCTCGAAGATTATTACAAAGGCGAGAATGGCTTGAAAGCCAAAGTGGATACGCAGGAAGATAAGATCGATCCGCAGGAAGCTAAGTTGTTGGACTTGCCGCTGGAAGGATTGGAAGGAATTAAAGTGGCCGTGGGGCGATTTGGCCCTTATGCACGAATGACCAAAAATGGGGAGGAGGTAACTACTTCACTTCCTAATGACATGGATCCGAGTGACATTTCCTCAGAGAAACTTGAGGAGCTGATCAAGATCTCCGAAGAACAGGATAAGCCAATTGGACATGATCCTGATTCCGGTGAGCCGATCTTTTTACTCTCGGGAAGATATGGTCCGTATGTGCAGCGTGGTGAAGTGACCGAAGACAACAAAAAGCCCAAACGCGTTTCTTTGCTGAAGAATATGGAGCCAAGTGACGTTGATCTGGACTTAGCACTTCAACTGCTTGAATTACCTCGCAAATTGGGAGAGCATCCCGAAGATGGCAAAGTGGTGAGAGCCGGTGTTGGTAGGTACGGACCTTATGTAGTTCATGATGGGAAATTCAAATCCATCCCAAAAACGGATAGTGTTTTAGACATCGAATTAGACCGGGCGGTGGAATTGTTGGCGCAGAAAAAGAAATCGACCCGCGGCAGTAATGAGATCAAAGACCTCGGAAAGCACCCGGATACAGACAAGCAAATTCGCGTGATGACCGGTCGGTACGGCCCGTACATCAAGCATGGAAAAAAGAACATCAGCTTGCCAAAAGGAGAAGCTCCGGAAGAGTTCACACTGGATAAAGCCTTAGATCTGATCAAAGAGAAAGGGTAGCATTACCCAAGAAATTGCCAAAAAGAAAGCCTTCCTGAAGTAAACCAGGAAGGCTTTTTTTATATCGAACAGACGTTAAATCAGCAAAATGCTTATTTCACTTTCCGACCATTGATGATCACTCCGGTAATATTAGTTACATACTCCAGGGGATCTCCGTCGAACATAGCGATATCAGCGTCTTTTCCGGCTTCAAGTGATCCAACACGATCATCGATATCCAGGATTCTGGCCGCGTCGATGGTCAACATCTTGAGGGCACTTTCCTTGCCTAAGCCATTTGCTGCAGCAACGCCGGCTTCGAAAAGCACCACGCGCGTTTTTGGTACATACCCTTCATATCCGCTTTGGAAAGCTACAGGAATTCCTGCTTCGTATAACTTTCCGGCTGTTTCCATGGAGGCGTTTTTGGCATCACCATAGGTGCGGGTCATTGTGGGATGAATGGTAACCGGGAAGCCGGATGCTTTGATCTCATCCATTACAAGGTAAGCTTCAGCAGCACCGTCAATCACCATAGGAAACCCAAATTCTTCCTGAAGGCGCAAGGCCGTCATGATATCATTGGCTTTATGAACCGTAACTAACGCGGTCAGTTTTCCTTCCAGCAGATCGGCAAGAGCTTCCATGCCAAGATCTTTGGAATAATCTTCATCGCCATTTCTCTTTTCCAGATAATTCTGCGCTTTAATGAACTCCTGACGCAACATCGCAATTCCTTTGGAACGCGTACCCGGTTTACTGATGGCACGGCTCATGTTATTGCCAAGTGTCATAGCCAGCATTTTAGCAGGAACCACCACAGATTCTTCTACGGTTTCTCCTGCTGTTTTAACGATCATAGTTTGGCCACTGATCAAAGCTCCGGGACCATGGCCGGTATGTACGGTGGTGATTCCATTATCCCGTAAATAATGCACCAATTTCTCACGGGCATTATACGCATCAATCGCCCTCAATTCGGGTTGGATTGCACTGGAAGTTTCCAGTTGATCCTGATCGTGATCTTGGTTTAAATAACCGGCCAAACCCACTACCGAATGAGCATCAATCAATCCGGGGGTTACTACTTTGGCTTCATAAACTTCGTAATTAGAAGGAATTCTGATGCCTGAAGCAGAGCCTACCCTTTCTACCTTACCATTTTTGATGAGTACCACGCCATCAGTGATCGGATCTCCGGCCATGGTATAAACGGTTTCGCCTTTTACGGCTATTTGTGCCTCTGCTGAACTAAAATTGAAAGCGATCAGCAGTGCGGGTATCAAAAATAAATACTTCAATGATCTCATTGTTGTCCTCCATGTTCGTGGTGCGTATGAACTTCTCCGCGATATACTTGATAACCGCCGGTGGCATATTTCTTTTGGTCTTCATTCGAACGATCGAATACTTTTTGTCCTTCCACCCAGGTTTGTTCCACATGCGTATATACGCTGAATGGATCCCCCGAAAGAATGATAAAATCTGCATCTTTACCTTTATCAAGGGTGCCGGTTCGGTCGGCAATATCCATCATCTTTGCATTAGCTATGGTGACCGATTCAAGTGCTGCTTCCCGGCTCATTCCTTCGCGGATGGCTAATGCGGCCGAACGGAGAAATAATCGGGAATCCGTAATGCCGTCATCGGTATGAAGCCCGGTTAATACGCCGGCTTTTTCGAGAACGGCACCATTCTTATTACTGAAATCCATCACTTCCAGTTTGCCTCCGGGCGAGTCCAGTGTAATGATTGAGGCGGGCACACCGGCTTCTGCGATTTCATCAGCTACTCGCCAGGCTTCACTAACATGCTGCAGCACCAGGTCGTATCCGAATTCTTCAGACAGACGGATGGCTGTCAGAATATCATCATGGCGGTGGGTATGGTTGTGTACAGTTCGTTTTCCTTCCAGTACTTCAACCAAGGTTTCCATGCCGATATCGCGAGAAGGCATTTTACTTTCATCTCCATCAGCAGCATCAATTTTGGCTTTATATTCTTGCGCCTTCACAAATAACTCACGCACCATTGCGGCCGATTTGGCCCTTGTACCGGGAAATCCAGACCCTCCTAAAGGGTTGGTTCCGTTAGCCATTTTCAATCCTCCATAAATGGTCTTTTCATCATCCAGGTAGATGAGCATATCTTCAATGGTATTGGCTTCGCGAAGTTTCAGATACACGGTTTGGCCGCTCATCAGGTGACCGGAACCCGGCATGATATTTACAGATGTAATTCCTCCGGCCCGAGCTTTATAGAAAGTATCGCTGCGAGGATCAATGGCATCCATAATTCGAACATCGGGATGCATGGCGGATGACCGGTCGCCACCATCGCCCTCTCCAATATGAGAGTGCGTATCCACTAATCCGGGCATGATTACTTTTCCGGAAACATCATGGACATCAGCATTTCTTGGGATTCGGGTATTTTCGTTTCCAACGGCCGTGATTTTACCGTCTTCAACAACAAGCACTCCGTTATTTATAGGCTCGCCGGAGATGGGGATGATCTGTGCGCCCGTAAATACTTGCGGTTTGGATTGCGAAAATCCATTCACCCCAATAAAAAGCACACAAACCAATGCGAGCACTGAGCTTCGTATCAGCTTTTGCATAAGAATAGTAGTTAGTTAAAATTAGTGAGCTCAATTTATAAAAAAAGAGGCCGGAGTAAAGCCGGGCTTCGTAAAAAGTAGAAAATGGAACATTTTTCTGTAGCTCAGCCTTAAAAGACGTGAAGACAAATTGAAATAACACAATGAAACATATTGGATTAAAAGTTTTTGGCGGAATTATAGCCATACTTATAACTGGCTTCATCATACTTACCCTTTCTCTGGATGGCATAGTGAAAAATGGAATAGAGAAGAATGGGTCAGATCTGTTAAAAACTCAGGTAACGGTTGATAATGTTAGTCTTTCTCTTTTTGATGGGGCAGGGAGTATAGAAGGATTCAAAGTAGCGAACCCCGGGAAGTTTAGTGAGAGGAATGCAATAGCTATTCAGGAAGCATCTGTGAAAATAAAGATGAGCAGTTTATTTTCTGATCAAATAGTCGTGGAAGAGCTCATCGTGAAAAATCCCGAGTTGTATTTTGAACAGCAAGGCTTTGGGGCAAACCTCAAAACACTGAATGATAATATGGATCTGCAATCTGAAGAATCATCAGAAAAAAGGTTGCTCATAGAGCATTTGCTGATCGAAAACGGTCAAGTAGCGGTGCACACCGAAATTGACAAAGAACGTACGACTTCCGTTTCCATAGAATCGTTTGAGCTGAATGGAGTGGGCAGAGAGGACAATAATACCGTTCAGCAAAGTCTTCAGGAGGTCATGGAGCCGTTACTCGAGAAAGCGATAGCTGAGGCGATAAAAAGCGGGGTAACCGAACAGATCGAAAACAAAGTACAGGAATTCCTGAATAACTAAACGAAGTCACTACTTGTTTTTGGGCAGACGCTTAGCTGTTATCTAAAGATTGACCGTTCAATTTTTTAATCCGCTTAAAGCATCCCGAACGGCATCTCCAAAGGAGCCTTTTTCTTCGCGAATATCTTCCGGTTTAAGTACTTCCAGTTTGCGCGCACCCCGGTAAAAACAGTACATGCTGATAGCCATCACGGTATGAGCCAGGTCGAGATGATTAAACCATTTGTGCAGTCCAATTTCACTGGTATAAAAGAAAGCGGCAAGCGTAGCAAATATAACGGTCAGAAAAAAGATTCTGCTGCCTTCGTTGCGGGTTCGCCAATACACTAAAAAATGGAGAGGCAGTACAATAAGCCCCAGGCCATAGGCTGAGTGTACCTGGATAAAGAAGAAGTTGAGGGTAGAGAATGTGATCACCGCAAAAGTGAGCAACTCTACCACATTAGCCACCTCCAGAAATTTACCGAATTTCTCATTGATAACCGGTTGTGCGTGCATGATCGATGCCCGTTCTACCGCCATCACCGCCAGCATACTTATGAGCCATCCCGGAAGTTTCCACTCCAAACCAACCGCATATTGAAACGCATGCCCGAGTACTCCTCCCAAAAAAGTAGCTAAGGCCATGACCCCAAAATACCAGCGCATATACTGGTGTACTTTGCCCCGCTTGTTCAGTTTTTTCAACTTTATGAGAGCATATATACATACCGAAGTGATCCAAAGGTCTGTGAAAGTCACCATTGGCTCCATGATGGTGATGTCAAAGATCTCAATGGATGGCTGGCCGGAAGCAGAACGAATAGTCTCGTTATTCATATGAAATTATTTTAGTTGAATCATGGAAAATAACAGATTTCCGTGGAATCACTAACTCATCTGAATTTTACAAGGATCCCTCAAAATTGTGCACGTATTTGTGCTGTTTATAGCAGATATTTACAGCACTTGCGGTCGATAAATGCAGGAGGAATCACCCGTTGATAATTTTCTAAAGCAACACAATTTATGAGTCACGAACACCATCATCACCATAATGTAGATGATTCCTCAATTTGGAAGCTTTGGGTTTCCGTGTTTTTGAACCTTGTAATCACACTGGCGCAGGTGGTCGGGGGAATTGTAGCTAACAGTTTGTCTTTGCTATCAGATGCTGTACATAACTTCAATGACTCAATGTCGCTGGTGACAACCCTTGTAACCAAGAAGATTGCTAAAAAGGGAGCGACTTCTTCCAAAACGTTTGGGTATAAGCGGGCTGAGATCATCGGTGCATTTGCAAATCTTGTGACCTTGGTGATCGTAGCACTTTTTCTTATCAAAGAAGGTATTGAACGCTTTATCACCCCTCAGCCCATCGATGGTTTTACTATGTTCTGGGTAGCTATGATCGGGCTTACAGCCAATTTTATAACGGCAGCCCTGCTTTGGAAGAATGCCCGCGATGATCTCAACATGAGGGCGGCATTTATTCATATTGTTTCCGATACCCTGTCATCCGTCGGGGTGATTATTGGCGGATGGCTCATTATTAAATATGAGTGGTACATTGTGGATACTATCCTAACCCTTATAATCGGGTCCTACATTTTATGGCACTGCTATCATATGCTCAGGGAAACCATTGAGATTCTTATGGAGGCAACTCCCGATAATATTGATCTTGATGAGCTGGCAGAGGCAATGCAAAATGTCGAAAAAGTACGCGAAATTCACCATATCCACGTGTGGCGGCTGGATGAAAACAGCAACCTGCTGGAAAGTCATGTGGTTATTGAGAAAGAAGACCTTTCCCAAATAGAGGAGATCAAGAGATCACTGAAAACACTTTTGCGTGAACGGTTTAATATCAATCACAGCACTCTTGAGTTTGAAACGGAACCATGCAGGTCACCGGATCATGAAGTCGTTCACCATCACCATCATCACGAACATTGATCTTTTGGGTACGTGTTAATCCAAAAAAACTGTCTTCAAAATCCATATATTTTAGTTATGAAATACATGATAACGCTTTTTCTTCCTTTGTTGATGATCTCCTGCGGAAATAACCCTGAAGTCATTGAAGACATGGGAGATGCTTCCTTCCGGTTGCTGGATCAGGATAGCACGGAAGTTATTTTTCCTGATGATTTTGAAGGAGACTATATAGTGATGGGTTTTATCTATACCAACTGCCCGGATATCTGTTCATTGATCACGCAAAACCTCGTCAAAATTCAAAAGGAATTGAATTACCCGGAAGATGTTCAGTTCGTTGCCGCAACTTTTGATCCCGTGCGTGATACCCCCCCCCGGCTCAAGCAATATGGAAAACCCTTTAAAGTGGATGAGAACTTTACGTTTTTGACCGGAGATTCAACCCAGGTTTTTGCATTGATGGATAGCGCACGTGTAAGAAGTCAGGTTTCTATGCGGGATACCACCTCGGACGGGCGTGCACTGTATTTTATTAATCATTCTGACAAGATCATGGTACTCAATAAACAAGCCGAAGTGATTTTTGAATACGGCGGAAGCTTGCCAATGATTCCTTCGTTGGTAGTTGAAGATCTAAATAAAGTCCGATGAATATAAAACCAAGCTTATTTTTATTGGTGATCTTAGGAATGTTGATTTTTTCAACATGCACTGACAAAGATCAAGCTTCTGTTCAGGAGAATGAATTCATAGAACGTGTTCGGCCTGTGGAGCAGAGTGGGACATCTGCGGCGTATTTTTTATACGAAAATGAATTGATGAACCCCGATACCCTGCTTTCCATTACCTCGAATGTTTCTGACTTGGTTCAGGTTCATGAAACTTATAAAACAGATGACGGCATGATGGGTATGCGCGAGCGGAAAACGGTAGTTGTTGAAGCGGGGGAAGTGGTCACGTTTGAGCAGGGTGGATTACATGTTATGCTGATAAATGTAGAAAAATCCTTGGCAGAGGGCGATTCGGTGCAGCTCGAAATGGTATGGGCCCGGGCAGGAAAAGTTCAGAAAAAACTCCCGGTTCAGCCCTAAAGCGTGTCAGATAAAGCCACAAAGGAAAGCTATTCTCAACAAGCGGCCGACTATGAGCGCACCTGGAAACGATATCTGCAACATACGCACGCAACGGCCCTGAAAAACCTGGATTTGCAAGGCGATGAGGTCGTTTTAGATGTTAGCGCAGGCACCGGATTGTTTCAGCAATATATGGTGGAACATGGGGTTTCCTTTCGGAAAATGATCTTGAATGATCTTTCAGAAGGGATGATGGAGTTTGCAATAGAACGGTTTTCCGAAGATTCACGGTTTGAATTTACACACCAGGATGTAGCCGCACTTGAGTTTCCAAATGAGGCTTTTGATCACGTTATTTCCTTGAATGCTTTTCATAATTATAAAAGCCAGCAAGAAGCAGTAAAAGAGTTCTCTCGCGTGCTGAAACCCGGGGCAGAATTGCTCATTTTGGATTGGAACCATTCCGGGCCATTTAAACTCATCAATTATATCATCGATCTCTTTACTTCCGAATTCATCAAAACAAAATCGGCGGCAGATGTTGAAGTGATGCTTAGGAATGCGGGATTTAACGTCGTAGAAAGGAAAGAATGGTGGTTCGGCTGGTGGAAGTTTTTCCTTTTCAGGGCTCGAAAATAAACGTTACAAATACTCTACAACCGCAGTGAATGTGCCTTGATATTTACCTTTGAGGGTCTGCCCGTTTTCTACTTTCCCCTGCACCGAAATACTGTAACTCCCGTTATTTTCCTCATCTCTTTTCACCAATACATCTTTTAAGTCAATCACTTCCCCAAACTCGTTTTCCAAAGCAGTGTTTTGGTCTACGGAGATCTCGACATCGGTATAAGGAGCTGCAGTTAATGAAAAATTCAGGGCATTGAATTCAGAAGTAGAAGAATTTAATGCAATCTGAGACTGACTTGGAGCCGTTAACGCCGAGCCGCTAATAACCTTGACCTTAGCCTGCATTACCGCGGTGACCTGTGCGTAGGAGGTATTGCTGAGAAAAAGTCCCAAAGCAAGAATGGATATGAATTTTATTGCTCTCATGGTTCTCTGTTTGATTAACCGAGACCAAATTATTAAAATCTTCTAACATTAAAAAATTTTAATGTTTTGAATAACGCTATAATTCCTACTACTCAATCAAAAAAGTTATACATAATCCAATCAAAGGTGTTTTTTACAATGATTAGAAATTAAAGGATTTTAATATTTATGATCCTTTAGGTAAAAGAAGGGCAAGTTATCGGTGGAAAAGTATATTAAATACGGAAGAAGCGTTTCAGTTTTATACGCTTTGCTTTCTTGGTAAGCTGATGCAGATCTTCGTCTGAAAGGCCAACTTCGTTAGGGTCGGTCTCAATTTCATGAAGGGATTCCTTGGGCGTTAAAACCCCTAAATGTTTGATGAACGTGTTAAGATTGCCACGAAGATATTGCTTTCGGTTTTTATTGAGAACTTCCAGGATATCTTTCCATTGCTGTGGCTTGACCGAGCATTCAATTCCCAAGCCGATAGCATCCGAATCATCCGGGCTGTTGAGACACATTTCCAACTGTAATTCTAATTTTTTGGGAAGTGGGTCTACTCGGAGTAGCTTGGGTCCCTCATGACTTTTGTAGCCACGCGGGAAAAAACTTTTCCATAATTCTCCGGTTGAAGGATCATGGTAATAGACCTCAAACGTTTCCATGTTTTTGCGCAGCGTCACCATTTCATTGATGCGCTGGATCTGTTTTTTATTGTCTATGATATACATGGCGTCTCGCTTTACAAATGGTACCGTTGTAGCCTGTAAATGTTCCCATCACAAAATGCTAAAAATAAAAAGGGACGTCAAAATATGACGTCCCTTAAACTTTGTCGGGACGACTGGATTTGAACCAGCGACCCCTCGACCCCCAGCCGAGTGCTCTACCTGACTGAGCCACGTCCCGATCAATTGAAAACTAAGATACGGGCTTTGAAAACGGTGTTCAATCTTAATTTTTCTTTTCTCCGAGCACTTTGATAGTAGACTACTATCATATTACTATCGAGATGGCATCACTTATCAAGCAACATGGACTCTATTATGTTCAATTCTACAACAGCAAAAGAAGACCGAAGCAGAAACGTGTTCCACTAAAAACCAGAACCAAACAAACAGCCTTAAAGCTTAAGCGCAAATTAGAGGATGAGTTTGCTACCGGCGCTTTCGATCCCTGGCTGGATGACACTGTAGCCATTGAGGGTGAAGAGCTAAGCAAGGATTCCACGATCAAGGAAGCACTGGATCAGTACATCAAAGTGAAATCAAAGAAAGACTGGCGGCCTAAGACGGCTCAGAATGCAAAGTATGTACTAGAGGACTTTGTGCGCCGGATGGGTAATGATCACCCAGTTGGTGGAGTTACTGTGAAACACTTCAACAAGTTTCTAAATAGGAGTGATATCAAGTATGAGACCAAGCGATCTCATAAGAAGAAGCTGAAGACCTTCCTGATCTGGTTAGATGAAAATAACCTCGCAAAGCTTAGCTCAAAGAAACTACATGTAAACAATGATGGAGCAGAACAGGAAGAATCCATCAATTACTTCACCAAAGAAGACATAGAAACACTGACAAGCTATATCAGTGGCAAAGTGGCCAAAGATCTGCAAAAAGGTTTTCAGTCAGAAAAAAAGAACGCGCTATGGCTGGTTGATTTCATTCATTGGCAGCGACTGTCTGGAATGCGGCTATCTGAAACGCTTAATTTGCGTGCCGAGGATATTAACACGGAGACCTGGGAAATAACTATCGGGAATGCTCACTTCGTCACTAAGAGTAAAAAGAAGCAGGTACTACCTATTGAAAGCGTGGAGCCCTTGAAGGGGATTGCCCGAAGCAAACTTGCTGAATGTAGCTCAGAAGATGATCGCCTATTTGGTCACTCCTGTAGAAGACACACAAACCGGTTATTCAATCGGTATTTAAAGAAAGCTCTGCCAAAGAAAACTCATCTGAATATTCACAGCCTTAGGCATACATGCTGTATTGAGTTGCTACGTGCCGGTGTTCCTATTTATACCGTGCAGCGCTGGCTACGGCACTCAGATGTGAAGACCACTCAGCGGTATGCGGATTTGCTGAATATGGATATTTCGGAGCAGGTGGGTAAGGTGCTGAAGTAGATCAGTGGTGCAGTGGCGTAATTTCAGACTTTTTCTTCAGTTTCTAATTTAGATAAATCGCTTGCTGTATGAACCGTTCTAGCCTTCCCATTTACCATAGTCTCCTGGATTAATACAAGCTGCCCCTTCTTATTAGTGAAATAATCGGATTTAAGTCTTCTAAAATGAGCTTTACGAAAATGAGGTGTGTTTTTTCTACCAGTATCACTAGAAGAGTCCTTTAGACTTTCAGCTAAACCTACTTGAAATGATCTATCGACATTTTCTTCGGGTATATTGCTTGGCACACCATCTTTAATTAACTCAGGGTAGCATTGCATATAGGCTAGTGTATTGATAGCTAATCTGAAAACTGATGCTAGATACTTTTCATCTCGGTCGCTGCTTTTGTAAAGCCTATAATAGCGATCCTCGGGTATTGCGCCAGTTTGATTGCCATCATTAAGTTGAAGCACTAATTCAAGTTCTTCAGTTAGAGTCATTGAAAATGAATATCCATACTTCTCAAAAGGGATATGAAGTGCAAAGTCATAACTCACAACAGTCATTTCGGTATTAATTCTAGCTATTAATACATCTTTTTCCTCCCCAACTGAAAGTAAATATTCCTTGATACCTTCTAAGTCAGTCAATTTCATTTCTCGAAGAATGTACTTCAAATCTCTATCTACGAAATATAAATGCGTTGTCTCTTGAGAGAAGTCTTTAAACCACATTTCAAATCCAGCAATAGCACTACTATGTTTATCTGGAAATTGATGCGGAGGATAAAGTTGATATAAATCGCTTTTCATTCGCTGATAGAGCTCATCTGGATCTAACCTAAGTTTGGCATACCCCTTTCTATATATCCTCCAAAGATCTATAAGTGTCTTACTATATCTGGCTTTTTTACCCATTATGTTTTTACCGTTTAACTTATAAATGAGTTTATTGAATATTTGACCACTTCGCCACTTTTAATACGCGGAATTGATAAATATGGATATTAGTGAGCAGGTAGGAGAGGTATTCTCACAGTATTACTTAAATAACGGTTGAGTAATTTTAAGATTTACTTCCTTTATGTGGTACAAAAGGACCATGCCACTTTCCGTCTATTTGATAAAGTTCATAATACACCAACCATTCTGCTGTCCATGGAATTATTGTGTCTGATATACTTTTAGTATGCTTCCATGGATTTTCTTTAGGGTAATACAAGCACAATCTTTTATCAGAATACATATGGGCATTGATATCTAACGGTAATTCAGGATCAACTACATAAACTTTTGGAGAACTAGCTCCATCATATTTTAAGCGAATTTTATAAACCTCACTATGTTCAGTTGGCTGAATTTTACCAGTACAAACTAAGGATGAGTTTAACCCCCGACCTTTGATAGTACACCTAAAACAGTCAAAACTCCGTTCAATTAATACTTTTTGTCTGTAGACCCTTGCAAAATAATCAGGTCTTGATTTGTCATATTTTGCCGCCATAATTCTTCGTATCTGGTACTGGTTTCCCAGCTTTAGAATCATCGGTTACCTTCCCATCTCTACCTACAAAAGCATTTGAGGATAAAATAGCTGCCTTCTTTTTTAATGCTTCTTCCTTTGTATCCGTGTCTTCATCTTTACCTTTCGGGAATCGGTCACCGAGATGTTTACGCCATAGATTGCTTGCTTTTAATTGATTTGGTTCGTCCAGTGCTTTATTTGCATCATCAATAAAAGCATCTAACTTTTCAATGATATAATCTTTCTTGTCATCATCATATCCTGAAAATAAATCATCATGGGGCACAGTTGGCATCTCTAGTTTCCAACTACGATCTAATTTTGATTTGATAGAAACAAGTGTCTCCTTAAGGGCTATATCATCCCTTTCATTGCATGAAATACATTCTGCAGTTAAAACAGAAAGAGCTAATCCAGTGGGCATTTTATTTCTGATTTTGTCTCCCCAGGCCTTAAGATATTTGACAATTCGTACCAATTGTTTGTCATCATCCTTCTCATCATGAAACCATTCCACAAACTCTTTCGGATCGCTAGGTGAAAATCCATTATCCTTATCGGCTAATTCCGGGGGAGTAGAATCATCATCTTTATCTTTCTTACAGTACACTGGCAAGTCAATGTGATAATCGTCTTGGTAAATTACTCGAATACATTTTCGTCGATGTTGGGGCGCTGTATCGGTAGCATCTTTCACAGCTTCCTTTACCCAACCTTGTAATGTCTTAGCTTCAACATCTGGGTCCCTGAAAAAATAAATACCATCGTCTAAATCACAGGTGTTATCCTTATATAGAATTTGAGTATTTATCAGTCTATTTGCTGACCCTTGTATATAGAAATGGGGAGAATATTCAGGGTGGTTCTCATTAAAATGATCTCGAATCTTATCTCGCAGATTTTCTCTTGAGATTTTCATTCTGCCCCGTTTCGTTTTGGATGGCCTGAGATCTTT
This sequence comes from Gracilimonas tropica DSM 19535, assembly GCF_000375425.1. GTDB lineage: Bacteria > Bacteroidota > Rhodothermia > Balneolales > Balneolaceae > Gracilimonas > Gracilimonas tropica. The sequence continues at coordinate 88,137 of NZ_AQXG01000007.1, read as the reverse complement.
ATTAAAATCTAAAAACAGCTTATTACAATTTGCCATAACTCTTGTTTTCTTAATTATAAATTATATACTGGCTTATATGGTGTAATTAGAGTTGAACAAAATTCTCTGAATATTTCAGGTCCTGTTTTTTTAAACTCTAAATCAGCTTTATGCATTAATTTTTTTAGTTTTTTTGGATCTGTTTCATCAAGACCTATAGGTTCATCATGTTCGGTAAACTCAAATTGAAGTCTTTTGTAGTAAAATTGCTCTTTCCCAGAATCACCAACACCTTGATTTAAAAACTTAACTGTATTAGCGATGTCGTCAGCTTGAGACGAAAACATTAAATCTATAATTTGCTTATTAATTGGATTTCCCCAATACCATGCACCCCATGTATTTCTTGTAGATTCCTCTTTATACATGTGAGTTCCAGTTCCTATTGAAAGAATCTTTAAATCGTTTAAAGAGATATTGAGTGTTCCTAGAGCTTCCAAAATTCCAATAAGTGTTGGGTTATTTGCAAACACTCCACCGTCAATAAAGTTAAGTTTCTCTATATCAATAGCTTCATTGTTAACTCTATATGTGAATGAATGAGGTTTGAAAAATAATGGTGCTGAGGAAGTGGAGAGGGCAACATCATGTGCTGGGTATTGATAGTCTCGTTTCAAGTCTTTGTGGTGAGATGTTTTAAGAACACTTACTTTACCATTGTATCCATCATAGACTGGAATACAGACTCTAGTTTTAGAATGTCCTAGTCTTGTATCCCCATTTTGTGTAAACTTCGAAAATTCTTTTCTAAGAAGCCCTTCAAGACTTGTAGATTTATAGAATGGTTTAAAAATAGCTTCAATCCAACTACTCTTTTTGCCGAATATAAGATTAGCATTTTCTGAGTATAGCTTGAGAATCCTTTCACTTGACATTCCCAAAGCCAGGCCTAATGCAATGATACCGCCCGTTGAAGTCCCACAAATCAAATCGAAGTATTTGTTTAGGTCAGTTATGTCTTTTCCAGATGATTTGAGCTTTTCCTCCAAATTCGACAATATTTTTGCAGGATAAATACCTCTTATACCCCCACCATCGATTGATAATATTTTAAATGGCTTATTAGACATAGGCTTTATCCTTTTGGGGGATATGGATCGCTTCCTTTAGGATATGTTCTTTCTTCCTGAATTCGACCATTTCTACCATGAATTACAACTGATGAGTTGCCTTTATTCTTAGCAATATTAATGGTCTTTTCTTGGACTTCTCTTTTGGTATCCCCGGTTACAGATGCTCTTTTAGCGTTTTCTGTGGCTCCTTTCCAGCCATCTTTGGTTTTTGTTATGTGGTATCTATTTCGTTTTGCCATAATAACCTCTCGTTTAATTAAATATGAATATTTAGTCACTTGATCACTGTAAGACCCTAAATCAGTTCATGAAATTTAAGTCTGTCATTTTTGATATTGACGTATGCAACCAACTTACCTTTGTGTAATACCTCTGCAAATCTATTCTGGTTTTGCTGACTTACTTCAAGTTTTTCTGAATCAATCTCGTGCTTATCAGCAAATTCATTAATCCATTTATTAAACTCTTTCGTGAATGATTTCTCAAGTTTCTTTACTTCTTTCAGAGCTTCTTTTTCAAGTTGTTTTGCTAGATCTTTCATAATGTTTCTCTTAAGTTAATTATATGTTGATCTTGCGACTGCAAACACTATGCCGTTTTACATATATATAACATATATTCATAAGTTAGGTACACTTATGCAGCAACATGACGAAATGTTATTCAATTCTTTCTAACTAGTAAGAAGAGCATTTCTAAAAGCCCTCATCTTATAGAGCAGTCACATTAGAAGTATCTGAAAAAATTACAAATAGCAAAAACGAATAAAAAAGGACACACAAATATGTGTAGCCTCATGCAGTTTAATACATATATACCTATGAATTGAGAACATGTCTTAGGTTATTAGATTCAAAAACCTGAATGCCCCATTAATATCTATATAAGATGATATATATTCCTGATCCAATAGGGAATCAGATAAAAGATAGTCGAACTTATTATTTGCTTTATTCTGGATTCTTTTGGCCATCATTATTGGATCGAGATTCTGTATATCAGTAGAATTCAATTTGGTAGTGAATTTGCTTGCCGAACAATCTCGCACCTCTAGACTCACACCTCTATTTGATACTTTAAATTCTAGACTTAATAATATCATATACAATGCATTCATGATCTTACTTCCTTTCCAGGGTAGTATTATTAATGAATTACCTTGCTCATAAATTGGGGAACTATTAAGCTTAAATTTTTTAAAATTTTGCCTTGCTATGGATAGTAACTTCGAGCTTGATGAATCTGCATATAACTTTTCATCTGAGTCTTGATAAATCTCATACATTTTTTCTCTTACTCTATCATGAACAAAAATTCCCCCGGAACTAAACATTGGTATTTTTTTACCAGATGATCTGTTTAGCTCTACTATATTTTTTTCTTTATCAACAGATTTTATAGACCATCTCTGCCCGGCAAAAACTATATCAGCTCCCACTATCAATGGAAATGTCACTGGTAATTGACCTAAATGTTTATTGTCATAAAAGACCTTGAATTCCTCAGGAGTTTCAAAGGCCGCATAAAATTTATAGTTATTGGTAATAACCTCACCTTTAATTCCTAGCATCAATGTTCCATCATTTAATTGCTGGATAGCATCTTTTTCACCTAAACTAGTTAGTATTTCTTTAAACGAATCTAGATCAACGTTCTTGAATACACCTTTTTCAATCAACAGTTTATATAAATCTAAAGCACTGATACTACCATACTGGCAAATCAAACTAAGTATTTGTTGCACCAGGGTTGATAAATGTAATGACCCAACAGAAGGAGGTTCCACCCATTTCTCTAACATTAAATCAATCATTGCTATTGACTGTACAAGCTGTGGGTAAATATAGTCTTCTATATCCTCAGCTTTCTTGATATCATCTTCTATTAGGTAGAACCTCAATTTTGCGTCCTCATCTCTTCTTCCTGACCTCCCAATTCTTTGTACGAGGCTTGAAACGCTTGGTGGACATCCTATCTGTCCAATTGTTGAAACACTACCAATATCAATACCCATTTCAAGCGTTGTAGTACAAACCGCAGTTGATGGCCTTTGTCCTTCTTTTAACCTTGACTCAACATGCTCTCTATGAGACTTAGATAAGTTACCATGGTGAGGGAAAAATTCATTTGGAACTTTATGTTCTTCACATCGCTCTCTTAGTGAATCTGAATATGATTCGACATTAGCCCGAGAGTTTGCAAAGATTAAGTTGTTCTTTCCTCTTAATTTTGAATATATATTTTCAGCAATTTGCCTCTCAGGAATCTTCTCGGCCTCTTCATAACGAATAACTGTGTATAATTTCATTTTGAGGCCTTTAGTGAACTCATTAGACTCTATGTATTCACAATCAACTTTTGCGCTTAAAAAACGTGATGTGAGTTTCTTATCGTTGAGTGTAGCACTAAGTCCGATCCTTCTAATTCTCTTTGATCTTAATGTATCAATTCGATGAAGCTGAGACATTAATTGAATGCCCCTCTCATTCCCAATAAAAGTGTGAAGCTCATCAATAATTACATGTTCAACAGAATTACATAGCTCAGCAAACTCTCCAGTTTTATTAATTAACTGTGATTCTAGTGACTCTGGTGTTATTAGAAGAATACGATCTTTACTTCCATAAAGTCGTTTTTTATCAGATGAACTAACATCACCATGCCAAGGCACAATATCTACATCGATATATTTTGAGAGGTCTTCTAATCTGCTAAACTGATCATTTATCAGAGCTTTAAGAGGCGCTATATATATACAAAATAAACCATGAACATCATTACTTAGAGCCTTAGAAATAACAGGTAAGAAAGCAGCTTCTGTTTTCCCGCTTGCTGTTGCGGAAGCAATGATCATATCTCCATTTCCATCTATGATATGATTTATTGCCTTTTCTTGTATATCTCTTAACTCAGTCCAACCACTTTTATAAATCCACTTTTTTATTCCATCATCTAACTTATTAAAAGCACTTGATATGTTTTGATCCTGTCCTTGCATTAAAGTGAAAAGCTTGACAAATCATCATCAGCTTCGGTTTCTTCATCCCCCTCAAGGACACTTTCTACATCCTCTTTGATATCAATTTTATCAATAAGCATTTCCCAACTTACATCTTTGTTTTGCTCTAAAGTTGACAGCAAGTGAACGAACTCTTTGATAGTATTCCTGGGAGTCTGAAAGTAAGATGCCCCAATTTTATTCTGGCAATGATGCATAAAGGACTTAATTCCCTCATCAGAAATGAGGTATTTATTTTCATCATATGATGCGAAAACATTTCGAATATTAACTAAAAGTACATAAATGTCTTCTGGCTGAAGATTATCTAATTTTATAATAGGTCCACTAAAGTCCTTCAGACCTTCTTTTTCAGCAAAGCTGTTTTGAGATAACCTGGTTTGTAAAGCATCATAGCTATACAGTCCTTTTCGAGAATCCATTAAAAACTCAGGTGTACCATTCATTAAAAACCCAAATCCTTCAACATTTCCTTGCAAACAGTCATTAAGAATTCTCAGTATCTGCTCATAGTTATTATTTCTAGCAATGGTACTATGCAGCTTATATAAGTTAACCATCTCATCAATTCCTACTATTAAGCCTTGATAGCCTGCAACTTTTACGAACCTGGCCAGTAGTTTAATCTGGTCATAGAAATTATCATCGTTAATTATTGTCCGCACACCTAATGCATTTTTAGCATCAGTTTTGGTACTATATTCAGCTCTTAACCATCTGATTGCATCACTTTTAAGCTCTTCATTGCCAGTATCATGTCCTTCCCAATAGCATTTAATCACTTCAACAAAGTCGTATCCACCAACCATATCTCTGATTGGAGTAAGAGTACTATGTATTAGATCATCAACTGAATTGTCATCACTTGATTCAGACAAAAGCTTTCCAATAAACTTCTCAACCACGTTCTTAATAGCCCCGCCATTTGGCGAGGTCTTTGTTGACATGTTTTTTATAAGTTCAGAATACAATGATCTGGCCTGCCCACCTGAAGCTTGCAACCTTCTATCGGGGGAAAGATCACCGTGTATAGTGACCAGCCCTTTCTGATGAGAAATTGTTCTTATAAGATGTAAGAAGAACGTTTTTCCTGATCCGTATTCACCAATTATGAATCTTATAAAAGCACCATCATCTTTGACTCTTTCTATGTCATTCAATAATGCCTCGACTTCACTAGACCTGCCAACTTGTATATGCTGAAGACCGATGTTAGGCACTACACCCGCCCTTAATGATTGAAGTATTGTATCTTTTTCTCTGGCTCTAATTCTCTTAGTCATAGTTTATCAGATATGTATTCATTGATTTCAAGTTCTTCGTACAAGAGCAACAGATCGTCCTCATGTTTATCAAATGATTTCTCATTTATAATCTCGATAGCTCCATTCGGCATAAGACCAATTTCACTGCATAATCTATCGAATTCGTCTTGTGTCCAAACTTCCTTAGAAATTAATTTTCCTACCAACTGGCTATGTTGCTTATCAAGACCTAGATAGGAAGTGAAATCGTCTTCTTCGTTACTAGATTCAATATTCTTTGTACTTTCATCGTCCTCTTCCTCAAATACATCTGATAAAATACTCTGTACTTCGTTTGTTTGGTCAATTCTGGCTTGCAATAGTTCTTCGTTGAGTAGACCAGAACTTTGTTTCTCTTTAGGTATTTTATGTCCATTTGAATTAGACTTTGTTGTTACCTCTACTAATTCATCCTCTTCTCCGTGTTGTAGATCATATAACTTTTTGAGTACTTTGGATTCGTCTATTCCAAACATATCAGCCACCTTTTGTAACATTGAAACTTCATCTGGATGAATATGGTGATCAGCCCAAGCTAGTGAGATAAGGTATTCAATGATCTTTGTCTTATCAGAATCAGCCAACCTTTCTATTTTACTCTTCAAGTGTGCTACATTTACTTCAGCACTTTTTAGCCAATATAGATAACCATTGATTCTCTTCTTCTCTTGATCACTTAGGTACAATAATGATTCTATATACTCTTCAAAGTGCTTTTCCTCTTCAGGTTTAAAAATTCCATCTGCCAAGCCTACCAATGCCGTCATATGTATGATAGGTAATACTAACTTATACTCTTTAGTAGGCTTCTTAGGAGTATTCTCTTTATCAATATTAAATACAGCTATCTTTCCCTCTTTATCAATCTTGTGATAACCAAACCTGATATCTGGTTCTATACCAAAACCAAAACCTTGCATTATCTGGGCTATACTTATAGCCTCCTTTTTTCTAAACTTATTTACTCCGTCAATCTCCCATAAGTCTGTAAAAAAAGAGGACTCAATCAAAGTATATTCATTCTCTTCTAAAGCACTATCCAACTTATTAATAATAGTCTCAACCTTACTATCATTTACTTCATTAATGAGAACATCTGGCAGTTTTGATAATGCGTCAATACTATTCTTATCATCTGGGTTTCTACCTAAATGCCGACTATATGGATCTAACAACTCAGTACATTCATCTATTAGGGCCCTAATTTTGTTTAAAGGGCTACTTAGCGCTGTAATATCTGGAATATTAGTTTTGGCATTAAAGTTATTATTACCAAAACTACGACTTGCCGTCCGATAAGATGTTTTAATATATGTTTTGTTCGGCTTGAGTTTAATACCCTCTTCATATAGGTCTTTGTACTTCTTCTTAAAAAGTATTTGAAACTTATCTTTACACCGTCTTGCAGGTGTTCTTATTGAATGATTGTTTATAATACCCCACTTTAGTGCCCACTCAGCTGGTAGAGGAATGTCTTTCAAAGCAAAATATGCTAAACCCATTTTGAAGTTTAATGAGTATTCATACTGATGAACATAGTTCTCATAATCAAGATCTTCTTTGGACAATGATTCTAAAAATGATTGCTTTGCATTTTGCGATAGTTCAACAAACTCCACTAAACTATTTGCATACCTGCTGAATGAGTTATTACCACCATAGATTGAAAGAAGTCTTTTTACTTCTGCAACTAGCTCTGGTATTTCAGACTTTGCTAGTTCTGATATCTGAGAGTCATTTAATATTCTTCTTTCAATGCCATAGAAGTATAAAAACACATAACCTATTGGTACATCTGCTGTATCTAGACCTTGCTCTAACCAATGTAAATATGCAGCACGAGCTTGTGGAGTAATTGACTGGTAAGATGGCCAGTATGACAGGCTATCCCCTTCTAAGTCAGGGTTTATTTTGTCAATTCTTTTTGTTGTATCAATTAAAGCAGGCTCAATGTTACTTCCATAGTAGTTCTTACTAACTGAAGACAGATTGTTACCCACATAAACAAATCCTTTCGGAAAAGAGTAACCATTTACCTCAACCTGTTCGCTTTTAGGTCTCCAAAACTTATCTGGTTTATCACTCAGATCAACATTTTGATGATCATAAGATGAAATAAATCTACTGTTGTTCTCCCGTTCATTTCTTTGATCTAAGCTTCTATAATTTTGTCTTGGCTGGATCTGATTTTTCGTGTCTGCATTAGCATTGATTAGTATCACTGCTATTACAATTATGATTAAAAAAACTAACAAGCCCATTCAATAATACCCCCAAAATGATGAAAAGAATAACGTAAATATTGTACTATGATTTGTCCAAAAAGAAAGCCAAAATTATTCTTTAATACAATTTCTATGAGTTCACTGAATATACCTCTCAAAAAATCTGGCTTGTCCTTTGCTCTAAACAAATTTTTGTTCGATGTATGCTACTAGCCTGCAACTATATTCTACATTGGTATTACATATTCAGCTAATTCAAATTCATCAAGTATTCAGCTTCTTCAATAACGCCTTGTTCACGATAAGAATCTTGTAAATATTCTCTTAGCATTACGGAGATCTCATCCATTTTATCATCTACAAAGCGCTGGTACTCTTTTCCACTTAGCCTTTCAGAAGCAAGTGTGAGATCGGCTAATTCAGCAATACTGAAGCGAGTAATATTGGGCTGCTTAATGTGATAAGCATGGTGGATTTGCCACCGGTTTATAGCAATGCCAACCAATGCTTCCTCAAGGTACTCTTCGGAAGTCATCTTGATTTCACAAATGGGTTGGTTCATGTCCAGATCCCGGGGCGCGTAAGTGTCCAAAAAGAGAAAGACTCTTAGTGATGTCATTAGCTGTTCTCGTAGGGTATTTTTATCATTCATTTTGGGTTCTGTTTGCTTTCTGCTTGGCCTTATCAATGAACCTGTGAATTTTGTCAGGAGAATTTAAGTAATCCTTGGCCTTGGATTTTGCGCTTTTAAAGAACCGGCTCTTACGAATTTTCTTTGCCTTGGTATCTTTCTTTCTGAATTTGAACATAGCTGAAGTGGTTAAAATTTAGGGTAAAAAGAGAAGCCGAAGCTTCTCTTATTTTATCTGACCAAAGAGGTTCGATATTTGTCCCTCAAGCTCTTCTATTTGTGTTTCCAGTTCAGCAATTTTCGAATCGTATTCTCCGGTAGGTTTTATGGAGTTCTGGGCGGTTCGTTGAAGGTTTCTTGCATGCCCTAATTCGTTAAGAATTGAATTGTATTGATTCCATTGCTTATCTGTTACTTCCCTTATTATGGAGACACCTTGTACAAACCCACCATAATCTTCTTTAAGGCGTACAATAGTTCTGCCTCCATCAACAACTCGTAAGCGAAATGTGCCACGCGAGGAGAAGTAGGTTTCAGAAGTCCCCAAGATGTATGTAGTGCCGTTGTAATCCTTTACCTCATATACTTCATGAAATCCAGTAGAACCTAACCGCTGGACCATTAGCCCTGAAAAGATGTAAGCATCTTGGTACTCTTCAAAATCTTCAAGCTCTGACGTGATGTTTTCAATTTGATCCTCGGCTTCTCGTATTTTTTTCTCCGTCTCATAGTTCAGGGAAAACTTATCATCATCGATGTCACGGCGAAGATCATCTAATTCTTCCTTTCGTTGATGTAATGAAAATGCCTTTTCAAGAATGGCAGTCTTTTCTGTATCGTTGATGATCTTCGAAAGCTTAAATATTTCACGATATTCCGGAACCCCTAAGTTCTCCTCGGATAAAATTTCATCTCTTTTGGTTCTTATTGAGGAGTGAAACCCAGAATCTGTTTTTAATCTGTCTTCAACTCTATTTTTAAGACCACCCTTAAAGGAAGATTCACTAGATTCATACCATGTGTAGTAATATTCATGAAGTCCGGAGGGTATTTCATTCTCTTGGTTTAAGATAGTTGTCCAAATAGCTACAGGGAATGAGGAGCTATTAGCTATTGCTCTTCGATTCTTTCGTACCAGGTTCGCTACCTCCTCGTTCCAAGAATTAGAGGTGGTTAGCATAGTAAGGGTTGCCTTCTCAAATATCGTAGGTTCCTCATAACCATAGATACTGAGTTTGGCGGAGCCACTCTCAACTTCATCAGCTATGTATTCGTAAAGGGATTGGTAGTCCTCACCGGTAATCATGGCTTGGACATCTTCCTCAGATGGGCTACATGCTTGAAAGAATAAGACCGTACAAAGTAATAAATGTGAGTAATGTATTTTAAGTATAGACATAGTGTTAAGTATTGGTTTGGAATTAATTTGCTGACAGTTGACAGCAAATGCAAGTTTGTTTTCCCTGCATCTTTCTTTTATGAAATACGATGCAGAGTTATTGGAAGCGACTTCTATAGTCATTCGGAGACTTCGGGAAGAGAAAGGATTCTCTCAGGAGGAGTTGGCAGCCCAATCTGGATTGAGCAGAAGCATGATTGATCGAACTGAACGAAGAGAAAGACTTCCATCATTGGATGTATTGCTCAAATTAGCTCCTGCCCTTAAAACGAAAGCATCTGCTATTGTGAGTCTCATCGAAAAAGAACTAGAAAAGAAAGAAGGAGAGTAAACTCCTTCTCCTTCATTGCATTTTTAGGCTAGCTGGTTTTTATTGACTGTTCATCAATTCTGAGTACTCTTCTGATTCTATAGAATCAGGCCGGTTATTCAACCTCATCATTTCTCCAGAAGAGTTTTTAGCATTCTTCGCCACTTGGCTACTGGCTTCGTTGTAAGGCATAAACACGTCTATGTTGGCATACACGCGATCTTCAGTTGGGTTGTGCACCACAAGTATATTACAATGCCTTCCCAGAAAAGCTTCGAGATCAATCCCCTCATGAAGCTGCTCGGGAGTAAACCTCCGCCCGTTTAAGCGTTCTAAGGTTTGTCTCAAACTTGCCTTTTCATGCAAACTCCGATTGAAGCGAGTTGCAAGCGTGTACGGCTTGCCCTCTTCATCGGTGATTTCAGTCTCTACAATAATGCTTATTTGATTTTTAACTCCGAATGGAGTTTCCACCTCATTGAGTGGTTCGATGGTGGTAATCTGTGCCTTATGCAACCCTTCCGGACATAGGCTGTATTGATTGGGGTCGTGTTTAACTATTAATGACATAGGAACCTCCTTGTCTTTGTGGTTTTAGAGTATTGTTTGAATAATTCTGGTTTCTCGCGCCGGATGGCTTTGGAGTCAAGCCGGGTGGTAGACTGGCTCTTCCAGGAGACAAGCGTCTTGCCACCACAGACCAACCGTTCTGCTTTACCGAGCTTATCCTTGAGCTTGGTCTTCAGGTATTCTTCCTGTTTGATAAGGTCGACCTTGCGATCTCTGATCTCAGTAAGCTCCTGATATAGCGCATAGCCAGCAGGTGTAATTTCTACGACCTTTTCAGGGGTGCTTTCCGGGTATAGATAAAGTGCATCATCGCCATTTATCGGTTCCGGCCTTTGGTCGCCTTCCATATAGGTTTGCCACCAATCGACCAGCTTAGCTGTCATGTCTTCAATTAGCTCGTAGTCGGGCTCAATGATCTGTGGCTCTAAGAACTCGCACGTATCACGAAGGTACACTTGGAGGAAGCATTTTTTATAAAAGGTGATTCCTAAATAGTGCTGAATTTGCATATACCAAGCTCTGTCGATGCCACCTTCTAAGGTTTTATATCTCTGGCTTGTTGAAGTTTTTAGCTCAAGCACAGCTGTACTATCTAAGCCTTTGCCAGCTAACACTTGCCTGTCTATGTTGGCTTTTAAAAAGCTGTGTTTTTCACTTGTAAATGGCTGATTTACCTGTCGCGTTTTTAAGCCTGTAACCTGCTCGAAATGCGCTGCAAGCTGAGGTTCAAAGTAATGCCCAAAATCCATGATGGGATTATCTTTGATTGGTGGCAGGATGCCTTTCTTACGCATCCAGATTTGTAGGGGAGTGGAATACTGAGACTCTTGCAAAATCGCGGCACAGTCGCTTCCTCCGATGTAGGATCTTCTCTGTATCGAGAAGTCCGCTGGTGGCTTTAGTTCTTGTAGATTCATAATTCAGTGGTTAAGTGGTGAAAGTTTACTCATATAAAAAAGCCTCCAGTTTTTAGTCTGAAGGCTTGTTGTTGTCGTTTGATTTTTTCTTTTTCCTGTGCTCTACCCAAGCGGCAAATAGCAATAAAGCTGCCTCTTTAGATAGCTCACCCAGTATGAGAATGAGCCGGTCTATTCGTGCCATGATTAGTTGAGATACAGCCCCTTTGTGATTTTGTGAAGGGCGCTGTGGCGTTGAATGATTTGATGCACTGGTGAGCTCTTCAGAGCTTCCGTTGCACAATTATAGCCCGCCCAAAGGGTATCTACTTTGAACTCTTCATGAGAGGGTTTCCAGAGTTCTTTATAAGCTGCTGAGGACTGAGTGGCAGACAGAACACCTTCTCCAGTAAGCAGACCTATGAACTCGTACTTCTGCTTCTGGGTCATGGTTCGGTTTTTCATGGCCTGAACATCCTCACTGATCTGATGGAAGTTATGCTGGCTTTTGTAGATGGCCGTTACGATCTGATCATGGAGATCTTCGTGCATGTCTTCGCCTTGATGCTTACGCATGACTTTGATATCGCCAGAAAAGACCAGGTTATCACATACCAAAACGGTACTTCCGATAACTAGCCCGGCAGACATTGTTTTGTTGTAACTATTACGCAATCCAATAGCGACTTTGAGTTCTTCGTCAGGGCCTGGATTGATTTTTCGAAATGTGATCACACCGAACATTTTTTGCCCGTCTGAGCTGAGGGCATAGGAGTCCCGATCAAAGCGATAGCCCTTTAGCAGGTCAGAGGCAATGGTGAGTATGTTGACTGCAAAATCATAATGATTTAGCGGTGTATATGATTTGGTTTTTTCGGGCTCCGGTATGGTAAGAAGTTGTTCAAGCGAACAGCGTCGGGAACCGCATTGTGTGAGTAGTTGAGTAGTCATTGTGATTGGGTTAAGAATTAGTGTTTATATGAACACTATTCTTATGCCAAGAAATGTCAATTTTTTGCGAAAACCGGAAATTGAGAGTGGTAAAGTGGTTAGGATTTGATGCTTTTAATTCTGAATAGGATCACACACAGTGTACTATGGAAGGGGTGACGCAAAAGGTATGCTCAGAACTTAATTCTTAAAAAGTTTATCACTTTACCACTTCAACAAGTAATGTTTAATCAAAAAAAAGACGCCGATTCCTGGGCAGAGTCTCGCGTTATTAAACAATTAAAGAAGAGGAACTAAATTAAATAGTTGGCATCACTAAGTGAGGCCTTCCCTCTTAATGTGTTCTCTAGTTATGTAGCGTTAAGGTAAGCGCCTTACCGTATTTTTACCCGATTTTTTGGCTGAACGCAAAGCTTCTTCAGCTCGATTAATGAAAGAATCAAGCGACTCTTTAGGTTTTAAATTTGTTAACCCAGCACTCATTGTTAGACTCCAAGGGATAGGTTCTCCATTGTTGCGTACTTCAAACTTATGGGGCTCAATCACTTTTCCTCTAAGTCTTTCGGCGACACCTTCTCTAGCTTGGATTAAGGTAGTATCAGGTAAAATAATACCAAATTCATCGCCTTTTCGGTATTTGCCTACATAATCATTTGCCCCTCTTAGATTTGTTTTAAGAAGAGATGCAAAACTTGTCAATATTTCATCACCTGCATCATAACTTATATTGTCATTAATCTCTTTAAAGTTATCGATATCTACGATAATTAAAGTAAGATCATAAGAATGACCATTCTTAAATTTTTCGACAGCAATATCGTATTCTTCCCGAAGTTGTTGATGAAATGATTCAGGATCAGGTAAATCAGTCAAATTATCGGTTGCTGCTTTTGCTTTTAATTCTTTGATCCGGGCCTCATAGTTCCGAAAAAAAGATTTTTTTCTGTATGAATAGGTTATAGATATTGTAGAGATAATTACTACAAGTATTATTAGAAATAGATATATCGGAGCTGATACAGTTTCCAAAAGAATTGAGCGGAATGGGGTCCAAAGAAAAGCAATCATTGCAATCACCCCTGCTCCAAGAACAGTGGCAATTATTTGACGAATAATGTCTCTTATATCAGATTGATAATTTTCAGCCATTCAATCCCATTTGTTTTGTAGATCTATATATTAATGTATAGAAAACTTAATTGTTGATTCAGCTAGTCTGACGGTTTATGGTTCAACTGGCTTGGGCTTATTGCTTGTAAATGTAATTAAAGCATAGAATTTAATTTTAGTATTCACACTTTAAATCAGTAAACAGCCGTCAAATCCGCAATAAAACCATTGTCGTATAAAAAGCTGCTAATGATCTATTTTAGGCCAATGTGACCAATCATCTATCTTGGATGATATATCTACACTTTTAATGTAGTAGGTATTTTCTTTAGTTGAATATCTTATTGGGATTCGTAGATTTTTGTCATTTTCAAAAATGTCATAACCAGCTTCCATAACAGTAGAATACAAGTCATCTATTTTAAAAACTATATGAGCCTTCCATTCATTATTTTGTTCATCTCGCAACGCAAAAATTGCGTAATCCACATCATATAATCCTGGTCGAAGTTTAGAACGCTTGAAATTTACGCCACAAGACCAACCTCTTGATGAATTATTGATAAATGTTGTTTTAACTTGAACTCTCTCTGATTTATCATTTTCATCATCTATTACAAATGTATCAGTACCTGTATCAATTTCTGGAACAGCCACATTCCAACCTAATAGTACAAATTCAGCCCTAACTGAAAGTTCACCAGCCAAGCCAGTATATAAGTTCTTTATTTTACCCATCTTTATTGATAGAATGGATTAATTCATTATCTGCTGAATTCCGAAACTCAATTTTTTGGGTATGAAATTTTTTAAAAATTTCCTTTGCAGGAAAGCCCAAAAGTAAAGTAGGAATCTGAGATTCAAGAAAATTTTTACCATAATAAAGCTCTAAATCAGATTTTGTATCGATTGAAACTTTTAAAGATTTAGGAGTCTTAATATTTAGATTACTAGAAATTACATCTCTAATCATGGGATCGACTTTATACACAATCTCTGTCTTTCGAAAGGCTACCCAAATGACCATAGTATTTATGCTGTTCATATTTATTCTAAATTAGTTTATTGTCATACACTATTAATTATAGCAAAGAAATAGTTTTAAGAATTATTTAGTCTAAACATTCTTACTAAAGTTATTGTTTATACCCGTCTAGCACATAATGGAAGCAATAATTAAGATTTCTTTTGAAGTAGCAAAATAAATTCCTTAGAAACAATTCTTCATCACACCATGTCCGCGACTTATTTAAAACGTTTTGTATATTTTATCGTGTAAATGAATCAATTCGCTCATCGAATGGCCTATTAATTAAATCGTTAAATTTTGACCCAATAAATATCCTCGTAGTATCATTTGGTATTGAATGAACAAGCTCTTTAGTTTTATTATTCGCAAAAAGATCATTTACATCATCTTCAATTTCTGAGTAATTAGGGTTGACAATATAAATGTGCTGTAATGATATATTTTCCTGAAGACCAGATGCTAATAAATATCTAAAAAAGAGGTCTGTCTTCGGTAAAGAAAACCCAATTATAATAATTCTTGTAGCACTAGAAATTAATTCTAAAGCATTGCCCCATAATGTATTAGTAACATCGCTAGAGCTTTTAGTCCAAATCGGTGGTATAATAAAGGGTGTATTTTTGTCTTCTAATATCTTATCAAATGATTTAATTCTGATTTCTTTTCCATTATTTAACCAATTCATGGAACCGTGCAATTTTACAAGAGGTGTCTTATCTAGCTTTCCAATGTCCCTAACTTTCTCTTTTAGGCAGTATGTGTAATCTTGACCGATCGATTCTAAAGAATCTTCTAGGATTGTGTCATAATTAAATGAAATGATAGAGCTAATCTGGTCATTTTTTTGTTGGCCAATACCGCTTAATACTGAAGAGATATAATCATAGGAGTCGATATTTATTTTTTTTCTACCCCCCATACCGTCATCCAGACCTTCTAACTTTGCATTCAAGTAAGGAACATCATCACGAATATTAACACTATAAGTTGGTCTCTTGGCTGTTTTTTTACAGTATTCAAGAGTTGCACATAAACCCGTTCTAAGTAACTTAATACTTTCATAACCATCAGTAGCTGCCAGGCTAAATAAGTCTTCAATATTATCTAAATCTAGATTTACTCTATAGGCAGAAGAAGTTGATAGCTGACGAAATTTTAATATTGCTTCAATTGAATCCCTTGCATAGGAGTCTTTTGGATACCAATTGTATGCTTTTTTAAGCTCAGTAATAAAAGTAGACATTAATGGCATATTGGCTTCGTAAGAGAAGCCAGCACCTAAGATATAGAGATTATGATCATTGTATATTTTCATTGAACGACTCATGATTTTTAAAACATAAATTCATAAACCTGCGACCAGATACATCATATAAGACTAAGTATAATTTCTGTTACCCTTTTATAAACAACTTGATCACAGCTTTTCGAAAGATAGTATCTTCATCAATTAAATCAACTACATAAAAGCAATGTCAATATTCCTAGAGTTGTTTGAGAAAACGACAGAAGCTATAAATAGCGCAAAAAAGCACCATGAATTCAGGTATAAGAACAGTGAAGGCACTGCCTTCATAAACCGCAACCAAATCTTATACCCATGCCTAAAATCGCTGAAGTATCCCTTTCATACAAGTCAACTGTTCCCATTGATAGCTTGCCTACTATTACCTCTCCAGATGAAGCAGCTGCATACCTGAGATCAATATGGAATGATGATCACTTGGAATTGAAAGAGGAGTTCGTAATAATTTTGCTCGACAATCAGAAGCAAGTTCTCGGATGGAATCTTGTTAGCTCCGGTGGTGCCACAGCTACTATCGTTGATATGGCTTCCATCTTTCAGGTTGCGCTGCTGGGCAAAGCCAAGTCGCTAATTTTGGCGCATAATCACCCCAGCTCAAACCCCAAGCCTAGTTCGGCGGATGTACAGCTATCTAAACGAGCGGTAGAAGCGGGAAAATTGCTTTCTATCCATATTGATGATCATCTCATTATCTACCGTTCAGGTTTTACCTCTCTGAGAAATGAAGGACTGATGTAAAGGAGGGCAATTGCTCTCTTTTTACATTAGAATCTAAAATAAACTGTAAGGGATTGCTTTGAGATCGCTCTAACTATTAGTAACTACTAACTAAACCATGGAGCAAAATGCAAAATCCTAAGTTTCAAGTATTCAGAAGCACATCAAATCGAGAATATTATTATCGACTCAAAGCAAGAAATGGCGAAAATATTTTGAGCGGTGAAGGATATACGACCAAGCAATCATGTTTAAACGGGATTGAATCTGTTAAGACAAATTCGCAGTACGATTATCGTTATGAAGATAAGACATCAGTAAATGGCCAACACTACTTCAACTTGAAAGCTTCTAATTATGAGATCATTGGCACCAGTGAAATGTATACAACCGCTTCTGCTCGAGATAATGGAAAAGCAGCTGTTAAAAGAGATGCACCAAGAGCTGAAATAGAAGACTTGACCTAATTACTAATTGACATAAGAACTATTCATTCATGTAATCCTATAAGATCGATTTTATAATTTTGGGAAAAAATATTTCAGAATCCGATTTTCCCTGCGAAAACGCTAAGAACCCTATGAAAAAATTAACTCCCAAAGCAGGGAGACTGGGTAGAAGGCCCGGGGGTAGGATATGGAACCTAAATCGGCAAGATTGAAATTAACCAAGCCCAGAAATATGCCATTTCCGAGCTTGAATTGTGCTAATTAAGCTGCTGTATATGTTTCTCAAGATGCTCTGTACAATTCTTTAAAGAATCGAGAAAGAACACTATATGGTCAATATTACTGTAGTCCAATCGGGGATTTTGAAAATGTTTCTTCAGCTTTTCAAATAGCCCCATTCCTCGACTGTAAATCAAGGTTGGTTCTATGTTATATGCTTCTAGTACAACTTTATTAGCTGTTATAAGATAACTATGACATTGAAATAGTAGGTCTTCTGTTTCCGTTTCATGATTGAACGATTTGCATATTCTCTGTCCTTGATTAAAGTCGTATTTATAATTGTGCATAAAATTTTATTTGAGGTTTAAATTTGCTGGATAGTAAGAGGAGATGTTAAATTACCTTCGGCCAATTCCATACATTAAAAGCTGCAAACATGACATCAATTTGCTTATGTAGTAGTTTTATGTATGGGAATATAGCTTGTTCTACTTCGATAAAATCTGCTTCCAAATAATCAGTAGAAAATGTAACTTTCCTATTCTGATGTGTGGTGCATAAGGTGTGAAAGAGAGGGTTCTCATCAATTTCCCAATCCCGTATTAACTCATCGATGTCAGAGAATTTTAAGGTTGGATCATCTTCAAGTTTTGAACCATATATGCACTCTTGCAAAGAGGGTAGAAAAGTAGACTCAGCTAAGGATTCTTTATCAACCATCTCATTTTCTAATCCGACTGATTTAGCATCCCGGTAGAGTTGAGTAAGTTGGTTTGACAACCTTTTTTTCTGTTCGATGTCACCAAGTTCATTACTAAGCTGAATAGCATTGGAGAGTTTTAAAGCATCTTTCGAAAAACAAAAAGCGGCATACTTAGATAGGTTATTGATAGTGTTAGTATCTACTTTGCCATATCTAAAGTTTCCAGTAATGAGTTGGCTTTCAAAGCAGAACTGTTTTAGCTGATTAAGTAGGGATAATAGTATCCAGGTGTTGGTTTCGTAAAAGTAAAGGCAGTGGGTTATCTGTAAACTGTTGCATGCGTACAGTATCAACCCATACAGTTCAGGTCCTAGGTTTAAATGCCCAGACTGATTGGCGACCTCAATTTTTTTGAGCTTGTTGTATATGGCTTCAAAAGTCTCGTCATGTTCACAAAGATCAGGATCAATATCGAGGTTCAAAAATATGTATGGGTGAGTATCACCCTTAAGGTGTGGTTTTTGCATTTTATTTATTTTAAATGAAGAAGAACTGAATATTCAATTGAATAAAAATGTTCTTCGGTTTTGTTAGAGACAAGTTGTGCAAAAACCGAGTAGTTGTTATCTTTTGTGTAAGAAAGGCATTAAAAAACTTAAGTAACTGTTATTTAACGTTTTGTGATTTTCTTTAGATGAGAGAGGGAGTGCTACTCAACAATTTTATTAATAAATGAAATGCATTATATAATATTAAATATAATATTAGCATTTAACCCAGGCTTAGGGCTTTCTAAATGTACATTTCCGTTTTCAAGATCCAGTTAAAAAGTTCATTAATAAAAAACTTATAAAATAAATTTTATAGAGTCCTCAAGTCCGTTTAAGAATGACATAAATTCTAAAAAACGTCTTTATTGCTTTTAAACGAATCTGACATTTGTTGGCTACATCTTAAAAAACCTGTCAAGTGTACAGTTGACAAGACTTTGCGAATCTGAAGAATAGGTGAAAGATCTCTTTTTGTGCGAGAATTATACAAGGCCGTTTTTTTTTAGTCTTGATACCACCGAAATAAATTTAATGCATCTTTTCTTTAAAAATAGTTGACTGAAATGAGCAGTGTCTGATATCAATACCAGCTCATTATACAATCTTGTTTTTTCCTACGTGTATTAGGCTATATCCCTGATAATAAAAAACCCCGAGTAATATTACTCAGGGTTCAGTGGTCAAGTGGTTAAATATCGTTACTTCTCTTTATAAATTATGAGTTCCCTGCCATTGGATGATCTGCGATGCGGCTTCCAGCCTTTGAATTCGCCAAATTGTTCTATCCAGTTATTAAATGTCCGGGCTTGATTATAATCCAACACATGAGGATATGATTTATAAAATGACGCAACGGCCTGATCATTGTCATTATCTAGGAGACTATTTTCTTCATTTGAATCTGGGAACATATTACTACCCTTAAAAAGTTCTCTGAGATCATATTCTATCTCCGCTTCAAGATTTGCTTCCGCCCATTGTACAAATTCAGTTGCAGTGTTCATCCCAAACTGCTTGCGGTCATAATTAATGCTATATGTAACCAATCCCTCTGACAAATACATCTGCAAGCAATGGATCATATAGTTGTCGAATTTATTCCATTCCTCTTTATCCCAATCGTAAAATAAAGAATGGCCAAAATCATGTTCAGGAGTAAAGTTTAGACTGTAATAATCAGCAAACTCTACAATGCTTTGGCGTCGTTTATGGCTATTACCACTGCCAGCAATAGGAGTATTGGAAGTGATCAAGAATTTTGGGGAGTACTCAAAAGGTATAGTGTACCTATCTGCCCCTTTAGCCTCTATGTTCATGTCATTGGTAATGACAGTGAATAGGGCCTCAAATTTGAAGTCCTCTTTTACATCATCAATAATGACCAATTGATCACCTATTTCAACATCCATAAATGCAAAGCGGCTTGAAGGATCGAATTGTTTGCCGCCAATAAAGGTAACTTTCCGCATTCTTTGAATAGCACGACCTACAAGGCTTTTTCCTGTACCACCGTTTGCAGATCCTTTCGGCCCCATTTTCTCATCAGTAAAAATTGCTGCTTTAGTACGAGCAGGATGCTTGTACGCATGTAGATAGTACCCAATATGAGATTCTAAGGATTTAATACGTTTTGGGTTCCCACCAGAAATATTGGATACGAATGTTGCAAATTCACTTTTTTCTGAACTTCTATTCTGGTATGTAAAAGGGCGATCTATAATCTGATTCTCCCAAATCACACCACTCAAATCTGAATATTCCATTTCTTCTACGGTGTTTTTTGTGATTTTCACCACTTTGTCACTGTAATATAGGTAGGATGTATCCTTTGTATCCTTCATAAAATTTACGTTCAGAATATCCAGTTTAGCTACATAGTTTGGATTGAGAATTTTATAGTCATAACTAAAGTATTTATCCTCTACTTGTGATGCATATAAGTATTTCTGACCTTTATCGGTCTCAACGCAGTCTACAATTTTTGAATACTTTTTAATCCAATTGGTTCGGATAAAATCATTTAACTGATTGTTACTCGGTTGGCTAAGAATATTCTCAACCTTACGAACCATTATGGGTTCACTACTTTCCTTATAGTAGATTTTGCCAAAACCATTCTTTTTTAATTGCTGGGCGAGCCCCACTTGAGATATGCTTACTTTGCCTTTTAGGTTAGAATGCCAAATCTTATTCTCTTTAGCAGTTGAATTCCAAATATAGTCAGAGTTTTCAAATCCGGGAGAAAAGAGTTGATCTAATTTACCCTTAGCATTACACTTTATAAAGTCCGTAAAGTCTTTACACTTTCCACCAGTGATTCCAGAGATATTAAGTAGCTCTACATCTAGCCCATAATTATTATCGATATCACGTACAGCTCTGGCAAACCCAAAAGCAATTTTTTCAGCTTCATTGGTGTCTCGGTCAAAGCTTACAAAGACTTTACTAACTCGTTGAAGCAGATATTTCAGATTTATTCTTTGTAATTCTGAAAGATTGGCCACTTCACCACTGGCTATACCGATTACATCGTAGGAATCTCCAAGAGTTTGATAGTAAAGCATAGTCTCTCGAGGAGATTTTGCAATGATCAGCTTTTTTCGACCTGCTACCAACTCTTTGCCAAAGAATGACTCTTTTGGTTTAGAGCCTTTTTCCATACTTATGAGCTTGCCGGTTTTATTACGAGTATAATACTGTACTCCTGTTTCATAAGGGAATACGATTACCTGTTGGTTTTCTCCGTCTATATAACGGTTAGTTAAACCGCAGTTAAACTTCACCAGAATTTCGAATTCCAAGGCATCTGCATGTTTCGCCTTCTGTACAACATCGGCGCTTGGAGATGTTTTAAGCATTTGCTGGCATTCTTTAAGCCATTCTTTTTTCTCATCAGTCCAAAAGCTGTCAGTTTTAGGAAGTGCTATTCCTTTTGAGCTACCTTTACTATTTACGAATTCGTAGGCCTCTTGGCGACTACAATTTTTTGTTAGAACTACTAGGTCAATGATGCTGCCACCAGGTGCTTTCCCTGCAAAATCGACATAAGAACCGTTGTTTAGGTTAACTCCCATGGATGGGTGTACATCTTTTCGGTACACAGCATTAGTTAATAACCATCCTTCTTCATTTGCGTCTTTCTCTTGAATTTTAACCCCAAGACAACGGAGGGTATCTATAATTTTATAAGACATAATTATCTCAATTTAATATAGCCCTAAATACAGCCAGATATAGGGCTAATGATTTAAATTAAGTTTTCTTAGTTGTCTACTTTGTAAGGTGAGTTTTCTTAAGTAGTTGTCAGTTGCGCTGTTGTGTAGCTGTAGCGCCTTATGAAGGGCAGTTGTCTATCTTCAATATAATGATTATTTGAAATAAATGGAAGCGCTTACTTGATGAATTTGTTATTATTTCTTGTTTTCAGAATGTTTAATTTTTCAGAAATCAAACCAAAACCATAGTAACTACTATCGTATTGCTATCCAGAAAATTGAAAAGATGAGGAAATCGGGCTTTAGAGAAGCTGAGAATGGATTATTGTCTAAGCTGCCCTCGACCCCCAGCCGAGTGCTCTACCTGACTGAGCCACGTCCCGATCAGTGAGCTTTGAAGATACGGGCTTTGGAAGCGGTGTTCAATCTTATTTTTTCTTTCTTTCGTGATAAAGAGGTGAGGAATACAGTAACTCATCACATTATTATCATTCAATTCTTTCTAATGAATCCCTCATTCCCTATAATCCACTGATATTGCAACAGATAAAAAAGGAAATTTTGTAGATGCCTACACTGCACTGGATTGGCAAAGAAAAAGTCGTAAATCATCATCAGGATGTGCCGTACCGTGTGTTGGAACACCAATATGGTTTTGATGCGGAAAAGGGAGAACACCAGGAACCTACCGAAAGCGGAAATAAGATTATTCACGGGGATAACCTGGAGGCCCTGAAAAGTCTGCTGCCGGAATACGAAGCTAGAATTGATTGTATCTATATAGATCCACCCTATAACACAGGAAATGAAGAATGGGTTTATAATGATAATGTGAATCATCCTAAGATTAAAAAATGGTTAGGTGAGGTTGTAGGTAAGGAAGGGGACGATTTGACTCGTCATGATAAGTGGCTTTGTATGATGTATCCGAGATTGGTTTTACTTAATAAGCTTTTAAAGAGATCTGGAAGTATTGTGATAAGTATTGGACATCATGAAATCCAAAACTTGTTACTTGTTTGCAAAGAAATTTTTGGAAGTAAACAGATAGTTCCAGTTACAGTCCAGACTTCTGGAGGAAAACCTTCTGGTGGTTTCAATTATCAACATGAGTATATAGTCTTTATAGTTTCCAAAGACTTTTCTTCAAGCAGGTCAAAATACTCAGGTGGTAAAGTAAGGTCTCCATTTGAAGGACTTACACTGGCAACTTTTGACCAAACACAGAGGCCCAATCAGACATATCCAATTTTCGTTAATAATAAAGATGGAACCTTGCACAGTACTGGGCTTTCATTGCAAGAAAGAATTGATAAGGGTGAATATAGTGGCGACCTAAAAGAGTTTGAATTTGACTTTAATGAAGCACCAGAAGGCACAGTTGCATTATGGCCTATTACAAGTAAAGGAGATAAATGTGTCTGGAGACTTATTGCAGACAGGTTAAAAGATGATTGGAGAGAAGGTTATATAAAAATTGGGGAAAACAGATATAAAAAGAATCCAAATAAATTTAGCGTTCAATACCTTCCAAGTGGAGTCATTGAAAAATTAGAGAATAATGAATTAGAAGTTATTGGTACAGAAGATGGCTCACCAACTTTAGTTTTTGGAGATAATAAAACGGTTGGAGGACAAGTACCTACGATATGGTCAGAAAAAGATTTTTTTACTGTAAAAGGGACTGGAAAGATAAATGAGATTTTTGGTAAAAAAGCTTTCAATTATCCTAAACCCATTCAATTTATTAATGAGATTTTAAGAGCAATAACTGATAAGAATGATGTAGTATTAGACTCTTTCGCCGGCTCTGGCACAACCGCCCACGCCGTCCAGAACCTGAATGCAGAAGATGGCGGAAACCGCAAATTCATTTTAGTAGAAATGGAGGACTATGCTGATTCCATAACCGCCGAACGGGTAAAGCGGGTGATGAAAGGCTACGGCAAAGGCAAAAAGAAAACCGAAGGCACCGGCGGCGGTTTCGATTATTACCAATTAGGCCAACCCCTGTTTGATGAAAACGAACAGCTCAATGAAGAAGTCGAAGAATCCCGCATTCGGGAATACGTGTGGTACAGCGAAACCAAAACGGCTTTCCCCAAAGAACGTGCAAAAGATACCCATAAGCATTTACTGGGCACCAAAGATGAAACCGATTATTACTTCTTTTACGAGAAGGAAGCTATCACCACACTCAATCACGATTTTCTGGCAACTATAAAACAAAAGGCCGATCAGTATGTGATTTATGCCGATAATTGTCTGCTAAGCAAAGAATTTTTGCAGAGCCGGAACATCATCTTCAAGAAAATCCCACGAGATATTTCGAGGTTTTAGTTATGGATTATTGTACAAGAACTTGTTCAACTTGTAAGAATTACTTACAAGTTCGAAGAATAAAAAATTCAATTAGTTATGAGTGAAATATCAAAAGGCCATTCGGATTTTATACTATACACTTCTCCCGAAGGAGACATCAATGTAGAAGTTGTTATAGAAGATGAAACTGTTTGGTTAACCCAAAGGTCTATGGGGCGATTATTTGGGACAACACCACAAAATATTACTCAGCACTTAAAAAAGATTTATGAAGAAGGTGAATTACTTAAAAAAGCAACTAGTGCAAAATTTGCACAAGTTCGGATGGAGGGAGATCGGGAAGTAACCCGAAATGTTGAATTCTACAATCTGGATGCCATTATATCAGTTGGCTATCGGGTGAATTCTTCTGAAGCTACACAGTTTCGCATTTGGGCTACACGGGTTCTTCGGGAATATATCCTCAAAGGCTTTGCTCTGGACGATGAGCGACTGAAGCAAGGCAACCGAATTTTCGGTAAAGACTATTTTGATGAATTACTGGAGCGCATTCGGGAGATCAGAGCTTCCGAGCGGAGATTTTACCAAAAAATTACGGATATCTATAAAGACTGTAGTATTGATTACGATCCCAATGCTAAAATTACCCGAACCTTCTTTCAGAAAGTGCAGAATAAATTGCACTGGGCTATCACTAATCAAACCGCAGCCGAAATCATCAAGGATCGGGCAGATGCTAAAAAGAAGAACATGGGGTTGAAAACCTGGAAAAATGCGCCGGATGGAAAAGTCCTGAAATCGGATACAGAAGTAGCCAAAAACTATTTAGATGAAGATGAGATCAGCGAGTTAAACCGAATTGTATCCATGTATTTGGACTATGCAGAAAACCAAGCCAAGCGACAGATTCCCATGAAAATGCGGGATTGGATAGAGCGATTGGATGCTTTTTTGAAATTCAATGATTATGAAGTATTGGATAATCCGGGCAAGGTTTCTTCCAAGGTGGCAAAGCAATTAGCAGCAAAAGAGTATTCAAAATTCCGTGTGGTTCAGGACCAGGAATTTGAGTCTGATTTCGATAAAGAAGTGAAGAAAATGCTCAAAAAGGGAAAAGATAAGGACGAATAATGGAGCTTAAACCCTACCAACAAGATGTGCTGGATGACCTGGAATTGTACTTAGAATACGTTCAGGAAGATCATGACTATGCTAAAGCGTTCAACCGGTTTTGGGAAGATAAGATTGGAGCTTACAATCCTGTTACCGGTGATGGGATGCGTCCCTATAAAAACAATGTACCCGGCGCGGTTCATGCCTGTGTCAAAGTCCCCACAGCCGGTGGTAAAACCTTCATTGCCGTAAATGCCCTGCGCACTATTTTCAATGCTTTTGATGTCAACAAACCCAAAGCGGTAGTTTGGCTGGTACCCTGGAGGAATTTATTAGATCAAGCCTATGAAGCACTTTCGGACCCGGATCATCCGTATCGGCAGAAATTAAATTCACTATTCAATCATCGGGTTGGCGTATATAAAAAAGAGGATCTTTTACAGGGAGCTAATTTCAACCCTACAGTAGTTGAAGAGCAACTCAGTATTTTTGTGATGAGTTTTGCCAGTCTGCGGGCCAGAAGGAAAGAAGACCGAAAAGTATTCGAGGAAAACGGTCAGCTTGCAAGCTTTGCAGATTCTTTTGAAACAACCGATCATGTGTTGGAAGACACCGATGAGACCGCTCTTATTAATGTGATCAGAAAGCTAAATCCCGTGGTTGTTTTGGATGAAAGCCATAATGCGGAAACCGATTTAAGTGTAGAAATGCTTAAGGATCTGCGGCCAAGTTTCATTCTGGATCTCACAGCAACTCCAAAAAGTAACAGCAATATCATCTCTACGGCTTCGGCTATGGCGCTTAAAAGAGAGCACATGGTTAAGTTGCCGGTGATTGTGTATAACCATCATGATAAAACAGAAGTGGTAAACAGTGCCCTTCATCTGCAGAGTAAATTAGAGCGGTTAGCCAAAAAAGAACATGAAGATGGCGGAAAATACATTCGGCCAATTGTGCTCTTTCAGGCCCAGGCAGACCGGGACGATGATTCTACGACCTTCACCAAAATCAAAGAACAGCTTTTAGAGCTTCAGATTCCCGAGGAACAGATTGCTATTAAAACAGCAAATATCAACGATCTTGATGGCATAGACTTGATGTCAAAGGACTGTCCGATTAGGTATATCATTACCATTAACGCACTGAAAGAAGGCTGGGATTGTCCGTTTGCTTATATCTTAGCTTCATTAGCCAACCGTTCATCTGCTGTAGATGTGGAGCAGATATTAGGAAGGGTTCTACGGCAGCCTGGTGTGATTAAACATAACTCTCCGCTACTGAATCTTTCTTATGTCCTAACGGCTTCCAACCAATTTGCAGAAACACTCGATAATATCGTTGATGCTTTACAAGAATCTGGCTTTAGTAAACGAGACTATCGGCAGAAAGATCGGAAGGAAGAATCACAGGAAAAATCATCTGATCCACTGGAGCAATTGGTTTTAGGTGAGTCTGAACAAAAACCAGTAGCAGAAGAAGACGAACCGATAGAAACGAATAGAATCCGGTTCAGTTCGGAGAACGCTGAAGACACAGAGATTGAAGACGAGATTGTTTCAGATATTGAGGAAACAGCCGTGAAAGAAAGCGAAGAATTTGAGCGCAAAATTCAGGATACAGGGGATTCGGAAGCGGAAAAATACAACGACCTCAAACATGCGAAGGTGACTATGTATAGAATGAAAGACCACTTTAAGGAAGAAGCCCTGAGTCTTGAGCTTCCCCAGTTTTTTATTGAGATCAAAGGGGCCGGTAATGAATTGTTTGGAACCGAATCTGAATTGGTGCCATTGGATCAGAATTATTTGTTAGGGGATTTTCGGCTCAGTAACCAAAATGCAGAAATCAATTTTTCTGAGTTAGAATCGGAGCTTTATAAAGTGGATCTGGAAGAAACGGGCAACAACCAATCTACTCCATCTTTTGCAAGGATTGAAAATGATCGAGTGCGAGAACCATTGGTGGAATACATCCGGTCTCAGCCAAAAGAAAATCAGGTAAAGAGTGTTGCTCACACATTAATTGAGCTTATTGGCAGCATATATCCTATCCCTGAGGAGGACATTAAAGTGTATGTGCAAAGGATTTTGAGTGATATGAACAGTGAACAGCTGATCCATTGCATACAGAATAAATACACATACAAAGATATAATTAAACGAAAGATTCGAGCTTTAGCAGATGAACACGCTGAGAAAGAATTTCAAAAGAAGGTGGATACGAAAAAGATTAAAGCACATCCAAACTTTAAGCTGAAAGAACAGCTCACTCCGGGAAATTTAGCCCCCAGTATAAGCAGATCCCTTTATGAAAGGGAAGCTTCAATTAATAAGTTTGAGGAAGAGATCCTGCTAAAAATCCACAATCTTGATAACGTAAAATTTTGGCATAGAAATCTTGAAAGAGGTAAAGGTTTTGCCATCAATGGTTTTAAAAGCAATCACTATCCTGATTTCTTGATTTATACAGAAAAAGGAAATGTGGTAATCATTGAGACCAAAGGAGATGATCGTGATAATTCGGATAGCATCGCCAAAAATAAGTTAGGTAAGAAGTGGGCTGAGTTATCTGGTGAAAATTATCACTACTTCATGGTTTTTAATCACAATGCGATAGAGGGAGCATACAATGCTAACCAAATTCGGGATGTCGTTTCTGAGCTATAAATGAGGGTTAGTCAAGATTCCTGAGAGTGTATTGCTGTAATTATACTCTGATGTTTGCCGAAGACCGGTAGTTTTTATAAACCTAAGTTCTATCAATAAGTGTTTTGAGGTGAATTTATAATACATTTGTTGGCCAACCCGGTGAGCCGAAAAGCTTAAAACCGAACTGAGATCAAAACCCAAAAAGAGACTGCGAATTAACACATTCTTCCCTTATTTTGGATCGAATCAAAAAAAAGCTAAATCACTTACTAAATGAAGAAAGTTTACGTCGGAATGGGAACGGATCTCATTCATCATGGGCATATCAATATCATTGAAAAAGCAAGGGAGTTAGGTGAGGTCACCGTAGGCTTACTATCTGATGAAGCAGTTACAAAATTCAGCCGAATCCCATTTCTGGAGTATGAAGAACGCAAACGTATTTTAGAGAATATTAAGGGAGTCAGTGAGGTGGTCCTTCAAAAAACGCTGGACTATGAAGAGAACCTCAGAAAAATTAAACCCGATTACGTGGTACATGGAACCGATTGGAGAGTGGGCCCTCAAAAACATATTCGCCAGAAAGTGATTCGGATTCTGGATGAATGGGGAGGCGAGCTTGTTGAACCGGATTATACCGAGGGCATATCTTCATCAGGCTTGCGGAAAGCTTTGCGGGAAATTGGGACTACGCCTGACATCCGCAGAAAAATGTTACGCCGTTTGATTTCCGCAAAACCAATTGTTCGGGTAATGGAAGCGCACAACGGTATCTCAAGCCTGATTGTGGAAGAAACCAAAGTTGAGGCCGAAGGAGAGCTCAGAGAATTTGATGCGATCTGGGTAAGCAGCCTCACAGATTCTACAGCCAAAGGAAAGCCGGATACCGAATACGTAGACAGAACGTCCAGAATTCAGACTATAAACGACATTCTGGATGTAACCACGAAACCTATTATCCTGGATGGTGATACCGGAGGGCCGGTTGAGCACTTTGAGCTTTTGGTTCGAAATATGGAAAGGCTGGGAGTTTCTGCCGTAATTATTGAGGACAAATCAGGCCTGAAGAGAAATTCCCTGTTTGGAACAGAAGTAAAGCAGCAACTGGAAGATGTGGCCGTTTTTTGTGAAAAGATCTCCCGTGCCAAGAAAGCCCAGGTGACCTCCGATTTTATGATCATCTCAAGAATTGAGAGCCTGATCGCCAACGTGGGGATGGAAGAGGCTTTGAAACGCGCCAAGGCTTATATAGAAGCCGGAACTGATGGCATTATGATCCACAGCCGGAAAAAAGACGGGGAAGAGATCCTTGAATTCATGAAAGAATATCAAAACTTTGATTACAAAGTCCCGGTTGTCTCTGTTCCGTCATCATATAACCAGTTTACGGAACAAGAGCTGATAGATGCCGGCTTCAATGTGGTGATCTATGCCAACCATTTGTTGAGAAGTGCATTTCCGGCGATGAAAAGAACCGCTGAGTCTATTCTCACCAACAAGCGCTCGCTGGAAGCAGACGAATACTGCATGTCCATCAAAGATATCCTGGAAATACTTCCAAACTGATCGAAATGCTGAAACCTGCTTTTTTTTATGAATTATTGGAACGTAAGGGCGTTGAATTCATGCTGGGAGTTCCTGATTCCCTGCTCAAGCATTTCGGCTCCTTTGCGTTTGATAAAGGCAACGATCTGATCGCAGCAAACGAAGGTGGCGCATTGGCCATTGCGGCCGGTTATCACCTTGCAAGCGGTAAAATCCCGATGATCTATCTTCAAAATTCGGGTTTTGGAAATATCGTGAATCCACTTACATCGCTGGTGGATGAAGAAGTGTACTCCATTCCGGTGTTGATCATGGTGGGCTGGAGAGGACATCCTGACGCACAAGATGAGCCTCAGCATATCAAACCGGGAAAAACGCAGGAAGAACAACTGAAGGCGCTGCAGTTGCCTTATGCGATTTTAAGTGGAGATGAAGCCCTCGCTCAGAAACAAATAGATACAGCATTTGAAGTAATGAATACAAACCCGGCCCCTTATGTGCTGCTCGTTCCGCCGAAAACATTTGAGGAGTATAGTTTTGAGGGAAAAGAGATTGCCTCCTATTCTTTGAAAAGAGAAGAAGCCCTTGAGCAAATCATTCAAAAACTGGGCGAGAAGGATATCATTGTTTCTACAACCGGCAAGACCTCCCGTGAGCTTTTCGAGTTGCGCGAAAAATATGGCCATGGACATCAGCGTGATTTTCTGACGGTTGGCAGTATGGGGCATGCCTCTCAAATTGCCCTGGGAATTGCCATGGAAAAGAAAGGCCGCCCGGTCTATTGCATTGACGGAGATGGGGCGATGATCATGCACATGGGCGCTTTGGCGATCATTGGCGATCAAAAGCCTAAAAATTTCAGACATATTTTGGTCAACAATGGGGCGCATGAATCGGTAGGAGGACAGCCAACAGCCGGTTTCAACATTGATTTCAGAAAAATTGCGGAAGGATGTGGGTACAAAAAGACTATGCGTGTTGAGGATCCTGAATCATTAGGTAAAACGCTCGATGAGTTTATAAGCACAGAAGGCCCTGTACTCCTGGA
Source organism: Gracilimonas tropica DSM 19535 (assembly GCF_000375425.1). Taxonomy (GTDB): domain Bacteria; phylum Bacteroidota; class Rhodothermia; order Balneolales; family Balneolaceae; genus Gracilimonas; species Gracilimonas tropica. Next base: position 57,741 of record NZ_AQXG01000007.1, on the reverse strand, counting down.
GATTATGACCAGGACGGGAGCTCGAAAAGACCTCGGCCGTCCCACGCTTTCCCCGCAAGAAAACAAACAAAACTTTATGAAGTTTCTATCAGAGGAATAACAATGAAGGAAGTGGAGCATAAAATATTACTGAATCCCGGCCCTGGAACAACGTCAAGAAGTGTGAAGGATGCCCTGGTGGTTAATGATATTTGTCCCCGGGAAGAAGAATTTGGGACATTGATGCATGAAATAGTCAATGGACTAAAGGTCATTGGCAACGCTGAGGATGAATACGAAGCGTGTTTGTTTGCTGCAAGTGGAACCGGCGCGGTAGAAGCAATGCTCACCTCAGCATTGGATGAGACAAAGAAAGTCCTCATTGTCACCAATGGTGCTTATGGCATTCGGATGAAGCAGATCTGTGAATCATACGGTCTTCCGCATGAGACCATTCATGCGTTTGGCGAGTATCCGGACAGAGATCGTATCAAGGAAAAACTTGTGGGCGGTACGTTTACTCACCTGGCTATGATTCATCATGAAACTTCAACCGGAATGATGAATCCGCTGAAAGAAATTTCTTTGGTATGTAATGAGGAGGATGTTACGCTGATCGTAGATGCGATGAGTTCCTTTGGAGCCTATCCCATCAACCTGAAGGAATTAAACATTGGATATCTTGCTGCCTCATCCAATAAATGTATTCAGGGCATGGCGGGATTATCGTTTGTGCTTTTTCACAAGGACCAAGTACAGCATCTCCAAAAGAATTCAAAGAACTTCTACTTCGATCTGCATAAACAATGGAAGTATTTAAAGGAAAAAGGGCAGTTGCGGTTCACACCACCGGTGCAGGTTTGCTATGCATTTAAGCAAGCTATTGATGAGACCCTCGAAGAAACCGTTAGCAAAAGATGGGAACGCTATAAACAAAACTGGCAGGTTTTATATGATGGAATGAGCGAGCTTGGATTTGAATTCTATTTACCGGATGAACAACAGTCAAAGATCCTTATCGCCATAAAACGAACGGGCATTTTGCCAAAAGGATTTGATCACTTTCATGACTATTTATACGAACGAAATATCACCGTGTATCCCGGTGTAATTCCGGAATCAGATACGTTTCGGATGGCGGTAATTGGAGATTTGCAGAAAAGCGATCTGGAATATGTGATCTCCGAGATCAGATCCTATCTCAAAAACTGAGCATCCCCAAACCTTTTACAGATAGCACACATTGACAAAGCCCCGATACATATTTCTGCTCCTTATCATTGGGTATTTAATGGCATTTGGTTATTTGCTGAACCGGAGCTTAAACCTGAAATTCAACGGGGAGCTGATCGCTCTTTTGCCTGAGGATAACGATCATCTTGCTACCTACGAAAAACTTGAGGAACTGAATTCAACGGAGGGCGGCTTCACGCTGGTGATACACTCAGTTGATGACAGGCCGGTCATAGAACCGGCTCACGCCATTCGTGATACACTTTTGGAATTAAAGCAAAATGGGCAGCATATTTTTAGAGGAGCCGAACTGGAGAACGACCTGTACGACATCAGGAAATCGGCACTTTTTTTGATGACGAATGCGGAACTTGATCAGCTGCATAAAGAAGTGGATGAGTATATCAGGGAGAAAAAGCTGGAAGCAAATCCCATGTACGTCAACTTTGATGAGGAGGATAGTCAATCCGCAGAAATTGATTTGGGGGGACAGTCTTCAGTATTGCTGGAAGAGGTTGCAAACACCCGGCGCTACAAAATAAATGAAGACAGCACCGTGATCAGCATGTTGTTTTTGCCTGATTTTCCCAAAAGTGATTATTCAAAAGTAGAGCAAACTTACCGCTTACTGAGGCAAAAGAAATCGGAGATAGAAGCACAACATGAAGGACTTGAACTATTTTGGGGCGGTTCCTATGTAAATCATTACAACAAGATCAACGATGTACAAGCTTCTGTAACCAAAGCGCTCGTGATCGGGATCTTAAGTCTCGTTAGTTTTCTGGTGGCGTACATGATATTCATAAACCGCAGTTCCGCTTACAAAGCCCGGTATATCATCATAGACCTGTTACTGATGTTTTTTGTGTTATTCTCTGGTTTTGTGATATCCATCGGGCTTTCTTCCTTCATTTTTAATGAGATCAATGTCTTTACCGGCATCATTTTCAGTATTCTGTTCGGGATCAATCTCGATTATATATTGCATCTTTACTCCATTAATAAGCAGCATCCACCGAATACTTCTTCAGTCAAAAAAGTGGTTTTGTCTTATTTTTCTTCCACCAAACCCATTTTACTAAGCTGTTTGACTACCGGTTTGGCCATCATGAGCCTTATTTTTGCTGAATTTCAAGGCTTTATTCAATTTGGGATCATCTTTTTCATCAATGTTTTGGTGAATCTGTTCTCAACCTATCTGTTTCTGCTGCTTTCCCCGTCACTGGCTAAAAACACCACGAAAAGCGAGAAACCGGTTGAACCGTCACCCACATTTTTGTCCGAAATCGCCAAACCCATTCGTACCGTTTCCCTGCCGTTGTTTTTTATAGTGATTTTGTTCGGTGGATTTATTGGAGCCAAGTCCATGAGTTTTAATTTCAACTTTTCGGATCTGGAACCGGCCTCACGAGCCACCCCCTATGATTCACTGAGTTCTGAAACCAACACCAGCGAAGGATATCACGAGCCGTCCTATTTTATTACCGATAATATTCAGGAATCAAAGGAGCTGTTTTCGGAAATTAAGAAAGGAATTGGCGGTCCGTATAATGACATTGAGCGAGTGGAATCTTTTTCAGCACGTTATCCGGTTGACCGTAAGGAATTGGATAAAAAAGCCCAAAAAGTAGATTCGATACAGCAACTTTTAAATGCCAATGAAGAGTTTTTGAAAGATGTAAATGATGATGCAAAAGAATTCATTGATATCGCTGAAAACACTGTTCCTCCAAGCATAGACGGGTTGCCGAAGTACATTAAGAACCGGTTCTTTTATAAAGATGGGAGTATGGCACCGTTGGTGGTCATTTACCCTGCTATGAGTTTATCGAACGGGCAAACGTCTATACAATTCAGGAAAAGCTCTGGCACCATTCGTATTGATTCCGGGAAAACATTTTATGCGGCAAGTACAACGATCATTGCTTCCAGTATTCTTGAATTGCTGATTCGCGAGTCCACATTTCTTTTTGTGGTTCCTCTCATCACCATCTTTTTGATCCTCTTGGTTTACTATCGGTCTTTGGTGAAGGCATTCATGGCAGCTGCTCCTTTGTTACTTACAATTGGCATGCTGCTATCCATCCGCTCGGTTTTTATGTTTGATATCAACCTTTACAATGTGATCGTTTTCCCGATCATTATAGGCGTGGGAGCCGACAACGGCATTCACCTTGTTGATGCGCTAATCAACAAAAGGTCGAATTTTCTGGAATACTTTATATCGGTGAAGTTCCCGGTACTTGCCGCTTGCTCGGTTACGACTATACTTGGATTTATCGGATTGCTGTTTATTGATCATCCCGGAATGGAGTCGGTAGGGATATTGGCTATCACCGGCATCACCACCACGCTGGTTGCTACCTACCTTATAGCACTGTCTGTACAGACTTATCTTCTAAGGCGTTAAGATCCCAATCTTTGATCTCCTTGAGGATCTTTTTGTCAGCACGGTTTTGCCTTTTTCCTACATAAAGATATAATCCGTAAGAAGCGATATTTCCAATCACAAAAATATCCATTCTTCCGAACAGGCTGGAGATCAGAAGGCCGTTCCGCATAACGTTAGATCCACAAACCCAGGCCCAGGCCGCCAGCATTTTGCGGCAATTACGCTCGTAGATCTCTTTGAACTTTTGGGGATCTTTGGCTCTCGCCTCTTCAAAAATGTCTGTCACTTCATCACTTCGGAATTTGAGCTGGTTTTGTCTTTTTACATAATCAATGAGGATGGGATAAGTGATGCGCCGTGTTACAGTGGAGGTGCGGTCAAAGTTTTCGCGTAAGTATTCTACCGATTCATTTCTTTGTTTGGAATCGGAAAGTGAGAAATGCAGAAATTCGCCTTTGTAGTATTCATAAATGTTAGATTTTACGCTATGCACAAACCCGGAGGCTAACCCAATAGCCCAAACTCCGGCCAGGGTGTATTGATCAGCAAAATAATGCATGCCGGCTGCGTAGCAACTAATGAAAACGAGCATATCATTAAAAAAGTCCAGATAACGCCCCATTTCCGAATGCTGATTGTACAGCCGCGCAGCCTGTCCGTCGGCACTGTCCATCAGCCCGGCAAAAGTAACCAAAATGGCTCCGGTGGCGGTGTACAAAAACACATCTTGCCAGTAAAGCATGATGCCGCCGGTTACCCCAATCAGCATGCCCAAAACAGAAATATTGGTTGGGGTAAAATTTAGTGTGTGAAAAAACTTGGCAAGAACGTACCCACAGGGTCGGCTAAATACCAGGTCATAGCCTTCCTCAACAATTCTATTCTTTATTGACTTTTCGTACTCGCTGAAAAAACCCGCTGCTGACATCTATGGTTGTTGGTTGATTAACTTTGAGATAAAAGTTTTTAGCTTCGTAGTAAGAATTGGATCTTTATTCACTAAAATTACCTCTTTTTCAAAAAAATAGCTGATGGTATCAAAATTGGAAGAACCATATACGGCTACTTCGTCATCCAGAATGAGCAATTTAGCGTGAAGCATTTTACCCGGTATGTATTTAAAATTGACATTTGAATAACGCTGTAATCCGTGGATAAAACGAATAAACGGCTTATTGTTGTTTGCCGGTACGATTACGGAATTGTCACTGACCGCTGCAATTGCATCCAACATAGGGTATGAAATATAGGGCGATATAGCGACAACTTTATCACTTAATTTGATGCGCTCCAATATTTTTTGGAACGTATGCTTTGTGCTCAGTCCACTTAAAGTATAAAGCGTACTGTGGTTATTGATGGGCGTTACAGGCGGAGCTTTTGCTTCCTTAAGGTCCGAATCAAAAGAATGTTTAAGCGCGTTTGCTATATCGGGTTCTTCATGACGGATCATTATATCGGTCCAATGAAAATTGTGCTCTGTAAAATTCATGCCGCCCAGGTAAGATATTCTGTCATCTATCAGCACCATTTTTTTGTGATTTCGGGCGGGATACCGGTACATCATAAAACCCATGGGATTTGTGAACTTAATGCGAATACCCATTTCTCTTGCTCTTATTATAAGTCCGTCTAAAGCTTTGCGCTCGGTGCGGGCATTATTTTGATTCATCCAGCCTTGGGGGGCATTTAAAAATGTATCGTTTACGACATATTTAGAATATTGATCGATCAATAAAGTGCGTTCAAGGGTTGGCTTACTGCCAAGCAATTCAATAAGTTTGGTACCAACCCGGTCGGCTTCAAAACTCATGCATTGTATGCAAACAGATCGTTTTGCTGTTTGAACGTCGGCGGTTAACTGCTCAAAAAAATGATCGCTATCAGAGAAAACACAAGTATCGGTGGTAGCGTGATTTTCAAACATATTGTTGACGCGCTTTATATATGAACATCATTCAGGTGTGCCCTTACGATTTATCTATTCCAGGTGGAGTTCAGTCTCATGTTACGCAATTAAGTAACGAGCTGACCCGGAAAAATCACAATGTGATGGTTTTTGCTCCAAGCTTAACCAAATCATCCCTTGAAAGAAAGTTTGATTGCGAAGTTAAGTATTTGACGAAAGCAAAAAGAGTGGGTATTTGGGGCACATCCGTGGATATATCTGTTTTGAATTCCACTGAAAAAGAACGCACGCTCGATATCATAAAAAACTTCAACCCTGATGTAGTGCACTTTCACACCATTTGGAACCCGCTGATGCAAACCCAATTATTGGGATTGTTGCCCAAGGGCGTAAAGAAAGTTGGTACTTTTCATGATACCCCTCCCGATTTTGGCATTGGAAAATATGTTGGGGGGAATTTGATGAGGCTGGCCGCTAAATATTATCTCCCCAAAGTGGATGAAATTATTTCTGTTTCGAAAACCCAGGCCAATGCGATGGGAGTCAATTTCCAAAATCCTCCGGGCAATTTTCGAATATTGCCCAATGGCATTGATGCTGATGCCGGTGATGGATTATCCCCAACTCCACCAGAAAAGAATGAATTTAGGTTAATTTTTATCGGAAGGTTTGAAAGCCGAAAAGGCGTTTTTGACCTGCTGGAAGTTTATCGTCGTTTGAAGGAGGGGGACTTGGGTCAAGACGTGACATTGAAAATGCTGGGTAACGGCCCATTGTTGCCAAAGGCTAAAACTTTTGTTGAAGAAAACAGGCTGGAAGGTATTTCTTTTTTTGAGCAAACAAGCGATGATGAAAAAAATCAAATGCTTTTGGATTCCGATCTCCTGGTGGCGCCGTCATTATATGGTGAAAGCTTTGGTATCGTTTTGTTGGAAGGGATGGCTCTTGGGGTTAAAGTAGCAGGCTATGGTAATGATGGCTACTTGAATATTGGCCGAAAATACGGGGTAGATAATTTTCCACCCCCCGGAGATACAGATGCATTGTTTGAGTTGCTTAAAAAGCACATACAATCGCCTGAAGAAATGGAAGCCTTGATCGAAAAAGGTTTAAAAATTGCAGGTGAACACGACTGGAAACTGCTTACTGAAAAAATTGAGAAGATCTACGCTAACTGATATGCAACCAACAACAGCTATTATTCTTGCTGCAGGAAAAGGAACCCGGCTGCGTAGTGTAACCGGAGACGAATTTCCTAAACCGTTAACGCCACTTAAGGGTCGGCCGATTATTGAATATTCTATTCTTGCATTGAGGGCATCCGGAGTGGGGCGTATTTTAATAGGATGCGGACACCTGATGGAGAGTTTCGAATATCTTGAGCAGAAATATGAAGAAGTCACACTGATAGAAAACCCCCATTATGATTCCCGCGCAAGTATCTACACTTTTTTGATGTTTGAGGAACAGGTGAAGGAAGCTTTTTACCTGTTGGAAGCGGATATTTTATATGATCCGGGCATTTATGAACAGCTTCGCAAAAAGGCCGGATCCGATAACAAAATTGTGACTTCAGCTCCACTGAGCCTTGACGATAATGTTTATTTTTCCTCAAAAGCCGGAAGGTTGATAAATCTTACAAAAGAAGTTGACAGTGAAAGTCAACCGGAAGGAGTTATGACCGGGATTTGGGCACTTTCAGAAGGATTTCTTTCCCGTTTCTCGGATTATTGTAATCGGGTGAATATTGATCACAGTGAAGATTATGAGATCATGCTTGCACAGTACTCTCTGGATGAGGAACCGATTGATGTGGCTCATTTTCCAAATCTGAATTGGTGCGAGATCGACAATGAAAAGCATATGGAGTATGCACTATCCCAGGTGCTTCCCAACTTGTAAACCGGCAGAAATACAGCGCTATTAAGATTCAGCCCGTTCCCAATATCCAGTCTCAGGGTTTCGAACAGCATCTTTGTCCAGGCAACCGTAAATGGTTTTTAAGTACGCTTCAATATCGTTGGGAGCGCGGGTTTCAATATCCCTGGCCACAAGATCTTGAGTGGGGAAGACCATTTCCATGGGGATAGGAGCATTGTAGTTTTCCCATTTTGTCTTTTCGTAACTGTAGAGCTTTTGGCCATCCTCTTTATAAAAATAAATATCAGCATCAAAGCCTTTATAGCTCATATAAAGCTTGGGCCCATTATGGCGACTGGAGGTATCACAAAGAGTGAGTTCACGAGGCAGTTTGTTTTTGCTGGCAAGAATTTTTGGATAGTATTTTTCATGGCAGCCAAAGTCGATGTCTATATCATGGCCGATAATGTCATTTTCTCTGTAAAAACCGAGCAGCGTACCAAAGTTGACCCAATAATCTACATCCAGGGATTTTAAAAAATGATTCGAGCTTTGGAATAATTCCCACAGCACCTTGCGGCGTAAGTCTACATTATTCATTCTCGTATGAACGATTCTTTGAGTATATTCAAAAATTCGCCGGAATTGGTAACTAACAGGGTTTAGCAAAAGTCCTCCTTAATATCGCTGAATGAATTTTGATGTAGTTTACACATGGGTTAACGGGGCTGACCCGGATTATGCAAAAGTCCGCAATGAGCACGCAAATATAAAAAAAGATACCAACCCCGAGCGTTTCCGGGATTCTTTTGAAATGATGCGATACAGCCTCCGGTCGCTGGAAACCTACTTCAACTCTTTTAACAAGATATACATTTTAACGGCAAGACCACAGGTGCCCGACTGGCTCCATACAAACAGTGATCGCATAGAGCTGGTGCATCACGATCAGGTTATTCCTGAGAAATACCTCCCAACGTTTAACTCTAATGTGATTGAAAGTTTTATGCATCATATTCCCGGATTGAGGGAAAATTTTCTGTATATGAATGATGATTTTCTGTTTGGTGCGCCTGTTACGCTGAAATCATTTTATAAGGATAATAAGTATCGCATTTTTAATACGCTTTTTGGTGAAAACCTCGGCTGGAGAATTTATGATGGTTATCGGGACCTAATTGGAATGGGAATTATTGAACACCAGCCGATCTTGATCAATAAAAGGTATTGGGAAGAAGCTTATTCATTATTTCCTGACAAAACAGAGCGTACCCGGCAGAGCAAATTTCGTGATGATCGTAATTTGTGTCCCTATAAGTTGTACCGTTATCACATGCTCAAAAACCATCGGAAGGAATCAGACCCGGTTTGGATCACAGAGCTAAATAAAGTCTTCAGATTTCATAAGTTGACGAATAATGTTAAAAGACAGCAGTCCTTTTTTGAACAAATGAAAAAAGACAGCCCCGATTTCTATTGTTTAAATGATGATCTCAGAGATAATCCCAACCCCAAAGTGGTTACATTAGTAAAGGAATTTTTAGAGAAAAAGTATCCTGTACCTTCATCATTTGAGAAATAGGAACTGGAAAACCACCTTTTTAAGGAGCTACATCGAGAGCAGTTGCATTTGTTTTCTACAAGAATTGTTTCTTAGATTGAAGTTCTGATAAAACCACTAATTGAGCTGTTTAAACCACTCTAAATGCTTCAAGCTGCACAAATTAAACCCGTTAGGAAAAAAATCTTGGTAAGTTAATGCGCGCATTACTACGCTTGCTAAAAGGATCCTACTTTTTACTGTTCGTAACGATTTTTTCTTCGGTGTTAACCGGGCTTTTTTCCACTCTTATCATAAAAGAGATCCATGCTTCATTAACGAATGCAGACACCTTTGATACCACGCAATTTGCGATCTATTTCTTTTCGATGATCGCTGCGTATTTGGTGGCATCGTTGGCATCTTCTGTTAGCATAGCTCAGATCAACCGGGAGATGATTCACCGCCTACGGGTAGTGCTTTCAAAGAAGGTGCTTTCAGCTCCCTTCGAGCGAGTGGAAGGTATGAAGTCGAATATCCTGCCGGTGCTAACCGATGACCTGAATCATATTGCAAACCTCATAAACCGGCTGCCAAGCGTTACCACCGGGATCGCCACCGTTCTCGGTATTTTGGTGTACTTGTTTTGGCTTTCTCCCAAGATGGGGGCTTTGACCTTAGGGGCTTTTGGGATCGTATATATAGTCAATTTTATCAATATCAGATTGGTAGGTAAATATGCGAAATTGAATCGTGAGCACTCAAATGTGATCTATAAATTAATCGAAGGGTTGGTGTATGGGATCGCCAACTTAATGCTCCATAAGAAGTTCAAAGAGCGATATGTAGAGCATAAATTGAAAGAGAATTCCGAGATTCAGATGAAGTGGTATTTTCGGGAAATGGTATTTAACTCATTCAACAATCGTTTGAATGATGTAGTGTTGATGGCATTTCTGGGAGTTATCATTTTGTTGGTATATATGTTTGAGATCGTTACCGTCTCTTTTTTCAACACCTATTTAACATTGATACTATTTATGTTGGGCCCGCTATCTACTGTATCCGGTTTTTTAGGAACCATCAAAAGGATAGAGGCTTCGCTGATACAGATCGAGAAACTTGGTATTCAGCTTAATAAAATTTCTGAAAAAACAAGCACCACCCAGAAATCGATAAGTGGAACAGGGCAGGAGGCGATAAAAGTCACACCGGAGGCGGAAGATCATGACCGGCCGCTTATTGAGTTGAGGAACGTGGATTTCAGATATCAAAACAGCAAGGATTCATTCCGGCTCAAAAATATCAACCTTAAGCTGACAAAAGGAGCCCGGCTATTTATTGAAGGAGGAAATGGTTCCGGAAAAAGCACGCTGATTAAGCTTATATGTGGATTGTATCGACCCAACACCGGAGAAATCTACTACAGAGATACATTGCTTGAAGATGCTGATCTTGATGATTACCGGGATCGGTTTGCTGTGGTTTTAACCGATTCGTATCTGTTTGATGATTTGTCGCATTTGAGCAAGGAGCAGCTTCAAAAAGCGGATTTTTACTTAAAAATGGTGGAGATGGATCATAAAGTGAGTATCCGGAATGGTGTTTTTACAACTATTGATCTGTCTGAAGGGCAAAAGAAAAGACTCCAGTTGGTGCACATGCTGATGGAGGATAAAGAAGTGTATATCTTTGATGAATGGGTGGCCTATCAGGATGTGCATTCCAAAGAAATATTTTACACGAAAGTACTTCCTCATCTAAAAGAAAAAGGAAAAGTGGTCATCAACATTGCCCACGATTACACCTACGAACAATTAGCCGATAAGATCATCCGCATGCAGGATGGCGAAATCATGAATAGTAAAAGCTGAGCGGTTTTATGATCCCTGTTTATGCCTATTTTTTACCTCAGTTCTACTCTATCCCTGAAAATGATAAGTATTGGGGAAAAGGTTTTACCGAGTGGACGAATGTTCGGAACTCAAAACCCCGTTTTGAAGGCCACAAGAATCCAATGCTTCCTCAAAACGGTGATTTTTATGATCTGTCGGAGCCAAAGGAAGCGAAAAGGATTCTACATAATACGAGGGAGATCGGCCTTGATGGGATTGTGTATTGGTACTATTGGTTTAAGAAAGGAAAACGGGCATTAGAAAAAGTACCTGAGATACACTTAAAAAATCCGTCCATACCTCAAAACTTCTTTTTTGCATGGGCTAATAGCGACTGGACCGGTTCGTGGGTGGGTAAAAAGAACGATATTATCTTCAAACAGCGCTATAATTTAGAACATATAGAAAGTCATATTGATGACTTACTCCCCTTTTTTGAAGATGAGAGATATTTGAAAATAGATTCAAATCCATTATTTCAGGTAAATGCACCACACCATAAAAAAGCTGAAGAATATATTCTAGCTCTAAACGATGCTTTTACCCAAAGAACGGGGAGTGAAATTCATTGGGTATTCCCTACGCTTTTTTTAAATAGCGAAATACTATCCGATTTAAAGCATTTCAGAATAGGTTTTCCGCCGGAAGATGTGTTCAATCAGAAAAATGTTTTTAAAAGGAGAAAGAAATGGTCTTCGGTTAATCCTTGGAAAAAGCCGGTAGTAACTTCAATTGAAGAATACACAGAGTGGTTCAGGCTGCACCTTAACGAGAATATGCAATACCCGAATTTTTGCCCAACTATTTTAAGCGGATGGGATACAACGTATAGATATGAGAATTCAGGAAACGTTGTTTCGGGCTCAATTGAAGATCAGGTTCGATCTCAAATGGAAGTATTAAAAGAGGTCTTCAATATCAAGGAACTGCCTTTTATTCTTGTGAAAGCGTATAATGAATGGGCTGAGGGAAACATATTGGAAAATTATACCTTGCATGGAAAGGAATATGATATATCACATTTGGTGAAAGATGTGATCAAAAATGATAGTTTATGAACAACAGTTTGAAGTATTTTTTTATGATAGTCGCTTTAATGACTCTAAGTGAGATTGTTAGGGCACAGGAGGTTTTGTTAAATCACTATGATGTAATTGAACGAACGGCTTTGACTGATCACGACAGCAGTTCTATTGCTTTCAAATCAGTTGTAAGCTATAAGCCCAAATCCGCCGGTAATTATGTTCAAGTATTGCCTCTTTATTCACATACAACCCTTAATACCGGCTATGCCTCGGGTTTCAATGACGGCTATCTTTGGCAGGGGAAAGGGATCAATCAATCGTTGGTTGCAGGTGTCCAGGGGCGCTTTGGGAATTTCGAATTTACCATCGCCCCACAACTGGTATTTGCGCAAAATACGGAATTTGACCTGAGGGAAAGTTACGGGTCCAACCCTACCTATCAGGATCGGTTTACCAACGGCATCGACTATGTAAAGCGTTATGGTAATGAAAGCCTTTTTGAGGCCTATTTTGGGCAGTCTGAACTCGCGTATGCCTACCGGAATGTACGCGTTAGCCTTAACACTCAGAATCAGATTTGGGGGCCGGCGATCTTTAATCAGCCTATGATGAGCAACAACGCGAATGGTTTTCCGAATGTAAGAATTGGTAACGATCTGCCATGGAATACCCGAATTGGGAATCTGGAAATGCAATGGGTATTTGGTGTTACAAAAGAATCAGATTACTTCAATAATGATAGTTCCGATGACACACAGATCCATAATGGGTTTGTGTTTGGGTATGAACCCAGCTTTTTCCCCGGATTTTCGATTAGCCTGCAGCGAAGTCTGCGTCTTCAAACTAAAGATCGGGAAAGCAACCTTGACTACATAAAACTTGCCACTGATTTTTTCAGAGACGACCAGCTGGATGAACAGGGCAATGTAAATGAACGAGCCGACCAGGTATTTTCATTTGGAGTAGATTGGCACTCAAAAAGTGAAGATATCAGAATATACCTGGAATGGATTCGCGGTGATTTTTTCAGTGATGTCCCGGATTTTATCACTCAGCCCGAACAAAATGCAGGGTTTGTTTGGGGATTCGTAAAGAATTTTAGCCTGAATAGTGAAAGTAAAATTCAGTTTATATTTGAAAATGCTAATCTGGCAACCTGGGAAACCGCGAGGCTACGCCCCTCCGGATCTTTATATACCCATGGACAGGTACGCCAGGGATATGCCAATAATGGGCAAGTGATGGGGGCCTACATTGGGCCCGGTTCCAGCAATCATTCGGTGAATATCAGCTATCATCATAATAAGATGTCGGTACTTTTTGAATACTACCGAACCCGCTTCAACGACGATGTTTTTTATTTAAGATTATATGATGACATTGGAAACTATCAGGATATCGAACATTATTTGGGTCTGAATGTCAAAAATCAGATCGGCCTGCTGGAATATCAGGCCGGATTGGGAATTGGTATAAGAGATAATTATTTATTTGTACCCGATGATGTTCGAATAAATCTACATCCACAATTGGTTTTAAGATATCATATTAAGTAGAGTTGGGCTCCCATAACCATAAATATAGTATAATTATTCCTCATCGAAACCGGTTTGCACTATTGGTCCAACTTCTCTCTACGATTCCTAAGAGAAAAGATATTGAAATTCTTGTTATTGATGATGCAAGTGACGGCTCCACAAAAGAAAAGCTTCTCATTTTAGAGGCTGAAACGCCGCAATTAACCATTCTCTATAACCATGACAAAGACCCGAAAGGAGCCGGCTGGGGTCGAAATCAAGGGATTTTTCATGCCTCCGGGAAATACCTGATTTTTGCAGATAGTGACGACTTTTTCAGCCAGGAAGCCTTTACAGAATTTGATGCGGTAACAAGGAATAAATACGATTTCGTAGTTTTTAAAACACGTTCAATAACAGCAAAGGGTCAAAAATCTGGCAGAACAAATTTCTTGAATTTTTTGATTGAAGAAGCGGCTAATATTCAAGAAAATGAACCCGTTAGTACCAAAAAAATCCTCACTAAAATAGATGCTCCCTGGGCAAAGCTGATTTCCAAAAGCTTAATTGTTGATCATAACATTGAGTTTGAAGAAATACACTATTCGAATGATGTATTGTTCAATCTCCAGGTTTTAATTCATGCCAAGCATATCAATGTTAGTCGTAGCATAGTGTATGTTGTTCTTGACCATGATTCTTCACTCATAAAAGAGCGAAATGAAGATATGCTTGATCAGCGTTTTGATGCATGTATTAGATTTAACAATGTGTTGGCTACTCAAGAATTTTCGAAAAATGCACACAGCATTACTGCCGGATATATCTTAAATGCTAAGGAATATAGCTGGTTAAAAATGCTTTCATTTATACGGAAGACAGCAAAAAGTAAAGCAAAATTAATGTACCCATTGCACCGATACTTTATTGCTTTTATAATGAAATTAGTTGGGGCAGATCCACTAAAAATTCGCTTTTATGTAGTTTTTGGAGAAAAAGTTTAAGCTTATCAATTTACCCCAACCTATTTTTCCGAATTAAGTGGTAAATATTTTAATATAGAGCGATCTTCCACTTTATTAGTCCGCTCCTCTATAGCTCTGAAGTCTTCCTCACTTACTTTGCGGCCGCGACTGATATTTTGCCGGTCAAAATATTCTTCTTTTGATTTGGTGTAGTAGTGATTGATTCGAAGGCTATTTTTTGGATCAGGTTCATAGATCTTCCCTCCCGAAAACCATCGATATGCCCATTTATGAGAAGAAAAACACCGATTATTATCATTCAGAAAATCGGAATTGGCCATATCTTTATAGTTAGAGGGATTTTCTTCCCTTCGGGTGTAATTTTCCAGAACACCACCTTCCGGTTCTTTCTGATGGCCATTACTTCCAAAATCAATTCTTGGTACGCGAATTGCCCGAATGGAATCTTTGTCAAGCTGTTTCAGCCAGCTTTTGATGCTCTCTTGCTCATCAGCCATGAACAAAAATTCATCGAGGTCAATTTTCAGCAGCCATTCTGTTTCCTGTCGGTAATGAGTTGCGGCATGCGTGTAGCCCATGTGATTTTTATTTTTCTGAAAAAAGAACGTAGGGCCCTCATATTTTGAGTCTATTTTAGTCCAGTCATGCACCGTAACGATTCCTTCCTTCTGATAAGGTTCCAGAATACGCCAGGACTCCTCAGATCCATCTTGATTGAACAAGTAAAAATGGTCGACCCCAACTTTTATATGATAATCCAGCCACTCTTTTAGATAGGAATTCTCATCTTTAAAATTTGAAACGAACGACAGAAAATGTTTCTTCAATGTGAGCTAATTTATTGATAAAGGACAGTTTGCAGAGCAGAAAACCGAAAATTACTTTTTAGTCTGGCACAATTCTACCAGCACTCCATGGTTGTCTTTGGGGTGAACAAAAGCGACCAGTTTGTTATCGGCTCCCTCTTTGGGTTCATCATTTAATACAGTAAATCCTTCATTTCGAAGACGCTCTAACTCCGCGTGAATATCATCCACTTCAAAAGCTACGTGATGGAGTCCTTCGCCCTTTTTCTCTACATATTTTGCGATCACCGAATCGGGAGCGGTCGGCGCCAGTAACTCCACTTTGGATTCCCCGGTTTGAAAGAACACCGTTTCCACCTTTTCACTTTCAACCACTTCTGTTTTGGAAGGCTTTGCATTCAGGATTTTCGAATAGGTTTCTGTGGCTTCCTTAGCATCCTTTACCGCAATTCCGATATGATCAATGTGCATCTTTATCTTGATTAAGAATTACCATTCATTATTGAATATTCCCTTGTTCAATATTCAATATTCTTTAGCTCAGTTTATTCACATAATCCAGCTTCTCCCAGGGGAATTCCTCGCGGCCAAAATGGCCGTAAGCAGCAGTTTTCTTGTAGATCGGAGTCTTAAGATTAAACCTTTCAATAATTCCTTTTGGCGTGCAATCAAAAGTTTTGGCGACCTTATCTGCCAATTCTGTATCATTCATTTTTCCGGTTCCATAGGTATTCACGTTGATGGAAACCGGTTCGGCAACTCCAATGGCATAGGCAAGCTGTACCAGGCACTCATCAGCCAGATCTGCCGCTACAATATTTTTAGCAATATGGCGAGAGGCATACGCCGCACTTCTATCTACTTTGGAAGGATCTTTCCCGGAAAAAGCACCGCCTCCATGGGCTCCGAAGCCTCCATATGTATCTACGATGATCTTCCGCCCCGTAAGCCCGGTATCACTATGGGGACCACCGATAACAAATTTTCCTGTTGGATTCACATGGTAGATCGTTTCCTCATCGAGTAATTCTGCGGGGATAATTTGTGGAAACAGAATCTTTTTAAGATCTGATTCAATTTGGGGCTGATCGACATCGGCATCATGCTGGGTTGAAAGCACAATGGTATGAATTCTTTTTGGCTGCTTATTTTCGTCATATTCTATGGTCACCTGACTTTTACTGTCCGGGCCTAAATATGGCATTAAGTTGGTTTGCTTTCGGATGCGGGCAAGTTCTCTCAGTAAATTATGAGAATACTGAAGTGGCATCGGCATGAATTCCGGTGTCTCTTTGGTGGCATAGCCAAACATCATTCCCTGATCACCGGCGCCGTCACGATCAACCCCTTGGGCTATATCCTCGCTTTGGCTGTGAATGGTGGAAAGCACCCCGCAACTTTCTGAATCGAACCGATACGAGGCTTTGGTATAGCCAATATCTTTGATGGTTTCGCGGACAATATCCTGCACTTCGATGTAACCGTCGGTGGTTACTTCTCCGGAAACAATAGCCAAACCCGTGGTCACCATAGTTTCTACCGCAACGCGGGAATTGGGATCTTCTTTGAGGAGGGAGTCTAAAATAGCATCTGAAATTTGATCGGCAACTTTATCCGGATGTCCTTCGGAAACAGATTCAGAGGTAAAGAGATTTTTCATGTAAATAATATCTTGATATGTATAAGGTACTTTCGGTTAGGAAAAATAAAAGCGAGATGCATTCCATCTCGCTATGGCGATAAATTTAATAAGAATTGAGGAGAAAAAGAGTGAAAGATTGTACGGGATATTTATTCGATTTGGTAACAGTTTGAGGCGTAGACTCGGGTTGGTGTTGAGCATCAGAACTACTCAACGAGAGGACTGGTTGAAATGGAATAACCCCATAGCGTACTCCCGAAAATTCGGGTTTCGAGCGTTATGGGTTCTTGCCTTGTAAGCCGAACGCTGCGAGGAGCTACGCACGCTCGAAGGTTCTTTTTACGAGACTTTTTAACTAAATAAATCCCGTTCCATTTTTCCTGAATCAATTCCCAGATACTGGTAGGCTTTTTTCGTGCAAATTCGTCCTTTGGGCGTGCGCTGCATAAAGCCCTCTTTGATCAGGAACGGCTCATACACTTCCTCGATGGTTCCTTTGTCTTCGCCCACGGCAACGCCTAATGTGCTCAACCCAACCGGACCGCCACTGTAATTTTCGATGATGGCTTTCAGGATGCGAATATCCATTTCATCGAGGCCATTTTGATCTACGTCTAAAGCATTCAGGGCTTTGTCGGCGATCTGATCGTCGATGGTGTCCATATTTTCGACCTGGGCAAAATCGCGGGTGCGGCGGAGGAGTTTGTTCACGATTCTTGGCGTGCCACGACTTCTTCTCGCAATCTCATGAGCGCCGGCATCGGTGATTCCCATCCCCATAATATCTGCAGTTCGAAGGGCGATGCGTTGCAGCAGTTCTACATCATAATAATCCAGCCGCATGTCGATGCCAAAACGAGCTCTCAGCGGAGCCGTCAACAAGCCCTTTCGGGTGGTGGCTCCGACCAGTGTAAAGTGATTCAACTCGATCTGAATACTCCTCGCATTGGGCCCTGAGTCGATCACGATATCCAGCTTATAATCTTCCATGGCTGAATACAAATATTCTTCAATCACCGGGTTGAGCCGATGGATCTCATCAATAAAAAGCACATCGCCTTCTTCCAGGTTGGTGAGCATTCCCGCTAAATCGCCGGGCTTTTCGAGAACCGGTCCGGTAGTGGGGCGAATTTTCACGCCCATTTCATTCGCAATAATGTAAGAAAGCGTGGTTTTTCCCAATCCGGGAGGACCGGAAAGGATCACGTGATCGAGTGCTTCACCCCGCTGCTTAGCCGCTTTGATGAAAACGGAGAGATTGTCGATGGCTTTTTGCTGTCCAATAAACTCCTGAAGCGAGCCGGGGCGTACTGTTTGCTCGAACGCATCTTCTTTCTCTTCGGGATTTAAAAGCGGATTATTCACGTTGGGATATAATAAGGTTTGTTAACGCTAAGTTAACAGAATTATAGTTAGTTTAAAGGCTAAATGCGTACCTAAATCGTAAGCTTTTCTATGAAGAAATCGTCTCTTTCGCCAGATGAAATGACCTTCGATCCTTCCATTGAGGATGCGAAGATTAGCAAGAATATGATCAATCCCAAAAAGAATGAGATCCTGAAACGAAAGGGTTTGCATAAAGATCTGCGCTTCAGTGATTTGAAAATCTTCGGGGAAGAATATTTCTTCAATTATGAGCTGAGCTGGCTGAAATTCAATGAACGTGTACTTGCGGAAGCCCAAAGTGAGAGCAACAAACTGCTGGAGCGCATCAAGTTTTTGGCGATCGTTTGTTCCAATTTAGATGAATTTTTTCAAAAGAGAGTTGGCGGACTAAAACGGCAGGCTCTTTCAGGGGTAAAGGAACTTTCGGTGGATGGGATGACGCCCTCCGATCAGCTTTCTGCCGTACGCAAGGAAGTGCAGCAAATGATCGAGTCGTACCGGAGTTGCTTTTTTGATGACTTACTTCCTAAGCTTGCTAAAAAAGGAATCCATATAAAATCCTACAAGGATCTTGATGAATATCAGCAAGGGGTTTGTGACCGGTACTTTCAAAAGCAAGTATATCCAATTATTACTCCGCTGGCAGTGGATGAATCGCACCCGTTTCCATTCATTTCCAATAAGAGTTTATCTTTTGCGATCGAGCTTCAAAATCCAAGAACCAGGGAGAAGCTGTTTGCACGACTCAAAATTCCCGCTAACCGTGATCGCTTCGTTCAGGTTCACCGGAAGGGCAATCAGGTTACATTGGTTCCGATCGAAGATATCATCCGTGAGAAAATGAGTGTCTTTTTTCCGGGGATGAAAGTGTTGTCGGCGCACATGTTCCGGGTCACCCGAAATGCTTCAGTAGACCGGCATGAAGAAGAGGCTGAAGATCTTTTGGAAACCATCGAAGATGAGCTTAGAGAGCGAAAGTTTGCAGAGATCGTACGGTTGGAGATCGATGCAAAAATGCCCAGGCATCTGAAAAAATACATCATCAGCCACTTGAATATCGATTGGCACGATGTCTATGAAATGCAGGGGACTATAGGGTTGGTAGATGTGATGGAGATCGCAAGGCTTGCGGGATTTAACCGGTTGAAAGAACGGCCATGGAATCCGGTGCTTCATCCGGCATTAAGACACAACCCCGAAGATGAGATTCCCAGTTTTTTTGAGGTGATCCGTCGGGGCGATTTTATGGTACATCATCCGTATCACAGCTTTGAACTTTCTACACAGCGTTTTGTGGAAGAAGCGGCTCAGGATCCTAAAGTGCTCGCTATCAAACAGACTTTGTACCGAACGTCTAAAGATTCGCCGCTTATGCATTCACTGATGCAGGCTGCTGAGGAAGGAAAACAGGTTGCGGTGTTGGTGGAGATCAAAGCACGATTTGATGAGGAGCGTAATATCAACTGGGCGCAGAAGCTGGAAAATTATGGCGTGCATGTGGCTTATGGAATTCCGGGACTCAAAATTCACACCAAAATGACGATGGTGGTCCGTGAGGAAGAAGATGGATTACGAACGTATTGCCATATCGGAACCGGTAATTATCATCCGGATACGGCACAGCTTTATGAAGATCTTGCGCTGTTCACCTGCGATGAAGGCATCACTTCAGATGTAACAGATATTTTCAATTTGCTTACCGGCTATGCCCCCGATCAAACGTTTGAGAAGTTATTGGTAGCTCCCAAACATCTGCGGAGACAAATGAATGAGCTTATTGAATTTGAGATCAATGAAGCCAAGAATGATCGCCCGGCCCGCATCATTGCTAAAATGAACAGTCTGGAAGATCCCCTGACCATCCAAAAATTATATGAGGCGTCTAAAGTTGGTGTTAAAATTGATTTGATCGTTCGAGGAGTATGTCGTCTGATTCCGGGCGTAGAAGGAATGAGTGAAAACATCCGGGTTCATTCCATCATCGGGCGCTACCTGGAACATTCCCGCGTTTATTATTTCAATCACAAAGGCGAGCATAAATACTTCATCGGCTCAGCCGATTGGATGCACCGCAACCTGGATGCGCGCGTGGAAGCCATCACTCCAATCGAAAACGAAAAGCTGAAAAAATATCTGCAGTTTGTGCTTAACATCTACTTCAACGACAATAAGCAACGCTGGCTGTTGCAGCCGGATGGGACTTATGAGCGTGCTCAAAAAGAAAAAGGAAGCTCCAAACTCAGCGCCCATGATTATCTGATGCAGCATATGAGTGAAGGAAAAGAGCCGGTTCCACAAGCGGAGTGAAAGCCGGAAATCAGGTAAGGTTGTCAGGCAGTTTCAGTTAAGATTGATTCGCCGTTTCTTCAAAAGGAAAAATTCCAAATGGTCATTTCAACTATTCTTTGTTAAAACAATTCATGTAGTTAGTGGGGAATATTGGGGGGATGGCATTTTAAAAAGCTATTGCAAATTCACGGATTTAATTTTCTTTTTATTATATACCTTGACAGGTGAGCTCCGGAATCAATTCTTAAACAGTGACACTGAGTAACTCAAAAGACCCATCAGGTAAAGATGTAGACAATTTATGGGAACGCCTGAGAAATGGTGAAAGAAAGGCATTAGATCTTCTTTTTCGAAGATTCTATGATGAATTATTTGCTTATGCATATAAAATTGTTCCGGATGAAGACCTTGTCAAAGATTCGATTCAGGAGTTGTTTCTGGAGTTATGGAGAACGAAAGATCGTATAAATAAAGCCACTTCGGTGAATGCATATCTTTTGGTTTCAGTTCGGCGGATTGTGTTAAGGAGCTTAGAAAAAGAGAGAAACCGATATAAAAGAAACTTAACCTTTGTTGAAAATCTATTTGAGAAAGACTTCACCTTAAATCAGCTTGAAATTGAAGAAGGGGAAGATGAAAGCAAGAAAAAAGAAATACTCCGGGTCCTAAACCGGCTTAATGCCAAACAAAAAGAGACCATCTATCTCAGATATTACCATGGATTATCGAATGCAGAGATTGCGGAAGTCATGGATATCAATTATCAGAGCGTGAAAAATAACCTGTCAAGAGCGATTAAAAGCTTGCGGGTGATAGTTAAGTCCTCTGCAGATATGATGTTTTTGATCTCACTAATCAAGCAGATTTCCACGTAGTTCGTTAAGGTTGAAAATTTTTATATGGAATTAAGTTGAAAAATTTGAGTACTCTGCTCTTTTGACCTTCTCTTATTAACAAATTGGCTTGGAAGCGCTTGCATCATTTGAAGTGCTTACAGCTGGAATGTTAATTAGAATGGGATAAAATGAAAAATAAAGGTATAGTTGGATTAGCAACTCTGATATTGCTGATATTTGGGGGGCAAAATATAAATGCTCAGTTTTCTATAGGTAGTGATAATGCATCGAGCTACAATAATTCTTGGTCAGATACAGATGAAAAAGGTTATGGTTTTGGGGGCTGGGTCTTTGGTGGAAATGCTTCTGGAAATACAGGTATTGGTTCTTCTGCTAATAATGGTGGAGCAACAACCATAGATGTAAATGGAGATTCATTCTGGCTTAGTGATGTTAATGATACCGGAAATTATATTGACGTTTTCAGATATTTGGCAGATGATCTGAAGGTGGGTCAAACTTTTTCGATAGACATAGATGTAAATTGGCGAGCAGGTTATAAAGGTATAAGGATAAGGGGCACGGATGATGCTTCTTCCATTTTTGTATTTGAGGTAGGCAACCAGGGGTCTGGTGACGATTATGTGGTAAAAGATGCTGACACAGGTAACGGAAGCATTGGAAATACTTATTCAGATGATACCATCTTTACTATCAAACTCGAACAAACCAGCGAGTCAGGGGGAAACTGGACCATCATCAGAAGTGGTGGAGTCTCAGATACTGACTCAGGAACCTATTCAGGGCAAGTAAGTAGCTTTCAGCTTTATACTTTTCAAGCAGGGAGTGCTTCAGAGCAAACTATTTACTACAATAATCTGAAAATTAGTTCTTCAGAAGCTTCGGTAAAATTATATGGAAGTGAAGGGTATCGACTGATATCAGCTCCCACGGAAACTTCTATAAGTGATCTGATGGAGCCTTTATGGACTCAAGGTGCTACTGGTGCCGATGTAACCAATGGGTCTCCAAATACTTTTAGTTGGAATAAAGCTTCCTCTGGCATGTCAGAAGAAAACTGGAATGGGATAACGGATTTAGAGAATACGAATGTTACAGCAGGTAACGGCATTTTGGCTTTTGTCTATTCTGATGATAATTATGATGGCTCAGTTGATGCATATCCTAAAACTTTATCAGTTTCTGGTGTAGAAAATGCAACAAATGTGTCCCCTACACTGAATTCAAATGCGGATGGCTGGACCTTAGTTGGCAATCCGTTTGCATCAACAATCGACTTTGATGAAACCACTAAAAATCAGCTTACCAATGTTGCTTACGTGTGGGATAACAATGATGGAAGCGGAGATGCAGGAACCGACCCAAATACATCCGGAAGTTGGAAGAGCTGGAATGGCACAACCGGTGATTTAACGGATGGATTAATCAAGCCATTTCAGGGCTTTTTTGTGCAGAATGCTTCAACAGTAGGTTCTCAGGAAATTACTTTCAATGAGCAGTCTAAATCTTCGGGGGGGATATTTTATGGAAAAATTAAAAACCCCATTGCAAATGCTAAATTAGTTTTAGAAGGCGAAGGAGTTAGAAATTCGGCATGGATCCAGTTTTCAGAATCAGGATCACATCAAGATAAAGTGCAGGGTGATGCCTTAGAACTTAAATCTTTGAATCAAAATTATGCTCAGCTTGGAGTTCAAAAATCTGGTGAAATCTTTGACATTGCAAACCTTCCTTTAGGGCAGGAAAATTACAAAGTGCCTTTATATATAAAGACAACAGAAAGTGGAAGGTTCAAGCTGAAAGCAGAACATTTTGAAGTTTCCGATGGATTCAAGATCTATTTGAAGGATGAAGTTCAAGGGGTTCATATACTAATCAATAATGAATTTGACTATGAATTTGAATTATCTGCTGTATCAGAAAAAACAGTTTCGCCTTTGGTACAAAATGAACCAGGTTCTTTGGCTGTAACTTTAAAATCCAAAAAAGAAAAAGTTAGGTTTTGGCTGAACTATGTGGCTAAGCAGGCAACAGGTATTAATGAGTTGAGGGAAATCCCTTCAGGCTTCGTGTTGGAGCAAAACTATCCAAACCCTTTTAATCCTTCAACACAAATAGAATATGCCCTTCCAAAAGCAATGAATATAAAACTTGCTGTTTATAATCTACTTGGACAAGAAGTGGCTCTATTAGTGAATGGGTATAGATCATTGGGCAGCCATAAAGTGAATTTTAATGCTAACGGGTTGTCATCCGGCTTATATGTCTATCGTTTAGAAGCTGGTTCTAAAATCATTACTAAAAAACTTACAATTATAAAATAAGGAAGAGAAGTCATGAAATACTCATTTATAATCATTTTTACAGTACTACTGGCAATAGCCTTATTAATCCCTGAATATTTAATGGCACAACCCGGATTGCCTCAAGCGCCAAGTCAGGCACCAATAGATGGTGGTCTTGGTATTTTAGCTGCAGCCGGAGGGATGTATGCAGTTAAAAAATTGCGTTCACAAAAAGCTGTATAAAACAGAATTTCTGTATTCAAATAGCTACTTAAGAAATAGATAGAATGATAATGATATCTGATTCTTAAAAATTTTGGGAAAATGTAAGTACTACTTCGGTTTTGCTGTCTCTATATAGGTATAAAAGCAAAGTAAAATATTCTTTAACAGCGTAGAAACAGATTATTTAAATATTATGGCAAATACCCAATCAGAATTAGACCAGCTGCTTCAGGACGATTCCTTTTTAAGATGGATCGAAGGAAGCGCTTCTGCCAAGGAGCAGCAACGATGGGAACTATGGGTTCAGAAAAACGAGCAAAGACAAGAACTTGCCGAGAGCCTTCGGCTTATCGTTAAAGATCTAAAATTCCGAAAAGTTAAGAGGCCCGAGCTTGGAGCCGAGCTAAAACGCTTAAACACCTCCATTGAAAAAGATTCAAGAAGGCTACTTTACTTGGGCAAACTTTCGAAAAGTGATTTTTGGGGTGCTTTCACCAAAGTGGCCGCAGTATTCTTGGTTCTGGTGATGAGCTTTTTGGTATACCGTACTGTAGATCTCGAAAGCTTAAATGATCAGGCATCTCAAACCGTAGTTAATGAATTCACGGTTACATCAACTGAGAATGGTGAGAAGAAGATCCTAAGCCTTTCTGATGGATCAAAGATCACCCTAAATGCGAACTCTCAGCTCACCTACCCAACCAAATCAGCCGGCAGCAATATTGAGGTTACACTTAGGGGAGAAGCCTATTTCGATATCACAAATAATCCGGAAGGGCAGGAAAGGACGTTTACTGTAAATGTTCCAAATGGTAAAGTAACCGTTCTTGGAACCCAATTTAATGTGAATGCCTACGATTCAGACACAGAGGTTTATCTGAAAGAAGGAAAAGTGCGGCTGGCCTTGGTCTCAGAAAGTGAGGAAGTCATTGACGAATACCTGATGAATCCGGGCGAAATGAGTCGGTTTTCAGTAAAGGGGACTTCCATTAAGACCAAAGCTGTGGAGCCTGAGATCTATACATCCTGGATCGATAATAAACTGGTGTTTCAACAGGCTCCGCTTTCTGATGTAGCTGAAAGGCTGGGGCATATCTATAAAGTAGACTTTAGGATTGAGGAGTCTGACTATGATAAGATCATTGTAACAGGTTCATTGCCTAACAATAATCTTTCTGTTTTTGTAAATGCATTGCAAAAACTACTGGACAGGCCCATTACGGTAAAAGACAGCACAGTGTATTTGGGCAATTCGATCAACAAATGATAATGAATCAAATTTTTGGAGCAGGAATGGATAAAGCCGGAATAAAAACTTTTGTGATCATCGTATTGGGACTGATCTTGAATCAACACACCATCGCTGCACAAGAAAATGGACTCATCTCTTATCAGGATCGCGCCCAAGCAGAGATGAGTGTTGATGAACTCTTAAAAAAGATAGAAAAGAGGTTTGATGTTACTTTTATCTATGAAAGTCACTTAACCAACGACTTAAAAGTGGATAAAAACTTGTTTGAAAACAGCGACGATTTTCAATCTTTATTGCAGAAGATCACCGAACTAACCGGTTTGGAATATGAACGGTTAGGGAATAGAAATTTCCTGGTCAAATTGCCGCATACACCTCGTGATAACTTTGCGAGAGTCGAAACTGTAAAGGGGCAAGTTACAGATGCTGCCACCGGCGAAACGTTACCGGGAGTAAGTATTCTGATCAAAGGGAGCTCAAGAGGTACTTCTACCGATGCTCAAGGTGCCTTCGAATTAACGGTGCCCTCACTCTCAGATACACTGCAATTCTCATTTCTTGGGTTTGAGCCGAAGGAGGTTCCCATTGGTGGCCGCACAACGCTAAACGTAGCTTTGATGCCCGAGGTGTTGCAAGGCGATGAAGTGGTGGTTGTTGGCTATGGTACTCAAACCAAAAAGGATTTAACGGGGTCGGTGGGAAGTATTTCAGACCAAGACATTGAAGATAATTCTTATCTGAGTGTTGATCAGGCCCTGCAAGGCCGGTTGTCGGGAGTGCAAGTAGTGCCTTCATCAGGAAAACCCGGGGCAGGGGTAGTAGTTCGAATAAGAGGTATTGGAACCATTAATAACAGTCAGCCTCTTTTTGTGGTTGATGGATTCCCTATAAATGGAGGATTGAGCTCTATAAATGTAGAAGACATTGCCTCAGTAGATGTCTTAAAGGATGCTTCGGCTACAGCCATCTATGGGGCCCGCGGTGCAAATGGCGTAGTTATGATAACGACTAAGAAGGGCACGGCTGGCAAAGCCCAGGTCGATATAAATGCCTATTCCGGATATCAGCAAATAGCCGATCCCATTAACGTATTAAGTGCAGCTCAGTATGCACGGCTTAACAATGAAGCCCGCATTAATGGAGGTGAAAATGTATTGAACCCGGCTTTTTCAAATCCGGCTTCCGTGGCAGATTCAGCTGACTGGTTGAACGAGATTTTTCGGGTTGCGCCTATCCAAAATATAACAGCCTCTGTGAGTGGCGGTACCGACAAGCTTAGGTATTTAGTAAGTGGCGGTGTGATTTCTCAAGACGGAGTAATCATTAATTCAGGTTTTGAGAGAAAATCGTTCAGAATAAACCTGGATTCGGATGTGAGCGAATACTTCTCAATTGGAAATAATTTCACGTACAGTCTTGCGGAGTTTCAGAATGAAGGGGGAGGCGGTCTCGTAAGAATGGCGATGAATTCACTGCCTAATCAACCCGTTCGTAGAAATGGTGATTTTTCGGGGCCAACAGGAATTGCGGAGTTTTCCGGAGATGAACTAAATCCGGTTGGAATTTCTACCATCAATGAAGCCCGGGAAGATAAACACCGGTTGCTGAACAATTTATTTGTTGCTCTTGAGCCTGTATCAGGAGTAACACTGCGATCAGAATTCGGCGTTGATATTTCATACGAGCTGGCTCGGTCCTGGTCGCCAAAGTATGATTGGGGTGTGAAAGAAAATCCAAATTCAGGAGTTTACGAGTCTTCTTACAACAGAATTGATTGGCTATGGGATAACACGGTAACCTACGATCAGGATTTTAAGGATCACAGCGTTACAGTACTTGGAGGAATGAGCATTCAGAAATCAAATAACCGGTTTATAGGAGCATCAGGACTGGAGCTTGTAAGTGATGTGGCCAATCAGCTTGATAACATCCAAAGTAATGAAGATGTCTTTGGGTCCACGTCGGAATTTGGTCTTCTGTCTTACATGGGAAGGGTGAATTATGATTATCGATCCAAATATCTTCTAACGGCTACCGCTCGTTATGATGGCTCGTCAAGGTTTGGCCAAAATAATCGGTTTGGGCTTTTCCCTTCAGGTTCGGTAGCGTGGCGTATTTCGCAGGAAGAGTTCATGCCGGAAATAGCCATGGTAGATGATATAAAGATCAGAGCCGGTTATGGAATTACCGGAAATCAGGAAGCTATTCCGGCTTTTGGATATATTTCATTGTTGGATCCTACCTATCGATATACCTATGGAAACTCTACGGTTCCTGCCGTCATTCCTCAAAATCTGCCTAACGATGATCTGCGCTGGGAGAAAGTAATACAATCAAGCCTTGGATTGGATCTTATTCTTTTTGATGGCTCCGTAGACTTTACGGTTGAGTATTATATTCGGGATACAGAAGACATGCTTTTGCAATCTCCTATCCCAATTACGTCAGGATTTTTTGATGCACAACGTCCCATACTGAATGTGGGTGCTGTTAGAAATAAAGGTATCGAGTTCAGTATCAATACAAACAAGCAGTTTGGCGATCTGCTTTGGAATTCGAGCCTGAACCTATCGGTCAATGACAATGAGATTCTGCGACTGAGCGGTCCAAATGGAGATGATCCTATACTTGCAGGACAGCTGACATTCAACAAATATGCTTCCCGATACGAGGTTGGCAAACCCATTGGCTCTTTCTACGGATATGTAACCGATGGCATCTTCCAGAATTGGGATGAAGTTTATGATCATGCTTCTCAAAATCAGAATCCGGATGGTTTACGAGGTTCTGCAGTGGGTTCAAATTATACGGCGCCGGGCGATATTCGCTATAAAGATCTCAACGGAGATGGGGTGATAGATGTAGAGGACCGGGCTTTTATTGGCAACCCAAATCCTGACTTTTATTACGGCTTTTCCAATTCATTTAACTATAGAAACTGGGATCTAAGCATCTTTCTCCAGGGTAGTTATGGAGGAGAGATCTTTAATGCCAACAGAGTATTTAGTGAGTCTATGGCAACGGCTCAAAATCAGCTAAGTAGTACGTTAGACCGATGGAGGGGTGAAGGCACGAGCACAACAGTGCCAAGGGCAACTACCACGGATCCAAATAACAATCAGCGGGTTTCGGACCGGTATGTTGAAGACGGCTCTTACCTCAGAATAAAGAACATGGTGTTAGGATATAGCCTTCCCCAAAATCTTATGGATAAAGTGAATCTCAGGTTGCTGAGAGTGTATGCATCGGCACAAAACCTTTACACGTTCACGAATTACTCCGGTTTTGACCCTGAGGTAGGAGCGGATGGCATCGACAACAGTGTCTATCCTCCAAGCCGAATCATCACTCTTGGAATAAAAGTAGGACTCTAAAAAGGATATTATCATGAAATTGAAGCAAGTAATTACTGTACTATTTTTGACTGTATGTATCTGGGGGTGTGGGGATGCGATTTTAGATACCACTCCTACAAACACCATAAACAGTGAGAATTTTTTCCAAACTCCAAGTGATGCTATCGCAGCGTTAAATGGAGCATATCAGACCTTGCAGTGGCCAAATCAATACAATTTTCGGTATTGGACACTGGATATTTTAGCTGCAAATGCCGAAGTAGGTGCCGGTGGTGGCGATGACGGCCTGGAAACCAAACAGATGTCCTCCTTTATTATTGAACCGGATAATCCGGGAGTGGAAGATCTTTGGAGAGGAATATGGCCGGGAGTCTCAAAAGCTAATTTTGTGATGGCACGGGTTGGGGAGATGACCAATTTGGATGCAGACTTAAAAGAGAGAATTATTGCGGAAGCCAAATTCTTGCGAGCCTTATATTACTTTAATGGGGTGCGGCTATTTGGGGGGCTTCCCATCATAACGGAACCGGCTTCTGATGATCTCTTGGTAGAACGCTCCAGTGTGGAAAAAACCTATGAGCTGATCATTTCAGATCTTACGGATGCTGCGGAAGTGCTTCCTCCTAACTACGGAGGCGGACAATTTAATGAGGTTGGCCGTGCCACACGTGGAGCAGCAATTGCGCTACTTGCCAAAGTGTACTTAAGAATAGGAGATTATGAGCAGGCTGAGAAGATGGCAAGGGATGTTACGACCATGGGATATGACCTAAACCCAAATTATTGGCAAAACTTTGAGCCCTTCAATGAAAATGATCAGGAATCGATTTTTGAGGTACAATTCAGCAGTGGTGCAGGGTATGATCCGTTTTCAAAACCACATCAGGGTTCCTGGGCTACCGAGTTTACGAATCCGAGGGGAAGCGGACTCAGCCCCGGAGGAGGATATGGTTGGGGGCATGTAACACAGGAATTTGTAGATGCATATGAACCCAATGACGACAGAAAATCAGTCACGGTTTGGGAAGATGGAGATACCTATGGCGGTTTTACCTACAACCCGGATTATTCCTCTACAGGATACAATATCAAAAAATGGGTGCGGGGCAGTGAATCTGTATCAGCCACCGACAGTGATTTGAATATGCCCGTGATAAGATATGCAGATGTTTTGCTTGTACTTGCCGAGGCCATTAATGAACAAGGGCGGCCTCAGGATGCCGAAGAATACATTAATGAGGTACGAGATCGAGCAGGACTGGGAGATGTAACCGGGCTCAATCAGCAAGATATGAGAACCCAGATATTTCATGAAAGAAGAATGGAGTTCGCTTTTGAAGGTAAATGGTGGTTTGACCTGATGAGAGCCGGGCCTGATTATGCAGAGGATTATTTCTTTGAAAGAGGAAAAACAAGCTTTGATAAAACGAAGCACATTTTGTTGCCAATTCCTCAGACAGATCGCGATCTGAATCCAAACTTAGACCAAAATGACAAATACTAAGGCTGTCATTGAATGAAGAGCATTAACTATAGCAGAAAGAATATGAGATTATTAAAAAAACATGTGTGGACGATGATGCTTCTGGCTTTGATAGCTGGAAGTATTTCCTGTTCGGAAGAAGCCCCAACGGGATTGCAGGAAGACAAAAATGCACCTGTTGTCCGAGTGAATAATGTTGCAGAAAACGATACGCTTTACATCGAATATGACGATTCCGGAACCCTACTCGAAGTAGAATTCTTTGACGAAACCCAACTCTCCTCATACAGCATAGAGATTGGTTCGGAATCAGGTTCTTTAATTAGCATAAGTCAGGAAATTGAAGGCACGCAAGTATTGGATTTTGTGGATATCAGCGCTCTGCAAAACAACACCCCATATGTTGCAAATCTAAGTGTGGAAGATGCATCCGGAAACTCTTCAATCCTCTCATTTTTTCTGGTAATACAGTTTCAGGAACCGGTTGAAGTGATTTTTGAGAACCTTTATATAATTGGAAGTGCTGCACCCGGTGGCTGGTCTTTGGATCAGCAAACTCCGCTTACGGCAAACCAAAATAATCCCAATATTTTTTCTTGGTCAGGGGAGTTGAAGGCCGGCGAGTTCAAGTTTAAAGCCTATGAAGAAAACGATTTCTGCGGAGGAGATTGGCTTCATCCCACAGAAGCATCCGCGGACATATCATCCACCGAATATGTGATACTTGAAGGCTGTGCGGATACTAATCCCGACCATAAATGGGAATTGACGGAAGAAGAAGCCGGCACTTATTCGATTACCATCGACCTCGAGAATGAGACCATCAACATAGAAAAGCAGTAAGTAAAAAGAATACACCACCACAAAGAACAACATTGATCGGTCAGGCCAAATGGCCTGATTCTTTCAATGTTGACTTGCGAAATAAGTTTTTGAAAAAGTAGAGATGAAGAAATGATGTATATCAGCAAATTACCAAAGCTATTATTTATTCTATTATTTGGGTTTACCATCATGACTGCCTGCGGGTCTACACCCGCTGATTCAGATGATGACGATGATGTTGAAGAGCCAACAGATCCTGGTGATGACGATGGAGATGATCCTATTCCGGTAAATCCTTACAAAGCCCCGCTATACTGGAGCGTGTACGAAAATCATATCTTGCAACCCGATGATGCTTCCAACTATATCACAGAGGCTGATTTTGAGGCCAATATTGATTGGGTAGAGGAAAACCTCAAACCTTATGGCTATGAAATGGTAGCTATTGATGGATGGGGCGATGTTTCCCAGTACAACCAGTATGGGTATCGAACCTCCCATTCCCGCCATTGGGAGAACGATTACGCCTGGTGGGCAAATGAGCTGCAAAGCCGCGGAATGAACCTGGGTATGTATGATAACCCTTTGTGGATCAATATGAGTGCCGTTAATGATGGCGCCCGAATAAAAGGAACCAATATCCCATTGGCCAACATTGTAAACCCCGATGAAGAGAGTAAATGGTTTACATGGGTACAAGTGAATAAAGAGGGAGCCGAAGAATACATAAAAGGCTATGTACAACATTATGCCGACATGGGAATAAAGTATCTTCGCGTAGATTTTCTGTCATGGTTTGAGGATGGATATGATAAAAACATTGGAGATGTTGGCCCGGATCGTCCCACTTCCGACTATAAAAAAGCCCTTAAATGGATGCGCGAAGCTTGTGATGAAAACGGCATTTTTCTAAGCCTGGTGATGCCAAGTTTGAATAACGAGGCTGAAATGGAACAGCGTTACGGGCATATGATCCGGATCAATGAGGATGTTTTGACCGGTGAATGGCATCGCTTCAGTGAACTTCAAAGAGGAGTGCGCAGATCATACTGGTCTCAGTATGCAAACGCTTTCGACGGATATATTTATTGGTCATACATAGCCGGGCGCGAAAAGCTCATTTTAGATGGTGATTTCATTCGGTTAAATACCATGACAAACGATGATGAAAAACGGTCAGTGATCTCACTTCACTTGATGGCAGGAGGACCGCTTTCGCCTGCAGATCAGTATAATACCATTGGGAATGACCTCTGGCTGTATCAAAACGAAGAAATGTTGGCCCTGAATAAAGATGGGTTTGTAGGTAAACCACTTACAAATGATCCGAATGATGCCGCAAGTCAGATATGGAAGGGGCAAATGTCGAATGGTGATTGGGTGGTAGCTCTCTTTAATCGGGAAGATTCTCCCCAAACCAGAAGTATTGATTTTCAAGAAGAACTTGAACTTGGTGAAGCCGCAAATGTTAGAGATCTGTGGGCTCATGAGAATTTGGGTGCGATGAATTCTTTTGAAGCAGAAATTCCTGCTCATGGTGTAAGAGTTCTAAAAATAGTTTCTGAATAATCCTTTTTTAAAACATTCTTTGTTGGTGGTGCAACTATAGAATCAAATAACGAGGAACATGATATGAAGATAAATAAGCTACATATACTATTACCGCTTTTAGTGGTTATCACATCGTCAGGCATTTTTGCGTCTGGTTTTAAAGGGAGTGATAGTTTTTTAGATCACTCATCTATGTTATCGGCAGACTATGACAGTGTATACTTGATGGGAAGTGCTACCCCGGCAGGTTGGGATATTGCAAATCCTGTACTTATGGAAATGGATACAAACGATTCATTGGTTTTCCATTGGACAGGCAGATTAAGTGGATCAGAAGAAAGTCCCGGAGAAATTAAATTTCCAACCTACAAAGGAGCTGATGCCTGGTGCGAAGGTGATTGGATCCATCCCGTTGAAGCAGGGCAATCCACAGATAATCCGGAGGCGGTCATTCTTACTG
The DNA here is from genome assembly GCF_000375425.1 of Gracilimonas tropica DSM 19535. Lineage (GTDB taxonomy): Bacteria > Bacteroidota > Rhodothermia > Balneolales > Balneolaceae > Gracilimonas > Gracilimonas tropica. The sequence continues at coordinate 24,988 of NZ_AQXG01000007.1, read as the reverse complement.
GATGCGCTGAAAACAATCCTGACTATAAATGGAATGTTACACAAGATACAACCTATAAAGTGACAGTAAACCTGAATGATACTACGGTTACTTTTACTCAGGTAGCCGGTTCTGAGGAAGATTCACAGTATGATAATTTGTACTTGGTTGGTGATGCAACGCCCGGTGGCTGGGATTTAGCCAATCAAACCGCCATGACTCCAGACACATCTGCTTACGCCTTCAGTTGGACGGGAACACTAAGTGCAGGTGAATTCAAGCTGAAAACATATCAAGCAAGTGATTTCTGTGCCGGCGAATGGATCCATCCTTTAGAGCAAGGGCAAGATCTTACGGAGACCGGGTTCGAAATTTTACAAGGCTGTGTTGAAGGTAATACCGACTATAAATGGGTGATAGCTGAAGCAGATACAGGAACATATGACATTTCAGTTGACTTCAGTGATAGTACTATAACCATTCAAAAACAAACCTCCACTTCCATTGATGAAAGGGCTGAGACCGTTAAAGAATTTAGTCTGAGTCAAAATTATCCAAATCCGTTTAACCCCTCTACAAATATTGAATTCTCATTAAACCGATCTTCAGAAGTTAAGTTAGCGATCTATGATGTGTTGGGTAACGAAGTTCAAACCCTTGTAAACCGCAGAATGAGTGCCGGAAATCATATGGCAACCTTCAACAGTTCCGGTTTGGCAAGTGGTGTGTATATCTACCGGTTAATTACCCCGGAGATAACATTCACCAAAAAAATGACATTGGTTAAATAAATAAGATATCCATACCCCAAAGAGCCAAGATTATGGCACTTTGGGGATTTTTATAAGGATCTAAGACAGGGACAATTAAGAAAAGTCCAGAGTGTATATAGTCGGAACAATTTAATCCGAATTCATTCAAGGTACATTTCATCTCTACTTACCTACCTATCTATCTAACACATTGAACAAATGAATAAATTAATATCCGCGGCCATTATTGCCACCATTGGAGCAAGCTCTTTTTTTGTTTCAGAAGTCCTTTATCAGTCAGATGAATTTACCGTTTATTCGGATAAGGTAGTTCAGGGAGAGTATGTAGCAAGAGCTGAGAGCCGGAATCATATTATATCTACCTATAGAAGTTTGGCTAATACTAACTATCCCCCTACCATTTCGTTCAAGTTCAGTATTAATGGGAAGGACAACGAAGCAGCTCCGGGTCAAGATCATCGGTTAACCATAATTCCTGAAAATGGATCTTTCACATCGCCGGTTATTTTATTTGGAGCAAAAGATCCGGATTCTTTTGTAGATGAAAGTATAGATCAGCCGTTACCTAAAAACACCAAATTTACCGTTCGGGTTGATATGAGTGAAGTACTCAGTCAATTTGAAGAGAAAGGATTTTATGAAGCATGGTCCGGAGAAACCATTTCCGCATCCGAGTTCAAAGGGGTGTATATAGCAGGAGGTTCAGCACCATTCAGCTGGGATTTTGACAACCTTCACAACAACCCGGATTACCGGCTGCATGATAAGGATAACGATGGCATTTACGAGACCACTGTAACACTTAATCCCTATGATCCGGAAGCAGAAAAAAACAAAGAGTGGAAGCTGCAACACGATATTTCTTCTTATCCATCCTATCGGTCAGATCAGGTTTTGATAGATGCACTATACAATATGTCGCTGGATGAAACGCAGATGCTCATCGAAGAAGACAGCACATTCAGAACCGGCGCAAAATGGGAAGGTGTGTGGACCAGGGATATCAGCTATAGCGTGTTGCTTTCGTACGCTTTTTTAGAACCTGAAATAGCTAAGAAAAGCCTGATGCGTAAGGTAAACCGGGATCGGATCATTCAAGATACGGGATCAGGTGGAGCTTGGCCGGTATCCTCAGACCGGGTAGTCTGGAGTCTGGCTGCCTGGGAAATCTATAAGGTAACGGGCGACCAAGAATGGTTGGAGACCATCTATCCGATTATTAAAAATTCTCTGGAGGATGATCTGGAAATCGTATATGACGAGGCTACCGGTTTGTTCAAAGGGGAATCTTCTTTTTTGGATTGGAGAGAGCAAAGCTACCCCGGATGGATGGATAACGCCGATATTTCGCAATCCATTAACCTAGGTACAAATGCGGTGTTTTATAAGGGGTTTCAAGTTATGAGTGAAATTGCAGGGGCCCTTAGTAAAGAGGCTGAGTCAAAGTATTACAAGGAGTACAGTGAACGTATTAAGTCGTCACTGAATGAATATTTATGGAATGAGAACAGGGGATATTATAATCAATATTTATACGGCCGGCATTATTTGGCTCCTTCCAAAAGATTCGAAGCTCTGGGAGAATCTCTAACCATTCTGTTTGACATAGCTGATGAAGAAAGATCTGAACAGATTATCTCTAATTCACCAGCTATCCCTTATGGGATTCCTACGATCTATCCCCAAATTCCTGATGTGCCTCCCTATCATAACAATGGAGTATGGCCTTTTGTGCAGGCATATTGGAATTGGGCAGCAGCAAAAGTAAATAATGAAGCTGCGTTGAATCATGGACTTGCTTCTTTATATAGATCCGCGGCTCTTTTTGTTACCAACAAAGAGAATTTTGTAGCAGAAACCGGGGATTATGAAGGCACGCAGATCAATTCTGACAGACAGCAATGGAGCGTTGCGGGTAATCTTGCGATGGTTTACAGGGTGTTTTTAGGGATGAAATTTGAAACAGATGGAATGGTGTTAGAGCCAACAATTCCGGAGGCATATAGCGGCAAAAAAATTATAAAGGGATTCCGTTATCGAAATGCGATTCTGAATTTTGAAATAGAAGGATTTGGATCTGAAATAGCCAAAATTTATTTAGACGAAAAAAAACTCAACAAAGCCAAACTGCCAGCTAATATTTCAGGAGAGCATACCATCCAAATTGTGATGCAGGATGTTTTTGGAGATGAGAAATATCAAATTTTAGAAAATAAGTTTTCTCTTCCGAATCCAAGAGTTCAGTTAGACAATAATACCTTAAGCTGGCAGCCGGTACAAGATGCAATGGCTTATATGATCTATAAAAATGGAGAATATCTTCGGGAGGTGGTCCAACCTAAATTTAAAATCAAAGGTAAATGGTATGGGCAGTACCAGGTGTCTGCAGTGGGTGAGAACGGGATAGAATCATTTTTGAGTGAACCGGTTTTTTACCTGACTGATGAACAACAGTCAACGATTGAAGTGGAGTCGTTCAGCCAATCTTTTTCTAGCCAAAGCCTGATTAATTATTCCGGGCAGGGAGCTGTCGAGATCAGTACCAATAAAAATAGAACATTGAATATCCCGGTCACGGTAAGCGAACCCGGGAGTTATCTTTTAAGTGTAAGATATTCAAATGGAACGGGGCCTTGGAATACGGACAACAACTGTGCCATCCGAAGTCTATATGTTGATGATAATAAAGCCGGGGCACTCGTTCTTCCACAGAGAGGAGAAGGGGAATGGTCTAACTGGGGGTGGTCCAATCTCATTAAACTGACACTGAATCCCGGTGAACATCAAATTTCAATCCGGTACGATTCCTCATCTGTAAATATGGATGGGAAAACTAATCAAGCACTATTAGATCAAATAAAATTAATAAAGGTTATCCCTTAAATAAGAAGTACTATGACTGGAATAGATATTGTTGTTTTTGTCGCCTACTGTATAACAATTATTGGAATCGGCCTATGGGTGTCGAGGGATAAGGAAGGGCATCAAAAAAATGCCGAGGATTATTTTCTTGCGGGAAAATCGCTGCCTTGGTGGGCTATTGGCGCATCCCTGATCGCCGCTAATATATCAGCTGAGCAGATAATAGGAATGTCCGGTTCCGGGTTTGCAGTAGGACTTGCTATTGCCTCTTACGAATGGATGGCTGCGGTTACTCTGATCATAGTTGGGAAATACCTGTTGCCCATATTTATCGAGAAGAAGCTTTACACTATTCCGGAGTTTATCGAGCATCGTTTTAATACCACGCTCAAAACAATATTGGCGGTGTTTTGGATCGCTTTATTTGTGTTTGTGAATTTAACGACCGTTATGTTCCTGGGAGCCAAGGCACTGGATACCATTATGGGAAGCGGTGACGGAAGCCTGGTAATTTATGCTCTAATTGGATTGGCATTGATTGCTGCCGCTTATTCTTTATATGGCGGCTTATCTGCCGTGGCCTGGACAGATGTTCTTCAAGTGGCTCTGTTGGTGATCGGTGGGTTGGTAACTACATTGGCGGCCCTGTACAATATCACACCAGAGGGAGGGATATTCAATGGAATGGCACATCTCTATGATGTTGCAGGTGATAAGTTCGATATGATCCTGGATCGGTCAAACCCCGAGTTTCAGAACCTGCCGGGTATTGCGGTTTTGATTGGAGGGATGTGGGTTGCAAATCTCTATTACTGGGGATTTAATCAATACATCATTCAGCGAACGTTAGCTGCTAAATCTCTTAAAGAATCTCAAAAAGGAATTATTTTTGCCGCATTCCTGAAATTGATCATTCCCCTCATTGTGGTGATCCCCGGAATTATCGTGTATGTATTATACACCCAACCGGAAGGTACAACTCAAATTCCCGGAGTCTTAAGTGTATTTACCAACCCTGACGGAAGCATAGAATATGACAATGCCTACCCATGGCTTATCAGTGTATTTCTTTCCCCGGGATTTAAAGGACTGGTGGTTGCTGCTTTGGCTGCAGCTATTGTTTCCTCGCTGGCTTCCATGCTTAATTCAGTGGCTACTATTTTTACTATGGATATTTATCGGCCGTATTTCAATAAAAATGCAACCGATCGGCAAACCGTGAATACCGGTCGAATTTCTGCAGCGGCAGCGTTGATCATTGCCGTTTTAATTGCACCTTTACTAGAAGATGTACCCCAGGTATTTCAGTTCATTCAGGAGTATACCGGAATAGTGAGTCCGGGAATTTTAGCTGTGTTTCTCATGGGACTGTTCTGGAAGAAAACAACCACCAAGGCAGCAATCGTTGGCGTTTTATCATCTATTGTGATCGCGCTTTTACTGAAATTCCCTGCCCTGGGACTTCCTTTCCTCGACCAAATGTATTACACCCTGGTACTTACCATTGTGATTATTGCAGGTGTAAGTCTTACAACCAACCCTCAGGATGATGATCCCAAAGCCATCCATACCAAAGCAAGTATGTTTAAAACCGGTCCTGCATTCAATATAGGTGCCTATGTAGTTCTGATAATAACTTCGGTGCTTTATATCGTATTTTGGTAATACCTTATTCAGTAAAGTCAGGTACAGGTAACTAAATTGTATTTACAAAAAGCCATCCCAAGTAGATGGCTTTTTGTTATCCTTCCGCTATTCCTCGAACAAGATCACCGCTTTTCTTTTAATTTTTTTTCGGGAAATAGAAAACCGTATCAAAAAACCCCGTCCTAAAGAACTCTAAGGAGTTTTTTCTATATGAAAAATTTTTTTAAAAAAAGTGTAAGGAATCGTGTTCTCATCGCTCTAACTAATTGGTCAAGAGAGATACTTTTGGGTTATATCGTGGGTGCAAATATGACCACCCTTGTCTAATATTAGATGAGGGTGGTTTTTTTGTTCAGGGATCTCACAAATCCTGTTCCCTATTATCAGAAGATGATTTTTTTAAGCAATGCAAGAATAAAGGTTGATTTTAGAAGATCCTTTACTTAATTCTTTCGCATATCGGTTTAATTTTCAGACAGTAGATTATGCGGCGGATCCCGAAGTTATTAGAGCTTAATGCACTTTCCATTACGTTGTTCTATTTGGTGTTTGCGATTCTTTGGATCCTGCTTTCCGATCAATTCCTGGTGTGGATCACACAAGACCCGGAGTTGATTTCACGCTTACAGACCATTAAAGGTGTGTTCTATGTGCTCATAACCGCCGGATTCCTATTCTATCTCATAAACCTAAGCAATGAGCGGATCACTGCTGAAAAAGATAAAATAGATAAAGCCCTCTCCGCTACAAAAACAGCTACGTGGTATTTGGATCTAAACTCTTTGGAACTCACCTATTCGAATCATTTTCACAACCTGTTCGGTGTACGTTCAAAAAAAGATTTCAAGACGTTGAAGGAATATGCCAAATTGATTAATTACCAAGACCGGGAAAAGGCTCTGCAGGAACTCCAAAAAGTAATGGATGGGGGTTCAGAAGGATTCAATATTGATTTCAGGGTAAATTGGGGGGATGACAAAGAACATTGGTTGCGATGCAACAGCACAAAGATTACAGATACGGAGGAGGATTCACTTTTACTGGCGGGAGTGCTGATGGATGTAACCCGACAAAAAGAATTGGAACGAAAGTACGCCCGTGAGAAAGAACTTTTTGAAAGTATCTTTGAGCATATACCGGTCATGCTGGATGTAACTACTGAGGATCTTGAAGTCATACGGGTGAATAAAGCCTATGAAGAAATTACAGGTTGGAAAGAGCGTGAGATTCTCAGCGAAAACATTATGGATAAGGTGTATCCTGATCCTGAAGTACGAGAAGAGGCCAAAAAGGCCATGGAAAAAGCTGACGGGACCTGGTTTGAATTCCAGAATTATACCAAGGAAGGGGAAAAAAGAATACAGCAATGGGCTAATATTCGTTTATCTGACGGGACGACAATAGGTATTGGGTTGGATGTGACCGATCAAAAAAAATTAGCCCGGGAACATGAAAGAGATCGTCTTGAGCTTCAAAAAGTGTATGATAATATTCCGGTTTTCATCAATCTTCACAATAAAGAAGGGCATATATATCGGGTTAATAAATATTTTGAAGAGGTGATGGGATATTCCAATCTGGTTATAAAAGATATATCGCTGGAAAAAGAGATGTTCCCTGAAGCAGGGGAAGCCAAACGGGCGCAAAAGCATATGAGGCAGGCTGACGGCTCTTGGCAAGATTTCCGGATAAGAACAAAAGAGGGTGATACTATCTACACTTCTTGGTCAAATATCCGGGTTACCGATGAAATGGTGATGGGAATTGGGCTTGATACAACGGAATTGAAACAAAAAGAAAGAGAACTGGAAGAGCTGAATTCCCGCTATAAAAGTGCTGAGAAGCTTGCAAAACTGGGGCACTGGAAACGGAATCTTAAAACAAATGGCTCGGTGGTATCGTCCGGTTTTTATGATATCGTGGAATTAGATCCGGAACAGCACAAGCTAACGTTTGACATGCTTAAGGAAGTGATCCATGAAGATGATTGGGATCACTTTTTATCGGCCGTGGATGAGGGAATTGAAACAGGGAAATTAGATTTTAATTATAGAGTTGTAGGAAAAGAGACCGGAAAAGTGAAGCATATCCATGAGCTTGGGCGTGTGGAATATGATCATGAGGGGGAGCCGGCAACTCTAAATGGGACTATTCAGGACATCACCGAAAGCATTGAGTATCAGAAAAAACTTAAGGAGATTACGGAAAGGTATCGCAGGGCAGAGGAGATAGCCGGTTTTGGGCATTGGTATAGAAACGTGCAAACCGATGAAGTAGTTTGGTCAGACGGATTCTGTGAGATTACGGGAATAGAACCTGAAGGGGACACAGCTTATGAAGCAATGTTGGACAGGATTCACCCTGAGGACCGGGATGATTATGATGCTGCATTCAAAGAAGCACTACAAACAGGTTCTCTGAATGTGAGGTATCGGCTCATAAAATCTGAGTCCGGTGAAATTGGCTACTTTCAGGAATTGGCACAAACGGAATACGATGAAAAAGGGAATCCGGTAGCCATAAGCGGAACCATTCAGGATATGACAGAAAGGGAGGAGTTTCAAGCCCGGCTAAAAGAAAGAAATGACTTCATTGAAACAACTTTAGAGAATTTGCCAATCGGGGTGGCCGTTAATTTGATTGACAGTGGAAAGACTACGCTCATGAATTCAAAATTTGCTGAAATTTATGGATGGCCTAAAGATACGTTAGCGGATGTAGACACATTCTTCGAAAAAATATATCCTGATGAAGGATACAGGCAAAAGATGACTGAGATGATTATGGCGGATGTGGCATCAAAAGATCCGGAGCGGATGCACTGGAGAGGGGTTGAGGTAACCACAGAAACCGGAGAAAAGAAGATCATTAATGCGAAAAATATTCCCGTATACGACCAAAACCTGATGATATCCACCGTAGTTGATGTTACTGCCCAGGCCGAAGCCGAACGGAGACTTGCAGAATCGGAACACAACTATCGCTTACTATTTCAAAAAAGTCCACAGCCCATGTGGATCTTCAATCCGGATGATTATTCTTTCGTTGAAGTGAATAACGCGGCTGTACGGCATTACGGGTATAGCCGAAAGGAATTTCAGGAAATGACCATTTTGGACATCCGGCCGGAAAACGATCGCGAAGATGTCAAAAAAGATATTTCTGGAATAAAAGCGCATGAATTGGATGAAAACAAGGAATGGCGACACCTTAAAAAAAACGGGGACCTGATCTATGTTACTATAGCCGGTTCTGATATTGATTATTTTGGGAACAGATATCGGCTCATTCTGGTGAATGACATCACCAATCAAAAGAAAGCAGAAGAAATGGTGTTGGCTTCTTTAGTGGAAGGAGAGAATAAAGAGAGAGCTCGTATTGCAAGAGAGCTTCACGATGGATTGGGGCAGTACCTGGCGGCAGCCAATATGAATTTTGATGCTGTTAAAAATAACATGGATCAACTGGATGAAAGAAGACAAAAGCAGTTTGAAAAAGGCCTGAATTTATTAAAACATGCGGTAACTGAAACCGCACAAATATCACGGAATTTGCTTCCCCGTGTAGTTGATGATTACGGATTGGCCCTGGCCATAGAAGCGCTCATTGATAATTATAGCAACAATACCGATATCAATATCTCCTACTATCACAATGTTGACAAGTTGGATATACCCAGAAAAGTAGAGCTTAATTTGTACCGGATTGCCCAGGAAGGAATTTCTAATGCAGTGAAATATTCCGAAGCCACACAAATAAATGTACAGCTTATAAAAGATCAGCTTGATTTGATTCTTTCGATTGATGATAATGGCAAAGGTTTTGATATGGCCGGTCCGGACTTTAACCCGGGATTAGGACTTCAAACCATCAAAACAAGATCCGGAGCTTTGGGCGGTGAATTTGAACTCGACAGCAAACCGGGTAAAGGAACGTATTTACATATAATTGTGCCGATTGAGGCACCTGCCTAATGAAATTGAACTATGCCTGATATAAGAATTGCCGTAGTTGATGACCACGAGATCGTGCGCGATGGGATCAAAATTTTGCTGGAAGATGAACCGGGAATGGAAATTGCGTATGAAGCAAAAAATGGGAAAGAAGCGGTTCAACAATGCAATAAAAATGCTCCCGACCTGATCATCATGGACATAACCATGCCCGAAATGGATGGGATTAAAGCAACCAAAGAGATAAAGGATAGTTATCCGGATGTGAAGATTTTGGCACTTACGATGCTTAGTGAAGACCAGCACATCAGGAAAATGATTAAGGCAGGGGCATCCGGGTACATTCTAAAAAGTTCAGGAAAAGAAGAACTGCTCAACGCGATCGAAAAGATTATGAATGGCCAGCATTATTTCAGTGACGATGCCACGAAAGCCATTCTTCAGGAATTGGTGAGCCCCGACGTAAAATCACTCAGAGATTCCGAAGAGGTTAACATCACGGACAGGGAAAAAGAAGTACTTAAGCTGATTGTTGATGAATATACCAATCAGGAAATTGCAGACGAGCTGTTTGTAAGCGTTAGAACGGTTGATGCTCACCGAAGAAACCTGCTCCAAAAAACCGGAGCTAAGAACACCGCAGGACTGGTAAAATATGCGATCAAGAATAATATGTTTGAGGGTTAATTCTTCAACCTATAAATCAGCGCATCTTCAATGTAATGACCATTTATTGTATTTCGGGAAAAGCGAATTTCCGAGATGCCACTTCCTGTAGCTACTCCTTTACTGATTAGTTTTATGAGAGAATGATCTTCTTCTACAACGCTAATATCTCTAAGATTTAATTTAACATCACCGCCCTCCATTTTCTCAAGTACATTTTGAACTTTTAGGTAGACTTTCTTTGGCCCTTCCATTTTTACTTTAGGTGAAGATACGACTAAGCGCCATTTCTCTGAATCTTCCATATAAAACCAGAATGCTGAGGATATTTCTAAATCTGACAGATCTAATTCTTTGAGCAGATTTCTACCTGCATTGACCATTTCGTTTGTTAACTGTTCTTTTACCATCGCTTCCTCAGCCAATTTAAAATTCCATCTTCATTATCATCAATTGCTTCAATTAAATCAATTGCACGTCTATCGCTTATTTCATAAATATATCGAGAGTCAATACTCCAATCCTTAACAATAGACCAGTTAGCGTTGAGTTCTTGATTACCTTCAATTTCATTATAGAGTTCATTCTTCAAGCCAGATGTATTTAAAAGTTTATCCAAATCGTGCGTATAGCTATCAAGAATAAATTTTTTATCGGGAAATTCCTGATGTCTAATTTGTTTAGCTATGCACGCTTTAAATGCGCATTCAATTGAATATCCTGCTAAATAATAAGCACCGGCAAACTCTTCATTATCAAACAAAATTTTTGATTCTCTAAGTCGCATTTCAGCGATCTCTTGTAAATCGCTTCTGTCCATAAAATCTAAATTTTATGAGTACCCTTCTGTTTTTTAAAACAAACTCGTTTGATCCAGGTCTTCTTTTTGAGCCTGTTCAATTTTTGGCTCATCTACAGGTGTGTAGGTCTTTAGCATTTCAGGCATAAACCTTTTTTCGTAAATCCGCCGGGCTATTCCATGCAGTGCTTTTTCTCCTCTTGGGGTGATTCGCACAAAACCGCTGTCATCCTCATCCAAAAAACCGAATGAGCGCAGATCGTTGACGATCAGGTACGCCAGCTTTTCAGCTACTCCCGATTGTTTTTCCACATATTCTCTGTGGGGAGCTTCTTCATCATTGATATATACAACTCCCAAAATATTCAGCTCAACTTCAGTCAAAGGAAAGCCTTCAGAGCCTTTTGTTAGTAAATTGTCCCATGTTTTTTGGGAGTAATGAAGCCCAAACCATGATTTAGCTTCTTTCAATAATACCCCGCTCTCAGCACAAGCAATATACTGTCCGGAAGCCGCTTTCCGAGGTTCTCCGCGTGTACGAAACAGGTTCACCATGGTAGCTAAATCCAGCTCATGGATATTGGGCGGATATTTAAAATAGAAATCGCTGCGTTTTTGCATGGCTCAAACCTGATTTTGCTCTAAGTAAAGCACGAACTTGAATCTACAAAATTTTTCTGTAAGCAACGATTTAGATCACTCATTTTGCTATTTAGAAAAAGTTTAGTACTATCTCGGATCATTTATTTTAAAATTTAAAACAAATAACTATGGATTTACTCTCACGTATGGAAGAGTTGATCTTGCTGGCCGTATGGAAACTTCAGGATGAGGCATACGGACTGGAGATCCGGCTGCACCTTTCTGAAATTCTAGGACGAGAGCTATCAGTAGGCGCCGTTTATGTTCCACTTAAAAGATTAAAAAAACGAGGCTATCTCTCTTCCTGGGATAGCGAACCAACTGATGAGCGAGGCGGTCGTTCCAAACGGTTCTTTAAGCTTACCGCCAAAGGAGTAAATGCTCTTCAGGAAGTGCATTCGGTTCAAGAAAAAACCTGGAGAAACCTGCCTGACATTGGTTTGGGATGGGTTCCTGCTTAATCATAATCTTCGCTGCAAATGACTACGTGGATTTCTGCATTTCTGGACAAGCTTCTGCCACCCGACCTGCATCATCTCATCGGTGACTTGGAGGAAGAATATCAACTAACAAAAAACGAAGAAGGCATCACCAAAGCCCGGTTGAAATTTTGGGCTCAGTTTTTTCGCTCTTTGCCGTGGTTTTTGCTGCAATCTTTAACCTGGAGTACCACTATGTTTTATAATTACCTGAAAGTGAGCTGGCGAAACATGAAAAAACACACCGGTTTTTCGCTGATCAATGTGTTGGGATTGGCTGCAAGTCTTTCGGTGTGTTTGCTGATGATTCTTTTCATCATCGATCAAAAAAGTTATGATCAGTTTCATGAAAACAGCGATCGAATTGTACGGGTGACTTTTGAAAGTTCTTCTTCCGGAGAAATGTTTGCAACTACTCCGGCTTCTTTGGGAGATATTTTGGTTGAGCAATATCCTGAAGTGAAAGAAGCGGTAAAAATATATGGCGCATTTTATGGTGATTTCCGCTACTCGGAAATGGATGTGAATTTATCCGGATTTTATGCGAGTCCAAATTTTTTGTCTGTCTTTGATTTTGAACTTCTTGAAGGAGATCCCGAAACCGCACTGAATGAACCTGGAAATGTAATCATAACCCCTGAAACGGCACGTAAACTGTTTGGAACAGAAAATGCATTAGGGAAAACGTTTACCAAAGTTGGGGATAGAGATTATACGGTTACCGGCATCATCGATGACTCCCCAAAAACCCACTTCGAATTTGAAATGATTGGCTCTTATTCTACTGCCATTGCTGACCCTGATCGAGCCAAATACTTTGAAAATTGGCGAAATACCGTATGGAATTCCTACAATTATTTATTGATGGAAGAAGAAGCTGACATCCCGGCTTTTAAAGAAAAGATCCAGTCGCTGATAGCTACTCACTATAAGGAAGAGGAAGCTTCTACGATCGAGAGTTTTGGTATCCAGCCCTTAACCAATATTAACTTAGCCGAAACCCATTACAATGAAATTGGTTTTGTGATACCGGGTATCATTGCCTGGTTTTTGATTGGTTTCACCATTGTGATCACCCTCATTGCCTGCTTCAATTATGTAAGCCTGACCGTGGCAAGAGCGTTGAACCGGAGCAAGGAAGTGGGCGTACGAAAAGTGCACGGCGCACATCGTCTTAATGTGATCAAACAGTTCATCATTGAATCGGTGATGATTGCGCTCATTGCTTTCCTTTTTTCAACACTTTTGCTCAGGTGGCTGCTTCCGGAATTCAACAGTTTGTATTTTATCGATTTTATGGAGGCTTCCGTAGATCCCTCTCTTTTAATTCGGCCGGAAGTGATCTTTTTGCTCGTTCTTTTTAGCGTGGTAGTTGGAATAGCAGCCGGATTATATCCTTCGGTTTATCTGTCTTCCTTTAACCCGGCCCAGGTTCTAAAAGGGCTTTCCAACACCAGTAAATTATCAGGACAAACGCTGAAGAAGATCATCACGGTGAGTCAGTTTACCTTTTCGATCATCTTTATCACTACTTCCATCATGCTCTTTTTACAGTTTCGCCACATGGCGGATAGCGATTATGGGTTTAATAAGGAAGCAATAGTGAAGCTCCAACTGCATGATATCCCGCTGTCACAAGTGAAAAACAGCCTCAAGCAACAACCCGACGTCCAATCAGTGACGGCCGTCAATCCAGTTCCGGGAACCGGTTCTGTTTATACTGAAGAAGTGAGCTCGATAAAGGGTTCGGAAGAGATCGAGGTCAATTCATTTCGTGTGGATGAAAATTTTATTCCTACCATGAATCTAAACTTATTGGCAGGAAGAAACTTCAATCCTGAAATGAGTTCTGATTCTACTCAAAGAGTCATCATCAGCACCGTATTGATGAGGCGGCTTGGTTTTAGTGATCCGACAGAAGCTGTTAGCCAGGAAATAAACGTCACCAATTTCGAAAGAAACCCGATTGTAGCAGGCGTCATCGAAAACTTCGTGGCTGCCGATATTACCAGCTTGAATGACCCGATCATTTTGCTTTTCAGGCCGGACCAAACACGGTTTGCTCTCATCAAAACGAAACCCGGGAAAACTATTTCTTTCGTTAGTAATCTGGAAGACATGTGGGCATCATTGAACAGCGCTTATCCACTGAAATACACCCTTTTTGATGAAGAACTCCGGGATAATCCAAGTCTTCACGTTTTTATTGATATGGTAAAAGTGATCGGTCTTATTGCCTTGTTTTCGGTCTTCATTTCTTGTTTGGGGTTATTAGGGCTTGCCATCTATTCCTCCGAAAACCGGATAAAGGAAATTGGAATTCGGAAAGTGCTTGGAGCGTCGGTCAATCAATTGGTGCTTACACTTTCAAAAGAATATTTATGGATGATTGGAATTGCCGTAGTTATAAGTGTCCCAGCTTCATGGTTTTTGAATTCTCTGTGGCTTCAGTTGATTTCCAACAAGGTAGAATTTGGGATATCGATCCACATTTTTGGGGCTTTGCTTGCAACTTTATTGGCACTTTTTACTATTAGCACTCAAACGTACAGAGCTGCGAAAACGAATCCCGTTTCAAACCTGAGGTCGGAATAACCGTTGATGCCTAAAATTATATCCATACTGAAAATTCTTGAGCGCTTTGTTCCTGATGAACTGCATCATTTACTTGGCGATCTGGAAGAAGAATATCAATTGAACATAAAAAGAGAGGGAGTTACCCGAGCCAGGTTCATTTTTTGGTCTCAAATCCTTCGCTCTTTGCCCTGGTTCATCCTTCAATCCTTAATCTGGAATACCGAAATGCTTTTTAATTATCTGAAAGTCACCTGGAGAAACCTCAAAAAGCACACCAGCTTTTCATTTATCAACATTTTTGGCCTGGCCGCAAGTATGTCGGTTTGCCTGCTCATCATCCTGTTTTTGGTAGACCAAACCAGTTACGATGATTTCTCAAAAAACAGCGATCGGATTGTTCGCATCATTATGGATTTTAAATCTCCTTATAACGATGACAGCAACCTGTATGCAACCACACCCGCTTCGCTTGGAGGAATTTTGGAGGAAAATTACCCGGAAGTGGAACAGGCTGTTCAGGTGCGAGGAGGTTTTAATGGCGAATTCAGGCACGGAGAAACGGTACTGCCTCTTGAAGGTATGTATGCAGATTCGTCTTTTCTGCCCATTTTCGGTTTTACACTCATCGAAGGAAATCCAAAGACGGCCCTTAGCGATCCGGGAAGCATTCTGCTGACTCCCGAAAGCGCCTACAAAATTTTTGGAGATGAAGAAGCACTTGGCAAAACCATCACCGCTTTAGGTGATCAGGATTATACGGTTACAGGAATTATTGATAACGACGTACGTACGCATTTCCGCTTTGAAAGCATTGCATCCTATTCCACGCTGACGGCCGATACCAAAAGCCAGTCGCTTCTTCAAAACTGGAAAAACAGCACCTACGATTCCTACACTTATCTTTTGATGAAGAAGGATGCGGATCTCCAGGAATTCCAGTCTAAAATTCAATCAGTCATTAGCACCAACTACGCGGATCCTTCCGGCGAAAATCAGTTAAAGAAATTTCAGGTTCAACCCCTTACAGAAATTAACCTCGGCCCGGCTTTATCTAATGAGGTTGGGATGGTAATGCCCGGCTTTATAGCGTGGTTTCTTGTGGGATTTGCCATCATTGTGACGCTTATTGCGGTGTTTAATTATGTAAGCCTTACCATTGCCCGTTCACTTAACCGGGGGCGGGAAGTTGGTGTTCGAAAGGTGTTGGGCGCGCATCGCGGAAGCATTGTGCAGCAGTTTTTGTTCGAATCTGTACTCATTGCATTTTCTTCGCTTGTATTTGCAACCATTATTTTGCGATGGTTGCTTCCAGAATTCAACAGCCTGTTCTTCATCAGTTTCACCCAGAACCAGGTTGAGCCGAATCTGCTTACAAACCCGGAAACTATTTTGGCATTCCTCGCTTTTACCCTGATCGTTGGTATCGTCGCCGGTTTTTATCCTTCTTTATATCTTTCCTCATTCAGCCCGGCCCGCGTGTTGAAGGGAATTTTCAACGTGAAAGGCCTTTCAGGTCAAACCCTCAAAAAGATAATCACAGTAAGTCAGTTTACCTTTTCGCTGATTTTTATCATTACCTCATTTATCCTGTTCCAGCAGTTTAAATTTATGGCAAACACCGATTACGGGTTTAACCGGGAGAATATCGTAAACATTGCCCTGCAGGATGTCTCTTTCAACCGACTCAAATACAATCTTGAGAAAAATCCGAATGTAGCCTCGGTAGCAGCTTCGTCTAAGATACCGGCTATCGGTTCCATTGATGGCGTTTGGATTAAATCCGATTCCATTGACAAGAAAATTAACGCACATTCTTTTCGGGTTGATGAAAACTATATTCAAACTATGGGGCTGAATCTTATCTCCGGAAGAAACTTTAATCCCGAAACCGGCACCGATACCTCTAAAGCCGTCATCATCAGTGATCAGGCGGCACTGCAATTAGGTTTCAACACTCCTGCAGAGGCATTAGGTAAGCAAATTACGGTGGATGACAAACCGCTTGATGTGGTGGGAGTGATCGAAAATTTCATTTCGGCCGATCCTTTACGCTCCGGCGATCCGATTGTAATGCTGTACCAACCCGAAAAAACGGACTATGCCGTAGTTAAAATATTGCCGGGACAAACTCCGGATTTCTTAGCCGGGCTCAACAAAACCTGGCTTAGTTTCGACAGTATTTATTCTCTGAAATACAAAATTATGAACGAACAGCTTGAGGATAATCCACAGATGATCGTGTTTATTGATTTCATTAAAATTCTCGGGCTCATCGCTGCGTTTTCTATTTTAATTTCGTGCCTGGGCTTGCTTGGAATGGCCATGTATTCCGCAGAAAACAGGGTGAAGGAAATTGGAATCCGAAAGGTGTTAGGAGCTTCTGTTCAAAACATTGTGCTACTGCTTTCCCGGGAATATATAGTTTTGATCGGCATCTCTTTCCTGATCGGCTTGCCTTTGTCCTGGTTCATAAACAACCTCTGGATGGAGCAAGTGACGAATAAAGTAGGCTTACATGCCGGGGTCTTTATTACAGGCGCATTAATGATCTTATTTTTAGCCTTGTTAACGATAGGTTCTCAGGCGTTGAAAGCCGCCAAAACGAACCCGGTTTCAAACCTGAGGTCAGAATAAAAAATTCAATCCTGATACATCTCAGCAATATTCAGCAGCTTTCGAAGGTCTTCAATCCGTGTCAAAGCTTCCTGTCGTTCATAACTGTGAATCAGATTCCGGATGCACCGGAGCACAATATCAAGGTTGGTGGCAATTTGGAAGTGCTCGGGCCGCGGCTCAATATTGTTTTTTTGAGGAAAAAGTAGCACTGATCGTAGGTTACAATGGCTCCGTCGTCATAGGGGTCGATGAGTAATTCTTCTTTATCCCCTACATAATTCAGCATAAAGTGAATGGGCATGTTGATGCCAAAAAAGGGCATTTCGAGCCGGCGGGCAACAAACATTACGATCAAACTTAGAGAAATAGGCAAACCCTGCCGGTTGTCGATCACCTTATTCAAAAAACAATTTTTGGGAGCGTGGTAGGTATCCGTATCGCCTCGAAAATTCAGATCTTCAAAAATAAATTTAAGCATGCGCTTCATCTTGCGCTTTTCATCGAGCCGGTACTTGATCTGTGGCTCTATCATTTGCGCAAAACGATCTAATTTCTTCTGATACTCAGAAATTCTAAGGGTTGGATCACCAAAACGAGCCAGCGTAAAAACGGCTTCCTCTAAAGATTTACGCGTCTTTAATCCGCCTTCCAATACTTCAATAAAATCGGACTCAAGGGTTTCGAATGTAAGCTTGTGGATCACATCGCTGACGCGTTCCCTGGCATCTTTACTGTTCACTTCCGTTCGGTATTCATCCAAAAGGGGAATGGCATTTTCGCCTAATTCCTGAAGCCTGTTCTCTACACTTTGCTGCACAAACGGATCGGGATCATCCATTAAAAAAAGCAGCGATTCAATTTCATTTTTTGAAGTCATAACATCTCTTTTCTTCGGCGTGCAAGATATCCTTTCATCTGCACAATTACTTCTTATAAATGCCGCTGCTAACCGTTATATTGCACAGCTTCATTCAATCACTAATTAACCCATTTATGGATATTAATGTTTCCTCCGAAATCGGTCACCTGCAAGGTGTAATCGTTCACACTCCCGGACATGAAGTTTCCCTGGTAAATCCCGAGTTGAAAGATGAACTGCTTTTTGATGATATCATTTTTGAAGATGATGCTCGCGGCGAACATCTTGACATGCTGGATGTTTTTAAAGCGGCAATGCCCGCCGGTGGACAAGTAATTGAGATCGTAGATCTTTTTCGGGAGGTTTTTCAGCAGGAAGATGCCCGGGCCTATTTCATTGAACAACTGGTGAGGGAATTTCCGGAAGAAAACCTGCACGTGATTGAAGGGGAGTTGCTAAAGCTCGATGTACAGGATCTGCTGGATTTTGTGACTCAGGGGCATCTGAAAAATTCAAAAGGATTTACACTTCACCCATCTCCAAATTTGTTGTTTACGAGAGACCTGGCAGCTGTAGTCGGAAATTCGATCCTGGTATCGCGGGCAGCTAAAAAAGCCCGGCTTCGGGAATCGCTGATGATGGAAACGTTAGTTCAGTACCATTCCATGTTTGAAAGCGTGCGGGAAAATGCCATTCGAATTACGGGCCAGCAGTCCATTGAAGGAGGGGATGTGTTGGTGGTTTCCGAAAAGCTGGTTCTTATCGGGATGAGTGAGAGAACATCATTCAGCGGCTTGATCAAAGCAACGGAAGGATTATTAAGCAGCGGCGTTGAAACCGTTCTGGCTGTGGATATCCCCAAGCAAAGATCTTCTATGCACCTTGATACCATTTTTACCTTTGCGAGCCGGAACGAATGTATTGCATTTCCGCCCGCCATCATGGAACAGCAGGATAACGTGGTGGCACTTTTTAAAGATGGAGATACCATTAAAACGGAAACCCGAAGTTCGCTGCATCATGCCCTGCAAGAAACTACCGGGCAGGATTTCACATTTCTAAAATGTGGGGGAGAAGATCGTACCAATCAATTTCGGGAACAATGGACAGACGGTGCAAACGTTTTTGCCCTGGCTCCCGGAATAATTGTAGGCTACGAGCGTAATACCAACACGTTTAATACCCTGGTGGAACATGGTTACAACCTGATGACTCAGTTTGAATTTGTGGAAGAGTTCGGGAACAAAGAATTCATTGCGAATCCTGACCAAAAGATTGCGATTAGTTTCCAGGGACACGAATTATGCCGGGGCCGAGGCGGAGCACGCTGTATGACCATGCCCATTTCAAGAAAGACCATTTAACTCGAAACAAAGAAACGATTGGATCCAAATTCATTCAGAGAGGAAATTACTACCGATTTTGAAGTCATTTCTTCAACCGAAGAGCAAAAAAATAATCCCGACACCAAGACTAAATTAAAACATCTGGGATTGTTTTTACTAACCTTGTGTTTTGTAACCCTTACCGGCGCTAACTTCGTAGGGTTCGATCCTATTCTATTTCCTTTCGGTATCCCCAACACACAAGATATTTTGCGAGGATTGTTGTTTGCCGGATTGCTGCTTTCTTTCCTGACGGTGCACGAATTTGGCCATTATTTCGCGGCGGTGAAGCATAACATCCGGGTTACCCTGCCATACTATATTCCTATACCTATTGGAATTGGAACTATGGGAGCCGTCATTCGCATCAAAGAACGCATCCGGAAAATGCATCAGCTTTTTGATGTTGGAGCTTCCGGTCCTGTTGCGGGATTTATTGTAGCACTGATCGTTCTGTTGGTGGGCTTTGCCACGCTTCCTGAACCGGACTATGTTCAAAATTTTTCCGGTCACGAGGAACTGAAAGAATACGTAGCCCAAAACGGCACCTATCCTGATTTCATCACAGATGAAGTTGAGGGGCAGGGCGTTCTCACCATTGGAAATACGTTGCTTTACACGGCACTCGCCTCTATGTTTGAGAATGTGCCGCCTATGTGGGAAATGTATCATTACCCGTTTTTATTTGCAGGATGGCTGGGGTTGTTTTTCACCGCTTTGAACCTGATGCCGGTAGGTCAACTCGATGGCGGACATATTTTGTACTCCCTGATCGGGCATAAAAAACACAATATCGTAGCTCGTGTTTTCTATGCGTTTCTAACGGCACTTGCCGGGATTGAAGCCGTGCCCGTCATCAAAGACATTATTGCCGGTTACCTGGATGTGCCCTTGGTGGAATGGCTGCTTTGGGGGATGTTGGTATACTTTCTGATCCACAAAGCCTTTATGCTGGCCAACAAAACCTGGATTCAGGGGATGACGGTTTTATCCATAGCCATCACTGCAGGATACACAGTTATTACGGGAGGAATTGATCCCGGTAATGCTTCCTTCATTTGGTTGGTGTGGAGCTTTTTTGTGGCTTTTGTGGTAAAGGTAGAACACCCTCCGGTGGATATCGAAGAGCAATTATCTCCCGGAAGACGTGTGATAGGATGGCTCAGTATGCTTATCTTTCTGCTCTGTATCAGTCCGAACCCAATTTATATGAACTAATCTAACCCTCAACACACTATCTTCATGAGAATATTTCTTATTTCCCTTTTAACAATCGGTCTTACTGTTGCCTGTTCACAATCTGAAACCCAAAATCAGGAGGCCGAAGAACTCACGTTAGAACAACAAGTAGAGCAATATTTATCGGAAGCTGATTTTGACGCCGCTATGAATGCAGTTGAAGAAGCATCTCCGGAAAACGCAGACGAACTCAAAGAGCAGATCCACCTTCGTCACGGCATTCATTTGATCTATAATTCACAGCCGGCGCAAATGCGGGAGAGTGCTAACAACGCGCTGCGGGAGTTCATCAAAGTGCTGGAGATCAACCCGGAAAACGAGAAAGCCCGTGCGGAAATTGATCAGATCTTAGCCATCTACCGCAGCTTCCCGGATCGTCAGCCCGAACAAGAAGTGCTGGATAAACTCGAAGAAATGGGTTTTCAGGTATAGCATCATAGTAATGTGAGGTAAAGAATGTGTATCATTTTTAGCAAAAGTTCTTTTCGGTCTGACGGCTTGAGGCTCTTCCGGCCGTTCTGATTCTAACTTTTAAGCTTATTCAGGCTCATCCATCAGACGGGTTATCCGACAGATGGATTTCCTAAGACACAAATTATCTCTAAAAACAGCATCACAAAAAGTGATCATATGAGTAACGAGAAGAAAAAAACAACACCCACCATCCAAAATCGAAAGGCACGCCACGATTTTAATGTCGAGGAAACGTATGAAGCCGGTTTGGTTTTAAAAGGAACCGAGGTGAAGTCGCTGCGACAGGGGAAGGCCAGTTTTACCGATTCATTTGCTTATATCCAAAATGGAGAGGTGTGGCTGCGAGAGTTGTACATCAAACCCTATGAGCATGGTTCTTACTACAACCATGATCCGCGCCGTCCGAGAAAACTGCTACTCAACAAGAAAGAAATCCGGGAGCTCGACAAAGCCGTACAGCAACAGGGATATACCATCGTTCCGCTTAAGCTTTATTTCAAGGGAGGAAAAGCAAAGGTGTTGATCGGCGTGGCAAAAGGGAAGAAGCAATTTGATAAACGCGATTCCATCAAAGAAAAAGATGTGAAGCGTCAGATAGAGCGCAATGTGAAAGGGAACTACAAGATTAATATGTAGTTTCAATTCTGCTGTTTTTTCATACATTTGAGTAGCTATTGTGAATCCGAGATAAACTCTGTGAAATTGTCATCCTGAGCGCTTTAAAAGTACTATGTAAGACATTTGGTAAACGCGATCCCGAGAAATCGGGACAAATTATAATACAAGTCAACGGGTTTAAACTTTGAGACCCGTCGCGGAATATATTATGTCCTGATAAAATTAAATACGCTCAGGGTGACGACAAAGGGATAGTTTTCTATCGAATTCAAGCGAATTAAGGAAGTTTACCCATGGAACCTCAAATCGACATAATCTGGAAACTGCTCTCTGCTTTGGGAGTAGGATTGCTCATCGGCATTGAACGGGGTTGGTACGGGCGAAAGGAAGATGAGGGAGATCGAATTGCAGGAATCCGAACCTTTAGCCTGGTGGGATTATTAGGTGGAATTTGGGCGACCCTCATTCCTTACACCGGCGAGTGGATTTTGGGAATCGTCTTTCTTGGGTTTGTTTCTCTGGTCGTTGCTTCCTATGTGTTTGAGATCAAGGTAAAAGAAAACGAAGATATTGGAATTACAACCGAAGTGGCGCTGCTGCTTACCTTTACACTCGGAGCCTGGGCCGCGCTTGGTCATCAGATCGAGGCCCTGGGAAGTGCGGTAGCCGTAATTGCTCTCCTCAGCATGAAGCCCGTTCTGCACCGCTGGCTTCAAAATATTGAAATGGAAGTTATATATGCCGGCATCAAACTGCTGGTGATCTCCGTGATATTGCTGCCGGTTTTGCCGAATCAGGGTTATGGCCCCTGGGATACGCTGAATCCTTATTGGATATGGTGGATGGTGGTGCTGATCTCCGGACTTTCCTTCATCGGCTATATTCTGGTGAAATATGCGGGACAGGATAAAGGCACTTTGCTCACTTCCATCATTGGCGGACTCGCTTCATCTACCGCCGTTACCATCAGTCTTTCCCAGTTTGCCAAACAGATAAAAAAAGGAAAAACCTACATTTTTGTAGCCGGCGTATTGGTGGCTTCCTCCATCATGCTGGTACGCGTTTTTATTGAAGTTTCTGTGGTGAACCGATCTCTCCTCGACCCACTTTGGATTCCACTTTCCACCATGTTGGTCCTTACGGTTTTATGTGTGATCTGGCTGTGGATCAAATCTGAAAATGATACCGATGATGAGAATCCCACACTGGAGCTTGGCAATCCGCTGCAGCTTCCCACCGCGTTGAAATTCGGAGCTTTGCTGGCGGTGATCTTAGTTGCGGCAACCGCTTTGCAGGAATGGTTTGGGGATCAGGGCATTTACCTGCTGGCGCTGCTATCCGGTTTGATGGATGTGGATGCCATCACGCTGTCCTTGTCTAAAATGGCACAAACGGAGATCACCAATTATGTAGCCACCATGGGTATCGTCATTTCCGTGATCTCCAACACCCTCGTAAAAGCCGGACTCTTTATCTTCTGGGCCGGCTGGCAAAAAAGCATCGACTTGTTGTGGATGGTCGGAGTTATTTCGACCGGTGGGGTTTTGAGTGTATGGTTGTTTGTTTGAGCAGAAACTAATCTTCCTCAAAATACTTCTTAAGTCGGTTCCTGATATATCTTTTACCCATTCCTGATGTTAGGCTTTTTTCTCTCAGTTAGGCTTCTCTGTTCATTTTGTCTTGATACAAAACGAACCAAAAAATCAAGGCTGCGGAAAATGACCTAAAGCTGACTCCATTTCACTAAAATAAACCAAAGCTCCATCCCTCCGGTTGCTTGTTTGCGGATTAGTCAGCGGAATGGTTTATTTCTTAACGCTGCATTTCGTCACCTTCTTAACGGCCATTTTCCTAAGGCCGGATTAAACGATTCAAATCGGTCATTCGGTTAATCAGAATTCATTTTGAGCTGATTTTCGAATGATGGATGGACGATTTATAAAACATCCACCGGAGATTTGATGTAGTTGCCGCCTTTGTTGATCACGTGCGTGTAGATCATCGTCGTCTTCAGGTTTTTGTGTCCGAGCAGTTCCTGGACAGTGCGGATATCGTAGCCGTTCTTCAATAAATGAGTGGCGAAAGAATGACGGAGGGTGTGGCAGGTTACTTTTTTGTTGATGCCTGCTTTTTTAGCTGCTTTCTTGAGCCTTTTTTGCACATATCGATTAGACAAATGATATCGGTGTTTTAGTCCGCTTCTGGGATCTTCGGAGATAATCTTTGACGGAAACAAATATTGCCAGCGAAGCTCCTTGTCTTCCCCGGGATATTTTTTTGAGAGGGCTTTAGGTAAATTTGATTTTCCGAATCCTTTGGCCAAATCATTTTGGTGAATAGCTTCCACTTTTTTGATTTGTTCTTTGAGTTCTGGAATGCATTTTTGAGGCAGCAGGCTCACCCGGTCCTTCAATCCTTTTCCTGAACGCACCCATAATTGCTCATAATCAAAATCAATATCCTGAACACGAAGTCGCAGGCACTCGGAAATTCGGAGTCCGCTGCCATATAAAATCCTGCAAATAAGTGCGGCTACTCCCTTCAGTTCCTTCAGAATAGCTGCTATTTCCTCTACGGATAAAACCACCGGCAAACGCTTAGGTTTTTTTGCTCTGGTTAGATTTTTGAGATCCAGTGATTCTTTTCCAAACACCTCTCTATACAAAAACAACAAAGCCGAAAGCGCCTGATTTTGTGTTCCGGAAGCCACATTTTGATCGTTCGCCAGGTAATTCAGAAATTGTTCCACTTCGGTATCTCCCAAATTTTTGGGGTGAACCGTTCCATGAAATTTCACATATCGGATAATCCAACTGGTGTAGGATTGTTCAGTTTTGTAGCTGTAATTTCGCCGTCGAATTTCCTGCCTGACCTGTTCCAATAATTTAGACTTAGCCATAATATCAGTTGATTATTTGGTTGATGGTGTTATCTTGTTAGAGCGATGAGGAAGCAATTCCTTACAAAAAAAATTGGATATTATCCGAACAGCTTAGGCGAACGACGATTCGGATAACATCCCAAAAATCACATTATACGAACAAGAAGTGGCAGGAAAGCGCGTAAAGGCGGTTTCCACTCGTTCGCCCTAACAATACCCTCGTTCGGATAATATTATGTTATGTGCCCGGCCAGGCTTTCAGGTTTTGTGTGTTGATCGGAGCTTTTTTGCGGTTCGTGGCATTTAATTTCGTCCGGTGCGTTGTTTGTGGTTTGCCACTAAGAAGTCCCGAATCTGCGCCCGTGGTTTTGGTAAATGTTTCGCTGAAAAAGTCGTTAGAATTGGTTTTGAATTTCGGGAGCGCTCGGGGCTTTGTTCAACACTCCTATTCCACACTTCCAGCCAGCCTGTCCAGGAAACAAAGGGCATTTTTAATTTGCAGTAATGGGTTGCTTTTTCCACATTTAGCGGTGGTTCAA
>NZ_AQXG01000006.1 GCF_000375425.1 Gracilimonas tropica DSM 19535 | reverse complement strand
GTATGAAGATCTATTCCTAAATAGGTCATGACGTCCTCCTTGTGTTTAGATTATTGGGGAATAACTAATCTACGGGAGGACGTCCTTTTTGGAAAGATCAAGGCGTTTTAAATCGGACGCCCCGAATGCTCGGGGCAGGCTGGACGGGGTGCGATGAAACTTGATTGCCAGGAATTAATTTCGCTACTTCAACTAAATCATAATCCCCGCGCCGTTTAAACGCTGGGTCGTTAGCTGTTAAACTCAAGTAAAATTAACAATGTCGATATTTGGAATAGGAATTGAAGTGTTTGTGATCAATATTTTGATTGCTATTCCTGTATTTTTCTTCTTTAGATGGTTGTTAAAAAAGACAAAGTTTTCAATCAAAAGCCGACAACTCTTATCTTCAATCGGTACAGTTATTATAACTCCTCTTATTTATGTTGGTTTAGTCTTATCCTTCATATTCCTTATCAGTTATTATCCAAGCAAAGAATTTGACCAACAAGAGTGGATGGATGAACCTTCCGAAAGATATGAGATGAGTGAAGATATTATTGAAAGTGAACTACTTATTGGGAAAACAAAAAAAGAAGTTGAAAAGATGTTAGGTCCAAGTAATGACATGGAAAAAGATAATTGGGCTTACATGCTTGGATTTGTTCCTGGCATTGCAAATATAGATCCAAGCGTTCTTTTAATATTTTTTGAAAATGGCAAAGTTGTAAAAGTTTCCCAGCACAAAACTTGAAGTTTACAGCTAACAAGCGCGTCAACGCGGACGTGCCTCGCCGTCAGCTGCCAGGTTTTAAATCATCAATTACTGTAGTACATTTATAAATAAATAAATAACGTTGGCCTGCACGCCGGTTACGCGCGGGGCCGTTAGGCGTATTAAATCTTCCCTTCTGCTATACTTTTTTGCTTTTAATTTCGTATTCTTATGTTAATAACTTTGTAAGAACATAAAACGATACGATTATGATTAAGAAACTTCAAAAAATTGGCAACAGTCGTGGTGTTTTGCTGGAAAAAGCCTTACTCAGACTTTTGAAAGTTGAAGATGACGACCAAGTAGAAATTATCCCACAAGATGAAGGACTTTTGATTAAAAAAGTTGATGCAAAATCTGCTTATCAGGAAGTCAGCAAAAAGCATCGAAAATCGTTAGATAAACTGGGTGAATAATGAAAGAGCCTTCCTTTGTAACTACGGAAGACATTTTATTCATCCATGAGCAAGAGATTCAAAAAGCAGGCGGCGCTCCAGGCATTCGAGAAGAACAAGACGTCCAAGCTTGTGCTGAGGCTCCAAAGGCGAGTTTCGATGGTGAGTACTTGAATGATTTATTTGAAATGGCTGCCAGCTACATCATCTGTTTAACAATCCGGCATCCATTCGTCGATGGAAATAAGCGTACGGCGTTGGCCTCCGCTCTGACCTTTTTGTATCTCAATGGATATGAAGTTGAAGAATCATATGATTTAGAACTTGCGGACTTGGTCTTGGACTTTTTGTCAAAAGATCTTTCCAAAGAAGATCTTGCTAAACATCTGAAAGAGAAAGCTATAGAAAAATAGAAATACGGCTAACCAGCGCATTAAGCGGACAGGCCTCGCCTGATCTTGCCCGCTTTCCTTTTTATGGTTAACCTTTCATTTGTAAACAATTTCAACAAGTTGGTGCTTGCACCTTATGCGCAATGTCGTTAGCCACATTAAAATGAAAACAGCGCTTCTTATAATTCTACTCTCTGTTTTGAATTTTAGTTTAACCTTTGCTCAATGTGGGGATGTAAGCTTTGCAAAGTTTCAGGGATTACATCAAACACTGCCCGATAATCTTTTTGATCATCTTGAAAAAGAACAAGCAAAAAAAGTTACTTGGTATTGGGATGAAAAAAATCAGAAAGATGGAGAGTTTAATATCTATCCATTTTATAGAGTTGGTCCTGATGAATACATAATTCATATATCAAAATATCCAAAATCAGAAGGCTATAATTATTTACTTCTGGCAGATACTAAGAGTAAAATAGCTATCAGAGATACAACTGGCCCGTTTCTTGATTCTTTTCCAGATAAAGTAGCTGTTGGAAATATTACCTCGCAAGAGGATCAGGAAATTCTTATCAAGCTTCGTTCTGAATTCGAAGAGCAACTTATTATTTACTCGCAGGCTTCTAATGATACATTGGCTTCCTTTCATAGCAATACTACTAATTTGATATTCGTCGAAGACATTGATTCGAATGGACAGTGTGAAGTTATTTTAAACCACGTAAGTATAGATGATGATTTACTACCAAATGTAGGGCTTGATAAAAACCCTTCCTTTGCCACGATTTACTCGTGGTCCGGAGAAACTTTCAAAGTAGCTAACCATGAATTTAAATCTTTTCTTAAAAATAGAATTCCTGGATATAAATCAGCTATAAGAGCGTTAGAAACAAGGTCTACAGACAGTATAAACATTAATTCTACGTTTGATGCGTCCTTGAAAGCTCAACTTGTTGATACATTAGAATCTTGGATACACGAAATAGAGAACTACTGACAAAAATATGGCTAACATGCGTTTTAAATCGAACGCCCCGAATGCTCGGGACAGGCAGGACGGAGTTCGAAGGAAACTTGATTGCTAGGAATTAATTTCGCTACTTCAAAAGAAAATCATAATCCCCGCGCCGTTTAAACGCTGGGCCGTTATACTGCTAATCAATATTTCAAACTGTAATGGCAGAAACAAACGTTACTGGAATTCTTTGGTGGAAGCCTAAACAATGGGAAAAGGCTAAACAGATTAGTTCTGACAGTCATGCTTTTGATGAAACCTATCAGGATTGGAAAAATGCTGCAGAAAGAGCACTCAAAAACTTCAATGATCTCGGATTTAAAGTGTATAAGATTGAAATAGATTTAGATGAGTTGGTTCAATGGGCTCAGAAGAAAAAAATACCTTTGGATTCGAAAGCTCGTTCTGAATTTGTTTACATGAAGGTTCAAAAACATCATAAGTCACAGTCAAATTAGCAGCAGTATAACAAAGCAAATTAAGTGGACGCGTTTGCGTTTAGTCGCTTATATTCAAAGACTTATCCGCGCCGTTTAAACGCTGGGTCGTTATACCAATTTTACAGTAGTTCTTGCCAATCTCTCTTGAAAATGATACTTTAGTATCACTATGAAAACAGAATTGGTCACAACACTTAAACGTCAAGCAACTAAACTTCTCAAAGAATTACACGAGGAAAAGGAACCTGTGCTAATTACTGAGCATGGAAAACCTTCAGCATATCTTGTTGATGTAGATCATTTTGAGCACATTCAAAAAAAATTATCTCTACTTGAAGGATTGGCTCGCGGTGAAAAAGCAATTCTTGAGGGCCGTATTGTACCCCATGCCGAGGCTAAGAAACGCATGGCAAGATGGCTCGAATAATTTGGACTGTACCGGCTCTCAATGAGTTAGACGAAATAGCTGACTACATTTCTTTAGATAATCCAACAGCTGCAAAGAAGTTAGTTCGATCTGCATTCGAAGAAATAGAGCGCTTGGCGCCTCATCCTAAAAGTGGTAAGCTTATTGAAGAGGTTGAGAACTCTATATATAGAGAAGTAGTTTTATCTCCTTGCCGGATATTTTATCGGCAGGAAAATGAGATTGTATATATCGTCCATGTAATCCGTGAAGAACAATTTCTGCATCTTGATATACTTAAATCGCGGTAGTAAAATTGGTATAATAAAGCGTTTTAAAGCGGACGCCCCGATTGCTCGGGACAGGGTTCGATGGAACTTGATTGCCATGAATTAATTTCGCTACTTCAACTAAATCTTAATCCCTGTGCCGTTTAAACGCTGGGTCGTTAGCTGTACTAATTACTAAACAAATACAGAAGGTGTTGATATGAAAAAAATACTTTATATCTCCGTTTTTGCCTCGTTCATTTTTCTTTCCTGTAATAGTAGTGTGGATTCACTTGGTGATGAAAACCTCAGCATTACAACAAAAGAATCGGCCGTAATTCTTACGAACAATTCGGATGAGGTTATCCATTACATCCTACTTGAATATGAAACATCCACACTGGTTGATTTAGATCCTAATGCTGAATGGCCTACTATTGAAGGAAATTCAAAAGTCTCTATTCCATATAGTGAGATAATGGGCTATCAAGAATCATCAGATGAAGCATTTATTATGTGGGGAATAGAAAAACGAAGTTCAGGAAATTCACTAAAATTCAAGCTGTAGCCGCACAGCTAACAAGCGCATTAACTGGGACGCGGACGTAGCTTCGGTTTACAGAATTGCTTGTTTTAAAATTATCACCGTTTATTAACTCATAATATAAGGGGGTGTATGGTTTGAGAATCAAGGGTGAAGCGGGAAAAGCCCACAAAAACGGGGATCATGTAGGCGTAGAGGGCGATATCGGGAAAAAAGGCAATTTGAGAAAAACTTCATAAACTTCGAGATTACTTCATGTTTTTGCGAGATGGTTTGAGAATTTTTACTATCCAATAAACACGGCATTAAACTACCTTCAGGCTCGCTTAAATCATAATTTAAAATACGTTGAAATGAAGTTTACTACGTTTGATTATCTCGAAGCCGTGCAATCTCTTGATCAATGTGCTCTATCATTAACTCGAGCATTAGACGCTTCACCTGGAGAGGTACGCCTGTCGTTTTTAGAAAATCTGAGAAACGCCTTACTTCTACAAGCAGATCATGTTCAGTCTCTGATAGATCGTCCTGATTGATATGTGCGAAAAAACCATTGCCCGGATCTGAGTGATCCATGCCCTTCTTCTCTTTGTTAGCATATTCGCCTTCGCCCTCTATATCTTCCTGAACCATATCTATCCTTGTAACCTGCGCGTGCGTAATATCTTTTATTAGCATTGGTTTTACGCCGGTGACTATCCATGTCGCGTTTATTCCCAATTCTACTAAACGTTTAATCAGCTTGAATCCAGGGTTTCTATCGCCTACTAAATATGGATTGAGTCCCTGCGGAGTCATATCCATAGCACGTGCCATTTCTGCCTGATTCCCCTCGAATAACAGTTCAGCGACTTGCTGGAGCCTATTTGAGATCTCTTTTCCCAATATAAATTTTTAGTAGAGTTATAAATTTTAAGTCTTGCAAGTATAAAACAAAAAGTTTATACTTAAAAAGTTTAATTAAAGATTACAACTGAATGTAACTAATGAAGGACTTAAAAGATAGGTACCACGAATTCAAAATTGCTTGTGAGATCCTGCAGACAAATGCGTCTCAGAAAGCCAAGGAGTGGGATGTTTCACCAACGGCAGTAATGTATGCAGCTAAGGGTGCCAATAGATCTCCCCGGTTGAGAAAGCTCATATCTCAAACCATTAAACAGGCCCAGGAAGTTGTCCCTTTCTCGTACCCAAGTAACGGACAGACTAACGGACAAGTTGAGAATTCTGAAAAACGCGAATCTGAAGCAGCTTAGGCGGATTATGGGAAAAATGAATTTTATACCGGTTTCAGAACTAACGGACAGAATACCCCTCTCTTCTGACGCTATATATAAGTACATAAAGCGGGAGAAAATTGCGGATCAATATTATAGATATGTGGATGGTTTAGGCCGCGGTGGCCGACAGCTTGAAGTGAATCCTTTAGGACTCCCGGAACCCCACCGATCTAATTATATCCGTGACCATTTTGAGGCTAACGATGATCTGTTGCAACAGCAGATGGATGCGGAGGCTTATGCCAAGGCTCCGGATTATGCGAAGGAGCATGCTAATCTCTGGCTGAACCTGATACAGCAGTTTGGAGAGCTGAAAGGTAAGGAGCTGAAAGGCGCGATCCGTGCCTGGAAGCAATCGCATCCGGAGGAGAAGGTTTCACTGAAAAGCTTTTACCGGTACAGGAAGGCGTATGAAGAGGAAGGCCTGACTGCGCTGATCCCTAATTATGGAAACCGGCGCGGGGATTCCAAGACTACCGATGAAGATTATGAATTGTTTGAAGCGCTCTATTTAAAGGAGAGCCGGCCCTCGGCTGAAAGCTGCTGGAATATTGTACGGGGCCAGGCATTTAAGGAAGGCCGGGATGTTTCGGACTTCCCGACAGCCCGAACCTTTTTACGCCGGCTGGAAAATGAGCACTCGGATAGTACGATCTATTTTGCGCGATATGGCGAGGAAGCCTGGAATAAAAAGTATGCCGATTATGTGGATCGCGATAAGTCGGATATTCCTGCCAATGCCTGGTGGGTTGGTGACCACCGAGTGATCGATCTCTTTGTTATTAACGAGGAAACCGGCAAGATCTTCCGTCCCTGGTGTACGGCCTGGATGGACTTCAAGACGAATAAGTTCATCAGCATATTTAACCATGAAGCTGATCCTAATTCTGATCACATCTTTCAGAGTTTTAAATGGGGTATTGAAAAATTTGGCCGACCCGGCGAAGGCATCTATATAGATAATGGTAAGGATTACCGATCGAAGGACTTTGCCGGTGGCAGAAAACACCAGGCGATTGATGATGAAGCCGAGGCCCGAACGCTGGTAAGTTTAATGGGTATTAAAGCGCAGTTTAGCCTTCCTTATAATGCCCAATCAAAGAATATTGAACGTGCCTTCAGGGGTTTCATTGAATACCTGGAAAAGCATCTCCCCGGGTACACTGGTTCTCACCCTAAAGACCGACCGGAATCCACGAAGGAGCTGGTTAAAAAAGGCGAGCTGATGACTTTTAAAAAGTTCGACCGGTTGTTTAACCAGTTTGTTTTTGAGGTACTGAATAAGAAAGCCAGCCAAGGCAAAGAGCTTCAGGGCCGGTCACCGGATGAAGCCTTCTATTCTGAGTATAAAAAGAAGATTGCTATCCGACCGGAAACCCTCCGAATGTTCTGCATGCGTACTTCCCGAGAGGCTACCATTATGCGTAACGGAGTAAAGGATGGAGATCTTGGAAAGTATTACTACGCCGAATGGATGATGGGCTTTAAAGGCACGAAAGTTTATCTCCGCAGAGATATCAAGGCCTACCAGGAAGCCTGGGTGTTTGCTTATGAAACCAATGAGTTCCTGGGCAAAGCTCAGCTGGCCGATACCATCTCCGGATTTGTAAGCAGCGATATCGAGAAAGCCAAACTTCGAGAGATCCAGAAGCGGAAGCGTAAAGAAGTGAAGATGCATAAGAAGCGCCTGGCCATGAATGCCCAGCCTTCTCCAGAAGAGATCCTGGATGCGCTGACCTACAATATTAAGGCCGAAGAAAAGCTTCGCCTGGAGAAAGGAGACTTTAACGAATACAGCGAAAAAGTGCCGGTAATTCAGATGGATACCACAAAGATGGATGAGGTGATCAAGAAGGACGAGAAAATGCAACGTACCGGCACCGACGACCTGAGTGATTTTGTACCGGATGATTCCGGATCTAAAAAATCCCTGAAGTCTATTTGGGATGAAGACTGATTTAACCCTTAACAAAACCGATGAGACGATGACTAACACCTATCATTTACAGCTAATTATTAAGGCGCTGAAAGAAGCGATCGAGAACGAAGATAAAGCCGAGATCTCAAGGCTTTACGATGAAGCGAAAACGATTGACCTGGACAAGGTTTCCTATTCCACTTTTGAGGAGTACGATGCCCTGGTGGATCAGGCGAATGACATTCTAATGCAGGAGGCGGCATGAGTAAAGCAGAAAAATATAGAAGCCCATACTCAAGTAAAGCAACTCCTGATGAAATTCAGGAAGAAAGATCGCAAAAAGAAAATACCGCTCAGGATTTGATCAATTTTGAGAAGCAGCTTTCCAAGTTCGAGAAGGATACGCTGACTACTTATATGGCGAGCCTGGCTGTGGACTGGAGCGAAGAGCAGCAGGATGCTTTTATAGCTGGCCTTTGCATGATCGAAGAAATGATAACCCCAAAAAATACAGAGACCGGCGCTTCAGATTCGACCCCTGGGCAACCGGCCTCTGCAACCGATGAGTTAACAAAGTAACCCACCTAATCATGAAAAAAGATAAAACAACCTACATCAACGAACAACGTGAGAATCTTAAACAGTATATAGATGCTCAAAACAGTGGTGATGATACCCGCAGCAGTATTAATGCGGTGAGCCGAAGCCTGGGCGTTTCCGGAGCGTTGCTGTCGCAGTTTATGAATGACAAATATCCCGGTGACAATGAGACCGTGGCCAAGAAGATCGAATCCTTTTTGCAGCGCCAGGTAGAGCGGGAGGATTATTCAGAGATCCTGATTGATACCCTGCCTACTAACAACTTTAAGCGGGTGTATAATGTAGCCCGAATATGCCATGTGGAAGGTGAAATGGGCGTGGTTACAGGGGATGCCGGATTAGGCAAGACCCGTGCCCTCCATCAATACAATGAGGACAATCCTGACGGGGTGATTCTTATAGAAGTCATTCCTGGAACAACCGCTAAAACGCTCATGACAAAGATCCACAAGGAGATCGGATTTGCAGGGAGCGGAACGCAAACGGCTATGTTTGAGGATGCCCGGGAGAAACTGCAAGGGACCGATCGGCTCTTAATTATAGACGAAGCGGAGCATCTCCCGACCTCAGCCCTGGAGCTAACCCGCCGGCTTCACGATATGACCGGCATCGGGATCCTGCTTTCAGGAATGCCGAAGCTGCTTCAGAACCTCAGAGGCTTGAAGTCAGATTTTCGACAGCTGTATTCCCGAATAGGAATTAAGGCAGAGCTATCAAATCTGAAAGAGGAAGATGTAAAGCTCCTGGTACAAGCTGCTATTCCCTCGAGTAACGGATTGTATAAGCATTTCTTTAAGCGAACGCAGAATGGCCGGTCGCTGAGTAAGCTCATGAAGCGGACGCTTCAGCTGGCTCAGAAGAACGATATCCCGAATAACCGGATCGGCGCTGAAGTGGTCGAGAAGGCTCAGCAATATGTAATTATTTAAGGAGGCTGAAATGAAAGTGATCTATAAATACAAAGTGCAGCCTTCAGTAATGATAAGAGAGGGCGCGGAGATCCTTAAGATCGCTTACCAAAATGGTGAGCTGTATTTGTGGGCTATGGTTGACTCGGAAGCCGATGAGGAGGAAAGAAATTTCTGCATAGTTGGTACCGGAAATAAGCTTAGTTCAAAAGCTAAAAATGGGACATACCTGGAGACTGTGTTTCAGCAAGGTTATGTCTGGCACATCTTTGAATATAATTGCAAACAGGAGACATCATGTTAGATCAATACATCATTATTACCCTGGTAGTTGGAATAATAATAGCGGCCATTTTAATGCTGGTCCGCGTGGTGTTTTACAGCCAAATAAAACGTGTGGCTGATGAGAAGAATGCCGAAATCATGAACTGGTTCTTGTACCAGGAAATGTGGGACGGAAATCCCAATACAATTCTTTATAGCTGGCGAAAAGTCCTTTATGAGCTGCGTAATACCCACGCCCCCAGGGTTCAGATCGAAGCTGCTGAACGGCAGCTTAAGTACTACGAACGGAAGATGACTAAATCTACCTGGCTGGTTAACAGCAAGGGACTGACTTCTAAAACCACGGTTGGAGGAGAATATGCCCATTAGAACCGAACCACTAACCGATACTTCGCCCTGCCCGGTCCCGGGCAGGTACGAAGGAACCCTGATGGCCAACGTGCCGGCGGGTTACCTGCTAACGATCCGCGATACCGACTGGATCAGAGACTGGCCTGATGTGAAAGACTGGATCGAGGACAATATCGAGTTGCTTAATCGAGAGCTGAAGGCAACCGTTGAACGCAAACTTAAACACATAGGACAATGAGTGTTGCAGAAAAATTAAAAGGAACCACCATCAAATATAAAGACAGTGCCTATTTCATTCAGGACTGCTATGTAGTTGATGCCAGGTTTATCTGCGAGACCAATAAAGGAACCCTTAAAATTGATAAATCCGAAATGAAAAGAATCCTTAAAGAGAAAAGCCCTGTGAAGGGAAATATTAGTGGCTCTCCCATTAAAACAGAAGATAAACCGTGCGATAAATACTATGTCACGAAGCAGTATGACAAGTTTATTTACAATCAAAAGAACCGAAGTGTTAATGATGCCCATGTTACCGCTTTGATCAGGAGTATTAAAAAGAATGATCTTCTTTTTGCTCAGCCCATTTTAGTTAATGATAAGTATGAAGTGATCGATGGCCAGCATCGTTTACGAGCAGCAATGAAATTAAGCCGGCCTATTTATTACATCATTAAGAAGGGCTTAACGATTGATGATGCCATCGCTTTGAACATCAACACGAAGAACTGGGGATATAAGGACTACCTGGATCACTGGATCGCGAAAGGCAAAGAGCAATATATCTACTTCCGTGAGTTCCTGGATAAATATAAGATGCCTTATACCATGTCTGCCGGGTTGCTTATGAAGGGCAAAACAGTGACCGGTGGTGGAAACTTTACGGATGAATTTAAGTCCGGAAAACTCCACCTGGAGCATCAAGAATTTGCAGAGAAAACCGGCAAACTCGTTCAAGACCTATCTGAATATGGAGACTTTACTACAGACCGAAGTTTCATCATTGCCCTGGTAGAAGGAATGGAATTCGCCGAGCTTTCACCAGAATTCATCATCAAAAAAGTATCGATGGCACCTGACAAATTTACCAAGTGCAGCGACAGTGAAAGCTACCTGCGCATGCTTGAGGATGTCATCAACTACCACTCCCGAACACGAATCAGATTATTCTAACCTAAAAATCAAAACCAATGCCTAAGACAAAAAAACGATTCAAACCTACAACCAAAATGGCCGCAGTCCGAAACCTGGATGAAGCCAACGACGCACTGTTAGAAATTGCTCGCCGGCGCATTGAGCTAAAGCGCATCGATGCTGACGCAGAAGATGCCATTAACGCCATAAAAGAGGAGGCCAACGAGAAAGCCGCTCCCATTCAAAAAGAGATCGATCACTTTGAAAAAGGTCTGGCAGCTTATGCCGAGATGAGCCGTGAGGAACTTTTTGCTGATAAGAAATCCAAAGAGCTGAATTTCGGAATAATAGGCTACCGAAAATCTACCCGGATCAGTATCAGCCGCAAGCATACGCTGGACTTGCTCAAGAAGCATGGCCTCACCGATGCTATCAAAGTTAAGGAGTCTCCAAACAAAGACGTGCTGGCTGATTACCCGGATGAAACCCTCAAGAAAGTAAAAGCCAAGCGGGTTTCTGACGACAAATTTTGGTACGAAGTTAAAGAAGAGGAAGTCACGCAGAAAGGCGCTTCAGGCCAGAAATAATTTGTACCCCATAACAATCCACTCATATAGCTGATCCGGGGGCTGATACCCTCCGGGTCTATTCAACCAAACCAAAAACCGATGAGTATAGATCTTCATGACTTAATTATGGATTACCGGAACCTGCTTGGGTTCCTTTACGGCTCGGATAACTGGAAGAAATTCCAGCAAGGCCGAGAGCAGCTTCATGCTGATTACCGGCATATTCTCCGGGCTATCATATTCGCTGAGCGCAAACCAACCTATGACCTACTGGCTAAGGCCGAGGGCATTGTGCTTTCCAAGCGACCAGCAAACCATGCGACCATCATTCATTCCCTCGATGTTTTCGAGAAGACCGTTGAAAAGAAATATTACGTCACGGTCAATCAAATCCGGGAATATTACGAGCGGATCCTGGAGGCGCAGCGCAAGCTGGATGAGATGGATCCTGGGGTGTTTCGAATAGATCGCGTGGAAGGCGTCGTTCAAATTCACCTTCACCTGCCCAGCGGTTCACCCAGTCGGAATTTCATGAAAGGTCTGCAGAAATTGATCAATAAAGAAAAGGAGGTTCAGCATGGCTAATCAAGCACAGAAAGCGAAGATTCATATCGCTAAAAAGGAATTGAAATTAACTGATATAGCCTATGAAGGTATGCTCGCAAAATATGGAGTAAGTACTTCCCGGGATCTCAGTTATTCTGAGGCTGAGGAGCTGCTATTGGATATGCAGGCTCAAGGATGGGAACCCAAAAGAAAGATGAACAAAGGAACGACCCGGCATGGCTGGGGCCGGCATAAATATGAATACCTCCGGCCACGTCCGGCCAACATGGCAGACCCTAAGCAGCTTCGAAAGATTGAAGCGATGTGGCGGGATATCGCTCGAAATAAGAGCGATGAAAGCCTGGAGCAGTTTGTTGAACGACAAACTCGCCCCATCAATCAGCCAGGATCCGGAGTGAAGAAATTAGTATGGCTGACGAAGGAACATGCCCGGGCAATTTTAACCGCATTAAAGGAGATGAAGTGACATGGATTTAAGCTGGATGCGAGAAATAGATAACGTAGAAAAGTACCTGGATAAAGATTTGAAGCTGGTGTATGAGAATTGTGGGATCGATACGGTGATCTCGCTGCTCTCCGGCGTTCCCTCTATTCATTTGTATGTAAGCAAGGCTTCATTGAACCGAGCCCAGGAAGCGTACATCATTGAGAATCATGAGATGGGGAATGCAAAGGACTTAGCCCTGAAGCTGGGCTGCAGTGAGATGCGGGTCTATCAAGTGATTAAGAAACACCTGCAGAGTAAAACTAAAAACACCGATCAGGCACAATTATTTGAGGATTGATTATGGAAGGAATTGAATTCGGCCCCATTCAAGCAAAGAGACTTCTCGAGGAGATTGTGGAGTGTAGAGAAAAGCCATTAATAGTTATACAGGTTGGCCGTCAAAACGGCAAAACCTTTGCTATGAAGCAAGCGATAAAAATGATGGAAGAACTGAATATGCCGGTGATTCCAAGTGAAAATATCAAACGCCCTAAAAATGAAATTCCACAACCATCTCCGCCCAGACCTTTTTATATCCCTAAACCAACAAGGAGTAACCGATGAGCAAACAACACACTATAAATCGCATTAATCAACTCGCTAACCAAAGCATGGGGATTGGTTTTACCTGCAAAACAGAAAAGGTTCCTATACCAATGGATGAAAAAGAAGTGTATGTAGTGAAGTTTGAAGACCAGGGACAGCTTCTTAAATCCTGGACTGTTGAAACTGGCACTGGCAAGGTGATTGGCGTGCAACCACAAGAGTGTTCTTTCTACCTGGGAGTTGAAGTAATTCGCAATTCACTGATCCGTGGTGGAAATATTGAATTTGTTGCCGCAGGAGTAACCACTAAAATCAGCCGAACGATCAAATATCCCATCGCGGAACTTACAAAAGAAAAATTCTCTGTCCCGGCTTCATGGAAGTATTAAGAAATTCGACCCCTAAATAATCACCATAAACCCACCTAATCATGAGTAACAACGAAAACAAAAAAGATGAATTCCTGAAGGCGGAGGCAACGATTCACTCCACCAAGCAACTTATGGAATCTCCGGAAGTTCAGGCGCTGGCAAAGCAAGTGATCGAAGAGCATAAGATGGAATTCGGTCCGGCCGAGATCGGCTACTTCCTGATCTATCCGAACCTCAGCAAAAAGCGAGTGGCCAAATGTATGAAAGCGAATCGTGAGGTAAAGCATTACTCCGGGAATGACTACCTGATCGAAGTGTCCGGAGAGATCTGGGATATGCTTGGGAACTTTGAAAAGAAGATGGTTCTGCTCCACGAATTACTTCGCATCGATCCCCAGTTCAGATCAAAGACCCAGGAATGGAAAATGAAACTGCGAAGCCCTGATTTTTCCGATTTCTATGCCACAAACGATAAATACGGTAATGAGTGGTATAAAACCATTCAGGCCACCGCTGCTTC
This sequence comes from Gracilimonas tropica DSM 19535, assembly GCF_000375425.1. Classification (GTDB taxonomy): domain Bacteria; phylum Bacteroidota; class Rhodothermia; order Balneolales; family Balneolaceae; genus Gracilimonas; species Gracilimonas tropica. The sequence goes on along the minus strand of NZ_AQXG01000006.1, from coordinate 165,327 downwards.
CCTGTACGACCTCGACCCCCGTCAGGAATCCGAAGTGAAACTTTAACCCCTTTCCCTGGCCTTCGGGCCGGGGATCTACAACCGATGAGCTATGCATTATATTCAACACCAATACCAGGGCTTTAAAAGCAGCCGGTGGTATCAGCTGGACCACCAGCGATATATCAAGATCACCCTTTCTGTTACCAATCCGGATTATTGCCTTCAGCTGATCAAAGGCTATGGATTAAATGCCGCCGGCGATGCGCCCCGGGCGGAGAAGCTAAAGAAAATGGAATTCCGTGGCACGGTTAAGGCCATTGAGAAACTCTTTGAGCGCTACATCAAAGAATACGTAGCGAAGTCCCAAACCTTCCGTGAACAAATCGCACTCAGGCCAGAACCTGTAAAGCAGCTTGAACTTGCTTCAGGAGGTTTGAGATGAGTAAGCCAACCTTACAACCCTGCCCCGAATGCGGAGGTCAAGCAACAATTAGTCAACACGACAAGCGATTAGGCGGTGTATATCTCACGGCCTGCGAAAACTTCGACCCCGATAAAGACGATGGCTGCAGCATGATCGGTGCCGGCTGGACCGAAGAGGAAAGCATCCAGGATTGGAATGCTTTCGGTGAAACCCCTGAACCTGAATGGAAGCGGGAGTATCGTGAAGACCCTTTCCGCTCCCGTTATAATGCAATGGATTGAGTTATGAAGAAACAAAAGACTGATCGCGGATTCGATTTATACAAATTTGAAGATAGCTATGGAGCTAAATGTAGCATGCAAAAATCCTCAGCAGCTTTTGAGGATAAGGTCTGGTTGGGAGTAGATGATCCTGACCCAAAGATTCTGGCATCCCAAGCTTCGAAATTTGGCATTAAGACCACCAAGAGAAATGGTTGGGTAGAGTATCCTATTCCTAAAGAAGTTTCTATGATCACCAGAATGCATCTGAATAAGAAGCAGGTGAAAAGTTTGGTTTGGGTGTTGATAAAGTTCCTGATCACCGGGAGGATTTGATGCCTAAGAAAGAACGACCCCAATTAGATCTCTTCAAAACGAAAGCCACGGATCAGATTCAGAAGCGGTTTGCTTCGCTGATTCGCCTGGCTGAGCGTGGCGCTACCGAAGGTGAGAAAGCGGCCGCCCGTAAAGCGATGGAGCGACTTCAAATGAAGTACGACTTTGACTCCCTAAACCTGGACGAGCTGCTTCGATCGGAGTACTGCTTTACCTGGACTTCCAACATTGAGATCAAACTGTTCATCGTGCTTTGTAAGTATTTTCTGAACCGGGAAGATTTTATTGTTGAGAAGCGGAACTGGCGCGAGGAAAACGGCGAATTATACGAAGCCCGGGAGCTGGCCATTAAGCTTGATCAGATGGAATACATCACCATTGAATGTGCTTATGAATATTTCCGCCGGCACATGAATTCCGAATGGAAACGACTGATCATTCCGAAGCTAAACCGCTGCCGAAAAGCCCGAACCCGAAAGGCAAAAAAGGAAACGCTGGAGCCGCTCTTCTTTGAGCAGTACATCATCCGGAGCCAGCTGGTAAACCCGGAACATTTAACCGAACTGGATCCGGAAGAAATGAGTCAGCAGGAAATCGAAAACCGAGCGGCCATGACCGGCATGCAGGGCGGAGCGTTTAACCGGCAGGTTGGGACGGGGCTTTACCTTAACAGTTAATCCTATCTATTTGAGGCAAGTTTATGAACAATGTTCTTAATCATAATATCCTGAAGTAGATCCCATGTTTCTTTATCACAAAGATATATTGAAAGTCCTTTATTAATTAAACGATTAGCAATGGAAATGCACTTCTTACAACTTGCCTTCTTTTCATTGGAATGGAAGACAGAAGTATCCTTAGCTCTTTTATTACAAAGAATAATGCCTGAGTCTATATCATATTCTTTTTCTGAGTCACCATTATCAAAAGTATCATGCTCAAATCTTTTCAGATTTCCGATTTCGATTCTATCAAAGAGCTCAATATGGACTGCATTTTTGAAACGAGTGCCAGGTTGGTTTACATTTTCGATATCTACTAAGCGGGCTCTAACTGCTTTTCCGTCAGCTTCTTTTATGTGCAGTACTTCAGGATCAGTAGGGAAATCACTCATCGGTCTAAATTATTTAAGGTTGTAATCCGAACGTAGTTTAATATTAAGAGACAGGCAAATTTGAAAAAGATCCCCCTCGACATAGCAACCAAAATAGCCCGCCGACTTACGCAGCTGATGGCCCCGCATTGTTACCGGGTGGAAGTGGCCGGATCGGTCCGCCGGCAGAAAGCGGAGGTGAGCGATATTGAGATCGTGGCGCACCCGAAGAAGTATTGGGTGAAGGAAGATTTGCCCCAGAAGGATATCTTCGCTCCGAGTAAAACCCAAGTGCAGCACTCCGAGCTGGTAGATAAATGCCTGGCTGTCCTTCCAAATGTAGAATGGATTAAACCGGGATTTAAGGACACTTCAATGCTTATTGAAAAGTATGGTAAAGAGGTATTAACCGAAGTGCCGGAGCTGGGCCTGGGCTTAGATCGGGAAATCTCGAGAGAGAATAACTACGGCCTCGATCGTAAACACTGGAAAGGCCTGACCTGGTATAAAGATCTCCCGGTGAAGATCGATATCTTTCTGGCTGGCAGCGATAATTTCGGGGTGATCCATTTCATACGAACCGGCCCTAAGGATTTTAACGTGAAGATGATTGCTAAGCTGAAAAGCAACGGGTATAACTTTGAGGACGGCTACCTGGTACATCTTCCGGGAAGTCAGCCAGAAAAAGAAAACTACCTGGGAACCGACCGACGAGAGTTTTGCCACAGCGAGGATATGATTTTTGAAAAGGCTGGGATGGGTTATATTAAGCCATCAAACCGTAACTAAATTAATTAATGATGATTAAAAGGCAAATTATAAAAGAAGACTTTAGAGGATTCAAAATTTGGATCGAAGAACAACCAGACAAAGATAAAGAAACTTATAATATTGTAGCTTTCGCTGAGAAAGATCAAACCAAACTTCAGACAAATGCATGGGGTAGAATTGAGTATAAACAAAATATTCAACCATTAGATAAAGCCTGGAATCGAGAGAAAGCAAACATCTATGAACTTAAACTCGAGGCCGTTACGGATTTAATGGATAAAATAATTCAACATATATTAAATGAGCAATCAGTTTGATGTAACTGTTTTTAAATTAATTCGTAAATATTATTTTTAAATTCGACCTCTAAACAAAACAATAAACCGATGAGATACACACTATACCTAATCACAGCAGTGGTACTTTTTTCAGGGTGTAATATCCTGGATAATGATACCTCTAACAATAATTTTGAACGCATTTCTCCTGAAGCGCTTGAGTCTGCTATGCAGGCTGAGGTTTTCACTCCTTTTCAATTTGAAGTCCGTGACGACTCCGGTACAGTTCACACGGTTAACGACACCTTGCGTTATACCTGGCAATCTGGAGAAGTAATCTTTCATACTTACGCTGATGCCAGTGAGGAAGTTAGAGACTCGCTTGAAGCTTTATTCCAAGAGGATCCGAACCTTGTTCTTTCCGAAGAGCAATTCATTCTACCTTATACCATGAATGTTGATTCCTCTACCGTTGCCGGCGATACTTCTTTCACATTTATAGCAAACGGAGACACTACCTACGCCAGCCTTACCGCCGCCGAAATGGATACAATTTATGCTAACGCCGGTTTGAAATCGGTGGAAGCTGATAGCGCCTTCATTTATAATTTTAACATTGATAATGAATATCAAAATGATGCACTTTCTAATTTCAAAGACGGCATTCAGTTCGGGTACCTGAAATGGATTCCTGATTCGAGATTTGTTCCCGCTGATAAGTTTTTTCGTATTGAAAATAACACGGTAATTTTTGGGGCATTTGCCTTGGGTAATAGTGCTTCTCATGATGCCCTTCAGAATAGTGTAATTGAAAGCTACAGAGCTTTTCTGGAATAGATTTTATTGATTCCGCTTTCAGGCTCGCCGGTTGGCGGGCCTTTTTTATTTACTCCCCAACTATATAATCGCTTACAGTATCACCAATCTCTTCCCTGGCCTCAGTACTTAACCACATGAACTCCCGCTGTGGAATAGCCGGCATCGATTTGCCGGAGGCAACTACCGATCGCTCGCCTAAACCAAAGTTATGAGCTGCAGCATATACTTTATTCGTAGTAACTCCCGCTGAGTTATCATCGTATTCAGGTTGCAGACTTCCTAATAATCCTGAACCCCGGCTTTGGCGCTGGAGAATCTTCCCGGGCCAATATCCTTTTTTGCGGCGTTCTTCTTTGGTGGACTCTGCCAGATCCGGCCACGGTCCATCTGGTCCTTTCTCATCCTCGAAGTGCTGGGAGATATCGCTAAGCATGGTTTCGGAAATGGTTGCGGTAAGCTCTTTGGTATTTTTCAGCCGAAGGCCCATTTCGTTTACGCGTTTCAGGGAGTTGCCGAGGTCGACTATAATTTCGTTGGGCATGTGGTCGGTGTTATAGTGTTACGGTGTTACTGTTGGGTTTTGTAGCGGAGGAAGCCGGTTCGGAGTTGGTCGGCTTCGGTTTGGGAGAGTAAGCGAAATAGCCAGTGGCCATCCATGATATCGAAGCTTAGGAATTGCTCGTCTCCATCCAGATCGAAGCGGCTTACATAGCGACGGTTTAGTTTGTATTGATCATCGATCTTGAGCCAGTTCAGCCAGATCTCGGCCGGTTCCTGAAGGGTATCGGCAGCAAGCTGGGCATATTCCCCCCCGGGGAATTGAAGGTTCCCGTCCGGATCTTTGAACAAAGCTTCGGAAACCACCACCGGGTCACCGGCTTTATCTCTGAATACATTGGCTGACCGACTGGCTCCAAATGCTTGAAGGAATTCACCTACATAATCCTGGACCGGTTGACCCTCTGGCATTACGGATCCTGTTCGAATTGGCAGATCATCGATGCTTCCCGGGATATCGAAGGGTTCCCGGTTGACCGGGAGAATATCCTGCAGGGAAGTTTGCCGGGGAGTAAGCGGATCCCAGGGCGCGGCTCCCGGATTATAATTCCATCCTTCGCCTGCGAAGTCATCGATGTTCTCTCCGGAAGTTGGAGTAAGTCCACGTGCTTCCAGCTGAGCATCGGTCATGGAGTCTACCCCACACCGGCAGCCCCAATCGTTGGGTGGATAATGGGTAATCCAGAAGGGATCGTCGTAGCGTACAACAGTCCCGGCCAGCTTGTCATGTTCTTCACGGACTCGCTGATCACCGGCGGTTCGGTAGATCCACCAAGGCCGGCGATTAGCTGCAGCAATTTGGGAGCGATATCGACCGGCAGAATACGAGGTGGAAAGATTGGTTCGGTAGATCGTTTTAAGTCGGTGCGGAGATCCAAGCTGTACCTCTGTGACTTCGCCCGTTTCCGGATCCACAATTTCTTTTCTGCCCCACCAGCCCATTTCTTCCAATTTAGGCTGAAGGTTTCGCTGAAAATCCCGAAAGGTGGTGCCGTTGGCCAGCGCATTATCGACTTCACCCCGGATCGCTTCCAGCACATTTTGATTCACCGCTTTGGCTACGGTAAAGGCCCGGGTATTTGCTTCCTGCCAGGTATCTCTCCAGTTCCAGGATACAGCATACCCTTTCGATCGAAACTGCTCGACGATCGCTTCAGGCGTTCGGTTGAATATTCCGGATAGATCTGGTAACTCAGGCATGAGGTTTTAGGTGTTAGCTTTTAGAACGGGCTGACTTATAAATGGGTTTTTGACGCTCTTTTAAGTAGCGTTTATAGGCCCTTCGAAGTTCTGCCCTGGAGTCTTCTTTTGCTTCGGGGTGTTCTTTGAAAAGGGCTTCTTTGAACTCAGAAAATTCTAAAGGTTTGCGATTGCTCATCGATTAGTAATTATAGGTTAGGACTTCGGTTTTCTTTTTGCTGGTTTTGTTGGTGACTGAAACTGAAGTGGTTTTGGTCCATTGTTTCCAGCCATACTCTTTCACATAGTATTCCAGGATATCGGAGGGATAACTGGAGAGCAGAAACTTTCCTTTTACGTTGGCCAGGCTTTCGAGCAACTCTTGAAAGTCCTCCTTGGAATATCCACCATAGTGGCCACAATTTGAATTGAAGTACGGAGGGTCGCAATAATGAAAGGTGTTTTTAGTATCCCGTGATTCGATCACTTTGATCGCATCATTACACTCAATGCAAACATTCTTTAAACGCTCTTTATAGTGCAGTTGAAACGCTTCCCGTTTATTCATTATGGCACGGGTTGTTTTGGCATCATCCGATCGATCGTAAGCAAAACCACCGAATAGTTTTGAGCTGTAACTCATATTCGCTTGCACCCAAAAGGCCCAGGCCTTTCTAACGCTGAGATCCGGCTTCATGCTGTTATCAGTCAACCGGTAAGTGTAAGACTTTGAAAGCTTCTCGGGTTCGCTTTTCAGGATGTACTTTGCATCCAGGTGTTGGGTTCGGCTGTGAAGCGTAGTTGAGATCTCCTGGAATAACTCATCAAAATTCACCTGCAGCACCCGGTAGAAGTTGACAATGTTATCGTCCAGGTCATTGATCACTTCATGAGCTGAAGGTTCTTTATTCCAGAAAACCGCTCCGCCTCCGAGAAATGATTCGGTATAAATGGTATGCTCCGGAATCATAGAAATGATCTGGCTGGCCATGCGTTGTTTTCCGCCGTAATAGCTGACTGGTGGTTTCATGATTTATGATTTATGATTTATGAATTTTGATTGACGATTTGCAATCATCAAAGGGTTCTAATTCGATTGTCCGGCCAGCGAATTCATGAGAACAGTCATTAAGGAATTGAATTTTCCCGTTTTTAACATACGAATGACATTGGGTCTCGATATACTCCCCGCTTTTATATGTACCGCCTTTAACTAATAACGACGGGCTGAAAGTTGGTTTTTCAAGAGATCCATTCCATTTCCATATAGGAACATTATTTCCTTCTACCCACGGACCATGATGCATTTCACAACCTGGACAGTAGAATAAAATCTGTACTACATCCCCGCTCGTATATTTCTCAGCTACTTTCATTTATAACTTAAATAGGGTTTAGTTGTTGGTAGATTTCACAGGCTTTGATGTGGACGCGCTCCCAGGCTTCGAGGATTTCATCATTGCCTTCGCCGAGTTCGCGGCGTTCGTCCAGTTCCTTCCAAATTCGATCGATGCGGTGGTAGTAATTCAGGTATTCTACTGGGTCGCTTTTCTTGATATCGAAGGCCTCCATTAACTCATCGTAATATTCAGCTAATCGCATAGCCTTGTTTACGTATCGCAAAAGTCCTTCAACTATATTCGGCTGTATCATTCTTCGATCTCCTGATTTTCTTCCTCGGTAATCCGGCCCAGGATATCTGCAATGAAGTAGGCTTTCGCAATCCGATCCTGCAACTCCTCGACCTCCATTTCCGGATAAGCGGTTGCCAGGGTTTGAATCACTTCGTCGTAATCCTCCGCCTGCTCTATGAGTTCAAACATAGGCTGCAATTGCTCGCTGATGATATCCTGTAATTCCTGGGCAGATTCGTCGCCGGCAGATGCTTCGATAAGTTTTTCGAGTTCTTCGAGTCCGGCCATAGAATTTTCTTCGAGGGCATCATTGAAATCGAGTTTCTTCTTTTGCTTCAGGACGTCCCGGAGTTTATCAAGATTCAGTCCGAGCGCTTTTTCCAATGAGAGCTTTTCACTGAAGTTCTTCACTTTGGCTTTACGGCAGGCCCCGCACTGGCATCCGGTTTTGTGACTGAAGTCCTCCTCTTCCGGGTCGGGCGTTTCTTCAGGCTCAGGATCTTCCGGAGGCGTTGGAGCTGATCGCGGTGGAGTCGGAGGTTGATTCTTCTTAGGATCTACGAGTTCGAAATCGTCATCAGCGAGGTCATAATTATCCTTATAGTACTTTTCGGTGAATTTCACGCCGGTTTCAGTGAGGGTTTTGTCTCGATCTGCCCGGTCTTTCTGTACCTCTTTAGGTGGATAGATGGAAATTGTTGGCGGTATCCCTTCAAAGTTGACAGCCCAGATCATTTCAAGAGCCTCGTTAATTGCTTTCTGGGCGAACCCGGCTACTTTCTTTATTACTTTTTCGGAGACTTCGTAGTTTTTGGCGGCATCACCTCGTATTTCTGAACCTTTTTTTGAAGTTCCCATACTCATCTCGTTAGATAAGATCACTTTATTAATGACTTTATCACAGTAATCAATATGATTTTGGTAACTACCAGATGAGGATGCTCTAAATGGAGAGTCCTTAAGATCAACAGAGCTATCATCCGGAATTACGGAAACGGCATCCTGCACCATGTTATGAAGTTGGGTCAGGAATTCGTTGGTTTCTTTTTGCCCGGTTCCTCTCGGTTGTTTTCCAACCACCCATGGCATTCCGTATTTCTCCAGGAACTTCACCCAGAAACTCATGCCGCCTTTTTTGAAGGCTATGGGCCAGAAAATTCTTGAATAGGCAGATTCTCCGTAAGGATTTAGGTACGTTGGCCGATTACGTGCAACAATAATTTTTCGGTTATCTTCAATCAGACTACCTTGCGGGTTATCTTTGCTAATGAATTGCAAACGATTCTTCGTGTCATAGTTAAACCATTCCTGGGGCTTGGCAATTATCTCCTTAATTATCCACCGGCCATCATAAGAATGCCAAATATTTTCGAAAGGCTGATACCCAAAGCCCCTGGCCTCTATGCAATCGGTCATTATTTTGTACGGATCCCAGCTCTTTACTAACTCCTCCGCAAAGTTTGCTAATTCAGAGGAGTTTTCATTTGCTACAATTTCCCAGTCTAAATCACTTAGACCTGAATCAATTAATTCTATTGCTGAAAACACCTCCCAATCCGCTGTCAGATCTCTGTAAACCTGAATCCGGTTACCGGTTTTCCGTAGAATCGGATCCGGATTAGGGAGGGCATTCAGTACGGAAATAAAAAAAGTAGCATCCCGTGTAGCCATCTCAGTTTTGAGCTCGCGGGAGATACCAGAATTGTATTTATGTGCCGGGTATTTCATAGTAATCAAATTTCGATTCTAAGCGCCGATGTCTGTGAAATCGGCTACTGATACTTTTAAATTTTCTTAAACGATTCTCGAAAGCATTAAACAGGGATTAAACACTTTTAGAAACCTGAAGGAATACCATCGAAGTAGTTCCGAGTCATGTTGTCGCCTTTTAGGGTTCCGGTGGATGCCACGCTGGGTTGACCTTTGTAGGTTTTGGCAGCTTCCTCGCATAAAGCAAATGCCCAAAAGTGATCTGCGTGACCAGCGATTGAACTATCTACGTCAAACCGCACATTGTTTGATTTGGTAACTACCTTTCGAACCGCATGAAGGTCTTCCCGGATCTCCTGACTTTCAGGAATAATTGATGATTTCTCCTCAACACTCCGCCGGAGATTATAAGCCAGATCTTCTTTGACGGAATTTGTGAAGTTGACCGGCTCGACCTTAAACCTTCCATAGTCTTGCTGGGCTTCCTCAGCTAACTGCATACCTAAACCGGTCGCATCGATACAGCATCTTCTAAGTTTTGGCAGTGCCAAATATTTGTATAGGATTTGCTTCTGTGCTCTGAAGGTTGCATTCTGCAGTTTCTTCACAACCCGGGTAAATTTCATCGGTCCTATCTTTTCTTCCAGCCAAAAGACGGTGAAGTGTTTTTTCCTTGCGATATCAACACCGAGGTACAGGTCTCCATTTATTGTATCCGGGATTCCATTATTCCAAAGGACGTGGGAATCTTCGATTGCTGCGATCATCTCGTAGGATAAAAAGGCATCCGCTTCATCAACTGCTAAGCACATGTATTCCTGAAGCCACTGGATCTCATCGATACAACGACTCTTTCTTATATCCAGCCACTCTTGTCTTTCTTCCTGAGTGGTTTGCCGGCCATAAATTTTATCTACTAAGCCATCATTTACAGCATCAACGATCGTTACTGTATGAACGGAGCCTTTCATTTCTCCCGACTTTACCTTTTCAATCAGTCGGTAAAATGTTCTTTTCCCATTGTGGGTTGATAGAATACGTATAGGATCTCCCCACATCGTTGCCGGTTCCAAAGCACGCCACATTGCATCGGGATCATCATGCCAGGCAGCTTCATCCCAAACAGCTTTACCACCTTTCGATCGAAAGCGTTTAGGGTTAGAGGTTAGTGCGTTTATGGTGGCTCCTGTAGGAAGTTCAACCTGCAGCGCTTTGATATCTTTTTTCTCATCGATGATTACCTCTCCATTCGAAAAATTGGCCACGGTATTAAAAAGGCTACACCAAATAGCTATGTAATCGATGTATTCCCGTGCGGCGGATTCATCAGCTGAAGAGAACCAAACCTTTCTACCGGTCTCCATACCAAACTCGAAGTCTTCATAAGACTGAACGTAAGTAGCCCCGATCCGTCTCGACTTCTCCCAGATCTTTATATCTGATTTGTCATCCAGCCAGGCTTTTTGATATGGTAAAAAATGAGGTTGTTCCATTATCCTTTCAGTTGCTTCTGAAGTAGTTCAAATAATTCCTTGAAGTCTTTCTTCTCTTCTTTTTCTTCATTATTACCATCCAGTCCGGAAACGATCTCCAAAAAGTTCTTTTGACCAATTCTCCCTATGGCTGCCATCGCTGCATATACTTTTTGTGAATCTGCAGGATCAGCAATCGCTTCTTTTAGTGTTAGCCTGGCAAGCTCCACAACCATACCTCTAATATCCGTTTGGTTTTTTTCGTGCTTATCTCGCTTGCGATCCCATTCTCCTTCTTCTTTCCACGCCCAAAGCGTTCGGCCAGACACCCGGCCTTTGAAGTATTCCTCGAGCTGAGAGAGCTGATACCCTTCGTAGATATATAGCCTGGAGGCTTCATCGTTATATAGGGCTTTCTTACTCATCGCCGATCAGTTTGGAGATTTTATCCAGGCGCTCCCGGATCTTCTTGGCTTCAGTAATAATTACTTTAAGACTGATCACCGACTGTTCGGCGTGGTCGATCTCAATCTCGTCGAAGTCCAATAAGGGATCGATCTTGTTCCGGATATTGATAATGTGATTGTCGGCGCGGATCTCGAGGGTTTTTAAGTCCTGCTTAAGTTGCATTCGCTCCCCGCGGAGTTTTCTAAATTCACTACTCATTTAATTGTCCTTTGTTCTTTCGTGGATTTGGGCGGGGCACCGAACCGGCTGATCCAGTTTCTCCTCCATCCGGGTTAATATTCTTGTGAGAAGGTCACGCTGAGCCGCTTCCTCTTCGTGAAAATCTTTGGTTATAGAGAGGATCTTCTCGCTCAACCGGACGTGTTGATCGAAGGCCTCTTTCAGTTGTTTATCTTTGGCTTCGCTAATTTCCTTGAGGGCCTGGAATGCCTGTGTACTGGATTGGTCGAATTGCGATAACATTTTTTTTACGACCCAAATAAGTACCCCTAAAAGTGCAGCACTAAGGCCACTTTCAACGATCCATTGTGCCATCTCCGGGATTTGCTGTGCTTCTTGCATTGACTAAGTAGATTTTGATTTCGTATTATGGCACGAATATAGTTCTGCGAGAGGGCCCTTTATTACTAAACCGTTTAGTATAAATCCCACCTGCCCCCGCAGTAGATTCTCCCATGTTGAATCGAAAAAACCACCCTTTGGCCTAATGCCTGGGGCGAGCAAACCAATCTGAAAACATGGACGAGAAATTTTATGAGATTTTCCGGGCGGGAAGCTATCCGCAGCGGAATGTATCGGAAGAAGACATCCAGGCAATTGCCAATAACTACGATCCTGATCTGTGTGAGGCACCCATTTCTATTTTCCATTACGGGGATGGATACGCTTACGGCTGGATCAAAGAGCTTAAAGCAGAGGGCGATCGGTTGATGGCTTCCTTTAAAGATGTAACCGACGAGCTTAAAGAATATGTAGCCAAGAAGATGCTGAAGCGGCATTCTATTGAGCTGTACGAAGACCTGGAAGGCAAAGGTTTATACCTGAAGGGGCTTGCCATGCTCGGCAAGGATACCCCGGCTGTAAAAGGGATGGAGCCTATCAGTTTTAAGGAGGAGTCGGCTGTTGAATATAGCTTTGAGGAGGATCCTTCTTTCGCGAATGATTTCGCTGTAGCGCATTTCAAAGCTAAGGCCGATGCTGCTGAGCAGGAAAAATCCCGTCTTGAAACCGAGCTTACCCAGGAGAAAACGAAGACTCAGACTTATGCGGATAAAACCAAGCAGATGGAATTTGAGACTCGCAAGAGCAGCTTTGAATCCTTCCTGGATACGAAAGTTGAAGCCGGTAAGCTGGAGCCTAAGTTCCGCGAGAAAGCCGTGGCCCTTTTCAAACACCTGGATAAAGTAGATCAGGAAGATGAGAAGGCGAATGCCCTGGAGACTTTTAAGGAGATGCTAACCGGCCTTAAGGATCAGTTGAAATTCGGGGAAGAGTTTACCGATGGAGACAGTGAGGAAGGCTTGACACCGCATCAGCTTGCTGAGAAGATCACGGCTTACCAGGAGAAGATGAAGAAGGAAGGGAAAATTGTCTCTTACAGCGAGGCCCTAAATCATGTTAAAAACGAAAACAAGGATACCAAATGAACACACCAGGATTAATTAAAAACTTTGAAGCCGGTGCCGCTGTAACCAAGCATCGGATCGTGAAATTTGGCAGCGGTGATGAGCTTGCAGTTCAGGCTGCTGCTGCAACGGATGCCCTGATCGGGGTAAGTACTGAAGTAGATTCTGCTTCCGGAGACCGCGTGGATGTAATTATGAGCGGTATCGCTCAAGTAGAATTCGGAGGTAATGTAACCCGCGGGGCTGCTTTGACTTCTGACGCAAACGGTAAGGCAGTTGCTGCTGCACCTGCTACCGGAGTGAATAACCGAATCATTGGCTGGGCTGCAGTAAGTGGTGCTGATGGCGATATCGGCAGTGTAATTCTTGCACCCGGCGAGATCCAGGGCGAATAATAATTTTCATTAACTAAACCGAACTAACCAATGCCAGTAACAAAATTTCCATTTCCAACAGATCCGGAATTAGTAGCGATTTCGATCGCGTATAAAAACCCCCGGCTTGTCGCTGACGAAGTACTTCCACGTATTCCGGTTGGCAAGAAAGAATTTAAGTACCTGGAGTATCCTAAAGGCCAGATGTTTACCCTTCCAAATACGAAGGTCGGACGTCGCGGCACTCCTAACCAGGTGAACTTCGATGCCCAGGAGAAAACCTCATCTACTGAAGACTACGGTCTGGATGATGTTGTTCCGCAGGATGACATCGATAACGCGCCTGCAAACTACGACCCGGTGCAACATGCTACTGAAGGCCTGCGAGAGCTGATACTTCTTGATCATGAAGTTCGAACCGCTACCGCCGTTCAGGATCCTAACAACTATGCCTCATCCAATAAGGTACAGCTTAGTGGTACTGATCAGTGGAATGACGGGGCTAACTCTTCTCCGATCGATGACATTCAAGGCGCTATTGATGCCTGCATTATGCGGCCTAATAAGGCTGTTATCGGGCAGGCTGCCTGGACTAAACTCCGTCAGCATCCCGATATCGTGAAAGCCGTTCATGGTAATTCCGGAGACAAAGGCCTTGCTACCCGCGAGCAAGTGGCTGAGTTGTTTGAGCTGGAAGAGATCATTGTAGGTGAAGGCTGGGTGAATAACGCTAAGCCAGGACAGGATGTGAATCTCGTTCGGGTTTGGGGTAAGCACATGGTTCTGTTTTATCAGAATCGCAACGCTAACACTCAACGCGGGATGACTTACGGTTACACCGCTCAGTTTGGTGATCCGGTAGCTGGCCAGGAGCCTGACAGTAAGGTTGGCCTTAAAGGCGGAACTCGCGTTCGTAACGGTGAATCCGTGAAGGAATTGATTACTGCGAATGACCTCGGTTACCTCATCGAGGACTGCGTAGCCTAACTAAATACCCAAAGAAAAGCCGGGTGAGCTCAGCTCTTAAAGATGCCCGGCAAGAGGAAAAGAGCAAGCCTGGGTGATGGCGTCGGACGTCTTCGCCAAATAGCCCAGGCTTTTTTAAAACCCAATCAAACCATTTCAAATCATGTCTAAGAAAGAAGAAAAAAAATACCGGGTCACCTCACCGATCAAACGAGGCGGTAAAAAGTATGAAGTCGATGAGTCTATTTTACTCACCGAAGAAGAAGCCCAGGGCTTGCACGTGGTTCCTTTTGATGCTCCCAAAGAGGAAGCTGAATCAGAAGCTGCTGCAGTTAAATCATCCCCTTCAATGGGCCTTAGTGCTACGGCCGCTGTTAAGGTGATCGAGCAAACCGACCTGGATGACCTGAAAGGATTTGTAGTTACCGACGATGAAGGAGGTAACGAAGACCGGGTGACTGTGAAGAAAGCCTGGGCCGCCAAGCAAGAGCCGATCGAAGAAAAAGACTCGAAGAAATAATCTCTCATCGGTTTGGGTAGCCGGCTTCCCGGGGGTTGTATCATCGGGAGCCGGTTGCTCATTCTTTTAATCAAAACAAAACAAGCCACATGAAATCTATCAAATCATTTCTGTTCGGGTTCATCGCACTGATGATCTGCGCAGTCTCAACACCGACTACTATGGCCTATTCAACCGACGCAGACCTTTACGATCGCATCGATCAGGAGATGGTAATCCAGCTTACTGACGATGATAATTCCGGATCTGTGGATCAGACAGTCCTGGATAATAAACGGGCCGATGCAAGTGAGGTTATCAATACCTATTTGCGCGGGAAGTATGAGGTTCCTCTGGATCCGGCTCCTAAGATCCTAACAAATATTGAGGCAGATCTTCTTGTCCATTCATTGTATGCCAGGCGGGCCAATTATGAGATTCCGGACTCGGTAAAAGAATCAAAGAAGGACGCCTTGGATCTACTTATGAAAATCAACCAGGGTAAAATTCTGCTGGAGGACCAGCCGGATGTCGCGTCCGGATCGCTGGTCACCAACAAGAGTTCAACAGACCGGCTATTCCCTGACGACACTTTGAAGCAGTTTTAGCTGCCGTCGCTTAAGTCGCATAGTTCCAAATCTCCCCTGGTAAAGTAGCGCCCGGGGAGATTTTTAAACCCACCAAAACAACCCATGAACATCCTATTCGAAGACATACTGATTGATCTGCTAAGGCGCGAAGGCGGCTTTGTGAATGATCCTGCCGACCGTGGCGGAGCTACGAATCTCGGTATTACGATCGGAACGCTGAAGGAGCACGGATTAGATCTGGACGGAGATGGCGACATCGATATCGATGATGTGAGGGCGGTGCATTTTGGCGTGGCCAAGAAACTATACCGGGATAAATATTATCAACCGGCACGGGTATCTGAAGTTAATCCAGTACTTCAACCCATCTATTTTGACATGGTAGTAAATCACGGCCAGAGGCATGCGGTTCGCATTCTGCAGAAGGCAGCCAATGCCTGTGGCCATGATTTAACCGTTGACGGACTTATAGGCCCCAAGACGATTGAGGCTACTAAGGCTACGGATCTGAATCGTGTAGTGGCATATCGCATCCTGTTTTTTGCAGGCATTGTACATGCCAAGAAAAGCCAGGAGAAATTCTGGTTCGGATGGCTGAAACGTTCACTTGAATTTTGGGAAGATGAGCAAGCAGCATAAAGAAAATCCCATTCCCCGGGTGAAACCACCCACGGTTCATGTAACCGATGAAGATCAATCCGATCAGCCTCGCACGGCTTTAGAGAAAGTAGAGGTTCCGGATGTTGAAATCACAAAACCTAAAAAGAAGAAATCCATGCTGAAGAAAATTTTAGCCAACAAAATTGTACGAGGAATTGGAAGTGTACTCGGTGGAGTACTTGGAGCCGGCGGTAGTATCCTGGCCGGACTTGATCCAGAGTTTGCTTTAGTGGTTGGAGTAACGGCGGTGATCGCCATTTTCGGCGGCATGAAAAAAGCAGCTGAGTTCAAAGAGCTGTTTGATGAAGACCTGAAGGATAACTCTAACCGGAAGTAATGCCGAACGCCTCACTAAATAGCATGGCAGAAGCAATCCTGAATAAACTCAAGGATGCTTTCCCTGATCACGAAGTTGATCATTATCCGGATAATCCGAAGACATATCAGTTAGCTCATCCCCAAGGGGCTATCCTGATTACGCTTCAGGAGCGGAATTTTGATGAGGGCCAGGCAACCGATGGTACAGGTCAAATGAACTTCCCGGTGTTCCAGGTAACCTATGTAAGCCGATCTTTATTGAGTAAAAAGAATAACCCTGGCGCTTATGACTTGCTGGATCAGGGACGTGCAGCACTAAATGGACTGGAGCTGGGAATAGGTAACCTGAATATTTTATGGGAAGGATTTTTAAATATTGGTCCCGGCGGGGTTTGGATGTACGGCCAGCGCTGGAAGCATGAAGATTATTTTGAATAACCTCTAAGATTATGGCTGAAGAAAAAGAACTGACTGAATTTATGGCCGGGGACAAAGTGAAGATCCCGGCTCCCAAAAAGAAGAACACCCCTGTACGTATTGGTGGTGTCAAGGATGAAAGCTTTTATGCGGCTTATTTCAACGGCCATGAAGGCGCGATTCAATATGGCCGGGTGTACCAGGTTTCCGGAAAGGACGAAGTGAAAGTGGTTGATAATAAGCATACACCGGTTCCTTACATCGCTAAAGAATTTGTAAACCACCCCCGATTTAATGGCCTTTTTAAAGCCGTTGAAACCCGGGATAACAACCAAAAAAAAGAGGATTAAATGCAAGTTAATCTGAATTTCACGATCAAAAAAATAAGTAACGGCTACATCGTTTCCGGCCCAATTGGTGAAGACGGCGGTTATGCCGAGAAGTACGAGACCAGCAAAGAAGATGCTGAGCTAACAGCTACGCAGGCGTTTAATACGCAGATCGCTAAGCTGGACTAATAATTAATAACACTTTAACTCACTGATTCAATGGGAAAAGATTTTTCAGGCTTAAAAGCCGTACACCACGGAGATGATAACGTATTCGGTAATGCCACTGCTATTACCGGTAAGATCTCCACCGACTCCAGCTTCACACCGGATAACATTAAAACCGAAACTACTGACGGTCAGTCGTTTGGCGGAGGTTCTATCCAGGGCGAGATCTACTTTTTAGATAATACCGACTTCGCTACCGTTGAAGGGTTCATGGAGAATGATACCGAGAAGTACTGGTTTTTCGAGTACAAAGATGGCCGGGTACTTCGAACTACCGAAAAGATCAATCCATTCACCCGTCCAGGAATGGGAGTAAATGCCCGAGACGGAGCCGTGAAGTGGATCATGGACTTTGAGAAGTATGGCCACCAGGTAGCAGTTACCCTGGTTCCATAAAGTAAATAAACTATAATCTCTAAGCGGAGCACTCATGGGCAAGCTATTTGCCGGTTGGAAAAAATCAGCAGTATGGAATCCGGAGACCGGGGACAAAGTACAGATCAATACTTTATCTACCGAGTACTCCGACCTGCCTTACGCAAACATTAAAAATGAAACGCCCACCGGACAGGCTTTCGCCGGGCGGGAATATCCGCCGGTGGTTGGGTTCCTGGATTCAGATCCACTGGCTCAGCTGGAAACCTGGATGGAAGGAAACACACCTGTTTGCATGGCTATCTACTCGCTGGCCGGTCGGCAGTTTGTTACCCGCGACAAAGAAGAGATTCATGTTGTTCCAGGCATGGGTGTAGATTCCCGAACCGGTGTGGATGTCCACCGCTTTGAGTGGGAAACCCGGGGCGAGAATCCGGATGTGATCTGGAAACAAAATCTGGCTGAAGGCATTACGTTCAACGCGAACGTAGGCGAGTTGGTCATACCGGTTGAAGGAGTGAAGTGGACGGTAGCTGCAGATTATACCGCTGGCACCGGTAACCTGGTGGTTGCGGCTTATGATTATTCCGGCTCCGTAGTTGGTACGGCTACCCAGGCACTGAGTGCCGGTCGTCAATCTGTGCAGTTAACTACACCGGCAAACACCTGGAAGATTGAGATCGACCTGGTAGATGGTGGATCCGCAGTTGCAAGCAACGTATCGATGCGAGCGGACGATAAAACCGAATATGTAGATTATTAATGATGTGGCTACTCTCCTTGAATCCCTTGAAGTTAAACAAATCGCATTCCGCTGGGATGGTACGACCCGCGTATTCCGGAACAACGAATTAGCAGTATTCAGCGACGAGGATATTGAAACCTGGACCACCGGATCCAAAAAAAGAAAGCATAGTTTTTCCGGTTTGTGGCTGCAGTTCGATGTGATCAGTCCTTATCTGCAGAGAGTAAGTCCGCAGCCAGATGCCGGTAATGACTGGATCGATGTTAAGAATGCGATCAACGATCCGGCTACCGAGGTTGAATTCTATCCTATTTACAGCCTGGATAATTCGATCAAATATGTGATCACTCCTATTTCAACCAGGAATGTCGAGCTATTTAAGACCGTGCGTTCAATGGGATCCCCAAAAGCCAACCTGAAATTTGTAACTGAAGAGCAGCTTAGCTCTTTACCGAGCTGGCTCCGAACTACTAAACACCGAGGATAACGATGAGTACTGAAACAACCTATACCATTTTTGATTCTGACGACCGGGAGTTCACTCCGGTTGTAACATCCAACGCAAACATAAAGAAGGTTTGTAAAATCCTAACCGAGTGCAGTTTTAAGAGTCATCGAGAGCGGGTTTATTATGCGCAGATTGGAGACCTGCCTGCCGAGGAAGATGAATCCGGAGACCGCGTTTATACTTTTAAAAACATCTATGAAAGCAAAGCAGTAGCTGCAGCAATGATTGCACAGCAGTTGTTTTATGAATTCCCCACACTGATCAAACTTGATGGAGATAATCCTGTAATTCAGGACCAGGATCAGCTGGATAAGATGATCCGTAGTGAGGTTTGGAGGGCCTTCGAAGACTGGCTGGGAAAGTTCGGAGAGAATCTGTTCGAGGTGACCGCATTCTTGAACACGCTGGCGACAAACCCGACCCTGATGACTACCGTTCAAATGATGAGCGAGGTAAAGAATCAGGGTTTCGAAAATATGACTACCAGCGAGACACCAAGCTCTGGCTCCGAGGACTATTCTCCGGAGACGGAAAATGGGAAGAAGTAATTCTCCTGGTAAGCAAAGGTAACCCCGAGATCTACCGCCAGCTTCAGCAAGAATGTACCCGCGTTGAAGTAGCAAATTTTTATAAAGTCCAAATGATAACCGATGGCTGAACAAGTCCGCATAAAAGTCATAATTGATTCGAGTGATGCCAAGAAAGGCTCTAAGGAGTCTAAAGAGTACTTGCTGGATATCAAAGAAGCTGCCGATAAAACTGAGCGCTCTACCAAGGAGCTGGGAACCGGCACGGTTACCGCCGGTAACCTCATGGCAATGGCTTATGCGGAAGTGGCTCAGCGAGCTATGCAGATCACCAGGCAAACCCGGGATCTTGCTTTTGCTGTTGAGGAGACCGGTTCGAAGTACAAGACCGTACTCGGGCCTAATCTCGAGCAGGCTAATCAATTTCTTGAAGAGAATGCAGGGTTGCTTGGGGTTACCACCAGAGAAGGTCAGGACTACCTGGCCACATCTACGCAGATTGCTGAAGGCCTGGGCATGCAAAGAGATGCTGCAGCCGAATTCGGGATGGAATGGGCAAAGATGGCCGGGGATTTTCAGAGCTTTTTTAATACGGATTATGACCAGGCTTTTAATGCGATCCGATCCGGACTTGTAGGTGAAACCGAACCGCTGAAACAGTTTGGTGTTGTTATCCGCGAGGCCGAGGTTGCAGAGAGGGCTTTAGCTGAAACCGGTAAAGAACGAGCGGAAGATCTGGAGGAGCATGAGCGAGTTCAGGCCCGGTATAATATGATCATGGAGCAAGCCGGTCGAGTTGTTGGTGACCTGGAGCGGACTCAGCAATCCGGAGCCAATCAAACGCGAAGAATGGAAGCCGCTTACCGGGAGATCGCAGATCAGCTGGCATCAAGAACGTTACCACTTTGGGGTGATTTTGCCCGGACCGGCCTTGATGTAGCGGATGCTATTACTGACATTCTCGGGCTTAACTATTCCGATGAGCTCATGAAAGAGCGAACGGAACTCAATGGTTTGGTTATCCAGCTAAGTAATGCCGGGGATGGCACTGAGCGCCGAAGAGACCTAATTGAGGAGATCAACGATAAATATCCCGGGTTTTTGAAAAACCTTGATGATGAAAAGATCTCGAATGAAGAGCTCACGGAACGACTACGCGAAGCCAATGAGGCTTACCGGGAAAAGATCGCCCTGCAGATTGCTGATGAGGAGGTAAAACGTAAACAGCGAGAAGCCGCTGAATTACTATTTCGACAGGCACAGGCCGAACAAAAGATCTATGAAGAAGCTACTGATCTTTTACGTGAGCATGGTAAGGAGATCGATCTTGTTGGTAAATCCACTGAAGAGATCCTTCAGATAACTCAGGAAGCTTTAGCTGATCAAGCTAAATACACTCAGGATTCCGGCTCTCAATTCTCTAACATGCCCATTAACGATGTTGCAATGGGCCTTTCAAATTTACGTGGTCAGCAGGCGGAGCTTGCCTCACTGGGAGCTCGCTATGCAGAGATTGAGGAAGATGTAGCCTCAGCCCTGGATGTTAGAACCCGAGCGCAGGATCGATTGAATCAAACTAATCAAGAGGCGATTAGTAAAACAGGAGGCGGTGACGATCAAGCTGTAGATCAACCTGTAGAAGTACCGATAATTGCGCGTGTATCTCCTGAGTCAATTAAGATCGCGGAGACTTCGCTGAAAGGACTTAATTCGGAATTAAAAAAAGCTACTGAAGAGTATAATACTGCCAGTGCGGATGAAGAAAGAGAGCACTGGGCTAAACGAATTGCTGTAATAAAATCTGAAATCGCCAAGATTGATGATCAGGTTGAAATAAAACTTGAAGCCGTCCCAAAAGTAACTACCGGGAGCTTAAATGAACTTCATGGCCAGCTTCGGGAAGCTGAGAAAAATTACCTGGGAGCAGTAACAGAGTTTGAGCGCGAGAAATGGGCAAAGCGTAAACAAACCATTGAGGAAGAGATCGCGGCCAAAGAAGCCGGTATCACTCGCGAGCAATATCTCCGCCGAGAGGCTCATAAAGAAGCTATGCAGCAAGCTGCAGAATATATAGAAATGATCGGCCAGGCTTATCAAGTGATCAATGGCTTCCAGCAGGCCTCCATAGAAGCTCGGATTGCTAAGATAGAAGCTGAAAAAGACGCTGCTCTTTCAGCTATCGATGCGAAGCTTGAAAACGACCGCTTATCAGAACGATCACGTCAAAAACTAATTGATGAGCGAGCGGAGAAAGAGGAAGAATATCAAAATAAAATTGATGCCTTAAACAAAAAACAATATGAGATGGAGCGCCGCGCCCGGATATTTGCCACAATCCAGGAGACAGCGCTGGCCGTTATGGAAGCCGCTCCAAATCTTGGAAAAATGGCATTCATTGGAGCTTTGGGAGCTGTTCAGGTCGCTACGATCGCAAAACAACCTAACCCTTACCTGGAAGGTGGCCTTGTGGAAGAGCGCCTGAGATCAGGATTAAGTTCACCGGGTAAAAAGCTGATCTCTATCAATGAAAATGATAAGCCGGAGTTTATTATGAACGCCGCTTCAACTGCCCGCTCGCTTCCTATTTTGAATCGAATGAATCAGGACCCGGCCTATGCTGAGCGTATCAACCGACAGGTTATGCAGCCAAGGATATCAGCGGCTTCTTTTTCCGGATCCCGGGTAGCCGAGCAGAATATTAATACAGATG
The DNA here is from genome assembly GCF_000375425.1 of Gracilimonas tropica DSM 19535. GTDB lineage: Bacteria > Bacteroidota > Rhodothermia > Balneolales > Balneolaceae > Gracilimonas > Gracilimonas tropica. The sequence continues at coordinate 143,472 of NZ_AQXG01000006.1, read as the reverse complement.
GATTGGGTTCGACAATCAGGGACGCGGTTATAGAAGGAATGTCCGGCCTGTTAATTCGTCCGATCATACCGGTAACGGATATAAATGAAGCTCAACGCCAACGAGCGAGTAACCAAAGAGCAGTAGGTAACGAGGCATAAATACGATGTACACCCGTATCGCAACAGAGAAAGTTCAGATACTTGACCGCACAGCCGCGGGAAGTAAAGAGTTGTGGGATTTCGAGATCCATGAGCTGGGCGGGGTTGCGGCTACCGATCCGATCGGAATTGAAGGTTCTCCGGTAATGATATCCGGCAGCCGGCAGAACGATATACTGTATCCATTTAACCCAATTCAAATTCAGTTCTCAATAAGAGACGAATTCGGGTTAAGGGAGAAGTTAAAAAACCGCCGGAAGCGAGATTTTAAACTCGTAGTTAAAGACGGTGCATCTACACTCTACGAGCTATTTTTATACCTGCCCTCCCGGTCGTATGAATATTATGAACAGTCTGCTACGGTTGATTTAATTGCAACTACCGGAATAGGCTTTCTGGAAGATGAGATTTATAGTCCACAGGATATTGATGTAGAATTAAAAGATTTTTTAGCGGATATCTTTCAAGCCCTGGGCTTGGAATTTGATATTCATTTCTATTCCGAATGGCGATCTCTTGATAATAAAGAAACATTTCCTCTTGGCTACCGGCTTAATGAAAAGGACTTTGCCCGATTTAAAGAAGGTGATGAACTTCCTTCTTACCTTGAAGTACTTCGAAACTTCTGCGACAAATTTAACCTGCAGCTATATCAGGATGGTACTACCTGGACTTTTATTGAGCGAAGGATTCGAATTAATCCTACGGCAAACATCCCCGGAGTAAAACTCTCAGATGGGGCTGTATTATCCAGGAACTGGAAAACAGCGCTGAATTCCGATCAGGTTTATGAAAAGCCTAAAGCTGATTTTAAAGCCGGTTTAAAAGAGTTTAAATCGACCTTTTTGATTGGCGATGAGATTTTTCTAAATCCGGATCTTCAGGATTCAAAAAAAGCTACAAATGAAATTCCGGGCTGGGAAAAAAAACTCAACCAGGTGTTTGTTACAGAGGATGAATATGGCATTCTTATTAATCTGGCGAAGCAGGCTTCAAATTCTCCAACTCCCTACCTTCGTCAGACTACAGGCCAGGCATTAACTAATACCCCAGGTACAGCTGTTGATACTATCAACCTGTTCTTTGAGGTTAATCTTGAGCTTGATACGTTCCAGGAGACCCGGTCCATCCAATATCTTAATGTTGTATTTCATGCCTTTGACGGAACTACCCATTACCTGAAGGACGATTTAACCTGGACAGATCTCAGTGCAGCACTTCGGTTTTATGACTCCGTGGAAAATGGCTCCCCTTTATTGGTCAATAAAGAGTTGCATTTTAATCCTCCTGAGAATAAGACGGGGTATCTTGAAGTTGAATTTCTCTTTAAGAATTTAACATCAGGGGAAACAGCCTGGGGCAGTACATACATCAATTCATGTGACGTGAGCTTTAACCTCGACTCACCACGTAAGTCCAAGACCACGATTGGTACTACCTCAAATGCTTCGGCCGAGAAAAGAAGTTTAACCTTTGGGGTAGGTAGTATAGATCCTTACGGTCAAAATCATGTATATGAGTATCTTGATCAGGCGGATAACTGGGTAAAGGCTTCTGAGATCTATCATGAACCATTTGCATACTCAGGCCTCAATCCCCAATCTGTAGTAGACCGGTTAGCTATGATGAATGCTGAAGAGATTGAGTATTCATCATTACAAACCAGGAAGCATTACCTGCCCTCTGAACTTAACACCATTGAATTTGACTATAAAGATGGTAGTACGATCAATCTAATTCCTCTGGAGTATAAATGGACGCTCGGTACCGGACAGGTTGATGTTTATGCCGGCCAGGCAATATATGATGACACCGGTATTTTAATAGAAGAGGTTTATGGTGATGAAAATTCTGAAACCGGAGACAGTGTAAGCTCTGCAGGCAGTAGTTCTTCCGGCGGATCTTCGGCCGCAAATATTGGTGCATACCTGGCTGGTATAGAAGCCGTACCGACCGCACCTATTACCGTGCAATCTCCCGCCTTGAACGATGACTTCATCATTGGAATGAAGTTCACCAATAAGCTTCTGCTGAATGGCGCCGGCGAGCTGGATCTTCCACAGCCGATTGCTACCACTAACTCGCCGACCTTTGCAGGAATAACGCTAAATGGCAATGCCAATTTAGGTGGCAACCGAATAACCAATCTTGCCGATCCTGTTAATGATCAAGACGCGGCTACAAGAAAATGGGTTGATGATAACAGAATCACTGATCACGGGCAGTTAGCAGGTTTAAGTGATGATGACCACAGCCAATATGTCCATACAAGTCTTGCTCGGAACATTACAGCTCAGCATAATTTTAGTAATGGCCTTACAGCAGGCAACCTCTCCATAACCGGCTCGGGCATTAGCAACGCTTCGGGTGGGGTGGCTATTGAGAGCTTTGCTTTTAACGGGTTGACGTTGAGTTCGGGGAGTGTGGGTAATAACATTGCCATTCAGGATGTAGCTGACCCGGTGAATGCTTACGATGCCGCGAATAAAAACTACGTAGACAGCAACATTATAACCGACCACGGCCAGCTTAGCGGTCTGGGTGATGACGACCACCAGATTTACATGCATGTGAATGTGGCGCGAACGGTGAACGCTGTTCATAACTTTGCAAGCGGGTTTAATGTGGGCGGGGCTTCTTTTGTGGATGGAAGCAGGAATGTAAGTGCTGCGAACATAAACCTCACAGGAGCTATCCAATCAGGCTCTATCACAAGTGGCTTTGGTGATATTGACATTGGAAGTAATAGTTTAAGTGCTGGTGCAATTACAGGCTCATCTTTCACCGATGCAGGTCTAACAAATGGTGGTATTGTATATGCAGATGCAAACGGCACCCTTGTTAATTCAGGTAATGCTACGGTGGATGGGAGTGGAGATGCAGATTTTAATAGGGTGGGGGTAAATAGAAGCGATTATTATTATGAGATTAGTTTTTTAAATGGAATCAGGCAAACTAAAGCATTATCATTTAATCACAGAAATAGTTCTGATCCTGATTTCTTTTACGGGCTAACAGTAGCTAATCCAACTGGAATTGGTGGTGAGGAGGGTCTTGGGCTGTGGGGTGGAACAGAAACTGATTATCCAAATATAGACGGCTCAACAGGAACTGTTTATCCTCACATTTTTATTGTTAGAGATAGTGGGAATGTAGGCATAGGCGTTAACGGTATTGCAGGCGAAAAGTTGGAAGTCAATGGTTCTATTAATATTTCACAAAATTACAAAATCTCAGGCACCACCGTAATAGACTCCTCTCGTAACTTCTTTGGCGTTAATGCAGACTTTTCAGGCACGTTAGTAGTAGATGATGTGGCTACCTTCAATAACAACGTAATACTTGCCAATCAAGCCACAACCACCTCACACCCTGTACGAGCAGACCGAACCCTACAATTCACTACTGATGATGCCTTATCTTTTGACACGGAAACGCCTGTAAACCTAACCTCTGACCGAGCTTTTGCGCTTTCGATTGCTGACCACGGCAACGGTCAAAGGGGAGTTATAACGACATCAGCGCAGAGCATTTACGGGGCTAAGACGTTTGATTCGTTGCTTACCGTGTCGGATGATATATACCCTGAAGTGAATTATACATCTAACCTTGGATCGGTTAATAAGAAGTTTTTGACAGGTCACATCGCCGAACTGTATGTTGAGCTTATGACCGTGTCCGAACGCAGGGTAACGCAAGGCGGTCGCTTCAATGTCGGGCTTGGGAATATTCTTGATCAGGCGATTAGCACATCCGACACCACTATTACGGTTCGTTACAATAACCTGAACAACGGAGATGTGATTCACCTTGAGAAAGAGCTTCAGGTTGAGTTTATGCGGGTGAATTCGGTTGCTACTGATAACGGAGACGGCACTTATACCTATGATGTGATTCGTAACCTTGATGGCTCGGGCGCTAATGCATGGGCAGAGGGCGACGGGATCTTCAATACAGGCACTACGGGCAATGGATTCATTGACATGTATGCCATTAATTCCCTTAAGACGGGCGTATCTACATCAGGGCCGACTACCGCCTATATGGAGCGAACAGGAACAGGTTATAATGATATTGATGTTCGTGCGGTAACGGGCAACATGAAGGGGTGGTACAACTACACAACCGACACCTACGGTGCGGGATTTGGAGATGAGAATAGCGACCACCTTACTATTGATGCTACAAACGGCATCCGATTTTTGGACAGCACAGGCACGGTAAAGGCTCAGTTTACATCAGGCAGCCTAAGCATTATAAGCGGAAGCGGCATCGGGAATTTCAGTGATGCAGGGGCGCTGGCAACCTCGGATAGTGTAGATTGGGAAAGCAATGTTGACAACATTCCTGTTCGATTTGCGGATACCCCGAGCGGTTCAGGCTTGTTTGCATCGGCTACGCACTTTGGGTACTACTCAGGAAGCACATGGACTTCTTATATTCAGAATGACGGTTCAGGAGCTTTGGCAAGTGGGAATATAGCATGGGATGCTGCAGGAAATGTAACTTTTGCGCCTTCTGTAACAATCGGCTATCAACAGGTTAATGACACTCCTGATTCACTTTCAGATATAAATTCAACGGAAGGAGCTAAACTTGCAGGCATTGAATCGAACGCTACTGTAGGGGCAACATGGGGCACAAATCTATCGAACATCCCTACAAACCTTGCGGCACTTGGGGATGTTCCGACCTACATAGAAAGCTCACAAATTACCCAAACAACTATACAAAGCCCCACTATTGCAGGTAATCAAGGAGCCTTTTCGGGTTATCTGGCAGTGAACGCTTCTTCACCTATGACCATAGGGAAAGATGTAGGCGGGACGGGGCTGCACGGCATATACTACTCAGGCAACGGAGATCATTGGTACGACAACGGAGCCTTTCAATTCGGAAGCGCTACAGGCATCACCTACACAGGCTCAGGAAACATCAAGATTCAGTCAGGCGTAGACATTGACGGGGCGAACTTAAGTGTTAATTCCCTTCCGAGGGTGAGTGATCAAAATCTTGTGGCTCGCTATCATTTTGAAAATGCTGATGGATTTGACTCGCTTAACAATTACCCATTAACAGGATCAAACCTAACCCTTAATGATGGAATTGCAGGAAATTGTGGCTATTGGGACGGCGACTATTACAGTGGGTCGTTTACTGATCTTAGCGGTGAAGATGAAGTTACCTTTGCAGTGAGCTTCCGGTTTGTGGGGCTTGGCGGTGGAACATCAGGTGAGCGTTATATATATGACACATCCTTTGGGCAATTTGCACTTTTAATTGATGCCGGGAGTGCCCCTTATACACTCAGGGCTGAATACAATGACAACAGCGTGGTTCGGTCTACAACCGAAAGCATTAGTATGGACACGTGGTACACGGTCGTAGTTCGTTATAGCAAAGTAAACGGGACGATTACACTTGACCTTTCCGATGGAAATAGCGCCTCTTACAGCAAAGGAAGTGGGTTCACTTCTACGGGTTCCACATCTTTCTTATACATGGGAGCTAAAAGAGGCGGTACAGACAACTACTTCAGAGGTGACATTGATGAATTTCATATTTGGAGCCGCAGGCTTGATGATAATGAAGTTAAAAGTGTACTTACAACACCGTCAGTTAATGCAGGAGGGGTAATCTCAGCCAATACCGTTGTGGCTACGGAAGGCTTCTTTGGAGATCTGTTCGCAACAAACGCAACGGTTACGGATGGATCGCTTACGCTCAATGGAGCAAACTTCACCAACATGGCCGATACCTTCTACCTCAACGATTCTTACCTTGCATTAGGCGTTTCGGCAGCTTCTCAATCGCTAACAGCGGCAGAGTCTACAGGATTCTACACAAACACAAGCGGTCATTTCCGAGCAGGCACGATGGATGCAGGCGGCAACCTCTCGGCAGGATTCCTTTGGGATGGGACGAATGCGGAGATCCAAAGCAGCGTCTTCAACTTCCAGGCCGGCAGTGATTTTTGGAGGACGGCAGATAACGCCGGCTCGCTCGGCTCCGGAATCTTCACCTGGAATAATAGTGCTGTGACTGCTGCGGGGTGGGCCTTCACGGGTGGAGCTATTCGGAAGGAAACAGGCTCAGGAGCTATCGAGAATAATAGTAGTGGCAATATGAGCTTCCGGCTCCGTAAGAAGATAAGCTCCAGTTTATATACTACCGTAAATGTTGAGAATAAAGATGCCTTTGCCACAACAAGCTCAGAATTATTTAATGATGATGTATTTAGCTCTTTAGAGCTTGAGACATCATCTGAAAACTCAACAAGCTGCGAATTTACTGATAATTCATTATTCCCGGATTCATTTCCGGCCAATGATAATCGTCAGCATCAATTGATTATCAAATTTGATGTAGCTAACGGATCCGATCCATCTCCGGATCCAAATGCTACCTGGATACCCTATATAAGAATAGAGATAGACAACGGTTCGGGATGGGAAGGATATGCCTATACTCCGGCTTCCACCGTTGCTGATAATGGTGCAGATGTCATACTTCCCCGCCGTGAGATTGCACTTGAGGGTGGATGGCAGCAAGGTTATTCAATAAACGTGCCTGTAAGCTCATCAACGGTAGGTATTAGGATAGTAACCTTTAGGGGTGGCCGGCAGTTCTTGGACTCAAACGAATATTATCAGGGCGAGACGAAAGTAACCTTAATTGAAAGCCTGCCAATGACGGAGTTGATTCATGGTGGCTTTCAAATCATGCGTTCACAATTTAGTTATTTCCGAGTTGGGCAAGATGGACTGAAGGTTCAATCTATGTTGAGTGAATTTGACAATTCCACAATTCAGCTTCGTGACACAGTCCTAAGATTAATTGGAGAATCTAATATCAATTTTGATAGCCTTCCTTCCAGTCCAACTTATGTTCAGAATGGAGAGCTTTACACTCAAACAGCAACCGAACTCGGGGGATCCGGAACGGAGAAGGTGTTATGCGTGAAGTAAAGTTACCATCAAGAATAGAAGATTTTACAGTCACTGAATTGAATCGGCTCGAAGATAAGATTAGGTCAGTACTGTTGAATTTTTCGGTAGATCCGGCCGAGATTTACTTGGTTGGCTCTATTTGTTTTGGTTTAGAATCTATCCATGATGTCGATTTAGTAGTTCCGGCCACTGAAGAATTTTCCCAATCAGATCTGGCTCAGATGAGTCGCTTACTTTGCGCTGAATTTGGTTTGTCATTTGATATAAAATTCATTGCTGACTGGGTTCCATCCTGGCAGCGCTCCGATCTCGGATTCCTTGTACCATATTATGACCTTATTAACCGCCGGCTTCACAATAAAGAGCCTGGCGATACTATACCTTTTAATTTTAATCTAACAACCCAGGGGCAACCGATGTTGATCACTTATGATCGGGCAAAATGTGTCCGTATTAAAGATCACTTAAAACCCCTTTTAATTTATATTAAACCCACCTAATCATGACAAAGAAAAAAGAAGAAACCCAAAAGATAGTAGTAAATAATGATGATAAATCACTTACTGCAAATGATATCTTGAAATACAACCAGCACTTAAACGCAGTTGGCCACTTGAAGCCAACTAATGCTAAGACGGCTAAATTTGTGCATGGCGTAGATCGAAACTTAAGTAAGCTATCTGCTATTAAGCGAGCAATTGAGAAGGCTCAGCATGATCCTGATGAGGAATATTTAGAGTATCAGAATAAGCGCTATCAGCTTGCCCAGGAATGTGGAGCCCAGGAACGGAGGTTGCAAAACGGCACTTCAGAGATCGTAAATATTGAGGATAAAGTTCGTTTTGGCCGGGAGCTTCGAAAGCTCAATGAAAAGTACAAGAAGGCTATTGCCGCTCAGGAGAAGATCGATCGGCTCAACAAGGAAATACTTCAGCGTGTTATCGATGAATCGATCGACTGGTACATGGTAGACTATAAGACCATTCCAGCCGAGGTAACAGCAAAGCAACGTGCCAATCTCAGCTTTATGCTCAATGCTCCGAAAGACGCCGACTTTGAAGAGATGGATTTCGTAGCTTCTAAGGAGAGAGAGTAACCTTCGGGTTACCCTCTTTTTCTTACTAAATCGTTTAGTAAATTATTCTCAAACCAAATAACTCAAATTCTCAAACCATTTCGCGAGTTATACATAATCTCCGCGTATTCTAAGACTATATCAAGAGATTCCCGTCATTTCATGTTCATAGATTTTCACATACGGGGTTCCTCGTTTTATCACGGCAAATGCCCGGTAGATTAATTTACACACCACCGCATTCTTTACACTTCGGGGATGTTTGCCTTCAGCGCATTTGCGCCGGAAATAGGCCCCGATTTCGGGATCGTACTGGATCGCTGAGTGTACACCATTGAGCAGCAGTGTCTTCATTCGGGCGCATCGCCACCGGCTGACCCGGTCCGGACTCCGGTGATCTCCGGACTGATGCGGAAACGGTGCGCTACCGGCAAAGCAGGCAAACTCCCGGCTCGTAGAAAATCGGGTAAATCCTTCCTTTCTAACTTTGGAAGACATTCTATTCATTCATGGGCAAGAGATCCAAAAGGCACGGGGAGGCTCAGGTATTCGGGAAAAGCAAAACGTACAAGCGTGCGCTGATGCCCCAAAGCAAGCTTCAATAGTGAATACCTAATGATCTGGAACTAGCTGATTTAGTTCTTAATTTTTTAGAGAAGGGCATCTCGAAAGAAGATCTTGTCAACCTTTTTAGAAAGCATGCAGTAAAAAGGTAAGGTCAGTAAAACAAAACCCCACTCTACAAAAGAGCGGGGTTTTCATGTAAATTCAGGCAGGAAAGCCTGTAAGCCGGATTCTGTCGAGGATGATCATTTATCTATCGCATTCCACCCGATGGCGTCACAACAAGCGGTGTATACCATCTGCATGAACTTGCACCTCGCGAGGTTTTCCGTGCCCCCGCAGTCACCCTTGGGGCGGTGAGCTCTTACCTCACCTTTTCACCCTTACCCCAACGCGGAGCGTTAGAAACTCCAAGGGCCGATTATTCAAATTCCATTTTTGTGCAGAATATTAGGTAATTGGAACTTGCGACTTGGAATTTCCAGCGCTCCGCGCTGTGGCGGTTTGTTTTCTGTTGCACTGTCTGTCATCCCGCCATTCCTAACGGGAAGCCTCCCCTTCGCCGGCTGAACCGAATCGGGGAGCACGATGCCTGTTGGTGTCCGGACTTTCCTTCCAGCACTTAACTTTTATTTTTAGATAACGGTTTGATGGCTCCGGATCCATTAGATCAATGTAAGGTCTCAAACTATAGTACAATCCGGCAATTGAGACCCTTCGCGTAATTCCTTATCGCCTTAGTTCAATTATAAATGCGCTCAGGGTGACAACAAAGGATGAATTCTATCTCGAATACAGTGAAATAGTAAAGCCTCAATAGCCACCATCAGACGAGTTATCCGTCAGATGGTTCATTTGCTCAAAGAAATAAAAGTTAAGTGCTGGACGATCATCCAGCTTTCCTGCCTTTCAAAGATAACGTTCATTTCACTCAAAAAATTAAATCAAATTTCCATCTGCCAAATAGGTCATTCTCGCGCAAGCGGGAATCCAAATATTGCCATAGATTAAACTACAGAACTCATGAAACAATAAGATTTCACGCATTCGCCGCAAAATAACCCAGCTATGATTTTCAGCTGAATCAATTCCCAAAGAATATTATTTATCCCGGTTCATGAATTTTTCTACTCTGTTGATATGCTGCTCATCCACCCAAAGTTCAGAAAATGGGGTGACTTCCGCTTCCAGCACTTCTTTTCGATGAGCCGAATACCGTATCGCACCTTCTTTGATGATCTTGATAAATTTTCGATCGTTTTTGGTGAGTTTCTTTACCCAATTCAACACTTCATCTTCAGGTGAATGTCCGGGGAGAAGGTCTTCAATTAAGCCATGGGCGAGTACGTTATTTGCATCTTGAACTTCCGATTTTCCCAGCCACTCCAGCGCTTTGGTGCGACCCACTTTTTCAACCAAACGGGTGAGGCCGCCCCAGCCTGGGACTAAGTAAAAACGTCCCTGTGTAAAACCAAATTTTGCATCGGGAACCGAAAGACGAAAATCAAAAGCCAGCATCAGCTCAATTCCGCCTCCATAGGCATCACCATTGATGCACGCTATAGTCCAACAGGGCAGGCCTTCGATTCGCAAGAGCAATTTCTGCATACGTTTGGCTTTTGCTACCGCTTCTTCTTTGGATTTTATGGAATGAAATTTCTTGAGATCACCACCTGAGACAAAAGATTCTTTCCCGCTTCCACTTAAAATGAGCACGCGGATGTCTTCCTCATTTTCAACTCTAGAAACCAATTCTTCCAATTTCTCCATCACTTCAAAGTCGATGGCATTGCGGGCTTTGGGCCGATCGATCTTAGCCCATAGGATGTGATCAGAAATTCGTTTTTGGGTAAGTACCATATAATTCTTTTTTCCTAAAATAGGAATTTTCAGACTGCTGAGATAAAGAACGGAAAATTAATTGCATTCCTTTTTAGCCCCGAGGCTTCAAAAAAGCGCTTACAGGCTTGCGGGGACATTTTTTAGGCCTTAAAACATTGATAATTAGTGCTGAATGTGGGATAATTAGCGTATGGAATCGGTACAGATCAAGAAAATCAACCAATCTCTTTCGGCGGCCCATAATGATGTGCGGATCGCACATATCCTGAATAAATATCTGGATGAGGTATTGATTACCACCTCTTTCGGTACCACTTCGGCGCTGCTTATTCACATGATCAGCCGCATTCGTCCCGACCATCCCATTCACTTTATTAATACCGGCTATCTTTTTCCGGAAACGCTGCAATACAAAGATCAGCTGATTGAACGGTATGGCGTAAATATTATCGATCACATTCCGGATGAAGAGAAGCATAGAATCACGAAACAGGACGAACTCTGGAAATCGAATCCCGATTTGTGCTGTCATTACAATAAAGTGGAGCCGTTGGAAAAACTAAAAGCCGATCACAAAGTGTGGATCTCAGGATTGATTGGTTATCAAAACAGCTATCGGAGCGGACTGGAGATCCTACAGCAAAAAGATGATATCTATCGCTATTACCCGCTCATCGACTGGACGCCGGAAATGGTGGATGATTATTTCGAAAGCCTTGGAATTCCCCGCCACCCGCTTGAGCGTTTTGGGTTTGATTCCATTGGCTGCACACATTGTACCCAAAAAGGGGAAGGTCGTGATGGCCGGTGGTCAGGCTCCGGGAAGACGGAGTGCGGGCTGCATTTGTAGAAATGTCAAAGCTTAAAAGGCTGCTTCGAGTTGTCTTCCAGCCAATCGAGGTACTCAATGTTGCCTTCGTCTTCGGTGATAGTGAGGGATACTACCGCCGGTACTTCATAGGAATGCATTTCTTTGATGCGGCGGGTTACTTTTCTGACTCGTGAATAATGCGTTTTTATGATGAGTACGCATTCGTTTTCTTCCTGAACTTCTCCCTTCCATTTATAGATAGAATTCATATCACCAAGAATATTGGCACATGCAGCAAGGTTTTCTTCAACAAGAGCGCGGCCAATTTTATGGGCTTCTTCCTGATTTGAGGTGGTGACGTAAAGCAAGCGAAGGTTTCTATACATAGCGGTTCAAAATTCAGCATTTCACTTTCCAAATTCCAATGCTTTTTGTTGATGTTCTCTTCTTTTTTGAGCCCGAATAGGAGACACTAACTTTCTTACGCAAATTGGTTGAATTCAGAAATTGAAACCTTTATCTTTGTAAGCTCTGAAATTTTGCGAGAGTGGCGGAATTGGTAGACGCGCTAGATTTAGGATCTAGTATCTTAACCGATGTGGGGGTTCGAGTCCCCCCTCTCGTACTCCTTTCCTAAATAAATTGAAATCCTGTTCATTTATTGAATTCACATAATATTAAAGCGGAGAACACGTGGATATTTCTGTAGAAGAACTCACATCTGTTGATAAAGAAGTTACCCTGAAAGCTAAAAGAGAAGATCTTCAAGAGGACTTCGATAAAGCCTATAAAAAATACAAAAATCAAATTCAGCTGCCCGGTTTTCGTCCCGGTAAAGTTCCGATGGGACTTATTAAGAAGAGATTTGGCAAAGAGATCGAGCAAGAGGAGATCAGCAACATTGTTCAAAAGATTTTTGAAAAAGAAGTAGTGCCTGAGTACGAACCGGTTGGCGAAACCGAAATGGTGGATTTCTCCTGGGAGAATGATGAGCTGGAAGTGAAGTTCAAGATCGGTTCCAAGCCTGAAGTAGAAGTCGGCGATCTTTCTAAGATAGAAGTGAACAAAATGGTTCACGATGTAACCGATGAAGAGGTTGAAGAAGAAATTGAGCGCACTCTGGAGCGTCAGGGCAACTGGGAAGATGTAGACGAAGCGGCCACTGAAGAATCTCAGGTTGTGGTAGATGTAGTTTCAAAAACCCACGGAGATGAGGATAAGGATCAAAAAATTGATCTTCGAAAGGAAGAAGCCGAAGAATTTTTAGGCGCTTTGAAGGGTAAAAAACCCGGTGATGTGGTTGAGATGAGTATTCCGCATGGCGATCACGAAGATGAAGTTGAGATCACCCTTAAAAAAGTTCAGAAGTTGCATAAAGCAGAATTGACTGAAGAACTCATAGACCAGCAAAGTAATGGTGAAGCTGAGAATGAAGATCAGTTCCGCAGTTATATTAAGAGCCGCATGCAGGAATATTATGATCAAACATCCGAAGATCTTTTCAAGAATGATGTAGCCGATGCGCTTGTTGAAGCTCATGACTTTGAAGTACCGGAAACTTTTGTCGCTCAAATCCAGGGATCTTATGTAGATCAGCTTAAGCAACAGCAAGGCGGAGACCTGCCGGATCATTTTGATGCCGAGCAATACAAGGCCGGAATGAAAGACCGTGCTGTTCGTGAAGCCAAGTGGTCGTTCATCAGTCAAAAACTTCAGGATACATTTGAAGATATCGAAATAAAACCCGAAGATATCGACGAGCATTTAGCGATGCAGGCCGCCCAGTATGGAATGCCGACAGATCAGCTAAAGCAGTATTATGCGCAACAGCCGCAGATGCTGGAACAGCTCCGAAGCAGCATTCGCGAGAACAAAGTATTCAACATCCTGCAAGAAAAAGTGAAGATCAAAGAACTTGGTAAGGAAGAGTATCGCGAGCAGCAGGAAGAACAATCCAAGAAGAATAAATAATTATCCAGCGAGGAAGTCATGATTACCAATCAACCTCTTTTTGAAGATCCGAATTTAGATTCCATCAATAAAATTCAAAATAACCTGGTTCCTATGGTTGTGGAAACAACCAGCCGGGGAGAACGCGCTTATGATATTTATTCGCGTTTGCTGAAAGACCGTATCGTGATCTTGGGAACACCGGTCAATGATGCCGTTGCAAGTTCAATCATGGCTCAGTTGCTTTTCCTGGAAAGTGAAGATCCCGAGAAAGATATCCAGTTTTACATCAACAGCCCCGGTGGCGTGGTTTCTGCAGGTTTAGCCATTTATGATACCATGCAGCACATTAAATGCGATGTTGCCACAACCTGCATGGGGATGGCGGCGAGTATGGGTGCTGTGCTTTTGACTGCCGGAACTGCCGGCAAGAGAAGTTGCCTTCCACATTCACGCGTGATGATTCACCAGCCTTTAGGCGGTACACAAGGTCAAGCCAGTGATATTGAGATCGAGGCAAGGGAAATTATTCGGGTCAAGAAAGAATTGAGTCAAATTCTTGCCGATCATAGTGGAAAATCAATTGATGAGGTGATCGAAGACTCGGACCGTAACAAATGGATGACGGCTGACGAAGCTAAAGACTACGGTTTGGTGGACAATGTTTTAAGCAAGCCCGGCAAGAATTCCAAATAATCGGCATTTTCATTAAATTTAGCTTGTTATGAGCGACAAAGAGAAAAACAGCGATATTGTACACTGTTCATTTTGCAGCCGTTCCAGCCTGGAAGTGAACAGCATGGTTGCCGGCCCCGGCGTTTATATTTGTGATCGGTGTGTGGAAGATGCATCAAGCATCATTCAAAGTGATTTAGCTTCTTTAGCCCGCAGGCGGGAAAAAAGCTTCAAGCCTATGCTGAAGCCGGTCGAGATCAAGAATAAACTCGACGAATATGTGATCGGTCAGGAGCAAGCCAAGAAAACCTTGTCTGTAGCGGTTTACAATCACTACAAGCGAATTTCTGCTGAGAATGCTGATCTTGATGACACGCAGATCGAAAAATCCAACATCATGCTGCTGGGCCCAACGGGGAGCGGAAAAACATTACTTGCCAGAACGCTCGCCAAGATCATTGATGTGCCATTCACTATTGCCGATGCAACCGTGCTTACTGAAGCCGGTTATGTGGGGGAAGATGTAGAGAGTATTCTCAGCAACCTTCTGCAAGCGGCCGATTATGATGTAGAGCGGGCCAAGCGCGGTATCGTTTACATTGATGAAGTAGATAAAGTGGCTCGCAAAAGTGATAATCCTTCTATCACCCGTGATGTAAGCGGAGAGGGAGTTCAGCAGGCATTACTGAAAATTTTGGAAGGAACCGTGGCTAATATTCCCCCAAAGGGCGGCCGCAAACATCCTGAACAAAGCTTCATTCAGCTGGACACAGCAAACATTCTGTTTATTTGTGGCGGTGCGTTTTCAGGGTTGGAAGCGATTATATCACGCCGGCTTTCAACAAGTGTGATGGGCTTCCACAATCAGGACCAGGTAAAATATGATAAAGAAGATCCTGAAATTTTTGTACATGTAGAACCGGAAGATCTCCAACACTTTGGTTTGATTCCCGAACTGATCGGTCGTTTGCCGGTTATTTGCGGATTGCACGAGCTCTCGGATGATGCCATGCTGGATATCCTTCAAACCCCAAAAAATGCGTTGGTAAAACAATATACCAAGCTGTTTGGGATGGAAGATGTTGAGCTGGAGATCGAGGAAGAAGCACTTAAGGCGATCGTTCAAAAAGCGAAGACCCGGAAAACGGGAGCGCGGGGATTGCGCTCGATCATGGAGGCAGCGATGCTGGATATCATGTTCACACTCCCTTCTATGAAGAATATTTCTAAATGTGTGATCACTAAGGAGACCATAGAAAAACAAGCTCCGCCGGTGTATGAGAAACAAAAGGCATCAGCCTGATAAGACAAAGAGAATAGCCTCCTGTTCAAAAAATACAGGAGGCTTTTTTGTAGCCCTTCCTTTTAATTTTACCTTAAAAGGATTACCCTTATCCCCATGAAACTATTTGTTCCTTCGAATAGGATAAAACTTATTTTAGTGCTCCTTCTTATCACATTGGGAGTGGGGTCGGTAGTTTATAACCAATATCTGGTGACTAAGATACTAGAGCAGGAGCGCGCCAGTGTTGAGCTATGGACCAAGGGTATAGAATTCAACAGTCAGCCGGTAAACGAACAGCCAACTACGATGCTGTTGGATGCCATCCGGCAGCTTCGCCAAATTGAAGAGGTGCCGGATAGTGTAATTGCACTCATCGAGGAAGCGGAGTCGGCTCGCAGTTCCATTGATTTTGTGACAAATGAGATCATTCTCAGAGATCGGTTTCGAATTCCTACCATTGTATTGGACTCTAACGATGCAATTAATGCAATTCGAAATATTGACTCGTTGCGCATAGAAACCCCTGAGAAAAGGGCAGAACTCATCCGGGAGTTTAAAAGTCTTAACAGCCCCATAGAGTTTTACATCGGGGATGAAAACTATCAAATTCCTCAGTTCGTGTATTATGGGGAAAGTCCCACAGTGCAAATGCTGCGGTATTTCCCCTACATTCAGATTTTGTTATTGGGTCTTTTACTTGGTATCGGCTACACTACTTATCGAAGCATCACACGCTCTGAGCAATCCAATTTGTGGGTGGGAATGGCAAAGGAGGCTGCTCATCAATTAGGGACTCCCATTTCAAGCTTATATGGTTGGCTGCAGCTTCTCAAGGATGAATATCGTTACGATGAAACAGCAACAAACATTGCGAATGAGATCGAAAAAGATATTCAAAGGCTTAGAGGAGTTGCTGAAAGATTTGGAAAGATCGGGTCAGAACCGGAACTCAAAAAAATGGACATCGGGCCCATATTAGATCAGGTGATGGTGTATATGGAGCGCCGGTTACCGAGATTAGGCAAGTCCATCGAGGTACGGAAAGATCTTAAAGCAAATGCTTTGGTCAAAGCTAATCCCGAGTTGTTGCAGTGGGCTATCGAGAACCTGGTTAAAAATGCAATGGACTCATTACGAGGCAAAGAAGCGGAGGGGTATATATCCGTAAGCTCCAAGGTGCAGGAGGGGGAAGTAATCATCGATATTGAAGACTCCGGTTCCGGCATAGATATCAAGAACGTAAAGAATATTTTTAAACCCGGATTTAGTACCAAAAAACGGGGTTGGGGATTAGGGCTCAGCCTTACCAAACGTATTATAGAAGAGTATCACGACGGGCACGTTTTTGTCCTGCGTTCTGAACTTGATGAAGGAACCACAATGCGGGTCACTCTCAAAGTTCAGACTAATAACAAGGAAGAAGAAGTCTACCCACTGACGGATCAATCGCCGGTATAACCACGCTTTTTGGCGTATTCCAATAATTCAGTCTTCAAGAGGTTACGACCCCGGTGCAAGCGAGAACGAATGGTTCCGATGGGTACATCCAGCATATTTGCGATCTCCTCGTAAGTGTATCCTTCCACATCACAGAGAAGTACAACGGTTCTGAAATCCTCGGGAAGTCTCGTTAAAGCTTCTGAAAGGTCGTCATCCATCATCTCCCGAAACATGAGATTTTCCAGATCGGAGGTTTCTGTGCGCTCAGCTCTTACTGATTCATAGTAGGAAGAAACTTCATCGTAATCTACCTGAGAAGGTTTTTTAGAATTCTTTCGGTAGTTATTGATGAAAGAATTTTTAAGTATACGAAACATCCATGCTTTTGCATTGGTGCCCTTTTCATAACTGCTAAAAAATCGATACGCTTTAACAATAGTATCTTGTACCAGATCTTCAGCATCGTTTGGATCAGAGGTCAGTCTGAGAGCAAAATTATACAAGGCATCCATGTGAGGAATAATCTCTTCATCGAAGTCCTTCTGCTTTTTTATTTCATCTCTCGTTAGTTGAGACATTTATGCCATCCCTATATTTATTAGTCTATGTCTTTCTAAATAATAACCTGAAATTTGGTGCCTTTAATCAAATTTCAAAAAATACTATTAAAAAAATACTTTAATGTTAAATAGATTGTATTGATAAAAGCGTTAATATTTTTCTTAGGACAACAACGCGATCACCATAATATCATATAAAGCGTGTGTCCAGGCTGCTACACCAAATCCTCTCCAAACATATATTCCATTTAGAATTAATCCAAACAAAAAGCGATAAAGAAAACTATTTAATGAAAAAGGGTCTCCCATGGAGCCTATATAGTGTACGGCTGAGAATAGTAAAGCCGAAAGTACGACAGCTGCCGTAACACCTGCCCATTTTTTTCCCATTAATTTGGTAAAGATGAGTATGAACAGGGTCACAAGGATGACGCGAAAGAAAAGTTCTTCATATAGACCAGCACCCAAAGAGAGGGCGATTTTTTGTAAAAGCGGAAGGCTTTCGACGGTAGTTGCTGCAGCTATATTAAGTACCCAGGAGACCATAGTCTGGCTAATGATGGCAACAACAATGGCGTAGAAAGTAGACTCCACGATCATAACCGGGAAATAGGAGAACTTCAATGATTTTAAGCGTTCTCGTTCTTTATAAATAATAAAAACTCCTGCAACGGCTACGATAAGTAAAGTAAATGAGAGCGCGTTAACCCCGAGATAGGTAAACAAACTTTTGATCCATACATCAACACTGATGCGAACAATAGCATCTCCGGAAGGTTGAGAGATCAGTATCAATAATTCATATAGCAAGAATAAAGGCAAGCTGACCAGAAAGCTGTACAGCAAGTTGTTGGTATTCTCGAAATAAGTTTTGATCGGGTTAGTCATTGAGTTCGGTATAAATGCTTACGGCAGGTTCTCCTGTTTCTTCTAACTTAAGTACCTGGTATGCTTTACGGGAAAGCTTAATTCCGGGTTCAGTGATACGATCATTTATTTTCACATAAACGCCATTTCCTGATACGGGGTTTTCAATAAAAATGATGCTTCCGAGCGCGATATTAGAGTGCGCTGCCGTAAGAAGTTCCGGGTCATAAAGTTCTCCATTGGTTGTAGTGGTTCCGGTACTATTAGCATCATACTGACCCACTTTAACCTGACCTAAATTTTGCAGATTGGCTTTTTGCTGATAGGGATTTTCGTAATTCCGTGAGGGAGGAAGCAAAACCGTTACTTTTTGTCCGGAGCCAAGCCGTTCGAGGGGTACTTCAGGGTTCAGGTGCTCAAGTTCAACTGAAGTCATTTTGAATTTGTTTAGTAAATCTTGCCTAGACTCCCCGGAGCGGACTTCGTAAACCGTGAAAACACCCTGAGGAGCAGATTCTTCGGAGAACTCTGCAATGCTGGGTGCTGCATTTGCCGGCTGTTTTTTCACAGCTAATCTTTGTCCAATGCCAATATTAGAGCCGGTCAGGTTATTTAAATTTTGTAATTCGCTGACGGTCATGTCGTGCTCACGAGCTATTTCATACAACGTGTCCCCACTTTTAACAATATAGTACTCGGTTTGAGAACCTTCCGAACGATTGATCAGGGGATCGGAAGGTTCTTGAGGAGGATTTGTGCTAATGGTTTGGTCGGTGTCTTGGCGATAATAGACCAGTTCCTGTCCCAATTCGATGGCATTGCCACTGATGTTATTCCATTCCTTTAACTCGGCAATGGTGACATTCAGCCGTTTGGAGATGTTGTAAAGGGTATCTCCATTTTTAACGGTATATGAAGCTTTTGTCTGAGCCATTAACGGCATGCTGCCGATCACAATGAAAAACAAGGCTGCAGTAAAGAACGTGTGAAGGTTGAATTTCGGTTTTCTCATTTACTCATCCATTTCGATTTCAAGATTCATTAAGGCTGCCGAAAGCTCAGATTTGGTGTGCATATCCTGTTGCTCCTCGGCTATGCGAATTCCTTCTTTATAGGTGCTAAGAGCCTTTTTGTTCTCGCCCAGTTCAGTGTACAGTTTGGCCAAATGGTAATAAACTCCAACATAGGCGGGATCTTGCGCTCGTATAGCCTCAAAAAGCACCTGTGCCTTCTGTTGTTCGTTTATCTTTAACATTTCAAGTGCGAGTGTGAACTTGTAAAAAGAGTCATTGGGATGCTCTTTTACTGCTTTAGCCAACGTTGCGATACGGGAGTTCATTGTTTTACTTTTTAAAATGAGCTTGAATCTCCTGCATGGAATCTCCACCGAATTTTTCTAAAAAAGCATTCGCCAGAACAGGTGCAATCACGCTTTCAGCAACTACAACTGCACGGGGAAGTGCACACACATCGGAACGTTCGTACCGGGTTTCTGAGGGCTTCTTTGTATGCATATCAACGGTTCCCAAAGGATTCAACATGGTTGGAATAGGTTTCATCACTCCCCGGATGATCAAAGGCATACCCGTCGACATACCCCCTTCGATCCCTCCCATTCTGTTTGTTTTGCGTTTGAAGTCTTTGCCATCGTGCGTGATCTCGTCATGAACTTCATGTCCGGGTTTATGGCCTGCTTCAAAACCAAGCCCGATCTCAACCCCTTTCATGGCTTGTGTACCCATGATAGCCTGGGCGATCAGTCCGTCTAGTTTTCGGTCCCAGTGTACATAACTTCCAAGCCCTGAAGGTAATCCGGTTACAATAATCTCGTAGATTCCCCCAAGCGATGATCCTTCTTTTCGGCGAATTTTGATCTCTTCTCTCATTTGAGCTGAAAGGTCCTCATCCAGGCAGCGAACATCAGATTTATCGGCGGTTTTATAGACCGTTTCGGCTCCATTTGCGGCTAATGGATCTGCGATTGTCCTAACTTGCTCCCAATGTTCAAATCCAACGGAACCTATACGGAGTACATGTCCGCCTATCTCAACACCAAAATATTTTAAAAACTGACGCGCTACACTGCAGCAAGCCACCCGCATGGCTGTTTCCCTGGCACTCGATCTTTCAATGACCGGACGAATATCATCGAAGGAATATTTTAAAGCACCTACAAGGTCTGCATGACCGGGCCGGGGCAGGGTGATCTTCTCAATGCCTTCAGCCTCTTCTTTTTTGTTCATTACGGTTGGCCAGCCGGCGTCATCTTTTTCGAAAGCACGGTTTGGCATACTCATAGCGATTGGCCCGCCCATGGTTTTTCCGAAGCGCAAGCCGGATGTGATGGTGGCAAAATCTTTCTCGAAAGCCATTCTTCCGCCACGGCCATATCCTTTCTGCCGGCGCATCAAATGCGTGGCGATTTCTTCTTCACTGAGTGGCAGTCCTGCCGGCACTCCTTCAACGATGCCTGTTAATTGTGGTCCGTGAGATTCTCCGGCTGTAATATATCTGATCATAAAATTGAGAGGCTATAAGTATGTGATAGCTATTAAAGTAAATTTGTTTTGATGCTTAAGCGGGTTAATCCACCTAACTTGCTGTAAGAGTTTCTACTGAAATCAAAAGTAATATTCCTGACCGTAAAGCCTATACCGATTGATATTCCGGCAAGGTCAAAATCACTCCCGGTCTTGGCTTGTTCATGGAGGTAGTGATCATATCCTAACCTGAGGGCAACCGAGTCGCCTAAGTAGGTTTCTCCTCCAAAAAACACATGGCGCATAATGTTGTTGAAAAAAGAAGGCTTCCCTGATTCTCCAAATACACGCAGATCCCAATCTGTAAGACGTCTAATCGTCAAACTGAGTTGAAAGGGGAAAGCTTCCGGCTTTTTAGTGATACCGGCTGAAATATCCAGGGGCAGAGGTTCTCTGCGATCATCAAAAGCATAAAGTTGGCCGCCAAAATTTCGAATGGCTATTCCGGCGCTAAAATGGTTGGTTGTATCTTGGTAAAATACACCACCCGTAAGAGCCAGCGCGGTAGATTTATATTCCGCGTAGGAAGAGTGAATGATATCGAACCCGGCTCCTGCATAAATTTTGTTTGTGACAGGCAGGCTGTATGCCCCGGTAAGTGCGAGATCATTAGCCCGGAAAGTGCCCGTTTGATTTCCATCTTCATCGAGGCGGTCAAACTCTCCGTATCCCATAAAACGAATGCTCGCAGCAAAAGTGCCAATATTCTCAAAATGATAAGCTCCGCTGGTAAAGCCCATATTTGCTCCGCCTAAAAAATTCATGAAAGAGGCCGATATGGAGCCGGAAGCATTTGAATTCAAATACGCCGGATTTATATTGATAAGGCTGAAGTCGGCATCATAAAGTCCGGTGTGGCTTCCGCCCAAAGCAGCCGTTCGGGCTGTTGGTGTAACCTCCAGGAACCGAAAAATACTGGAGCTTGCAGATTGGGCATAAGAGCACTCAGCGAACATCAAAACTAAAAACACAGAAAAAACAGCTCGTGCCATTATTTAACGAATTAGAAATCACAATTGGTGAAAATGTTTTGTAATATAATCAAATGCTTCGGCAATACGTCAAGAATATTGATTAAGAAATGAATACCAGTTTTCCAGGAGCGGCCGGCTTACGCCAATTCGGCCACTATGCTCAATTGTTATATCAGGCTTTACGTTCATCAACAGAGTTAAGTACCTACCGCAAAAATCTTTTTCAGGAATTTGTTAAGGTCGGGTATGAGTCTATACCTATTATATTTTTGGTGGGGATCTTTACGGGAGCTGTACTCACACTTCAAACGGCCTACCAGCTCGATACTGACATTTATCCAAGTACCATTATTGGCTCTATCGTAGCGCAATCCATTGTCATTGAATTGGCAGCGGTTATCAGTGCGCTGGTTTTGGCCGGTAAAGTTGGCGCAAGGATATCCACCGAACTTGGGACCATGCGTGTAAGTGAGCAGATTGATGCGCTGGAATCCATGGGTTTTAATTCCGTTTCCTTTTTAGTGGTGCCCCGTATTTTGGCCGGCATTCTCATGTTTCCGGTTCTATATACCACCGCGGCCATATTTGGTATTATCGGAGGAGTTACAGCCGGTGCATTAGACGGTATCTTGCCTGCAGCCGAATTCATGGAGGGTGCCCGGGCTTTTTTCTTTGAATCTGACATAATATTTGGACTGATCAAATCTGTGGTATTTGGGTTTGTGATCACCTCAATTTCCTGTTTTAAAGGCTATTATGCTTTTGGAGGAGCTGAAGGGGTGGGAAATGCCACTACACAAGCCACCGTATTAAGTTGTATCTTTGTGCTTTTAGCTGATTTTACATTAGCTGCAATATTGTTGTAATTCATGATAGAGATCAAAAATCTGACGAAGAGTTTCGGAAATCTTCTGGTTTGGGAAGATGTCAATTTTACCATTGAAGATGGTGAAACCACCGCTGTGATCGGGCGCTCAGGATGCGGAAAGTCTGTATTGCTGAAGCATCTAAATGCTCTACTTTATCCTGATGCAGGTGAAGTGCTGATCGACGGAGAGAATGTTTTCGATCTTAGTTACACGGCACTCAGAAAAGTGCGTCAGCGCTTCGGAATTTTGTTTCAGGGCGGGGCGTTATTCGATTCAATCAGTACCTTCGAGAACGTTGCCTTTCCACTCCGTTATTTCACGGAGCAAACGGAAGAAGAAATTGAACACAATGTGCACGAAGCCCTGAGTATGGTGAACCTGGAAAATGCAGCAGAGAAATCCACTTCGGAATTATCCGGGGGAATGAGAAAAAGAGTAGGTTTGGCAAGAGCCATTATTTTGCAGCCGGATTACCTTTTATATGATGAACCAACCTCGGGCCTGGATCCCAAGACATCAGATGAGATCAATGAGCTTATCGTGACTATGGGAGATAATCTTGATATTACATCTGTGGTGATCACGCACGATATGCACAGTGTGTTAGAAGTATCGGACAAGGTGGCCTTTTTAGATGACCAAAAATTGAGTTGGTTCGGTAATACCAAGGACATGAAACACAGTGAGAATCAAAATCTGCTCGATTTTATTAAAGCCAGCGAGTATCAAATAAATTAAAAACCCGAAAGGAGAATAGTTTTGGCAAAAGTATCGAATGAACTGAAAATTGGTATCACCGTATTAGTGGCTACTATAGTCGCTTTTATAGGATACAATATTATGAAGGACATTCCTTTATTTCGTTCATCCACGACCATTTATACAAAGTTTGATCAGGTGTATGGGTTGATTCCCGGTAATGTTGTTAACATCCGCGGCTTCAAAATTGGAACGGTCAAGGAAATGGAGCTGCTTGAGACGGACTCTACATTGGTAACTATGAATATAGAGGAAGGCTATAACATCCCAAAAGGGTCGATAGCCATTTTAAAATCGAGCGGTGTTTTAGGAGGAAAGTTCATTGAGATCCAAAAATCTGATTCTGAAGAATTGGTAGGAGACCAGGGGCATATTAAAGGAGTGTTCGAGCAAGGGGTCATGGATACTTTTGCTGAGGAAGGTGAAAAACTGAGTTCTGATATTTCCGCTTCCATTCGCGGAGTAGAAAAGCTGGTGACCAGCCTGAACGAAACCCTGGATTCTGAAAACAAAGAAAATATTTCAGACATTCTGGGGAATCTGAAAAATACCACCGGCTCTCTCGATCAGCTTATACAGGCACGGCAGAGCGATCTGGATTCAATGATCATGGACGCTAAAAAAACGATGGAGAACATCAGTGATCTAAGCTCGGAAAATAAAGAATCGCTGACTGCACTTATCAATAATCTTGAGGCTGCAAGTGCCAAACTGGATACGTTAAGTAGTGGATTGAATGAGACAAATTTGACGCTCAATGAAGTGCTGATTAAGATCAATAACGGAGAAGGCACATTAGGAAGAATGGTGAACGATCCTTCGCTCTATAATAATATTGACAGCTTGTCCGTAAATTTAAATCAGCTGATCAAGAATATAAATGAGAATCCCGGACAATACCTGAAGCACATGCGTTTGGTTGAGATATTTTAGCTTCCGAAAACACATCGTAATTTGCTTTCAATTCCTTGGGTATTCACTTATATTTCCAAGCTTACCGACTTAGGCTAAAAAGCCCTTATCGGTATCCAAATCGCAATTAAATAATGTTTTTTTAGAGGTAACCTTTTATGGGTGTAATGGAAAAAATGAGAAACAGTACCAGTGCCATTTTATGGCTGCTGATCGTTTCTTTTGGCCTTTTATGGGTTTTATCAGATGTTGATTTTTTTGGAGCTATCCAAGCCGGACCGAATGCTCTGGGATCTGTAAATGGTGAAAAAATAACCAATGAAGAATATCAACAACGCGTTCAATATTATACAACGGCATACAGCCAGCAAACCGGCAGTTCGGTAACCCCGGAAATGCGCGCCTATTATGAAACTCAGGCATGGGATGAATTGGTGAATTCCCGTTTGCTGGAGCAAAAGATGGAAGATTTGGGCATCACCGTTTCTGACAAAGAAGTGCTGGATATGGTTTATGGTGATAATCCTGCCCCGGTGATTCGTCAAAACTTTACCCGGGAAGATGGAACCATCGATCGGGCGGCCATTCAACAAGTGCTTTCATCTAACGAGTTTTCACAACAAGCCATCGCACTTGAGATGCAGCTCCGTGAGCAACGACGTCAGCAAAAGCTGAACAACTACATCTCGTCCGGGTTACAGGTTACTGAAAGTGAAGTTGAGGACGAATACATCCGAAATAATACTTCAGCCAACATTAATTTCATTCGTTTTCCATATAGTGATGTGAGTGAGGATGAGTTGGAGATCTCAGATAGTGATCTGCGAAGCTATTACAATAACAATAAAGATCGTTACAGTCGCGATGAAAGCTACCGAATTCGGTACGTTACCTTCAGCAAACTGCCAACTGCGCAGGATACGGCTCAGATCATTGAAGATGTTCGTGAGCTTCGCGATGCTTTTGCCCAGGCCGAAAATGATTCCTTGTTTCTGTCTCGTCAGGGGTCTTCAACGGCATATCGGTCTGCTTTTGTGCCGGTAGAAGATATTCGGGAAGAATACCAGCCGGTTGCGGATCTGGAAGTGGGTGAAGTCTCTGAAGTGATCCTGACCGCTAATCAAGCCGCTATCCTAAAGAAAGAAGCAGAACAAGGAAACGAGATTAAGTTCCAGATCATGAGTTATAACATTCAGGCCTTGCCTGCTACCATAGATGAAGCTAATGATCGGGCCGCTGATTTCGAGTTTTTTGCCTCCGAAGAAAGCAGCTTCGATGAAGAAGCAGAAACCCGTGGCCTGCAAGTAAAAGAAGCTTTTGCTACTAAAGGGAACAGTTTTATTTCCGGTTTGGGAAGCAGCCAACAGATCATGAATTTCCTGGAAACAGCTGATGAAGGAGATATTTCTGATATCATTGAACTGAGCTCTGATTTTGTGGTCGTTGAGGTCATAGAAGTTACCCCTGAAGGTTTCCGTCCGTTTGAGGAAGTTCGGTCACAGGTCGAAAATATGGTGAAGATAGAGCGCCGCAAAGAGCTTACTTCACAGCGCGTAAAAGATCTGGTTGCTCAAAACCAAACTTTGAATGCTATAGCGGAAGCCGCAGAAAAAGAGATTCAAAGTGCAAGTGGTTTGAGTGCAAGTGCTACGGTAATTCCCGGAGCCGGACGAGAACCGAAAGTGATTGGCGCGATCTTTTCACTTGATGAGGGCGCAACATCCGGAGCTATCACAGGCAACAGCGCCTCTTTTGTGGTAGAAGTCGCTGACAGGACTGAAGCCGATCTGGCTAACTTAACGGCACAACAGCGACAACAAATTCGACAAAGACTGGAGCAGCAAAAAGTACAGGAGTTTACTTCTGTATGGTTAGAAGAGCTTCGTGAAGGAGCTGATATTGTAGACAACAGATCTCGATTACTCCGCTGATACATTTATTTATTTGATATTTGAAAGGGGTGAGTCGATTCTCACCCCTTTTTTGTTTTCAAACAGGTTCAATTCAATTTTGCTAAACACCGTTAGATTCTGCTATGACTGACAAGCGTCTTCATACCGATGAATACTGGATGCAACAGGCACTAAAGCTTGCTGCTAAAGGGAAGGGAGCGGTTTCCCCCAATCCCATGGTGGGCTGTGTGATCGTTTCGGAGAACGAAGAATTGATAGGCAGTGGTTATCACAAAAAGTTTGGGGAAGCTCATGCCGAAGTGAATGCAGTTGAATCTGTAAAAGAAAAAGAAAAGCTTAAAAATGCTAAAGTTTATGTGACTCTGGAGCCGTGTTCTCACCACGGAAAAACCCCTCCTTGTGCACACATGTTGGCTCAGCTTCCCATAAAAAGAGTAGTAGTTGCGATGCAAGATCCTAATCCGGCCGTAGATGGTCAGGGAATTTTGCATTTGCGAAATAAAGGGATTGAAGTGACAACGGGTGTGCTCAAAAATGAAGCAGAAAAGTTGAATGAATTCTTCATTCACCATCAAACGTTTGGCCGGCCCTTCATAACCTTGAAAGTGGCTCAGACGGCCGATGGCTATATTGCTGCAGCAGATGGAGAATCACAGTGGATCACCGGCAAGCAATCCCGGAAAATGGTTCACAAGTGGCGGGCAGAATACGATGCCGTGCTGGTGGGAAGGACAACCGCTATGGTTGATAATCCATCTCTTACGGTTCGGCATGTTTCAGGCCGACAGCCTTACCGGATCGTGATCGACGGGCCATATGAACTTCCAAAAGAGCTAAATCTCTTTTCTGATAAGTTTGAAGAAAAAACCAAAGTGATAACATGGAATAAAGAAGCTTCTGCTACAGATGCCGATCCCATGTTGAAACTCATGAAGCAAAACTATTTTAGGGGAGAAATTATTCAGGTTTCTAAAATTGAAGGACATGCAGACCTTCGGCAGTCATTCAAAATTCTGGGTGAAAAAGGGATTGCCTCTGTGTTGGTAGAAGGAGGACAGCAGTTGTCTTCGGCATTATTAAGACAAGGCCTTGTTGATAAACTTGAACTATTTATTGCTCCAAAGTTGTTGGGAGCCGGCACCCGTTCACTGATTAATATAGGCATTAATAGAATGAAAGAAATTGCCGAACTTAAAGAGGTGAGCTGGACTCAGGTGGGAGAGGATATTTTACTAACCGGATATTTTTAAAACTATGTTTACAGGAATTGTGCAGGAAATCGGAACCGTAAAGTCAGTAAACTCCCTGAATGGTGGAGGAAAGGAACTTAGGATCGCATGCTCTTTCTCCGGTACTTGTCATGTTGATGAAAGTATTGCGGTGAATGGCGTCTGTTTAACCGTGACCGAATTTGATGATGATTCCTTTACGGTTCAGGCGGTTGAGGAAACTCTTCGAAAGACTTCCATTGGGGAGCTTAAAGAAAAAAGCCCTGTGAATTTAGAACGCTCCCTGACCTTGCAGAAGGGAATAGAAGGTCATCTCGTGCAAGGGCATGTAGATACAACGGGAACCATAACCGATATCAAAAAAGAGGAAACGGGATGGCTTATTTCGGTACAATTTCCTGAGGAATTCACGGATATGATCGTGGGCCGGGGGAGTGTTACTATGGAAGGCATAAGTCTCACCGTTGCCCGGGAACAGAAAAATGTTTTCACGGTTGCGATCATCCCCTACACCTGGGATCACACCAATTTAAAGCATAAGAGTGAGGGCGATAAGGTGAACCTGGAATTTGATGTGATTGGGAAATACGTGGTAAAATACTTAGCTAAAATAGGTCGGGATTCCCTGTAGCCGGAAGTTTTATATTTTGAAAAAATCCTTATTAAATACCCTGTTGGTGCTGTTTGGCTTAGCCATCGGCTTGATGGTTGCAGAGGTTTTCATCAGGGTTTTCTATCCCCAGGACAGGATGGTCACATGGCTGGAGATGCATCCTGAAGGTTTCATGATGAATTCGGCCAATACGGAAGCGTTTCAGGAATTTGGAGAACGAAAAGCAACATATTCGATAAACTCAAATAGACTAAGGGGTGCTGAACCGGATCATCAAAAGAAGAGGGTTTTAGCAATTGGAGACTCGTTTACATTTGGTTTGCTGTTGGATCAACCTGATACCTATCTGAATATACTTCAGGAAAAATTAGATAACACCGGAAAAGACTCAATACAAATTCTGAATGCCGGCATTGGAGGATCAGGTTTGGCAGATTGGCCCGGTTGGTTGAAAGCTTATGGAGCAGATATTGATCCCGACTATCTTGTTTATTTTTTGAATACGGAAGACCTTGAGCGGGCTCTGTCTAAGAATTTATATGTCTTACAGGATAGCTCAGTTATTAAAAGTCAGCGATGGGAGCCTCGGGAGTGGATGTTCAGTTTAGGCAAACAAGCTTGGTATCAGGCTCTGCAGGCCCATTCCCACATGTTTAATCTGTTGGTTAAAGTATTATGGGCGAAGGTCTATTTTGAAGATGTAACCAACAATTTCGATCCTGAAAGGTCAAAAGTAGCGATCCCGGAATGGAGAGAACTAACAATCCAATCAGATTACTCTCTGCGTCTGGGAAAGGAACTGCTTCAAAAATTAAACGATTGGTGTACTGCAAATAATTGCAAACTAATCATTACCACTACCGGCTACTTTTCAATGAAAAACCCACCTGAGCATACATACCGGCTTTATGAGTGGTTGAAGAATGAAAAGGGAAAGTTCCATTTTTTTGATAATACCGCTTGCGTAGATTCAGTGGCAAAAGGCGGGCTTCAGTCCATTACCATTCCAGGGGATTCACATCCTGATGAACAAGGGGCTAAGATCATCGCAGACTGTACGGCAAGAAGGTTATTTGATTACTTTTGACCTTATCTTCGTCCCCGGCCCGTTGGGCTTGAGCTTCTTTCCAGGTTCTTAAGTACCGGAAGTTTTTGGAATAAACTTTGAATTTGAGAACTGTTTACACTCAAACGGAAGAAATAATACTGGAAGTCTCCAAAAGGACGGATCTGAAAAGAAAGATCCCAACATTCCAAATTCCTGCGAAGGGAGAATTCAGAGGGTAAAACCTCACCGGCAATAAAGTCATAACCTAATTCTGTGCTAAACTGCCATTTTGGAGTCAGGTTAAAAGAGATATTAGTGGCACGTAAAGTAGCCGACTTCCGCGCTTCTTGTTCAAAACGATAGGTCCAGCTATAGCTGAAATTCAGAGAAAAGCTCCAGGGTGACCGAATTGGATTGATCGGTTCCAGCCCAAAGCGAGTGTCTATGGGGTGAAAACGGGACTGATTAAAAGGGTCGTAGCGTCTGCGGTATTCGGGGGTAAATACCTCAACACCATTTCCTCCCCTGAACGAAGTACTTGCATTAACGCTAAAGTTCTGAAGCTGAGCCAGTCTTTTCCCGTCTTCAAGGTAAAACCGGTCGATCTGTTGGCCATTTTCATTCCGTTGATAAAAAGAAAAATTTGCGGAAGCACTCAGATTAATTCCCGGGATCGCATTGGAGCTGATAGAAGTATTCAGGTTGCTCAATTTGAGGCTGTCGGCTGCGAAATTATAAGAGCTGCTTAACGACAGGTTGTCGATAAATCGAACCGTATTCTCAGATACTTCTCCGGCAGAATCTCGTTTAACGACTTTTGCTTCAAACAAATTACTCAGCGAAAAATTGATGGAACGTTGTTCTCCTCTGCCGGGACCGCTAAAGATCTCATCCTCGAAAATGGAATAGGTTTGAGTGGCACCCGTAGTGTCGGCTTGAACCGTCCGGTAATATCCCCATCGTTCATCGCTGAAATCGGGGCGGTAAGACAAACTCATTCTTGGACGCATGGTATGTCGAAATCCTTCAATATTACCGATTTTGGCATTTGAAATTCCATACAGCGTAGTGCTAAAACTTAATCCGGTATTAAAATCCCGGGCTGCTTCGAATCCATAGATCTTGTTGGTTTCAATGCGATTGGAGTCTGCATTAAATGTTTTACGAATGGAAGACGGGTACCAATATTCATTCAAATTTACGCTGGCAGATATATTTAGGAACTGGCTTGGGATAAGCTGCCCAACAGAAAGTCCGGCTGTTTGCTGGAACCCAGCCTGTATATAATCCTGATCTCCCGTGGCTTGTTCATAAAGTTCACGATCGGAAAGTGCTTCAAAAAAGGTGATCTCAGAACTGTCAGCATCAATGGGGTCGAAGTCAAAGCGCGATCTCAGGGAGTTATTGTAGCTGAGGCTTATGCTCTCATACCAGGATGATTCTCCGGAAACTCCGGTATTTTTTTGAAAGGGAGAGATCGTTTTCAACCTGAAATTAGCAGAGGGACCACTCACATTGGTGGAATAATTACTGAAATTTTGAACCAACTGTGCATTGGTGCTGAATGTAAAGAGTCCTTCCGGATGCCGGTAGTTATAAGAAACTTTGGAGTTGGAGTTGGTTTCTGCTCTTTCATCAATATCATATGAATTTCGTTGATTGAACTCAGCCGTCCGGAGGTTCACATTCGCTGAAATTGAGGAGTATGGAGACAGATCCTGGTTGTGCTGAATACCCAGTGAGCGCTGTATATTTTCAGTAAAATCGGGATCAGTAGGTTCCAATCCGCGATCGTTTGAATAACCAATACGTAAACTTCCATTGTAAAAATCAGTCCGCCTGTATTGCAACAGCCCATTCAGATAAAAAGTACCGGATGTGTAAATATCCCCATCCAATTGTCCTGTCAGGTAATCATTGAAATATTGAAACCAACCTACGTTTTGCAGCCCCAACCCACGATCGTTCTGTGCCTGAAAAGCATAAGTGGGAGTGAGCAGGCCGGAACGCTTTTGCTCTATATCGGTAGGCACGTATCCAAAAGGAAATACTAACGGGTACGGAATATCCAAAATGTACAACCGGGCATTACTGAAAAACAGCTCTTCTTGATCTACCACTTTCATTTTCTTGGCTTGAATGTAGTAATAAAGGTATTCCGGTGGACAAGTGGAGTACCGGCCGTCTTCGATGAAAACCTCACTTTCATTAATATTCTTGATCTTTGAACCGATCAAATGTCCTTCCGATATCTGCACCTGCGCTGCTTCAAATTTCCCCTTTTTTGTTTTGTAGTTGAACAAGATGCGGGTACTTTTGATCTCTTCATTTCCGCGGGTGAGCACAGGACGTGATAAAGTGTCTTCGGGAGTCAGGGTACGCGCTTCAACTGTACTCCTGTCAATGTCCATGCTGATCTGCCCGGAACGGAGTTCTCCGGCTGAATGCGAAACTTTGGCTTTGCCGTATAACAAAGCCTTTTTACCATCTGTAAAATCAATTATAAGGGAATCAGATGATTGGAACTCAACGGCATCTTCAGGAATATTGCCACCCGGGGAACTCATTTGTTGTGCGGGTTGATCTTGTTGCACCTGAGATGAATCCGAAGAAACAGCGGTACTGTCGGTTTGTTGTGCAAAAGCGGGCAAGGTCATCAAACAAAAAAGGCAAATACCTGAAATGGTTTTGCCTGTATGTAGTTTGATGACAAATGACATGAGCTTAATTAATTAAGAAAAAGAATCGAAGGCCAATCCTGCCGCTCCGAGTAATGCGCTGTCATTACCAAGTTCCTCAGCTATCAATTCAAAGCCTTCTAGAAACGGCTCCATCATATGCTTTCGTATGATTTCCCGTGCAGGCTCAAAGAGAAAATCCCCGGCTTTGGAAACGCCTCCGCTGATCACAAATTTTCGGATGTCCATCATGTGCACATAATTTATAATGGCATATCCCAGCCGATGGCCACTTTTAGCGAGGATCTCAACGGCCAGTTCATTGCCTTCTTTAGCGGCATTTGTAAGATCCAATGGTTCTAACCTTTCAAAGTCTCCGGAGAACTTTTCATACAACGGATTGGAAGGATTTTGGGAAATAAGGTCGGATGCAAAGCGACTTAAAAAGCGCTGGCCAAGGTAAGCTTCAACTGTTCCGCGCGTAACACTGTTTGACAGAGGTCCATGGTAGTCAATGATAACATGACCTAATTCTCCGGCCATCCCTTGAGTTCCTTTAAATAGTTTCTTTTCAAAAATGATACCGCCGCCTACACCGGTTCCCAGTGTGATCATTATAAAACTGTCGAACTGCCGGCCTGCTCCAAAGTGCAGAGATCCAAGTGCTGCTACATTGGCGTCATTTTCTATACGGCACGGCAGATTGGTACGGTCGGTGATCTCTTTAGCGGCATTGACTACCGTCCATCCCGGAAGATTGGGGGGATTTTTTACCGTGGTTTGATCTTTAGATACCATGCCCGGCAGTCCAAGCCCAATTCCGATGATCTCATGGTTTTTAATCAGATCGTTGATGGTATCTCCAATGCGATCCAGCAAAAGGTCTTTACCGAGATTTGCTTTGGTAGGCCGCGTTACCTGATCAATAATTCCTTGTTCACTATCCACAACGGCCGCTTTGATATTTGTGCCGCCAAGATCTACACCAATGGCTTTCATGAAGTTGTCTTTACTATGCTAAGGTTCTTTTACTGAAGACAGAAGATAACAGGCTGACAAGCTCGAACCAAAAGAACCTACTCTTCTTCACGTTTTACTTTATACACCGTTTCACCCGGTTTTCGCATACCATATTCCTCCCGGGCTATTTTTTCAAGGAGAGCCGGATCGTTTTCGAGATCTTCAATTTTAATTTTGAGTTCCTCTGAAAGTTTCTGCAGTTCAAGAGTGCGTTCTTTTAACTCTTTTTTCTGCGTATAAAGATCCCATCTTGTTTTCAGGCTATAAGTGTCTATAAAGGTAAACCATACCACTACAAAAGAAATGAGAAGCAATACCAAAAATGATTTCTTCCAGCGTAATGGATTTAAAAAATGTAGGTTCATTAATTTGCCTGTAGATTTCCCTTTCCCGGTCAAAATACATTAATTTGGTTATTAAGTACAATCGGGTTCGCTATGACAAATAATTATATTTCAGTAGTACTGTTTTTTGGGTTTACAGTTCTGGGTGTTTTTTATTCGGGAAATGGTCTTTCAGCACAATCTGAAGAATGGATCGAAGCCTATTTTAATATGCCGGCTGACCATTCGGTAGCTTTTTCGGGGAATGAAAGTAATGATAGCCATGACCTTATAGGGACCCTGGAAGAACTTATTGACTCGGCCACTACCAGTGTGGATTTGTGCATCTATGATATTGAACATCCCAGAATTGCTAACGCTTTAGCGCGGGCCGCCGGTCGTGGGGTATCTGTGCGGGTGGTAACGGACGACCACAACCGTACAGATGCAGGAGCGATCGACCTTGAAGTTTGGACGACTCTGGCTGAGGCAGGCATTACCTCTATCGACGACGATGGTGATATCTACACCCCTGAAGGAGAGATCATAGATAATGACCTGGTAAACAATAGTTCCGATATGCATAATAAGTTTGCGGTCATTGATTACAAAAGTCCTTCACCCGAAGATGATTTCGTTTGGACCGGCTCCACCAATATGACCTACACCGGAGCATATAACACCAATCATACGCTGGTGATAAAAGACACCGAAGTTGCCCGTGTATATACCGAAGAGTTTGAACAAATGTGGGGTGATGATGACGAAACTCCGGAACACACCCGGGCCGCTTATCACAAAGATAAAACCAATGTAAGTCAGAATGTATTTGATGTGGCCGGAACACGGGTAGAAATCTATTTTGCCCCTGTAAACAGAGATCGCACTAAACCCA
Source organism: Gracilimonas tropica DSM 19535 (assembly GCF_000375425.1). Classification (GTDB taxonomy): domain Bacteria; phylum Bacteroidota; class Rhodothermia; order Balneolales; family Balneolaceae; genus Gracilimonas; species Gracilimonas tropica. The sequence goes on along the minus strand of NZ_AQXG01000006.1, from coordinate 109,540 downwards.
GCGTGAGTGAGCGTTTGGTTGAGTTGATTAAGGATGAAGCTCAATACGATATCAATTTTCAGGCTTTTGCCATCACGCCTGACATCCCAATCAGCCGGCAAATGTGGAAACAAACAGCTGATACAGAAATACAGCTTCGCGGCCTTATTGATCCTGCGTTTTACAGTCGGTATGAAAGTGCCGGGGAGATTTGGGGCACTCCTGATGCCACATCGCAGAACCGAAATATCATACCGGCCAAAGAGCTTCGAAAACTTCACCATAAAGTCATCCTTCTTGATGCTGAACATCCCGATTCCGATGATGTGGGCGTTACTGTAGCAGGTTCCTATAATTTCTCGATGAATGCTGAAATGAATAATGACGAAAACACCCTTATCATTTATTCCGATGAGATCACTAACCAGTTTTACCAGGATTTTTCGGGAGCTATGCAGCGTGCTAAAGGGGAATCTTTTCCGCCTGCGCCCCCAGTTGATACCGAGAAATGGTATGATATTTATTCCATCACCGACGGTAGCCGATTCGAAATAGAAATTGTTCCCGGCTTTGGTTACGGTGTTGGATTTTTAGGCGTTGATGTTCCGTCTATTTATGCAGGTGAAGATTCTGCCAGATTTTATTCCGGAACTACAGCCGACTACCTGCAAAATTTGCTGGGAGGCAGGAAGGTACGCATCAAAGGATATGATGGAGGAAAGCCTGAAGCTCACTACAATGCTTATCAGGCGTACATTGAAATGCAGTATGATGACGGACCGGTAAGCCTGAATAAATGGCTTTTGGAAAAAGGATATGGAACCACCTCACAGTTTTACCGCCAACATCCTGATTCTATCGAAGCCTTCAAAAAATATGAAGCAAAAGCACAAAAGAATAGCGAAGGACTCTGGAAGCATCCCAATAAAATTGGCACCAAAGTATTACGAGCCGAGGAAGTGGATACCGGAAACCCGGTAAGCGTAGTATTCCCCATCAACATCAATACTGCTGATGCGGCCACCCTACAGTTGCTGCCGGGAATAGGTCCGGCTTATTCAGAAAGAATTGTAGCCTGGAGGGAAGAAAATGGCAGTTTTAAAAGCGTGGATGAGATCACCAATATCAAAGGTATAGGGCCAAAAACACTGCAAAAGCTGCGTCCGATAACTACGGTGGAATGAAGCTATTTTCTTATCCATTAAAGCTTGTGCTCATAACGGTGATGTCATCGGACTGGTCGGCTTTATTCATGAATTTGAGTACATCCACAATTACATTTATAACCAGTTTATTTGGGTCATTGTCAGCTCTTTTTTGTAAGAAATCTTTGAGTCTCGGCTTTTCGCACATATTGCCATCAATACACATTAAAAATTTCTTCGGCGATATTCATGATAGAATTTCTTGTAAGAATTTTTGTGAGTTGTCATATTGCACCATTTCATTACAGTAAAACAAAAAGCAGATGTGTGAAGGTTGAATTAAATTTCACCATTAATTTTGGTGGATTTTTAACCCACTTTTTAGTTTGTTTAGAATCTATTTTTAACCAATCATCAAGATTATGAAATACGACGTTTCGGAGCGGTACAACAGTGTAATTATCTCCTTTAAGGGTAACCTGATGGGAGGGCCGGATGCCGAAGAATTTCGAGATACTCTTCATGAACTTATTGAAGAGGGTAAAAAAGAGGTGATCGTCGACCTGGGTAAGGTGAAGTTTATGAATTCTTCAGGACTTGGGATCTTGATCGGTGGGATGACCACCATGAAAAATGCAGACGGAGAATTAGTTATCTGTCAGGCTGATAAGAAAATTGAAAGCTTATTGATGGTGACACAGCTTATCAAAGTGTTCAATCACTTTCGTACCCTGGATGAAGCGGTGGACTACTTTCATCAAAAAGCTGATAAATAAAAAATCCTGCACTAACTGAATAATGCAGGATTCTTCAATTTTGTAAACCGACTGAAGTTTGATTCAGCCGGTTTTTTTATGTCTTTTAATTAGTATCGATACTGATCTGATTTGTAAGGACCGGTGATCGGCACACCAATATATTCGGCTTGCTCTTCGGTAAGTGTTTCTAATTCCACACCAATTTTGGACAAATGCAGTCGGGCTACTTTCTCATCCAGTGATTTTGGCAGCACGTGTACACCCGGCTCAAATTCCTCAGGACGATTCCAAAGTGCGATCTGCGCCAGGGTTTGATTGGTGAAGCTGTTACTCATCACAAATGATGGGTGACCGGTAGCATTTCCGAGATTCATCAAACGTCCCTGTGAAAGCAGTACAACCTGCCGGCCGGTTTCGTTGATGGTGAACAGGTCTACCTGTGGCTTGATGTTTTCTTCTTTCGCGTTTTTCTTTAGCCACGCTACATCAATTTCATTATCAAAGTGACCGATGTTTCCAACAATGGCTTTGTCTTTCATCTTAAGGAAATGACGGTTTTTGATGATGTCTTTGTTTCCGGTTGCCGTTACAAAAATATCCCCTTCTTCAACGGCATTATCCATGGTTTTAACTTCAAAGCCATCCATAGCGGCCTGAAGCGCACAGATCGGGTCGATCTCCGTTACAATAACGCGAGCTCCGGCTCCTTGCATAGAGGCAGCGGTTCCTTTTCCGACATCACCGTAACCGGCAATAACGGCTACTTTCCCGGCCATCATGACATCGGTAGCACGTCGGATCGCATCAGCTGCTGATTCGCGGCATCCATATTTGTTATCGAATTTAGATTTGGTGACGGAGTCATTCACGTTGATCGCAGGAAGGCTTAAGGTACCTTTTCGTTCACGCTCGATAAGCCGAAGCACTCCGGTTGTAGTCTCTTCTGAAATTCCATTGATCCCATCTATCAACTCCGGGTAACGATCGAGCACCATATTGGTGAGGTCGCCGCCATCATCCAGGATCATGTTCAAAGGCTGGCCGTCCGGGAAGAAAAGGGTTTGTTCGATCGCCCAGTCAAATTCTTCTTCGGTCATTCCTTTCCACGCATAAACGGGGATACCTGCTTCAGCAATCGCCGCTGCGGCATGGTCCTGAGTTGAATAGATATTGCAGGAGGACCAGGTTACATCTGCACCCAGTTCTACTAAGGTTTCAATCAACACTGCAGTTTGGATAGTCATGTGAAGACAGCCTGCAATGCGAGCTCCTTTCAGTGGCTGCTCGTCTTTATACTCTTCACGAAGAGCCATCAATCCGGGCATTTCAGCTTCGGCAAGTTCAATTTCCTGCCGGCCCCATTTGGCCAGTGAAATGTCTTTTACTTTATAAGGTAGTTTCTCTTGTTTTACTTCTGCCATAATTAGTTATGATGTTTTGTTTTGTTCTATAATTTCTTTGATGTCTTCGTAATCGTTTCCGGTAATTCCCAGCTCAGATTTAATTACATAACCTTGTGGGTCTAAAAATACTTTAAAGGGAATTCCAATGGTGATTACCTCATCACCAACGTTATTATTATCGACTGCAAAGGTAAATTCGTATGGATTATTCTGCTTGAACGTGACAACATCTTCCACGGAATCCGAATTATTCAAATTTACTGCAACCACAACGAAATCGTCAGGATATTCATTCTGCAGGGAATCTAATGCCGGGAAAACCTGCAAACATGGTCCGCACCAGGTTTCCCAAAAGTCAACCATTACCACTTTTCCGGTTAGATCCTGAACAGAAATTTCATTTCCATCCAAATCCTGAAAGGTGGAATTCCATAAAATGGAATCAATTTTTTGGTCATGATCACTTAAATCACGAGGATTGTTTCTTTCGCTGTTGGAACAAGAAATAAGAGTTGGAATCAAAAAAACTAAAAGTAATGCGGGTAGTAAATGTTTCATGTAGACAAACAGGTTATAAATTATACTGTCAAACTCATTAAAGATACGGTTTAGTTTCGTGAATATAGAATTTTTGGCAGCTTGAAATATTCTCTGAATCTAAACATGCTTTTTTGGGTATATATGCGCTATCTTTACCCCCTATGAAGTACGATTTCACAATAGTTGGGGCCGGAATAGTTGGCCTCTCGACGGCTTATAAATTATCACTTAAATATCCCAATGCTTCTATCCTGGTACTCGAAAAGGAGGACAGGGTGGCCGCTCATCAAACGGGGAAGAACTCCGGGGTGGTTCATTCCGGAATCTATTATAAACCCGGGAGTTACAAAGCACGAAATTGTGTGGATGGAAGGCTCCAACTGGTCGACTTTTGCAGGAAGCACGATGTTGCCATGGAAGTATGCGGGAAGGTGATCGTTGCCACCGATGATTCTGAGATCCCAAAACTCAAAGAGATCTACGAACGGGGGTTGAAGAACGAAATCGAAGGCATTGAGCTGATCGATGCCAAACGCCTGCACGAACTGGAGCCGCATGTTAACGGAGTTGCGGCTATACATGTGCCGTGTTCGGGAATTGTAGATTATGCCGGAATGTGCCGCGTGCTTATGCAACTGCTTGAAGAGGGAAATGGGAAAGTACAGTTCAACAGTGAGGTGTCAAATATCTCCAACAAAGGAGATGAAATCGTGATCGTTGCCGGAGGAGAAAAGATCAGGTCTCATTTTCTAATAAACTGTGCCGGATTGTACTCCGATCACGTGGCCAAATTTGCCGGCGTCCATTCGCCGGTTAAAATTGTTCCGTTTAAAGGAGAGTATTACGAGCTTAAACCGGAAGCTCAATACCTGGTAAAAGATCTGATCTATCCTTTGCCGAATCCGGAATTTCCATTTTTAGGCGTTCACTTTACCCGGATGGCTTTGGGAGGTATTGAGTGTGGCCCTAATGCAGTGTTCGCCTTCAAGCGGGAGGGCTACAACAAGCTTTCATTTAATCTGAAAGAAACTACGGAAACCTTCAACTTTCCCGGCTTTTGGAAAATGGCCAGAGAACACTGGCGAATGGGGATTGATGAATACCGCCGTTCTTTTTCAAAAAAGGCTTTTGTTAAAGGTCTTCAAAAATTAATCCCCGCCATTCGTGAGGAACATCTCGAGGTTTCACCTTCCGGAATACGTGCTATGGCGCTGCAGCCAAACGGTGAGATCCTTGATGATTTTTACTTTGAGGTCGTTGACCGGCAAATACATGTGCTGAATGCGCCGAGTCCTGCGGCTACGGCCGGGCTGGCAATTGGAGATGAGATCGTGAGCAGGGTAGAAAAGCACTTCAAATTTCACCAGCCGGCTTAACAATCATTACGGACCGGAATTGAGATCGTAAACTCTGCTCCTCCTTCTTCCGTGTTATGTGCTTTAATAGTTCCACCGGCCTGTCCGATGATCTCGTGGGAGATTGCCAGGCCAAGACCTAAGCCAAAATCGGCACTATTGTTTTTAGTGGTAAAATTCGGCTCAAAGATCTTTGGAAGGATGTCTTCAGAAATACCCGGCCCCGAATCGGAGATGGTCACTATAATGAACCGGTCTTTTGCTTCGGTCTTGATGGTTATTTTCCCCTCACCATTCATGGCATCACATGCATTCACAATAATATTGGTCCAAACCTGGTTGAGGTCGCCCATGTTTGCACAAGTTTTGGGAATGTTATCCAGTTCTAATTCTACATCAACAAACTTTAGCCGGTTACTAAGTACCAGGATGGTATCACGAATGCCCTCCCGGATATCCGCCAATTCTTCCTTGTTTTGATCCTGTCGGCTGTAGCTTTTCAGGCTTTTTACCAGGTTTATGATCCGCTGGGAGGCAATGCGAATATTGTGAATCATTTTACCCGCTTCAAAATGATTGACAAGCGAATTTAGTTCGCCTTTTTTGCGATGTTTGTCAATCAAATCAAGGGCTTCATCAGGCATTTGAGCTAATTTTCTGACGGAAGAACGCTCATGGACCCAGGGGTATTTTTTTTCGATCAGATGCATTCGCTCACGTTGCGTATTGCTATCAGTCGGTTCAGAATGCAATCCTATCTTAAATAGGCGATAGGAATAGTGATTATTCTCAAATTCAGCGTAGATCTCAACCAGGTTTTCGGCCGCCCGCATTAAAGCTGAAGCCGGATTATTCACTTCATGGGCGAAACCGGCTACAAGTTCTCCGAGTGTAGCCATTTTCTCTTGATGAACCAGCATTTGGTGCGTATCCTCAAGTTTTTTGTAAGCAACTTTCAGGTCATTTCGTTCTTTATTTAGCTGCTTACTTAACGCATGTGTTTTTGTTTGAAGACGAAGATTACTTTTATACCGCTGTATCATGTTGTTAAGCATGAGCTGTTGCAACGGGTGCTTAAGCCGGGGATGATCATTTAAATATTGCTCAAATTGTTGGGGACGCATTTTCAGGGCAAGACCTTTTTGGGTGATCCTGGCGCTGGTTAAAGTAGGTTCTCCGGTTGTAAAGGCGATGAGTCCCGCAAAGCTGCCCGCCCCTAATGTTATCAGCACCACTTCAGTGTCATCAGGTTGTGTGCGGGTAAGCTGAATGTTTCCTTCCAGGATCAGGTACATAAAATCCAGCGGCTCACCCTGAGAAAACAAAAGATCGCCTTCCTTAAGTACGGTGACTTGATCTTCAAGCTCCGGAAGCTCATAGATCAGCTTTTTTATGAACCGGAGAATGGTCTCGGTGTCATTTAGCCACGATATACCTTTCGAGGTTTCCATATTTCAGTGATCGGTCATTTTTTTCTTTCGCATGGCCTCGGATAATTTTTCGGCATCCAGGATCTGCATATAGGATAGCAGGTCTTTGCCTTGTTCAATAATGAAGTCCGTGAGTTCATCGCGGACTACCATTTCGAGTTCTTCTTCTGTCCAGGGCTTTGAGATGTAGTGATCGAGGTCAGCTTTGTTGATGGCAAGAATAGTATCATCCTGCCCCGCCTGACCTGTAACCAGTACTTTTTTGCTGATGGAAGTATGGGGGTCGGACTGTAACTCAATGAGCAGGTCTACCCCATTTTTACCCGGCAGCACATGATCACATAATATCAAGCCAATGGTGTGGCCATGATCAAGAACATAATCAATAACCTCTTTCGCTTCTTTTGCTGTATTGGCAGTTTCGATGGGGAAAAACGGCTCAAATTTCTCAAGGTCCTTAACCAGGGCATCCATCACTTCAAGCTCGTCTTCGACAACTAATATGTAAACTTTATGATCCATGATTTTTTAATTTAAGATTAACGGCCAGTAGAACAAGGCATACAAGGTTACTATCAGCAATCCAAAAATACCGATGGCAAACCCGGCCCGGGTCATGTGTTTTGTTTTGAGTGAACCGGTACTCATAGCAATGGCATTGGGTGGTGTGGAAATTGGAAGCATCATTGCAAGGCTTGCACTCACTCCAATAACCAGGCTGATCAGGATGAGACTGAATCCTTCTCCGGCCACTCCGGAAGTAGCCAAACTTACCGCAAGAGGGATAAGCAGGGTGGCTGAAACGGTATTTGAAAGAAAATTCGACATGATGATCGCCACCAGGCTAAATGCTATGATCATGAATAATGCAGAGAAGGCACTCCATTCAATACTGGTGATGATCCATTCTGCCAGGCCGGTACTTTCCATCGAAATGCCCAGTGAGATACCGCCGGCAACCAGCCAAAGGACTTCCCAGGGAAGTTGACGGATGTCGTCTTTATTCAAAATCCCGGTTAAAGAGAGTGCAGCAACAGGAATCAACGCAACGATACTGCTTCCTACGCCATGCAGGCTTTCGGTTATCCAAAGCAGTACAGTTGCAGCAAATACAACATATACAAACAGGGCTGAACCGCTTTTTTGAAAAGAACCTTTTAGATCCATAGGAACTAAACCGGTTTTTGGTTTGAACAACAGCAGAAGGAGTATCCAGGAGAATCCCAGAATTATGAGAACAAGGGGCACTGCCAGCACCATCCATTCGGTAAAAGCGATGTCGATTCCCTGAGTAGAAAGCGCTCCGATCACAACTGCGTTGGGAGGCGTGCCAATGGGAGTGGCAATACCACCGATATTGGCTGCAAAAGGAATGCTTAAGGCTAAGCCAATACGCATAGGATCGTCCAAATCCGTTTTGGCTATAATTGGCAGGATGACAGTCATCATCATTGCTGTGGTCGCGGTATTACTCATAAAAGCTGAAAGCAAGCCGGTAACCAGCATCAATCCAAGAATGATAAATTTTGGACTGGATCCAAATGGTTTAAGCAGAATTCGGGTGAGGTTTTTATCGAGGTCAAACTTGACTGCTGCATCGGCCAGTACAAACCCACCTAAAAAGAGGATGATGATCGGGTTGGCCAAAGTTCCTATAAAATCGGTATAAGAGTTTGGGATATAGGTGGCCGAATTTTCAGGAAATAAGATGCCTTGTTTGCTAAGAAAAAAAACCTGAAGCAAGATCACTAATATAGATGTAGCGTAGATAGGAACCGGTTCAAGCATCCAGAAAACCGCAGCGATAATGAAAATACTGAGAGCTACGTGGCCGGCTTCAGAAAGGCCCGGGATGTGTACGAAAAAGGGGATGATAAAACCCAAAACCCCTAAGAGAATAGCGATTGTTTGTCTTGATAAAGCTTTCATAACACCTGCGTTGAAAGATGATAAGGTTGAGTGAGAACCACATAAAAAATAGCAGCTTTATGCGAACAGATTGTGAAGAAGGGAAGAGAGAATCAAAAATAAAAAAAGCGAAAGGTGATGGCCCTTCCGCTTTTTTAAAAAAATTAATCGAAGGAAAAGGTATTAATTGGCGGATTCCATTTCTACGGTGAATTTTTGAACCAGGTCTGTAACTTTCTGATCATCAACCATTCCACCAATGATGTAATATTCATTGCCGGCGCGAGCTACACTGCGATGATCCATAGTAGCGGTAGGTTGCTCACCCAATTCAACCCATTCGTTCGTATCCAGGCGATACCCGAATACAGTATTTTCGGTGAAAGAAGGTTTCATATTATAACCAATACCATTGTAGTTATAAGGATTGGTTGAGCCTCCCACAAAAACAACCATCTCAACCGGACTTGACACGCCTACGGCAGCCATGCGATATCGAGCCTGACCGGGATGTTGTTTGATGCGCGACCAGTTGATAGTAGTTGGATCTTCGGGATCAATTTCTCCTTTAATACTTCCGGGAGACATATTGAAGATCTGTTCTCCTTCATCAACCACCATTTGAACTCCATCCGACAAGATCATGGTATTACCAACTATTCCGCCTGCATGGCCAAATACCGGAGGTCCTGGGTACGGAGTTGCATGCGACCAGGAGTTGGTTTGTGTATCATACATCTGCACATTGGAAACATTGTTTGTGTTATTCCAACCGCTTACCAGGTAGATATAACGATCTTCAAATACCAGGGAAACGGCATCTTCAACAGGCAACAGCATGTCAGCAACCCGCTCATAGGTATTTGCAGCAGGATCGTATTTGAATACTTCCTGAGTGGAAACTTCTGAGCCATCTTCTGCTACGGTATACCCTCCGAAAATATAGATGGATCCATTCGCATATTCTGCCGTACTTCCCAAACGTCCGATCTCATCCGGTACAACAGGGATCTCTTCCCAGGAGTTGTTGGCGATATCGAAACGTGCAGAGTAGTTGCTTACGTCATCGTATGTTTTCCCCGATTCCAGTCCTAAAAAAGTATACAAGAACCATTGCCCGTCAACCTCAGCGGCAGACACAGCGTTGTTTGAAATTGCCTTTGGCAGAGGTTTGGACTCAGACCATTCTAAAGCTACCTTCTTGGGCGCCTGTTGACAAGAAGCCGCAAAGATCAGTAAAGTTAAAAGTGTGAATAATTTTTTCATTTGTATCACTAAAATGCTCTTATTGTATGTGTTAGTTTTTCAAAGGGAACACCACAATGTTTTTTGTGAATTAAGTGTTCCGTTTTTCGTTAAATTCAAGCTTCAAAGATAAGGTTTTTATATGTCTTTCTTTAAAAATAAAATTGTGTTGGTTACCGGTGGAGCAAGTGGTATTGGCTACCTGATGGGACAAAAATCCCTGCAGCGAGGTGCCCGTAAACTTATCATTTGGGATATTGATGAAGATGCTCTCCTAACGGCGGCTTCCCGGCTTTCGAAAATGGGCTTTGAAGTAGAAACCGATATCGTAGATGTGAGTGAGCCGGCGCAGGTTCAAGAAGCAGCAGATCGCGTTCTGCAAAAACACCCTGTGGATATTCTGTTTAATAATGCGGGAATCGTAAGTGGTAAAAAATTTGATCAGCAATCATCAGATGAGATCAAGAAAACGATGGAGATCAATAGTCTGGGGCTGATGTTTACAGCGAGAAATTTTCTCCCGGCCATGATGGAAAAGGCTTCGGGTTACATTATCAATATCGCTTCTGCAGCAGGACTGACTCCAAATCCCGGAATGTCCGTTTATGCGGCAAGTAAATGGGCAGCCGTGGGATGGTCGGAATCGCTGAAACTGGAGCTTGAGAAAAGTCAAACCGGTGTAAAAGTACTCACTGTGATGCCAAGCTACATCAACACCGGAATGTTTGCAGGAGTTACCGCTCCTTTATTAATGCCCCTGCTCGACCCGGATGATATATCAACCAAAATACTGGATGCCGTTGAACGCGGAAAAGCAAGGTTACGGGAGCCTTTTATGGTGAAATTGACGCCTTTTATCCGGGGGATTTTACCGGCTAAAATATATGACTTCGTGGCCGGTAAAATTTTTGGCGTCTATGATTCTATGAACACCTTTATCGGGCGAAAAAAGAAAGAAGAATGAATCCGGTTGAACTTGTAAAACGGCAGAAAGCATATTTCAGATCAGGGGCGACCAAGTCTGTAGAATTCAGGATGAAACAGCTTGAACTTCTGAAAGAGGTCATCACCAAACATGAACAAGACTTTGTAGATGCGATCTTTAAAGATTTCCGGAAGCCGGAGTTTGAAACCTATGCAACCGAAATCGGAATTATCCACGATGAGATCAATTATGCGCTTAAGAATCTCGAAAACTGGACAAAGAAACAGCGCGTTTCCGGTTCGCTGGTAAACTTTCCTTCCAAAAATTATACCGTAGCTGAGCCCTATGGCTCTGTTTTGATCATTGCCCCCTGGAACTACCCGGTTCAGCTTGCATTGTTACCGGTTGTTGGAGCTGTTGCCGCGGGTAATACGGTGGTTATCAAGCCTTCGGAGCTCACGCCAAATACGTCCTCGGCAATTGCGGGGATCATGAGTACGTATTTTCAGGATAAATTTATTGCGGTGGCGGAGGGAGGAGTTGAAGTCAACCAAAAGCTGTTGGAGCAAGAATTCGATTACATTTTCTTTACGGGAAGTACCCGTGTAGGTAAGATCGTGATGAAGGCTGCTGCAGAGTATTTAACTCCGGTGACTTTAGAATTGGGCGGCAAAAGTCCTTGTATAGTCGATAAATCAGCAAATCTTGAAATTTCAGCCCGTCGAATTGCATGGGGAAAGTTTTTGAATGCCGGACAAACCTGTGTAGCTCCGGATTACATTCTGGTACAGGAGAATTCCAAAAACGATTTGCTGAAGCACCTAAAGTCCGCTATCTGGGATTTCTATGGCGAAGATCCCGGGGAAAGTCCGGATTACCCGCGGATCGTAAATGAGGATCACTTCAACCGGCTGATGGGTTATTTGAAAGAAGGATCGGTTTTTTATGGAGGACAATCAGACAAAAAAGAACGTTATATCAGCCCGACGATATTAACGGATATTGAGCCAAATGCCTCAGTGATGGAAGAAGAAATTTTTGGGCCAATACTTCCGGTTCTTACTTTTAAGGAGATCGAAGAAGCAATTGATATCATCAATAAAAAACCAAAACCTCTGGCATTTTACGTGTTTACTGAGGACGACAAAAATGAATCCTTGTTGATGGAATCATGTTCGTTTGGGGGAGGAGCCGTCAATGATGTGGTGGCTCATCTCGGGAACCCGAATTTGCCTTTTGGCGGCATCGGGAACAGCGGTATGGGGGCGTATCACGGGAAAACAAGTTTCGATACTTTTTCTCACACAAAAAGCATCATGAAAAAAACCTCATGGCTGGATATTCCTTTCAGATATGCCCCGTATGAAGGAAAACTCAAATGGATCAAAAAGATTTTGAAATGAGCAAAGACACGTTCAGAGCTTTTTATGTTGAAGAGCAGGAAGATGGAACTTTTCGCTCGGAGGTAAAGCAGGTTTCGGTAGATTTTTTGCCGGATCACGAAGTGTTGATTGAAGTCGATTTTTCATCCCTGAACTACAAAGATGGCCTTTCTGCATCGGGGAATAAAGGAGTGACGAAGAGTTATCCCCATATACCCGGAATTGATGCGGCAGGAACCGTTTTGGAAGATAAATCCGGTTTTTTTAAGGAGGGCGATTCCGTCATCGTAACCGGACAGGATCTTGGATCAAATACCTCCGGAGGATATGGTCGGTTGATCCGCGTCCCTAAAGACTGGGTGATTTCGATGCCGGAAGGTTTGGATCCAGCTTTGGCTATGCGCTATGGAACCGCAGGTTTTACCGCTATGTACGGTGTTAAAAGGCTACAGCGTGAACTCATTAGCCCGGAAAATGGAAAGGTTTTGGTGACCGGAGCTACGGGGGGAGTGGGATCACTGGGCGTTTTTTTCTTATCGGAAATGGGATATGAGGTGATCGCAGCCACGGGGAAAATGAACAAAGCCGACTTCCTGAAAAGTATAGGAGCATCTGAAGTGATCCATCGCGATGAGGTTTCACAGGTGGATCCTAATTTTTTACTGAGCCGAAAATGGCATGGAGCCATTGAAACGGTAGGCGGTGGAATGCTGGATGCCGTGATCCGCCAAACCGATCATGATGGAGCGGTGGCCTGCTGCGGAAATATTCTTGGGCACAAACTTGAATCAAATATCTACCCATTTATACTGCGGGGAGTGAGCCTGCTGGGAATAGACTCAGCAATCTGTAAAATGCCCATGCGTCTTCAGATATGGGACGCCATAGCTGCAATGGATCATTCAAAACTGCCCGAAAATTTTACAAGAACAGTGGGTCTGGAAGCTCTTTCTGGAGAAGTTCAGGCCATCCTTCAGGGGAAACAATGGGGACGTGTTGTGGTTTCTCACAAGAAATAAAAAACCCGGTTCGGGAGAGTGAACCGGGTTTGAAGCATAAAGCAGCTGTCATACTACTCTATGTAGGGTTATGGGTATTTGTTTGATCTAAGTTCTTTCTCAGGCAGCAAAAGAAGATTTTAGTTCAGCTGCTGCAACAGCTTTACTCAATGAGTTAGAGAGCATATTTTTTGTTACAGGTTTCAATAGGAAATCCACACAATTAAGATCTTCTGCTTTTTGCTTGATGGAAGCACTGTCATCTCCCGACAAAAAGATTACGGGAATGTTGATCTGCTTATCTCTGAGGTTTTGAATGGTTTCGATGCCATTCAGTTCTCCGGATAATTGCACATCCATGATCAATATAGAAGGATCAATATCAAAAATACGATCAATGGTTTCTTCACCGCTCCTTGCTTTTCCCTTCACCTCGTAGCCAAGCATGGAAACTAATTTTTCTTCCACAATGGAAAGAAGCGGATCGTCTTCTACTATCATAACCGTTTTGTCATTCCGCATTTTGTCCTCCCTTAAGGGATTAAAATTTTCTAATAAAATATATTAAAATTTTTTAATGTTATCAATCGGAATGTCTCACAATCGAATAATTATTTTTGTTAGAAGTTGCCTGTAAAATTCAAATAAGTGATATGATCACTCTACATACATTAGCGAAAGACCTGGAAAGCAAGAAGATCGAAGAGCGCCTTAAAGACCTGGTGATCGCATTTCAAAAAATGGAACATGATGCTGAGGATTCGGACCTGCCTTACATAGAGGAGGATGGAAAAAAGTATGTATCGGAGAAAGATATTGAGGAGTGGCTGAGAAAACTTGAAGCAGAAGTTTCCTGGTCAAGATCTTTAAGTGGCGACGGTTGTTATATTGATCCGCAAGATGGAACCATTTGTTAATTGATTACTCAGCTTCGAGTTCCCTTCTCCATTTATTGAGCCACTCAAAGGCCGGCTTCATGCGTGAGCCGTACCAACTAAACCACTCCCCATTTACCAATTCGATCTTGGATGTTGGGCAGGCTTGGCGAATTTCTGCAAAGTGTTTTTCTTTGAAAGGATAAGGTTCACTGCTTAACAAAATGACGTCCGGATTTCGGGTCGCTAATTCCTCTAAAGTGGTTTTTGGGTATCTCTTCTTGTCTCCATAAATATTGGTCAGCTGCCAGGTTTGCATGATATCGTGGATGTAGGTGTCGTTCCCAACACTCATCCAGGGATCTTTCCAAATAAAATAAGCGGCAGATAAGGGACAGCATTCTGGCCGATTCTGAATCAGTTCGTTTATTTCATTAACCAAAGTGTTTGCAGATTTCCTGACGCCCAATAATTCTCCAAGTGATGAAATTTCGAGTAGTCCGTCTTCGATGGTAGCAATTTCAGTGACTCGTACATCCGCATACTTTTGTAATACTTCAATGTCTTCTTTCCGGTTTTCTTCTTTATTACAAAGAATGAGATCGGGATTCATGGCAACGATATCGTCGAGCCTTGGATTCTTGGTACCGCCGATAATCTGTATGTCATTAATTTCGTCTTTGGGATGGATGCAGAAACGGGTTCTTCCTATAGTCTGATCTTTCAAACCCAGATCAATGAGCAGCTCCGTAAGGCTCGGTACTAAAGAAACAATTCGTTTATATGGATGATCAGGCATAGCGATTGATGATGTTTTCGGCTTGGCGACAGTAGCTTCCCCCAAATAAATTGGCATGCACTAAAATAGGATATAGATTGTATAAGTCTTTGCGAAGCTCAAACCCTTCTTCCAAAGGATATTCTGCTTGATAACCTTCATAGAAATTTGCAGAAAAGCCACTGAAAAGACGAGTCATGGCCAAATCCATTTCGCGGTGGCCAAAGTAAACGGCCGGATCATAAATGGATGTCTTCCCGGCTTGAGTAAACATATAGTTTCCGCTCCAGAGATCACCATGAAGTAAAGCAGGTTGTTCATTTGGGAAAACAGATCCAAGCCTGCGATACATGTGTTCGGCATTCCTTAAAACAGATCGGGTAAGTTTTCCGGATTCTATACCCATTTTAACCTGGGGCTCGATACGTTCAATAGCGAAGAAATCGGGCCAATTTGAATGCCGGTTGTTTCGTTGCCTCAACCTTCCGATGAAATTATCATGATCCAGACCAAAAGAATCGGATGAATTTCTATGAAGCCGAGCCAAATGCCTTCCAAATTCAAAAGAAGTATCGTTTTTAGCTTCATCCTCAGAAAGCCATTCCAAGACAAGAAATGAATCTGATTGAAGAATTACAGATGGAATAACAAGCTCTGTATCAGCGGAACCTAATAACTGAAGCCCTTTTGCCTCAGTTGCAAACATTTGATCAGGAGCAGACGCATTCCACTTCACAAAAACAGATTTCCCTGATTCTAACTCTATCCTTGCCGCCCGGTTTATGTCTCCCCCGTGAACCGGAATTGCCTTTCTTATGCCGAGACCAAGTTGCTCTTGAATGGAAGATTTTAGGGCTTCGGGAAGCATGAGTTATTGTTTGATGTGGGGTTGTAATTCTTCGAGTAAAGCATCGCAGCTGCGTTCTAAAACCTGAAACACATTTTCGAAGCCCTGCAATCCGCCATAATAGGGATCGGGAACTTCTCCGGTATCAGGAGTGGGATCGAACGCGCGCATCATTTTAATTTTATGCTCGAACCGGTTCTTGCGATCCAGCTGTTTGATGTTGCTCAGGTTTTCAGAATCCATTGCCAGGATCAAGTCAAATTCCTCAAGATCTGCATATTCAAAACACCGTGCTTTTGAAGGCAAATGGATTCCGTGTTTATTGGCTGTAGCCTGACTTTTACTGTTTGCGGATTCCCCTATGTGATAGGCAGAAGTTCCGGCTGAGTCGATATAAAAGTAATTTTCCAATCCGGCTTCTTTCACTTTATGAATAAATATACCTTCGGCGGTGGGACTGCGACATATATTTCCGAGGCAAACAAATACGAGTTTATATGGGTTTTCAGTTGAAAAGGGGCGTTTAAAGTCTTTTGGCATAATTTTTTGTTGATTTTGATGATGTGGGAAGTTAGCATTTGGGGCTCAGCATTTCACAAAATCATCACAATGAATTAAGAAATTTAAAATAGTCATATGGTGTTGTCGGTAAGTGCCAGATTTTTTTGGTTGAACTCAATACAAGGTTTTCAATGTAATTTTGTATATTTGAGGCTTCAAACTATTCGCCGGAACAAAGTTTTTTATGGCAAAAAAATTCGAAGAAATAAAACAACTAAGTTTTCCTAAATCAGAAGTTGAAACGCTGAATTGGTGGAAGGAGCACAAGATTTTTGAGAAAAGTCTCAAGACTCGTGAAGATGGTATACCTTTCACCTTTTATGAGGGGCCTCCAACAGCTAACGGCAAGCCGGGAATCCATCATGTGATGGCCCGCACCGTAAAAGATATGTTTTGCCGGTATAAAACCTTGAAGGGGTTCCGGGTTCAGCGTAAAGCCGGATGGGATACGCATGGGCTTCCGGTAGAGATCGAAGTTGAAAAAGAGTTAGGGCTTGAGGGCCGTGCGCAGGTTGAGGAGTACGGTATTGAAAAGTACAACGCCAAGTGCCGCGAAAGCGTGCTCAAATACAAAGATCTTTGGGATGAACTCACTTCCCGCATGGGCTATTGGGTGGATCAGGATAACCCGTACATCACTTTTGACAACAAGTATATTGAGTCTGTTTGGTGGGCATTTAATAAGCTCTATGAAAAAGGGTTGGTATATAAAGGCTATAAAATTCAATGGTACTCTCCGGGAAGCGGAACGGTGCTTTCCTCTCATGAGGTGAGCCTTGGCTATAAGGAAACGCAAGATCCGTCCATTTACGTGAAATTCAAGATGGATGGCGAGGATGCATATTTCCTGGCGTGGACAACTACTCCCTGGACTATTGTATCCAACATGGCGCTTGCAGTGAATCCTAATCTCGACTATGTGAAGGTTGGCCATTTTGATGAGACATTCATCATGGCTAAGGACTGTGTAGAAGAAGTGCTTGGTGAAGATCATATTATTCAGGAAGAGTTCAAGGGCTCCGTATTATTAGGGAAGACGTACGAACCGGTATTTGAATTTGCATTCTCAGAATATGAAAAATCTGATGCATGGCGGGTTATTCCCGCTGATTATGTGACCACGGAAGATGGTACCGGTGTGGTACATACCGCTCCTGCTTTTGGTGCAGATGATTATGATTCTTGCCAGAAAGCAGACATACCTATGTTCAATCCTATCGACCGGGATGGAAAGTTTACCGAGAAAGCACCGGATTTTGAGGGGCAATGGTTCAAAGAAGCTGACAAAGACATCGCCCGCGCCATCAAAGAAAAAGGGTTGATGTACAAGCATGAGACCATGGTGCATAATTATCCTTTTGACTGGCGCAAAGGCACCCCGTTGATGTCGTACCCGGTAGAATCCTGGTTTATTGAGACCACCAAGGTGAAAGACCGAATGGTTGAACTCAATAAGAAAATTAATTGGAAGCCCGAAAGTACCGGCAGCGGGCGTTTTGGAACCTGGCTTGAAAATAACGTGGACTGGGCTATTTCCCGCCAGCGTTATTGGGGAACACCGATCCCGATCTGGGTGAGCGATAAAGATCCGGATTATGTAGAATCTATTGGAAGTGTAGCTGAACTGCGCGAAAAAGCAGGCCTGGATGAGGATGAAGAGATCGATCTTCACCGCCCATATATTGATGATCTTACCTGGGAGGCTCCTGATGGGGGCACGATGCGAAGAATTCCGGACTTGCTGGACGTTTGGTTTGATTCCGGCGCTATGCCTTTTGCTCAATGGCATTATCCTTTTGACAATGACCATGATTTTCAGGTGAACTACCCTGCTGATTTCATCGCTGAAGGCGTTGACCAAACCCGTGGATGGTTCTATACCTTGCACGCTCTTGGTACCATGCTGTTCAATGAAGAAGCTTACAAAAATGTAGTTTCCAATGGATTGGTGCTGGATGAGAACGGCGAGAAAATGAGTAAATCGAAGGGGAATTCCGTGGATCCTTTCGAGGTCATTCAGGAGTTTGGCGCAGATACGGTGCGCTGGTATATGATGAGTAATTCTTCTCCCTGGGAGAACCTGAAGTTTAGCGTAGACGGACTCAAAGAAGTTCAGCGTAAGTTTTTCAATACTATTATCAATACGTATTCATTCTTTGCGATGTATGCTAATATTGATGGCTTCAATTATTCCGGAACCGCGATTCCCATTGCTGATCGGCCTGAAATTGATAAGTGGATCATATCCCGGCTGAATTCCACCATTAAAATGGTAGAGGAACATTTTGAGGATTATGAACCTACCAAAGCAGCCCGTGAGCTGGAAAATTTTGTAGAAGAACTCAGTAACTGGTACGTTCGCAGAAACCGGCGCCGTTTTTGGAAAGAAGGAAATACGCTGGATAAGACTGCTGCCTATCAAACGCTCTACGAATGTTTAAACAGCCTCAGTAAGATGATCAGTCCAATTGCTCCTTTTGTTGGAGAATGGCTCTATCAAAGACTGAATAGTGTGACCGGACATGATGAAGAATCCGTACATCTGTCCTTTTTCCCAACGGTGGAAGAAACCGCTATCAATAAAGCGCTTGAGCATAAGATGGAAATGGCACGATTGATCTCATACATCGTGTTGCGTATCCGTAACCAGATCGAGATGAATGTCCGACAACCTTTGGCTCGTATCATCCTTCCGATCAAAGATGAGACGGAACGACAAGCAATTGAGTCGGTTCGGGATATAATATTGGAGGAAGTAAACGTTAAGGATATCCAATTCGTGGATGATGATTCGGGCATTGTTCGAAAATCAGCCAAACCGAATTACCCGGTACTTGGCAAGCGGCTTGGCCCCAAAATGAAAGCCGTTGCTGCCAAAGTAAATCAACTGAGTACCGAACAAATCACACAATTTGAAAAAGAAGGCTTTATCGATCTTGATATAGATGATGAAACCATCCGTATTGATTCGGAAGGACTTGAGATCATTCGAACAGGATTGGAAGGCTGGACGGTAGAAACCGAGCGCGGACTAAGCGTAGCGGTAGATACAGACCTGAGCAAAGAGCTTGTTCAGGAAGGTATTGCGCGGGAATTCGTGAACCGGATTCAAAATATGCGGAAAGAAGCCGATTTTGAAGTAACCGACCGCATTGCCATTGGTTTTACCGGAGGCGAAGGTATTAAAGAAGCCGTTGTTTCCATGAGTGAATACATCAAGAAAGAAACACTGGCAGAAGAGATTCAGATCAAAGAACTTGAAGTTTCTGACTTCACAAAGACTTGGGAAATCGGTGAGGAAGAATGCACCATTTCAATCCGAAGAAATATTAATTCATAAGTACGCAGTTATGGCTACACAAGAATCAAAAAATGACGAAAGAGTTTCTCCTTACACTGACGAAGAGTTGGAGTATTTCCGTGAGATCATCATCAAGAAAATGGAAGATGCGGAAGAGGAATTAAATGCCCTGCAGCGCTCTCTGCGTGAAAGCATGGAAAATTCTTCGGATGAATCAGCCTATTCTTATCATATGGCTGATGCCGGAACAGATGCACAGGAGCGCGAAAAAACGTATATGCTCTACAACCGTACTCGTAAATTCGTCAAATATCTCGATGATGCTCTCAAGAGAATCGACAACAAAACGTACGGAGTTTGCAAGGTTACCGGAAAGAAAATTTCCAAAGGTCGTCTTGAGGCGGTTCCTCATACACAGCTCAGTATCGAAGCAAAACTGAAACGCCGATAAGCTCCGTAGTTTGAACTCAAAAAAACTTCAGGCTCTTTTTGTGCCGGCCGTTATCGTGCTGGTGCTCGATCAGCTTTCTAAATGGTGGATACGAACAACACCCGAATGGCAGAATAAAACGATCATTGACGGTTGGTTGCAGTTCTATTTTACCAAAAATCCAGGCATGGCCCTCGGGATAGATGTACTTTCTACGCCCGTCATCAGCATAATTGCGATCCTTGCCGTTACCGGGATTCTCATCTATATCCTGCGTAATATGGGGGAAGCGAATATGGGATACCTGATCTGTATGGGGTTGATCTTGGGTGGGGCTTTTGGAAACATCTCTGACCGCTTGTTCATGGCGTTGATCATGGATTACGGAGGAGTACTGGAAGGACATGTCGTTGATTTTATTTATTTCTCCCTCCAGATCAACGAATGGACGGTTTTTCCTTACATTTTTAATGTGGCTGATATTGCCATTTCTTGCTCCATCATAACGCTGTTGGTGTTTAACAAGAAATTATTTGTACACCATGATGTGGTCGTCGAGGAAGAGGTAGCCACAAACCAAGATGATTTTTCTCACGATCAGGATATCACTACAGATCAGTCTGCGCCCGAAAACAAGTAGAAGAGAAACCTCACTTTTTTGACTCCCTAAAAATAGGGTCGGTGAGATATAGATAAATTCAGCATATTGAACCCGGTTCAACAAAAAAGAAAGTGAAGCTTAGCTATTCTCTTCCCCTTCAAACGGATAGCGTTGGGTCGAAAAATCAAAGTTGTCTTCGATAGGAACCTGATCTACAATTTCCAGCCCAAAACTTTTGATCCCGATTCTTTTAACAGGATTATTGGTCATCAATTTCAGCTTTCTGATGCCCAGTGAACGCAGGATCTGAGCACCCACTCCGTAGTCCCGGGTATCACTTCTTGGGGTGATGTCCTCCTCGTTCTCCATCACTTTACCCTGTTGTAAAGCTTTCAGGGTTTTAAGCTGATTCACCAGCACAGAACCTCGCTGATTTCGATTCATATAGAGAACGACTCCCTTTCCTTCGCGCTCTACCTGTAACATGGCCTGGTGTAGTTGTTCGCTGGTATCTTTATTTCGGGCTCCAAAAATATCGCCGATCAGGTCAGAAGAATGTACCCGGGTGAGTACAGCTTCTTCTTTGGTCCAGCTGCCTTTGGTGAGGGCAAGATGAATATCACCGGTTAGTTTTTCTTCAAAAGCATGAAGGTTGAAGTCGCCATACATAGTGGGTAATCCAACATCCATTACTTCCTGCACCAAGGTCTCGTTTTCGTTGCGGTAAGCGATGAGATCCTTGATGGTGATGATCTTCATCTCAAATTCTTCCGCCATTTTGACGAGCTCTGGCACACGAGCCATTTCCCCATCTTCCTTCATGATCTCGCAAATGATACCAACGGGTTTCAATCCTGCAAGTCGGGCAAGGTCGATGGCAGCTTCCGTATGACCTGCCCGCCGTAAAACACCGCCTTCAACCGCAAGGAGTGGAAAAACATGTCCCGGCCGACGGAAATCGACCGGTTTGGAATTGTCACTGGCAAGCTCGCGGATGGTATTGGCTCGGTCCGCTGCAGAAATGCCGGTGGTGGTCTTTCGTTTATGATCTATAGAAATGGTGAAGTTTGCCTCGTCCGGATCGGCACCTTCTTGCACCATATGATGCAGGTTCAGCTTATCCGCTTTTTCTTTGGTGATGGGAGCGCAAACAAGTCCGCGGCCATGTGTTACCATCAGGTTGATGGCTTCGTTGGAAACCATTTCAGCGGCCATCAGGAAATCGCCTTCATTTTCGCGGTCTTCATCATCCACTACGATGACGATCTTGCCATTTTTGATGTCTTCAATGGCTTCCGGGATGGTATTAAAATGGAATTCCTGAGTCATGGGTTTTGGTTTGGAGTATGATTCAACTAATTGTCATCCTGAGCGATTGCTAAGTTAGATTCTGAACCATTGTTTAACGCGAAGGATCTCAAATTCTTAATGATGAAAGTTATCAAAGCTTGAGACTCTTCGCGATGACTTTCTTTCCAAAATATTAAAACTAGGCGCTCAGAGTGACAACAAAAAAGGGTTAGTTAATCTTTGCCTTGTTTGTTAGGATTTACATCGGTAACGGCAGATTTCAGCATGCGAATCTTAGTGCCACTGTCAATATCAAGGAGAAACTCATTTTCTTCGATCTTATCCACAATGCCGATGATGCCTGAAGAGGTAACCACTTTGTCGCCCTTTTTCATTTCAGAAACTTTTTGCTGAATCTCTTTTTGGCGTTTGCTTTGCGGACGAATAATAAAGAAATAGAATACCAGGAAAATAGCGCCTAAGAAAACCAGGTTAATGATTCCGGCATTTGGGTCATCAGGATTGCCCATCAAAAATAAAGGTAGAAATTGCATAGTCGTGTTATTGATATGATTTAATTTGTTTTGCTCCGCAAAGATACAAATTCCTGTACTGAAAAATGACGGTAAAGCTCAGGCAGAATTACTTCACAAATTTCATCAAAATCTTGCAAGACCTTTTCAGTATTTCCCGCAAAATCCGCCGAGATAGTAAGTAAATCGACTCGCTGAGTCGTTAAGGTGAAATCAAGATTGATTCTTTTACTTTAATTCTGAATCTGGAAAATCAAAAAAGCCCACTTTTCTCCGTTTTTTAGCTAAAAAGCGACTTCAGAAACTTCTGATGCTTCTCTTTGTTCTTCACAATTAACAGGGGAATTCCGAAAGAGTAATACGTCATTTTATCGGTGAAATCATCCCGCAAAATACTGGTGATTTTTTTGGAAGATTTCGCGCCAACTACGATCAGGTCGGACTGATTACGGACGACTTCATCGTACACATCATCACCTAATCGGCCTTCTTTGTGTAAAGTAAGCGTGAAGTCGATATCATCGGGAATCTCATTTTCCGAAATAAACTGATCTCGTTTTTCCTCCAGGTGATTTTTGATCGTGTCTTTTTCCTCATCGGAAGGCATGTATGGGAAAAAATGAGACGGGTATTTAAAAATATGCTGTGCGATTACCGATCCATTACTGGAATTGGTAAAATGGCGAGCCAACATGAGTGAATGGGCAGATTCTTTTGAAAAATCAACCGGAGCCAGAATGTTATTCATTGCATATCGGCTGGTTTCCGGGACAAACAAGATGGAAGCCGGAACATATTTTACGATACGGCGGGCGATCACGCCTTCGCCCACATAGCCGGTTTTTTTGCCCATCAGCAGGAGATCAGGATCCATGGAATTCATAAGTTCTATAATCTGATCGGTGGGCCGGCCTTCTTTGATGATGACTCGGATCTCGATATCCCCATTTCCAAAATGCCGGTTTACCTTTTCATTAAGCTCTTTTCTGATCACATCCTCGAAATCCTCAGTGGTATCGATGTCTGGAAATAAGTCTGCCATCTCCTGTGCTACATTGCCGGACTCTATTACATGCAAAAAAGAAATGGTTTTGGGTTCAATGACAGATGTTAAAAAATGGGTGTATCCAATCAGGATGTCATCCATTTTGGAAAGATCAAGGCATACAAACCAGTGGTCAAAATTCTTCATAATATTGTACCTCTTATTGATTCTCTTTTTGATGTTTGATGGTCTCTTTTACCAATTTTTTGTAATCCTCGCGCTCTTTGTCCTTCACTTTTTGATGAAGTTCTTTGTACTCGCGGCTGAGCCCCTGGCGCAAACTATAGCACATCAGCAACAGAATGAGTACAAAAGGTAATCCAGTACTAATTGATGCTGTTTGTAAGGCACTTAATCCGCCTCCTATAAGCAAGATCGCGGCAACCAGGCCCTCGGTTTGAGCCCAGAAAATACGCTGTCCCACCGGGGCGTCAAGCTTGCCGCCGCTGGTGAGTCCGTCAATAACGAGTGAACCGGAATCGGAGGAGGTCACAAAGAAGCTGAGGATCAAAACAATGGCGATTACGGAGGTGATCATACCAAGTGGAAATTGTTCAAGGAAAACAAACAGGGCCGTAGCTACATTATTATTCACGGCATCACCAAGATTTCCGATTCCATTCATTTCAAGGTTAATGGCCGAGCTGCCAAAAGCAGACATCCATAAGAACGTTACGATACTTGGAACGATAAGCACTCCCAAAATGAATTCTTTAACGGAGCGTCCTTTCGATATCCTCGCGATAAACATTCCAACGTAAGGCGACCAGGAGATCCACCAGGCCCAATAAAAAATGGTCCACGAACCTTGCCAGTTGGTGCCGGCATACGATTCAGTCCAAAAGCTGAAGGTAGCCACTGAGCTAAAATATCCTCCAAAATTCTGGATAAAGGAATCCATGATAAAGATGGTAGGCCCTACCAGGATCATAAATAACAAAAACAGTGCAGCGATCCGGACATTAAGTTCACTGAGCACCCGAACCCCTTTATCGATACCTAAGACCACGGAAACGGTAGCAACTCCTGTAATCGCAACGATGATGCCAACCTGCAGGAAGATGTTATCAGGTAATCCAAACACATGATTCAATCCGGCACTTACTTGCAGAACACCGAGCCCTAACGAAGTAGCCAGTCCAAATAAAGTAGCCAGTACGGCAAGAACGTCGATCACATCACCCATCCAGCCTTTAATGCGATCTCCGATCAGCGGATAAAAGACCGAACGAAACGACAAAGGGAGTCCCCGGTTGAACGCGAAAAAGCCCAGCGATAAACCCACAACAGCATAAATAGCCCAGGCATGAAAGCCCCAGTGCAAATACGTCAGGTTCATAGCCTGTTGTGCTGCTTCAACGGTTTCTCCTTCAGCCATGGGAGGGGACAGGTAATGGAAAACCGGTTCAGCTACACTCCAAAACATAATGCCAATACCCATTCCGGCGCTGAACAGCATTGCAAACCAAGCCATGGTGCTAAAATCGGGTTCAGCATCTTTACCGCCTAATCGAATGTCTCCAAAACGGCTAAAGGCAATAAAAAGAGAGAAGACAATGAAAACGTTAACGGCTATCACGAACAACCAGCCGGCATTATCGGTGATTGCAGATTGAATAGTGCTGAAAATCTCTTCAGCTTGATCTCCCAATAAAAGAGTAGTGATGATCATTGCTGTGATCAAAAAAACAGACGGCCAGAAAACCGGTTTGTGAATATCAAAATACTTTTTGATGCCTGTTCTTTTACCAGGCTCTTGTTCTTCTCCTCGAATTGCCATGATCGTTTTTTTAGATGTTAAGATTAAGACTAACGACTTTAAAACGGGATTTGAGAAACGGTTGAGAACCACACTAATAGCGTGAATAAATACACCCGAGTAAAATGGTCAGGTTGCTGTCCTTCAATAATTCATGCAACCTTGTATTCATTCGTAAAGTGAACGAAGGTATCGATTATAAAGAGAATGGTGTCATTATAATTCCATAAACACTAATCATAATGATGTTTAGTATCAAGTTCATTATAAACTGTGTTTTGAGGTTTTTAAAAGAAAACGGTCTATACTTTTGAATAAAAGGGAGGATTTTATTTACAAGAGTTGCAATTTCAGTATGAATAGTGTTAATTCAAGATGAATTAAGGGGTTAAAAAGCTACTAATGTTAAAATATACGTTGATAAAAGCTTTAGATGGGGAGGAGCGGGCTGTAAATCGCCTTTGTAATGAATTCCGGCGAATTTCTGTAGCCTATCTTCGCACCAAGGCTAATACAAATACTTTCTTGCTTGATCATTTATACAAGAATATAGATGACCTGGCTTTGGACTGTATTGCGGATTTGTTCGGAAGACAGGATCATTGCTTCAAGGGAATCGAAGACTTCATCAGCAGAGAGGAAGCCGAAAAACTTAGTGAAAGTCAGATTGAGGTTAAGATCAGGCAGCTCATTTTCAGCAAGGTGAATGATGGATTGTATCGAAACTATAAAAAGCTCGATCCTTCTCTTTCACGGATCATCCGAAACCTGAAGCGAACACTGGATGAGGATAAGGTCAGCCGCGCCAGTTACGATGCTAACACCGGGGAGATCTTAACCGGCAATGTTGAACGAAAACTTCCCAAAATCTCGGATGAGATCCTGGAGATCAAACTCTCATCGCGCTATGCTGAGATCAATAACAGTGTAGATGCGGTTCAGTCGCTGGTTGAAATACTTGATGAATCGGAAGCATATGCCCCGCGGTTTAAGCTGATAAATTATGCGGTGATCTTGAGGAAGGTGTCAGCTTACAGGCTTGAAAATGAGGAAGAGCAGGATCAGGATCACCCCGGAAAAAAGCATGATAATGAGACTCTCAAAAAAACACTGCGGCAATGCATAAACGAGGAGAAAAAGCACCTGACCAAAACCTATGTACTTTCAGATAAGCTCAGCAGGGAGCAATTGGATAAATACCTGATGGCTATTGAAGATATCATAATTGCCGATTTTATCTGTGAAATGCCCCGTGAGGGCTATTTTGAGCATGTTGAATTTCATTTTCCGGAGTTAACGTATGATCGATACCGGGCCGATCACCGTCCCATTGTAGAGTATATCACAAAGAAGTTAAGAGGCCGGTTTTTATCTCAAATAAGAAAACAGGAAAATTTCAGCAGATCGTAATATTGGCAATGATAGAAGTATAAGTTAATAAAAAGGACAGTTTTTGAAGAGAATCAGTGAACATACCATTGAGCAGTATATTCGGTTTTCCTATGAATTAAGCACTGCAAAGAAAGAAGAGATCCGAAAGGCAATAGAGGAGTCTGCAGAAGCTAAAAAGATCTATGAATTTTTGGTCAAATATTATCAAGAATTGGATCGCTTATCGGATACACGGACTTCTATTATTTCGCTGAAGGCATTCAGGTATGATTCGAAGGAACCCGGCCCTGTTGTATTGGCTGCCATGACTTCAGAGCAGAAAAAAAGATCGTTAACAACCAAGGCTACCCTGGTTTCAGAAGAATATAAAACGTTGGTAAGGGTACTCGAGAAAGAGGCTGATCACAGTCTCCAATTCCATGTTATTTCCGGGGACTCAGATCGAAGCAGGTACGCAATACTTTCGTTGGTGAATCCGGAAATTGATTTGGTTACGGATCAAAACGGCAAGCTTAAGGATGTTCGAAATTTATCAGATCTGAACTGGGATTCCATTTCATCGATTCTTCGGGTACCGGTGATGCTTGTTGAGGTCGATCCTAAAAAAACAGAAGCGTTCCGTTTGGCAAACCAAGAAAGTGTTGGGTTGGGTTTGCATGGAAAAACTCTGGAAGTTCATCTTTCTGAAGAAAAGACCCGGTTCTCCAGGATGCTGTTGGTACAAGAAGAATATTCAGAATTAAAGGTAATCAACCAACAAAAACTATCCTTCGAGCTGCCAAGTGTTGACAAGGAATGTACACTCTGTTTCTACGAATAAGATATGTATTGAATATTATAGAATTAGCCGGTTTTGGATCCAATAAAAATTGAAAAGTTATTCGAGAAAGTAAGTTCCGAGCTAAAACTTGCAGGATCCGAACGGACACAGCTCTTTTTGATTTACGAATTCTTATCTAGCCTTAACGGTAAGTATCGGGCCTATGACAGTTACATTATTCAGCTGTTTGATGCATTTCCAACCCTGAACCAGCCGTTACTTTTCACCGGAATAAATCCTGAAGAGTTTGCAAGGGTCATCAACGATTGTGAAAAAGTGATCTCCGCCATACCGGAGTTAAAGGAAAAAGAGTTGATGAGGAAAATAGATTTCCTGAAATCAGGGCTTTACCAAATTCATGATTGGTTAGGATTAAAAAACGAGGCAGAACTAAGGAGAGAACTGCTGCCTGCACAAATGGCGACTGGGCAAAAAAGAGGTAAAGAAAAATCAGCAAGTGAAGTTTTAGTACCGGTCGTTGAAACGTCAGGGAATTTTCAGTCAAAAGGACGGTTACGCAGGCTAAAAGTAGAAGTGGTAGGCGCTTCCACATCAGAAAAAGCAGAATTACGACCTGTGTTTGGGGTGATAGGGGCAAACGCAGGGAGTTTGGGTGAGCAAGCGGCAGAAGCGGCGGTGAAGTTGCTCAAAGAAAGTACGGGGAAGCGGAGTTTCTGGAAAGGAACTGCCAGTTTTGAGTTAAGCCATGCATGGCACGCCGGTGATTCTGCGAACCTTGCCTTAAGCGGACTCTTTTATTGTGAAATGCTGCGAGCCGAAAACAGGAGAGAATATTTCAGACTAAATCCCGGCATTGCGATCACAGGAAATATCGATGAACAAGGAAATGTGCTGCCGGTTGATGCCGGGACCATAAGGTACAAGATCGAAGCGGCCTTTTATTCATGGGTTCAGGTGTTGGTAGTGCCCCTGGAGCAGGTTGAGGAAGCCACAAATTACCTTGGTGAACTTGAAAGCGAGTATCCCTCCCGCAATTTGGTACTGAAAGGAGTGGGCCATGTAAGAGAATTATTTTATGACCGAAGGCTCACCATGCACAAGCAACGATCGGTAATCAAACACACCTCCATGCAAATATGGAGACACCGCTACAACTGGGCCTTTCTGCTGGTAGTGTTGGTTTTGTTAGGCGTTATCGGAAGGCTGATTTATGGCCCGGTGGATAGAAATCCTGCATCTATTTTATTTGATGGGAATGTTATGAAAGTCATGAACGAAAGTGGTAAAGAATTGATCGAAATAGAAATGGGGGATTACACTGTTTATTTTGAACATTACTTACCATCTGACCGGAAGAATTTAGTGAGTTTAATAGATGCTAATAACGATGGACAGAATGAAATTTTATGGACAAGTTTTCATGGCCCTGGATATGGAAGGCAAGAGTTAGTACTAGGGAATGTTGACGGAGATACACTATGGACATTTGAATATCAAGAAACATTTGATTACGAGTTCCACCCTTATGCCAATTCAGGACAGCAATATATCGAACTGATTAAAAGTGAAGATGTAGACGGGGATGGTTTAGAAGAAGCTATTATTACTACACGTCATGGGGACTACTTCCCCTCTTTTTTGTTAATTTTAGATGCAAATACAGCAGCTATTAAGAAGAAATATCTACATGCGGGTACAATTAAAGAAGTTCTGGTAACCAATATTGACGTAGACGATGAAAAAGAGCTAATCATTGGCGGGTTGAATAATTCCCTTAAGAAAGCATTCTTAGGAATTTTAGACTATAAATATATATTTGGTCAGGGAGCTGCAATAGATCGGTATAAAACCAGCGGCTATAAAGATGCAGCAGAAATGTTTTATGTGGTATTTCCTAAAACACTACCTATAGAAACCAGTGGGGGAAGAAGAGGTTTTGATACAGCTTTATATAACATATCTGAATTAGCTGATAATGGTTTAAAAGCGATAATTGCGGAAACCCATCATTTAAATGATAAAAGAATAGAGAATAATGCACAGATTTTCTATTCATTTACGGATTCTCTAAGAGTAAAAAGTATTGGAAGCTCTGATATTTATGATGAGTACGCCTGGGAAATTTACGAAAGCGGCCAAACCGATATCCTGGCAGATGGGAAATATTTAGAAACCTTCAAAGACTCCCTTCTCTACTGGAACGGAGAAAGTTTTCAGCATGAGCCTACGATGAATAAAGAATATTTACGGGCGGTTGGGGAGTTAACAGGCGGGAAATAGTCATCAAAAAAAATGACCCTCATAAAATAAATTTTCTGCAGCCCCTAAAAGAGGTAAGGATTGACGGTAGGGTTATGGGTACAAATTCACTGCAAACACACTGTGCAGTGTAGATTTCATTAAAAGCCGAATTCGAAAGAGTTCGGCTTTTTTATGCTTTATAAATGTTGATAAATATTTATTCCATGATACATTTTCCTTTAAAGTAATAGAAAATATTAGCTTTAATGCTTTGCAATTTATACTTGTGAAATGTGGATAAGTATCTTATAATCTGCATGATTGATATTACAGGGTACGACGTGCTTAATTAACCTTAAAACATTTGCTATGAATCGGGTACGTATTGGGATTTTACTTACCGGGGTAATGATACTGTTTTCGCTTACTGCGGAAGCTCAAACTCCCGGCAACCGTTCTTCTTCTCCGGATGAAACCGAAGAGGCTACCAAATATGAACAATATTATGAAGTAGTCCTGGATCGCTCTTTGCGCGAGTATTATGAAAAGGGAACGTATATAGTTGATGTAAAGGCAAGTGTGGAGAGGGTAATGGTAGCCAAGGGCTATGATGTGGTAGAACCCCCTCCTGGTATTGAGCTCGAAAATCTTCCGGGCTTGCCGGTGATTCCCCCAAACCTGCGAAATAGCCAAAATCAGCAGGACAGTTTGAAGATCTCGGGTTTTGATTCAAGCTATAAGCTCACCGGACTGAACGTAAAAGTATTGGTGGATACCTCTTATACAGATGAAGATATTGAGTTTATTGAAGAGGCAGCAGCCATGGTCACAAATGCAGATCTGCTTCGGGGTGATGTGATCACAGTTACCGAAAAGGTGTTTCCGGGAATTGAACGGGATGTTGCCCGGCCTGATGAGGAGATCCAGGCATTAAGAAGAGAGTTGATGGACCAGCAGGATGAATCCCAACAGCAATCAGAGCCCAATATGTTCTTGGGTATCGACTGGAATGATCCCAAACAATTAATGTATGTAATAGCCGGACTCGGGCTTTTATTTATAGGAGCTCTTTTATTTCTTGCATTTCGGAAGCCGGCCAGGGAAGAGCAAAAACTGTCACAATATCCTTATGAACCTAATTTCCCGGCTCAAATACAGGGGAATGGAAGTAGTGCAGATGAAGAAGCTAAAAATGAAGTTCGTGAGATAAAAGGGGACAAGCAGCAGCAATTTGAGAAAGATAAGATGTACATCACCAATGCATGTGTGAGTGACCCCGGTATGGTGGCTGAGCTGATCTCAGGATGGGTTGAAGATGATGAAGACGAAGGAATAGTGCGTGCCGTTCGCCATATCTACAGCGTGGACCATAAGCTGATGGATGTACTTGAAAGTCACCTTGAGGACGAAATATATAATTCTATACAGTTTGGATTGTCCAACATCGATACCATCCCCATCGAAGAAAAAGTGGAGGAAGTGGAACAGTTCAAAAAAAGTATCCAGGGGGTGAAAAAAGAACGCAGAAAGGAAGATTCGGAGTCGAACTTGTTTGATTTCCTGGATCAGTTGTCTAATCAACAGCTTATGCATCTGGTTAAAGGAGAATCCGATGAAATGACCGCGATATTGCTGGCACAAGTAGCGGGAGAACGATCCAGTTATGTATTGCAAAAAATGAAGGATCAAAAAAGGGTGTCCGTGGTATTGAAGATGGGTAAGATCAACAATATCCCCGTTTCTATTTATAAGAAAGTTGCGGCTCATTTCTCATCTAAAGCACTTTCTGTTTCGGATATGAAATTTGTGGCTGCAGATGGAGTGGAGTCTATCCTTTCTACCATCGACAGTATGCCGGTCAGTGAACAGGAAGGTTTTGTAAGCTCTATTGCCGAGCAGGATCTTGAACTTGCCAAAAAGATCAGAAAATACTTTGTGGCGTTCGAAGATATCCCAAAAATGGATGATGAAATTCTTCAGAACAGCATCGAAAGTTTGGAAACCGATAAACTCATTCAGGCTTTATATGGAGCTAAGGATGAAGTGCGGCAAAAAATTCTTCGGGTACGGCCTAAGCGGGAACAGCAACTCATACTCTCAGAATTAGGAAATACAAAAGATCTGAAGAGGGCGGAAGTTGAAAAAGCCAGGAAAGAATTGCTCAGTGAGATCCGTAAGTACCTAAAAATAGCGGGTTAGTATGATGAGAATATTTCTTGGGGCACTTCTTGTTCTGACGATCGGCTTATCAAGCCGGATACTGGCACAACAAAGTGGCAGTGCAGTAGACCGAAATGCTGAAAGTTATATGATGAGGCAGATATCATCTCAGCTTGCCTCTGAACTGAGTGATCTGCCGGTAAGTATTCGAAGGATCGCGGTCTATAAGATGAATTACAATAGCAATCGTTTCAGTAGCGAGTCAATTGCCTATATAAAAGGTGAGATCGAAGCAGTTTTTCGGGAAAATGCTCCGGTTACTGTTGTATCACCTCCTGAATTGGACCCAACGGATAAATTGAAGATCGTGGGTACCGATTCAACATTGAGACTAATGAATATCAAAGGGCGGTCATTAGCTGATATGTCGCCTGAGCTCCTCGAACAAGTGGCTGACAAGTATTCATTATCAGGACTTGTTGAACTCACAGTACAGCGAAAAACGCCGGAGGGAATGATTGTGCAGCTCAGGATGATGAGTCCCCAATCAAGGGAAGTTATCTGGGCCAGAAGTGTGGCAGCTTATCCTGTTGGTTTTCAAGAGAAAGATGATGTTGGTAAAAGAGTTGTGATCAGGTTCGGAACCACTTTAATGAGTAACGAATCCTATTCAACTTCACTGGCGCCTTCAACCGAAACACTTGTAGAAACTACCTCCTTGAATTATAGCTTCAATGTAGGATACCGACAGTCTTTCGATGCGGAAAACAGCGGTTATTTAGGCTTTTACACCGGAATAAATGTCATAAGATCGAATGAAAGCAACGAGTTTGAAGCTAACTTCTGGGAGATCGGCATCTCTTTTGACCAAGCCATATCAGCCAAGAGTGAGTCTATCAATGACTACAGGATCATGCTTGGGGTTGATGCTTCCGTGTGGCTGGTACAAGGCGATAAGGAAGGGAATATGATCTCTTTCAATCCGGCCCTGATGTTTAATATGACCCAAAATATTGGGTTCGAACTTTATGGGCAGTATTTCTTGAGTGACAGATCCATCAAAGGCGCTGATGCCTTGAGCAACACCTATACTTATGGACAATTTGGATATGGAGTGAAAGCGTATGTGCAATTCTAAGTTGATAATACCGGGGTTATTGATGATATCTTTGATCTCTGCCTGTGTGCCCTCAGAAAGTACGGTCAATGAAAACAATGGGGAAAGAAATTACACGCTGGAAGAGCTTCGTCAGCTCAACCAAATGACAACAGGAAACACTGAAGATCAGATCGTTCTCAATTACAAAAATGAAAGCTCGGGGATTCAGATAAGCCTGGATCCTGATCAGGATGAATTCTTTCTTGACCTGAAAGGCATGAAACCGGCAGAAAAGGATACGGTGGTTATAGCCGATTCTACGCTTATTAAAAACAGGGAAAATGATATTCGTGAAGTTCTGTCCAAGTTTAGGAAAGCTCAGGATCTGTTTTACCTCGAAGAATACACCGAGGCCCTGCGTTTGCTTAACGAAACGCTTGAGGTCGCAGAAACAGCAGATGCGTATGCGCTGAAAGGCACCATTCATTTTATGATGGGAAATCAGAATGCAACCCGTGAAAATTGGAATCTCGCCGTACAGATCAATCCTGATCTGCCCATCCCGAGCATTCCGGAGCTTGAAACGATCATTAATGATATAAAACTCGAAGAAGGGATAGAACCTTCTGAAGAACAAAGTCCCGGGGATGCAACCGACGAAGACGGGTCTGAGCAATAAAAAACAGCAATAAGGAGATCAATAATGAGGTTATCATTAACAAATATTCTCGGAGTACTATTTAGCCTTAGTATCCTGGTGTTCGGTGTAACCGAAGTAACCGGAGCTACTGCATATATTGAATCCATTCCGATGTTGTCAGAATATCAGTTCCTTAATATTCCCAGTTTCTTTATCGTGATCGGAGGGGTGCTTAATGCCGTATTCATAACCTATCAGCCGAGGTACGTAGGCAAAGCTTTTTTTAGTCTATTCTATTTTTTCAGCCAGTCTAAAACCAGCGGAAAAGTACTCGAACAAGATCTTGAAAATATTCTGAAATGGAACGAGGATATTCGTGAAAATAAGGTTCAGGCTCTTTCAAATCTGGAAGAAGAGCATCAGGGAGAACTCACAGGTTTCTTATTTTCACTTATAAGTACTAATTACGACAATGAAGAGGTCCGGGATTTTGGATCAAATAATATTGAAGAACATTACTACCGGAATTTGGTGGTAGTTGATGTGCTGAGAGCTATGGGAGGCGCGGCTCCATCATTCGGAATGTTTGGAACCCTCTTTGGTTTGATCGTGATGCTTGGAGAACTTGAAAATCCTTCGGCCATGGGTCCGGGATTAGCAGCTGCTTTAATTACAACACTGTACGGGATCTCTTTGGCTCGGTTCATTTTCTATCCCGTAGCAGAGAAAATTAAGAACGTGGCTCAAATGAATCGTTTCAGGGAGTACTTCATATTAGAGGGCTTGTTATTGATCAATGAAAAAAAATCTTCATTCTATATTAAAGACAAGATGAAGACCTATCTGCAAAGAGATTTCGAAGCGGACGAAGAACTGCAATTGCAAGGAGTGGGGGCTTGATGTGAAGCAGAACGGGGGCTTAGGACGCAATTCAAACGGCAATGGTGTTAATGAGGAAGAGATCCATCAGGAAGATCTTGAGTGGCTTTTGACCTACAGTGATATGATCACCCTGTTGTTAGCTTTTTTTGCTGTGTTGATCGCGGTTTCTCACGTAGATATTAACTTGTGGGAGCAGATGAAACAAGGATTGCGCTCAGAAGTAAATAAACAAGAAAATGTTCAGACTCCCCTGGCTGAGGTAAAGAAAGATCTGGACGAAAAGCTGGCTGAAGAACGTGCTGCAGGACAAGTAAATATCATTTTGGATCGTGACGGAATTAAGCTCTTTTTCAACAGCAGTTCGTTCTACAATTCCGGAGAAGCAGATTTACTGCCCACCGGACAGAATATCATCAACAAGGTAACCGAGGCCATGAATGAACTCGGGTATTATCAGTTCAAAGTTGATGTGGAAGGCCACACCGATAATGTCCCGATCAGCACGGAGCGTTTTCCATCCAATTGGGAACTTTCAGTGGCGCGGGCATCCGGTATCGTAAAATATTTTATTGATGAGGGCATTGCAGGAGATCGTCTGAAAGCATCCGGTTATGCAGATACGCAGCCCGTAGTTCCGCATACCGATTCCCTTGGGAATGATATTATCGAAAACCGTGCACTAAACCGACGGATCGTAATACGAATTTACTACTGATTTCTTATGAGATCCGGAATTTGATTTTTGATACAGTGTAGCGCATCTCCCCAGAATCGTGTGTATTCTAAGTTAACGTGAGTTCGGGATCGCGGAACACTACAGGTTCTTAATTATACATTTAATACACTCAGAGTGATAACAAATGAGAAATATTATCTCAAACTCACGTTATTTATGCTTTCGACTCTGGAGAGTCGATTTACTGTCATCATTAGAACTCATTTCAAAAATGACCGTTATTGGCTTTTTTATTCGAACTGAGTTTACGGGTAAAATATCTTTCCTTGCTTCGCATGATCCACTAAAATTTGTGCCGGTTTGAACCGTGGGCCATATTCTTCAGTAAATGCATTTAGTTTATCCACCACATTCTGTACTCCGGTTTGATCGATATAGCGAAATGGTCCGCCCAAAAAAGGAGGAAAGCCCAAACCCAGAATAGCTCCAAGGTCTCCGTCAGCGGGCGACTTCAAAATCCCTTCTTCCAGGCACCACGCCGCTTCATTGATCATCGTTAAAGCAATGCGCTGCTGAGCGGTTTCCTTATCCGGGTTGGTGCGGCTGGTACCGCCAAAATATTGGTAGATGTCTGAGTTGACCTCCTTCTTTTTACCTTCTGAATAAGAGTACATACCCTTTCCATTTTTTCGGCCTTTGAAACCGGCATCGAGTAATTCCTGTGCCCTGTTTTGGGTGTCCACTCCTCTTTCGGCAAACATGGGCGACATCGTTTCTGCCACATGAGCCCCCACATCAATACCTACTTCATCAAATAATGCCATCGGTCCTACAGGAAAACCAAAATCTTTCATGATCTTATCCAGGAACTCAATGGAGGCGCCTTCTTCCAGCAGTTTCATAGCCTCATTCATATATGGAGCTAAAATTCGGGTAGTATAAAAACCGGGGCCGTCTTTCACCACAATTACATTCTTGCCCTGATTTACTCCAACCTGAAAAGCCGTTTGAATCACCCAATCGGCTGTTTTTTCGGTAGCGATGATCTCGAGCAGAGGCATTTTCTGAACCGGAGAGAAGTAGTGCATCCCAATGATATTTTCCGGTCGTTTAGCCCCTTCCGCAATCTCAGAGATAGGCAGGGAAGAAGTGTTGGAGGCAAAAATGCAGTGATCACCAGTGTTGGCTTCAATCTGCTGAACGATATTTCGTTTGAGTTCCAGATCCTCGAATACCGCCTCAATAACCAGATCTATGGAGCCAAACCCATCATAGGAATCCACGCCGGTGACTTTACTCATGGTCTGATCCCGTTCAAATTCCGTGATAATGCGCTTTTTAACTTTTTCATCCAGTGACTTCCAGATCTCTTTTTCGCCTTTGGCTGCATTTTCAATGGTTTGATCTTTGAGCAGCACCCGGTAGTCTCCTTTGTTCACACTTACATCTGCAATACCGGAACCCATCAGTCCGGCTCCCAGCACTCCGATCTTTTTAACAGGCTTCACCAGGTCAGGCGTAGGGACTTTTTTCGAGGCATTCATCCCAAAAAATAGATTCACCAGGTTGCGGGATTCCTGCGTGGCCCCCAGTTCGCCAAATAAAACCGTTTCGTTCTCCAGTCCTTTGCCGATTCCGTGTTTATATCCATATTCCACAGCATCGATGATCCTGGGCGGAGCCGGGTAATTACCTTTGGTTTGAGCCGCTGTTTGCTTTCGAGCCTGAGAAAATATGATGCTTCGTCCCACCGGATTTCCTTCCAGGATCTTATGCAAAAACGATCGCTTGTCTTTTCTTCCAAACTTCCCTTCTGCAATTTTATGAACACCCTTTATGGCTGCTTTTTCGATGGCATCCTTGTGTGTAATCTCATCAAACATCCCCATTTTTTTAGCCTGACGAGTGTAGATATTTTTTCCCGTCAGCATATACGGGAAGGCATTCTGAAGTCCAATAAGCCTTGGCAAACGCTGCGTGCCGCCGGTTCCGGGGAGAAGTCCCAGTTTGACTTCCGGCAGTGCAAAAACGGTTTTGGAGCTGTCTGAACACACCCGGTAATGACAAGCCAGCGATAACTCTAAGCCACCGCCCATGCAGCTCCCATGCACTGCTACGGCAATCGGTTTAGGGAAATCCGCGATACGATTCAGGATCCGGTGCCCCTTCTTACTGAGCTGCTCAATTTCTTCGGCCGTATCCCGAGCCTGAAACATGTCAATATCCGCTCCCGCAATGAAATTGTCCTTCTTCCCCGAGATCAAGACTGCTCCCTTGAGTTTATCATCCGACTCAAGCTCATCCAAAAAAGCTGAAAACTCTTCGATTAGGCCTTCATTGAGTTTATTCACTTTCTCGCCGGGAAGATCCAGCGTAAGAATAGCGACGGATTCTTTATGGGTGATATTTAAGTAGCTCATGGTTTTATGTTGATTAAAAGTTTTCGGAAAAAGAATTCAGCTGGTTCGTGTTGCAAAGCCCTTAGCTCCAACCTCACCTAAATCCTCTCCTCACCTGCCCCGAGCATTCGTGGGTAAGGAAAGGACTTTTTCGGGGTTGCTTAAAATTCTGAAGCGTATTCATATCTGAGATATATCTAAAGCGTCCTCCTCCTTGCCAAGGAGGAGACAGAGGAGGTCGGGGATGTTGATAAATGTTCATAACGTTTGATTAAGTACGTGTTGAAGGTTTTATTCTCTTACCTATAATGAATTCCAATTTTGCAATAGCAGCATCGATGTC
Source organism: Gracilimonas tropica DSM 19535 (assembly GCF_000375425.1). Taxonomy (GTDB): domain Bacteria; phylum Bacteroidota; class Rhodothermia; order Balneolales; family Balneolaceae; genus Gracilimonas; species Gracilimonas tropica. Next base: position 71,839 of record NZ_AQXG01000006.1, on the reverse strand, counting down.
TTCAAAAATTTCTTCGTTTTTAATTCTTATCACTTCAATTGAATTCTTTCTCAAAAAAGTATCTTTGTTTTTATCTCGAACTTTTTGCTCTTTGGAAAGGTGAATTTTGCCATCCACTTCTATAACTAAATTAGCTTTTGGGACGAAGAAATCGACAACATAAGGCCCAAAACCATATTGACGTTTAACTCTTACTCCACATAACTTTTTATTACGAACTCGTTCCCAAAGCATCTCCTCAGCTTCAGTCATATTTTGACGAAGTTCCCTTCTTAGTTGTTTGGTTTTCCGTGGATTTTTAATGCTCACTTTATCTATGGTTTAAAAAAGAATTTAGTTGGTTCAAGTTGCAAAGCCCTTAGCTCCAACCTCACCTAAATCCTCTCCTTCACAAGGAGAGGACTTTATTCGAGATGGATCAAAGTCCAAAAGTAAATTCACAGCATTGATATAATAAACGCGTCCTCCTCCTTGCCAAGGAGGAGACAGAGGAGGTCGGGGATGTTGATAAATGTTCATAACGTTTGATTCTATATTAAAAGCCACCAAAAAATGAAAATTGGAATTTGAACCTTGATAATTATCCAATTATCCCGAATATCTTTCCAGTACAACCGCGTGACCCTGCCCGCCGGCTGCACAAGCTGAGACCAAAGCAAATTCGCCGTCTTCGCGAATCAATCTGTTTGCGGCTGTGGTGACCAACCGAACTCCGGTGGCTCCAAAGGGGTGCCCCAGTGATAGGGAGCCACCCATGGTGTTTAATTTTTCCATGGGAATCTCGCCTACCTTTTGATTTCGGTTCAAGGATGCTTTCGCAAATTCATCAGAGTTCAAAGCTGTCAATACCGACAGCACCTGACCCGCAAAAGCTTCGTGCAGTTCAATCACGTCCATGTCTTTGAGCGACAGCTTCATGGCGTCAAGTACTTTGGGGATGGCATAAGCAGGGCCAAGCAAGAGTTCTTCTCCCGGATCCTGTGATACGAAGTTGTATTCCCGGATGTAGGCTTTGGGTTTCAGCCCCAAATCGAGGGCGGTTTGTTCTTCCATGATGAAGGAAGCCGAAGCACCATCGGTGAGGAAAGACGAATTTCCGGCGGTAACCGTACCATGCGGCTTGATGAACGCCGGCCGCAGTTTTGCGAGCTTTTCGATGGAGGTATCCTCCCGGAAGCCGTTATCATGTTTTACAACATCAAATTTGGGTGGGATTTTAGCGGGAATGAGTTCCTGATCCAGCCATCCTTTTTGGGTTGCTTTGGCTGCCAGTTGATGCGAGCGCAGGGCATACTCGTCCTGATCTTCCCGGCTCACCCCAAAACGTGCCGCCATACGGTCGGCACTTTCGCCCATCACTTCACCCGTGGAAAATTCAGCGATAGCCGGCAGTTCCGGCAGCAAATCTTTGAAGCCAAGTCCTTTAAAGAATTTCAGGAAATCGAGGGGAGATTTGTACTTACGGGCCTCCAATACTTTTTGCCGGAATTTCTTTTTGAACCGAACGGGAATGTCTGACATGGTCTCGGTTCCGCCTGCTAAAATGATTTTGGCCTGACCCGTTCGAATCAAATCAACGCCACTTGCGAGGGCCTGATTGGAAGAGATGCACGCCATGGTGGTGGTGAAGGCGGGAACCGAATTGGGGATGCCGGCTCCAAGTGCGCTTTCCCGGGCCACATTGCTGGTTTTCACTTCCTGTATTACCGTGCCCATGATCACGCGGTCAATATTTTTGGGATCTACGGGATTTCGTGCGATCAGGCCTTCGATGGCCATGCGCCCGAGGTCGTAAGCCATCAGGTCGTTATAGTTTGTGCCCGAACGCTGAAAGGGAATGCGGCAGCCGTCTACCAATACGGCCGTTTTTGGATAGTCTTTGGAAGTACTCATGGGGTTTGATTAGGTTCAAAAACAGTACAATGCAACAGTCGTAAAATGTAAAATCTGGCGATAAGTTAACAGTGTTAACCAATAAATCAATAAAGGTGATTATTTTTCTTTGTCTGTGTTTGAAATGTTCTTATATTTGTCGCCCTTCGAGCAAGTCGGGCGATTAGCTCAGTTGGTTCAGAGCACCTCGTTTACACCGAGGGGGTCGGGGGTTCGAGTCCCTCATCGCCCACAAAAAAGCCAGTTAGGTCTATGATCTAACTGGCTTTTTTTATTTGTGGTGCAAACAAAATAATTTTAAGACACATATTTTGTGAGAGATCCTTTGTACCCAATTATTTCTTTTAATAACCAATAAAATAATGTTGTAGCTGAATCTGCATAGTATAATAACTCATTACTACTTTTGTTGCTCCTGCTAGGATGAGCAATGTAGCCTCTCAAACTATGCCAATTATCTGTTAATAATTTTGGTAAATCTTTTTCTTTGTGAAGCTTTCTAAAAAGTTTTCGGACACTTGGTTTTGAATAATAATCTAAGCTACTATAAATATTGTTCTTTATTGATCGATCTATTTTTGTTGCTTTTAGCTCCTTTTTGGCTTGTTCAATTTTTTCAATATAGCTTGGTGATGGACTAAAATTATTTAAGAAATAAATACTAATAAGCTCTTCAACACCTAAACTTATTACAGTAGCATAAGCATGAACTGACGATACAGATGTATGGATACACCTATTCAAAATTTGATTTATTCTATAGTCTTTTCTAGTTCGTTGAAATAAAATTAGCTGTGACATAAAATCGGATAATGAACTAATATCGGTTTTATGATTTGCTAGAATGGGTGGTTTCATTAGCGAAGAATATTTAACAGAAGTACTATCAGACTTGATCATTATATAGCTCTCATCATTTGATGTAAGATCAACTATAGAGAAATGAATATTGGTTGAGGTAATTATCCGTATGACATCCAGAAAAAAATCGATTTCTGTAAAATCATATCGAAATCTTTTGTCTCTTACCAAAATATCAACCTGATATCTTCCATTTTTTTCATAGAAAATATATTCTAAGCCATAGATAAGAAATCTTGTAGACAAATAATTTTGCTCTCCATCATGATATGTGTGCTGGTAATTCGTTGTTAGTTTTAGTCTGTTTTTAAGTTGAAATGATATTCCATTTTCACTGCTAAATAAATTATTGCAGTATAGCCTTTCAAACTCCCCTTTTACAACCACACCATTCCTTCCTTCATCTCCACTTACATCAACTTGTTTTGAAAAATAGATATTACCTGCTGCGTCTTTTGCATCTAACCTGAAATAGAAATTTTTTTTTATGATTCTATATGGCTTTAATATTTTCCCTCTTTTGATCTTATCCATAAATGGAGTCGCTTTCTCATTTGAAGGAAAGCAAATAAGTTCAAACTTTTTATCCTTATTTAGGCATATTATTCCTTTTCCCGAGTAACACTGTGGGTTTTTATTATTTCCCAGTTGCTTTAAAGTTATTTCAGTGCATTCAATCTGGAATGTTCCTTTCTCATTAAATTCCTGTACTATATCATATGGATCTAAATACATAGAGCTATACTGATTACTTCATTTTTCAATCATTTCTTTGTTCTCTAAGAGAATACTAAAGGGCGATTAACTTAGGGTAATTTCTACCACTAATATTTATAGTTTAGTAAGTCATAGGACAAATAAAAAAAATCAGTTATTAGTAGTCCGTGAATCAGATAACGTTCGTCCGTTCATGGTGGAAAACTCTTTTTGTTTTAGAGAAATGATCAAAAATGAGTCATTCCGAAGATTTATTTCTTACCCATATATACTTGAAGTAAAAGTCTATAGCAAATAAATAAAGCCTTAAACTAAGTTCCATTAATATCCATCCCACAATTCCCTACATTCCTCCAATGAAAAAAATAAGCGCTATAATTTTAGGGATTTGTGTCCTTGTGGGGTGCAGTACTGAAGACCCGTTTTCCGAGCTCAAGGAGAAGGCTGAGGTCTTCGAATTGGGGGGTGCAAAAAAACTTCAGCTTACCAAAGATCCGGGCTTTTCTATCGGTTCGTATGAGACGTTCAATAACATTGGAGATGTCACGGCAGATGCCGAAGGCCGGTTTTTTGTTATCAATAATCATAGGGCACGGATCGAAGTATTTTCAAGGCAGGGTGAGCACCTGAGGAGCCTGGGCCGAAGCGGGAGCGATCCGGGTGAATTTCAAAACCCGGTACAACTTCAAACGGATGCACAATTTTTATATGTTTTCGATAAAGACCTGCAGCAGCTTAACCTGTTTCGCCTGAATGATCTTGAGGTGGAAGGCGCTATTAACCTCAATGCCGCTCATCTTTTTTCAGCAGATTCAATCCAAACGGCCATTCCTTTTACGTTCGAGCTGCTTTCTGAAAACGCTGTAATGGTAGGATTTCGGATCACCAAAAGTCCGCAAGATCAGCAGGAGCTATATGTGAAAGTGGGAAAGGAAGGAAAGTTGATCGGGGAACCGCTGTTCCGATTCAAAGGTAAGAGTCTGTACGTGGATGACACCATGACGACCACCGTGATCATGGAATTACCCTATGCTCCGGAAACCCTAATCAAAACAGGTGCTGATGCTTCGATTTATGTTCTGAATACCTCCGACTTTTTGGTTCGCAAATTGAATCAGGATGCCAAATTTCAGGAAGCCCGGTACTATCCCATGGAAAAACGGCCGCTGAACAAACAGGATGTCGTGGATTCCTACACCAATGTGTATTATCGACGGGCCATTCGCGCGGCTACTTTGCCCGCTACCTGGCCGGCCGTCGATCATTTTCTTACAGACGATGAAGGCCGGATTTGGGTGGCAACCATCATCGCACAACCGGATCAGTTTCGGTGGTATGTATTGGATGATTCCGGGTCACCGCTTTATACTTTTGATCTGCCAAGAATGGAAACCATACTGCTTATCAAGGATCACAGAGTTTATGTAAGGCGATACAATTCCCGCGGGTATTCGGATGAGATCCTGCGTTATCGTTTTGATGAAGATTGACCTGAGCTCAATTAAAAATTCAATGGGAGCTGTAAATCGACTCTCCAGAGTCGATAGTATTAATTGCCTGAAGATTAAGAACATGCGAATCCGGAAATCTGCGCTACTCTATATCTATGCTCGAAATTCAGATTTAGTTGCTTTAAAAAGCATATATGCAGGTTTCAAAAGGATGCTTCAAAAGAGAATATCGTAGAAAAAATTTCAGGTTAATTGAATAATTTAATGAAGGTTTGAAAAATAAATATAGAAGATCAAATAATAGAGATGTAATATTTTAAACTAAAAGTCATAATTAATAATTATATTCATTTTTGTTGGCTATTATTAATAAAAAAGTAAAGACATGGATATTAAATTTGTAAAACGTTCGAATGTAAAGTCGTCTAAGAAAAGAACTTCAAAGTTTAAGCCTTTATTAGATGCGATTGAAAAATTAAAGCCCGGCGGACAAGCGGTTGAGGTGAGTTACAGCAACGAGAAGAACATTAATTCGATGCGAACGGCAGTGTATCAGTTTGGGAAGAAAAATGACATCAAGGTAAAAAGCCGTCGTGATGCCGATAACAAAAAGATCTACTTTTATCGCGATAAGTGATCGTCTTCTTCGACGCCGGCCCATTCAAGGTATTTCTTTCGGACTTCGCTGATGTGGTCGTCGATGGTTTCTTTTTTCCAGTTTGAGGTATCGATCGGCGGGTGAATGTGCGCATTGATGGTTCCGCTTTTGGATAGGAGGGAGCCGCCCAGGCTCAACTCTTGGTTGCCTTCAAAATAGATGGGCACCAGGGGAAAACCGAGGTCGATGGCCATATGAAAAGCTCCTTTTTTGAAGGGGCCAATCACTCCCGGGTGCTTGCGAGACCCTTCCGGAGCCACCATAATGGACAGTTTATCACGCTCGAGGCGGTCATAGGTATTTTGCAGCTTCCGGATGGCCTTCTCACTTTTTTTTCGCTGAATGAAAACCTGTCCCGTGAGCCTTCCCACAATAAAAAAAAGCGGATTGTATTGTAGCTCCCACTTGGCCACAAAACGAATGTGCGGTAAACCAAGCGCGATCATGGTAACCAGATCCAGCGTAGAACTGTGATTGATGGTGTAAATAACCGGCGGTTCAACAGGTTCGCCATGCTGAATGATGTTAAACTTGATGCCGAGAGTCCAAAGCACAGGATAGGCGATAAATGGCCCAAAATTTTCAACAATGAAATTAGTGGCCTTGCCAAAGCTGAGCAGCAGCAAGATGGCGATCATTGGGGTTGAGATGGCAAACATCACAAAGAAAACGAGAATCGCCAAAACACTGCGCAGGTATTCAATGGGAGTGAGTGAGGTTGCCATGTATCGATTTATTTTTGAGCCGAATATAGCAGAACCGCGGGTCGACTGAAAATCAGAAATGGAAAGAATGCTCGAAAGTGTATAATTTTGCGGATCATGAAAACCGTATCTGCTTCAGAAAAAACGCCGGAAATCACCTTAGAGGAATTCAATTCCGTTTGGTGGGCCTGGAACACGCACATGCATACTGTTATTGCCTCTCAGTTTTCTAAAGCATGGAAACCGGATTTCGAGCGAATAGAGATCGACACCCCGGATGAAGATTTTCTTGAAATTGATGTGTGTGAGACCAATTCCAACAAACCGGTGGTGGCGTTGTTTCATGGTCTCGAAGGCTCTACGGACCGGCATTACATGGCCAACCTGATGCGTGAATTGAAGCGCCATGAGTTTTCTTCGGTGGCCGTAAATTTTCGGGGATGTGGCAGTCGGCTCAACGATCAGCGCCGGTTTTATCATTCCGGTGCCACCGACGATTACCGAACAGTTTTCAGATGGATGGAATCCAATTTTCCAAAAAAAGAGATCTATGCGGTGGGCTATTCTTTGGGTGCCAATGCGCTGGTGAAATATCTGGGGGAAGAAGGCCGGCAGAGCAGGGTGCATAAAGCGGTGGCGGTTTCTCCGCCTTACGATCTGAAGGAAGGTTCCATTCGGATGCAGCAGGGAATCAATCGCTTGTATGAATATCGGTTTTTGAAAACACTGGTCGAGAAACTGGAAAAAAAGCGTGAACGCTTTCCTGACCTGCCTGTTTATCAGGGGAATTCTATTTATGAATTTGATGATCAGGTTACCGCAAAACTGCATGGTTTCACCGGCGCTGATGACTATTATCATCAATGCTCCAGCAAACACTTTTATGGGGATGTGAACGTGCCGCTGCTGGTAATTCACAGTAAAGCTGATACACTATGCCCTATTGAATTTGCTCCTTTTGATGACTTAACCGAAAATGCGAAAATTCAAACTTGCTTTACGAATGAAGGCGGACATGTAGGTTTTTTGAGTAACCCGCCGGGCTGGTTGTACCGGGTGATTTTGCAGTGGTTTAAAACAGATTAGTTTTTTCATTCGAGAATAAATATAAATCAGTGTGGGAGAGATTTAGCAAAGGATTGGTTTTATTGAATAGCCTCAAAAGTTGTCATCCAGAGCGCCCCGTAGGTTGTATTCGATATGGTATAGTAAACGCGATGGATCTCAAGGTTTGAACCGGTAAATCGTATTGAACGATGAGATCCCTCGCGTAAAGCAGATCAAACCTTAGCGAAATTTCGCCGACTCGGGATGACAATTTATTAGATATTCGGGGATTTTATAACTCGATCACCAACCCATTACTCAACGCATAAGTGAGATTTGGGATGTCAATGATCGGTTGGGCATCATAAGACATAATAAAACTGATACTCAACGCAATCCTCTTGGTGATATCCATTTCTATCTCCCACTCCAGAATAGAACGCGCTTTGAGAAACTGATTGGGCCGGGCCTGATAATATCCCACTAAAAGAAAAGTGGCCGAATTGCTGAGTTTACCCCGCAGAGAAACGTTACTGGTACTTTTAACAAATTCATTCTCAATGGAAGGTTGATTCGCCAGCTGCCATTCTTCAAATTCATACATCAGTGCAGTGGAAACACTTGCCTGCCATTTCTCCCCGCGATAAAACCGATATTTAATTCCGGCTCCGCCCAAAGCGCGGTTATTTAATCCCAAGTTGTTATTGTACTGATATTGGGTGAATACTTCGGGCGACCATTTCCCCTTCCGCAAAAATGTAGAACGCAAGTGAATGTACCCGCTGCTGATGAGCGAATTGCCATCAATATTCACAAAATTCAGGTTGTTGAGCAGCATGTACGCATGCTTTTTGGAGAAGTATGAAAGATTGGATTCGTTGGTGAACTCGAGCACTCTTTCGTTGTAGCCATTCAGGGAAAGATCGAATTCGAGCTCGCCATGCCATCCCGCAGAATCTTCGGTGGTGCGGACGCTTTCCACATTTAAGAGTTGGGCGTTTAGGGTGGTGGTAAAAAGGGTCATCACAAAAAAGAAGGAGAAACAACGAATCATAAAACTATGTGTACTTGAGTTGGTTGAAAGGTTCAAAGGTACATTATCCCATCTTGTTCCGAAATCGTTCATTGGGTGAAATTGTCCTATCACTCAAACGATTCGTATCTTTGGGTTGTTAAGTTTTCATTCACTCAAATCCATAAAATAAGAACATCACATGGTTATTATTATTGGTGCAGGTCCCATTGGACTTGCCACCGGAATTGCCCTTCAAGAGAAAAATATTGACTTCAAAATTATTGAACGCGGTTGCTTGGTGAATTCGCTGTTCAACTATCCCACCAACATGACCTTCTTTTCAACATCCGATAAGCTGGAGATCGGGAACGTGCCTTTTATTTCGCACGGCTCAAAACCAACGCGAGCCGAAGCTTTGGAATATTACCGGCGGGTGGCAGAGCATTATGAATTGCCGATCAGCTTGTATGAAACGGTGACATCCATGGAAGGCGAAGATGGAAACTTTACGGTTACCACCGATAAAGATGTGTATAAAGCAGAGAAAGTGATCGTAGCAACAGGATTCTACGGTCAGGCGAATATGATGGGCGTGCCCGGAGAAGATCTCCCCAAAGTGAAGCATTATTATGATGAGCCGCATCCCTACGCCTGGCAGAAAGTGCTGGTGATCGGAGGGGGGAATTCCGGGGTGGATGTAGCCCTCGAAACCTGGAGAAGCGGCGCTGAGGTCACGATGCTGTTGAAATATGACGGCATCAAGGAATCGGTTAAATATTGGGTGAAACCGGATATCGAGAACCGGATCAAAAATGGCGAGATCCCGGCTTATTTTAATTCTGAAGTGAAAGAGATCCGCGAGAAGGAAGTGGTGATCAGCACGCCGGAAGGTGAAGTGACATTGGAAAATGATTTTGTGTTGGCGATGACCGGTTATCATCCGAATTATGACCTGATGGAGTCGTTGGGTGTTGAACTCACTGATGATGAAAAGTGCATGCCCGTCTATGATGAAGATAGCTTAGAGACCAAAAGAAAAGGCGTTTACGTAGCCGGTGTAGTGTGCGGCGGTATGGACACAAGCCGTTTGTTTATCGAGAATTCACGTGTGCACGCTGAACAGATTGCCAGCCATATAGCGGAGAATTTATAAGGTATTTTGGCCCTCTATTTAGAACAGGAAGCTGGAGCTTCCGGGACTGCGTTACGAAGGAGGACCTTCGTAACGAGGCTTAGGGCTCGATGTAACCCTGGAAGGGTTGCTTTTTCTCGGTACGTTAATCTCTGAAAATCAAAACGCGGAACTCTGAATCATCGTCTTCGTTTTCTTATCTTTATAAGAAGTTCACGAAGCAAAGATATTTTAAATTATAAACCGAACATCAAAAACAGATAAACATGAAAGTAACAGTTGTTGGAGCCGGTGGGAACGTTGGCTCAACCGTAGTTGACGTACTCGCCCAGCGCGATATTTGCAAAGAAATTGTAGCCGTAGATATTGAAAAGAAGGACGGCGACAAAACCTTTTATCCTTCCAAAGGTCGCGGACTGGATCAGTGGGAGTCGGCCCCGGTTCATCTATTTGACACGCGTATCAAAGGAACGGTGGATTACGCCGACACGGCCGGATCTGATGTTTGTGTAATTACTGCCGGTGTTCCACGTCGCCCGGGAATGAGCCGTGACGATTTGCTCGAGATCAACGCTAACATCGTAAGTAGCGTCAGTAAAGAGCTTGCCAAGCATTCTCCGGAAACCATCATCATCGTAGTTTCCAATCCACTGGACGTAATGGTTCAGGTAGCTAAAGAGGCCAGCGGACTGCCTTATGAAAAAGTAATGGGAATGGCCGGAATCCTCGATACTGCCCGCTACCGTGCCTTTATCGCGGATGAGTTGGATGTATCACCAAAAGACATTCAGGCGTTATTAATGGGTGGTCATGGTGACACCATGGTTCCACTGCCACGTTTCACAACTTTAGGTGGAATGCCGATCACGCACTTCATCAAAGAAGAACGATTGAACGAGATCGTTGAGCGCGCCAAGAAAGGCGGCGGTGAGATCGTTGGCTTGATGGGAACATCTGCATGGTACGCTCCAGGAGCGGCAGCCGCTCAAATGGTGGAAGCTATTCTGCTCGACCAAAACCGCATTTTCCCGGTATGTGCCCACATCGACGGTGAGTATGGAATTGATGACCTCTATATCGGCGTTCCTGTTAAATTGGGAACCGGTGGCGTAAAAGAAGTAATTGAGGTTGAATTAAACGAAAAAGAACAGCAACTTCTGGATGAATCAGCCAAAGCCGTTCGCGGTACTTTGACTGAATTCAGAGAACTAATGAACAAGTAAACACAAATAAAGAGGACTAAGGTCTTCACTACTTGCATTAATCCCTCACGTGAATTCGTTCGCGTGAGGGATTTTTTTTTGAAATAAAGTTTTTAAACTTAGTTGCCCTTGGCACCAACACCCCACGAAATTCAAAAAAGGAACCACTTTTTTGCATTGATCTCCCCTCAAGGGGAGAATTGTTCTTGGTTAAATTCTAGATATAAGCTTGTAATGGCTCTATAATCAACAATCAGCAAGAATAGTCCTCCCTTGAGGGAGGTGCCGACTGAATAGGAGGCGGAGGGTGTTATTTGGGGCTATTATGCTTGCTCTTGCAACCCCATCACTTTCATTTCCAAATACCGCATCACTCCATCCAAATTCCGCTTCACCTCTTTATCTGGAATTCGAATAAATTTAACTCCGTGGGATTCAAGGAGCTCCTGCCGCTTTTCATCAGAGGCTTTATTTTGGGGATTGTCGTGACTGATACCGTCTATCTCCAAAGCAAGAATCAACTCATGGCAATAGAAATCTACGACAAAAGTAAGCATGGGCACTTGGCGATGAAATTGAACTCCAAGTTTTTTTTCGAACCTGCTGCCATAGCAAAACTTCGGATAGGGTCATATTTTTGCGAAGTTTTCTGGCAATGGTTTTCATACTTCGATGATATGGAATGATCTTATTTCGGCTCATAGTAGCTCTTTTTCTTATTTAGGGCTTCTTGGAAGTCATTCCTTATAAAAAAATTTCTGGCAGGTGAAAATTTTGATGCCCCTGGCACCAACACCCCTCACAAACCAAGCGGGAACAGCCGCTTGGTTTGGTCTCCCCTCAAGGGGAGAATTTGTTCTTGGTTGAATTTTAGACATAAGCTTGAAATGGCAGTATCATCATCAATCAGCAAGAATAGTCCTCCCTCGAGGGAGGTGCCGGAGTGAGCGAATGCGAACTCTGGCAGAGGGTGTGAGTTGGGGCTATGTTATTAACTCTTGCAACTCCCACACTTCCACAAAAACCTAACCCACCAAATTTACCAAAACACTTTTCCCATTATCTGTTACTTTCCTGCAGGCAATAAATAATACAATCCAGCTTATGAAATCACTTAGCAAATTTTCTCTTTGGTTTTTCACTTTCACGCTTCTTTTTGTCGTTGGCCTGAATGCCCAGGATGTCCAGGTTCCAGTTATAGAAGATGGACAGGCGCAGATCATTCCTGAATTCGAAAATCCTGAAGACTGGATCCGCCACGACCTTTGGGTGGAAACGGAATTTGATACCGATGGCAACGGCCAACCCGATCGCATGCACGTTTCGGTAACAAGGCCAAAACAAACGGAGTCCGGGGAGCTTAAGCTGCCGGTGATCTATGAAACGAGTCCGTATTATGCCGGCACCGCTCGTCCACCGTACGATTTTTTCTGGAATGTAGAACATGAAGTTGGGGAAGAACCGCCGGCTCGTAAAGCCGGACCTGAAGTTCAACGAAGTGGTCAGCGTCCAATTATTTCTAATTCCCATATAAAAACATGGGTACCTCGTGGATTCATTGTAGTTCACTCCAGTTCACCCGGAACGGGACTTTCACAAGGTTCCCCAACCGTGGGTGGAGATAACGAATCTTTGGCTCCCAAAGCAGTGATCGATTGGTTGAATGGGCGTGCCAATGGTTATACCTCTCCGGATGGAGACGAAGAAGTAGAGGCTTTCTGGACAACCGGTCAGGTTGGAATGACCGGAACTTCTTATAACGGAACCCTTCCTTTAGCAGCTGCGACCACCGGAGTTGAAGGACTTGAGGCCATAATTCCTGTGGCACCTAATACATCGTACTATCACTATTATCGTTCTAACGGGCTGGTACGCTCACCCGGAGGGTATCTCGGGGAAGATGTGGATGTGCTTTTTGATTTCATTTACAGTGGCGCTGAGGAATATCGGGAAAGAAATCGTGCTTTTTACCGGGATTCAATCATTGCAAATGGCATTGATCGCGTGACCGGAGATTACAACGAATTTTGGGCCGGCCGTGATTATTTGAATGATATCGAACCGCTGCAAGCTGCCGTTTTGATGGCTCATGCGTTCAATGACTGGAATGTGATGCCTGAACACAGCTTGCGTATTTATGAGGCTGTTAAAGAAAAAGGCGTTCCATCTATGATCTATTATCATCAGGGTGGACATGGCGGTCAGCCTCCGCTTTGGATGATGAATATGTGGTTTACCCGTTATTTGTTTGATGTAGAAAATGGGGTAGAAGAACTGCCCCGGGCATGGATCACCCGTGAAAATGACGAACGAACGGAACCTACTTCATACCCTGACTTTCCACATCCGGCTGCTGAAGATGTGACATTTTACCTTTCCGGAAATAGTCCGGAACGCGGTGATTTATCCACAGAAAAACCTTCTGATGCCGGAACTGAAACCCTCGTCGATAACGTCTCCTTTGATGGGGCGGCACTGGCGAAAGCAGAATGGACCAATCATCGCTTGATGTATGTGACAAAACCGTTGGCTGACTCCCTGCATATTTCTGGTGAAGCATCCATCACCATAAAACTAGCGAGCAGTAAACCGGCGGCTAATCTCTCGATTTGGCTGGTAGCTTTGCCATGGGAAGAAGGCAGAAGAGCGCAGATCACCGATAATATCATAACTCGCGGATGGGCTGACCCGCAAAATCACGAATCTTTGATGGAAAGTGAGTCGCTTGAGCCCGGTCAATTCTATACCCTGAATTTTGAATTGCAGCCTGACGATCAAATCATTCCTCCCGGGCAGCAGATCGGCTTAATGATCTTTGGCAGCGATCAGGAGTTTACGTTGCATCCCGATCCCGGCACAGAACTCACTGTGGATCTGGACGGCACATCATTAACCTTGCCAATCGTGGGAGGGCCCGGAAATATTAGCTTTAAAAAATAAAATGTATTGAAATAAAAAGGGACTAATTCAATAAAACCCGGCCTTAGAACAAAGAGCGTTAAGAAGATGGTGAAATGAAGCGTTAAGAAAGAAATCATACCGGTGGGAAAATAAGAAGCAGTCTCTGAGCGAGAAGGAGTATTGATTTCTTTTAGCGGAAAGAAGCCAGCTTTAGCTCTTTTTTCGCTCGCCTTGACCTTTTGGTACTTTTGGGTCAAGCCAAAAGTACATGAAGGAACAAAAATTAATTAGTACTAAAGGGAACTTTTGCCTGTCAAGAGGTTTATAGTGTGGCTCAAAATAAGGTATAATTAATAGCTGACAACTTGAAAAGTTTTGAATATGGATTAAAAATGCCCAAAAGATAAAACAGGTTCATTTTCAATTTTTGTCATGGTATTCAATATGATTAAGAAATTATGTTAGCCTAAAAACCGATCCATCAGAATCCGCGCAGCCTTATATGAAGAAATTTCGCCATCCTGAACCTGCCTTCGGATTTGGGTAAGCATGTGCTTTAATTCATCGTTTTTATAAAAAGATCGGTGTAATTCCTGGGTTATCGCTTCATCCAGCCAGTAGTTTGCCTGTTCTTTTCGCTTTTTGTCAAAGAAGCCTTTGGTTTTGGTGTGGCGGACGAATGCATCCACTATTTCCCAGATATCCGAAATGCCTTTTCCGTGAACAGCTGAACAAGTGGCTACTTTTGGGATCCATCCCGACTCAGTCGGTGGAAAAAGGTGAAGGGCGCTTTTGTATTCAGCCATGGCGCGTTTTGCGGCTTCTTCATTTCCGGAATCTGCTTTATTGATGGCGATTGCATCGGCCATTTCCATGATACCGCGCTTGATACCCTGTAGTTCATCCCCGGCTCCGGCCAGCATCAGCAACAAAAAGAAATCGACCATGGAGTGAACCGCCGTTTCCGATTGACCAACGCCCACTGTCTCAATCAAAATGGTATTAAATCCTGCGGCTTCGCAAAGGGTAATGGTTTCCCGGGTACTTTGTGCCACGCCTCCTAAAGAGCCCGATGTAGGAGTTGGACGAACATAAGCTTTTGGATGATTGGAAAGGGTCTCCATACGGGTTTTATCGCCCAAAATACTGCCACGTGTTTTTGAGCTAGAAGGATCCACAGCCAGCACGGCCAGTGTTCGGTTTTGATTTTCTATGATATGATTTCCAAACGCTTCAATAAATGTACTTTTTCCTACACCCGGTACACCTGTAATCCCTATACGTATAGAATTCCCGGAGTACGGCAAACAACCTTCAATGACTTCTTGCGCCAGATCCTGATGCTTCTGTTTTGTGCTTTCGATAAGTGTAATAGCACGACTCAACAACATCCGGTTTCCGGTAAGAATACCATCAATAAATTCATTTTTAGAAGGAAGTGTTCTACTCAAATCAACCTCCAATTTTTAGAAGAAAAGAAAACCGTAGTTTGGGCAGCTTGCCCGAATCTTTTCAGAAAAGTATAAAAGCTTGGATAAGGACGACCGAATGTAGCCTCGGATTTTAATTCGAGGTAAAATGGATTTACAACAGACAAAAATCCCGATAAGGATGACATAAAAACAGATTTAAACAAAACGAAAACATTTATACCAAATTTAGTGCGCCATCGGGTCGTCTCTAACGAGACTCGTCTGACTCGGTTCCTCATTTCCACGGGTTGAATTCCGTGGCTACATTCGGCTATCCCTTCGGGATTTTTTATTTCTCCGGTCCATGAATGATCTTCAAACAATCCCACCTCGTTCCGATGCTCTGCGTCGTAACGGAAGGAAATAAAATCAATCCAATCCATCGGAATAATTTTCTATCAGTACATCTAAAATTTGCTTGGCGGCTCGGGGAATAACCGTTCCGGGCCCGAAGACAGCGGTTACACCGGCATCATACAAATACTGGTAATCTTGCTGGGGAATTACTCCTCCGGCGATCACCATGATGTCTTCACGGCCCTGTTTTTTGAGCTCATTGATGACCTGCGGAACCAAAGTCTTATGTCCACCTGCTAAACTGGAAACCCCTAAAATGTGTACATCATTTTCAACAGCCTGTCGGGCGGCTTCTTCCGGAGTTTGGAACAGCGGACCGATATCTACATCAAAGCCAAGATCTGCGAAGCTGGTAGAGATCACCTTGGCTCCACGGTCGTGCCCATCCTGGCCCATTTTGGCGACCATGATTCTTGGACGCCGCCCGGCAATTTCTGCAAACTCATCGGCACGATTGAGGGCCGCTTTGAAATGATCATCGTCTTTAAGTTCGGAAGAATACACGCCGGAAATGGATTTTATGGTTGCTTTATAACGCCCGAACGATTTTTCCATGGCATCAGAAATTTCACCTAAAGTAGCTCGCTCACGGGCCGCATCAACGGCTAAAGCTAATAAATTTCCATCTCCGCTTTCAGCACATTTCGTGATCGCCTGAAGACAGGACTTAACTTTTTTGTCATCGCGGTCTGCTTTCATCTTGTTGATGCGCTCGATCTGCGATTTTCGCACTTTCTCATTATCCACTTCCAGAATATCGATCTCAGATTTTTCATCTGTGGTAAACTTGTTCACCCCAACAATGGTATCTTGCCCGGAGTCGATGCGGGCCTGTTTCCTCGCCGCGGCTTCCTCGATCCTCATCTTCGGAATTCCCGTTTCAATCGCTTTTGCCATACCGCCAAGCTCTTCCACTTCACCGATCAGCGACCAGGCGCGACGTGCAATTTTATCTGTCAGATATTCCACATAATACGAGCCGGCCCAGGGATCCACCGCTTTGGTAATTCCTGTTTCTTCCTGCAGAAAGATCTGCGTGTTTCTGGCAATGCGGGCAGAGAAATCCGTTGGAAGCGCGATGGCTTCATCCAGCGCGTTGGTATGCAGAGATTGCGTATGTCCCAGCGCCGCAGCCATCGCCTCGATGGTGGTTCGGGCGACATTGTTGAATGGATCCTGCTCGGTGAGACTCCAGCCTGAAGTTTGCGAATGCGTTCGCAGAGATAGGGATTTCTCATTTTTCGGGTTGAAGGACTTCACGATCTTTGCCCACATTAAACGCGCGGCACGCATCTTGGCGATCTCCATAAAATGGTTCATCCCAATGGCCCAGAAAAAGGAGATGCGCGGAGCAAATTCATCCACATCCATTCCGGCTTTTATTCCTGTGCGCAGATATTCGAGTCCGTCTGCGAGGGTGTAGGCAAGCTCAATATCAGAAGTTGCTCCGGCCTCCTGCATGTGATAGCCGCTCACCGAAATAGAATTAAATCGCGGCATGTTTTGCGAGGTATATTCAAAAATATCCCCGATAATTTTCATGGAAGGTTTCGGCGGATAGATGTACGTATTGCGCACCATGAATTCCTTCAGAATATCATTTTGAATGGTTCCGGAAAGTTGCTCCGGTTTCACGCCCTGCTCCTCGGCCGCTACGATATAAAATGCCATCACCGGAATTACAGCTCCATTCATGGTCATGGAAACCGACATTTTATCCAATGGAATTTGGTCGAAGAGGATCTTCATGTCTTCCACAGAGTCGATGGCTACACCGGCTTTCCCAACATCTCCGGATACTCTGGGGTGATCCGAATCATAACCACGATGCGTAGCCAGATCAAATGCTACAGAAAGACCTTTTTGCCCGGCTTTTAAATTTCGGCGGTAAAATGCATTGGATTCTTCGGCAGTGGAAAAGCCTGCGTATTGTCGGATGGTCCACGGACGTACCGCATACATGGTAGAATACGGTCCACGCAGATAAGGTGGAATTCCGGCGGCATAATCCAGATGCTCCAGCTTCTCGATATCGGCTTTGGTGAATTGCGGTTTTACAGGAATTTGTTCCGCGGTTTCCCAAGTTTCCTCTACTTCTTTTTGGGATGATTTTTTTGATGAAAGATCGAGGTCGATGTTTGAAAAATTCTTCTTCATTATGCTTCTCCCTTTTGAAGTTCAACTTCTATATTCAATGGCTCAATTGTTTTTATTTCGATGATATTGCCATTCTGTTCAGCGGAGGAATAATTTTGAATTTTAAAATTTAAATTTTGAATCTTTTCCTCGGGTTGATATTTGTTCACGCCAACAAGTGTCTCATTTTTCTCCTTGTAAGATTCGATTTTATGCTCCCGAGCCTCCCGAATTTCACCTTGAATAAATCCTGATTGCAGACATTCATAAAAACCACCTTTGGCTTCAATTTCCTGAAAGAGTTTCCAGCTTTCTTTGGCGATTTTTTCGGTAAGAGTCTCTATATAATAAGAGCCGGAACCGGGGTCGGTGACTTTATCGAGATAAGCCTCTTCTTGAAGAATAAGCTGCACGTTTCGGGCAATTCGATTGGAAAACTCACTCGGCTCATCAAAATGATAATCGTAGGGAAGAACGGTAAGTCCGTCAGCTCCGCCAAGTACGGCCGACATAGCCTCGGTGGTGGCTCGCAGCATATTATTATGGGCATCGTTTTGGGCTTTGTTCCAGGCGGCCGTTTCGGCATGAACCGAAAAACCGGTGCTTCCTGAACCATACGTTCTCAGCACCTGATTCCACATCAACCTGAACGCGCGGAGTTTTGCAATCTCCGGGAAGTAACTGTTGGCAACGGCGAAATTGAAGTTCAGTTGCTTGCCCTCGCCCGCCAATCCAAGAATTTCATTACCGGCTGCCAGCGCAAATGCGACTTGTTGAACAATTCCTGCTCCCGCATTTCCGCATCCACTCAAATCTACAACATTCGGGAATGGAGAGGCTGAAAGCCGCTGTTCAATCACCTTTTTTGAGACCAATGTCCCCGAAAAAATTCCTTCTTGGAAAGGATCAATGGTAAGCGAAATGTCCAGATTGTTGAAGTCCGGCTTTTGGGATTCAATGAATTCGTTTAATCCTTCTTTTAAAATATCAGAACTAAGTCCGGGGCCGAATTTCAGGCTGATGATGTCAATTTGGATGTCTTTAAGTAGGTTCATTACGTCAGCCGGGGATGAGATCGCATTCGGTTCACCATAAAAAAACAAACCGGATGCGCCATTCTGTAAAGCATTTAACGCCGTTTGGTTTGCAGAAGAGATATCTTTCACCAAGACGGGTTGTAGGATGGTCCACCCGGCTGAATCTCGAACAGGTTTAGGCGGGTGGGAAAGTTCTTCAAGGTCCTCACTTCTATAAAATGGCAGGGCCTCAAGGTTATTTTCAGGATGCCATTTCAGAACATCTTTATAATTTTTGCCTTTTAAATCTTTCTCAATTACGGCCTCCCATTCTTCGATAGAAACCGGAGGAAACTCGTTAAAATGAAGCTCAGCTTTAAAATCTAAAGTATCCAAAACAGCCTAAATAGTTTTATGTGTTGCGATTACAACTGAAAATAAAGAGCAGATAATTCCTTTACTAACTGATGATAAAAAATACGGTTTTAATTAGTAAAAAAGCGCTTTCAATTTGTATATTCAGTACCGATTTTAAACTAAACAAATTTACTTACTCATTGATGGAACAACTTGAGCAACTAATTCCCCCATTAACTCAGCTCACCGAGGACGAGCAAATGTTGAAAGAAGCCGCCGCTGATTTTGCGGAAGCTTCCATTAAGCCTTTGGTAGAAGAAATGGATGAAAAGGCTAAGCTTGATCCCGATCTGGTTAAGCAGTTTTTTGAAATGGGCTTGATGGGTATTGATATTCCTGAGAAATACGCCGGCGGCGGTGGTACTTTTATGATGTCGATCGTGGCTATTGAGCAGATTTCCCGCGTAGATGCTTCTGCGGGAGTGTTTATGGATGTGCAAAACACGCTTGTAAATAATGCTTTTGTGAATTTTGCTTCCGATCACCTTAAAGAAAAATATTTACCGCAATTAGCCACTGAGAAAGTTGGGGCTTATTGTTTATCGGAAGCCGGTTCGGGAAGTGATGCGTTTGCCCTTAAAACAACCGCTAAGGAAGACGGCGATCATTTTGTGCTGAATGGTTCCAAGTTGTGGATCACCAATGCGAATGAGGCTGATATTTTTTTAGTGTTTGCGAACATCAATCCGGAGGAAGGCTACCGGGGCATTACAGCTTTTGTGGTTGAGCGTGACATGAAAGGATTTTCGGTTTCCAAAAAAGAGAATAAATTAGGAATTCGAGCCAGCTCCACTTGCGAAATTTTGTTGGAAGATGTGCGTGTTCCCAAAGAAAATGTATTAGGCGAAGTTGGAAAAGGATATAAAGTAGCCATCGAAACTTTGAATGAAGGCCGAATTGGAATTGGTGCTCAAATGATAGGAATTGCCCAGGGCGCTTTTGATGCTGCTTTGGCTTACATCCAGGAACGTAAACAGTTTGGGAAAGCGATTTCCGAATTTCAGGGCGTTCAGTTTCAATTGGCGCGAATGGCTACCGATATTGAAACTGCCCGCTTGTTGGTGTATAATGCAGCCCGGATCAAAATGTCGGGACAGAAGTTTTTGAAAGAAGCTGCCATGGCTAAATTTTATGCTTCGGAAGTTGCAGAGAAAATAGCTTCTCAAGCCATTGACTTGTATGGCGGCTATGGATATGTAAAGGAATATCCCGTAGAAAAATATTACCGTGATTCTAAGATCGGTAAGATCTACGAGGGTACAACGAACATGCAGCTAAGCACAATTGCTAAGTTGCTACTTCGATGAGTGAGTGAGAAAAGGGGGCTTCGGCCCCCTTTTTATTTTTAGGGTTTTGCAGGATTCCGGTGAAAAATCCCATTTAAAAACCGCTGTTTGTTCAATTCTTTCTGACCAATGGCACAGCGGAAACCAATATCATAGTCGGCAACTTCTGCTAATACTCCCACCCGCCAAAACGTTTGTGTGAAACTTGTTGAGCCGCTGAAACTCCCTCCCCTGATAATCCGGACGCTGCTATTCTCAAGATCGTGAAGACGATCGGGATCTTCATAAAATTGATAATACTGGCCAATCCATTCAAAAGCATTACCACTCATGTCATACAATCCGATCTCATTCGGTTTTTTGCTTTGAACCGGTTGTGTGAAAGGGAGATCATCCAATGAGGTAACTGCATACTTAGGAAGTGAATCTTTTATGTTTGTCCCGGCATATTTAGCCACCTTCCCTCTTGATCTTGCGGCATATTCCCATTCATTTTCTGATGGCAGCCGCCATCCCCAATAACTACAATATGCGCTGGCATCATGCCAGCTAACATTAACTACTGCCCGATTTCCCCTTCCGTACAGGTCATCTTCCGGGAATTGTCGCCCTGTTTGTTTGGCAAAAGCATCGTATTGGGCATATGTAACCTCTGTTTTGCCCATGTAAAAGTCCTTAAGGGCAACTTTATGCAACGGAAGGGCATCAGTATTGGAAGAATCAATAACGTCACCCGCGGTAAACGACCCGCCTCTAATTAATATCATTTCGGGTTTGTCAATGACAGGTGTTTTTTTTAGCATGTTGCACCCAAAAAATTGAAGCGAAAAGAATAATGTTAAGTATGCCGGAATAAGTTTAGTTCTCATACTAATAAGGTAGTAATATTTTCTAAAAAATTTCAGCAAATTGGAATGAAGTTGAACGCAACAAAGTTTTAGTTGGGCAGAATTGTAAATAAAGACTACCTCAAGCATCAAAAAGTTATAATGGATCAAAAATCAGACCAAAAAATATTAGATCAGCTCAAGCAGTGCAGTAAAGATGAAGCCTCATTTTCAAAGTTAAAGGAGTTGTTCGGCGAATTGTATGATCGTTTTATGGAAACCGGAAAGCAGCTTAAGCTTCTGGAGCAAGCCATTAAGCACGATTACGATTCAATACTTATCACAGAATTAAATCTTGAAAAACCGGGCCCTAAAATTGTTTATGTGAATGATGGGTTCACCCGCATGACCGGTTACACCAAAGAAGAAGTACTGGGCAAGACCCCCAGAATTCTTCAGGGCGAGAAAACCGATCGAAAAGTTTTAGACAGGTTGAAAGAAAGGTTGATCGAGGGACAGGCTTTCTTTGGTCACACCGTAAACTATAAAAAAGACGGTACGGAGTTTATCAACCAGTGGGATATTCATCCCCTGACAAACGAAAATGGAGAAATCACTCACTGGGTATCATATCAAAGGGATATCACCGATCGAAAAGAATCGAGTAAATTGGTTTTTGATGCTAATTTAGACTTTGATAATCTCACTGAGGAGTCCAAGAAGACATTTATCGATCTTGATGTTCAGGGAAATCTTACCACCTCCAATAATTCTTTCAAAAATATCCTGGGATATGACGGAGACGAGCTTAAGACCGTGAAGATCTGGGATTTGGTTTCTGATGAAGACAAAGAAGAGGTGAAGTCGTTATTTGCTGATTTTGAGGCAAAACAGATCGAAGAAAAGCCATACACCTGGAATTTCATCAAAAAGGACGGTGAGAAAGTTAAGCTGCAAGGACAAATCAGTTATTTTATCAGTAATGATGAGACTGTGATCCGCATACACTTTGACAATCTCTCTCTTCGTGCCAAGGTTATCGAAACCCTGAAAAAGAAAAGAGAAAAGTTTCAGGATATCGTTGGCAAGAAGGATGAGTTCACCATAAGGTTTGTATCATCCGGAAAGGGAAAATCCGCATGTAAATTTGTTTCAGATAGCTTTACCAAACTCACCGGTATCAGTTCTGATATCGTTTTTGATAAGGGAATACGGGAAGTTGTGCACGCTGATGATATAGCTGAAGTCGAAAAGGCATTAGAAACTGCTTTCAGTGGTACTCCTTCGACCCTTTCCTGCAAATATAAAACAGCGGCCGGGAATTATATATCCGTAATTCAGTCTTTCAAACCTGACTTCAATGAACAGAATGAAGTGGAAAGTGTGAAAGGTGTAGCTATGATAGAATTGGAAGTTGAAAATTAAAAGTACAGTAAGCATCATTCCGATTTTTAAAAGCCTGCTTTATGCGGGCTTTTTCTTTATGTAGAATTATTGAAGCCGTATATTTGGAAAAAAGCAGATATGGATATTCAGGAAAAAGGAAAGCGGATCATAAAAGAATTTGAATTACTTCAAGACTGGCCTGAGAGGTATAAATATATCATCAAGCTGGGAAGTAAGCTTGCCCCGCTCGCTGAGGAAGAAAAAGTGGATGACAATCTGGTAAAAGGCTGCCAAAGCCAGGTTTGGCTCACGGCAAAACAGGAAGAGGATAAGTTGATTTTTGAAGCAGACAGCGATGCAGCGATCACAAAGGGCTTGGTGGCGCTGATGGTACGCTTCTATTCGGGTGAAAGTCCGGAAACGATCATCAATACACAGCCTTTTTTTATTGATGAGATTGGAATGGCCAAGCATTTGTCTCCTACCCGCGCCAATGGGCTTGCATCTATGGTAAAACAGATGAAAATCTATGCTATGGCCTTTAACACCAAAAAAAAGTTATCGTAATCTAATTGTAAGGCTCAGAATATTTGTGTTAATTCTCCATTTCATGGGGATTATCAATGGATATGAGTAGCAAGTTTTCACTTACCGGAATTTCTGATATAGCACTTGGCAAAGATCTGCGATCAGAAGATCAGATCATCGGAAAAAAAGCTGGACTAACAGTGCTCAACTCTGTTTCTTTCTTTCTGGCAGGGGTATCTGTCTTATTTCTCATTGCTTTTCAAATAAATGAATCGGTTTCTCTGACCTGGTTCTTCCTTTCCGAGGCAATTGCTTTCTTATTGATACCCCTTTTAGCGAGGCAGGGGTTTGAAAAATCGGCTAAAATGCTCCTTATTGCTTATGCCGATATCGGTATCGTAATATTGAGTTCCGTATTTGGGGGAGATGCCATGATCCAGGCATTCTTTATCCCTGCTATGGGTCTGTCTATTTTGCTATTCGACAATAAGCAGATCGTTCTTCGGAATATTGGTATCGGGCTTTCCATTGTTTCTTATTTCATTTTGGATTACATCATTTTTGAACGTATAAGTATTTCAGAAAGTGGTTTTTCTTTGGTACGATGGAGCGTTCTTACCGGTTCCTTCGTTACTACCTGGCTTATTTTTAACACATTTTCTCAGTTTAAGGAAAGTGCTGAAAATCAAACCCTGGAACTTTTAGACAAGGAAAAGGAACTAAATCAGGAATTAAGCCTGAAGCAGGAAAAACTGGAAAATTATATACAGCAGCTTGAAGTGGCTACCGAAGAGCTCGCAAAGAGTACTAAGGCAAAGTCAGAGTTCCTTGCTACCATGAGTCACGAGATCCGTACTCCCATGAATGCCATTTTGGGGATGACCCACCTGCTTAAGCAAGACAGTCCGCGTAAAGATCAGGTTGAACCGATCAATATTTTGGACTTTTCAGGAAAAACATTGCTTTCCTTAATAGATGATGTACTGGATTTTTCAAAGATCGAAGCCGGGAAAATTGAATTTGAAGCCATCGAATTTGAACTCAATAAACTGGTGAATGTGATTCTTGAAAGCTTCAGGATTACGGCGAGAAACAAAGGTATTGACATTCAAGCCA
Organism: Gracilimonas tropica DSM 19535; assembly: GCF_000375425.1. Classification (GTDB taxonomy): domain Bacteria; phylum Bacteroidota; class Rhodothermia; order Balneolales; family Balneolaceae; genus Gracilimonas; species Gracilimonas tropica. The sequence goes on along the minus strand of NZ_AQXG01000006.1, from coordinate 47,717 downwards.
ATGTAAATGATCAGGTCCCTGACTATCTGATCGGTGATCCGGCACGACTTACACAGATCTTGAATAACCTATTCAGTAATGCTCTTAAATTCACTGAAGAAGGAAAGGTAGAACTCAATATTGAGCTTCTTCAGGATCGGGGTGAAGAAGTGCGGGTTCAGTTTGCTATTTCTGATACTGGCATCGGAATTGAAAAGGAACGCGTTGAAACTATTTTTGAAAGTTTTACCCAAGCCAGCCAAAATACAAAGCGGCTTTTTGGTGGAACCGGTTTGGGGCTCACCATCAGTAAGCAGCTTGCTGAACTGCAAGGCGGTTCTATTTTTGTGGAAAGCGAAAAAGGGGAGGGTAGTACCTTTTTTGTTGAACTAACCTTTGGAAAAGGGAAAGCCAAAGCGGAACAGAGCGAATTAAATGAGGATGAGATAAATGAGAATAGCCTCAGAGGTTTAAAAGTTTTGCTCGCCGAAGACAATGTCGTGAATCAGAAAGTTATGCAGCGGTTTCTGGAACGGTGGAATGTGGAAATGAAAGTGGTTGAAGATGGAATACAAGTTCTGGAAGCCATGGGAGAGACTAATTTTGATGTAATCTTGATGGACTTACAAATGCCAAATATGGATGGGTATGAGGCAACCGAGCAGATTCGGAAATTGGATGATCCCTATAAAAGAAACATTCCGATCATTGCTCTTACAGCTGCTGCACTAAAAGAAGTTCGGGAACAGGTATTTGCTGCAGGTATGAACGACTTTGTTACAAAACCATTCAATCCCGCCGATTTAGAACAAAAGTTGTACAGCTTCACAAAAAAATAGACCTAAAAACCTAACCCTAAGGTCAGTTCAATATATGATCGAGAAAGTTGCCATCCTGAGCGCTTAGCAAGCTATATGAGTACAACTTGTTTGACGCGAAGGATCTCAAACTCACCTTAATTATAATTATGACAAAAGCCACATTTACGTTAAATGTGGCTTTCATCAATCAAGAAGGTTCTCTTCAGTGCAAAGACTATTTCTTGGAGGCTGGTTTAGCCTGTTTGCTCTCGTGTTTTTTTGCTTCAGCTTTATGAGCTTTTTTTTCAGCTGGTTTTTGGGGTTTTTTATCCATTTTTCTACCTCTTGTTATTTCAATTTAAATCTGTTTTTGATTTCCCAACTCAACATTGATTTAGGAATGAATCTTAACAGGATCTAAAATGCGGTACCTCAGGAAGATTTTATATCAGGAATTTTGAAATCCTTTTGTAATAAAAAAGAGCCGCTCCGTATCAGGGAACGACTCTTGGGTTTTCGGGGTACAAATGAAAATCTTAGTTGTCTTCTTGCTCAGTTAATACAATATGAAAAGTTGAACCTTCTCCTTCTCTCGAATTCACTTTTATGATGCCATTATGGAGATCAACAAATTCTTTGACGAGTGGAAGTCCCATGCCTGTACTTATCTCTCCGCGTGTGCCTTGCCTTTGAAGCTTCTTATTTTTTGTAAAGAGTTCCGTCTGAAAATGTTCCGGAATGCCAATGCCGCTATCTGTCACAGACACATGTAATAAACGCGGACTGCCTTCTATTATTTCAGCATCAATGCTGATGGTATCGTTTTTATCGGTAAACTTAAGAGCATTGGATATCAGGTTGCTTAGAATAAGCTTGAACTTTTCTTCATCAATAAAGAAAGAGTTTTTAGCTAAACAATTAAACTCAAGTGTTACCTCTTTAGCGCTGGCCAGGGGTTTGTAGATATCAATCAGATCAGAAATGGATTCACATACCATAACATCCTGGGGGCGGATCTTTGCTTGTTGAATGCTCATGGAATTCTCCATCAACTCTCTGGTATAATGGATCAGCTTTTGGCCGCTTAATCTGATCATGGAAAGAAATTGTTCCAGTTCTTTGCGATCCCCTTCCCACATATTCTCCAAATAATGAACTGCACTGATGATACCGTTTATCGGGCTCTTAATATCGTGATTGACAATTCGAAGGAAATGATCTTTTTCTTTATTTAGCTGCTCCAGTTCTTTCTGTTTTTTACGCAGCTCAAGTCGACTTACTATTTCACCAGATATCGTTTTCAGGGCTTTTTTCTGTCTTTCATTTAGCTTCTTGGGAGTAAAATCAAGTACACAAAGTGCGCCAATTTTCAGCCCGCCGGGTGTGATCAAGGGGTAGCCGCTGTAGGAACGGTATTGCGGGTCGTTGGTGACGAAGCTTTTATCCTTGAAGCGTTCATCCAAACGGAGGTCTTCAACCTCAAAGCTGCTATCTTGAAGAATGGTATACTGGCAAACTGATTCGGATCTGTGCGCACTTTTTACTTCCACATTTCCAAAAGAGGCCTTGGTCCATTGCCGGTCATGATCCAATAAGTTCATTAATGATATTGGGGAGTCCGTAATAATTGCAGCTAATTCTACAAGTGAATCAAATTCATTTTCAGGGAGTGTATCCAGAATATCATACGATTCAAGCTTAGCCTGTCTTTCTTTCTCGTTTTCCGGAATCGGATACTTTCTGTCGGTTTGTTGGTTTAACAGATTATGCATGATCTTAGCTATTATTTAAAGCGCTATGGGGGCCTTTTACCTCCCGTTTAGTAAAGCTGATGATCAAATGACCCTCATCTTCCGAAATGGTCATGTTACCGTGTATTTGTCTTAGCAACACATCTATTAATTCACCTCTCAAGGCATGTTTGGAACCGTTATCAATATGGTAATGCTTGAATATGTTCTTGCCTGTTTCAAGAACTTCAATTCGAATGATGTTGTCATTTTCCTCCAGAAATAATTGCAAACCACCGGAGCTTCCATCATAATAATTGAGGTTGATGTCATTAATACAGGACATAAGTTCGTTAATCAATATTCCGGCCGGTATAGCTTGATTCACATTCAGAATAACATCCTGTAAATCAAATCCTTCAAATATCTGACCGGAGTGTTTAGATCGGAGGTCAAAAACTTTATGGATATAGTCTTTGAAGTTAACATGAGATAAGCTTTCGTTCTGATACAGCAGTTCGTGAATCTTAGCAATGGAGGTGATACGGGATTGTGTTGAACCCAAGAGCTTTTTGGCTTCTTCATCTGTATTGCTTAAAAGTTCCAATTCCAGTAAGCCGGAAATAATTGCCAGGTTATTTTTAACCCGGTGATGTACTTCCCCTAAAAGAATGCTTTTTTCTTCTAATGATCTTTCGATAGTATTTCTGGCCTGAACCTGTTCCGTGACATCAATGGCTTCCAATAAAACGCCATAAATCTCATTCTGATCATTATGAAGCGGCTTGAATACAAAATTCAGATAGCGGGTTACAGTATGTCCTGTTCTGCTGTTATTGAAATAGATCTTTTGTTCATTGAAATGAAACGACTCACCGGAAGCATAGCATGAATCCAGGATCTCCGAGAATCCCTGATCGCTCAATTCCGGCAGGATCTCGTTATTAGGTTTACCTACCAACGTTTTCTTTTCTACAAGCTCCCGATAAGTTTCATTGGCATACGTGTAGGTGTGCTCGGGCCCTTCCATAAGAGCAATTGCTGAGGGGGCTTCATCGAACATATCTTCAAGGTGCAAGCGAGCCGTTTGCTCACTTTCAAGCAATTCAACAATCCGATTCTCAAGTTTTTTGCGTTCTGAGATATCAACATACATCCCATAAATGGCAATTACCTCACCTTCAAACTGCACCGGAACTCCTCCGACCAAAACGGGCACTTCACTTCCGTCTTTTTTGATGCGAATGGTTTCCGTTTGGAAGGTATCTCCTGTCAGGCTTTTCTTGGAGAACTTTTCTCCTTCATTACCCATATGATCAGGTACAATCAGCTCGTTGATGGATTTACCGGTGATCTCATGATTCTTATAGCCAAATATATGTTCGAAACTGCGATTTGCATTTCGGACATTCCCTTCAGCATCAACAAGTACGATTCCAATTGGAGAATTGAAAAATAACTGATTCAGGAGTTCCGAATTACGTCGCCGTTCTACTTCGGCCTCTTTAAAATCGTTTCGGTTTAAACCTCCGCCCACAATATAGTATTTACCATTCTGCTGGAAGCTCGTGCCCCGGATTAAGTAGTGAAGTGTTTTACCTTGCTTGGTAAGGCACCGAGCTTCAATACTTACTTTTTCACCTTTTAGCTCACCTTCTAAGATATCTCTTAAATAATGTTGGTCTTCCGGGTGAACAAGATCCATCACATTGGTACGGGCAAGCTCATCTGCACTGTATCCCAATTCCTGTTCCAGGATCGAATTCCAACGGATCATCTCACCCTCAATACTGAAAACAAAAAAAGCAGTGGGCATGCTTGAGATCGCTAATTCCGTAAAATCTTTTTCTTGTAAAAGCTGCTTCTGTATAACCTTTCGGGATGAAATATCCTTGATGCTGACAATGGTTCTTTCTTCGCCATTTTCCCCATCATAGATCACACTGCTTAGTTCAACAGGGATGTTGTGCCCGTTCTTATGGATGAATTTGAGTTCTCCGGAAAATAAACCCGTTTTTCTTCTTTCCCGTAAAGCTTTGGCATTGTCAGGGGCATGGCTGTCAAAAATAATATCCCGGTGTTTGCCTATCAGTTCTTCCTGAGTATAGCCTAGCATATTACAAGCAGCAGGATTCACAGCCATGATTTCGCCTGTAGGTTTTCCAATGATGGTACCGACAAGAGTGTTATTGAACTGTAATTTATACTGTTGTTCTGAAAACTTAAGTGCTTTCTCTGCTTCTTTCTGCGCTGAAATATCCTTAAAAGCCCAACTTGTGATATGTTTGCCGCCGGTATTGCGGAGCAAACTTACATTCAGTTCTACAGGGAGATGGGTTTGGGAAGAGGTTTTGATTTTCGTCTCTCCCACATGGCTGCCGCTATGGTTGATCATTTTTTGGATCTTAGATACATCAAGTTCAATTTCTGAACCCAGGAAATCACGTATATCGGCATATATGACTTCGTTTCGGGGAAGTCCAATGATATTGCAGGCTACATTATTGGCATCTATGACCACATGATTCTCATCAGATATGAGAATGCCATATAAGGTGTTATTGAAATGCTTTTCAAACTTCTCGCGGGTTTCTCTCAGGTAATTTGTTTTTCTTACCTGTTCACTGATGTCTTCATAAATAAGGACGGCTCCCTGGTTATCTCCAAGAGATTTAACGGCCACCCGGTACCAATTCTCATGCTTAGAAGTATGATTCATGATCTTTGTATCAAAGCTGACCCGATCATTATTCAATACTTCCTTGATGCCTAATAAAAGACGAAGAGCAAAGTCATTGCCCTCCGTCAAGGGAGTCTGTAAGCTTTTTAAGATGCTTTCTTCTAAATAAGGGTGACTCCAATTATTCTCTAACGCTTGACCAGCCTTTTTCCATTGATCGTTAAATGCTATGACTTCTCCCTTGCCATTTAAAATAGCAACCTGTGCCGTCAATGCGGAAAGTATAGCAGAACTGACCTCATCAAGTTCTACCACAGTTTGTATGTTATCGTCTCTTTCGCTATTCATTGTCTTGGCAGGAAACCTGCTTTCATTCTTTATACGGCGATCAAAATAAGGACCAATCAGTACGGATGAATGACGTGAAAAGCCTAATTTTAAAAATAGGTGTTAATGCTTAATGAGAATGATTTTCACGTAGGCTAAAACACCTATATGGTGCTACAGGCTTACAAATGTTTTTCCCTGAAGCGTTGATGTGATAGCTGTCTTGATCTCATCTTCGGAAGGGGCGATGGGTATAACAGCATTTACTCCTGCTTTCAAAAGTGGGTCTACGAACTTTTTCATTTCATAGGGATGAATCACTATCAACGGGGGATCAGAAAATATTTGATTGATCCGTTGAATTTTGTTGGTGGCATTTCGGTACTCCGTGGAAGTATTCAGATCAAATATTACAAGATCCGGATTGCTAACAGAAGTATTAGAAGATTCCCCGAGGATGTCTTTTGGTTCAATGAAAGTTACATGGGCATCAAAATGGACATCAAGAGTGTCCATGATAAGGCTGTTGGTCTGATTCAATTTTGCTATATATGCAATTTGTAGCATGTAACGAACGCGAAGATGAAGGAAGAATAATTCAATGTTAATGTAATTGTAAAACGGTCACAAAAAATCAGTGATTTAGCCTAATTTCAAGAAAAGATTCATAGGTGTTTTTACCTACGTAGTTATCAAAAAGCAAAATAAGCAGAGGTTTTTGCTCCGTGATCCTTTAAAACCGTGAAGTGATTAGCCCAACTACCCACGCAGAATTTATAGATAAGATCCAGTTCCTTAAGCTGTGTTTTACAATTAAAACAACTTAGTATGAAGCTTCTTTGCAACTTTAACCAGCTCCGCTTCATTCACCACGATATTTAAAATACGTTTCTCTTTAGTGAAGGAGATCATGTCGGTCTTGGTTTCCCCAAGCACTGAAAAAATCTTCTCAACGAGATCATTAGCAGCATAAAGCGAACAGCCGATCAATGTGAGCAGCCCTTTATTCTTTTCGATACGGACGGTTCCTACTTCGATCAATTCTTTAGAAAGTTCATCCAATATTTCTTCATCCGTAAGCGCAATGGTCACGGAAGCTTCGGTGGTGTTAACGGCATCTACGGCGAGCCGATGTTTTTCAAGAACACTAAAAACCCTGGTCAGAAAAGAATAACCCATCACCGTTTCGTATGCGCTGATGGTAACGGTGGCTATATTTTCTTTGAATGAAAGCGCCAAAACGTCCAGATCATTTTCCGATTCCCGAACGATCCTGGTTCCTGAATCTTCCGGGTTGAACATATTTTTCACCAATACGGGGATATTGCGTTCCTGAGCCGGTTTTAAGGTAGAAGGGTGTAAGACCTTTGCCCCGAAATAAGCCATTTCGGTAGCTTCAAAATAGCTCATTTCGCTAAGCGGTTTGGCTTCGGGAATGAATCGGGGATCTCCGGTATAAACCCCGCTTACATCCGTCCATATCTCGATGGTTTCTGCCCCTACGGCTCCGCCGATCAAACTGGCCGAATAATCAGAGCCTTCGAATCCAAGGGTGGTGATGGTTTTGTCCGGAGCTTCTCCATAAAAGCCCCCGATGATGGGAGTGAACCCGCTGTCTAATACCGTTTCCAGCGAACCGCAATGCTGATTGATCAACAGCCGGTTGGGATTTGCCTTGCCATATTCAGCATCCGTTTTGATGAGCTTCCGAGCCTCGATATGCTGGGTCATCATGTCCAGCGCTAAACCGCACTGTGCCAAAAGGTAGGATGAAATTTGCTCACCCATTGCGGCAATGGCATCCTTCATTTGTGGGGTAAGTTTATTTTGTCTTTCAGTATAGGTAAGCAGTTTATTTAGTTTGCTGATCTTGGCTGCCGTATTCTTTTCGCAGCTATCTTTGATGAGCTTATTTTTGCCATGTGGATTCTCATCCAGAAAATCTTCAACAATCTTATGGTGACGTTCCTGAATGGATTTGGATATCTCCAGTGCCTCATCCAGTTTTCCTTTTGAGGCTAAATGTGCTGCTTCCACAAGTTGCCGGGTTGTCCGTGCCGTTGCAGAAACTACAACTACCGGCCACTCATATTTTTGGATGATCTGTAATACTTGCTTCCATGTTTTGTGATCGGCCATGGAGGTGCCGCCAAATTTCAGAACGTTGATCTGCATAGAATTTCTTCCTTAAAAATTGCAGTGGAAAATACGGGGAATCTCATCCTATTCCATGTCGAATTCAGGATTATGTTCCTGCTGATGATTCAATATTGCTACTGTTACAAAGCTCTACCAATAATTCCAGATATTCAGGTTCCGAAAGCTCCAGCATCCAATTCATTTAATTTAAATGTTATCATTAAGAGACTTATCCCGAGAAACGGTACCTTTGATTTATGGATAAAAACATTCTACAAGTTGCAGTAATTGGTGGCGGCGCAGCCGGATTTTTCGCGGCTATTTCTGCTAAAACCCACCATCCCGAAGCCAAAGTTACCATCTACGAAAAGTCGAATAAACTGCTTTCCAAAGTGCGGATTTCCGGTGGAGGTCGATGCAATGTAACGCATCATTGTTTTGATATTCGGGAGCTGGTTAAGTTTTACCCACGGGGAGAACGTCCCTTGAAAAAAGCATTTGGCCGGTTCTCGCCCACTGATACCATCGCGTGGTTTGAAAAACGTGGGGTGAAGCTGAAGACCGAATCGGATGGCCGTATGTTTCCTACAACAGACAATTCCCAAACCATTATTGACTGCCTGATGAAGGAAACGCAACAGTTAGGCATCGGGATCAAGACTAAGACAAACATCAAAAAACTGAAGAAAACAGAGGGCGGGTATGAGCTCAGTTTGGACAGGGGAGGCAGGCTCCATGCCGATAAAGTGGTCGTGGCTACGGGCGGAAGTCCGCGGCCTAATGGGTTTGATTGGTTGCGGGAGCTGGATCACGAGATCGAAGAACCGGTGCCGTCCTTGTTTACTTTCAACATGCCGGATGAACCGATCAAAAAGCTGATGGGCATAGCGGCTGATCCCGTTTCGGTAAAGATCATGGGATCAAAATTGCAATCCAACGGCCCCTTACTGATTACTCATTGGGGTATGAGTGGCCCTGCAATATTGAAACTTTCTGCTTTTGGTGCCAGGGAATTGAATGAGAAAAATTATGACTTCAAAGTGCTGGTAAACTGGGCCGGAGAGAAAACAGAGCAGGAAATCCGAGCTATTTTAAAAGAAGTGGCTGGAGAGTATGGAATGAAAATGATCCACAATGTAAATCCCTTTGGATTGCCCGGTCGGTTATGGGAATTCCTGATCGGGAAATTAGAGCTTGGAGATGCTATGATCTGGCAGAATATGGGCAAGAAAAATTTGAACCGTTTGGTGCATTTGCTGACCAACGATGAATATCAGGTTCAGGGAAAAACTACCTTTAAAGAAGAGTTTGTAACCTGTGGCGGAGTCAGCTTACAGGATGTGGACATGAAAACCATGCAAAGCCGTAAATCTCCCAATCTATACTTCGCTGGGGAGGTATTGGATATTGATGGTGTGACCGGTGGCTTTAACTTTCAAGCCGCATGGACGACGGGATACATAGCGGGACAATTGGCTTAACAAGCAAAAATAAAGTACCTTCATGTAGGTTATACTACAAAAAGGAGAAGAGATGAGTGTAATGAGCATCAGAATACCGGACGAGAAGAGAAAAAAGCTGAAGGCAATTGCTTCTTTAGAGGGAAAGTCAATGAGTGGATTGGTTGCTGAGCTGATCGATGAGTACGTAAATGAAGCAATGGATCGACTTGGCGAGGAGCATGATCTGGCCGAAATCATGAAAGTCAGCGAGCCTTCTTTTTCTGAGTGGGATAATGAAGAAGATGAGGTCTATAATGACCTATGATCGCTGGGATATTGTCTTACTCCCTTTTCCATTCACCAATTTACAAACTACGAAGAAGAGACCCGCACTAATCCTTTCTCCAAAAAAATATAATTCAGGGCCAGATGTTTTGGTCATGTTTGTGACCAGCAATTTGAAAGCAAAACCCAAAGTCGGCGATTACAAATTATCAGAATGGAAAGAAGCAGGATTGCCTAAACCTTCAATGATACGAATGAAATTTGCTACAATTCAAAAAAGCCTGATCATCAAAAAAATTGCTCGACTTACAGAAAAGGATCAATCGACTTTGGGTGAAAAGATGAGAGCTTTTTTCGGAATTTAGATTTCGTCAGAATAAATGGAAGGATTGGCTTCACGAAGATTATAAGCGCTACGCATTACCTCTCCATATGCCCCGGCGCTGCGGATTGCCACTAAATCTCCCCGCTCTACTTTTGGGATGGAAATATCTTTCCGGAAGGTATCTGAGCTTTCGCAAATAGGGCCGACCACATCGTATTTTTCTTCCGGTTTTGTGCTCGTCAACACATCAATGCGGTGGGCGGCTTGGTACAGAGCCGGACGGATGAGCTCGGTCATGCCGGCATCTACGATGGCAAAATTTTTGGTCTGTCCATATTTGGTGTACAGCACTTTGGTGATGAGGCTTCCACATTGCCCTACGACAGATCGCCCCAATTCAAAATGCAGTTGCTGGTGGTCTTTAAGCCGGATATGTTTATCAAACAAACCAAAGAAACGCTCGAAATCGGGCACAGAATTATCGTTCGGATGCTCGTAATTAATTCCAAATCCCCCGCCAACGTTGATCACAGAAAGTTCAAAACCCTGCTCTTCAATGTGATCATTCAGCGCATTCGCTTTTTTACAGAGTTCTTCAAACGGCGTAAATTTTTGGATCTGCGAACCGATATGAAAGTGAATCCCGATAAGTTTCAGATGCTCTAATTCTGGCAATTGCTCCAATACAGCATCCAGGTCCGATGCATTGATGCCAAATTTATTCTCATTCAGTCCGGTGGTAATATATTTATGGGTATCGGCTTCTACGTTGGGGTTGAGCCGAAGGGCGATCTTCGCTGTCTTTCCCTGCTTTCCCGCCAGTTCATTCAATACTTCCAGCTCCTGGGGAGATTCACAATTGAAGCAAAAAATGTTATGATTTAAACCAAGCTCAATTTCTTCATCACTTTTTCCAACGCCTGCAAAAGCGATCTCATCCGCAGAAAATCCAGCATCAATGGCCCGCTGAACTTCGCCTCCGCTCACACAATCGGCTCCTAATCCAGCCTCTCTGATTATCTCTAATATTTTGAGTTGATTATTGGCTTTCAATGCAAAATGTACATGATAACCTTTAGAAAGGCCGTGCTTTTTGATCTCATCAAGCGTGGTGTTTAACACATCAAGGTCGTAATAATAGAAAGGCGTTTTTTGGGATTTGAAAAATTCAGTGACTTGTGATGGAAACATCAAAATCTGGATTTAAAATGAATGAGTGAGTTTTGAGCGCAACAAAGATAAGAAAAAAACAGACCTCGTTGCTTTGAAATAAGAGATGCGGACAAAAGAGAATAAACAATGCAATTCAGCTCAAAAAATCGTCCGGGATAATTATTGTGAAAAAGAAAAGTGGCTTTGAAATCAATAAACTCTATCCCCTTATGAGACAGGAAAAAGGGGGTATAAAAAGTTATTCCGGATATCAATTATCCAAAGATTGAAAAATCATAACATTTTACGTTTGCCCAAAAACTAAAAAGCCGGTATCATAGTTGTCAGTTTAAACAATCAGCCTAATCTTGCATCATCAAGAGCGGAGGACCCGAATATGGGGCGAATTCCAGACGGAAAGAGCATCTATCAGCTCCAGCCCGACAGCTAACTTCGCAGGCATTGATAGAAGATTGAGCGTGCCTTGTGCGTGAGCGGTCTTCACATCTGTTAACTAAATTAATACCGAGAAACGCACATGAATTTAAAACAGCAGGATTTCCTACTTTCTGCCAATAAATTTCACATTCCTGATGTGATTGCAGAAAGTCCCGGCATACAGGTTGGGAACCATTTGGTACATTCCATTCTCTTGAGCACCGACCTTGCATACATCCAAAATCTGGAAGCGGATTCTATCATGACCGTAAATCCATTCAACAAATCGAATGAATTGGATAAAGTGATCGTGGATTTCGCTTCAAAACCGGTGTTTTGCGATATAGGTGGCGGCCTTCTCCGTAAAGAACAAACTATTAAGCTCGCAAAGGGAGCTTTTGATGTAGGGGCGGCAGGCGTTGTGATCACCAAACCGACAGCTCCGGAGATCATTAAAAATATTCGGGCTGAAATTGATGGTACTTTAATATATACCGTCATGTTTGACGCGGAACCTATTCAGGATTTGTTGGACGCCGGGGTGGATATCTTTAATATTTCCACCGGGGAGATAACCGTTGATACAGTAGCTGAGATTCGGGATCGATTTCCCGAAATGAAGATCATGGCCAGTGGAGGACCTCATGATTCATCTATCCGGGAGACCATAAAAGCCGGTGCGGATGCCATTGTGTTCAATCCTCCAACTGCAACCGAGATCCTGCGAACGGTATTTGATGAATATCGAAGTCAGCGGGTATAAAAAGCAGAATTTAAAACAACTCTTTAATCGCTCTTTACAGGAAGACTTATTCTGAAAGAGTATCCTCATTAACCATTTAAACCATTGGTATATCCTATGGACGTTTTTAGCGCAGCGCCTCATCACGATGTATTAGTGTTAGTCATACAAGTAGCCATTTTATTATTAGTTGCCCGCACTATGGGCGAAATAGCTCAAAGGCTTAATCAACCTTCAGTAGTTGGAGAGATCCTGGCCGGTATTATTTTAGGGCCTTCCCTGATTGCCGGATTTTTCCCCGGTGTTGGTGAATGGATCATTCCTCAAACAGCAACCCAAGGCTACTTGCTGGAAGTAGTGAGTTTAATCGGAGCAATGTTTCTTTTACTTATAACCGGTCTTGAAACCGATATTCGGCTTATCAAAAGGCATGCCCGGACAGCAATGGGCGTATCCGGTGGAGGAATAATCGTTACTTTTGCAACCGGGTTTGTACTGGGACAAAATTTGCCGGATTTCTTATTAGCCGACACCGGGGAGCGGTTGGTGTTTTCTCTGTTTGTAGCAACCGCCCTTTCCATTTCGGCGATCCCGGTGATCGCAAAAGTACTCATGGATCTCAATTTAATGCGGCGCGATGTTGGTCAAACCATTATTGCAGCAGGTATGAGTGACGATACTATTGGCTGGATCCTGCTTTCTATTGTAGCCGGTATTGCAAGTGGAGAATCGGTAACGGCAGGAAGTGTTTTACAGATCGTGGGTAGTGTTCTTGCATTTATGCTGGTGAGTTTTACCGTTGGCCGCTGGATGGTGAAAAAGCTATTGGCTTATGTACAAGATCAGGTCAAAAGCGCTGATCGGTTGCTGACATTGGTTGTAGTGCTGACGTTCTTATGGGGTGCGATCACTCAGGCATTAAACCTGGAAGCTGTTTTAGGAGCGTTTGTTATGGGGATCTTATTCGGGATGATGCCCCGTCTTCCCGATGAAGTTCACCATAAATTGGAAAGTATTGCTCTTGGAATTTTTGCGCCCATATTTTTTGCGGTTGCGGGTTTAAAAGTAAACGTGATCAACTTATTTGAGCCCCGGCTTCTGATTATCACAGGCATTGTAATACTGATTGCCACAGTTGGAAAGATTGTAGGAACCTACATGGGTGCAAGGTTTATTGGGAAGAAAGATCATTGGACTTCGTTGAGTTTTGGAGCCGGGTTGAATGCTCGTGGAGCAATGGAGATCATTATTGCTACCATCGGGTTGCGGCTTGGAATTCTCTCCCAGGATATGTTCTCCATCATTGTGGTGATGGCCATGGCGACCTCGTTGATGGCACCTTCTGCTTTGAAATGGGTACTCAGTAAAGTAGAGATGGGAGCTGAAGAAGAAGAGCGGCTCAAAAAAGAAGAAATGGAAGCCGGGAGCATTGTGGCTGGCATTCACAGGGTGCTTTTACCGGTACGCCGGCGCGAAACAGCACCCGATAAACGGTCCACGCAATCCCTCGAGTCGCAGATCCTTGCCCGATTGGGACAACAAAATGATCTATCGGTTACCTTGATGACCGTGGCACAAAAAGGCAATAAGCAGGAATGTGAAAAATATCTTGATGAATTGGGAAAAATGTTTGAAGGCATTGAAGTAACTAAAAAAGTAGTTGCGGATGTACAACCTGATAAAGCTATCCTTGAAGAAGTAGAAAAAGATTATGACCTGCTGGTTTTGGGAGCTACAGAAAAAGAACCGGGCCGAAGGCATTTATTCAGCTCTTTTATTGACTATATGGTGCGCGTGGCTCCTTGTCCCGTAATGATCGTTCAGCCTTATGATGATCAGGAGACATGGAATCCGAAGCGTATTTTGGTTCCAACCAATGGCACGGCCGCATCAAATAATGCAGCGGAACTAGCCTTTGCATTGGCACGGAATAATCAATCTTGTGAGGTTACAGGAATGAATGTGATGGAAGCCGAAAGTCGTTCTGAAAGACCCTATCGTTTATCCGGAGAACTTGGTGTAAGTAAAGCAGAGATCGCTAAAGAGTTAGTTGGCGAGCTTAAAGAACGAGGTAATGCTTACAATGTTAATACCGAAGCGGTTGTAGAAAGTGGAGAAGAAGTTGAAGTTGTAGTGAATGATTTTGCAAGAAGGAATGATATTGACCTGATGATACTGGGTACCAATATTCGCCCGGGTTCACATCGGTTATATTTGGGCCCAAGAGTCGAAAATATGCTTGAGGACGCAAAATGTGCCGTGGTAGTTTTTAATACTTAGTTTGAGGATCTCCAAAGGATAGAATCTCTATTACATATATTTTCTTATTCAATCTCGAGTTTTTCCTGAGTTGTTTTCTCAGGTTTTCTTTGCGTGTCAACTTCAGGATTAGTTAAAGAGATCAAAATATTTCCTGGCTGAGGAACCGGAGGATTATCTGTTGTAAATGGCTGAATGGATTTGTCGTTTGTTACGATAAACAGTGGAATCGCATCGTTGCCATGTGTTTCTTTGAAATCCTGAAAGGTAAAAGCATCAGTGAGCTGTGTCGATTTAATGACCTTGCCACTCTGGTACTGTTGTGTGAAAAACTCAAAATTGGCATTTTTTTGGAATAAGATACGTCCTGCCTGTATAATCCCGTCTTCGTTATCATCAGATTTCTTTTTAACGCTTGGCGAAAGTTGGTACACTCTTGAACGGCCGAAGAGTTCTGAAAACCGTATAGCGGTAAGAGCATTTACTTCATCGTTAGGGGTGACGGAAATAAGTTTACCAATACCGTCTAAGTTTAAATGATCGAGGGCAAATTCAGATAACACGTTACCATAATAGGTGTTAAGACCATGTGATTTAGCATTACTGATATTTTTCCAGTTGGAATCTGCAATAAGGGTTTTGCCACCGTGTTTTTCGATTTCGGTGGCTAAATCTATAGCCCAGTTATGGGCACCTATGATCAAAAACCCTCGCGGTACCGGTTTGGCAACGCCCAGTTTTCTTGCTACCCATGGGGCTGTTAATCCATATATGGCCACAGTGCTGATGATGGTGATAAATACAATTGAGATAAGTTGATTAGCTTCTGAGAATCCGTTTTGCATCAATGAAATAGCAAAAATAGATGATATGGAAGCTGCTACAACTCCTCTTGGGGCCATCCAGCATAGAAACAATTTTTCCTTCCAGCTGAGCGGTGAGAAAATGGTAGATAGGTAAACCGCCGCAGGCCTGATCACAACGATCAAAATGGTAAGAAAGGCCAGCATATTCAAATTCAGGTTGCCCAGAAGATTTGTGAGTTCTACCCTTGCTGCAAGTAAGATGAAGAGAGCAGAAAGGAGCAATAGCCTGATGTTTTCCTTGAATTCTACAATATGATGGATCTTGGCAGCTTTCTGGTTTGCCAGCACAACTCCCATCAACGTAGTAGCCCAGAGTCCCGATTCATGCTGAAAAATGTCAGATATGGTAAAGATCAGAACTACGATCATCAGACTTACGGGATTTTGAAGGAAATCCGGTAAAAGATGCTTCTTCAATAAAAGGTACAAAATTCCGGCACCCGCCAGTCCCAAAGCAGAACCAAAAAGAATGGTTTTGAAAATACTCATGAAAGCGAGGCTGGTGGCTTCCGAAAAACCACTGGCCAGGATAACCTCAAAAACCAATACGGCGATCATAGCACCGATGGGGTCTATTACAATGCCTTCCCATTTTAAAATAGATCCAACCTGACCGGAAGGACGCACTTGTCTTAATAAAGGGACAATGACGGTTGGTCCGGTTACAATAAGAATAGCTCCTAATAAAACCGCTAACTCCCATCCAAATCCAAATAAAAAGTATCCTGAAATGGAAGTCAAAACCCAGGTTAACAAAGCCCCGATGCTAACGAGGTTGCCAATAGCTCCTCCTATATTTCTGAGCTCCGAAAACTTTAAACTTAAGCCGCCCTCAAATAAAATGATTGCTACCGAAACGTTGATAAAGGGAGTTAAAAGGTTCCCCATCAATACATCGGGTTTAACCAGACCTAAAACAGGGCCGGCCAAGAGGCCGGATAGCAACAAGAGAAGAATGGCCGGTAACTTCAGTTTCCAGCCCAGCCATTGAGCGCCTACACCAAAAAAAATTACACTAGTAATACCAATTAAAATACTTTCTGTCATAAGGAATTCAGGAGTACCGCAAAGCGATTTAATACATATAAATTTAAATTTATGGAACTGAAGATAACCAAAGTGTGTAACAAGAAACCATTTGAACCTCAATAACATTGATAAATACTTAAGATTAAGCTTAAGTCAAAACATTATGGATTTTACCTCCGGTTATGTTATTATTGAATCTTAACCCGATCGTAATTCAATGAATAAAAGTGCATTAAAAGTTTTATTAAAGGAGCTGATCTGGCTTTTTGCAATTCTTGGAATCTCTGCACTCATAGAATTCTTGATCATTGAGACCTTTGATCTTCATCCTGTTTTAAGTATAAAGCTGCAGGGCTTGATCGGACTGGTGATTATCGGTTACGCCATTCGGATGGGAGCTCGATTGTGGAGGTCTTTTCATTCTTCGGATGATGCCGATCAAGAAGAAAAAGACGCATTGGACGAATTTTAGATATTAATAATTACCTACTGCGAGTTACGGTTCAAAAACCTCAGATATTTATTTAGCAGTTATTATCATAGATTATGAAGCATAAAAAATTAGCAAAAGAATTAGGGCTTTCGGATGTATACGCCATTGCAACAGGTGCTATGTTCAGCTCCGGATTCTTTTTATTACCGGGATTGGCAGCAGCCGAAACCGGCCCTTCCGTTGTTTTAGCCTATTTGGTTTCGGGCATTATTGTACTTCCTACCATGTTCAGTGTTGCGGAGTTGGCAACGGCATTACCACGGTCGGGCGGAACGTATTATATCATTGACCGAAGCCTGGGCCCCATGTTTGGGACCATTGGCGGTTTTGGTTCTTGGTTAGCACTCGTCTTGAAAAGTGCATTTGCCCTGATTGGTATGGGAGCCTATATCGCTATTTTTTATGAAGTGGACATTCTGTACGTAGCGGTGTCACTTACCATCGTGTTTGGAGTTTTGAATATCGTGGGTGCCAAGGAAACTACCTTGCTACAAAAGGTACTTGTAGCTGCTTTGGTAACCATCATGTTCTTTTACATAGTACAGGGTGTGGTCGAAGTATTTTCTTTAGACATTGTGGATATTACGGAAAAACAATTTACCCCGTTCTTCACAGACGGTATTTTTGGATTTTTTGCTACGGTGGGAATGGTCTTCGTTTCGTACGCCGGTCTCACCAAAGTGGCAAGCATCGCCGAAGAGGTAAAAGACCCGGATCGGAATATCCCGCTTGGTATGTTCCTGGCTATCAGTACAGCGGTGGTTGTATATGTGGTTGGTGTTTACATCATGGTTGCCCTGCTGGACCCTCAAGCTTTTCGAGAGGACCTGACCCCTGTTGCAACAGCCGGAGAAGTATTCTTGGATTGGCTTCCTGAACCGGGAGGGTTGATCCTGGTAGTGATTGCTGCAGTAGCTGCGTTTGCATCAACCGGAAACGCGGGTATTATGTCGGCTTCAAGATATCCAATGGCAATGGCACGCGATAAGCTGATCAACAACAAGTTCGCAAATATTGGTAGGTTGGGTACGCCACACTGGTCTGTGATCGCTACCGTGGTATTGATGCTTTTCTTCTTATTAGCTTTTAATGTATCTGAAGTGGCAAAGTTAGCAAGTGCTTTTCAGTTGCTGCTCTTTGGATTGTTGAACCTGGCTGTGATTGTAATGCGGGAAAGTCGTATTGCAGAATATGACCCCGGTTTTAAATCTCCATGGTATCCCTGGGTGCAAATTGCAGGAATGATCCTGTCTATTATTCTCATCTTTGAGATGGGGATTCTCTCTATCTTATTTACGCTGGCTGTTTCAGTAGCGGCTATCGTTTGGTATAAATATTATGCTCAGGAAAAAGTAGAACGCCAGGGGGCGATCTTTCACGTACATGCTCGTCTTGGAGAAAATAAAGATCAGGGCCTTGAAAGTGAGATGAGAGGGATCCTCAGGGAAAAGGGACTACGTCAAGAAGATCCTTACGAAGAAATGGTGTCCCGTGCCAATGTATTAGAATTTGATTCAGACACCAATTATGATACAATCTTTAAGGAATCAGCAGAATGCTTGGCCGAGAAGTTAAACATTACCATAGCTGAACTCGAAAAACTATTTTTAACCTCTGAAGAAAATACAGCCATCCAAATTGCAGATGGGGTCGCCCTGAACCACGCCAGGCTAAAAGAAGAGATTTCACCTGAATTGGTGTTGGTGCGCATTAGGGATGGATATAGCAAAGAGAAGATCAATAACAGAGCAAGCCGGGAGAAAGGGGGGAATAAACTTCATTCCATCATATTCTTTGTTAGTTCAGAAGCAAAAACCGGGCAACATTTACGTATCCTGGCTCATATTGCTGAAATGGTGGGCAGTAAAAACTTTCTGCAACGCTGGATAGTTGCTGAAAATGAAGAGGAGATAAAGGAAATCTTACTTCGCGATGAAAGATTTATCAAGATAACTCTTAATCCTGATGACAGCACGCAGCAATATATCGGTAAGATGATCAAGGAGATTTCCTTCCCGGGACAAAGCCTCATCACCATTATACGTCGCAAAGGGGAGATCAAGATCCCACATGGCATTACCGTACTTCAGGAAGGAGATGAATTGTCAATTATTGGAGAAGTGGAAGACATCAACGAACTAAAAAAAATGCTAAAAGGATAACAGGTTAGCATCTATTGAAAGGGTAACAAACAATCTTGGCAAAATTTCATCCACCCATTGAGAGGTGAAGCCATATGTAACAGCTAACTCTTTTTTGCATTCAGATTTTGGAACTAAACAATAAGTGGTCCGAAGAATTGAAAGTGGTAATCAAGTTTTCGAGGTTGTAGAAATAACTTGACTGGCGTTCAATCGTCAGACGAGATGGGGGTCGTTGGAGAAAATTTGTAGTTAGTACAATATTTGGGCCTGTCAGATATTCGAGTGGGTTCACTCGCCGGACGAATTCTTTTCTTTTTAAAACAAGCAGGAACTCGTCCGACCACTGAAAGGGAATGTAGCTGTCACGAGCTTTTTCTTTCCAACAATCAGGCCGTATAACAACTCAACAAGAAGTGGTTCGACGAATGCAGAGCGTCAAATTGTTCCAAACACTCTATCTTGGAACAGGGATTTATCCAAGCTTCTCCAAGATCTCCTCAAAAGTCAGCGAGTTCTCCTCACTTTCCTTCATATTTCGCAAGGTGAATTTACCTTCATTAAGCTCATTATCCCCTATGATAACCGTATAAAGTGCATTTTCACGATCGGCATCTTTCATCTGCGCTTTCATGGACCGGCCTTTGTAATCCATGGTGGCGGAAAGTCCGGCTTCGCGGGCTTTGGGTAAATGGGTGAGCGCCCAGGTGCGTGCAGCATCGCCAAGGGTGACGAAATATACGTCTACCGTTTTCTCTTCAGCAAGCGAGATGTCTAATTCTTCGCAGGCAATGAGCAACCGCTCCATTCCGGCTGCAAATCCAACAGCAGGCGTGGGCTGACCGCCAATTTCCTCCACCAGCAGATCATAACGACCGCCACCGGCCAGGGCATCCTGTGAACCCAGATCAGGTGAAATAAGCTCAAATGCCGTTCGGGTATAATAATCCATTCCGCGAACGAGATGTGGATCGATCGTGTAATTGATTCCAAGCTGATCCAAATACTGTTGCACTTTTTCAAAATGCTCGGTGGAATCTTCATTCAAATAGTCCTGGATTACCGGTGCACTTTCGATAAACTGTTGATCTTCAGGTTCCTTGGAATCCAAAATGCGCATAGGATTTTTCTCAAAGCGCTTTTGGGAAAGCTCACTCATTTTATCCAAGTTCGGCTTTAAATAACTTCGTAATGCTTCTTTGTAGGTTTCCCGGCTCTCAGGGTCGCCCACAGAATTCAATTTCAGTTCAAAATTGTTGATCCCAACCCGCTGGTATATACGGATCATTAAAGCAATGATCTCTACATCTGCAACCGGGTCGTCACTTCCAATTACTTCTGCCCCAAACTGATGAAACTGACGCTGACGTCCTTTTTGCGGCTTCTCTGCCCGAAACATGGGCCCTATGTAATATAACTTTTGCGAACCGCCCCGCTGCTCCAGGTGGTGCTCAACAAAAGCACGAACCACGGGTGCCGTTAACTCCGGCCGCAATACATAATGACTATCGCCTTTTTCAAAAGCAAAGATCTCCTTCGAAACAATATCCGTCAGCTGACCAATACCTCGCACTATCAGTTCCGTTTGCTCCATAATAGGGGTACGGATCTCTTCAAAATTGAACTTAGCAGCCTCTTCATGAATGATGGTTTCCAATGCCCTCCATTTTGGAGATTCATCAGGGAGAATGTCAACCATTCCAACGTGCGAAGTGTATTTGGGTTTAGCCATGTTTTATTTTTTGCCTTAAAATTTATCCACAAAGAAGATAAGGTTCGTGTGGATGAATTTCTTTACAATAACTACCTTGACAATGTTAAAATTGAACCATTAAATAAAGCCAGTCAACTAATTTAGCTTTACGTTTTACGATATGCAGAAATTACTTAGCCTTTCATAAATGTCATTATCGCAACAAGCTTTAGGCGGGGTTCTTTGGGCTACCGTTGAAAAATTTGGCGGACGAGTATTAAATGTATTAAGCACCATCATTTTAGCCAGGATACTCGTGCCTGAAGATTTTGGTGTAGTGGCGATGGTGGCCATTTTCTTTTCAGTAGCCAATATTTTAATTGATAGCGGGTTTAGTCAGGCTTTGATTAGAGAAGATGAAATCAGTGAGGACGATAAGTCCACAACTTTTTTTATAAATCTAATTACTGCATTGATATTATTTATTGTTCTTTGGATGGGAGCTCCTGCTATAAGTAGGTTTTTTGATGAGCCGGTGTTGCTTGAAATGACCAGGTTCATGGCTTTGACTCCAATATTCTTCTCCATTACGATTGTGCAGCGGGCTTTATATTCTCAGAAAATAAATTTCAGAACACAAGCTATTATTAACCTGATATCAACTTTTCTCAGCAGCGGAAGCGCCATTACGTTGGCTTTCTATGGTTTTGGTGTTTGGGCTTTAGCCACGCAATATGTGTTGATGGCTTTCACTACTTCCTTTCTTTTTTGGGGACTGAATCCGTGGCTTCCAAATAAGTTCTTCAGCAAAGATTCATTTAACAGGCTGTATGGCTTTGGTTCGAAGCTGATGCTTTCGGGACTTATGGATGTTTTTTTCAAGGAGATATACAAAGTGATTATTGGGAGGATTTACAATACATCCCTGCTTGGGTTTTATGTGCAGGCGGAGAACTTCAGAAATGTAGTAACTGAAAACCTGGTTGGTATATTAGTGAGGGTTACTTACCCCGCACTTTCTAAGGTAAAAGGGAATCCCGATCGATTAAAGGATGGATATAAAAAAATCTTAGGAGTTATATCTCTAATGATCTTTCCAGCTATGATTGGGTTAATGATAGTTGCTGAACCTTTAGTAATAACCTTGATAGGAGAGAAGTGGGTTAAAACTGCCCCAATTCTTCAATTACTTTCATTGGTTGGGCTAATCTATCACATGCACGTAATAAACCTGAATATTTTGAAAGTTTTAGGAAGAACGGATCTTATTTTAAAATTACAGATTCTTAAAAAAACTGGGGTTACCATAGCAATCGTAATTGGTCTTTTATGGGGATTTTGGGGATTAATCATAGCACAAGTAGTGAGTTCCTACCTGGCGCTTTACTTAAATATGATGTACACCTCAAAATTGATGAATTACAAAAAAATGGAACAGTTTATGGATGTTTTTCCCATCGTTAGGTTCAGCATTCCGATGGCGATAGCAGTGCTTGGGATCAACTTAATTGGATTCGATTTTGAGTATGTTCGGCTCATAGTATCAATAATAACAGGAGTCATTATTTATACCGCTACTTGTTATTGGATGAAAGCACAACCCTTTAAGGATATGGTTTATATTCTCAGACCCAAGTTTCCAATATTTAACAAAATAAAAATATAAAAAATGATCCCAGTCACTAAACCATTTTTGCCGCCACAAGAGGAATATGAAAAGTTTCTGGAAGGGATTTGGAGCAGGGAATGGATAACAAATAACGGACCATTGGTTCAGGATCTGGAGGAACAGTTAAAAAACTACCTTGGGTTCAGAAATTTGTTATTGGTTGGAAATGGAACCATTGCTCTCCAATTTGCCATAAAAGCATTGGGTATTTCAGGGGAAATCATTACTACCCCATTCAGTTATGTAGCTACAACATCCAGCATTGTTTGGGAAGGTTGCACCCCTGTTTTTGTTGATATCGACTCTGAAACGCTGAACCTGGATCCCAATAAAATTGAACCGGCTATCACAGAAAATACATCCGCTATTCTGGCAACTCACGTATTTGGGAATCCATGCGATGTAGAGGCCATAAAAGAAATCGCGGATAAGCATCAACTCAAAGTTATTTATGATGCCGCTCACTGTTTCGGTACCACTTATAAAGGTAGTTCAGTATTCGAATGGGGAGACATTAGCACCTGTAGTTTTCATGCCACAAAAATATTTCAAACTATAGAAGGAGGGGCAGTTTTTTCTGAAAACCAGAACTTGATGGAGCGCATGTATTTTATGCGAAACTTTGGTCATGATGGCCCCGGTAATTTCAATGGGTTGGGTGTTAATGGCAAAAACTCAGAATTTCATGCAGCCATGGGATTGGTGAACTTGAAGTATGTAGATGATCTTCTTCAGCGCAGAAAGCATCAATATCAGCGATATGAGAAAGAACTGAAGCCTGAATCTATTCAAATGCTCAAACTTACAGATCGGGATGGATTCAATTTTGCCTACTTTTCAGCTGTATTTGAAAGTGAGGCAACAATGAATCGCGTTAAAACAGAGTTAGAAAAAAAGCATATTTACGCCAGAAGATATTTTTATCCCTCATTAAACAATCTGGATTACGTTTCCGGTGAAATGCCTATTTCTGAGTCGGTTTCAGCTCGTGTGTTATGCCTTCCGCTATACCATCAGTTAAAAAAAGAAGAACAGGAATTGGTAATAGAGACTATCAAAAAGACTTTACGGAATGTCTGAACGTATGATTTTTATTCTGGGAAACCCAAGATCCGGCACAACGCTTTTGCGACTAATGCTCACAAATCATCCAGAAATTTGCATACCTCCCGAATGTGGATTCATCCAATGGTGGTATTCAAAATATGGAAAGTGGTCTGAGAAAGACTCAAAAAATGTATCTAAAGTAAAAGAGTTTACCCATAACCTATCCACTTCGAGAAAGATAGAAAACTGGGAATTGGATTATGAAGATATAAAGGCTTCAATTCTTGATCGACAACCTTCATCTTATGCGGAATTGTGCTGTTTGGTCGTAGAAAGTTATGCTCGCCAGCAAGAGAAAGATCCCAAGTATTTAGGTGATAAGAATAATTACTATCTGGATCATCTTAAATTGATAGAATCCATCTATCCTAAAGCAAAATTTATTGCCATTATTCGTGATGGTAGAGACGTGGCTTGTTCTTACAAAGAAATAAAAAAACTGAATACCAATTCACCTTACAAGCCCAAGCTCCCAACCGAAATAAGCGCTATTGCTAAAGAATGGATTGGCAATATTGGGAAATTGGATTCTTTTTTTGAAGAACTTCCGGAAGATCAAAAATTCTGGGTACGATATGAAGATCTAATTTCAACATCCGAAGAAGAGTTAACAAAGATATGCGGATTTCTGAACTTGCCCTATGATGGGAAAATGATACAGTACCATAACGTAGAGAAGCAACAGCAGAAAGAACCTTCTTCCACCTTAGACTGGAAAAAGAAAACATTGAGAAAGCCTGATGCCACTAACATCGGTAATTATCTTGATGAGCTTTCAGAAAATGAAATCCAACGATTTGGCAAAATAGCATCAAAGCAATTAGAAAGATTTGGCTATGAGTGATTCAAAAAGCGAATATGCCGTTAGCATCCGTTTGATGTGCTATAACCATGAAAACTATATCCGTCAGGCTATGGATGGTGTCATGATGCAGGAGACGGATTTCAACGTTGAGGTGGTAATTGGAGATGATTTTTCGCCAGATGACACGCTGAAGATCATCAAAGAGTACGAGAGTACGGAGAAGATTCACATAAAAATATTGCAGCGGGAAAAGGGTGATGCTTATTGGACAGAACGCCAAAAAAGAGGACGACTCTACAACTTTCAGAATATCCTGGAAAACTGTACCGGAAAATACATCGCTTTATTAGACGGAGATGATTATTGGACTGATCCCCAAAAGCTTCAAAAGCAATATAATTTTTTAGAGAATCACCCGGATTGCTCGGTATGTTTTACAGCGGCTCAATTTTATTTTGAGGAAAATTCGGACCGGAAAAAAATATACAGACCCAAAAATGCGGTTTCCCGAAAGAAATATGATCTCCGAGACGCGATCATAAAAGCAGGTGATTTTATGATCACGGCAACCATTTTTTTTCGTCAGAAATATGTGAGTGAAATTCCTGAGTGGGTATTTAATTCGCCGGTTGGCGATCTGCCGCTATCGCTGTTTTTAGGAACAAAAGGTAATTATGGATACATTAATGACATAACTTGTATGTATCGGGTAAATGCATCGGGTTCATGGAGTCAACAAATGAATTTTGAGAAAAGAAGAAAGCAAGTAGTCAAAATTCTGAAAACCTATGATGACTTCAACGCATATACTGACTATAAATACAATAAGCTGTTACAACTTGAAAAGGCACGTGTTCATTTTAACGACAAAAAATCTATTGTAAAGCGAGCTATAGCCAAAACTCCTCCCGGACGAAAAATCAAAGAATGGTTTGATTTATAGCGGTTAAAGTTCAGCCGCTTCCGAAATGATGGTTTGCAATCGGGTTGTCCTGTTTTCCAAAGAAAACTCTTCAATGATTCTTTGTCGGGCTTTGGGTCTTAGTTCTTCTGCGTTGTGGTGAGCTTCTCTTATCAATTCAGCGATTTTATCCGGATCAGGATTTTCTGCAATTAGCCCCGCTTTACCAATTCCATGTGGAATCCCAAAAACGGCACTGCCTACAGGTACACACCCGCACATCATGGCTTCGCATAATACATTGGGAAGGCCTTCGGCGCGCGATAATTGAGCGTAAACTGAACTTTGGCGGTAGATGTTTTCAAGCTCCTGCCTGGGTATTGGGGGTAAAAATTCGAGATTTTTCCCGGGTTGGTATCGTTCTTTTAATTCGGGCACAAGCTGTGGATCTGCACCTACGATTTTGAAAGTATAATCAGGCAGCAATTTTGAAGCTTCAATAAAGAGGTCCCACCCTTTAATGAGCGCAGTCCGGTGATTAGAGCATAATGCAACGGTACTAACTATTTTTTCTCTTTGAAGCGAGCCTGGTTTCCATGCCTTTGGATCATAGCCGGTTGCTAAAGCTTCCCAGTTATTCTTATTAAACCCGGGAATATTTTGTGTAACTCCGTTAGGGTGAGACTCTCCCCAATGTTTAGCAATGGCGTCAGTTTTGATCAAAGTTTTGTCAACGGGCAAAAGAAGAGAACTGTTTTTTAAAACATACTTTCCTAAAGGAGCTCGCCAACTGCTGCAAAAAATACCATAATTCAGCGATTCAATTTTATTGCAGTCAAAACCACCTAACACCGTGATGGATGGAATTCCAAGCCATTTGGAGAAAACAGTGGGAAGAAAAGAATGATAATCTGAAAACCAGCAATAAATGAGATCAGCATCAGGCGTGTTATTGAGCAGCCAAAAAACTTGTTGTACGAAATTTTTCAGCAGAGAAAAACCGGATTTAGATGCTTGAAAATGAAAAACTCTAACTTCCCCGAAAGATTCAAGAATTCGGAGATCTTCTTTTACAAAAGAAGATTCCCCAAAATGGATAAAAAGAATGGTTGGATTTCCGGGCATTTTACCTTGTTGATGGCTAAACTTTACAAAAGTTTAAGGGGGTTTGGTATGAAAACAATAAATAAAGGAATTTCTATTTTAAATGGCGTTATACAATACCTGTAGCTTTTAAAATCTTAGCTATTTTATTGGTAGCGTTTGCTTCCCCGTAAAGTGGTTTCCATGTTGTATTGGGAGAATCTGTAGAAGCTTTTAAAATCTTTTGCTGATTCGGGCCGGTTAGGATATTCCAGTTTCCCTGCAATGTTTCCTTCCACTCAGTCTCCCCTCTCACGGTAATGCAAGGTTTTTTCATCCAGTAGGCTTCCTTCTGCAGTCCACCGGAATCGGTAATCACTTTAAAACTATTTTTGAGTAAAACCATCATTTTGAAATAGGAAACCGGATCAATAAGATGAAGGTTTTTCGGTATTGACACGGTCTTCAATCTCTCTTTATTCCTCGGGTGAACCGGCCATACCACTGGTTTTGAAAGTTCACCAAAAGCTTGCAGAATTGATGTTAAGTTGGCATCATTATCGGTATTGGAAGGCCGGTGAATGGTTGCCAGGTAATAGCTGTCTGCCTCAAAAGGGATTATATCCTGAAGGTTGAACTTTTTATCTGCTATTTCTGAAAAAGTAAGTAATGCATCATACATTACATCCCCGACATTATATACCTGTTTTGTAATGCCTTCTTTAGCAAGTTGGGTAACTCCTTCTTCCGATGAACAAAAGAGAAAATCAGAAGCGTGATCGGTTAGTATCCGGTTAATTTCTTCTGGCATATTTCGGTTAAAACTACGCAAACCGGCTTCCACATGGACTACAGGGATATGTAATTTTGATGCCACGATAGCTCCAGCCAAAGTGGAATTTGTATCACCATAAACTAAAAGCGCTTGGGGCTTTTCAGGAAGATCGAGAATGAAATCTTCAAGCTTTTGAAGCATGATCCCGGTTTGCTTTCCATGAGAACCTGATCCAACTTCAAGATTTACGGAGGGAGTAGGCAAACCAAGTTCTTCCCAAAAAACGGTACTCATCTCATAATCATAATGCTGTCCGGTGTGAATTATTTCTTCTTCTACTCCTGCTTCAGAAAAGGCTTTCGAAACAACGGCTGCTTTCACGAATTGAGGGCGTGCTCCAACGATGGTCAGGATCATAACTCAGGAAGTTAGTTTATCTAATTCGGTACAAATTTGTTCGGTCAGATATTGACGGGAGTATTTTTTTGAGCCCGTGCTTTGGTATGAAGAAACCCCATTTTGCCAATTTTTAAACTGTGAATAGAGTTCTTCTTTAAGCCGGTCTTTTTGGGAATATAAGATGAAAGTACCGGCCTGCGATTCCTCCAATACCGATTTCACATCTCCTTTAACCGGACTTAAGCAGATAATCGGGCGTTTAGCTGCAATATACTCAAATAACTTGCCGGTTAGTATCATTGCGGCATTAGGGGTGTTATTTATAATCAGCAATAAAGCTTCTGATTGTTGCTGTAGGTTTACGACTTCATCATGAGGTACATAATCTTCAACTTCTACCAAATGTTCTAATCCAAAAGCTTGAATGTCATTATGAACGGCACCGTCCACTTTTCCTATAAGCCTTAAGGTGAACTTTTTGGAAAACTCAGAATACTCATCGGAAAGCTCGGATAGTGCTTCCCAAAGTACTTTTGGGTTCCTGGAGGCGGACATCATCCCAATATGTGAAAGAATAAACCTTTCATTGGGAGTATATTTTTCATCACCAAAATCCTCGGCGTCATATCCATTTGGAATCATGCAAATGGGAGTATCGGTCATGTCCTCAAACTCTTCTTTCATAGTAGGACTTACAACCGCAAGTTCATCACAAGCATCTAACACCGATTTTTCTAATTGATGATGCTTTCGCCTGGCAATTGGAGTTAGTTTGAGATCTTCAAAAAAATCGATATTCGTCCATGGATCACGAAAATCAGCAAGCCAGGGTATGGAAAACCTTTCAGCTATTTTCTTTGCAATCAGGTGCATAGAATGTGGCGGCCCGGTTGAAACAATGGCATCAATGCTGTGATCTGACAAATAGTGATTCAGGAATTTGATGGATGGACGTATCCAAAATTTACGGGCGTCCGGGATGAAAAAGTTACCTCGAATCCAAACGGATAATTCCTTGAAAAAAGAAGATTCCTGCCCGGTTTGCATTAAGCCGGCTCCGAGTTTTTCATCCTTTTTTAGACCAACAAATTTTTTGTAGAAGCTGTATGGCTCCCAGATGGGCTGTTTTAAAATTTGGATGTCGTTAGGAATATCTTTTTCTAAAGAGTGATCAATCTCAGGCCGTTCCGGATTAGATGGGGTGTAAATAATCGGTTCCCACCCAAATAAACGCATGTATTTTACGAATTTAACCCAGCGTTGCACCCCGGATCCACCGCTGGGTGGCCAGTAATAAGTGATGATAAGAACTTTTTTATGTGTCACCGGACATTCTGTTTCTGAATCTTCTAAAGCCCCAATACAAAAATATAAGTACTTGAACTATAAGCGCTCCCCAAGCTAATATTACCCCAATTCTATAAGTTTCAGGCATAAAATGAAGTTTTACGGTATGCTCACCAGCAGGAATTTGAAGCCCGCGTTGGAAGTAATTGGTTTTATAGATCAGGATCTCTTCTCCGTCTAAAGTGGCCGTCCAGCCGGCGGGGTAGTAAGTTTCGCTGAGGACTAAAAATCCCGGTTCCGAGCGAGAGACTTCAAGCGTAATTTCCGGCCCGGTATACTCCGTGACCGCTACATTTGAGGTAGTGTCGGATGAAGTTACAAGCTGATCCGAAGTTTCCACAACGGCTGTGTTTGCAAAATTAAGCTGCCCGGGCATTAAATAGTTATAAGCCTGAGCAGGTTCTTGTGTTGTGATCACAGAATCCACAAAAAAGGCTTTTGGAAATACATTTTGGTTTTCAAATACCAGTCCTTGCTCACCACGGAAAACCTGTGTAAATCCGGGAAGTGGGAGCGGCTGAGAATAGGTGACATACTTCACATTCATCAGGTTCAATAATTCAGGATTAAAATTCTGGCTTTGAATATTAAGAGGTCCGTTTCCATACATTACATCCTGGATCACACTCAGCTTGGAAGCCGAATATCCGCCAATAACAGGATAAAAATAAGCAGGCGTGGAGCTGCTGTATGGATCTCGTAACAGAGGCAGAACGCGGTACGGATAGGTGCTGTTTTCAGAAATATGTTCCTGAATCCAGGTGTCGATATCTCTTCGTTGAGATTCCAGGATCGTTTCTGCATTGACATTTCCGCTTACGATGGAATCTTCAGGAATATAGCGTTTATCAACTGCGATCATGTCCACCGCTACGATCAGTATAAATCCGAATAACCCGGCGCTCACCGGTATTTTTCCTGTAAAGGTTAGATAGATCAATCCCGTAGCAATCACGATAATAATGGCAAAACGTAACACATCTGACTTGGCTTTCTCTTCCCGAGCCGGCACCAATTGCGCGTTTACGTAACTTTGAGCACGTTGCTGAACCTGGGGATTGGTAGGCTGAACCTGATTCTGCTGTGCTATCTGATTGGCTATATTTTGAACTTCACCGGGACGGGTAAAATCAGCAGAATTGACCTGAATGAAAAGCAGCACAATCACACCTACTGAGATCCCAATGGGCAAATACAGTTGCTTGAGCTCTTTGTTCTTTTGTGATATAAAATTCACAAACCAGTTCAACCCAAAAACAGCAACGACGGTATAGCAAAAGGCAGTGAATACTAACCAGGTCTCGGGTGCTCTGAATTTGTCGAAATAGGGGATATAATCGAATGCAAACTCGTTTAAAAGGCGGAAGTTTTCTCCCCAAGCAAAAAAGATTCCCAGAGTTCCGGCTGTAAAAAAGGCATAAACTATTCTCCGTCGATCCCGAAGTAAGGCTATCAAAATAAATGGCAGGCTTAAAGCCCCAAGGTAATGCGGGCCGGATGTAAATGATTTAGGTCCCCAATATTCTGGTGATGCGCCACCGAAATAACCGGGTATGATTAATGTGATGGTTTCCCATATACCCTGAGACCACGCAAACGCATAGTCGGTAGTTAGTCCGGTTGTACCACTAAGATTAGAGCCTCCGCGCAGGCTGTAGGAGGCATACTCTTGCATTGCAAAAAGTTTCTCGGCATATCCTAAAACACCCAAAATAGTACCGGAAATAAGTAGTGCGGTAGTAATTCCCCAATCTTTAATCGACTTTTCCTGATACGATTTCCATCCATCAAAAACCCAAAGTATGCCTAATAAGTAATAAAAGTAATAGGTTATTTGGGGATGACCGGCCCGAAGTTCAAGGGTTAGGGCAACGGAGAATAACAGAAAGCCGGAAAGTTTTTTCTTGTGATGGCTTATCAGCCAATATCCGGCAATCAGCCAGGGTATTATGGCAAGCGATTCGAACTTAGAGTTATGTCCCGCAATGATGATTATTGGAATGTAGGTGGTAAGGCTAAACATTAAACTTCCGAAAACACTTACAAGTGATTGAAAGCCAATAAGCACTAACAAGAAGTAAACTCCGGAAAGGAGCACCCAATATTGAAATGCAGGGTAGATGTTACTAAATATTCCTTTAATTCGATCAATATGTGGGACTACCGTTTTCACGGATACCACAAAAGCAGGCATTCCTCCAAACATATTGGTGACCCAAAGCGGTTCGCGGTCGTAGGTTTCCCGGTATTCAATAACGGATTCCGCTGCTGCACGCCACTGGGTGGTATCGTGCCGTTGCAATTCCTTTCCTCCGATAGTAGTAGCGGTAAACAGAAAGAAAGGAATCAAAAATAAGATGGCGAGCGCAATAAGGTGCTGACGCGCATCGGGCATATTTGTAAAAAAATCACCGGTGGCAGTAGAAGGTTGTTTCGACATGAGAGAGAGGTTATTCGATCACTTTTGGAACACGGAAATAATCGCTGTCAGCATCCGGGGCATTTTTCAGCGCATCTTCGTGAGACAGCGGTTCTTTTGCTTCATCCTTTCGGAGACGGCTTTCCAGATCAATAACGTGCTCAAGAGGTTCCACAATGTCGGTATCAAGTTCATCCAAAAGCTCCATATACCCGAGAATTTTATTCATGTCTCCGGCCAGTGAAGTTACTTCCTCTTGATCAAGCTGAAGGCGGGCAAGATTTGCAATGTATTTAACGTCTTTTTCAGTTACTGACATAATTTGAAATCGTATTTTGGTGAGCCCAAATGTAAGAAAGATTGGTTGAAAGATTTAACTCATTTTATTTGGGAAACCGGTAATGAGCCAAGAATGGTATCCATAAAAATTAGGTTCAAAACTTGGCATATTGATGATTTTATGTTCATTTTAGGAAACTAACTTAGAGATATGATAAAAAAGAAAGTAACCATAAAAAATTCAGCCGGACTGCACGCGCGTCCTTCTGCACAACTCGTAAAACTGGCGGGNAAATTTAAGTCAGATTTTTTCATTCACAGTTACGGGTATCGGGTAAACGGTAAAAGTATTTTAGGAGTTATGACGCTGGCGGCGGAACACGGAGCCGAATTGGAATTAGAAGTAGATGGACCCGATGAGGAGGAAGCAATGAAGGCAATTGTTGAACTTATTGACAATAAATTTGGAATGGAAGAAGAATAAATATCCCAAATGATGAAAACTGCCAACATAACCGAAGAGCAAATACACGGGCGAGGTGTAGGTTCTGGCATTGGTATGGGTACAGCGGTATTGATAGATACCCACTCTGCCGAAGTAGAGCCTAATTCGATCTCCACAGAGGCAGTTAAGGTTCATAAGAAAAAATTTATACAGGCGAACAAAACTTTAATTGGAGAGCTGGAGATCATGGCCGGGGACCTGAATGATTCCGGTTCAAAAGAAATTATCGAAGCTCAACTACAGATCATTAAGGATCCTGAGATCGAAAAAAATGTTTCAGGGATCATTGAGGAGAAATTGCTAAGTGTTGAGTATGCAATCTATAGAACTTATTCCAAGTTTATCGAGCGGCTTAAAGAAAGCGGTTCAGAACTATTCAAACAGCGCATTGTTGATCTGGAGGATATCCGGGATCGTCTGGTTGCAATCGTATGTAATCATACCCATAAGCACCCGGTGAAAAAAGGTGATGTTGTTGTAGCTAAAGATCTGAGTCCTACAGAACTGGTTTCATTTCACGAGCATGGCGTTGCAGGCCTTGTGATGGAAAGGGGCGGTCCTACTTCACATGCAGCAATTATTGCAAAATCTTTGGGCTTACCAAGTGTGGTAAGTGCAGAGCATGCAACCAAAAAGATCAAGACTGGTGATAAACTCATTATCGATTCCACAGCCGGAGCCATTACACTTCATCCTGTTGACGGCACTGTAGCCCACTATAAAAAGTTGCAAAAAGAACGGGAAAAACGATTAAGCAAAATTTGTAAAGATGTTTTTGAGACGAAAGATGGCTTCCCGTTCCAGTTAATGGCCAATATTGAGTTTGAGGCAGAACTTCCAAAAGTAAAAGAGTATTCTGCGCGGGGTATCGGATTATTAAGGACAGAAGGACTTCTTTTCGGAAGCCGTATTCGGAAAGGCCGGGAAGAGCAGGAAGTTTTTTATGAAAATATCCTGTCCGGCTCAGAAGGCATTGTAACCATTCGGCTATTTGATGTTGGCGGGGACAAAGGCGTCACTCGGGCGAACAAAGAATCGAACCCTTTTTTAGGATGGAGAGGAGTCCGGCTTTTATTGGATGAAAAACAACTTCTGCATAATCAACTGAAAGCTATTCTTAAGGTTTCCGGTAAATACCCGGGAAGAGTAAGAATTTTGGTGCCTATGGTTTCTACAATGCGAGAAGTGGTGTCTATCAAAAAGGAACTTGATCAAGCTAAAAAAGAAATGCTTGCTGAAGGATGTTCCTTTGATGACGATATAAAACTGGGACTGATGGTGGAAGTGCCAAGTGTTGCTGTAGCCACCAGGAATTTTGCCAAAGAAGTTGACTTCCTGAGCGTAGGAACCAACGATCTGACACAATACACATTAGCCGTGGATCGGGGGAATGAACGAATCTGCGAATTATTTCAGCATTATCATCCATCAGTGCTTCACCTGATCAAAATGGTGTATGATGGAGCCCAACATGAGGAAGTCGGGCTTAGCGTATGTGGCGAGTTAGCCGGTGACCCTGTGGGGGCTGCTTTTCTCATCGGTTTGGGTATCAATGAACTAAGTATGTTGCCTCATTCAATTCCCGGGATCAGTGATTTGTTAACATCTTATAGCAAAAGTGATTTCGAGAAATTTTCTACTGCAGCGCTGAACAGCACTAATGCAGATGAAGTAAAAAACCTTTTCGAGCAGTATTTTAGCTAACCATATTTAATTTATATGGCTATAAGTACCTGCTGACCAGAAAAGCAAAATTTACTGTCCTAAGATTTTTTCGATATCAGCTCGCTCTTTGGGAACACCCGTGAGGTTTTCATATCCCTGTTCCGTTACAATCACATTATCCTCGATACGCACACCTCCGAATTCAAAAAGCTGAGTGAGCTTATCCGCATTTAAAAACTTGGATTGTGTGTCATCTTCTAATGCGGGAATCAGCAATGCGGGCACAAAGTACACCCCCGGCTCGATGGTAATTACCATACCGGGCTGCAGATCTCTTCGAACACGAAGGTATTTAATTCCGGGTCTGTCAATGCGCTCAACCCCTTTGGGGTAACCGCCTACATCGTGGGTGTCAAGACCGAGGAAATGTCCCAATCCATGAGGAAAGAATAGGGCAAAGATGTTGTTTTCCATCAGGTCGTCAACCGAGCCATTAACCAGGCCAATCTCCTTTAAACCTTCCATAATGGTTCGTGATGCACTCATATGCAGATCTTCCATTTTAACACCGGTCTGAACTTGTTCAATGGAGGTATTCAGGGCATTAAGTACGGCGTCATAAACACCAGCCTGAATGGCTGAAAATGTACCATTGGCGGGATAGGTTCGTGTAATGTCGGAGGCATAACCCTGGTATTCATGTCCTGCATCAATAAGAAATAATTCTCCATCTTTTATCTTGCTGTTATTTTCAACATAATGAAGAATGGCGCTGTTTTTACCACCGGCAAAAATACCATTGTAAGCATCCTGCTGAAGGCCGTTTTCATAGTGGATTTTGGTAAACAATGCTTTAAGCTCATATTCATACATGCCGGGTTTTATAGCCTTCATGACCTCAGTGTGAGCAAGGTTATTAATGCTTGCTGCTTTGCGCATGTACTCAAGTTCTTCATCCGTTTTGATGACCCGGCAATAGGTCAACGCATCCTGAAGGGTCTCAATATCTGCTTCAAAACCACGATCAAGATCTTCCACAAGCTCTGCATCTTTCTCATTTAAACAATACACTTTATCGGGTTTGATCTCATTCATCACCGTTAAAATCTCGTTGGTGTAGTGCAAATGATCAGGTTTGTATTGCTGTTGCCAGGCTTCCTGCGATTTCACATAGCCATGCCATACTGCATACTGAGCATCTCTTTTGGGCACGAACAAGTGATATTCCTCCGTTTTCAAATCCAGGATCAGTGCACAATCCGGTTCATTTACACCGGTGAGATACCAAAAATTCGATTCCTGCCGAAAGGGGTACTCATAGTCTGTCTCATTGCGATAAAGGATATCAGAACCCTGGATAAATACAGCTCCGCTTTGGTTTTCTTCGAAAAGTGAAAATAATTTTTTACGGTGGTTATGATGCATCATGAGATTAAAGATCAATTGGAATGAATGTTTTTGGTGCCATAGAGAATAGTAAAATAGCCAACGAATATCGACCTGTTTAGATCACGAAAATTGTAAAAGCAGATCTTTTAACGAAGTAATAACAGAGCTGAAATTATTCGAGAAATCAAGGCCGGCTTCATTGCGCAAATTTACTTGCTGTATACCTTTTGCTGAATGAATTTCAGTATTTGCCGGATGGTTCTCGGCAATCAGGTTCAGGCTGGATGTGAAAAATGCTGTATTTGCCCCTTTATCATTTAAGACACCGTTTAATCTCGTGCCTCCAAAAGGATTTGCAGAAAGGCTCAAACCTATTTTGATGTTATCACTTTGCCCGAATATGCTGTAGTAATGGCTAAGTGCGAATTCTTCGTGAAATCCGTCAAAGTTCAAAAACTTGGTGGGTTGATGAGGATTTCCAAAAAGTAGCTTACACTGATCGATGACAAATGGGCGGATCTCCGGTGATAATGCTGATCCCAAAAACATCCGCTCTTGCCAATATTCTGCCGGGTAATTTCTTTTCTCTTCCGGGAAAAAAGGTTCCGGTATTTCTGAAAGCGCCTCAATTTTGTCGTTCTTGAGGCTATACCAAAAATCTAAAATGCCATTGCTGATAAGCAGATAAGGTGCTTCTACTTTTTGATTGTAGCGGGCTATTTGTATGGCCGTTTTCTCATCCAGGCGGATATCGGGAGCTTTGCATTCCACTAAAAGTAAAGGCTTGAATGCCTGATCATAGCAAATGATATCTGTTCTGGAAGAGGATTTATCACCTGCAAGTTTTACGGGGCTTTCGAAGGAAATCCGGGATCGTGAAACACCTGCTTCGAGAATCAGGTAATCAACGAGAGCCAGTCTTACTCTTTCTTCAGGCCGAATGACAAAGGTTTTCTTAAGAATGGGGTTCCATAGAACCTTCTTTTCATCTCTGTACCTGAATTGCGGATAATGTGCAAGAGCTTTACTTAGCAAAATAAATTGATGTTATGTGTTTTTGGAAATGTAACACAT
This sequence comes from Gracilimonas tropica DSM 19535, assembly GCF_000375425.1. Lineage (GTDB taxonomy): Bacteria > Bacteroidota > Rhodothermia > Balneolales > Balneolaceae > Gracilimonas > Gracilimonas tropica. Next base: position 11,780 of record NZ_AQXG01000006.1, on the reverse strand, counting down.
AACATCAAATCGTGAAATTTAAGCTTTTGCAGGTTTTGATTCTTTATCACCGTGTATGCTACGCTTGATAAAGAATTGCTGAATAATTGAAAGTACGTTGAAGACGAGGTAATACAAACTTAGCCCTGCAGCAAAATTATTAAAGATAAAAAGCAGCATAAACGGGAAAATATACTGCAATACCTTCATTTGTCCGGCCATAGGACTGGTTCCCCCACCTCCGCTCATTCCGCCGGTAAGTCGGCTTTGAACGATCATGGCTGCAGTCATCAATAATACAAAACCGGCTATCTGATCTCCTAAAAATGGGATCTCAAAAGGCAAATTGATGATGTAGTCCGGAGCGGAAAGATCATTTGCCCAAAGGAATTCTTCCTGTCTGATCAGGATCGAATTCTGGAAATAGCGCCAAAGTGTGATCAATATTGGGAATTGCAGTAAGTTTGGCAAACAACCTCCTAATGGATTCACCTTATTTTTTCGGTAAAGGTCCATGGTTGCTTTTTGCTGCTTCTGGGGGTCATCTTTATACTTTTCCTGAATCTCTTTCATCTGTGGCTGAAGTTCACCCATGGCAGCCATGCTTTTATAACTTTTATAGGTAAGCGGCGACAGCACCAGCTTCACTAACGAAGCAAATACAATAATTATAACTCCGAAGTTGCCCGCAAATCCTGACATAAATTCAAAAAATGGAATTACCAGCCACCGCACAAAAGGTTCGGAAAACCATCTCAGCCAGCTCCAGCCAATATCTACCATATCGTAAGCGCGCTCATCAACTTTAACGATCTCGCGGTATTTCATCGGTCCCACATAAAGTCGGAAAGAAGAAGCTCCCTGGTCATCCAGGTTTGTTCTCAATGAAGAAGTGTAACGGTGTTCCGTATTCTGATTGTCGATGGACCCGGTTACCTCACCCGTTAAAATGGCGGCATCGGTCTCGGTAGTTGGTTTAATGAGCTGAGTAAAGAACTTGGTTTTGGTAGCTGCCCAGTCAATGCTGCCATTAATGGTCATTTCATCCCGTCCGGCTTCATCAAGCTTGAACTGCTCAAGTTCTCCGCCTGCATACACATAGGCTGCAGTAGCCAATGCATCCTGCGTATGATCCTTTTCTGTAAATCGAAGTGGGGAGGTCCAGCCGAAGTCAATATTTCCTCCAACTATATAATCCTGAAGGCCTATGAATTGAATATCTACATCAATCTCATAGTTACTTCCGCTCAGAAGATACGTTATGGCAACCCGGCGACCATCTTCCAGGCTTAATTCATATCGAATTTCACGCTGCTCACCTTCTGCAAGATTCAAAGATGAGCCACTTGTAATTTGCTCAAACAGAATATTCTGCGTCTCTACATTGTAGTTCTCCACCGATAAAAACCCGATGTTATAGGCGGAACGGGTTGTATCACCGATCAGCTGAACAGGACTTCCATCCCATTTGTCGTATTCATTCAGCAGAAAAGAAGCAGGGCCGGCTCCGCGATTGGTAAATGTAGCCGTGTAGAGTGGAGTAGTTACTTCTATACGCTTCTCTTCCGTAACAGTACCTGTACTGAATAATCCCTGTACTTCAGTGATATTCTCTCGTTGTTCGCGAATCGTTTGTTCTCGAACCTGAGAATCAGAAGAAGGTTCTTGTTCGGGTTGCTCATTTAGAAGGGTATCCTGCTGACTTTGGGCCACTTGCTCGAGGCTATCCTGAATGGCTTGGTCTCGGCGTTGTTGTGCGAGTTCTTCTTCGCTCGGCATGGTGAAGTAGAACCATCCTAGCATCAATAAAAAGATTAAAACAAATCCGGTTGCGGTATTCTTATCCAAAAGTATGCGATTTAAGAGGGTGATTGATTAGCAGTAATGCGCTGACGTAATTCCGTCAGTAATTCAATAACCTGAGGTTGAATAGAGTCAAAAGAAAGGTTAGCGCGCTTTGCCAAAAAAGCATAGTGTAATCCTATGTCAGCAATTTCAGGCAATTCAGTGATGATGTGTTGATTGAGCCGGTATGCCTCACGCAAAAGTCGTTTGGTGCGATTACGTTGAACTGCGGTTCCGGTCTTTTTGGGAGCTATGAAGCCAACAAGATGTTTTCGGCTGGCTTGCGGATAGGTGGCAAAGCGAAGATTTACATCTTTATTTGAAATAAGAGAGGAACTTGAAAACAGTTCCTCAAAATTTCGCCGGCCACGTAAAATGTGAGATTTTGGTAAGGTAAACCTATGTGAACCTGAGCCAGTCAGATTACTTAGCTCCTTTTCTCTCATCACTAACGGTTAACTTATGACGGCCTTTCTTGCGTCGGCGAGCCAAAGCTTTACGTCCATTCTTGGAAGACATGCGCTCGCGAAAGCCGTGCTTATTCTTGCGCTTTTTGTTACTTGGTTGATACGTGCGTTTCATGAATCAGGATATTTTATACGTTCAATTTCTTATCCGAAAAAGGCTTTAAATATAAAGAGAATCTCAGAAAAAACAGAACTATTATTTACAGATAATAACTCTTGTTTCATTTGTGATTTACTTTAAGTCAAAAAAGTGCGTTAATGTATGTAGAATAAGTTTTTTGAGAGTTCAATTTTATTATGAGAGCCTGAAATGATCATCCCGAGAGAACAAAAGATTTTATTGGTAGTGGCTATTCAGTTTTTCGCCGGAATATTTACGGCCGGGGCCCAAACAAGTTCATCTCGAGATGAATTGCTTGCTGACGCATCCCAATATTTCGCATCTTCACAAGAGCAAAAAGCCCTCGATGCATATTTGCAAGTACTTGGATCAGATAAAGATAACTTTGAAGCACTATGGCATGTCAGCTTACTTTATGCCAGAATAGGTTACCGTTTGGGTTCTGATAAAGAAATGTCAGGTCATTATAAAAAATCACTAAAATACGCAGAAAGAACCCTGGAATTATATCCCGATAGTGGGAGGTCTCATTTTGTGTACGCAGTAGCCAATGGCCGGCTTTCGGATATTTCAGGAACAAATGAGCGCTTAAAAAAATCGCATGTTGTGAAAGAACATGCGGAAAAGGCAGTTAAACTGTTACCTGATTACGCCCCGGCTTGGCATTTATTAGGGCTGTGGCATAGCAAAGTAGCAAATGTAGGTTCCGTTGAGAAGTTTACTGCCGGATTGTTTTCAGAAGGGTTACCGGAAGGAGCAAGCAATGAAAAAGCCGAGGCCTGTATTCAAAAAGCTATTGAACTTGATCCTTCCCAGTCTCTGAGGTTCAAGCTAGATTTAGCCCGCCACTATCAAAGAGCCGGAGAAGAACAAAAAGCACGATATCTCCTTAAGGAGGTTGTAAAAATGAATGCCGAGAACAGCATCGACCGCTGGAACCTGAAACGCGCCCGGGAGCTGCTTGAAGAACTTTCTTAAATAAAAAAGGCGGACTAAATGTCCGCCTTACAGCAAAAGTTTACCTGGTTATTCCGGTTTCCAGTCTTTCATTCCATTCCGTATGACTTCCGCCAATCGGGAGACCGGCACGCGATCCTGACTCATGTCATCGCGATATCGGATCGTTACGGTATCTTCGCCCTCTGATTCAACCCCATCAAAATCCACAGTTACGCAGAACGGCGTTCCGGCTTCATCCTGGCGTCGATAGCGTTTTCCGATGGAACCGGATTCATCATACAGTACTGAAAATTCTTCGCGCAGGTCAGCCTCAATCTTATGCGCCAGATCCTGCAGCTTATCTTTTTTGATGAGCGGGAAGATGCCAACTTGTGTTGGAGCTAATTTCGGATTCATTTTCAGCACCGTGCGGGTATCGCCATCTACTTCCTCTTCGCGATAGGCATCACAAAGAACCATCAAAGTCAGTCGGTCTAATCCCACAGACGTTTCGATCACGTAAGGCACAAAGCGCTCCTGGTTTTTCTGATCGTAGTAGTCCAATTTCTTGCCGGAAAATTCGGCGTGCTGACTCAAGTCAAAATCGGTTCGGTTGTGAATGCCTTCCACTTCCTGCCAACCGATGGGATATTTGTACTGAATATCAGCGGCGGCACGTGCATAGTGGGCAAGCTTGTCTTCCGGGTGAGGAGCAGTTCGTAAATTCTCTTCACGAATGCCCATGAATTTATGCCACGCGAGTCGTTTTTCCAGCCATTTTTCATACTCATCTTCATCGGTACCGGGCTTCACGAAATATTGCATTTCCATCTGCTCAAACTCACGCATACGGAATACAAACTGTCGGGCCACAACCTCATTTCGGAAGGCTTTTCCGGTTTGGGCAATTCCAAACGGAATCGTTACCCGAGCAGTGTCAAGCACATTTTTATAGTTCACAAAAATCCCTTGTGCGGTCTCTGGACGAAGATACACGCCATCTTCCTCGGAAGAAGTTGCTCCAAATTGGGTTTTAAACATCAGGTTGAATTGTCGCACTTCGGTCCAGTCAAAAGCTCCGGATTCCGGCGCGCGAATTTCATTCTCCATGATGATCTCGTATAGGTCTTCCGTCAGGCTTTTTCGCGAACCACAGGTATCCAGTTTTTCCTGGATGGCATTCGCTTCTTCGTGCTTGTCGTCATTTCGCAGCTTTTCGATATGTTGCTCAATGATCATATCCGCGCGGTAGCGTTTTTTGGATTGCTTATCGTCGATCATGGGATCGTTGAAGCCACCTACGTGACCACTAGCTTCCCACACTTTGGGGTGCATGAAAATGGCTGCATCCACACCCACAATGTTATCGTGGCGGCGGGTCATCTCCTTCCACCAGGCATCACGGATATTTCGTTTGAGTTCTACACCGAGGGGTCCGTAATCATAGACGGCACTAAGTCCGCCATAAATTTCTGAGGATTGAAAGATGAAGCCCCGCGCTTTCGCCAGCGATACAATTTTATCCAGATTGTCCAAATTCGACATGTGAGTGTGATGTTTGCAATTCAAAAATTCGTTGAACGCCAAAGATACGGAATAGAACATCGAATATGGAACATCCAACAAGGAAATTTAGAAGGATGGGGACAAGGGTAGTAAATGAGTCCTATTTTGAATACCGTTTGAAAGTCATTCCTGCGAAAGCGGGAATCTAAATGCAGTATTCAGATTAGATTTCTTACTCTCCTCCCCGGAAGCAACAGCAAGCTGTTCTTCCAGTCTCTCCAGCGGGACATAGGTACTATCCATTAACTACAATTTCTACTCAAGACAAAAATCACTTCATTAAGAACTTATCTCTCTTAGGAGAGAGGCCGATTTCAGCTCTGCTGTCCCGAGCATTCGGGAGAGAGAGGAAAATGTAGGAAGTAGCTTTGTAGTAAACTAAGAAATAAGCTCAATGTAACTTTCCATATCAAAAGGCTCAGGCGGGGCTGTTTTCTTTAAATACAATGGGTGGTGCGGGTGACCGGCTTTGGAGATTCGGCCTCTTTTGAAAAAAGTGTGATCTTGCCCCTCCATCACTTCATAAATATCCCGCAAACAGCGAGAGAGATAATCCCGCTTTTCGATCAGTGTTCCCCAAGCACACCAGATATCCGCGGAAATACCATCCATTAAAGACGCAATCGCCTCAACATTTTTATCATGGATCTTCTTTTGAAAGTGCTTGTGCATTTTATCGGGATTGGTGGCGCGCTGCGGGTAGAGATTGAACATCAGCCAACCATCGTAACCGTGATCCAGGGCAAATCGAGCAACAGAAGCAACGGTTGGATCGAGATCATTGGGCTTGGCGGTGGATGGATTCACCCCAAAACAAACCAACGGTTTTTTGCCTTCTTGTCCAAGAGAATAACGGGTGAGTGGTTCATCATGGTCATAGATCCAATCTCTGTCAGGAAACATTCAGTGAGTATGTTTTCAGTTAAAAATTTGCGCGCCTGAAGATAAAAGAAATTGGCAGGATTTAGTACTGTCAGACAACATTAACGTTGAGTATTCCGCAGCAAAGCTGAAGGAAAAGAGAGACAGAGAAAGTCCTCCCTTAAGGATGTGCAGAATTTTAGTTCGCTAAAATACACGGAGGGTGTCTGTTGCCATGATCTCGATACCTTGGTAGCAGACACCCACCCGGCTAAAGCCCTCCGAATTTTCGGAGCCTCAGGGGAAGATTATCTTACAAAAGCGAAAAGAATCTAATTCCAAAGAGAACACTTCAATATTCTTTGTTCGATATTGAATATTCGATATTCACTCAATTTCCCCCTACTTTCTCGCATGGCAAAATCATTATCAAAACGGCTTCAATCGCATCTCTCGGCTCAGCTTTCCGATCATTTTGAGGAGGATGCTTTTTTTATTCTTGGGGTGAGTGGCGGGCCGGATTCCATGGCGCTGATGTATTTGTTCTATTTGCTGAAGCAGGATGCGCTTATCGTGCACATCAATTATGGCAAGCGGGGGAAGCAGTCGGACAAAGATCAGGAGTTGGTGGAGCAGATGGCTTTTGCGTGGGGATTTGAGTGTTGTTCAGTTCGACTCAGTCCAAAAGAAGCGGGAAATGAAAACTTCCAGAATTGGGCAAGAAAGCAACGTTATCAAATTTTTCAGGATCTTAAAGTAGATTTCAAAGCAGATGCGATAGTTACCGCCCATCATCAGGATGACCAGGTGGAGACGATCCTCCAGAAGATTCTACGGGGCAGTGCACCCTCGGCGTGGAAAGGTATGGTGATTTGGGATGGGAAGTTATTTCGTCCGCTGCTAACTTTCAATAAAGAGGAGATCCTTGAGTTTTGTGAAGCCGAAGCGATTCCTTATCGCATTGACGAGAGTAATGAGGAATCCGGTTTTGCACGTAATTTCATTCGGAATGAGTTGGCAGAAAAAATGGATGCATTTTTCCCGGGATGGCAACAAAATTTGCTTGCACTGGAAGCCCATGCCAAAGCATATGAAGAAAGTATTAGGATGGTTGCAGACAAGGTCATAAAGAAAAATGCATTGGATATTGAGCGGTTTTCAGATCTTCAGGATGTGCTTAAACCTGCGGTGCTGAAGTTTATTTTGGATGAGATGGGATTGCAGCGGGAATATTCCCGGGGCGAGTTGGAAGAATTGGCTGAAATTGAAAGCCTACAAACCGGGAAAAGTCGAAGGGTAGGTTCGGTTGTGTTTATGCGAGACCGGGATAAGATCCATATTCAACCCAAAACAACACCTGCAACAGTAAATGAGCACATTGAGAAAGCTGAGATTCTGAAAAGCTGGGGTGGGCAGGGAGTTCGGCTCAAAGCAAAAGAAAACCCGGAGGCAAAAGCGGATCTGAAGATTGATCTTCAACAGTTGAAATTCCCTCTCACGCTACGAACCTGGGCGGCCGGTGATGCCTTTCAACCCTTGGGAATGACAGGACATCAGAACGTATCCGATCATCTTACGAACAGAAAACTTCCTGCAATTTCCCGCGAAAAAGCCTTGGTATTGTGCGGATCAGATGGTACTATTTATGCCATTATTTATCCGGCTGAAACAGCTGCCGGGGCGAAAGGTGCAATCGCTGAGCACGCGAAAATAACAGCATCAACAAAAACCATTTTATCGATAAATATAAATTAGCATGAGTTCTCATTTCTACCAGCCTGAAACCGTAACCTGCAATGGAGAAAAGTTTAAGCTCTTTATAACCAAAGAGCAGATCGACGAGCGGATGAAGCAGCTTGGGGTACAACTAAACCGTGATTTTGAAGGCAAAAAACCCATTTTCATTGGCATTCTGAATGGGGCATTTATTTTTCTGGCTGATATCATGCGTCATGTAACGATTCCTTGCGAGGTAGATTTCATGAAACTGAGCAGCTATGGAGATGAGAAAGTGTCTTCCGGGCAGGTTACCGAACTCAAGCATATAGATGCAAAGATTGAAGACCGTCATGTTATTTTGGTGGAAGATATCGTGGATACCGGTCTTTCCATGAATTATATGGTAAAACGGATGCACGAGAATAATCCCGCTTCGGTTTCTGTATGTACTTTGCTTCATAAAAAAGTGGCAACCAAATATGAAGTGCAGCTCGATTATGTAGGTTTCGAAATCCCCGATGCTTTTGTTTTGGGCTATGGGTTAGATTATGCTCAGGAGGGTCGTAATCTTTCCCAAATTTATGTATTGGATAAGGCCTGATTTTTGTAGCCTTTTAGTGCTGAATTTCTATTTTAAGCAATATTAGGTTTCATATAATAGTAATCAGCCGATGTTCGTCACTTTACTTTTCATTTTATTTCAGGTTATCCAGCCTCGTTTTGTGGAGCAGACAACGCTCAAGCAGAGTGCCGACACGCTTATCTCTCAAAACTGGACGATGGATGATGGTTTGCCGGTAAACACGGTAAACAGCATTGTACAAGATCATCTGGGGTATATTTGGTTTACTACCTATGATGGAATTGTTCGGTTTGATGGGCTCGAGTTCAAGGTGTACAATCATTCCAATACACAAGAGATGCCGCAAAACCGGGCGGTGTTCATGCATGTGCAGGAGGGGGTAGGAATTTGGGTTACACTTGAAAACGGTGGCGCTATATTGATAGACGAAAATCATCAATTCACCCACTTTAACGAAAAGGACGGATTTACGAGCAGTAACACCACTCAGATGATGGAAGACAGTCATGGTTGTATGTGGTTTAGTACGTTCGAGGGCTTATACAAATACAACGGTACTGAATTTACCCGAATGATAACCCGAACTACTCCCGAACAAAATAGAATCTCGTTTACTTATGAGGACACCGACGGAACCTTTTGGGTAGCTACGCACGATGGCTTGCTGCATCTGAATGGCAAAAACGTGGAGACGTATAATATTGAAGCAGGAACACCTCAGAACGAGATATTCAGGATTATAAGGCTTACCTCGGGAGAGCTTTTAGTGGGTACGTTTAACGGAGTATATACCGTAAGGGATGGGAAAATGCAGATATCCAGGCAGTTTGAAAGACTTGAGGGGGTTCCTGTTTTTTATTTTTACAATGACCAAAACGTAACCTTGGTAAGTAGCAGTTCCGGGCTTTATGAGTATCGAAATGAGAAACGAAAATTGATGTTCAGGAACAAGATTACGGACATTCAATTCTTTTGGAAAATGGTGAAGGATTCCAATGGCGTAATCTGGCTTATAAATACAAGGGGAGATATTTTTCAATATCGTGACGGAAATCTTATCAACATGGAAGATGCCGGCCAGATTGGAGATTATTATGTAAACAACTATTTCGAGGATCGCGAATCCAATATCTGGATAGCAACCGCCAGAAGTGGAATTCTGCGCTACAAAGCATCTCGGGTACGAACGATAGGCAAGCCGGAAGGCCTTTCCAGTAATAACATTTTGGGCTTGTATGAAGACAGCAGGGGCCGTTTTTGGGTTGGAACCCGCGATGACGGTTTAAATGTGATTGATGGGAATAAAATCACCCAATACCGGGAGGCTGAAATTTTGAACCGGGACATTGTTCATGCCATCCATGAAGATAAAAAGGGAAATATTTGGGTAGGATATTATCAGGGTGGGGTAGATCGGTTTAATGAAGCCGGCATCAAACCATACGATATTGGTTTTGGTGCCGGCTTGAATGATGTTCGGGCCATTTATGTAAGCCGGGATTCTGCCATCTGGCTTGGAACGCATGGCGGTTTGGTGAAATTTGATCCTGTGGATGAAAATCATATTGTTTATAAGAAAGAAGATGGACTCTCGAGCAATCTTATCCGCTACATTGATGAAGACTCGGAGGGCGGTTTGTGGATTGCCACAATGTCGGGCGGAGTGAATTATTTCAAAGATGGAAACTTCACGCATTTCACAAAAAAAGATGGCCTTGCTTCAGATAACATTCGCTCCGTTTATGTTGATGAGCGCGAACCTGAAACCATTTGGGTGGGTACGGAAAACAATGGATTGAGCCGAATCAAAAATGGAAAGATAACTTCGGTCGGAACCGATGAGGGATTGCCCAATCATGTGATTCACTACATTAAAGAAGATGATCGCGGATGGCTATGGATGTCTTCCAATAATGGCATTTTCAAAGTAGATAAAGAACAACTTAATAGGTTTTTAGACGGGGAAAGAGATTTTTTCAATTTGGTGCATTTTGGCCAGACAGAGGGCATGCGTAATCCTGAAGCTAATGGCGCTTTTCAGCAAGGCGGGTTATTAACCAGTAACAATACCTTCTGGTTTTCGACGCAAGAGGGAGTAGCGATTTTTCAAACTGAACCGCAAGGAACTAATGAAATACCTCCAACCGTGATAATAGAAAGGTTGGTAAGCAGTACCGGTGATGTTTTTAGCCCGGATAGTATTTCATTTCGTTCCGGAACAGAGGCTTTTCGAATTGATTTCAAGGCACTGACCTTTGTTTCGCCTGAAAAAACCCGTTACCGTTACCTGCTGGAAGGTTATGATGAGGATTGGCATGAAGTAAAAAATGAACGATCAGTTTTGTATGCGGATGTTCCGGCCGGAGATTATACTTTTAAAGTTTTAGCAGCCAACAGCGATGGGGTTTGGAGTCAGAAAGGCACATCGGTTTCTTTTACTATTTCTCCGGTATTTTACGAGCAAGTTTGGTTTTATCTGCTTGTCGCAGGTTTACTTTTTCTGGGCTATTATGGTGCAACGCAGCTTAGATATAACTACCTGATGCGACAACAGGAAAAGCTGAAGAATATCATTGAAGAGCAGACGGCACAACTTCGGAATGAGAAGAATGAGATCGAAGAGCAAAGCCGGATCATAAAAAAGCAAGCAGGTGCTCTTGAAGAAAGCAATCGTACGAAAGACCGGTTTTTCTCATTGATCGCTCATGACCTTCGGAACCCATTTCAAGCCATCATGGGATACAGTGAGTTTTTACTACAGACCATCAATGAAGTGGATAAAAAGGAGATTGAGGCCGGTTTGCAACATATCCACAGTTCTTCAAAATCATTACTTACGTTGGTTGAGCATCTGTTAGACTGGGCCTCATTGAATACCGGAAAGATCAGGCCAAATCCGGAAGAGGTTGATCTCAGAGAGTTGATCGAGCGAAGTCATCAGTTGTTCGAGCATGTGGCCAGGCAAAAGAAAATTCACTTGACCTATGAGATTGAAGATGAAGGTTATATTCACGCTGATTTGAATATGTTGCAAACGATAGTTCGAAATCTGGTTTCTAATGCTATCAAGTTCACACCGAATAGTGGGGAGGTACGAATCGGCTTGTCCAGGGAAGACAAAAATTATGTGATCAAGATCGAAGACAATGGAATCGGGATGTCGGAAGAATTGGTGAACAAGTTACTTCGCTTAGATTCCAACACCTCACGCTCAGGCACGAATAATGAAAAGGGGACCGGGTTTGGGCTATTGATCTGTAAGGAAATGATCGAACTTCATCACGGACGTCTGAAGATCGATTCTGAAGAAAGAGTTGGTACAAGCTTTACTATTTATTTGCCCGTAAAAGGATTGAAAATTCCGAAAAAGAGAACCCAAAAATATGCTGCAGATTAATGCAGGAAAAAGGTTGCTATTACCCTCGAAAGCTCGCTATATTTGACGTCCTTAAAACGGAGAGGTGGCTGAGTGGCTGAAAGCGCTCCCCTGCTAAGGGAGTATATCTCGAAAGAGATATCGAGGGTTCGAATCCCTCCCTCTCCGCATTAACTACCTAAACCATCATTCATTCCGATTGATGGTTTTTTTTGATAAAGAAAGGAGGGATGAGAAGCCTGTCCCGCTTTCACTCGGGATGGAAGAAACGGAGGCTATTTTGCGGGGAATCCCTCCCTCTCCGCATTAACTACCTAAACCATC
>NZ_AQXG01000005.1 GCF_000375425.1 Gracilimonas tropica DSM 19535 | reverse complement strand
CTAATATGGATCACATGTTTTCTGATGCTTATGTATTTAATCAGGATATAAGTTCTTGGGATGTCTCATCAGTAACAAGTATGGTACGAATGTTTGGGAATGCGGATGACTTTAATCAAGATTTGAGTAATTGGGATGTTTCAAATGTTGAGAATATGGCATATATGTTTGGTGGAACAGATTATTTTAATAGTGATCTAAAAAACTGGGATGTATCATCAGTTAACAGTATGGAGAGTATGTTTTTTGAAGCTACAGGCTTTAATAAAGCTCTCAATACTTGGGATGTCTCTTCGGTCACAAATATGAACAATATGTTTAGAGACGCTACTTCTTTCAACGGGGAGATAAGTAATTGGAATGTCTCTTCAGTATCAAACATGGATTATATGTTTCGAGGTGCTGCCTCAATGAATAGAGATTTAAGTAATTGGTGTGTAGAACAAATACAAACAGAACCTACTGAATTTGCTGAGGGCTCTTCTTTACAGGAAAATTATTTACCTATTTGGGGAACCTGCCCTTACAAACCATTCCAAATTGTTCTTAATACACCCGACAATTCTTCAAGCGATATTTCAATCATTCCAACATTTAGCTGGCAAATTGATTCAAATGCAACCAATTATAAGCTCCAAATTATTGAGGGTTTTGACCCCGTTGTAATCGACACAATACTCGTTGATACCTCATTTACAATTAGTGATTCATTAAAAGGCGAATTTGAATACAATTGGAGAGTAAGAGGAATTAATGAAACGAAAAACCTTACAGGTGAATGGAGTGAAATTTGGAGTTTTACTACTGAAGCAATACCTGTTGGAAAAATTAAACTTGTTACACCGGTAAATGATTCTAAAAATGTAAAAATCTCACCAACTCTTGTTTGGCATAATGATATTCATGCTGATTCTTTTTTAGTTCAACTTTCTACAGATGAATTCACCTCAATAATCGTAAATGAATCACTAACGGATACTTCTTTCACTGTTCCAGAGCTATCTAATGGTACCCAATACTCATGGAGAGTTCGAGCAGAAAATGCTGGAGGAGTTGGAGAATGGAGTGATATTGGTTCATTTACTACTCGTTTTGCAGAACCGAATGTAGTTAGTTTGTTATCACCTGAAAATGAATCTACTATTCACAATGACAAACCTCCTATATTAACATGGTCAAGTTCAGAAAGAGCTTCCGAATATATCCTACACTTTGCAGAGGACGAAGCTTTTGAAGAAATGATGATTGATACTACACTGATTGTATCGGAGCAAGAACTGAATGATTCGGATACCACTTTTACAGTACAAAATGAATTGTTTGGATATGAGACCTATTTCTGGAGAGTAAAATCAAAAAACGAAACTGGAGAATCGAATTGGTCAGAGACTTTCAGTTTTTCCATATTTGGCGGCCTGTCCACAGAAACTGAAACTTTACCCACTGAACTCACTCTCCATCAAAATTACCCTAATCCCTTCAACCCTAAAACGCAAATACGCTACGGAATCCCAACGTCATCTAAAGTAAATATTGCAGTTTACAATATGCTCGGACAACAGGTAACCACATTGGTTAATGACCGAAAATCGGCAGGATGGCACACTACCACCTTTGATGCGTCAAGCTTAGCTTCGGGATTGTATATATATAGAATTCAAGCTGGTAAGTTTGTTAGTACTAAGAAGTTGATGTTGATAAAATGATTGAATTAATAACTACTTAATTAACATCATGCTTTTAACTTGTTTAAACTCACTTGTTTTAATCTTGTAATAATACACACCCGTTGAGAGATGGGAAGCTTTAAAAACTATGCTCTGACTTCCTGCGGTTATTTTCTTACTGATCAACGTATCGATTTTAACTCCTGTCACCCTAAATACCTCAAGTGTAACAAATGTACTTGATGTGATGTTGAAAGTAATGGTAGTCTTTGGATTAAAAGGATTTGATAAGTTTTTATTTAGTTTATAGTCATCACTCTATCTTTGTCTTCTCTCAATAATGTTAAAATTTAATGTAGTAGAGATATTAAAGTAATTTTTCACAAAGTTTATTATAGTATTTATCTGCCACTTCTTTGTTAAACTCAGGAAATGATTCTACGTCAAAACTATCTCCATTAATTGTTTTAATAGAGATAAAATAATGTTTATTCTTTTCTGGTGATACTTTGTCGATTAAAAACATTGAAATAAAAGCAAGGATAATAACAAAGATTGTATTGCTATATTCACCAGAAATTTTCTCATAGAAAGTAGGGGGAAAGAATAAATTTAAAATTATACTCCAAAATATTAGTACTCCTATAAAAAGGAAAAAAATCAAAAAGTATCCTGATTCCTCTTCTATAAGATTTATAAATACCCCGGAAATATTATCCTTTGTGATTTTATGAACTCCATTTTCCCCAGATAGTATTACATAATTGTCTTCAATTTTAACTTCATACATAATGAATCCAGTTGTTTATATTTACAGCCCTTTAAACATTAATTAATAATTATGAATAAAAAAAAATCATTATCCAAGAAGGAAAAGCAACGGATAATGGCGAAATACACAAAAACATTTACCAAGGAAGAGTGGAAGGAAATGTTAACCAAATATGAAAATGAGAAACTTAAATCCCAGTTAAAAATAAATAACCGAATTAAGCTGCGTATGATGAATGTGAAGGATTAATTTCGGGTCTTAAAAACTGATCCAAATCAGAACATAAATAATTATTCTCGGATAGAATTTTGAGTATTTCAGTAATTAAGTTCATTTTGTTTTTGGTTGGTTCAATTTCAAGATTTTGTAAATCCAGTGGTTTTGAATTTCCGTATGGATTTAGACGTACAAACCTAATTAAATCCCTCAATATCATTTCAAGTGTTTGGGATCCACATTTATATAAAAACCCAACCAACGAGTTAACCTCTAAACTATTTACTTCCCATCGCTCTGTTAAGTAATTACCCAATTCAAAATTCACATACGCCCTTTTTAAATCTCCCCTTCGAGCATAATAAGCTAACCGAATAAATTCATTCATTTCCTCTTTTAACACTTCTAATGGTTTTTTGGAGCAAAGAAAATCATAGGTGGAATATTTTGTGATATATTTGCTACAGTATGCTGAAACTTTCACGTTTGAATTAACATGAGTTGAATCATAGTCCATTTCCTTCTCAAATTTTTCAGCCTCTAGCTTAAATTGATGGTATTTAAACTTTATGTTTTTGAGCTTCACCAAAGTATGTGAGTGAAAATTACCAG
The DNA here is from genome assembly GCF_000375425.1 of Gracilimonas tropica DSM 19535. Lineage (GTDB taxonomy): Bacteria > Bacteroidota > Rhodothermia > Balneolales > Balneolaceae > Gracilimonas > Gracilimonas tropica. The sequence continues at coordinate 221,692 of NZ_AQXG01000005.1, read as the reverse complement.
GGATTATATCATTTTCGATAGATGTGAAGGCTATTTCAATAGCTTTAGAATTATAAACCCATTTACTGATTATGGATAACAACCTTTCAGCAGATGTATTTCGATATTTTCTCATGCTAACAAAATAATCCCAATTAATAGTATTCAGGAATTTGGAGTAGTGTTTATGTAAATCAGTATTCATATGTATAATTATTTTTTATTTATTAGATATAGTAATAGCCAGAGGTGATTTCACTCACGCTTTGTAAAGTTATTTTCAGAACCGTTGCTTGTAAATATTAGAGAGTGATCCCGAAGATTTAATTTTTCGGGTTAGATTCTCTTAATTAAAGAGTCTTAATAATTAAGCACCTTACGAAAGGCAGAATCCATTCTCTCTTGATCGGTGCTATCAAGGTAATTTTCTGTGATGCCGATGTTGGCATGTCCCAACATCTTTGAGATGTCATATATAGAAATATTGCCCTTACGAGAAATATCAGCAAAGCTATGCCGCGCTATATGGAAGGTAAGCCGTTTGTTAATTTTGGCTTTTTTTGCCACTCTCTTCAAAGCCTTGTTAACTAAGGTATTCTTCGAACTAATGACTTTAAATAATTCAGTTTTTTCCAATTTGAGGTCATCATCTTCGATAAGTGGGAATAACAATACCTCTCTTGATCCGTGGTAGTAATCAATCAATTTGCATAGTTGTGGGGAGCATTCTATTTCTAAGCGTTGTCCCGTCTTATTCATAGTGTATGTGAGTTTGCCATCCTCAATGTTGCTCTTTTTTAAACAACAGAAGTCTGCAAATCGAATTCCACCAAGATTAAACGATGCTATGAAACTATCACGTGCCAGTCTGTTCCAATTTCCCTTTTTAAGCTTCAAGCCCTCAAGCTTTTTTAGTTCAGTAGGAGTTAATCGCTCTTTTGTCGTTTTTTTCTTTGGAAGCTTAATGTGTAAAAAAGGAGAAGGAAAAATCGAATGCACTCCATTTTTTTGAGCATCATTCCATACCGACCGAATAAATTTTAAATTGCCGTTAATGGTATTAGGATTATTGCCAATGTCATGAAGATGGGCGATATACTTTTTGAGGAATGTGGAAGTGATTTGCCTAAATTTTAAATCACTTCCAGAATACTCTTCCAACTTATTAATAACTGTTTTATGACGCCTAAATGAATTCGGGCTATTCTGAATTTTAAATTTTTTGTTGTAGTCTCTGGCGTACGATATGAATGTCTCACTTTCTTTTGTAGGGGTTTTGGTGTTAACGATTTCATCAACACTATAATCACCCATTTTTTCGAGTTCAAATACTCTATCCCAATACTGGTTCTCAAGGTTTTTCAACCGTTGGTTTATCTTAGCCCAACCGTTGAAGGATTTTGTAACTTCGCCGTTTTTAAAATGCTTTGGCTCTACAGAAAAACCACTGTCAACGAATCTGTTCTCTCCGAGATGGGATATGCGAATGGCAATTTGTTTTGTGCCATCTGACTTTAAATGATATCGTTGTACTGATTTAATTGTCGCCATTATTCCTATAAGAATATAAATAATAGATACTTGACTTAAAAACATCATTCCACCTCCCCCGTTAATCTGTTCAAGAATTGGTGTCCCATGTGGATTGTAATTTCACAGGTTTCGTCCTGTAATAAGTAATCAGGAAGATCATAGAGATACACAATTAACCTCTCCTCCGACTTCATTCTTTTCCTAACTTTAATTATCGCAGTTGGCAGTTCGCTTTTTTTATTCATGATTTTTTCCGTTGTAATTTTGGTTTAAAAAATTATCGAGATCCGCAAGTTTGAAGTAAATCTTACGATTCAGCTGGGAGTAGGGTAGGTACCCCTGATCTCGGTAGTATTTTAGTTGACGTTTTGAAACACCAAGTAATTCGGCAGCCCTGTCATTTGTTACCCACTTAAAACGGTCACTTTTACTTCTTAACTCTGATTCGGTACGAAGGGCTTTTGTGACAGCATTGTTTACGATGGAGCGTAAATCAGCAGCTGAGATTATTGTGATATTTGTTTCGCCATTTTGCATACCAAAAAGTAAGGAGGTAACAGAACCGGCGGAGATTAGAGCCTTCTAATAAATTTTTAATTAATTAACTTAAAATTTTTAAAATGGCTTTTAAAGACGGGATTTGCACTTTGACTACCTTAAAAAACTTTATTTAAATTACTTTTTTATTTTAAATAATAAGTTTTAAAACCTGTGCGTAAAAAGGGGAATTTTATTTGCTGAAAGCAAAAGAAAGGCACTGATATTAATTACCAATTATACTGGAATAAACTTCCAAAATTAGCAATCGGAGGGGGTTCTTGTACAAAAATTGTACAGAACAGAAATAAAAAAAGTCTAACCAACTATTTTTAAATTGGTTAGACTCTGCTTATTGTACGCCCGGAAGGATTCGAACCCTCAACCTTCTGATCCGAAGTCAGACGCTCTATCCGGTTGAGCTACGGGCGCAGTTGAACATCGAGCAAGGAACACCGAAGGGTGAACACTGAACGGATGTCTATTTCAAAAGGGCATCAAATATAAGAAGAGTTGGATTCAGAAACATCTAAAATCGGCGATCTATTTTTACAGCAGCAGCATGGCATCGCCGAATGAGTAAAAACGATATTTCTCTTTAATTGCATGCTCATATATTCGTTTCATCTCATCAAACCCGATAAAGGCAGCTACCAGCATTAACAGGGTGCTTTTGGGAAGGTGAAAGTTGGTGATCACTGCATCGGTGGCTTTAAATTCGTAACCGGGGGTGATAAAAATATCGGTTTCCCGGGTTTGAGGATTAAATTTTCGGGGAGTCCCTGAAGCGGTTTCCAGTACCCGAATACTGGTGGTTCCCACTGCGGTGATATGCCGGGCTGCATTCAGCTCTGCACTGGTTTCTTTTGAAAGCTGAAACCATTCGCTGTGCATGTCGTGCTCTTCTATGTTTTCTGTTTTTACGGGCGCAAAGGTTCCCAGACCGACATGCAAGGTTACCTCTGATCTTTTCACCCCTGAGTTTGCCAGCTTTTCCAATAACTCAGCGGTGAAGTGAAGTCCTGCGGTGGGAGCGGCCTTACTTCCCAGGTCTTTCGCATACACGGTTTGGTACTCTTCCGAGAGGGTTTCATCCTGCTCAATATAGGGTGGAAAGGGTGTGTATTTGAATGGCTCGAGTGCCGGATCGTCAAGATCACAGGAAAGAACAAGCGTTCTTAACCCGTCTTCGGCAATGTGTGTAACTTTGGCTGAAATTCCTTCTGTCAGCTCAACCGTCTTTCCTTTTTTGAATTTTTTACCGGGACGCACCATCGCCTCCACGGTATTATTATTTCTGATGGATGTTACAAAAAGCTCTTTCTTCCCATCCTGAAACAACAACCGGCACTTTTCCACTTTACTGTTATTAACGACTAAAGTGGTTTCATTAGGAAGATATTTTCCCAGGTTGTAGAAATGATCGTCGGTGATCTTGCCCGAGTGCCGGTCGTATACTAATAAACGAGCATGATCTCTTGGGTGAGCCGGCGATTGTGCGATCAGGTTTTCGGGCAGGTCGTAGTCGAAATCCGAAAGGGTGTACTTCATGAAAGAAAGAATATCTTAGTCGAGCGTTATTTCGAAGAAGTTCTCGGCATCCGGTTTCACTTTCACCGATTTAATAGCACGAATCTGTCGATCCTTTTCCACGATGATCTGAATGCTGTCTGTGATCTGAAACCGATTTCCATCGGAGAAGTTAAAACGTTGGCCCAATGCCATTTTTTGAGCATCTAAAGAAAAATTACCCTCGAAATTGGTGGTGGTCAACGGATAGGTTCCGATCAGGGCAGAATCCGGTTTATTTACTAAAAACAGGCTCGCCCCCAGGTATCTTGTCTCAGAAAAGACTTCATATCCGTACACCCCGTTGCTCATAAGAGAATCCGGGATTTGGATGTTATGCTGACCGGCTTCAAGAGTATCTTTAAAAAAGATCACAAAACTGGAATCAGCCGAGTAGCGAAACAGTCCTGCCTCATATACATCTTGTATGTTGGTTCTGAATGAAATGGAAACACTGTCACCAATAGCTTGCTGGGTGAAGCCTCCGGGATCATAATTATTCCTGAAATGGATACGAGCACCAAAAACAGGCTCTCCATTCTCCAATACCTGACCATCCACATTATTATATACAGGAATGGTATCCTGATTAAAACATCCTGTTACTGTAACCGACAGCAACAGCAGTACTAACATAAAGAACTTATTCAAAACTACACCTTTGTTGGGATTAGCTGTTTTACTGTTTCCATAATTCCGGAAATACCAATGCCTATCTCATCATACAATTCTTCCTGTGTGCCATGCTCTACGATACGATCTGGTATCCCCATGATCTTGAGCGTAGGGCGCTCGGCTTTTTCGGATATATATTCAGCCACGGCACTTCCGAAGCCGCCCATCTTAGCACCATCTTCTAAGGTGATGATATGGTCGTACTCCCTGCAGATCTGATCTATGAGTTCCGTATCCAATGGTTTAACAAAACGCATATCAAAATGCCCGATCTCGATCCCTTCTTTGGATAACCGGTTGGCAGCCTCTGTTACATAATTGCCCAATGGCCCAAGACTTAGCACGGCGACGTCTTCACCTTCTTTGAGCTGAACTCCTTTCCCAATCTCCATAGGCTTAAAGTCAGAGGTCTCCATACCCGTACCTCTTCCTCTGGGATATCGAATAGCCCAGGCAGCTTCATCATATTTCGAGGCGCTATACATCATATCCCGCAGGTCTTGCTCATTCAAAGGGGATGAAATAACCATGTTTGGAATGGCCCGCATATAGGCTATATCATAAGCACCGTGATGCGTTGGGCCATCAGCTCCTACCAGTCCGGCACGGTCAATGCAAAATACGACCGGTAATTTCTGGATGGCTACATCATGTACCAGTTGGTCGTAACCGCGTTGCAGAAAAGAGGAGTAGATCGCACAAAATGCTTTTTTGCCTTCTGCAGCTAAACCGGCCGCAAAAGTGACGGCATGCTGTTCCGCGATCCCCACATCAAAAGCTCTTTCAGGGAAGGCGTTCATCATCGGCCACAGACTGGATCCGCTTGGCATTGCCGGAGTCATACTTACAATACGTTCATCTTTCTCTGCAAGCTCAACCAGCGCATCTCCAAATACATCCTGATACTTAGACGCTTGCTTAGACTTGATCGGTGCAGATAAAGACTTTCCGGTGATCTTATCAAACGGACTGCTGGAGGCATGCCACTTGGTTTGTTCTCGTTCTGCCGGGGAAAAACCTTTTCCTTTCACCGTTACAATGTGAAGAAGTTTCGGCCCCTTCACTTCTTTAAGATCTTCAAGCATATGGCGCAGGCCGTCCACATCATGACCATCTGTTGGGCCGTAGTATTTAAAACCCAAAGCACGGAAAAGAGAGCCGGGAGTGAGAGCAGCAGTCATCGCATTTTCCAATCTCGAGGCAGCCTTACGCATTTTTTCACCGGCCGACTTGAAATGCCCAAGCATGTCGTAGATCTCATCTCGCATTTTGTTGAAAGTCTTGCTGGTAGTGATCTCGGCAAGATATTCCTTCAGCGCCCCAACATTCGGGTCAATAGACATGTTGTTGTCATTCAGAATCACCAGGATGTCACTGTTCATAGCGCCGGCATTGTTCATGGCTTCAAATGCCAGTCCCGCGGTCATAGCTCCATCACCAATTACAGCTACCACTTTTTTGTCGGATTGATCCAGATCGCGTGCGACCGCCATCCCCAAAGCGGCAGAAATAGAGGTACTTGAATGACCTACGCCAAACGTATCATATTCACTTTCTGAACGCTTTGGAAATCCGGAAATACCCCCGTATTGGCGGTTGGTGTGAAATTCATCGCGCCGACCTGTTAAGATCTTATGGCCATAAGCCTGGTGACCTACATCCCAAACTACCAAATCCTTTGGGGTATCATATACATAATGAAGGGCGGTAGTCAACTCAACAACCCCAAGACTTGCCCCAAAGTGACCGCCATGAACCGATACAATGTCAATGATATACTGACGCAGTTCGTCACATACATCCTGAAGTTGATCGGCGTCTAATTTTTTAAGATCTGCCGGGGAATTGATCTTGGCAAGCAGTGGTCCCGGTGTTGGTTTGTTGCTCTCCATAATGTTATTCAATTATTGTGACTTAGCTTCGTCATTTACTTGTTCGATACGAAGCTCGGCTTGCTCCAGAATTTCAGTACAAAACTTTGACATCCTGACACCCTCTTCGTACAATTTCACAGAATCCTCTAATGTAATCTCTTCGTCTTCAAGTTGTTCCACGATGGATTCCAATTTGTTTAAAGCCTCTTCGAAGCTAAGTCGTTCCTTTTCTGCCATTAAATATTTTAGAAGTAATTTTTTTTCATCAAAAATTAGCCCTGAATAATACCGGTTTTCTCAATAAAAGACACAATGTACTGTGATGGGAGCGATGTTTGTGAGGATCTGTGATATACATGATCTTTTGAGCCTTTTAATCCCTGAAGATTGCTTCCATGTAATTCATTGCCTGTGCGATGTGCGCATTCTCCAGTTCTAAAACGGCTTTTAGTTCTACGCTGACTTTGTTCCTCCACAAAAAAATCCACTCGACGAGTTCCCAATTCGATTTCTTTATACTTGATAGGCATCCAAAATTCTTCGGCAAACTTGAGCCCGGCTTTTTCCATTTCATACCGCAACGCTCTTTGGTAAATCTTCTCCTGAAAGCCATTCCCCAGCACGTTGTGAACTTCCATCGCACACCCAATTATTTTTCCAGTGATATCAGAGTATTTATACTTTTTCATCCCTACAACTACTGTGATTTGTTTGATGTTTTTGATGCTCCGTGATGGATACTTATTTGGAATTCATAACCGGAATTAGAATCACAGCATATCCCAAACATCAAAGCCATCATAGTCACCACCGTATTCTCTTAACTATTTCTCCGTCTGATTCCAAAATTACAGCCCGCTCCAAACTTGTAAATAGAAGCTCAGCTTTTGTTTTCCCCAACCTGTTTATCGCTTCCCGGTGGGGATGTCTGAACTTATTTCGTTCAGCTAAAGAAATGATCGCCTTTTCTGGAGTGGCTTGTTTCAGAAATGAGTTGCCTGAACTTGTTCGACTGCCATGGTGCCCAACTTTCAACACATCTGTGTTAAGCAGGTCTCCAAAACGGGCCAATAATCGCTCTTCCTGATGAATGCCTGCATCGCCGGTGAATAAAAATTCCGTAGCGCCATAAACAATTTCCAGAATCACCGAATGCTCATTAGGGTCTGCACCGTGGATTTCCCCATCCGGTCCCAATACGAGTACGAGCAGTGCAGGATCAATGGCAAGGGTATCACCGGATGAGATCGCCTTTACGGGGATCTTCATTTCTTCGGCTAGCGATAAGTAGTTTTTGTAAAGATTGGAATCGTATTCGTAACCGGAGTTATAGATCACGTCGATTTGGATGTTTTCAATGAGATCTATAATTCCACCGATATGATCGGCATGGGGATGGCTTAAGATAACAGCATCGAGTTTATCTATTCCCCGGGCCCGGAGGTGTGGTGTGATCACTGACTTTCCACTGTTGTATCCCGGCGACCAAACCCCGGCATCGATCAGGATATGCCGGTCGGAAGGAGTGGTCAATAATGCAGCATCACCCTGACCTACATCAAAGAAAGTAGCGGTAAAAGTAGCCGGCTTTAATTTATCCCAGGTATGAATAGACAGGATCAATACGATGGAGCATAAAGCACCAATCACCATTTTCCACCTCATCGCTGAAATGTGAAATGCCGCCACACTTCCCACTAAAAAGATCCAGAATACAAATAACAGATCCGATCCTAATGAGGCAGTTGTCCAGGCCCATTCCCATGTTGAAACCATTCCCACAAATTTCGCCATTCCTTCCAGGAATAACAGCGACGGATAGTTCAAAATAAAACCGGCTGCCGGCATTAACACACTCATAAAAAGGCTTACTAACGACAGCGGCACAACGATTCCAAGAAGGGGCACGAATAAAGCATTCGCAATGGGGCTGATCAGTGATATTTCCCCGAAGTAATATACCTGTAACGGGTATAACCCAAACTGTACCACCAGCGAAATAATGACGACCATCACCGGTTTCCCAAACCAACGAGTGCGCAACCAGTAAGGCAACGCCGTTTGGAGGGTTGGCAAGATTAATAATATGATCATTACTGCAGCAAAAGAAAGTTGGAAACCAATCTCAAAAAGGCTTCCCGGATCTATTATTAATAACACAATAGCAGCAGCGGCAGTGAAATTCATTGAATTATTTAGCTGATGGTAAAGCTTTCCCACGCTTAGGAACAAGGCCATTACAGAAGCTCGCAAAACAGATGCCGAAAAACCCGTAATTCCTGCATAGCAAAATAATAACAGTACCAGGATCAGTAGACCCAATTCCCGGCCGTATTTCTTTGTCCAGAAATAGGGGATGATCACCCAAAATGGAGCTACTATGAAACCCACATGCAAGCCTGAAACGGCCATAATGTGTGACAGTCCCGCCCTTGCAAATGCCTGCTTTGACGCTGAATCCAGCTCTTGCTTAAATCCTATCAGTAATGCTTTTGCGATGGGTGCTGTTTCCTCGTTGAAGTTCATATCCACCAACTCAAGTGCCCGCTCACGCCACCAGATCCATTCCAGAAAATCATTATTTGGGGTGAGCCGAATGATCTCCTGTGCTTTAACCTGTACGGAAATACCCTGTGATCTCAGGTACTGCTTATAGTTAAACTCTTCCGGATTTCTCTGTTCTGAAACAGGGATCAGCATACCTGATAAGAATACCTGATCCCCCAAAGTTGCTTTGACTGAAACCTCATCCGCGAGAATACGCGCTTTAAAAGATTCCCGCGAAATGATTCCGGCAACTTTGGAAGAATCCACGCTTACATCCCATCGCTCTTTACCTGAACCGGAGTACGAGATGGACTTTATTTGTCCAAACAGTTCAATTTCATCCCATTCACTCAATGATAATAATCTTATGGTAGCAGACTTCTCGCTTTTATCGTGCAATGACTTTAGCATTACTCCAAAGCCGATGATCAATCCCATAAACAATAGCGCACTTGCTCTTGATGAGGCAATAGAGACTCTGACTGAACTCCTCCATTCTGCTAATACAAAAAACAGCAGAAGAATGACAAAAATTACTGCAGATTTCAGAAGAGAAAGGGAATAATAATGGGACAGCAATATCCCCGTGATCAATAACAGAGCAATTCTGATCGCAGGATATCTGCTAAAGGGAAACTGGTATGAACCTCTACGCTCCATATGAGTAAGAGCGATGAGAAATCAATTCCTTACAAAAAAAATTTTCCGCCTTAGCTAATGTACATGAACAACTCTTAGGTTAACACATTATGAGCTTATGAATTGACTATTCAATAAGCAGGTCTGCAGCCTTTTCTATAGGTCCCTCATAACTTATTAAGGATGAGTACAGGGTATCAGCCAGCACGTCGGACACTTTTCGCATTTGCCCATTCACTTTCATATAAGACCATATAAGACGGACCCCATGACTGTAATCAACATATTTACTGCCGTGAACCGTACTTAAGGGTTGGATCGGCTCTCCATTTTTACGGTGCCATCCATAAATAGCCACCCGGCCCGGTTTCTCTCTTAACCTGGAACTGATGACAATATCTTTTTTGTGCCCGGCTATCAGTCCGTCGTCATTAACTTTTTTGAGCTGAGCATTGATCATGCGATTATGTTCAGCGAAGTATGGAATCGAGGTCATCTCAGGGCCGGGCGTCATGGGTTTTGGTGAGAGTTTAGTCTCGGCCTGGCGATAGATCCCGTCAACTATTTTTGCAGTTGGAAGTAAACAATGGAGCGAGTCGGCTATCTTCTTTGCTGTGGCCGGTGTCATCGGAACGCGAACATAATCTTGGTCTGTTCCCACTGAAACATAATCCGGGGTCACATAGATTATTCCTTTCGCGATTTTCCCACTGTTCAATTTGGCGGATAAATGAACCTTCTCGAATTGTTTTAAAAATGAAGGCACGTTACCATTTACAACCTGCTCAAATATCTCCTTCTCTCTTTGGGGCGGATCCAGATCTCTGATCTTACTGATAAAATCCTGCCCTTGTACAGAAGGCGTTTTCCGTGGCCAAAAATTATCATCCCGAAAATTTTTATTGTAGGAAGAGCCGGAATTAAAACACCCGGAAAAGAATAAAGCGCTCAATAAAATTATGACAGGCACACGCAGGCTTCTGAGCCGAATGCCGGGGTGATTTATCTTAAATGTGTTTATATAAGAGTTTGGCAGTTTTTCGATGGTTTTAGAGTCACAAGATTGAACTTCTTTACTCTACATAGCATAGAGCAACGAAGCTCAATTTCTTGCCCATTAATTTTCTACCGGAACCAGTCTGTATAATCCGCTTCCTTCAGAGGTCAGGTAAATATATCCATCCGGACCTTCTTCAATCGCACGAATTCGGGTGGTTCCTTCCACCAGTTTCTTTTCTCCAACGATCTCATTGCCCTCTACATCAAGGAGCGCGATGTAAGAAAACTTAAGTGACCCCACCAACAGATCTCCTTGCCATCCGGGATATTTATCGCTGGTTACAAATTCCATTCCTGAAGGTGCAATAGATGGATCCCAATAAGTTACAGGCTGTTCCATTCCGGCCATCACGGTATCTTCGGCAAACTCCGTTCCATTGTAGTTGATTCCATAACTGATCACCGGCCAGCCGTAATTTTTACCGGGCTCAATAATATTGACTTCATCACCGCCGCGAGGCCCATGCTCGTGCTCCCAAACCACACCGGTTGCAGGATTCAAAGCCATTCCCTGGGGATTGCGATGCCCATAGGAATAAATGGCATCCAGGCCGTCTTTGCCGACAAATGGATTATCCTCCGGAATGCTGCCATCATCTTTCAGGCGATAGATTTTACCGCCATCCCGGTTGATATCCTGGGGATTGACGTCCCGGTTTCCACGATCCCCAACTGAGAAAAACAGGTACCCATTATTATCAAATACGATGCGTGACCCATAATGCTGACCTCGGGTTGAATTTGGAGCAGCTTTATAAATGGTTTCTACTGAGGTGAGCGCATCATTCTCAAGTTTTGCGCGAATGATCTTCGTATTACTGCCTTCTCCGCCGCCTTCATTCGATGCATACGAAAAATAGATCCAGCCATTTTCTTCATAATTTGGATGTAGTTCAACGTCCAGAAAACCACCTTGTCCATTTATTTCAAGATCTGAAGGAATTCCATCGGTGATCTCAGCAGCGATTTCTCCATTGCTGATCCTGTAAAGTGTTCCAGACTTCTCGGTCACCAAAATATCCCCATTGGGAAGAAAGCCAATACCCCAACCTATTTGAATTCCACTTACCACCTGCTCCGCTTTAACTTGTAAATCAGAAGCACCGCCTTCATTACTGCCCGACTGAGCATTACAACCAGCAGCAACTAAAGCCAGTACTGCCACTATCCACATCTGCGAAAATTTTGTATCGATCCTCATTATTTCAAAGTTTATTTTTTGTTATTGATATAAAAATTGTCTGAATTCATCCACGCCCATATAACCTGTTTTTTTCTTGATAACGTTTCCTTGGTCATCAAGGATCAGGGAAGTGGGAAATACATAAGCGCCTTTGCTTTGGGCAAATGCTTTTGATGTCACTTGCTCTCCATTGAATGTGATCTGCTCTTCAGAGTTCCCATCAATACGAACCGGAATATAGTTAGCATCCAAAACCTGCCGCACTGTAGAATCGGGAAATACTTCCCGGTCCATGGCCCGGCAATATTTGCACCCGATCTCAAAAACATCCACAAAAATAAGTTTATCGGATGTAGCTGCCATTTGTTGAGCTTCCTCAATAGGGATCCAGTCCGGTGAATTATCATTCACCGTCGGTTTAACGTTCGCAAGCGAGTAGTACAAGAATATTCCAAGAAATGCACCTATAACTGCAATAATGATGACTTTCTTCTGCATAGCAACATCTGTTTTAGGTTTAATGTTTAAAATACGAAAAGTTGGGATGAGGTTGGAATGAACGAATTTAAATGACGTTAAATTTCCATAGCTGAAAACAGAATTTTTTACCTTCTTTAAAAAAAAACTGCGCATGAAAGAAATTGACTCCTATAAATTGGGAAAAGTTCAGGTGACCATCACTGAATCCGAGAAGCCCAACAAACTAACGGTTTCCTGTTTTGACGGTGAATACCGTTCCGAATTTACGGTCAGCGAATATGAATTTAAGAATTATCGCCGGCTTATGAATCAGCGGATCACCCAAGCTTACAAAAATGCGGGTGAAGAAGAGGATAAAAATTAAGGTAATTCTAAAGGCTTACTTTACTCCAGATCTAAGGAAACACATTGAAATCATTTGAAGAGGAGAGATGAGATGAGCAAAAAAACTGTAAATGAAAGGCATAAAAAAGGCCAACCTTTTTGAGGTTAGCGGCTTTGTTTTTTGAGTAACTGCTTCCAATATACGGCGGGAATGACACCTCGGCCAAATCTAATTTCTTTTGTATAAGTAATAGCAACTAATGTGATTTTATTCTTAGTTTAAGGGAGAATAAAAACAAATTTTCATCTTATAATTTACACCTGTAATGCCAAGAACAATCGGAGATCTTACGCTGTATTCGGTGGATGATCTGCATGAACTCCTCGGAATTTCCAAGATGACGCTCCGCACGTACTTACGAGAAGGCCGTCTTCGCGGACGCAAGTTGGGCGTAAGCTGGTACGTTACCGAAGAAGCCATTCGCGAGTATTTTGATGAACCCCAACCTGAGTCCGGTTCAACCCAGAAAAAGAAAAAAGGCGGTAAACAGTACCGTTATATTGTGCAGGGCATCAACGACCTGGTGAGTGAAACGGAAGAGTGCGAAACCATTGAAGAAGTGATTGCCACCTTAAACGAACAGGCTATTATCAGCCTGTTCCAGGTGCGTATTATTGACCGGGAAACCGACGAAATTACTGAAATCATTAAAGCCAGAGATTTTTTAGACCAACATGCTTGAACTTAAAGACACCGGATTAGAGGAGTTCTCTTTTGGAGATGCTTCTGACGACAAATTTTATATATTGGTAAATAAGAAGATCAGTCCCGATGGAATTGATGTGAAAAAACTCAGCAAAGCCAATCCCATGAAATTTGATGCCACCCTTAATGAAATGGGCTGCATCCTGATGCTTAATGGAATTGAAGTCGCTGAACTGTGCATGCGTGGCGAGCTGGATAATGAAAACCTGCACGAAAGCATGTTTGAGCTGGCTAAAGAGGAAGGATTGTTCTAATTCATATTCTGTACATTTTTCCGTTTTAGATTAGAAGGACGGAATCAATTACGGGATTATTATGCGTGCTTTGATCGTTGAAGATGAGCTTCTTTTGAATGAGGAACTGGAAGAACAGTTGCTGGATGAGCAGTTTACGGTAGATACTGCTTTCAACTTTATGGATGCCCGCGAACTGCTTTCAGGTGAAATTTATGACATTGTACTGCTCGACCTCACCTTGCCTGACGGAGATGGGCTTGATCTGCTTAAGATGATCAAGAAATCTGGCCACCACGAAATGGATACCGCCGTCATTATATTAACTGCTCGCGGAGCTATCGAAGACCGTGTAGAGGGCCTGGAACTCGGCAGCGACGATTATTTGTCTAAACCTTTTGCCATGCCGGAACTCCGGGCACGTATTCATGCTGTGCTAAGGCGCAAATTCAAGATCAGCGACAACGAGATCACTATCGGGAAATTGACGGTTAACCTCGATCACCTTCAGGTAAGCTTCAACCACCGCCCGGTTGATGTCACCGATACAGAGTATAAAATGCTCCGGTACCTTTTCCTCAACAAGAACAGGACCATCACCCGAATTGCGCTGGCGGAGCATATCTGGGGAAACAAAATAGACGACCGTTTTTCATTGGATTTCATCAATTCCCACATGAAGAACATCCGAAAAAAACTGGCGGAATCCGGCGCTCCTGACCTTATTGAAACCGTGTATGGTGTTGGTTACAAAGTAAAAGCCTATGAAACTCAATAATAAGATCCTGATCAGCAATGTACTGCTGTCTTTTTTTATGCTGATCGTTACCGGATTCGGCATGTATTATGTGGTCAACTCTACGATCTATGACGAGTTGGATTTCCACCTGATGCAGCACAAAACGGACATCCAGAAACAGCTGAGCGAACAACCGGAGAGCCTCGACGAGATTCAGCGCCTGGGCGGCCTCGGTTCCTACGAATGGGTGGAAATTTCACCTTTCCCAAATAACACATCTTCGATTAAAAACACCTTCACCACCATTGATACCGTCCGGTATGCAGAGGTTTCTCAGCTACCGGAAGCCTATCGCAAACTGACCACTACCTTAACCGTTAATAACGAACCTTTTGTACTCGAGATCTACGAGGAAGTGGCTGCCTGGGAGAAGATCAGCATGACGATATTATTAAGTGTGTTGGCGGCTCTGTTTATATGGGTGATACTGCTGTATGTGGTGAATCAATATGTATTCGGGCGCATTCTTTCTCCTTTTTATAGTACCGTAGACCGGCTGGAACAGATCTCATCACCAACACAGGTTGGAGAACCCTTTCCTGAAGCCAACACCTACGAAATAAAAGTGCTCAACGGTGCGCTCAATAATATGCTTGGCCAAATAAAATCTTCGTTTGAGGATCAGAAGAAATTCATACAAAACGCTTCCCACGAACTGCTTACCCCGCTTTCCATTATTCGCCAAAAGGCCGAGAAGATCCTTTCCGATCCCGAAAACCTTGAAAGAAAAGACATTGAGCGGGTTCATGAAATTCAACAAACCGCCGTTCGGCTAACCCGCCTTAGCAACGCACTCCTGTTGATCAGCAGGGTAGAAAACAAACAGTTCAGCCTTGATGATGACATTCATATCTCCGGGATCGTTGAGAAAGCGCTGAATGAACTTCACGATTTCATTGACCTCAAAAAACTGAAGATCCATTTTGATAAAAGGGAAGAGATCGGCCTCAGTGGAAACAGAGAGCTTGTTCATTCCGCAGTGTACAACATCATTCAAAATGCGATAAAATTTTCGCCCGATGGAGGAAATATTCTCATTTTTATGGGCCGCGATCCGTCTAACGCTTCCGTGTTATCCGTTCGGGATGAAGGACCGGGAATCCCCGATCACCTGATCGATGAAGTGTTCAATCGGTTTAAGAAAGGCCATAAGATGAATGATTCAGGGAACAGTCCCGGGCTGGGGCTTTCCATCGTTCAAAGCGTGTGTGAACTGCATGGCTTTCGGTGTACTGCTTCCAATAATGAAGGAAAAGGCGTTACTTTTTCAATTCATTTCTAAATCCATTTTCTCTACAGAATTGGTGATTAGCTTGGCATAAAAATTAATGCCAAAAGTTGATTGCCATGTTTTTTTCCGTTCTCACATTGGTTCTTTCCTTTTTACAAGTCTCTTCCATTTCCACTGATACGTCCGGCTTATCTGCCCTGAGTGTAGATAAAGCACTTGAAATAGCGTACCGGCAAAATCCGCAGATCAACCGGTTGCAATATCAGATCAGGGCTCAAAAAAAAGAAGAGACGCTCAGCATTGGCCTCTACGATCCGGAGATTCGCTACTTCAAAGAAGGCATCGGAAATCAGTCGTTTTCTGAGCAAAGATGGTCGGTTTCGCAAAGCATGGATTTCCCCCTGAACAGCTATTTCAAAGTAAAGCAGCAGCAAGCTCTTACCCGCTCATTAGAGCTGCAATTACAAGATCTGAAATATCAGGTAAAAGCGGATGTAAAAGCTGCATATGCACAGCTTGCATTCACCTTGAAGTCGGGAGCACTTGCCAGGGAACGGGTCGATCTTTTTGAGAATCTTCATCAGGCCGCGCAAGCCAGGTCCGACATGGGCGAGTCTTCTGAAATTGATGCCATGCAGGCCGATCTGCAGCTTCAGGAAGCCCGAAACAGTCTGGAATCGGCTTTTAATGCCATTATGAATGCGCGCTACGATCTTTTTCAAACCATTGGCCTCGATCCCGAAGAACAAACCTACGATATCGGCTTTACGGATACGCTGGAATATGTGATCGTTGAGATCAATCAGGAAGAGGTCATGAACCGCCTGGATGAACACCCGCGACTGAGGCAGATCCGGCAAGAAGTAGAAGCTTCAACATTCGGTAAGAAAAGGGCCAAGAGTGCTTATTTGCCAAACCTCAGTGCAAGCTATTACCGGCAGGACTTTGGCAATGGTTTTGATTTTTACGGATTTGAGGTCGGCGTCAGTATTCCATTATGGTTTGCTACCCGGCAAAGCCAACAGGTGCAACAAGCCAATGCCCTTGAAAGCGCTGCTGAATGGAAGTATGAGGACGCCCGGCTCCTCATGAAGAAGCAAGCGGAACAAACCTGGCACAGCTATGAATCATCCAAAAATAACATCGAACGGTTTCAGGAAAATATACAGGCCAAATCGTTTGAATTGGTTCAAATGACGCAAAAGGGATATAGCCTTGGCGAACTGGATCTGCTCACCCTGCTTGAAGCACAACGAACCTACCTGAGGACACAGGAATCTTATTTCCAAACGCTTCGCGATTACTACCTCACTGTGATCGATCTGGAGCGCTTTCTGCAATCCGACATCATTTTTAATTAGAACACGAGAATAGTTATGAAACCAATAATACCGATAATTCCTTCTCTGAAATTACTTCTGGCAACCCTTCCGCTATTGATTAGTGCAGGATGTACCAAAGATACAGGCCCGGCTAATATCGAGGATACAGGCACACCCCCTTCTTTGAGAAGTGAACAAACCGCTCAGATCATCACGCTGAGTAGCCAGCAAGCGACTGACCTCCATATTGAGACTTATACGGTCTCCGATGCCCCAATCACTTTTGCTATTGATGCTCCCGGAGAGGTTTTTGCAGCGCCGGAGCGAATCTCTGTAGTAAGCGCTCCCATTGATGGCCGGGTAGCGGCAATCTTTGCACATGAGGGCGAAAAAGTGTCTAAGGGCGATCCGCTACTGGAATTAGAAAGCCTGGAGTTTGCTAACTTGGTGGCCGATTACCTGGAAGCGACCGCTGAAATCACTTTTCAGGAACAACAAGTTGAACGACTTAGAGTTCTGACAGAAGATAAGATCAGTCCCCTGAGAAATTTGGAGCGGGCCCAGGCTGACCTCCGGCTTGCAAAGACCAAGCAAAGCGCCGCCCTGGCCCGGCTTCGTGCTATTGGCATCACTCAACAACAAATGCGTTTCTGGGATCCCTTCACTTCCGAGCCCAATGCTAAACTCACGCTTTACGCATCCATTGATGGGGTGGTTAACGAACATTTGATCGACCTGGGAGAGTCCGTGAATGCTTATGACAAGCTTTTGGATATCATCGATAACACTGAAGTGCTGGTACGGGGGTTTGTTTCTCCGGAAGACGCCTCTTTTCTTCAACCGGGGGCAAACCTTACAATCTCTGAGCGATCCGGCGATGACCTTTCCGGACGTACGTTAAGTGCTTCGGTTACTACCATTAATCCCGCCCTGGATCAGTATAATAAATCGGTAGTGCTTAATTCTATCGTAAAAACGGATCAAAACTGGCCTTTGGTTGGGCAAAGTGTCCGACTCACCTATCAGGCCAATCCCACCGAAAACATGATTAGCATTCCACTTTCAGCCATTCAATTTGAACAGGCGAATGCAACGGTTTTTGTGCAACGCTCGGAAACGGAATATGAAAAAAGAGTCGTAGAAATATCCCGAATGACCGCCGAACATGCCATACTGAACAGCGGGCTTGAGCCGGGTGAAAAAGTAGCTGTTACTCAGGTCTTCAGCCTGAAAGCCCTGGAACGTTTCGAACAATTTGCAGACTAATTTTAAGGGAGCGCCACCATGTTAAACAACATCATTGATTTTAGCCTTCGTCAAAAATTTGTTGCCCTTTCGCTGGTTTTTCTTATGGCTGCAGGCGGTATTTTTTCGCTTCAGGATATCCCTATCAACTCCCAGCCTGATGTAACCCCGGTACAAGTATTAGTGATCACCAAAGCAGGGCGTTATTCCCCTTATGATGTGGAACGCTTGGTCAGTTACCCGATCGAAACGGCCATGAACGGGTTGCCAGATATCAAAGAAGTACGATCCATTTCTCAATTTGGCCTTTCTGCGGTGACTATCGAATTTGAGGAGGGTACTGATATTTATTTTGCCCGGCAACTGGTTAGTCAGCGGGTTCAAAGCATTGCCAATGAACTGCCAGACGGTGTGTCGGCCCCACAACTTGGCCCCATTTCAACCGCTCTTGGTGAGATTGTTCAATACGTGGTTCGCGGACAAGATGAATCCCTTACCGAACTCCGAACCATTCAGGATTGGCTGATCGCACCTCAACTTAAAACCGTAAAGGGAGTCACCGAGATCAACTCTTTTGGTGGTTTTGTAAAGCAATACGAAGTGCAGGTGGACCCGGATCAGCTCCGGAATTTTGGCATTGGATTGAAAGACCTGACAGCTGCCATCGAAAACAACAACAGTGTATCAGGGGGCAATTATCTGGAGCATAATCGTGAACAGTATATCATTCGCGGTTTTGGGCAGATCAGCAGTGCCAAGAATATTGAGGACATCATTGTAAAGGATCTGGATAACCGGCCGATTTATGTGAAGGATGTTGCCGAAGTGCAATTGGGACAACAACTGCGACAAGGAGCAGTTACCCAGGATGGAAAAGGAGAGATCGTAACCGGGATCGTCATGATGCTGAGGGGTGGAAACGGACGAGAAGTGATCGCAGATATTGATCAAAAAATTGATGAGGTCAACAAGAGCTTACCGGAAGGAGTTTACATCGAAAAGTTCTACGATCAATCTGATTTGGTAGACCGCACTACCGACACCATTGTAACTAATCTCGTAGAAGGCGGATTCTTCGTAATAGCCGTGCTCCTTTTGCTTCTTGGGGAAATCTCAGGAGCCCTGATCGTGGCCTCCGTAATTCCCTTATCCATGCTATTTGCATTTATTGGGATGGATCAGCTTGGGTTGGCCGCCAACCTGATGAGTTTAGGTGCCATCGACTTTGGGATGGTAGTGGATGGCTCAGTTGTAATGGTGGAAAATATTGTTCACCGGCTCAATCATGAAGATCCAAAAAAATCAAAGATCGTTGTAATACGAGAAGCTGCTCATGAGGTCGCACGCCCTATTTTCTTTGGGGTGCTCATCATTTTGATGGTGTACGTACCCGTCATGACCTTCTCCGGAATGGAAGGCATTCTGTACCGTCCAATGGCCATCACCGTTGCTACTGCTGTGTTTGGTTCACTGATATTGGCATTGGTTTACATTCCCGCCATGTCGGCCATGATTTTTAAGAATGGCGTAAAGCTTCGAAAAAACTATGTGATCAATTGGCTTCGTCCAAGATATCAAAAATTCCTTGAATTGAGTTTGAACAAAAAGGCGATCACCGTTGGAGCGGCTATCTTGGTTTTTCTATCCTCACTGGCTGTCCTTCCATTTTTAGGAACCGAATTTTTGCCGGAACTTGATGAAGGCTCCATTCTGATCGAACAGGTTCGCATGCCATCAGTCACCCTGGAAGAATCCGTAAAAAACGCCAACTGGCTGGGCGGCAAGCTAAAAGCTAATATTCCGGAGATCAAGACTGTGGTTCCCAAAACCGGCCGTTCCGACTTAGCCAACGACTGGATGGGCGTTCACCAAACCGATGTTTGGGTAGTGCTGAAGCCCAGAGAGGAATGGAGATCCGGCTTAGAAAAAGATGATATTGTAGATCTCATACGCCCTTATTTAGAAACCGAGCCGGGGCTCTCCTACAACTTCACGCAACCTATAGCCATGCGGGTTGATGAACTAACCAGTGGCGTTAAATCCGACATTGCCGTCAAGATCTTTGGCGAAGACCTTGAGGTTTTGGATCAGGTTGGCCGGGATATCTCCGGCATTCTAAACAACCTGGAGGGAACCGACAATCACTATTTAGAACAAAGCAGTGGTCAGCCTTATTTCAATATTGAGATCGATCGCGAAGCCGTAGCTTCTTACGGACTGAATGTAAACGATGTGCAGCACGTCATTGAAACAGGAATTGGCGGAAGTGAAGCCGGACAGATCTTTGAAGGGCAACGCCGGTTTGGCATCATCGTTCGCCTGCCCGAACACCTTCGAAATACTTTTCAGGAGATCATGGATGTGCCGCTGCAGCTTCCCAACGGTGGATACATTCCCCTTAAAGAAGTTGCCCACATTTATGCAGAAGAAGGTCCGCGGGAAATTGCCCGTGAAAACGGCTGGCGACGAGCAGTCCTCGGTATTAACATCCGTGATATTGATACCGGCACCTACGTAGCCAGTTTACAGGAAGCCATCGATGCTAATGTTACGGTTCCGGCCGGATATTTCCTTCAGTACGGGGGAGCTTTTGAGGATCAACAACGTGCCATGAATCACCTTTTCATTGTAGTCCCAATTTCATTGCTCATCATTATTGGCTTGTTGTATATGATGTTCGGCAAATTCCGTTTCACCATGCTCATTTTCCTGAACCTTCCCATCGCTCTTTCCGGTGGCATCTTCATTCTTTGGCTCCGCGGATTGTATCTATCAGTTTCTGCAAGCATTGGCTTTGTGGCACTCTTTGGCGTAGCTGTTTTGAATGGCATCGTACTTATTTCACACCTCAATGACTTACGAAAAGAAGGAAAAGAGCTTAAAGAAGCCGTCATTCAGGGCGCCACCGACCGGTTACGGCCTGTGCTGATGACCGCATTAGTAGCAAGCCTTGGATTTTTACCGATGGCTTTCAATGTGGGCCCGGGCTCTGAAGTTCAACGCCCGCTGGCTTCTGTTGTAATTGGCGGGTTGGTCACTTCTACGCTGCTCACCTTGCTGGTACTTCCCACCATCTACCACTGGATGGAAAAGGGTAAAAAATTAGTGGACAAACAACAGGAATTCTAACTTAATGGAGCGCATCATGAATGCAGCACATCTACACCTTATCGTTAATCACCTGCCTATTTTTACCACACTCATCGGCATTGTAATTTTGGGCTGGGGAATGTTCAAGAAAAACACTCAGGTTCGAAATATTGCCTTTATTCTATTCATTATCGGAGCTTTGGGAAGTTATGTAGCATTGGAAACAGGAGAATCAGCAGAGGACATCGTTGAGGAAATAGCCACCGTCTCTGAAGATGCCATTCACGACCATGAGGAAGCCGCTGAATTATCCATGTGGTTTGCGGTACTCATGGGATTTCTCAGCATCGGGGCTTTAGCTTCAAAAAAACTAAACCTGCGTTTTGAAACCGGCCTCCACTATACAATTCTTTTAACAGCACTCCTTACAGCCGGAGTTCTGGCGTATGTAGCATATGAAGGAGGAAAGATTCGCCACCCCGAGGCGTATACCGAACAGGTTCAATCCGGTTCTGAATGGGATGATGATTAACTGAAATTATTGCCTCATTTTATGCTCAACTATATCGGCTCAGCGAACCGTTGTACGCATTGTGGCTCGCTGAGCCGCTTCGATAAAGCCTATTCAAGGCAACTCAAAGGGATTGTTATTTTTCCACCATTCCCATGCTCTTAATAAGCAGATCACCGTTTTGCCATCGTTTATTTCTCCGGAATGAACCATATCCACGGCCTGTTGAAAAGAAATGCGCTGTCGGGTTACGAATTCATCCTCATCCACCTGTTGGGGAACGGATTCCAGGTTCCAGGCTACGTAAATATGGATGATCTCATCAGAGTAACCAATGCCGGGATAAAAGTGGCCTACATAGGCAAAATCGTCGGTGGCAACGCCTGCTTCCTCTTGCAGTTCGCGCAGAGCCGTTTGGTCTTGGGGTTCACCGGCGTCAATTTTACCGGCCGGAACTTCCCAAAATATCTGGCTCATGGGGTAGCGAAATTGGCGAAGCATCATGAGATCTCCATTTTCAAACACCGGAACTACTGCACAGGCACCGGGATGCTTGATCCACTCGCGGGAAGAAACTGAGCCATCCGGAAGTTTTGCTTCATCATAAAATACATGTAGCAATTTCCCCTTAAATACTTCTTTTGAGTTTAGCTTTTCTTCTACCAATAATTTATGGTCGTTCATGGTGGTTTTAGAGGCTTAATGACTGTAACTTTGAGTATCCAATATCGCAAATAAAAACAAGGTTTGGCCACAAGTTTTCAAAATATAGACGGCAAAAAAGTTGAGGTTTCCGGCCGGGTAATGACCTGGTCTAACATGATCTCGTTTTCCCGAATTTTTGTAGCCTTTCCCATCGTTTACCTTCATTATATCAATGATTTCCGGATCACGGAGTTTATGGGAATCCTGATCTTTTATGGAGTGATTTCGGATTATCTGGACGGCTTCATCGCCCGTAAAACAGATACTATTTCTGAAGTCGGGAAAATGATAGATCCCATCGCCGATAAACTCTGCGCACTCGTACTTTTTATTTATACCGTTTGGATCGGATGGATTCCGCTATGGTTTTTGTTATTTGCCATGGCTCGCGATATCAGCATCATGGCCGGCTCCTATTTCATCAAGAAAAAATACGATAAAGTAGCCATGGCCATTATGTCCGGAAAGATCTCTGTGAATGTACTTGCATTATATTGGATCGCCGTATTCTTTTTCCCGGAGGCCGCCAACGTACACATGTTTTTAATGGCCAGTTCCGTAACTTTGATGGTCATTTCCTGGATCGATTATTTTAACCGCTACCGCCTGATCATGAGCGGAGCAGAATTCAACTGATTTACACGTATGGGATTTCTCGAAAAATTAGGTTTAAAGAAAAAAGAAAAGCTCGACAAAGGCGTCGAAAAGAGCCGTGACGGCTTACTGAATAAGATCGGAAAAGCATTCGTTGGCAAAGATACGGTTGATGATGCCATCCTGGATGAACTGGAGGAGATACTGATCACTTCTGATGTGGGCGTTTCAACCACCATCGAGATCATCAAGAAAATTGAGGAACGGGTTGCCAAAGATAAGTACGTCACTCAAGACGAACTTCAAGCCATGCTCCGCGAGGAAATTGTCAACCTTTTGGAGGATAATGCTCCCGATAAACCGGCTGAATTTGAAGCTGAGTTTCCTGTAAAACCACACATCGTTTTGGTTGTAGGGGTGAATGGAGTTGGTAAAACCACCACCATCGGAAAATTAGCTCATCTCTATAAAAAAGCCGGTAAAAAAGTGATCTTGGGCGCCGCCGATACCTTTCGTGCCGCTGCCGTTGATCAATTAAAGATCTGGAGTGAACGCGCGGATGTGCCTATCATTCAACAGGGACAAAATGCAGACCCCGCTTCCGTTGCTTATGATACGGTTGCAGCGGCCAAAGCCCGCGGAGCCGATATTGCTCTTATCGATACCGCCGGTCGCCTTCACAATAAAAAAGCACTGATGGAAGAGCTCGCCAAGATCAAGCGGGTGATGGGGAAAGTGGTAGAAGATGCTCCGCACGAGGTGATTCTGGTACTGGATGCTTCCACCGGGCAAAATGCCATGCAGCAAGCCAAAGCTTTCACCGAAACCGTGGACATAACCGGCTTGGCCCTCACCAAATTAGACGGTACAGCCAAAGGAGGAATTGTGATCGGTGTTTCTCACGAATTAAGCGTGCCCGTGAAATATATTGGGGTAGGAGAGCAGATTGAGGACCTTCAGGTTTTTGACCGAGCCGATTTTGTGAACGCTTTGTTTGGGGAGTAGAAGATAACTTGCGGAAGCGAGGGTGTCGCCAGAAATCAGGGCAAAAATTAATGAAAATAATAAAGCCCACATTCTTTTTACTTATAGCTCATTCCTTGATATTAGCATTATTGAAGGCCACGTTAAAAGGCTCTCGGCAACAGCCGATAAAAAAGGGATTTATCTAATAGGCATAGCCCCAAAAAAGAACGCTTTTGCCGATAAAATACGGGGTCAACTTTCCAGAACTGCCCATGTGTTTTGACAGTAAATTTTTGGCTTATATACTTATTCAGGCATTCGGATCTATTTTACTACCGTCGGAACCGCCTTTACCTCCTCCATCATCCGTTTCATCATCACCATTATCCCTCATTTGACTAAAGCCTACGTATAATCTCTTGTTCATATTGATTTGTTGTTAATTTGGGGTTAAACAACAAAAAAACTATATATTGGATAATTAGCAATAAGATCTAAAAGTTTTTCCCGTCATGCGCTATACGCTTACTTTAGCCATAATAATACTTGTTAGCTGGTCCGGAAACAGTTTTGCACAAACGGCTGCTGCCGATTCGTTAATGTCGCTTGGAGATGATAAATTTTCTGACAGTAATTATACTGAGGCAGCAGAATTGCGGAAAGAAGCCATGCGGCTTTATTTGCAAGAGAGAGATTCCCTGAAATGGGCTATGGCCAAAGAGGACTATGCTTCAACTTTAGTAGCATTAGGAGCTGTACAAGAAGGTTTGAGGGTATTGCTGGAGTTGGATGAAGTTCAAATACAGGGACTAACGAATGAAGATAAAGCCGCCATTAAAAAAGCTATCGGCTATGCATATCGAAACCTGGAAAAATATGATGCAGCTAAAAATTATTATTTAGAAGGACTGGAATTATTAAAAGGCAGTCGAGACTCCTTAGATATAGCCAGCCTACACAACAATATTTCATATACTTTTAGCGAGACGGGTAATTATGAACAGGCACTTCAATACCAACATCAAGCCCGGCGAATTTTTGAAACGATGAATGAAAAGCGGAAGCTTTCTCGAGTGCTAAATGGAATCTTCCTTTCACTCATGGATTTGGGTATGTATAACCAAGCCGAGCCCTATATCCGGAAAAGCCTGGACTTATGCGAACAATTAGGAGAACCGCGCTTGCTGGATATCGCGTATCACAACCTGGCCTGGAACTTTGAAAATCAGGGAAAGCGCGACAGCTCCATCATCTACTACCAAAAATCGCTGGAGATATCCCGACAGCTGAAGAACCCGTTCGACATCACCCAAACCCTGAACAATATCGGCAGCTTGTATGAACGCTCTGGGGATTATGAAAGCGCCCTCGCATATTACAACGATGCCCTGGAAGCCAACTACCAAACCGAACGCCCGGTTTCCATTGCCAACAACCTTTTACGGTTGGCGCGGGTAGCCATCCAAAATAATGACCTGGATAACGCAACTGCCTTTTACGAAGAAGCCCTGGAGCGGCTACACCAAACCAATGCACCCCGCACGCTCACCAACCTTTATTTGCACCTGGCCAATCTCAATATCCACAAAGAAAAGTACCAACACGCGGAACAATACCTTGCAGAAGCGGAAACTATTTCCAGAGCCCATAACTTTAACAACTCCCAAATTCTCTCTCATTCGTTAAGGGGAAGGATTTACAAAACGGAAGAAAAAAGGCTTGAAAGTTTGCGGGAATACCGCAAAGCCTATGCCTTGTCAGCCGGAGAAACGGTTACGGGGAAAATTTCTCCAACTATGAATCTTGCCCGTGCTTACCGACATGTGAGGTCAGACAGTGCCTTTATCATAGCAGAGGAAGCCTTCAACCTTATTGATTCTGTTCGTACCAATGTGGCCGGATTAGCGTTTCGTTCCGGTTTTTTCCGGAAGCACGCCGGGTTTTATAATGAAGTTGCTTCGTGGTATATCACTCAAAAAAATGATCCCGAGAAGGCTTTTGAACTGATGGAAGCCGCAAAGGCCCGGGTATTAATGGATGAGTTAGCCGAATCGCAAGAAAACATCTATGCCTCGCTGGACGAATCAACACTGATCAAGAAACAGCAGAAAGCCAAGAAAATCGATCAACTATATCGACAGCTTGAAACGGCTCGGCCTGGAGAGGAGACCGCCTCCATTCGACAAGCATTAAAGGATGCCGAGTTTGAGTACCAGTCGTTCCTGAATGAGATCCAGGCCGGGAATAAAGAATTGCGGGATTTTCAATATCCCGAACCTATAAAACTGCAACAGGTTCAGGAAATTCTCAACCCGGAAACGGCTCTGTTGGAATACACCTTCACAGACCAAGGCTTGGTGCAGTTGGTAATCACCCATAATAATATTTACGCTACATATACCGACTCTATTCAACAATCAGGTAGCCGTACTTTTTATACCGATAAGGTTCGTTCTTTCCGGGATGCAATCACACAAAGAAAATCCCTCAAAGAAATTAATGCGCAGGGAGCGGCACTTTATCAGCAGCTTTTGTCGGCTGTTTTACAGAATGAGAGCATTTCAAACCTGGTCATTGTTCCGGACGGCCCCTTAAGTTACCTGCCTTTCGAGGCCCTGCAAACCAAAAAAAGCTATTTAATTGAAAACTACACGGTTAAATATCTGCCCTCGGCATCTATCTATCTTTTTATTGAAGCTCCACACCGTTTAACCAATAACGACCTGCTAGCGCTTGCCGGATCGGGATTTGAAAGTGAACAGAATGCAGCATCTTCATCAAGCTCACAGGCATCTTTTGCTTCATTACCTTCTACATTATTAGAAGTTGATGCCATTGCCAAGAACTTTACGCTGTCTAAGGTTTTGAAGAACGAGGATGTGA
Organism: Gracilimonas tropica DSM 19535; assembly: GCF_000375425.1. Taxonomy (GTDB): domain Bacteria; phylum Bacteroidota; class Rhodothermia; order Balneolales; family Balneolaceae; genus Gracilimonas; species Gracilimonas tropica. The sequence goes on along the minus strand of NZ_AQXG01000005.1, from coordinate 194,948 downwards.
CCGAAGCGAATCTTAAATCACACGACCTAAGTCACTTTCGGTTTATTCACTTTGCAACACATGCCAATGTTGACGAAGTCAACCCTTCTCGCAGCGGGTTACTTCTGTCAAAAAAAATGGAAGTAGAAACGTTATTTGGAGAAGATGGACACCTGAACAGCCGCGAAATTTCTAACCTTAGGCTCAATGCCGATTTGGTTACGCTTAGCGCCTGCAATACCGGAATGGGCAAGTTAGTAACCGGCGAAGGCCTGATTGGTTTGCAACGTTCATTTCTATCGGCGGGAGCTTCGGCAGTCATGGTAAGTTTATGGTCTGTTTTTGATAAGAGTACTTCAGTTTTTATGGACTCTTTTTATGATCACCTATTAACTCATGAAGCCGAAGAGTATAACCTGTGGAGCCAAACCTTAGAGTGGTTTGGTTTCTATAAGCACCCCCTTATTGATTATAAGACAAAAGCTATTCGTGATGCTAAGCTAACCCTCATCGATCACCCCTATTACAATCACCCGGTTCATTGGGCACCCTTCATTTTGATCGGGAAATAAAAAACGCCCCAACATTTTATGCGGGGCGTTTTAGATAACTTTGCAGTTTCTATGTTACTAGCGCGGCTGAACCTGCGTTTTTTCAATAAAGGCCTGATTGTCTACCACCGGGCGGTTGGGAGAATTAGCAAGTAATGCCGTCAGATTGTAGACCAGCCGGGTTCTTTTTGTCAAAGGACCGAATGTGATCTTCTCAATTTCATCCTGTGGGCGGTGATAATCTTCATGCGTTCCGTTAAAAAAGAATACAAAAGGCACACCAAGTCGTCCAAAGTTCCAGTGATCACTACGGCGGTAAAACTGGTTTGGATCTTCCAGGTCATTATACCGGTCGCTCAGTGTAAGGTTCGGCCCCATCAGGTTTGCCATCTGGGTGAGGCTGTCCATTTGTGAAGAAATGATCTCGCCTCCAATAATATATACATAATTACTATCGGCAACGTGTTCAGGATCAACCCGCCCTATCATGTCAATATTAATGTTTGCAACAGTGTTATCGATTGAGAAAATTGGGTGGTCAGAATAGTATCGTGATCCCAGAAGTCCTTTTTCCTCCCCGGAAACATTCATGAATAAAACACTGCGTTTTGGCCCAACGCCTGCTTCTTTGGCTTGCATCATGGCTTCGGCAGTGCTCAAAGTTGCAGCGGTTCCACTTCCATCATCATCCGCCCCGTTGTAGAGGTTATCACCGGTAGAATCAGGCCGGCCAATACCTACGTGATCGTAATGAGAGGTCAACACTACAACTTCATCTTTCAGCTCAGGATCGGAACCCTCCAAAAAAGCCACCACGTTTTTGGTCTGAACCGTTTCTTCATTGACTTCCGGGTTATGAGCCAGTTCAAAATTTAATGCACGTGCTTCAAAGGCATTCGGTTCCGCAATGATCTTAGACTGGGTTTCAGCCAACGCCTCAAGCGAACTCAGACCCAACATTTTTGCTGCAAGCATTGGATTCACGCGATTAAATGCCGGCGATGTTCCTCCACTTTCTGTTTGGCGATATTTAAGTGATAATCCGCCACCTCTTCCAAAACTTTCTTTTCGGCTTTCAACTTCTTGTTGAAAATCTGCAGTATCGGTTCCTACAACAAGCAATGCTCCAACCGCACCTCCCTCAGAAAGGGCTGATTGCAGGTTTTGCATATTGGTATGCTCGCGATCGTACATCACCATCAGCCATTTTCCACTGACATCTTCGGGATATTGGTTGATGCCTTCCGCTTCATTCACCATCCCCGCGCCAATAAAAACAACATCGCCTGACAAAGCATCATTGCCTCCAAAAAGCGTCACAAAGTTGCCTCCCTGGTCTGCACTGTGGGTACTTTCGTCAACCACAGAATCGGCGCTTGTGTCAGTCAGTTTATAGCTGATCTTATTTACAGAAGATCGAACCAAATCGTAATATTGGAAATAGCTATTATCGTCGCCCACGGGTTGCAATCCCATTTCGCTATATCGTTTGGCAAGAAACCGGGCTGCTTTTTCTTCACCAATGGTTCCTGTTTCGCGTCCCTGAAGGGAGTCATGTGCAAGCACGGCCAGGTCATTGTATAAGCCTTCCTTGGTTATTTCCCCGGAAAACGTATATGTATTCTTTGGAGGCTCTTGTTTTCCCTTGAACACACTGCAAGCCGAAAGGACTACAGCCAACGTAATTATTAAACTTCTTTGAATCATGAATTTACTTGTTTCGTTTTATATTAAGCTCCTATGATCTCATCCACAGGTTTGAGATCGATATAAAATTCAGTCGGGTCGTCTTCCAAAAATAAGTTGATCTGTTGTTCTTTGATCATCTCCAATACCGCTAAAAAAGTCACCACTACATAAATTTTATTCCTTAGTGTGGAACAAACTTCCATAAAAGATTGACGTCCCCTTTCCTGAAGACTATTCAGCACAAATTCTGCCTGCTCTTCCACGGTCGTACTCACTTTTTCTACGTGGTGCACTACATTATTTCGTTCAATATCCTGCAGTACTTTTTTGAACGCGGCAATAAGATCGAACATAGTTACATCCTGAAGTGCTTCACCGCTTGCCTGTTGTTCCACAGTATCTGCTTCCGGGTAACCTCGCATATATTTTTTTCGAGCCTCATCATCCATGTCCGCCATTTTAATGGACATTTCTTTGTACCGTTTATATTCCAGGAGTTTTTGTACGAGCTCGTATCGGGGATCGCTCTCGTCCAGTTCTTCATCGTCTGATTCCTCCCGGGGTAACATCATTTTAGCCTTGATAGACATCAGCATACTAGCCATCAAAATAAACTCGCTGGCCACATCAAGGTCCAGGTCTTCTAAAACATGTATGTATTCCAAAAACTGTTGGGTAATGTAGGAGATAGGAATATCGTAAATATCTAACTCATCTCTTTTTATGAAGAAGAGGAGCAGGTCTAGCGGGCCTTCAAAATTGTTTAACTGAACACGATACATGCACTGAAATTACATTGTTAAAAACTCAAATTCTTTATTTTCTTTTTGTTGCTGAATGTTATTTTAGAGCTTCATATAAATTGGGCAAATACAAGGGTATGGATTACTCAAAATTCGTAGATGCAGTACAAGAAAATGATGATGCTGTTATCACCGAGCAAGTGAATGTGATTACGCCTGTTCTCATCAAATTTCTCATGGTTCGTTTGAACGCGAGCATCCATGATGCTCAGGATTGCGCACAAAATACACTACTTATTGCGATAGAAAAAATCCGGGAAGACGAATTATCGCACCCCGACGCCCTCATAAACTACCTGTTTACAACAGCAAAACATGAGTACCTGAAGCAACTTTCCAAAGACCGGGAAATGAATTACGAGGAACCTCCCGAACATCATTCCGGCCCGGCCGATCAGCTTGATCGTTTGGTTGATAAAGAGAAAATGGGGATCCTGAAACAGTGTATAGACACGCTGAAGGTCGATTATCGAAATTTTATTGAATATTGGTTTCAGCATCCGGCCTACGAAACTTCCGTAGTAGCAGACCACTTTGGGATGTCCGTGAACAACGCCTGGACCAAGAAACACCGGGTTATAAATGCACTTAAAAAATGTTTCGACAAAAAATTTTAAAAAAAAGTGTAAGGAATTGTGTTTTCATCGCTCTAACTGTACGGGTGCAGAATGTATTAAAATACATTCTGAGGTACCGGGTAATTGAAAATTGAAACCATGGAAAACTCAAGAGAAATCGAACTACGAAATAAAATTGACGCTTATATAAAAGGGAAGCTGAGTGAAGAAGAAATACAGGACTTATGGAATGAATTTGCCCAAAACCCCGAGCTGTTAGACATCCTCGAACTCGAGGTTAATGTAAAGGAGTTAATTCAGCAAGCATCTGATTCTAATGCCCGTTCTTCATCTTCAGCTATTCATAAATTACCAAAATGGACATGGCACGCTGCTGCAGCTGCTGTTATAGCTATTATTGCTCTCACACAATTTTTCAGGATTCAGACGCCCACCGAAATAGATCAATTTTTAGTGCAACGCATTGATCCCGGTCAAGTTGAAACTTCAGATGGCGTAAGGGCTAAAGAACTGAAGATCACAACTGCAGATTCATTACTTAATCTGGGTTTTGAAGCGATCGTTTCCGGAAATGAAGACCGCGCACTGGAACTGTTTGAAATCGTGATCCAAAACCATTCACAGGAACCTTATGGCTCAAAAGCCTACCTTAACAAAGGGATTGTGCTTTACAATGAAGGAGACTACCCTTCAGCTATTTCCGCTTTTCGTGAAACACTGGAACGAGTTGAAGACAGCCGTATGATCACTGAAAAAGCGTATTGGTTTCTTGGAAATGCTTTGGTTAATACCGGTGAACTGAAAGAGGCGCAAGAAGCCGTTTATCAGGCCTACCAGATGGATGGTATTTTCAGAAGTCCGGCCTTCAGATTACTGAAGAAACTTGCCGATGATCTCGGTGAAACAGATTATGAAGAATTTTCCACTCCTGAACTTGATTGATTATATCCCTGAACATTTCGTCAGGCATCAATAAAAGAACTCCTTTTGGCACACATTTTGATGGGTATGCATCGAATTAAAACTTAAATGATTAAAGCATGCCTACTTACGAATACAAACGCGAAGACGGAACCACTTTTGAGGTCATCCAAAAAATGAGCGATGACCCGCTGACAACCTGTCCTGATACCGGCCAAAAGGTGAAGCGAATTATTTCCGGAGGCGGCGGTGTTGTTTACAAAGGAGACGGTTGGTATGTAACCGATTATAAAGACAACGGACGAAAACCCGCTTCCTCTTCATCATCCGGAACTTCCGAAAAAGGCACTAATTCTACGCCATCCCCAACTGCTGAAAAAACGGAAACACCTTCTTAAGAAAATCCTTTATTCCAAAGTCCAAGTGATAAAATCGAACATCTTTTATTAATTGGCTATTGGATATTCGTTATGGGATGTTGGATATTCCAAATCTATGGAACACAGTCAGGCATATCAGGAAGCTTTAGACCAATTTGTCCTGCTTTGGGGCGAAATGGCATCCGCTTGGGGAATCAACAAAACCATGTCGCAGATTCACGCTTTGCTATATGCTGAATCCCATCCGCTTGATACGGATACCATCATGGATACGCTCGACATTAGCCGCGGCAATGCCAACATGAATCTTAGGCGACTCCTTGATTGGGAGTTGATCCACAAAAAAAGCTTTCCCGGAGACCGCAAGGATTATTTTTCTGCTGAAACCGATGTTTGGAAGATCGTCTCGACCATCATACGGGAACGGCAACAACGGGAAATAGCCCCGATCCGAAAAAACCTGGAAAAATGTATCGCCACTTTAGAGTCCGGCGGACTTAAAGACGAAGAAAGCAGAGAGTTTAAGGTTCGCATTGAGAATTATATGGAGTTTCTGGAAATGTTTGAACGATTCACCAATGCATTGCTTCCATATATCAACAAAAAGAACCTTAGATTCTTGAAACAGCTTGTTAAACTGGTAGAAGTAAAAGAATCTCTCACCGGAAAGAATGCTAAGAAATGAGCCCTAAAACCAAACGCGACATCGGCAAAGAAGGAGAGGATCTGGCCTGTGCTTATCTCGAATCAAAAGGGTGGAGGATCCTGGAGCGAAATTATTTCTTTGAACATGCGGAAGTCGACATTGTTGCCTATGATGATACGGCCATTGTGTTTGTGGAGGTGAAATATCGCTCCTCCACAGAGTTTGGTCACCCCATCGAATATGTTACCGAAGAGAAAGTTAAAAATGTATTTAAAGCCGCCGAAGCCTGGATGTATGAGCGCAAAATGGATGGATCGCCTATGCGTTTTGATGTGGTTGGGATCGTTCAAAGCAAAAATGAAGCGCCGGATTTCAAACACATTGAAGATGCCTTTCGGTAACTGCTTGCTCACCGAATTCGCGGTTTACGAACGAAACCAACTTTTGCATCTTTTCTCGCTCAAACTGTTTATTCTCAGTCCAAAAATTTAAATCCTTTGTTTTATGCGAAAATTGATCACCGGCTTTTTGGCCCTTTTTATATTTCTTCCCACGGTATCTGCACAACAATTTCCTGATAAACTTACATTAAAGGATATTTTTCACGAACCTTTTATTCCCGGAGCAAGACCTGCTTTTTCTCATTTTTCTCCGGATGGAAAAACGGTTTATTATACCTGGAGTGATTCCGCTACTTCTGACAGAGATCTTTTTCAGGTAGGCTTAAGTGGCAAGAACCGGCATGAAGCTTCTGATGAGATTGTACGAAATTATGAATTATCCCCTGACGGCAAGCACGTTTTGTTTTCTCGCAATGGAGACCTGGTTCTGGCGAATGCAAATTTTGAAAATGAACGGGTGATCGTAGCCTCCAAAGACTTTGAGTACAGTCCCGTTTGGAATGCCGATGGCTCCCGCTTTGCTTTTGTGAAAGATGGGGACGTTTGGGTTTCAGGAGTTCAGGAGGCATTCATAAAACAAATTACAGATCGTAAAGAAGAGCGGCCCGGTTATACAGTAGAACATTGGGCCGGGAATAAATTGGTGCTTTCACAAAGTGACCGTTCCGGATATAGAACATATTATTTTCCTGAATATGCGGGACAATATGTAGAGAAAGGGGAAACTCAGCGGGGAATCCCTGTTCGTATTATTTCTATAGCGGATGTTGATTCCGGAAATGTCGAGATCATTTATACGCAAAAGGGATACATTGATACGGATGTGTCCGGTTCCGGAAATTACGTTGCGCTTGACCTCATCGATCCTCCCATGAAAAACCGAAAAGTGCTGATTTACAATGTAAACACGCTGTCGGGCACCACTGTTTTTGAGGATAAAACAGACGGATGGCTTTACAATACGAATTTGGAGTTTGCCCCCGTAGGCGATAAGCTCATGATACAAAGCGAGCGTGATGGCTGGAATCACATCTACACCGTAAATCCCAACGGCTCTGGCTTTAAACAACATACATTTGGCCAATATGATATCCCCTGGGCCACCTGGCTGGATGAAAAAACCATCGCCATGGCAACTACGGAAATGGATCCCGGCGAACGTCAGCTTTACAAGTTAAACCTGAATTCGAATTTGCCGGTTAAATTGACTTCAGAGGAAGGCTACAGAAGAGATTTTCGACTTAGCCCGGACAAACGCTACATCGTTTATGAGAAGACTTTTTTCAATGAACCTTTTGAGCTATACGTAGTAGATACCAAGATTCCCCAGCGCGAGACCAAACTTACCAACACCGTGCCAGATTCATTTCATGAATATGACTGGCAGAAAGAAGACTATGTCCGATTTACCGGCCGGGATGGAAAAACGAAATTATCCATGTCGGTACTGCGGCCGGTCAAGCGAAACCCGAATGGCAACCCTGTGGTGGTTTTTGTGCATGGTGCCGGTTCTCTTCAAAACGTTTACAAGGGATGGTCGAACAGTTACTGGCGTGAATATATGTTTAACCAGTTCTTAACCCATCAAGGATATTATGTGATCGAAGTGGATTACCGGCACAGTACGGGATACGGACGAAAGTTCCGCGAAGATGTCACAAACTGGATGGGCAAATATGAGACAAAGGACATCATTGACGGATTAGGATTTCTTGCCGATAATTTTGACAAGGCGGATACTTCCCGTGTCGGTATTTATGGGGGAAGTTATGGAGGCTTTATGTCGCTTTATGCAGTAGGAACAGCTCCCGAACATTTTGATGCGGCTGCTGCCTTACGCTCGGTTACGAAGTGGGAAAACTACTATTATACCAATCCATGGTATACCTTACCCCGGCTTGGAGATCCGGAGAAGCATCCCGAACACTACAAAAGAAGTAACCCGCTTACTTATGCTGGTTCCTTAGAAAAACCGGTTTTACTGCTTCACGGGCTTATAGATAATAATGTAGGATTCCAGGATGCCGTGCAATACATAGAGCGCCTTATTCAATCTGGGAATGAAGACTTCGAACTAATGATTTATCCAACGGAACGACATGGCTTTCAGGATGAAGATGCATGGTACGATGAATACCGCAGAATCTTCGAATTCTTTCAGAAACACCTGAAAACTTTGGATGAATAAATTCAGCCTTTGGTCTCTTTTTTTGCTGTAAATACTCAACATTGAACCTTATGAAAGTAATTATGATCTGGATCTCAGCTTTTTTAGTGCTTGGGGCCGCTACGATCGTTTCGATTGGCTGGGCCGTTTCTAAACCGGGATACGAGGGTCCAAAATCAACACATTTTAACGGCACCACATTTGTGAACCCCGGAGATGTGCCTTCAAAAGGCTTTTTTGATGTAATGAAATGGTATTTACAGCGCGAACAGGGTGAATGGAAAGAAATTCCTGAATCTGAAATAACTTATGCCCCTAAACCGGCCGATGCTGTCGTTGAAGGCATGGTCATTACTTACGTCAATCACTCTACATTTCTAATTCAGACAGCTGGCGTCAATATATTGGTAGATCCGGTTTGGAGTGATCGTGTTAGTCCGTTTTCCTTTGCCGGCCCTAAGCGATTCAGACCTCCCGGGATCCGGTTTGAGGACTTGCCGCCCATCAATTTGGTTTTGATAAGTCATAACCACTATGATCATTTGGATATTGAAACCCTGAAAAACATAAATTCCCGATTCAGTCCCCGCTTTGTAGTTCCACTCGGCGTAGATCTTCTTTTAAATCAGGAAGGGATTAACAATACTTTTACCCTAGACTGGTGGGAATCCAAGCCCATTGATAGCGATATCACCGTTCATGCGGTTCAAGCCCAGCACTTTTCCGCCCGCGGACTTTTTGACCGCGATAAAACCCTTTGGGCGGGATATGTGATCGATACTCCGGCAGGAGGAGTCTATTTTGCCGGAGATACCGGTTATGGGGATTTCTTTAAAGAGATTGGTAGACGGTACGACATCAAGGTTGGGCTGATCCCGATTGGAGCTTATAAACCCCGTTGGTTTATGAGCCCGGTACATGTCGATCCTGAAGAAGCCATCCAGGTTCATAAAGATGTGGGAGCTGAAATCAGCTTTGGAATGCATTATGGAACCTTTCCTCTTGCAGATGATGGCATGAAAGATCCTGCAAATGATTTCGCCGAAGCCATTCAAAAACCGGAGAATCGCGGAGTAAATTTCAAGCTCATAACCGAAGGGGATTCATTTGAGTTAAGAAATTAACCTAACCTTCGACCGCTCTAAAATTAGATAACCAATAAAATGAGCCGAAGTCATGAAAAAACTTCGGTTCATTTTTTAATTATTGAATAGTTGAAATATCGACAATATTTGGGTTTTCAGATTTTGACAAGATCATTCTACCTTCTTATCTCTCAGTTTTTTCCATGCATAAGCACCGCCTGCGGCAGCCAACAAACCAAGTCCACCATCTATCGGAGCCTCACTTGGAGTACTGGGAAATACCGGAGGTCCCGGCAAACTTTGGGCCTCAGTTAATGTTGACAATACGATCATAAAAAGTATCATTGGTACAATTCTGCTTAATAATTTTTTTAACGCTTCTTTTATTTTCATGGCAATTCCTTTTTCTAAATTTTTTTCTTGGGTTTTCAGATGAATTTTCTGAAAGCAACTTTGGCAAGCGTTTCTTTCAATTCCATCCACTTCAATACCTTGTAACTCAACAATGAACCTGCCAACAGGCCTTAAGCTGTCTTGCTTGGCATTACAAAAGTGGCAGGTTCGATCTTGAGTATTCACCTTCAGATTCCTTAATTGATCTAATTATTTAATAAGGGTCATCTTCTTGGTCATCACTTTATCGCCTACAACCAAGCGATAGATATACATACCTGAAGAAAGGCTTCTGGCATCGAACTGAACATTGTATCGGCCGGGAGATTTTGTCTCATTGTTGAGTAATGTCATAACTTTACGGCCCAGAACATCAAATACCTCAAGTTTAACTTTACTTGCATTAGGCACTCCAAATCGTATTACAGATGCCGGGTTGAATGGATTCGGATAGTTTTGGTAAAGTTCTACTTCTGTTGGGATGCCCAGGTCCAGTTCGTTAGAAGTTCCAAGCCTTGAGTTCATCACCAACATAAATATTGGTTGGAGGTTGTTCTGCTTAGCTTTTTTGATCACTTTGGTTGAGGCAATCGGGTCCATTGTACTGGCGCCTGATGAAAACTTGCTCTTGCCCACATTGAACTCAAATGAGCCTCCTGCATTCAGGTCAAATGCCTTACCTGTTTCCACATGTACCAGACTTGCATCCATTCCGTCCGGAATGAGGTCTTTAGCCCAGCTCAGTTTAAAGATCCCAGATACAGTAGCATCCAGGTATATTGGAAATTCCTTCTCAAAGGATTCATCGATGGGCAGGTTGTTGATCGTCAGCGGTTGATCACCAACTAATGTGTATAGATTTGCATATTTAGTTGCATAAGAGCCCAGGTAGTATCCATCGTATGGGTCAATTGTTACCTGACCGCCTTTACCAAATCTCAGATTTGAAATGGAAGCCAGCCCCTCTTTGTCATGACTTAGTTCCAGCTCAAATAATTTAGGTGTAGTAATTTTTGATGGAGAAAGTACGGCATCATCATAGTTAAAACTTAGTGATCCCGAGGTACCTGAGTTTACGAGCCGAACAAATACCGACTCATATGGCTCTATAGAACCCGACGATAACAGCTGATATACTTTCGCAGTTGGGTTCCAGCGATAAACATAGCTGTTTGCCAACTCATCGACTTTCTTGAGTTTGGAAATCACGGAATCAGCAGATAATGGCCAGCCGTATGGGTTCCCCAGCAACACAAAACCTTCGCTGCCGGTGGTTCCCGATACGCCGTCATGGTCCACATTTTTAACCGGGATACTTACATCCGTTCCAAATGGATTTCCATAATTGGTAAGCGTTTTAGGCCAGCCACCATCCACGTCATCCTCGCCATCGAGAATGTCATCATCTTCGAAGATGTAGGCTAACAAGCCTTCTCCGGCAGCTAATTTGGTGGTATCCAGATCTGTAGTTATCGACAAATATTGCGCACTGTCCTGAACAAATCTATATAAAGTGACATCTCCGGAAGGAGCGTCTGAGTTGATGGCTCCCTGTGTCCAAATATTGCTAAGAAGATTGCCGACCGTTGTAGTAAACGGGTTAGAGAGCAGATACCAACCATTCTCCCCGCTATTTCCAGCAATTTCCGGATCGCCTTCCACGGTAAAGAAATCGAGTGATACGGAATCGGCTGCTTCTCCAAGCTGTAGTTTGATTACAGCGGTTTCAAATCCGGCCGCAGCTGAATTGTATCGCAATTTAGTGCTGCCACTTGGAGTGTAGCTAAATTCTGAACCGGCAGTCAACATATTGTCGGTGCCATCGTCATAGGTTCCATTTTCGTTTTGATCGAGGAACAGGTCACCGCTTAAAGTAGATTTTGAATTGATGGTTAACGCAGAGTCTGCAAAATCGCCCGTCAGGTCAAAGAACGTGGAGGCAAATTCGTACGTACTGTCGTTGTAAGAAACTACGTCTGCGCCATCGGCAATTTGGATATCGAATTCGACCTCGTCAATTACGGCCATAAATTGGCTAAAGGAGGTGATTCCCGTCCAGGTTACAGCGCCGGTACCCACATCTACTGAAGTAGCAGCACTTGCAATTTCCGTCCATTCACCGGTTGATGTTGAACTTCTCTTAAAGAGCTTATACTCAGCAGGATTTGAGGAGGTCAATGTGCCGGAACCATAATTCAGCGTAAGATTTGCACTAAAGGTACCCGGATCACCAAATAAGTTGATGATAAAGTATTTGCCTCCTACGCCAGATGTAAATCCTGTTGGGAATAGGTTGGGATCACCGCTTACTTCTGTTACCTGAACATCTACGGGATTATCGAAGCCGTCGGCCATGGAAAGTGATGCGTTACCAATGGTTGTGGTACCGGTTTGGAAGGCATTGGTTTCGGTTGCAGTACCATTTCCAAGAGGAGCATCAGATGCTACCCAGGATTCTTCATAGGCATTGTAAGATTCTGCTTCGAAGTTATTAATAGCATCAAATGCACTACCGCCGGTACCTTCATTGAATTGCCAGTAAGCAGCAAGTCGTCCGGTAGAACCTTCATAAGGTCGGTGCATGAAGGACCTGATTTCTGATGCTGTTCGTTCAGATTTCCAAATTCGGAGTTCATCTACATCACCATAGAAATAATAACTTTCGTCATAATCGGAACCAATATACCAGTAATACTCATCTACAAATACGTCTGTAATTGATGCGGAAGATTCGGATACCCCATTTACATATAAGGTAAGGTTTCCACCTGTTGTCCCTGTTAACGCTACATGATACCACTGATCTTTTGTAATAGATGTAGTTCCGGTAACTGTAATCGTTGGGCCACTGATATTTTCCTGAGTATGATAAGCGAAAAATTGATTTGAGCTATTTATACCCATCGCAATCTTAGGGCCGTATAATGTTAAGAAAAGTTGCTCCAGATTAGTTGTATCAGGTTTTACCCACATTTCAGTGGTAAAACTATTCCCAAAAATTGGGTCTGATGTATTTACTTCAAAATAATACTCATAAGTATTTCCACCATCAAAACGATAAGCTGTACCTGCTGAATCCTGGAAAGACTGCGAGATCCCGGCGGGTTCAGGGCCTTTAGCACGGGTATAAGAATAACCTCGGGCTCCATTTGAATCGTAATCTTGCCCCCAATCTGTAAATGTTATATCGAAATAAAGGTTATCTGCTTCAATGTATACTACCATATCTTCACCGACCATATCCGGTGGACTAGCATCAATGGTAGTTTCCCAATCACTAAATGTCAGAGAAGCAATACTATCTGTAGTTCCGAATGCCCATTGTGTCCCGGATGGGGAAACGCCACTGTTGTATTCAATTTCATCTGCAATATTAAATAACCCTGCTTTATCTGCTCTGGTTAACCACAAATTGTCAGTAACTCTATCCTGATTAACCGCCTGAGTCCAATCTGCAGAGTTAGCTTTCGTGAATGATAACGTACTATCATTTTTGCTCCAGATGGTTGGGGTTGGTTTGGTGGTTATATTGCGAATCCCGCTTTCATCGGTATAAAAACGCTGCGCCCCAGGAGTTCCATCATACTCAAAAACAGCAACGTGATAAGCAGTTTCTGCAGTAAGACCGGTTACCGTTACTGAGCTTTCCGTTCCTTCATATACAACATAATTGCCCGTACCAAGCTGGTCTCCACTTCCAAATACTGCATCTACTGTATACGAAGTACTATCTGTAGGAACAGCATCTACTGCGCTTCCTTCTTTGACCAGTACAATTCTGCCTTGTCCATTCCCATTACTCCAGGAAACTGAAAAAGAAGTACTCAACGCACTGATTTCTACGCCAGAAGGAGCTGAAGTAGGAGCAGACCTTGTAGTAAAACTGGTTGTTGGAGCAATATCTGTCTTATATCTAACTGTGGCTCCCGCTCCATTATATTCATAAGCTTTGGCATAATATGTTTTGTTGGGTTGAAGTCCTTTTATAGAAACAGAGCTCCCGCTACCCGCATACACCACGAAATTTCCAGTTCCAATTTCTGAACCATTCCCCAATGTATCATTCACTGAGTAGTTAGTGTCATCAACTGGAGTAGCATCTACTGCACTTCCTTCTTTTACTAAAATCAGAGTACTGGTTCCATTACCCCCTGACCACCCAATTGAAGCAGAAACTCCATCATTTGAATTCTGATACATAGATGAAACAGCCGTAGTTGGTGTAGATATGTCTCCATTTCTAAGAATCCGGAATGACCCCGTTTGTTGATTCATTCCACCTATATCCAAATCACCGTCTCCATCAGCGTCAAATACTTCTAACCCAAATGAACTTGTACCCCCAGGATTTGTAAAGGATGACTGAATGCTGAAATCTCCCGTGCCATCATTAAATGCAATGATGCCCGAGTTATAGCTGGTTAAGAATATAAGATCTAAATCACCATCTCCATCCATATCACCTATATTAAATGTTTTAGCTGTGATTGATCCACTTGTGGTAGTAACACCACTGAAAGATCCTGAACCGTCATTGAAAAGCACTTTGATATTGCTACCACTTCCTACAACTATATCCAAATCTCCATCTCCGTCAACATCTCCCGTAACTACTCCACGGAGAGAGCTCCCCATGGTATAATAGTTTTTGGTGTCATACGCATATTGAGAAGAGGATAATAAAACCCCAACAGAGTCATGAACCTGAGAGCCCATAACAAAGTCAACTTGGCCATCTCCGTTCAGATCTCCTGTTGCCACAAACCTTGCCCGAACACTGGAGAATGCATCGTTGGCTTCAGTAAACGTATCTAAAGGTTGCTGATAAAATGGCCATACCCCAGAATATTGTTCCTCATTTACAGGAATAAAGTCAATCAACCCATTGTTATCTACATCTGCGGAGATTGGTTGATTACTACCGCTTGGGCTAAAGTTGCTTACATTAATGGATGAACCAAGTGATAACGCACCTGCACCATTATTTTTATAAGTGTAGGCATATGTGCTGCCCTGATTGTCCGTAGTCACAAAAAGATCTATATCTGTATCGTTGTCTACATCTGCAAAACTTAGACCATTAAAGCTTACTCCTCCAATTGAATAGGAACCTATATCAACATAATCACCGGGGTTGTTTTGTCTTCGCAACTTAAACCCTTCAGATCCACCTTTCCACAATATGATATCAACGTCACCATCCTGATCAAAGTCAGCAGGATAACCCTTTGTAGGGAATGAGTATCCCGAACTTAAGTAATAGCTGTCGCCAGAGAAGTATCCAACGCCCGAATCCGAAACAGCTACGGTAAATGAATATTCGTAGGAATCTCCTAAAGTTGCTGTATAGTCATCATTGGCCAAACCTTCATAAAGCCGCACGGTTACTTTCTCACCTGCTATAAAGTCCTTTTCAGGGTCAAAGGTTATTGTTCGCTTTAAACCATCAAAAGAGGCTGACGTCGCTGCATGCCTTCCCGAGAGAGATCCTCGTACTATAACGTATGTGCTATCCAAAAAAGATCCTGTAGCCATTTCAGTACTAAAAGTTATTTGAATATCTGTATCCGTGGCTGCATTCACCGAATTTGCAGCAGGCGATAAAGACGATATGGTCGGTGTCTGCGCAATAGCCGCCCCAGCCATTAAAGCCAAAAACGTAGTTATTAGTAACAGTTGTTTCATAGTAATTGCCATTAAATTGAGATGTTGTGTAGTAGTTGTTGTAAATCGGAAAGCCGGTCTTTGCAGACGAAGCCTTTGGTGTGTAATGCCTTGGCCCGCTCCCTGAACAGCGGAGTGTCAAAACTGGTTACAATGATCACCTTGGCTTCTGCATCATGTTCATAGATCTTTTCGATCGCCCGAAACCCATTCATATTTTTTAGCTGTAGATCCATCAACACACAGTCGGGATGATGAGCCGCATAAGCTCTTACAGATTCACCCCCATCCCTGCATTCGATGATCTCCATCGGTTCATTAAAAGCACTTGTTACTATATTATTCAGCATGCGCCGCATATCTGCATGATCTTCTACAATCATTATTTTCATTGATAATTTTTTAGATAGATATAAGAGAAAGGTTGTACCCCGACAGTGGAAATATGGGTTATGAAAACAAAATTTGATGCTAACAGATAACCACCGGGCAGAGAAAAAACTTTCTTTATGGATTAAAGAGAAGCCCGCGATCAGGCTTCTCTTTAGGTATCACTGTAACCAGGATCAAAAGATTACCTGGCTCTGCCCTGACTCTTCAAAACCTCTACTTGCAAACTTTGTGAAGTGCTGTTATTCCCATCCGTTGATGCCATAACTATGGTGTAAGTTCTTCCATTACCTTTTCCACTTCGTTCTGCTCGTACATATACATCATAGGTCCCATCTGGCATCGGCTCAATTCGGTAATCAGTGGAAGTATTACCGTCCCCTTTTCCGTTAGAAGATTCGCTGCTGCTTACGGTTATGTCTACTTCCGTTGAACCGATCACAAGGTCTGTTGCAGAGATTCCTGTAACAACCAGCACCATCTTGTGGTTGGGAGGCCAAATATTGTGGGTTTCCTGGCTGTAAGAAAGCAGAGGAGCTGTATTATCGGTGATTTCTACGATCACTTCATCGGTATCGGTTGCACCGTCTGTATCGGCGACAGTTAGCGTAAAAGAATGTACCCCGACCCCCAAGCTTACAGTTGTTGAAGATCCTAAAGATCCATCAGACCAGCTATAGGTCAGATTGTCCCCATCAGCGTCAGTTCCGGAACCAGTCAACGTCACAAAGGTAGTGGGACCGGTCGCTTCCAGCGTCTGATCTGTTCCGGCATCAGCTACAGGAGCTGAATTAGAAGGAATTCCGAAGTCGTCTTCGGAGCCGCCGTTATCAGTATATGAACTCAAGGTCTCTAATCGGAACTTACCACCTGCTTCCCCGCCTCCATCAAAAATAATGAAAGAAAGCTCTTGGTCGGTTCCATCCAGGGTAAGTGGATATTTCCCGTTATTTCCACTATTAGTGAAATTGGCATCCTGAAATCCAATTTGATTGCCATCTAAATATATCCAAGAGCAGTTGTCCGCAACAAACTGTACAACATAGTCTCCGGCGTCTCCATTAATAGTAGTTGAATATTTGGTCCACGAAACATTATTCCATCCCCCGAAACTTGGCCCACCAGATCCACTGGATGACAGACTTGGCCAAGCATTGACCCACTCAGCTTCAAATCCATATCCGGGAAACTTTTCAAAAGTAGCCACCTGAGATATGACGGAAGCATTTTTTTCGTTTACCCAACCGGCATCCAAGCCGAAACGGGGAGTTTCCACACAAATATTGGCTGGCCAATCGTAGTAAGCATTATCCGATTGATCCGGATATAAAGGATCCCAGGTTTTTACGGACCCATCGCTTATAAATAAGTTTTCTGTACTTTGGTTTGATAAAGCCGGCATGTCCATCGAGGCCACAGCCATTTCTATTTCTTCTTCTGTATTTGAAACAGAATTATTTTTACAGGCACTTAATATCAGTCCGGATACCAGTACCACCAAACACACTCTTATCAGAGGGAATTGAATTGATTTCATTGTATTATACCCAATTTGAAGTTAGTCAAGCCTTCTAGTCAACGTAGATCAAATAGAAGAGAGGGCTTTATGCCCCAACAGACTCAAACTCCATATTTTGTCCTGATAAATAAATAGGAAGGGCTACTCAATCGTATGGGTATTACTGCCTACACGTAACGAAATTAAAATTCAGAACGGGCTATGAGGCATTCTCAACGGCAAACTTAAGAAGGGCATGGGTTCCGCTGAGATCCAGTTTGTTACAAATATTATGCCGATGATTTTGCACCGTTTTTACACTGATGCTCAGTTCTTCGGCAATCTGCTGACTGGTCTTCATGTCAGCAACAAGCTTTAGGATATTTTTTTCTGAGGGCGTCAGGAGATGGATTCCCTTTTTATCTGAAGCCGCAGAAGTGAGCCTGGTATTACGTCGGATCAAAAATTCAGAAATAGCCGGACTTAAATAGTAAGATCCAGACAATACTGTTTGAACACATTTTTGAATTTCAGAAACCGTGTTCTCTTTCAAAACATACCCCTTCACTCCAATATCCATCGCTTTATTAAACAACGTCTCATCCTTGAACATGGTCAGAAATATAATATCGATCAGTATAGATTCATTATGAACCTTCTGGGCCACTTCAAACCCGGTCATCTCCGGCATTTCAATATCCAGGATGGCCATATCAAACTTTTTCTCCCGAATCAGCTGCAATGCGTTCTTACCATTATTCACCTCAGTGATACGATATGCAGACTCGGAATCAAGCATTTGCCGCAGGCCGTTTCTTATTAATGAATGATCATCAGCTATTAAAATATCATACTGTTTTTTCATACTGCTCAGAAGGGATAAATATTCGTATTACGGTTCCATTTCCAGGTTCAGATTCTATTTCCAGCTTTCCGGCTAAACTTTCCATTCTTTCTTCCATTCCCAACAAACCGAGTCCTTTTAAGGAATTTTTTTGTTTAGACTTAAACCCCTTTCCATCGTCCAAAATAAGCGCATTAACTCCGGTACTCGTTCGTTTGATTAACACCGATGCCTCAGTTGCATTCGCGTGTTTTAAAATATTGTTTACAGCTTCCTGAATGATCCTGTAAAAGTTGATCTCTTTGTCTTTTGGAATCAGGCCGTCAATTTCATCAACATGGTAGCTCCATTCTATGGCGGAAGTCCTTTGAAGCTGATCACACAAATTCATAATAGCTTCTTTGAGTCCAAATTTTTCCAGATGTACCGGTAGTAACCCATGCGAAATATTTCGAACGTCTCCAATGGAACTCATTGCACTTAGCATGATCTCTTTTAACTGGTTTGCAACCTCCTCCGGTTTATGAATGTGATTTTGAGCAAGCTCGGCCCGGTTTTTTATAACCAGAATCTGTTGCCCCAAACCATCATGCAACTCCTTGGCAATCCTTCTCCGCTCTGTTTCCTGAGACTCTATCAGTTGTTCCGAAAACCTTTTCTTTCGCTCATTTTCTTTTCTAAGTTGATTTACTTTGTAATAATATATTCCCGATCCCATGGATATGAATAAAGCCCCAAAAATGATGTAGAACCACCAGGTTTGCCAAAATGGAGGAATCACCGTGACGGACAAAGAAGCTCCTTCATAATTCCAAACTCCATCATGATTGCTCGCTATCACCTGAAAAGTATATTCCCCCGGGGGTATGTTAGAGTAAAGAGCCACTCTTTGGTTCTTTACATCGATCCAGGAATCTCCAAGGCCTTTCAGCCTATATTTGAACTGTACCTCCCCGGGTCTTCTAAAACTAATAGCCGTATAGTTAATTTCTAAAAAAGCATTGTCGTAAGGAAGGGTAATCGATGGTGAAAATGGGCGGATTCCTTCACTGGTTCTAAGTTGTTCGATATAGACCGGAGGTGGAATTTCATTTTTAGTCACCCCTGTGGTTGAGACAACGGCTACGCCATCTACCGTGGGAAAATAAATATTCCCTAATGAATCCATAACGGTGCTTGGTTGAAACCCACCATTTGTTTCTGCTGAATTCATCCCATCTAATTTACCATAAGAATAGGCATGTACCTCTTCAATCTTTCCTTCAATAAAATCTAACAATTCAGATTTATGTACACGGGATATTCCTCGATTGCTGCCCATCCAAAAATATCCATTTTCATCTTCCACAATATGAGATACAATATCATCAAATAACCCTTCTCGGGTTGTGATATTGGTGAGCACTCCATCTTTCCAATAAAACAAACCATTGCCATAGGTACCAAACCACATACCTCCCCGCTCATCTTTATCCCTATGTATGGCTCTAACCCAAGGCTCGGAAACATCCTGCTCTCCGTATTTTAACAATCTGATCTTCGTAACTTTTCCATTCTTTATGGTATTTAAGCCACCCTTTGTCCCCACCCACATTACTCCGTCTTTATCTTCATATAATGAGCTGGCGTGATCATAGTACAACCCGTCAGAGACGGTGTACACCTCAGTAACCACATCCTCATTATTAAAAACATAAAGCCCATTAGATGAGGCAACCCATCTATTGCCCTCGGAATCCTCGGTGATCGCAAAAACCCCGAAGCCGTTGTATCCTTGCTCAGCCCCCAATTCCTTACCGGGCTTATCAAGTGCCTCCGTTACAAAAGGAACCGCTCCTCCAACCCATATTCTATCGTCAGAATCCTGAAATACGGACCAATTACATGCACTTTCGTAATATGAATGTAGTGTTGACTTTGAAGCCCTTCCATTTTTCCACTCAAAGATCCCCCCACAATTTGTCGAAAACAGTATGGTTCCATCACTAAGTTTGGTAAAAGACAGCATCTTCCCGTTATCCAGACCATCTTTTTCATCTATCATGGAAATAATAGACTTTTTAAATTTATATAAGCCATCTCCCTCCGTTCCCAGCCAATAGTTTCCCTCATTGTCTTGATAGACGATCTTCCGCTTTACATCTTTTTGGGGGGCAATTGGATCAAATATTTTAAACTTCTCCTCATCCCAATAAATTACCCCCTCAGCGGTCATTACATAAATGTTATGCTTTTGGTCCGTCCTGAACGAGAGAAAATAGTCATAAGGCAGTGAATACTTGACAGGAGATACTTTGTTCTTTTCTTTCGATAGTTCAAAAATTCCATTTTGACTAGTTCCAACCAACAGTTTATCTGGTTTTAACGGATGTTCTATAACCTGAACAATTCTTGATTGATTTCCCGGAATGGAATCATATACTTCTACTACTTTCTGTCCGGTTGTTTTTAGGATGTAATTTTCATCACCGATCCAAACCCCTTTTGAATCTTGCAAAGCCTTTTCCACCAAATCGGGATCTTGACTAATTTCAGCTTTTTCAAATCCATTGCCCGTAAATCTAAAAACCGATTCAAGGGCCGTTACCCAAATGTTTCCCCGGTCGTCCTCATATATTCCAAAGTTTACGGTTATCTCATTTCCAAAATTGTATTTTGTACATACTCCATTTTTAAAATGCATTATGCTGGTTTGGGTATCTTCCGGAACCAACCATATTCCGCCTTCTCGATCTCCAAATATTTTAAGCAACCGTTCTGATTCCAACCCCGGTGTATTAGACCGATTGAAGGTGGTAAAGGAATGACCGTCAAATCGTACTAACCCCCCAAATGTTGCAAACCAGATATAACCGTCTCTTGTTTGAATAATGTCATTTATTGAACTCTGAGGCAGGCCATCTTCCAGACCGAAATGGGTAACAACGTAGTCCTGAAAGTTTTTCTCAAAATTTTCTGTTGATTTATTTGCAGATAATTTGACGCCCTGAGCATGGCTCAAGATTGAACAAAAACTTATCCATAGAATAACTACAGAAAGCACTGAGAAGCTTACTTTTCCTTTATTTGAGCCAACCATGTATTTTACACTAACAAAATAGAACGTGCTAAAATACAAAGCTTTTTCTTTTCTACAAGAACCTTCGGGCCCGTTATATATACTTTATGGGCGTTATCGACAGTACACCAATGATTTAGCTTTCCTGACCTTTTTTTATTGGTTATACCTTACACGCTTTAATCAAAAGCTTTTTCCTCAGTAGTGAAGTTGGCCGGTATACTTTAACACTATACAAGCAGTTTACTCAAACATATATTCACTGAATTTTTTCTTACCTTTATGGTTGCTTAATAATCTGGTTAAAATCAGCTTTAGGAACCGACCTTCATCTTTTGGTGTTAGCTTGACTCCTCAGCAAATCATACACTTATGGAAGTATTAGACATATTAGACATTGAGTCCGAAGTTTCTCTCCCTAAACGCTATTCCGAGCTTTCTGTTGAAGAAATGGAAGGCCGTGTCCGGGAGATTAAAGCAAAATTTGGGAAGCGGCTTTTTATACCGGGACATCATTACCAAAAAGATGAAGTCATCCAGTTTGCTGATGCCCGTGGAGATTCCCTGAAGCTTGCCCAGATCTGTACTACCAAACCGGACGCTGAATTCATCCCATTCTGCGGAGTCCACTTCATGGCCGAAACCGCTGATATGCTTACCGGGCCAGATCAAAAAGTAATTCTCCCCGACATGCGAGCCGGCTGCTCCATGGCAGACATGGCCGATATCGACCAAACGGAGGCAGGATGGGAAACAATGCAGGAAATTTGGGGCGATACCATTTTGCCTCTTACCTACGTGAATTCGACGGCCGCCATCAAAGGGTTTGTAGGAAAACATGGCGGCGCTACCGTTACATCTTCCAATGCTAAAAAAATGCTGGAATGGGCGTTCACTCAAAAAGAACGAATCCTGTTTTTGCCCGACCAGCATTTGGGAAGAAATACCGCTTACGATCTCGGAATTCCATTAGAACACATGGCTGTTTGGGCTCCGCTGGAAGGCAAGTTTGAGTACGAAGGTGATTTCAAAGACGTGAAAGTGATCCTCTGGAAAGGACACTGCTCGGTTCACGAAAAGTTCAATGTGAAGCACATCGAAAACCTGCGCAAGCAAGAGCCGGACATGAAAATCCTGGTTCACCCCGAATGTACGTTTGAGGTGGTGCAAAATTCAGACCTGAACGGTTCTACCAGTTTCATCATAAACACGATTGAAAATGCAGAGCCGGGCAGCAAGTGGGCCATCGGTACTGAAATGAATCTTGTAAACCGACTCGCACAGGAAAATCCCGATAAGGAGATTGTTTCCTTGAATCCATTTATGTGTCCGTGTTTGACGATGAACCGCATTGACCTGCCGCATCTGTTGTGGTCGCTTGAAAAGCTGGAGCAGGGCGAAGTGGTCAATCAAATCACGGTTCCAAATGAAGTAGCGGAATACGCCGTACTTGCCCTAAATCGAATGCTGGAACGCTCTTAGTGTTATAAATCCTCGTTCGATTGGTATTTGGAATAGAACACGGATGACACGGATGGGGCAGATTTTCACAGATAAACTTCAACTAAGTGTCTGTAGCTCCCAATCATAATTAATCCGTGACTATCCGCAGCAACTGCCTCATCCGCCTTCCAATTCGGCAGCCAGCGAAGGAACAACACCCTGTAATTCCCGGTACATCTTTTCGTTAGCTAATCCTTAAACCTTCCTTCAAAAATTAGTACATTCAAGAAACGCAGTTCAATGATGAGATCTACACCGCTTTTATCCCTTTTAGTTTTATTATTCTTACCGGCTATTTCTTCTGCCCAGGCCACACAGGGCGGAGGGGATGGTTCGCTATTGCCGGAAATCAATCCACAGGATATTGAGATACGAAGTGAATTCCGTGCGCGCTTTCCGGGTTTAAGGCGCCAATCCATTCTTGGCTTTAATCCCGAGCCCCGCGTATATCAAATTGATGCCAATCGCATGCCCTTCATTGAGAACCGTGATGAAGCCGTTGCCGATGTTTCCGTTACCGAGCTCGACCGTCCCGCGCCACCCCAAAGATCCATACTGCAAACACCTGATCGCACTAATCTCTATGCCCGCGGTGGTTTTGGCAGCTTTCTTTCACCGGAACTGGAGGCTTATGGTTTTTACAGGCTGAATGAAACAAGCCTGCTTTCTTCAAACCTGAATCTTAGCGCCTCGGATGGGCATTTGGATAATCAGGAAAGTGGATTTCGATACATGGATATAAGTGGAAAGTACATCAACCAGCGAACAGAAGATCTGAAGCTAATTCTGGATGTAGGAGCTTTGAGTGATCATAATTATGTATTTGATCTCGACGATAGCATCCAGCAAAATTTTATCGGAGAAACCGCAAGCAAAGATTATGTGGGCATTAACGGACAGGTTGCCCTTCAGAATAAAAAGAATAATTTCACCGGGTGGAATTTAGCCGCGGGCGGAAGTTTCTTTTCCTCCACTTTTAATGATGGGAATTCGGGCTTGGGAAATGGTGATATTTCAGAAAATAAGCTGTTTGCATCCTATTCAAATTATTGGACAGGAAAACGCATGTATGAAACATTTGAAGCCTCTGCGAATATTGATGCCGGAAGCTATAATCCCAGTCAGGCAAACGATGAAAATTGGGTTTTAGCGAATGCTGCTTTTCAGTATAAGCGTCTGTTTAATTTCACGACTACTGTGCGAGGTAAAGCAGGGATCGCATATGCCTCAGATGCTTTTTCTGATGACGTTTATTTTACCCCTGAGATTGAGGTTGTTCATAATTTTACTGATAAGCTTTCATTAACAGGCATTGCTTTCGGAAAACCGGAGATGAAAAGCGTTCAAGACCATCAGCAATATAACCGCTTTCTCCAAAACAGATTCCAGCTACAGCATTCTTACAAAATGAAAGCCGAGGGAACTGTCAATTATAAACTATTGGAAGGAAATAGAATTTTTGTCGGTACCAGTTATGTCCATATTAAGAATCATGCCGTTTATCAGCGCAGAATTAACACCGCGCCTATAACTTTTGCCGATTTCTATGACATCAACTACGCCAACGCCAACATCTTTGAATTTTATGCCGGAGCCAATTATCAGCTCATTCCGGAAAAATTTTGGGCCGATGGGCGGGTATATTTCCGTGCTCCAAATTTAAGTTCCGGCCAAACTATCCCTTATGAGGAAAAAATGGGTGTCAAAGGAGCTGTTTCTTTTAAACCGGTAAAACAGTTAAAAATTAATGGCTGGACGGAATATATTGGCAAGCGGCAATCTCCGGAAACCGGAACAGAGCTTAACGCTTTCTTACTGCTGAATGCCGGAGCCGAATATGAGATCAATGAGACCTTTGGTGTTTATGCTAAATTGTTGAATATTCTTAGCCAGGAATACGAGATCTGGGACGGGTATCAGGAACGCCCCTTACAGATCTTTGGCGGGTTAACCATAAAACTGTAGAATTACTATGTCGGACGACTTTATTGAAACTTTGGGAATCGTGATTCGGGATCAGATCATCATGAAAAATTCTGTTGAACTGAAAGGAATGGGAGCCTTTAAACCGGTTCACCATAATCAAAAACAGGAAAAACGAGCGGACGGCACCAATGTGATGATGCCTCCCAAAGATACCATTGAATTCACGCCGGAAAATAAGGGGTAAGCAATGCATATCGATCATTCAAAATTAGTAGAATTACTTGCCGACGCTTTAGGACAGGAACCCGATTCTGTTGAAGAACGGCTTTCTAAACTTATTGATGAGATCAAAGAGGCCATTTCTGAAGGTGATGCGTATGAAGTTGACGGCTTCGGAGTGTTCAGCGGATTTGGGAATAACATTATTTTTATTCCCAATGACGACCTGGCTACCGAGATCAACTATAAGTACGCCGGAATGGAGCCGATCGAGATGGATGAAGCTTCAGCCGGGGAACCGGAAGAACCTGATGAGCAAGAAGAAGAAATATCAGAGCCTGTAGCTGAGGAAGACCCATTCAGTGGCTTGCTGGGTAATCCTGATGAAGAGGAGCAGGACGATGAGCTGACTCCGGCTTTTGAGCTTGATACTGCTGATGCTACCAACGAAGACGCCCCTGACGAGGATACCATTGAAAGCGATGAATTTGAAGATCCTTTTGAAATAGCAGGCATGGATTTCAGGGAAGAAGCAGAAGATGAACAAGAGCTCTCGGCAGAGGACCCTGAAGATGACACCCTTCCAAAACCCGGTCCTGATAAATGGGGAATTGACACTTATAAAGATGATACGGCCGAGCGCACGTTCTCAGGCTTGTTGGGTGAACAGGAACCGATGAATGAGAACGATACCGAAGAAGAAGAAGAAAACCCTTTCGATTCCTTATTTGAAGAAACCGAGGAGGAAAGTGAAGACAGCGATGACCTCGCTTCGGCACTTAGTAAACAGCTATCCGATGACGTTGATCCGGAACCTGTTGACGATGATTTAAGCTCCATTTTTGGGGATGATGATGACGAAGATCTCGAGGAAGAGGAAAACGTGGCTGAAGTTCTGCAAAATGATCCTCAATCAGACAACGAAGATCATGAGGCTAAAGACGATCCGGATCCTTTTGAATCGTTAGCAGGTGAAGAGGATGAGGAGGAAGAAGTCATCCCCAATAAAACCAAGAATAAAGAAAAGCCAAAAGACGAAGTCGTTCCGGTGATCAAGAATATCAGTTCGGAAGGAGCTAAGAAAGAAGTAAAAGAGGATAAAAAATCCAAAGAAAGCTCTAAGTCAACACCTCCCAAAACAAAAGATTTAACACCGGCTCAAAGCCCTCCGGTCATGCTTTGGATATTGCTGATCATTATCGTGTTGGCGGGGGGTTCTTATGGATTGGGGTATTTTGGAATTATAGATATTCCCGGCGTTACCCCGCAATCTCAGGTAGCTTCAACGCCTGCTGCTTCACAACCTAAACAGTCTCAACCACAAGAGAATCCAACTCCGGCACAGGAACAGCAGCAGGCACCTGCTCAGGAACCCGAATCTTCCGTGGCGGAACAACCTTCCGAGCCTGAAGTTACACAACCACAACAGAGTCCTTCCGGTCAGCCGACATATGGACTTATGGGACAGCCTGTTAATACCGCTAACAACGGATACACCATTGTTGTTTTTTCGTTAAGTAGCGAAAGCAGCGCGCGCGCTAAACAGCAGGAATTAGCTCAGGCAGGTTACCGATCGTTATTGGCAAGTGTAGCCTCTCAACAATATGGACAGCTTTGGCGCGTAAGTTTAGGGCAGTTTGAATCGTTGAGGTCAGCGGCACTTGCAGCTGAGAACCTGGAATCCCCTTATTCCGAAAATTATTTCATAACCAAAATTCAATAAAGAACTATCATCTACATGCAAGCATTGCTCATTCTTTTGCAAGACACCGTGGCTCAAGACTCCCTTATGACCATGCAGGAGGAAGCCACTACCTTTTTTGACCTTTTAGTTGAAGGGGGGATCCTGATGATACCGATCTTCCTTTTATTTGGAATCGCCTGTTATGTGATCGCAGAAAGGTGGCTTGCCGTAAACAGGTCGCATGTTGATCCGGATAAATTTCTTCCAACCATTGAGAACATGCTCAAGTCAGGTAAGGGAGGGGCTTCCAATGCCATGAGTTATTGTGATGAATTTGACAAACCGATATCACGTATTATCAAGGCCGGTATCAAACGATTAGGCCGCCCCATCCGGGATATTGAGGACGCCATTGATAATGCCGGGAAGAAGGAGATCTTTTTTCTTGAAAAACGCATGAATTGGCTGGCAACGATTGCCGGTGTCGCTCCTCTTTTAGGATTCACCGGAACGGTAACCGGTATGATCGAAGCCTTCATGGATATACAGTCGCTGCAGGGGAACGTTAACCCAAGTGCTCTTGCCGGTGGTATCTGGGAAGCCTTGATCACTACTGCCGCAGGCCTGATCGTGGGACTGATCGCTTACGGTTTTTATAACTTTCTGTTAGGCAAGATCAATCGATCCATTTTTGAGCTGGAAAACGCCTCTGCTGATTTCCTTGACCTGCTTCAATCTCCTGCTAAAAAAGATCAAAATTAATTATGGCACGCGATTTTAGAAAAGGAGATAAAAGCCTCCCGCCTCTGTCCTTGTTTTCTCAGTCTTCACTGACAGATATCGTATTGCTTTTACTCATCTTCTTCTTGTTAACTTCTTCTTTTGTTACTGATTTTGGAATCAGGGTTGAAGTACCCAAAGCTGAAAGTAGTGCTGCCACTGAATCTCAATTCATCTCTGTTGCGGTAACTAAAGAAGGTGAGTTTTATGTAGATGGTGAATTGACCGCACGAGGCTCCCTCGCTTCTGCGATCCGAAATGCCCGAAATAATAAACCGGACGGTACCGTTGTATTAAGGGCTGACAAAGACGCCAAAGTAGATGATGCCGTCCGCGTGATGAATGTCAGCAAAGCATTGAATCTCAAAATAATCATGGCCACCGAGCAGGGCTCTTAGCCACATGGCAAAATATACCTTCACTGATACCGATCGAAAAGCACTGTATATATCTATAGGGATAAATGTGGCTATTTTGATCTTTTCTTTGCTTTATACGCTCGATATGAACCAAACTGCACGTCCTTCATACATTGAAGTGGAGTTTGGTGAATTTCAAACCGGCCAGCTTGCGGAGTTCTCGGAAGTTAAGAATGAAGAAGTCACCCAGCGGCCAAACCCATCCGAGACTGAGCCCGAAGAACCGGTAGAAGAGGCTCCTGAACCGGAAACCACTCCACAGCAAGAAATTCAGGAAGAAACCAAACCTGTTGACCTTGCTGATCAAACCGAAGATGTTAAGGAAGATCCCGTAAGTACTCCTGAAACCGACAAAATTGATCCCTCTCAGCAAGAACCCGAACCCCAGGAAGAAGAAGTTGAAATTCCCCCGGTGGCTCAAGAAAATGAGACCGTTACCGAAGGAGCCGATGAAAGCGGCGATGTGGACGGGGCTCGCGGCGACATGAATTCAGATCAGGGCATTGGCAATAATGAAGAAAAGAAATCACCTTATGAACTGAAGTGGGAGGGTGATATAGACCGCTCGCCCATGGTTCAACCGCTCCCTGAAAACTCAGCAAATACCGAAGCGGTTATTACGGTTCGCTTTGAAGTCCGACCGGATGGAACCGTGGGACGTGTAATTCCTCTAAAGAAAATGAACCCGGAGCTGGAACGCGAAGTTATGACGACCCTTCGCACATGGCGCTTTTCAAGACTTCCAAGCGGCGTTCCCCAAGAAGCACAATGGGGTACCATCACCTTCCGCTTTGTGTTTGATTAAATAGATGAATTGCCCCGGTCGTTAGGCCGGTGGAACAAATCTCCTATTCATCAGCATTCTCCTTCTTCTCAGCAGAAGTTTTTGAATCCTCTGAGCCATGTTTCACTTCTTCACCTTCATCCTTATCACCGTTGAAGCCGGAGCGTACGTGAAGATCCCGTTGCGGGAATGGAATCTCAATGTCATACTCAGCAAACTTACGAACGATGGATTGGTTTAGTTTATTCAATACATCGTATCTTTTCTTCACATCCGGGATCCATACAAACAATTTCATATCCCAGGCAGAGTCCCCAAAATTGCGAAGTTGTACATCATGTTTGGGATTATCCATCACGTCATCACTTTCTTCTGCTACTTCGTTCAATGCTTTCAGTACCTTGTCGAGATCTGAAGAGTAGGAAACGCCGACATTCACGCTTAAACGATAGGTGGGATCGCCATGCGAAAAGTTGATTACGTCTTTTGACACAAACTCGGAATTCGGTACAATGATGGAAATATTATCCAAAGTCCTCACCTTGGTAGACCTGATATTGATCTCCTGAATATCGCCTTCCACATTATTCACGGAAACCCGATCACCCACGCTAATTGGACGCTCAAAAAGCACGATCAACCCGGAAATAAAATTGGAGGTAATGTTTTGAAGGCCAAAACCAATACCAACGGAGAGAAAACCAAAGATCACCGCTAAACCGGTCATGTTGATACCCAGGAACTGAAAGGAAATAAAGACACCAATGACTACAACCAGGTATTGTGACATTCTTGATAGGGTATACCGTAGCCCACTGTCTCTAACAAATTTGGGCAGAATGCGATTATTTAACATCCGTTTTACGAAAGAGGACAAAAGGGAGAATCCTATCAGCAGCAACAGGAAAATGATCAGCTTAAGAAATGTAACCGGTGTATTCTGAATGGTAAATAACTGAACCTGTAAGAGATCCCAAATATAAATAAACGCTTCTGAGATAGAATAATCCGACGGATTCGGAATGTTTACGGTATCCGTCTGAATAATCCCGCTGTCGGGAGCGAGTGAATCAATCTTTGCGGTTTGCGCCGTTGGTAATTGCATGATACGTTATTAAGGTTGAACGCTGAGAAAATAACGTTGCTTGGTTAATCATCAAAAAGTAAAAGAGGATTCTGTTTAGGCGTTCACTCAAAATTTGTTCCAACTCAGGGCGTGAATAACCATAACGGAAACTAACCTGGATTGTGTTTTTATTTTATTTTCATTATATCTCTTATGAACAATTATTTATCGGGGACAATGAAAAATATATGCTTGATTTCTATTCTTTTATTTTGTCTTTCAGGCTGCGCATTACTTCAACCAAAAGCTGTTTCTGTAAGTGAATCGGATGTCATAAATAATGAGAATCTCGTTGAAGTATCTCCGGATAACTATTTTGAATTCATTGGATTAAAAAAGTTCACCGCTGAACAAATTGTGGATTCAATGCGGGCAAAACAAATAGAAACGATAACTGGTAATAAAGCTTTACATGCCTGTAGTTCCGTTATGAAAAGGGATCTTGGATTTGAATATGTTTCCCCGCAGTATGTAAATCCCAACTATAGCTTTATAACAATTATTGAGTCTAAAAAAAATTATGGAATCACCGAAAAGGAATTTCCCTCTGACTCTCTGGAAACAAATACAGACTGGAATATTGACGGAAAAGACCTGAACAATTTTTCTAACAAAATAGCGCTAAGTTTTTTTCTGCAGTTTCTCAGAACGGATGGCAACAAACTTTCCATGAAAATGAAATTGATTTACAATCAGTTTGCTTCCGCTGAAGAAAAAGAGTTTACTGATGGACTCTTGACCCACGTCAATAGTCTTGACATGAATGAGGCTTTACCTCAGGCTCGAAAAACCCTCCAATCAGATGGAAACCGTGTAAACCGATATTGGGCGCTTCTAATCATGATGCGTAACAAACCAACCGATGATGACTTAGCTCTTATTTTCGATCAATTCAATTATAATGACCATTCTCTTAAAACGTATTCCACGTACATTCTTCGGGAAACATTAAAAATTCGGGAAGATGTTAAATGGAATCTTTATCGTCATGACATCAAAAATATCATAAGCGGAGTATCGGTCTGGAATTATGATGAACTATTAAAAATTTTGGTGAAACACTATTCAGATTCAAATAATAGCCAATATATTTTAAATCCCAGTTCTCCATTATTGATGGACTACTTGAATGCTCATCTAAAGAAAAAGAGTGAACTTGCTTTTAATTTTATTCAGCAAGTCAGTCCTGAAAAAATAGACAATAAAAAAGAGGCCAACGAGTGGTTAGCCTCTCAATATCAGATAATTTCAGTTGATAATTCTATTTACGAATAGAATTAATCTTTCAAACTCACCTTTGGCGCTTGCCAGATCTCATCATTGTAGTCATTAATGGTTCGGTCGCTGGAGAATTTTCCGATGTTGGCGGTATTCAAGATCGCCTTACGGTTCCATTCATCCTGATCTTTGAAGGCCTCGGAAACTTCGTCCTGTTTGTTCACATACGCTTCGTAATCCGCCAGCACCATAAAGTAATCGCCTTCATGTAGCAGTGCGTTGATGATCGGCTGGAATAACTCTTTATTGCCATCACTAAAGAAGCCATCGCGGATCTGATCCACCGCTTTCTTCAGTTCCTTGTTGGCATTGTAGTAATCCCAGGGATTGTAACCTTCTCTGCGCAACTGATCGACTTCTTCTTCTTCCAGCCCAAAAATGAAAATGTTTTCATCTCCTACTTCTTCTTTGATCTCAACATTGGCCCCATCCAGCGTTCCGATAGTGAGTGCGCCGTTCAAAGCAAACTTCATATTTCCGGTTCCGGATGCTTCCATTCCCGCGGTTGAAATCTGCTCAGAGAGGTTCGCAGCGGGAATCAATTTCTCGGCCAGCGTCACACTGTAATTTTGAAGGAAAACGCACTTCAGCTTGTCGCTTACCTGCGGATCGTTATTCACCACGTCGGCAATACTGTTGATCAGTTTGATGTGCAGCTTGGCCATGGTATAGCCCGGAGCGGCCTTTCCTGCAAATATCACAGTCCTTGGGGTGATGTCCAGATCAGGGTTTTCTTTAAGCCGATTGTACAGCGTGATCACATGCAGTGCCGCCATTAGCTGACGTTTGTACTCGTGAATCCGTTTGATCTGAATATCGAACATGGAGTTCGGATCTACATCCAGGTCATTGTTCTCTTTGATGTATTCCGCCAAATGCTTTTTGTTCTCCAGCTTGATCTCAGTAAACTGCTTGCGGAATTTTTTGTCTTCTGCGTATTTGTTGATCTTCTTCAACTCATCCAGATCCGTGATCCAATCGTCCCCGATCTTATCAGAAATGAGATCCGAAAGCGCAGGATTACACTGCTTCAGCCATCTTCGCGGAGTAATTCCGTTGGTCTTGTTGGTGAATTTATCAGGATACAGTTCCGCAAAATCCTTAAACATAGACTCTTTCAGCAATCGGGAATGCATGGCTGCTACGCCATTAACTTTTTTGGCTCCCACAATTCCCAAATGCGCCATGTGCACTACGGGATGTTCGCCTTCACCCACAATACTCATGCGATTCAGGCGGTTTTTATCGTCACCTAATTCCACTTTCACCTTATCCAAAAAGCGGCGGTTAATTTCGTAGATGATGTTCAGGTGGCGCGGAAGCAGGTTTCGAACCAAAGAAACCGGCCATTTTTCCAATGCCTCCGGCAGTAAGGTATGATTGGTGTACGCCATTGAATTCACCGTGATGTCCCAGGCTTTATCCCAATCCATATGTTCTTCATCCAGCAAGTGGCGCATCAATTCCGGAATTGCCAGATTTGGGTGCGTATCGTTGCACTGAATGGATACTTTTTCGGGGAACATAGTGAAGTCGTCGGTCTGCTTTTTAAAGCGCCGGATAATATCCTGCATGGACGCCGATACCAGGAAATATTCTTGTTTCAATCGCAATTCCTGCCCTACAAAAACCTTATCGTTCGGATATAGAACACGCGAAATATTCTGCTCAAGCTGGTTATCGCGAACGGCATCTATGTATTGACCCTGATTAAAGCTTTTAAGATCAATAGCTGACGAAGATTCCGCTTTCCACAATCGCAGGTAATTCACAATGCCATTGTCATAGCCCGGAATAGGCGTATCGTAGGCCACCGCTTTTACTCGGTGTGTATTTTCCCAGGTGTAGCGGGTATCGCCATTACTTCCATTTACCACAGCCTGATTTCCATAAAATTCTACGGGGTACTGAACTTTAGGGCGCACCAGATCCCAGGGGTTTCCATATTTCAACCACAGATCGGGTCGTTCTACCTGGTAACCATTCTGAATTTTTTGATAGAAAATTCCATAATCGTAACGAATTCCGTGGCCTATTGCTGGAATACCTAACGTTGCCATAGAATCCAAAAAACATGCAGCAAGGCGGCCTAAACCACCGTTTCCAAGCCCGGCATCCCATTCCTGATCGCGGATGTCTTCGTAGGAGAGATCAAGGTCACCCAATGCTTCAGCCACCAGGTCACGCACATTCAGGTTCACCAGCATATTATCCAAAAGCCGGCCGATCAGATACTCCATGGACAAATAGTACACCCGCTTTGCATTGGTCTTATAATAATGCTGTTGGGTTTTAAGCATATGATCGTTCAAACGATCCATGATGGTTAGCGTCACGCTTTTGTATTTGTCCCAATCGGTAGTTGAATACTCATCTTTAGCGAGCGTGTGGCGCAGGTGCAATTTAATGTCTTCCCGAAGTGAATCTTTATCCATACCAGATCGGGTGTTCACATTCGTTGCTTTCTTCTTACTCATAAATCAAATTTCTAATAATATTGTGATATGGTGGAGGGTGACTTAGTGATGTAGTTCGTCAGGATTTACAAAATCCGGTACTGTAATCAATCAACTCCGTACAAACGGAAACCTGAAGTTGATCTTGAAATCTTATAATTCACGATATCACCTATCACCCTTCTTTTAAATAAATTCCTTGATCCGGCTTGAATTTTGGCCTGGTCAGGTTAGCCGGAAATCCGAGCTTATGAAACGACTCATACGCATTAATTGCAACAAAATCCTGTTCAAAAATCCCAAAAACGCTGGAACCGCTTCCACTCATACTGGCATACTCAGCCCCAAATTCATAGAATTGATCCTTCAGGTTTCCAACCAAATGATGTCGTGGAAAAACAGCCTTTTCCAGGTCATTCATTAACAGATATCGCCATTCCTCGGGGGCTTCATCCAGCAACACATTTTTGAGGGAAAAATCCGGTTCAGGATTCGGCTCACAAAACTGATAGGCCTCGGCTGTACTACTTTCCATATTTGGATAAACCGTTACCATCCATGCATCGGGTTGAAGGTCGAGAGGCTCGATCTCATCTCCCAAACCTGTCGCAAATCCCGGCACCCCTTTAATAAAAAAGGGGACGTCTGCACCCAGTTGTTTCCCAAGTCTCAAAAGATCTTCCTGAGATAAACCGAGATTGGCGACCTTGTTCATCATGCGGAGTGTAGTGGCGGCATTACTGCTTCCTCCTCCTAAACCGGCTCCGGCAGGGATATTTTTTTCTACTTTGATGTTGTACTCATCTTTCAAACCGGCTTCTTGCTGCAGCAATCGAATAGCTTTCACGATCAGGTTTGATTCATCCACCGGAATTTTCGGATCGCTCATCTCCAAATGCATACGGCCCGGTTTCACCTCAAAACGGTCGCTCCATTCAATAAAAACAAAACCGGTTTCAATGGTATGATATCCATTTTCCAGTTTCTCGAGCACGTTCAGCCCAAGATTAATTTTTGCGTAGGAATTCGAGATCCAAAGTTCAGTCATTGTTTAAAAAATCGTCTTTGTGTTCCATCATAAAATTGAAGGCCGCATCATGATCGTTCGGAATATCGCCATTGAGAATGGCTTCTTTTACGGCGTCTTTCACATCACCTACTGTTCTGCTCGGTTCAATGTTGAGTGCCTTCATGATCTCTTCGCCGGAAAGTGGGTTTTTCCAGTTCCGGATGCGGTCCTTTTCTTCCACTTCTTTGATGCGCCGCTCTACATAATCAAAATTCTTTTGATAGCGCTCTTGCTTATACTCATTTTTGGTGGTGATGTCTGCCCGGCAAAGCTTCATCAGGTCATCGATATCATCACCGGCCTCAAAAATAAGCCGGCGGATAGCAGAATCCGAAACTTCATCTGATACCAAAGCTATAGGGCGTAAATGCAACCTCACCAGCTTTTGCACATAGCGCATGCGTTCGTCCAGAGGAAGCCCCAGGCGACGGAATATCCGCTTGGTCCACTTTGCACCAAGTGCGTCATGACCGTGGAATGTCCACCCAATACCATCATAGAACCGTTGCGTAGCCGGTTTTGCGATATCGTGCATAATGGCAGACCAGCGAAGCCAAAGATCCGCATCCAGCTCAATCACGTTATCTAAAACTTTCAGCGTGTGCCAGAAATTATCTTTATGGCGGACTCCTTTCTTCTCTTTTACTCCATGCAAGTCATGCATCTCGGGAAAAAACTCTTTCAGCAAACCTGTTTTGAACAGCATGGTAAACCCAAGGGTGGGATGATCACTGAGAATGATCTTATTCAATTCGTCAATAATGCGTTCTTTGGAAATGATATTGATCCGCTCCGCCATCTCAGAGATTGCGCCAAAAGTGTGTTCTTCGATCCTAAAATTGAGTTGAGAAGCAAAGCGGATAGCGCGCATCATCCTGAGGGGATCATCACTGAACGTTTGGTGCGGATCGATGGGCGTTTTGATATTTTCATTTTTAAGATCCTCCATACCGTTAAACGGATCGATCAACGTTCCGAAATCATCTTTATTCAACGACCATGACAGTGCATTGATGGTAAGGTCGCGGCGCAGCTGATCATCTTCAAGCGTGCCATCCTCAACGATCGGCTTACGCGAATTCTTGCGGTAGCTTTCTTTACGAGCACCAACAAATTCCAATTCAAGTCCTTTTGCCTTAACCTGAGCTGTTCCAAACTGCCGGTAAACTGCCAGGGAAGATCCTTTCATTCTTTTAGCTACTTCCTTAGCCAGGTCGATTCCGGAACCAACTGTAACAAAGTCGATATCCATCTCTCCTTCTTGTAGCCGGCCCAGGTAGTAATCGCGCACATAGCCGCCCACTACATAGGCAGGTACGCCCAGCGAGTCAGCCGCATCACTTATTGTTGAAAATACGGTTTGATGAAGTTGAGGTATATTTTTCATGTGTTCCAAAGCACCGCAAAGATAGGAATGTTATTCGTTGCTTTCAGATGTTAACCAAGATATTTTATTTCATATTTAATCAGGCTCTTTAACTATGCACAAAATGCATAAACTTTTTTTTCTGCTTATTGTTTCTTTGATGTTTACCGCTTGCGAACCTACACGAAGAGCGGCTCCCCCTTTACCGCCGGGTGTTGAGCGGGGGCAAACCTGGGAGGAGGCTTCTGATCATGGATATGAAGAACCTGTTTACACTACACCCGAATATATTGCTTACGCTTTAAAGGGTTCGCGGAACTTCCGGCTGGCCATTCACAAAACCTACAGAAGTGATGTTTGTGATAACAATCCGGAAAGTGCTACCGTGCGGTATGTGATAAGTGAAACCGGGGAGGTATTGAATATTCATCCCATTACAACCATCGAGAACAAATGTTTAGATGGGCTTAGGGATACCTTCAGATCATTTGAGTTTTTTCCTGCGGAGCACCATGACGAACCTGTTAATATGATGATGGCCATCACTTTTACCCGGGCTAGAATTTGAAATAATTTTCAAAAGATGAAATTGTATTTTTTATCTGTATGTATCGCTTCAGTTCTTGTTTCCTGTGCGCCTACAAAAAAGGCTTTGCCGGTTCTTCCTCCCGGAAAGGATTATGGCGAGACTTGGGATAAAGCCTCTTTCTATGGATATGAAGAACCTGTATATACCACTCCGGAGTACATTGCCTACCCGCTAAAGGGCACCCGTGCTTTGCTATCTGAGGTACAGAAAGTTTACCGGCAAGACGTTTGCAGTGACGGTGATTCCAGAATTATTCTACAGCATGTTGTTGACAAAGAAGGCAACATATCCGGCTTATACCCTATTGGAAACGTAAACCCTGTTTGTAAGGAACAGTTACTTTCTGTGTTTGAACGTTTTACCTTTTTTCCTGCCGAGCACGAAAACAAAAAGGTTGCCGTGTTATTGGCCATCGCAGTACATGACCGACGAATATAATTACCAGGAAATTTCAATCAACTAAATACTCGATTATGGGAACACCGAAAAAATGGATCATTGCCACCAACGGCACAAAATATGCCAGTGAGGCCGTGAAATATGCTGCTGAATTATTTCAAAACCTGCGCTTTGAACCGGAGATCTATATCCTTGTAGTTGCTATTAATGATGATGCGATAACTGAGGCGCAGGCTATCTCTGAAATGGCAAAATTCACTTTTGAAGACATTGCAGGAAAGGAGGGAGCATTAACCACTTTAGTAGAGGTTGGAGATCCCGGCGAGGTCATCATCAATCAATGCAAGAAACTTGATGCTGACCACCTGTTCATTGGCGGTGCCGATTTCAAATGGGACATCAACGATGACGGACCAGGAGGGATTAGCAATTATATCATCGAGAACATCTCCGGCGGAATCACGCTGATCAAATAATGAACAGATAAAACCGGTTATTTTCGCTTTTCAAAAAACCTGGATACCTTTTCAAACCAGCTTTTCTTAAGCTCCCGGTTTGGGTATTCGTCATTATGATGCACTATACAACTTTGGCAAGCCAATTTATCTCCAATGGGCTTCAACTCCACCATAAATCGCCCCAGGGGCCTTGGTTTGCCTTCTACTGCACCACAATAACTACACTTTCTTTTTTTTGTCTCTTTAATATTCAATGTAGATTTCATTTACTTCTTTATTTCTTACTACGAAAATCTTCGCAGCTCGGATTTCCACTGTCTCTTTAACCGAGCCTTTTTTATGGCTCTTTTTGGAAAAATTATTAAAAACAGTCCAATTTCAATAAAAACGTGTAACAGGACTTTAATTGTAGGGTATTCCTGATTTATTCGTTTTGGCTGTTAACCTTTTCGGGTTTTCTTATTTCACACACTGTTTGAGTCATAAGTATAACAATTGTTGTTCAATTCTTGAATTTTAAATCTTGAACACTCCTTTTACTCACTTAACCGGTATCCAGATCGTTTCTTCTGAATCGTGATCCATTGGATCATATTGTTCTTCCATAACTGCAAAATGGGGACGAACATCCAGACTAAACGCAGATCCCGGAAGCCACTCACTGTAAATATATTGATAGAACTTTGAAGCACCTTCAGCGGCTCCCTGAAAGTAAAACATGGCATAAAGACCTTCGGGTAAGATAAGTTGACTCATGCCTTCCGGAACTAATTTCACTTCAGAAACTTCCACAGCGGCCCATTTTTCAAATGGTTTGGTGGGATCAAACTTTCGAAAATAGCCTTCAGGATACAC
Source organism: Gracilimonas tropica DSM 19535 (assembly GCF_000375425.1). Lineage (GTDB taxonomy): Bacteria > Bacteroidota > Rhodothermia > Balneolales > Balneolaceae > Gracilimonas > Gracilimonas tropica. Next base: position 156,990 of record NZ_AQXG01000005.1, on the reverse strand, counting down.
TTCTACCGAATAAAGATCGGTCCCTACTACCCGCCGAATGTCCTTTCTCTCGGAACCAAATTCTTTCCACAGTTTTTGAGTCTGCTGATTCGCCATTGACATCCGGCATTTTTTACCGATCAGTATTTTGGGTTGAATGGTGGTTATGATAGGTTCCATGCCTTAAGGTTATGTTTCAGGAATGAGGTAAAAGGGGCGCCGAGAGTGTTACCTTTGTTCCTTTTCCAGCTTGTGATTCAATCATTAAACTCCCGCCAAGCATTTGCAAACGCTCCTGTATGTTAAATAAACCAAATCCCCCTTTGCCGGTCATTCCTGATTTCTTTTCATTTATGTTGAACCCTCTGCCTCTATCATTTATAATGATCAGTATCTCACTATTTTTCTCAGATAGCTCAATACTGGCTTCGTTTATATTGGCATGCTTAATGATATTAAAACATAATTCTCTAACGCTTTCGTACAATACCTTGTGCACCTCCGCACTAATGGGTTTTGGCTTACCGTCGTCCTTTATGTGAATTTGCAGGTCATATTTTTTCATCCTTTGAGCCAGCCACCACAGCAGCTCTTCCATATTTTCCTTCTCGAATATTGGCGGGGGTTTTAATTCGTGGACAAAGTCCCTCGTATTATTATTTGCGAGCATGATCACCTCTCTCAGCTTCTTCATTTTCTCAAGAACCTTCTCATCCTGAACTGATCGTTTCAGTTGATCGATCTTGATAACACTAAGGTCCAGAAGCTGCCCAACATGGTCATGAAGGTGCCCGGCCAGCGCATGTCGTTCGCGTTCCTTGGCAAAATTCAATTGATAGGTAAGGTTCTGCAACTGATCTTTATATTCTTCCAGCGTCGCAGTTCTCTCTTTCACTTTTTGCTCCAAATACTCATTCAGTTCTTTCAAACCATCCAAAGCTTGTACTCTTTCGGTTACTTCGACAGCGATATTAATAACCCCACTTATCTCTCCATTTGAATATCGTATGGGGCTGAAGGTATAATCAAACCAAGCCGGCTGGAGCTTTGATTTCCTCAATAAGTTAAACTCCATATTCTTGAAAAAAATGGGCTGACCTTCCAAAGCAAGATGCAACTGTGGCTCTATAATGTCTTTGGCTTCCTGCCACACTTCCAGGAAGGGGCGGCCCAATGCCTCCGGTTTATCGCCCAATAAAGGGCGGTACGCATCATTATAGATCGTTATCAACTCTTTTCCCCAACAAACAGCGATCGGGAAGTTGACCTCGAGCATAACATTCACGGTATTCAACAGAAGAGAGGGCCAGTGTTCGATGGGGCTTAAGGACGTTTTTGACCAGTCCTTCTCAGAGATAAGCCGCCCCATCACGCTTTGTTTTCCAGGTGATATTATCATACCGAACACTCCTACAATATTTTCGCCACCAATATAGAAAAAAGGACTTAATTGCACATCCTGTTAATAATTAGGTTTGCATTGTATTTCGCAATTCCGCCTTTTCGGCTTAGCGTTGTAGCTTTCCTGCTAGTATTATACATTGAGATCCTTCGCGTTAAACAAAATGCTTTAAAATAGCTTTTATAAGCGCTAAGGATGAAAACTTATGAGGCATTATTTCGAACTCCGGTTAATTAGAACGATCGACAGCGCTACCTAAAAAACATCCGCCCGATCAACCATTCAATGAATTACACTCGGTTAATAGGATTGGATATTGATTCAGGCTTTCCCCTATTTTAGCTTCCGTTGTTAGCAATCAATTAAACTTACTTTCGTGACCTTAGACCTGTTTGAACCGGCCGCGCTTACCCAAAAGCAACGGGTTAATTCTGCCTTGGGCGAGGATCTTCCGCCGCACCATCCGGGCGTGTACACCATGTACGACCGCCACGATCAGGTGCTGTATGTGGGCAAGGCCAAAGACCTTCAGCAGCGCATTACCTCTTACCGCTACTCCAAGTCTAAGAAAACACAGCGAATGGTTGCACACCTCGAGCGGATATCCTATGAGGTATGCAACACCGAAACAGATGCCATCTTGCTGGAAAATTTGCTGATCCGTTCGTTGCGCCCGCCCTTCAATCACGCCAACAAAAAGCCGGAAACTTATTATTACATCTCCACCGCGCGCCGGGGAAATAAACGTGAATTTCGGCTTTCCATGCGAGTTCCGGACGATTACCCGAATGTATATGGCTGTTTCAAAGGGCACCTTAAAACACGGAAAGGTCTTGGAGCGTTACTTAAATTGCTTTATGTATTCAACCGGCCGATCCGAAGTGCCGCCTATTTGCCAAGCCAGCTTTTGAACCGCATCACCCCACAAAAATTTCAGCTTGAACTGAATTCACAAACCGGCGTTTTGGTCGATCAGTTTTTGAAGGGGAGTTCATCTCTGCTGGCAGACGAGTTGGAATCAAGCGTAATGGGGATCACGTTTAAAGACCGATTTACCGAAAATTATTTTGATAACGAGCTTGAGCAACTCCGTATGTTCTACACATTGGGCCCGAACCGAAATTTTCGCATGAAAGAAGAGCTTGGTTTGGAATCTGTGCTCATCAATCAGGATGAGATCGACGACCTCTTAGCCATTATGAAAAAGAGTTAGGTAGTGCTCATTACTCTACATCTTTATCCAATCGGAGTAGTCGCTAATTTTTCCCCGGCTTTCCGCATGCTTCCCTGTTTTGGTTTGAGCCGATTCGGGAATTTCATCCGGAAACAGAAAGATGGCGCCCAATAAAATCTCATGCTCCGGGATGCCTAAAAATTGCAGCACTTTCGGCTTTCGTAAAATTCCGCCCGATGACCAATACGCATTCAAGCCCCTTGCCGTAGCCGCCAGCAATATATTTTGAATAGCCGCGCCGGTAGCCGCTATATGCTCCATATTTTTCAAGTTAGGGTGAAATTTTTTGGAGAGCTTGCGAGTCCTTTCAGGCAGCCAGGTTCCTAAGATCAACCCATCGGCCGCTGCTAACATTTGCTTGATGCCATCCGGTGCTTTTTGCGGTTTATTTTGATTGAATGCATCAAGTACTTTTCTGCAAGAGTCGCCATCCAATGCGTGAAATCGCCACGGCTCAATACCTTGCAAAGAGCCGGAACGCTGCGACTCCGCACTTTCATAATGAAAGGGAGCTTGTGCCCCCAATTCAATCAGCTCCTCCATGGTTTTCATGAATTCATCTCCCTTGATTACAGGCAGCGGATGTTCAGGATCAACCCTTACCTTCAGCGTTCTGCGGGTTCGGATAGCATCTTCGGTATTCATGGTAAAATATGCTCTTTATTCATTATATACATCGGGCAAATCGTTTTCGTAAAGCACCACATCACCCGCCCGGGCATGTTTTTGAACCAGTTCATTGGCTTCGAACAGGGAATTGACCACACGGACATTCATGGCATTGGAATCGTGCATTTTGATGCCTTCAAGAATCGGCTTAGAGCGTTCTTCACCCACCAGGATCACCAAATCCAGATTCGCTTTGCCAATGGCTTCACCAAATTTGCGGTTTTCTTCTTCCTCGATCTCGCCAAGCTCGATCATTCCAGGAGTAATGATGATGCGTTGCCCGGAATCAAATTGGGCTAAGATTTCAACTGCATTTTTTGCTCCTACGGGATTGGAATTGAATGCATCGTCGATTATAACCAAGTCTCCATTTTGCTTCAGCTCTAACCTATGTTCCACCGGTTCAATCTTTGCGGCCGCCAATGCCATGGTTTTTAGTCGTATGCCAAAATGATGCGCTACCCCAACAGCCAGCAATAGATTTTGTGCATTGTGGGCGCCTAACAGCTTCATTTGAAACCGCTCGGTTTCTTCGCCGATAGTCACATCAAAAGACATCCCCGATGTATCGTAAGAAATATTACTTGCCCGAATTTCACCGGAATCAAGTCCCACCATAATGCGCTGGATCTCCTCACGCCCGGCTCCCATTTTGGAAACACGCGGATCATCGGCATTCAAAATAGCGACATCCCCATCTTCCAAAACATCCACCAAGGTTCCCTTTTCACGAGCAATCACATCCTGTGAGCCAAACGTCTCGAGATGAGCCACTCCCACATTTGAAACCACAGAAATATCCGGTTTGGCGATGTTACAAAGCTCTTTGATATTTCCAGCATAGCGGGCCCCCATTTCCAGGATCAGAATCTGGTGATTTGCATTCAGGTCGTTATTGATCACTTTACAAATTCCCATGGGCGTGTTGTAACTGCCCGGCGTAGCACAAACATTAAACCGTTCTTTCAACAGATCGCGGATCATGAATTTAGTGCTGGTCTTGCCATAACTACCCGTGATTGCAATCACTTTCAGATCCGGCATGGACGCCAGTTTTTTACGAGCCTGTTTCTTAAATCCGTTTTGGATATAGAGTTCCACAGGTTTTGTGATCAACCCTGAGAGCAAGATAAAAAAGGGAATGATCATAGTACCAAAGGCCCATCCGAAAATCAGGATCACCAGATCAAAATTGAGCAACCCGGTAAAATGATTTGGGAGGGCAACGCCATAATAAGGGAGAAAACCCGTAAAGCTAATGTAGGTGAATGTGAGAGGGATGAATGCGGAAAATGCAAAATATGGAATCGATAACCGCCAGACTCTTGGGGTAAAAACGAGCGGTTTTTTCACTTTCCCGGGCTTATATCGCGATACAGAACCGAACCAGAAAAATCCAAATACCAGGAAAACCAGTGCGAGGGAAGTGTACGTAATACGCTCCAGAACCCATTCATCAAACCAAAGAAAAAGAAAGATCAGAATATTGATGAGTGCAATATTTGGAGGAATGATCTTTTCGTCCCAATGGGATTTCATCCACTGCCAGAACTCATTGTTCTTATAACCTACCTGCTGATAATTGTGCAGAAAAAAGCGCATGCGATACCAGGTGTAGCGCAACATTATCAGACAAAAAAGAATACCGCCTGCATTCAGAAGGGAGTAATACCAGTTCAAATCTTTTGGATTGATGTTAAGGTTTTAGCCGTCTATGTATTTTTAAAGGTATGAAATAAACAGGAATTCGAAATCGGTTCAGAACCTTCCTATATTCACCGCGCAATTAAGACTATTGTTTCAAAAAAACGAAGAGAAATATATGAAATTAATTATCCCAATGGCCGGCCGGGGTACCCGCGTTCGTCCACATTCGCACACGGTTCCAAAACCATTGCTCCCTGTTGCCGGAACCATGATCGTTGAACGTATTGTAGAAACATTTAAGCGCACTCTTGACAAAGACATCACTGAGATCGTGTACATCCTCGGTCCGGATTTTGGCGAGGATATCAAACAGCCACTTCGCGAAATGAGCGAACGCCATAATGCAAAGGCCATTTTTGAGGTCCAGGCTGAAGCACTTGGAACTGCCCATGCCGTCGCTTGTGCCAAAGAACACCTGGATGGAGAAGTCATCATTGCCTTTGCCGATACCATTTTTGACAGCGAAAAACCTTTTGAATTAGGCGATGCTGACAGTGTGATCTGGCTGAAACAAGTAGATGATCCATCGCGATTTGGCGTAGCCACGCATGAAGGAGATACCATCACCGGTTTTGTGGAGAAACCCAAAGAGTTTATTTCTGATCTGGCGATCATCGGCGTGTATTATTTCAAGGATGGAGCCTACTTCAAGAAACAGATCGAGTGGGTGATCGATAATGATATGAAAGGGCCCGGAGGCGAGTATTTCCTCACCGATGCCCTGGATAAGATGATCAAAGACGGCAAGATCTTCAAAACTGCTACTGTTGACGAATGGCTGGATTGCGGAACGCTCCCGGCGTGGCTGGAAACCACCGGCATCATCACCGAAAAAGAATTCGAGAGCGTGGATGAAAGCAAATATCCGGGCTCTACCATCATTCCTCCGGTGTATATCGGTGAAGGGGTGAAGATCAAAAATAGCACGGTGGGACCGAAAGTAAGCATCGAGAACGATACCGTGATCAAAGACTCGAAAGTGGAAAACACCATTATTCGTGATCATGCAGAAATCGAAGATTCAGAGATCTCTGGCTCAACGGTTGGTGCGTTCACGCATCTCAAAAATGTGAAAGGTAAAGTAGATGTAGGCGATCATAGCGCGTTGAATATTGAATAGTGGATATTCAATTTTGAATATTGAAGTAGAAAGGCTCCTTCGGGAGCCTTTTTTGTTTTGGGTTGTGGTAACTAACAACGTAGAACGGGCAGCTTGCCCGTCCATTTCTAATTCAAAACAGATATTCAAATTCAACCCTGCGCGGACAAGCTGTCTGCTTAACGTTTTGGAGAAATCCGAATAGAAAAAGGAGACACGGATTTGTATTTAACTCTTTTCCGTGAATTTCCGCAACATCCGTGTACCATTTGACCGGTTACCAAGTGCAATCAGGTTACTTTTTGGTTTTTCAATATCTTATTCAACAAGGTTGGGGAGAACCGCTGTACCCAGAGCGCCAGTCCTTCTTTGAAGCCGGTTACGTAGATCTCTTCTTTTTGGGCTTTGATCTTTGGCAACACCTTTTCCACCATTTCATCAGCTGTCATAGCATTGGAATGAGCATCGCCCATTTTGTTGAATTTGGAGCCGTCGCCCGTCAATGCATTTTTAGAGATATTCGTTTTGATGAAGCCCGGACAGAGCAACGTGACGGCTACGTTATGCTCATACATTTCCTGCCGAAGCGAATTAAAAAATCCCTGAACCGCATGTTTACTGGCGGCATATCCGGAACGGAATTTAGTCCCTATCTTGCCTGCTACACTGCTGGTTACAATGATATGACCAGCTTTTCTTTCCACCATGTGGGGAAGTACTTGCTTGGTCAAACCCACCGCTCCAAAATAGTTGATCTCCATAAGTCGTCGATAGGTGTCCATTTCAGATTCCAGTACTTCTGAGCGCTGACTCACACCGCCATTATTCATCAGTACATCAATTTGGCCAAAAGCGGCGAGTGCTTCTTTGGTTTTTGCTGGAAAGGAATCGGCATCCATCAGATCCAGTGTAAGCACTTTGACATTGGAGGTGTCATCACCTAAACTATTCTTCACTTCCATTAAAGCCTCTTCTCGCCGGGACGATAAGATCAGGTTTGCCCCTTCCTTATAAAAAGCCCGCGCAAAAGCTTCTCCAATGCCTGATGATGCGCCGGTGATCCAAATGGTTTTTCCTTGGTAATTCATTCCGAAATATTATTTTTGAGGAAATAAGTTTTACAGTGCTAAAGTGTTACGGTGTTAAGGTACTATTTTCTAATTTACCTTAACACCATAACACGAAAACACCATAACACAAAACAGATACGATGAGCAACAAACACACCATTCTTTTAATGGAGGACGAGGAAGAATCCGGAGAAATGCTGGCTAATTTTTTAGAACTGAATGACTTTAACGTCCTTTGGGCAAAAGACGGCAAAAAAGCGCTGGAGCACATCGAAGAAAACGCCAACGAGATCCATCTTGCCATTTTAGATATCATGGTTCCTTATCATGATGGAAAGGAAGTGTGCAGTATCATTCGTCAGCATCCGGTGATTTACGACATTCCAGTTTTATTTCTAACTGCTCGTGATGAGGAAAAAGATGAGATCGAAGGGCTGGAGCTGGGCGCTGATGACTACATAAAAAAACCAGCCAGCCTCAACTTGGTAAAGGCTCATGTGGAAACTCAACTTCGCCGCCGTTCACCTGAAAAAAGCAACTGGATCCAATATGGTAAAGTGTACCTGGATATTGATTCCAGTGAGATGTATATCAACGATGAGCTGGTCGATCTTACCCACACCGAATACACCATCGCGGAGATGATCTTTCAAAATCCTAAATTAGTGTATAGCCGTCAACAGATCCTTGAGAAGATCTCTGATGAAGATAAATATGTGTTTGATAGAACAGTGGACGTTCACGTAAAAAATCTTCGCCTTAAAATGGGTGAAGAGGGCAAACTCATTAAAACCTATAGAGGCGTCGGATATGGCTTCAACAAGGAATATTTGCACGCATGAAAATTCGCTCTAAACTGGCTTGGACCTACATTATTCTGCTCATCATTGGTATCATCACCATCAGTGCGTACTCTATTTTAACGATTCGCAGCTTTCTGCTGGATGAAGGGATTGAACAGTTTGAGCGTGATGCCCTTTCTATGTCGCTGGCTGCCAGCAGCTTTGATGACAACGCTCTTTTTGATGATAAGATCACTCGTCTTGCACAGCTATCTAAATATGAAATTGCGGTTTATAACAACGAGGGCTATCGCTTCTTAACTTTTCCCGATTATGCGTTTGAAGATGTCATGGAGGTCCTTTCCACAAACCTGCTTCAGAAACTTGAACAACAAGATGGAAGCCCAATCATTGAGAATAGCGAGCAGTCTGAAAAACTGGTTGCCTACGTAGACCTGGGGCGGTCCAATAATCAGGCTCAATACTTACGGATCAGTCAGGATAAAAGTCAGTATTATGCTGCAGTAGCAAGCATCCGCCATATTATTTATGCGGGGATGATCTTTTCCATTGGTGCTGTCATTATCGTAAGTTTTCTTTTTGCACGATATATGGCCGCCCCAATCATGAAACTGGATGAAGCAGCAAACGATATTTCCCGGGGGAATTTAGACCGTGAGATCGACTTGAACCGAAATGATGAATTTGGCACGTTGGCAGACTCTCTGAATCATATGGCAAGAACGCTTCGTGCTGATAATGATAAGCTAAAGCGGCTCAATGAAAAGCAAAGTCAGTTTTTTGCGGATATTACCCATGAGGTCAGAAATCCCTTGCATACCATTTCGGGCGCCATGGAAATGCTGGAGTTGGAACAACTTCCGGCTGAAAAGAAAAAGCAATATATGGCCACTGCCCAAAAACAGATCAAGCGGGTAGCGCGCTTGTTTGAAGACATCAAAACACTACAGCGGTACGATTTTGATGAAAGCTTTATCAATCGTGAACCCTTTGACCTGAAAATGATTGTGGATGAGGTTGAAACCGTCTATTATCCACTGGCTGAGAAAAAGGGCTTGGAACTTCATACCAAAAACATCACCCCTTGTACTGTTGATGCTGACCCTGACAAAATTGAACAAGTGTTGGATAACCTTGTTTCCAATGCCATTAAATATACTCTTGAAGGCAGCATAGAACTGGGCTTCAATTTCTTGGACGGCGAGGTAGAAGTTTATGTGGAGGATACCGGACCGGGAATTGGAAGTGAGCACCTTGAACGGCTGTTTGACCGCTTTTATCGTACGGATAAGGCTCGCTCCAGAGATAAAGGGGGAACCGGTTTGGGCCTCTCGGTTGTAAAAGGAATTTTAAAAGCTCACCAATCTGACATTAAAGTAGAAAGTGAAGAGGGCAAAGGAAGTCGATTTTACTTTAAGCTTCCCATTCTGAATAAAAAAGACTGAAAATGAATGCCGCTAATGTACCGCCGGCCAAAGGCGCCACAGTATATAAAGCTGCATCAATGATGGAATAGCCTCCATTCAATAAGTCGACCAGGGCCGTACCGATTGATAGCGCCGGATTCAGAACCCCTCCTGAAACAGGAGTGCTTACCATGAGCATTCCGGCGAATGTGAGACCAATGACCAAGCCGCTTAGTTTACTTTTACGATGCGTATTTGTCCCTGTAAAGATGAGCATCACCAAAACAAAGACCAGCGTAAAGAGAATTTCGGCAAAAGCTTGCTGATAGATATTGGTGGTATTCGGCGGCTCCACATAAAATGCCATTTCCGCTAAAAAGAAAAGCGCAATAGAAGCTAAGACCGCTCCGATGATCTGACTTAGCATATAACCGGACATTTGCTTCCATGATATCTGCTTCTTTAAAAAGAATGCCAATGAAACGGCCGGGTTGAAATGGGCTCCGGATATACGTTCTGATATATATACCAAAGCCATGATGGTTAATCCGATCGCTAAAGGTTCTCCCGTAATGCCATAAACCAGCACTAAAAAGAAAGTTCCAAAAGCTTCTGAAAAGTAAGTGTCTATACCCTTATCGTAAGTAATCAATATATCTCCAAGTGTCCTTCCTTGGGGCAGAAACTACCTGCCGGAGGAAGGAATTGCAAGCCGCCTTTAAGTAAATTTGTAAAAAAACTTCTATTAATATTTATAACTAATTGACTTCACATAAGTTTAGAAAAAGCCTATTTTAGGGTTTCAATTATGATTCTATGAAATATTTTGAAAAACTAAAATCGAAGTGGGAAATAGATAGCAACTGGCAAGTACTCGTTATCCTTTTAGTATTTTCGGTTGCCGGCATGAGTGTCGTTTTTGTACGGAAATTTGTCTTTTCTGTACTTGGAATTACCGAATCAGATCCATTATGGTTAAAAACGCTGATTTGGCTATTCACGATTCCCCCTACCTATCATGTCCTGTTGCTAATATACGGTACCCTTTTCGGCCAGTTCCAATTTTTTTGGGGCTTTTTCAAAAAGACCTTGAGAAGATTAGTTCCCAGCAGTTAGATCTTTCCGATCTTTTTGGGGCAGTTTTGCAACTACAAGATCATAGGAGTGATGTATCAATTCTTCAATGAGCTTATCCTCCAGCTCCCCTCTCATTTGCACGGTATTCCAGTGCTTTTTATTCATATGATATCCGGGTTTTACTTCTTCATAAAGAGCTCTTAGCTGCAGCGCCCGCTCGGGATCACACTTAAGGTTTATGCTTTCAAAACTGTCCACATCTGACAGAGCATACATCTTTCCCTTCACCTTAAATACAAGTGTTTGCTCATCGAAGGGGAAGTCTTCTTTGGTACCCGGTAGAGCCATACAAAATTTATAAAATGCTTCAATATGCATTTCTCAGGATCATTGAGTTAAATATTTTGATCAATACAGCGGATAAGTATCGCTGTCGTTTTGCCCCTTACAGTTTGTCCACAAGAAAAACACCGACACTGTTTCTTCTGTATAACCCGTAATATTTTGGTAAGGGAAGTCTAATGTAGTATTGGGAGACAAATTAGGGTCAAACTCATCACACGGATTGGCCAGTTGAGTTGTATCTGCCACTTCTTTAGCTATGGCATAGAAAAAAACAGGGTTATCGGTGAAGTTGGTGATCTCAAGCACAGGCGCTTTTGGATTCACCTCTACACGGGGATCATAACCGATCTCACAACCGGCAAGCACAATCGAAAACGATATTAAAAAAAGAAGTTTCACGATGTATGTATTTTCATGTTCAACCTCTTTTCAAATAATTCCGTTTGCCCGGATTCAAAATTTATACACTAATCCAACTCGGTTGAAAACTCCTTTCATGGAATATCCAAAAGGGATATTCTCCCCGCCGGACCATTCCTCCACATCCAAAGAATGGTGCTCTAAGTGCCTGTATCCCACTTCTGCACTTAGTCCAAAATGTTGATTGAATAGATATTGAAGCCCTGTAAATGCCTGCGCACCAATCCCAAAAGAAGCAGAATTATGGGACTTGAGATAGGAATATTCATCGGGATCTTTATAGGGAGCCGCTTCATATTCAGAATTTAAGAAGGCCACCGACACGATCGGGCCAGCTCCCCAAAAGAAGTCAAATTTCTGAAGACTGAAATTAAGTTTTGCTTTCGGTTCTAAAGAAAAATTTCTGAATGCATACGTGTTTTGGAAACTCGTTAAGGCATCCGGACTTGGCGGTATCACAAATGTAATTTGATATTGAGCCGTTTCTTTTGCCCCTTCATAACTGATTCCGGCTGATATCAGAAAATGGTCTGAGAGTTTATAATCCATTTCAACTCCAATAAGCGGATTCTTGTAGAAGTCGTTGGATAGAAGTCCAAAATTCTGTTGATGCGAATTCTGAGACAAAAAGTTGGTGTTCAATCGAATCGATGATTTTTCTAAATCATCATTTCCCTTAAAGATTTGGGAAACAGCTTGTTTTGGGAGCAGTAGTATTCCCATAATTATTAATGTAACCGGAATTGAGATATATTTTTTCATATGCTTGACCTTGATTAGCACCTATCTCTAAATAATAAATTTCCTGCTTTTTAGAAACTCTCTCTTATACATTGTACCGCCAGTAAGATCCAACCGGATATAAAAGCAACTCCGCCTATTGGAGTGATGGCGCCCAGCCAGCTAATGCCCGACAGACACAGCACATACAAGCTCCCGGAGAAGATCACGATACCGGCTAATATCAGTGATACGGGCCATGTAATCGTTATTTCAAACTGCGCCCCTATCAAAGCAATGAGTATCAATCCAAGAGCGTGCCAGGCATGATATTGAACCGCCGTTTGCCAGGTTTCAAGTCGTTCAGCAGAGAGTATGTTTTTTAAAGCATGAGCTCCAAATGCTCCGGCCGCTACCGCCAGGGCTAAAAGCACGGCTGCAATCGCAATAATGATCTTTGGATTAGACATCGAGTGTATGTTTATTTTGATAAAGCTTTTTTCTTTGTTCCACAAAAATTGCTCTACCTTTACTATTTCAAACTGTTAGATTAAATATCATGAAAATAGATGAAAGTAAAATGAAAGAAAGCCCGGGAATATTGAAGCGGCTGAAGCATGCTTTATTTTCGGGTTTATGGGCGCTTTCTCTCGCCTTCGTTTTGTTGAACTACTTTTCAAGAATACTTTTCATCAAATCCCTTGCTGATCCTCTGCTTATCGGATACATATTAGTTTGTATGGTTTTGGGATATCTCTACGGCGAGCGGTTTATTGAAACACTCGCGGTAAAAACAGACAACTGGTTCGATATAAGAAAGTTTTTCCGGTTTTAGTTTTACCCAGATACAAAACCAATTTTCTTATGAGTGCCATCACAAAAGGGTTTGGTTGAAGAGCCTCCACAGCGACAATAGCTCATCTTTTTACTGCAGGTTTCCCGGCCCGTTTCTTCACCAACCAAATCGTAGTTTCCTTCCACTAAAAAAGGAGCATTCTCATATAGGGTAACAGATAACTCGCCTCCTTTACCTTTCACTGGTTCGGTACGCAACCGTTCTACGTTGTAGCTCGTGTCAGCTTTAAAGTTGGCCTCTATATGAGAATTGTCGCACAACGGTTTGTTCTTGGATTTTCCACATCGGCACATTGCCACCCGGGTATCTTTGAGCACCACATTTCCATCCAGGTCTCTGATCGCCACTTCTCCATGGATATATAATGGACCGTCTTTTTGGATAGTGATCACATTTTGTTCCGGGGCTTGCTCCTTCTTCTCAGAGTTGATCCGCTCGTAGTGCAGCGCGCCGGTAGGACAGCGTTCTATCACTTCCGTCAGTTCCCCAACATTGGCCAGCTCCGGTTTTATCCACGGTTTTCTTTTAGGATCAAAAACATTTGGAAGTCCGCGTACACATTCCGCGGCATGTATACATCGTTCTTTATCCCAGGTTACTTTGATGTCTTCAGTAGAATAGGAGAGAATTTTTTCTTTCATGATAAACAGTTTAGACGTTTTCATCCGATGATACTGAAGCCTAATCATCAAACCAAACAGGCAAATCAATCAGAGATCAGGTCTTCTGCCTCGCTCAAAATGTTTGATATCTTTACATGATTAAACCTTAGTTCTTTAAGGATCTCTCTATTGGTTAATAACTGCCGGCAATGAATGATCTTGTTATTGAGCAGCAGCTGCTTTTCCTTTTTGGTAAGGCTTGCCAGGCAAGTAATTGGATGTATTTGCGTGCGTTCTACCAATACCTTTAAACCTTGTGCTTCCGGGTAATTCCAGCTCAGCAACTTCAAGTTCATGCAGGTGGCATACTCGATCGCCTCCTGGCTAAAACGCGTATTGGTAACGAGATATCCAATAGATTGCTTTGCTTTCAATTTCGGATCCAGCTTCCAGCTTTCGGCCACATCCTGAAAACGTGCCTGTACATAAAGTGGCACGGTTATATTGGAATGGTGTTTCTGCCGATTATGAAACTTACATTCCACCATCATGAGCTCCTGCTCGTTTTGAATGATCACATCCACCTCGTGTGAAACGCACTTTCCCTGTATTTTTTGGCCCACTTCGGTCCTATATCCAAGCTCTTTGAAGATCTCAGCTATCAGGATCTCAAAAGGATATCCGGAGGGGCCAAGCTCCAACAGCGACTCCTTCAGTTTATATCGCCCGGCTACTTTTTGGGATTTTTTCTTTATGAGCCGATACGCTTCCTGATAGATCTTCCTTGTGGTGATACCATCCCTGAAAAAACCACGCTTTTGCAGGTGGTCAACAACCGACTGTATGGTATGGGGCTCTGCCCCCGCATTTTGTAGGGAGCGCTTTAATTTATACAGGTCAAACTGTTCTCTGTCTCCTGTGGCTTTGATGACTTCAAATGATTTCATCCTCTGTCCCGGCTATTTATTACGTTGTTCTATTGTAGGCAAAAGTCGTTAATGAATTATGAATTTATACCACTTGTCGAACAAATCCTGAATAGCTACATTTTCCAAAAAGGAGGAACCATGAGCAAGCATGAGAAAATTGATTATGTAGAATTTCCGGCAAAAGACCTTGAGGCTACAAAGGTGTTTTTCAACAAAGCATTTGGCTGGAATTTTACTGACTACGGAGCGGATTATTGCGATTTTTCGGACGAGGGAATAAACGGTGGTTTCTTTCGGTCACCCAAAAAAGCCGCGACCGATGCGGGCAGTGCCCTTATCATTTTCTACAGTAAAGATTTGGAATCTACTCAACAAAAGATCGAACAAGCCGGGGGAATCATTATCAAACCCGCTTATAATTTTCCGGGAGGCCGACGGTTCCATTTCACCGAACCCAGTGGAAACGAGTTCGCAGTTTGGTCTGACCGATAACATCAATTCACATTCAAAAGCTGATTTTTGTCAGTATTTTGGCTACTATTTTCCTTTGACATACTAATTTAAACTACTTTCATTCATGCGTTTATCCCTCTTTTCTTTATTGGCCTTTTTAATGATCACCGGCTGCTCCAACTCTCCCGCCGACCGGGCTGCAAACTCCATCAACAAAGATTCCCTCTTAAGGCATATAGAGACGCTTTCTGATGACAGTTTCATAGGCCGTGCTACCGGAACCGCCGGCGAAGAGATGTCTGTGGATTACCTGATATCTGAATTTGAAAGAATGGGCGCAAAACCGGCCGCAGGAGATGGAAGTTACACCCAGGAATTTCCGCTTCTTGGCCAAACTACTTCAAACGCAAAAATGTCTGTCAGTACGGATGGCCGCACGCCTTTTGCCTTGCAATATTATGATGAATTCATGGCCTGGCCCGCCAATCAATCCGGGCAGGTTGACGTAAATAATGCCGAACTTGTGTACGTAGGATATGGAATTCAGGCTCCTGAAGAAGATTGGGATGATTTTAAAGATGTAGATGTGGAAGGCAAGATCATTGTGGTGAAAAATAATGATCCTGCATATGATCCTGACCTTTTTGGAGGAAATGCCCGCTTGTACTATGGTCGCTACGATTACAAATATGAAAAAGCCAAAGAACTTGGAGCTATCGGCGCCATCATCATACATACCGATGAAACAGCTGGCTATGGATGGAATGTAGTTGCCAATGGGTGGAGCCGTGAACGGTTTTACCTGAAGGGGGAAGGTGAAAATGCACAAGGAAATACCGAATTCAATGGGTGGATGACGCAACAAGCCAGTCGTTTGTTGTTTGAAGAAGCCGGGCTTAATCTGGACGATCTTATGGAAGCTGCCGACAGTCCCGACTTTGAACCCGTTCCCCTGAATGGTGTGAGAATGAACGTAAGTATGGATGCCAGCTATCGGGAGATCAGGGCTAAAAATGTTTTGGCAAAAGTTGAGGGAAATGATCCCGAACTCAAAGATGAATATTTGGTACTTACAGCCCACTTCGACCACCTTGGAATTACAACGCCCGTGGAAGGAGATTCAATTAATAATGGTGCTTCTGATAATGCTGCCGGTGTTGCCGCCTTGCTGGAAATGATGGAAGCTTATAAAGAAATTCAGCCGGTACTGAAGAGAAGCGTACTGGGTCTAGTGGTGAGTGCCGAAGAGGTAGGGCTGCTGGGTTCCCAATATTGGGCAGAACACCCCACGGTTCATCCCGGAAATGTAACAGCCAACATCAATTTGGATGGTATGAACGTGTATGGCAAAACCCGTGATGTAGTAGTTGTTGGATATGGCCGTACGTCTTTAAGCGACCTGTTAGAAGAAGAGGCTCAAAAACAAGGCCGCACTGTTGAGCCGGATCCTCATCCGGATCGTGGTTATTTTTACCGATCAGATCACTTTAATATGGCTAAAGTTGGAATTCCGGCGATTTTTCCAAATCCCGGCACCCAGTTCACCGATAAAGGTGAAGACTTTCTCGCTGTTCGCGACAGTATATCGGATGCCAATTACCATACCGTAAATGACGAGATCAATGAGTATTGGGACCTTTCCGGGGCTGAAATTGACACCCGATTATTTTTCCTCACAGGCTTCAGAGCGCTCAACCAGGAGGAAATGCAAAGCTGGAAAAGGGGTGATGAATTTGAGGCTACACGACTTAGGATGATAGAGGAAAGGCCATAATAAATTTTCATTGCCTTTGATGTGTATTCATACCCTACAAAGGGTTATTTTTAAATTGTTGATTAGGGTTATTTAGGAATTTGCGGTTCATAGAGATATGAGCCTTGCTTTAGGTTAAAAATCAGCATTTAAAAAAGACGAAAGCAACAGTAATATGGATGCTTATTGGAGATGGAATACACAAGAAGACCTGTTTGAGATCGGCGCACCGTTTTGGCACGATCTTTATCGGCATTTTGATCACTGTTTTATTTCAGAGGACCAGGCAAAAAGCTTTATGTATACCTCTGAAATTGTACGGATAAAGAAAGCGATCAACAATGCTTTGGTGCGTAAGACCGGGCTTCCTTTCGAAATACAAACCAACCATCAACTAAATGAATCTCCGGCCACAGTCACATTCCGCTGGAAGGGCCAAAGAATTACTGCTGAAGAACCTCTTGTCATTGGCAGTGTAACGAGCCCTGTATTCCGGAAACCTCAAAAATTACAACTGCCTAACCATCCTGAATTCTATCAGCAACTAATGGACAGTTTGCCGGATAGTGTTTTTTTCAAAGATCTGGAAAGCCGATTCATTGCTATCAATAAAGCCTGTGCAAAAAAATTAGGCCTCAAAAGTACTGATGAAGCTATCGGTAAAACGGATTTTGATTTCTTCAACCTTTCCCATGCTCAGGAAGCTTTTGAAGATGAGCAAAAGATCATTGAAACCGGTGAACCCATTATTCACAAAACCGAGAAAGAAGTCTATGCTGAAAAAGATAAGCCTACGACCTGGACTTCTACCAGCAAACTCCCATTATATGATGATCAAAATACCATTATTGGCACATTTGGGATTGCAACAGATGTAACTGAACAAAAAAGGGCCCTTCGGCAAAATGAGAGGCTCCGAACTCAGTTGCAGGCTGTTTTTGACACCGACCCAAACATGATCTTTATGAAAAACAGAGAGGGGGAATATCTTTTTGTGAATCAGTCTACGGCCGATTTTTACCAAATGGAAAAATCTGAGATCATTGGCAAAACCGATAAAGACCTTGGCTTATCTCCATCAATGGCCAAGCTTTTTTTAGAAACAGACCGCTTTGTAATCGATCATAACGAAACGGTTTATACCCCCGAAGATAAAACCACGAACCCCGCAGGAGAGGAAATTTGGAATAAGTCCATTAAGATTCCTTTTCAACATCATCAATCCGGAGAAACGGTTGCGCTTACCATTGTCACTGATATCACCAAACTAAAGAACAGAGAGTTAGAACTGAGTGAAACCTTGGATATTATCAGTCAACAGAATAAACGCCTCAAGAACTTTGCTCATATTGTATCTCACAACTTAAGGAATCACTCCGGTTCTATTTCAATGCTTATTGAATGTTTTAAAGGAGAAGATTCCCAGGATGAAAGAAAACAGCTGTTTGATCATCTTTGTATCGCCTCAGAAAGGCTAAAGGAAACTATTAAAGACTTAAATGAGATTATAGATGAGCAGTACAAGTCTGCAAAAATAGAGCGGGAAGTTAATCTTGTTGAGTTTATTAAAAAAACAAAAGAAGTGTTGACCACAGAGATCGATTCAAATGATGCAAAACTCATTGTACAGGTTCCCAAAAACTTCACTTTCAGCTATAATCCTGTATACCTTGAGAGTATCTTGTTGAATTTCTTCTCTAATGCTATCAAATACCGCCATCCAGACCGTTCTCCAATAGTTGAGGTGAACGCATATGAAAAAGACGATCATATTTGGCTTGAGATATCTGATAACGGAAAGGGCATAGATCTCCAGAAACACGGAGATGATCTGTTTGGTATGTATAAAACCTTCCATGATAACGACGATGCAAAAGGTATCGGGCTTTTTATCACCAAGAATCAAATTGAGAGCATGGGCGGACATATTGAAGTGAAAAGCACTCCGGGCGAGGGGACTAAATTTATCCTATGCCTCACATAACCGCAGATGGGTGGATAAAAAACAAACATATCCATTCTATTTGAATGTTTTGTATCTATAACATGAATGTTATTGCGCCCTAATGAGTTTAAGTAACTAGAGTTTAATCAAGAAAACATCAATGAAAATAGATATCTGGTCTGATGTAGTTTGCCCCTTTTGTTATATCGGCAAGCGGCATCTTGAGCAAGCGTTGGAAGAACTTTCCGACTTAGAAGTAGAAATAAACTGGAGAAGTTTCGAATTGGATCCGAATGCCCCTACACAATCCGATCTTGATATCTATGATACCCTTGCTAAGAAATACGGACGTGACCGAAATTGGGCTAAAGAGATGAATGCAAACATGGTTGAGATGGCCTCTGCAGCCGGTCTTAACTATGATATGGATGCCGTAAAACCCACCAATTCTTTTAATGCACATCAGTTACTACATTTAGCCAAATCTCATGGTAAACAAGATGAAATGAAGGAGGCATTGCTTTCAGCTTATTTCGTAGAAGGCAAACATGTGGGTGATTCGGAACAGCTTATCGAGATCGCAGAAAATGTTGGTATTGACAGTCATGAAGCCAAAGAAGTTTTGACAAAAAATTTGTATTCCAATCAGGTGATGAAGGACGTGGAGGAAGCTCATCGTATTGGAGTGCAGGGAGTCCCTTTCTTTTACATTAATGAAAAATATGGACTCTCCGGGGCACAACCGGTTTCTGTATTTATTGACGCCCTTAAACAAATTGATGCTGAAGAAAAGAATGTTATTTCTTAGGCTTTTAAAAGCCTCTGCGTCAACTTTTATATTTTTTTGAAATAGATTCAATTTCAACTCAAATAAATTTACTGTCATGAAAAAATTAGCATTACTACTTGTTACTGCTACTTTGTTCACTGCTTGTAATTCGTATGATTCTGCCAACCGGGCCGCTTTTGTTACCCTGTTAGGTAATGATACGTTAGCAGTTGAAGAATTCACGATAACTGATTCAACCATAACCACCCGGGTTATTTTACGAAGTCCCGAAACCCAAATTTCTACCTATGTAATGGAGTTTGATGAATACAGAGGTATGGAAAGCATGCTTCAGACCGACCATATTCCCTCGCTTGGTTTTTCGGATGAAGGAGCTACGGCCCGCAGTATCATCAAGAATGGGGATAGTCTCCGTGTAAGTACTTTAGGGGAAGACGGTGAAACCAACAGTTATATGGCTCCTTATGAACCGGGCACATTGCCATTTATAGATATGGTACACTGGCCTTTCGAGATAGCCTTCCGGAATGCCGTTGAAGCTGGCGAAGACACTGTTAGCCAGCCGATGCTTTCCGGTAACCGCATCTCAGATTTTGTGATCGCAACCATAGAAGGAGACTCCATGACCATTCGCCACCCCTTTCGGGGCGTCATGGGCGTAGATGTGACTGCAGAAGGGGGCATCCAAAACCTTGATGCCGGCTTAACTACCCGCAAACTTAAGGTCCATCGTGTTGACGATTTAGATATGAATGCTTTGGCTGAACGCTTTGCCCGGAACCCGGTCGGGGAACTTTCCGGGGCGGTTTCCGCCGAATTTCAGTTCAAAGGAACTAATTTTCGCGTTGATTTCGGTTCACCCCAAAAACGTGGAAGAGAGTTATTTGGAAATATCGTGCCCTGGGGCGAGCGTTGGAGAACAGGAGCCAACCGCGCTACTCATTTTTATACTTCTGAGGACCTTATGTTTGGTGATTTGGAAGTACCCGCCGGCGAGTATACCCTATTCACTATTCCTGAACCTGAAGGCGGTACTTTGATTATCAATAAACAAACCGGACAAAACGGGCAGACTTACGATGAATCAAGGGATCTCGGCCGGGTTCCTATGGAAATCAGTATCAAAGAAGATACAACAGAAGCTTTTACCATTACGGTTGAAGAGACTGAAGAGGGAGGGCGACTTAATCTGATCTGGGGCAACACCGTCTTTTACTCAGACTTTAGGGTTCAATAACAGTTTTCGCCAGATTTTTTGATTCGCCTTTCATATATGTGTGCTAACAAAAAAGGGAAGTCACTGCGACTTCCCTTTTTGTTTTTAATAATATGCTGATCAAGGTCAGATAGAGAGTTCCTTTTTGGCGTGGTCAAAAAAGGATTGATCCACAACAATCCGGCCACTGTTTTCGTCAATGATGATCTTATTCTTGCGGCGAACTTCTACTTGAGTTTGAGGAGGTAAGGCCATACCCAAGGCTGCGCCGCGATCCATTGCTACTACAGCCATTCCATTGGTCAACCCATTACGAAGGCGGTTATAGCTACGCAGGTAACGATCATCGATCTCTTCTTCTACTTCTTTGCGTTTTTCAAGCAGTTGGTCTTCCTCTTCCTGCGTTGATTTCACAACATCGTCAAGACTGCTGCTCTTTTCATCATATGCTTCCTTAGCCTCATCAAGTTCTTTTTGGGCTTCTTCAATTTCCGGGCCGATCGCTTCTTTGCGTTTTTCTATTTCCTGAAGACGAGATTCCGCATTTTCAATCACTTGCTTTTGTGCCTCAATTTCCTTGGTAAGGGCATCATACTCGCGGTTGTTACGAACATTCAGCTGCTGATCTTCATATTTCTCGATCTTCTCTTTTGCACTTTTCAGATCCAGCTGAAGGCTGTCATATTCAACTGTAAGGTTCTGGTCTTCTTCTTCCAGGCTATTTAATTTTGCCTCTTTTCGGGCAATGTCAGTCTCAAGATCGAGTACTTCTTCAGGAAGGTCGCCTCTCAATTGCTTTAATTCATCTATTCGACTGTCTATGTATTGTAGGTTGGCTAATTTTTGTAATACTTCTTTCATGGAGTGAGGTTCAACTTGGTTGAATAGTTTTCGGTTCAGGATCCGACACGTACACCTGCATCGGGTTGGTTTCAGTTCGGGTAACTGATACTTCAAGTTCTTCGAATGCAGCGCTTAATTCATTTTTTAAAGCTTCTGCAATGGGAAATTCGCTTTCATAATGTCCTACATCGAGCAGCAGGAAGTTCTCTTTCTCGGTAAAATATTCGTGGTATTTAATATCTGCTGTTACAAATGCCTGTGCTCCGGATGCAATGGCCTTATTCTTCAAAAATACTCCGGCTCCTCCACAAACGGCCACTTTTTCAATACGATCCACATCACCGGAATACCGGATGGCTCTCACATTCAATGCTTTTGAGACCAAGTGTAAAAATTCATTTTTTCCAATCCCTTCTTCAGGGTATTCCCCTATAACGCCCATACCAAAATTTTGCGAAGTGGAAGCCAGGTCTATCACCTGAAAACTTCCCTCTTTTAACATCCCTTCATTCTTCAAGGCTTTCTCAAGTACCGATACGTTATGCTGATCTATGATGGCTTCAAAGCACTTCAATCCCTCTTCACGGCTATCGACTTCGAAATAATGGGCTTCTTCAGCGGAATGATAATTCAACAATTTCAGGACAGCATCGCTATCACCATGAGTAGTGATAAGCCTTATCTTTCTGCTTATATCGTAATTTTTATCCAGGAAGCGAAGGTTATCGAGCCCGAGCATATTAGCCAATACAAAGGAAACGCCATCAAGAGCTGCATCCAGATTTGTATGGGCTACTAACAACCCAATATCATTTTTGATCAGCTTGTATATGATGCGCCCTTGCTCATCGGTTGGGTTAATGCTTCCAATTTTACTGAAAATAAGCGGGTGATGAGCAACGATCAGTTCGCAACCTTTTTCGATAGCTTCTGCTACCACTTTATCGGTCACATCAAGACAGGTAAGAATGGAAGAAACACTGGCCTCTGGGTCTCCTACAAGTAATCCGACGTTATCGTAATCCATTTTCACCTGAGGCGGTGCCCACTGATTGAGGAAGGTAGATATTTGCCGGATTTGGGTGGCCATGCTATCTATCCCCCTGTTGTTTATAACCCGACAACCTATCGAGGGGTGGAATTATGGATTTCAGTTTCGTCAATATCAAAAATTAACCAGTAATTACGATGTCTTAAGAGCTTCCAAAAATAAGGGTTATTCATGAATGATAAAAGCTTATCTTATGCTTAATTAGTGAAAATGCTAAAAAAAGTCTTCTTTTGTTATGAGTGATCAAGATATCGCCCAAAATCTTATAGCCATTCAGCAAAAAATTGAAGCCGCCGCTAAAGACGCGGGACGAGATCCAAAGGACATTACGCTGGTGGCGGTCAGTAAAACCAAACCTGTTGATGATATTTATACCGCTATCTCAGCAGGTCAGCTTCATTTTGGAGAAAACAGGATGAAGGAGCTGGAGGATAAAATGGCTGAAATAGATATGCCTGAAGTTGTCTGGCATTTTATTGGCAACCTCCAAACCAACAAGATCAAATATATTGCTGATCGCGTAAACTGGATTCATTCCGTAGAGAAAGCAAAGTACTTAAAGGAAATAGAGAAGCGGGCAGCACAGGCAAATCGAGTAGTGAATGCACTCATTCAGGTCAACATCAGTGATGAAAAACAAAAAGGCGGGTGTAAACCCGAAGACCTGTCTTCTATTTTAGAATCCGCTCAAGATTATAACCACGTTCAGGTTCGGGGTTTGATGGGCATGGCAACCTTTGCAGATGATCCTGAGGATGTCCGGCAGGAGTTTAAGTTGCTTAAAGAGCTTTTTGATGAACATCAAAAATACAACGAGGGAAGCGTTCAACTTGAACACCTTTCCATGGGAATGACCAACGACATGGAAGTGGCTATTCAGGAAGGAGCTACTATGGTAAGAATTGGAAGTGCCATATTTGGAGAGCGCAACTATGATTAACTTGACGCGTACTATTTTTCATTGTTAATTCCACTTATAATCAAATTCTACCGTTATGTTATTTGGACTCCCTTGGTTTGCCATTGTGGCTATCGTAGCCGTCGGCGGCGGACTCATTTATGCTTACAAAGAAAAGGAACTTGAAATGGAAGAAAAGCGAATGGGCAGTGCCCGTGAGCTAAAAGAATTGCGTCAGATCGTGCACAATTTGAAATCACGGGTAGAGACCCTTGAAGCCGCCTCTGCAGAAAGAAGATCCAGCCCATCAGATGACACAAAAAGCCCTTTAGGTGAGATAGAGATCGAAGAGGAATTTAAAGACACCTCTGAGCATACCGGTACAACTTCCAACATCAAAAACAATTTGAGGAACTGAAAGTATGTCGTTTGAAGAAATGGTAGTTGCCATAATTGCCCTTATTGGCGGAATAGGATTTGCCTCTTTTTTATTCTGGGGGGTATACAGTCTTATTAAACAGTGGATAAATCGTAAAGGAAGTGGTTCGAATCTTGACCCCCAGTTTTTTAAAGCACTTGGTGAGTTCAAGAAGAACACAGAACGACGGATCACAAACCTGGAAACTATTGTCGCAGAATTAGAGGAAGAAAATTACCGCCTTAGCGAATCCAGGGAACAAAAAACAATGGGAGAGATCGAAATTGAGGAAGAAGAGGTTCGAAGCAGCTCAAAAAATGATGATAAAAATGAAGGGAACCTGCGCAACATGTTAAATGAATAAATGTTATTTTAAATACGCTATTAAGGACGACTAAAAACACTGCTTTATGAAACTCACTCCGCTGGAAATTAAACAACAAACTTTTGAAAAAGGGCTTCGGGGATACGACACGGCAGATGTACAGGCTTTTTTAACACTGGTATCTAACGAGTTTGAGCACCTGCTGAATAAAAACAAGGAACTTGAGCAGGAGATCGAGAAGCTTAAAGATCGCGTAAAACATTACGAGCGCGTTGAGGATGCCCTTCATGAAACGCTTCAGACCGCAAAAGAATCTATGGAGCAGAAGGTTTCCGGGGCGCGCCAGGAAGCCAAAAGCATGATCGAAAAAGCGGAAATGGAAGCCGATGCCATTATTCAGGATGCCAACCACAATCGCCAACAAATTCGCCAAAGTATACTGCGCTTGCTGGATCGGAGGGAAGAGATCATAAATGGCATGACCAATTACCTGGAAAACGCTAAAAAATCCGTCGATCAATTTAGCAAAGATGAAATGGAAGTCTTTAAACTTCCTAAAGAAGAACCGCTGGAAGAATCCCTGGAAAGCTCAAAAAAATCAACAAGCAAACTTAAATTTATGCTTGATGAAAATGAACCGGAAGGTGATTCAGATAACCGCACTGCCAAAGAACAAAACGAAGAAGAGGAAGATCATGCCTTTCCTCCCGGCAGCGATCGCCTTGATGATATTTTAGATGAAATAGATTAGTACTTGGCGTATTTTCATTTCTATTAAAATCACTTCTGAAGTTATTCCAAAAAACACTTTATGAAATACGATACGGTTGAAGAATTCCGCCAGAAAAGGGACGAAGCAGTAGCATTCATCAAAAATGAAACTGACTTTCAGCCTGAGTATTTATTGATCCTTGGAACCGGACTCGGTCAGCTTGCAGACGAGATAGAAACCCAACACGTGATCAGTTACGACCAAATTCCTCATTTTCCCGTTTCAACGGTTGAAAGCCATGCGGGTAAACTCATTTTTGGCACTTTAGGAGGGAAGGAAGTGGTAGCCATGCAGGGCCGCTTCCATTATTATGAAGGCTACACCATGCAGCAAATTGCATTTCCGGTTAGGGTGGCTAAAGCTATTGGGGCGCAATCGCTTTTGGTAAGTAACGCGGCCGGCGGATTGAATCCGAATTTTCGTAAGGGTGATATTATGCTGATCAGGGATCATATTAATTTCCAGGGAGATAATCCCCTTATCGGACCCAACGATGAAGAACTGGGCCCCCGCTTTCCGGATATGAGCGAGCCTTACACCGAGCGCATGCTCGAATTGGCTGAAAATGTGGCCCTCGATCATTCTATAAAAATGCACCAGGGAGTGTATTTAGCCGTTACCGGTCCCATGCTGGAAACCAAAGCAGAATACCGGTATATGCGAAACCTGGGTGCCGATGTAGTAGGAATGAGCACCGTTCCTGAAGTTATTACGGCTGTGCACATGGGAATGGATGTTTTAGGGATTTCCGTGATCACTGATGAGTGCTTTCCGGATGCCCTTGAGCCTGTTGATATAGAAGATGTGTTAGCTGCAGCAGCTATGGCGGAGCCTAAAATGACCCAGGTAATTATTAGTGTTTTAGAGAGACTCTAACAACTATTTATCCACAAAAAGCGTTACTTTTCCACAAGGTCTTGCATTCCGTTATACAATTCCTTTTTTATAATAAACACCAACCAATTGCCTGCCTATATGCACCAGCATTTTGATGGATTCGACGACGAACAGTGGGATGAATTCAAATGGGAAGCTCACCTTAATGAAGTTGAGAAAAAGAGTGAACAGCTTCGAAAGTTTATAGCCTCAGATCCTAAAGGGAATACCCCGAGATGGATTACGCTTTTGCAAGAAAGTCAAAATGAAGACGATGCTTTTGAAGCTTATGTTGAAGAAGAGCTGCTCATGGACGAAGCTTATTTTCCCGAAGATGAAGATGATTGGGAAGATGAGGAGGATGAGTGGGACGATGAAGATTTTCTGTTTGGCTTTAACATGGATCAGGAAGACTTCATGGATTTTGACGAGGACGACGATCTCGATGATTTTGATGAAGGGGACGAATGGAAGAGCCTGAGCGACGACTACATGTACTCCGATTACGCCGAGTTGGAAAGCCTTGATATTTACCTCGATGCCAAAGACCTGGCAGTAGATATCCTGAAAATGGCAGAATCAATCCACCCAAAACATCAATCCAAAGAGTTCCAGGAATTTGTTGATGAGGTTTTGAAGATAGGTGCAAAAATTGCCGGGGGTCATTCTTTTGGTTTTGATCAGGACTATATCGGCGCTAATATTGCCTACTCCAAAAAAGCGCTGAATTGCGCCAACCATGCCCTCGAACTTCTTCAGAGCTTCAAGAAATCACTGTTCTCCAAAAAACTCTATCAAGATCTGCATGCCCGGTTGTTTGAGCTTCGAAATGATATTGGGATCTATATTCAGGAATTAAGGGATCAGTTTCGCCTGGGATTGGAGTAAAGACCTTCCACTGAGTGGAATCCCAAAATAAGTCAGAACCCCGATGATGCTAATTTTTGCGAATAATTAGCTTTTAAAAAAGAAAGGCGGACAGCCCGTCCGCCTAAATTCATAGTGATTGGAAGTTTGAACTAAAACCGGACGGACAAGCTGCCTGTCCTGCGTTGTACTAATCTTCCCAGATACCCACTTCTTTATTTCCTTCCGAGTCGGTAGCTGCACGAAACATGGAGCCGGTATTTGTTTTCATCGAGAAGTTGCCATATTTATCCACGGCTATAAAACCGGCATCTCCGGGCTCAAGTACATCATCTACCAGGTAATCCATGGACTGCTGCAAAGTAGCATTCTTAAACTTGTAGTAAGAAGCCAGCGTGTGTGCAGAAACATTCAGCATAATCCGCTCTCCCCAGCCTGTTGCTGACACCGCTACCTCATCGTTGGCATACGTTCCGGACCCTATGATGGGAACATCTCCCACACGGCCGAATTTCTTGTTCGTCATACCGCCGGTTGATGTGGCTGCCGCCAGGTTTCCATTTTTATCTTTGGCAACCGCTCCAACGGTTCCATATTTCCAGGCTTTCTCTTCCGGAGTGTCAAGCAAATTGCTCGATTCTTGTTTCTCACGTTCCAGGGCTCTTTGCAAAGACTGATATCTACTTTCGGTAAAAAAATATTCCGGGTCTACCCGTTCAACCTCCACCTGATCGGCAAATGCTTCAGCACCCGCTGCAGAGAAAAACACATGCTTCGATTCTGTCATCACTTTGCGGGCCAGAGATACTGGATTCTTCACGGTTGTTACTCCGGTTATTGCTCCCGCATTAAGTGTTGAACCGTCCATGATGGCAGCATCCAACTCATTTTTTCCTTCTGAAGTAAAAACCGCTCCCTTTCCGGCATTGTACAATTCATTATCCTCAAGGTAATTCACTGTTTTCTCGATTGCGTCCAGGGCTGAGCCTCCGTTTTCCAATATCTCAGAACCTATTGCCAACGCTTCTTCAAGAGATTCGAGATAAGCTTGCTTTCTGTCCTCCGGCATATCTTTTGATACATAACCGGCACCTCCATGTAATGCAATGGCCCATTCTTTGGTTTGCTGATTGGAATTACCCGACTGCTCAGATTGCTGGCAACCAATCATCAGCAACATGATTGAAAAGGTAAAGATCGTAGTTAGTTTTCTCATAGCTTTAATTGATTAGGTTTCAAGAGATTATACCACAGATTTATTCAAGATTAAAGCATTGCTTTCCTGATTTACTCATTTTAAACCCATGAAAATTTCATTCGTCGAGTAATTAACTCCATTCATCGAAAAAATTTCTTCGGATTCGATTACCTTCATTTCTTTGAGGCACAACCTCAACAAATGCTTTAATCATGAGACAAACTCTACCCAAACTTGCAATTTTAATTGTTCTGATATTTTCTATGTCAGGCTGTTTTTTGAAATCGGTTCACCCCCTTATTGCTTCTAAAGATGCCATTTTCGTGGATGGGCTTGATGGTGTGTATGAAACGGAAGACCAGCGCTGGACCTTTGCTTCTGATAAAAATCCGAAAATGGTTGCTGACTTGATGCGGCAATATCCGGACGAAGACATCTCTTTTGATCCCGGTGAAGAAGACAGTCTTGGAATGAATGCTTATTTAGTACTTTTTGAGAACAAACAGGCTGTTAATTCAAAACCCACCTTATTTTTAGGTATGATAGGAGAAATTAATGGAGACAGATTCCTCAATCTAAAGATCCTTGATGTCGATCTGGGTTTGAGTTCTGCTTTTGTGGAGTCTCACCGATTTAATGTAAATACCTTTTCTCGTTTTCAGCTCAAAGGGAATGAATTGACCATGGAACCCCTCGCAAGCTCATGGATCAAAGATCAAATTCAGAATAATCGAATTCGCATTAAACATGAAGTCGTAGTTTCAGAATTCGATGATTCCAATGAAATACTGGTTACTGCCTCCACCAAAGAGTTGCGTCAGTTTATTGAAAAGTACGGCAAGGTAAAGGATGCATATGAAGACCCTATTATTCTAAAGCGAACTGATTATGAAGCTCCCTAAAATTAATGTTAAAAAACTTCTCAGTTACTTCCTTTTCTGGGCGGTTTCATTTTATATAGCACTAGAAGCCTTTAGCCGAACCGGTGAAGTTCGAACTATTGATGTGATATATACCTTTTTGTTTTTGCTTCCTTTTGTTATCGTCGTCACCATCCATTCCTATCACTTCATCCCAAATTATTTGGCAAAATCACGGTTTTGGTTGTACAGCTTAAGCATGTTTTTGCTGATTCTTTTTCCCATGTCTCTGTATCACATTTCATTTCGATATCTCTCTGAGTGGCTTTTTCCCAATTATTATCTGGTGGGTGTTTACACTCCCCTGGAGGTGATTGGATTTGCCATCTTATTTCTGTTGGTAAGTTCTTCGCTGGAATTTGCCCGCTCTTGGTTTGAAGGTGTTCAAGCCAAAAACCGGGTTGCTGAACTTGAGACAGAGAAAGTAGCTTCCGAATTGAAAGCCTTACGAGCTCAGGTTAACCCCCATTTTTTATTTAATTCTTTGAATACAATCTACAATGAGGCGTTAAAAAAATCCCAAAAAGCGCCGGAACTTATTCTCAAACTTTCGGAGATGCTACGATACGTGGTGGATAAAATGGAGGAAGATCAGGTTTTGCTGACAGAAGAGGTAGCCTACATTCGAAATTTCGTTGAATTGCATAAAGAGCGGCTGAATGATCCCACAAAAGTTCACTTTATTTTAGACGGCGAGATCAGTTCACAAAAAATTGCACCTTTGTTGCTAATCAATTTCATCGAAAACAGTTTTAAACATGCCGACCTTACAGACGAGAATGCCTTCATTGCTATTAAAATTTTGGTACTGGGAAAGCAACTTACATTAACGTGCTCAAATACGTTTTTCATAGATTCGCCCCGAACACAAAACGGAGTAGGATCCGGAATTGAAAATGCAAAACGCAGGCTTGCACTTGCATATCCCAATCGACATTCTCTGGAGATTAAGAAAAGTGAAAGCACCTATAATTTGGAATTAAAACTGGAGCTGGATTAATGCGCTGTCTTATCATCGACGACGAACCCGCTGCCCGCGACATTCTACGAACCTACATTAAAGATACCGACGAGCTGGAATTGATCGGTGAGTGCAAGGATGCCCTTGAAGCCCGGTCGGTACTGAAGGAAAATAAAGTCGACCTGCTTTTTCTTGATATAAATATGCCCCGTTTGTCAGGAATTGAATTTCTTAAAAGCCTGGTCCATCCTCCCAAAGTAATTTTCACGACGGCCTATTCTGAATACGCCCTGGAAGGCTATGACTTAGATGTAGTGGATTACTTACTGAAACCTTTTTCGTTCGACCGTTTTTTGAAGGCGGTGGAAAAAGCATCTCGCTCGTTAACCGATTCAAATTCTGCTGATGGATACATCACCATAAAAGCCGATGGAAAATTATTTCGTGTGGCTTTCCAGGATATTTTGTTTGCGGAAAGCAGCGGGGATTACATCACGGTTCATACCAAAGAACAAAAAATTACATTCTACCAAACGCTTACGGAATTTTGTGGTCAGCTTCCGGAAGATCAGTTTATTCGCATTCACCGATCCCACCTTGTATCACTCGGCCACATTGATTTTGTGGAAGGCAATTTGGTGCACATCCATAAAAAGCAGTTCCCTATCGGAAAATCATACCGGGAAGATTTTTTAAGAAAATATACTGCATAAAAAAAGGCGGTCGCTTTCAACGACCGCCTTTTGTTTTCGGGGTACAAATAGGAGCTAATTTTATGCCTCAGCAGGTACTTGCTCAACTACCTGAACATTCATGTGCAGCTTCACATTGTCGCCAACAACTACGTTACCGGCTTCAGTTACTGCATTCCATTTCAGGTTGAATTCCTTACGGTTGATGGTTCCGTTGATCTCAAATCCGGCTTTGGTCTGGCCGTATGGATCGCCAACGGTTCCGCCGTGCGTTACATCCAGCGTAATTTCTTTGGTTACGTCGCGGATGGTCAGATTACCGGTGAGTTCGTACTCATCACCACCGGTATTTTTGAATGAGGTAGATTCAAATTTCATTTTTGGGAATTTCTCTGCATTGAAGAAATCATCTGATTTCAGATGCGTGTCGCGATCTTTCTGATTCGTGTCGATGCTGTCAATATCAGCTTCAAAAGTTACTTTTGCACCTTCAAAAGAATCTCCTTCGGTTTCAACCGAACCGTTAAAAGAACGGAAGTAGCCGGTAACAGTTGAGATCACAAGATGCTTTACTTTAAATTGTATTTCTGAATGAGTAGGGTCAATATTCCAGGTTGCCATAATTGAATAATTTATATTGATTAGTATTAAATAGTTTAATGTTGAACTAATTTAATCATTCATAACTTCTCCTCACAATAGAAAGTTCCTATCAACGCCATATAAAAATTAAGTAAACACTTTTTTACAGTTCAAAAGCTATTGACCCTCAAACGCTTTTGGGTATTTTTGAGTTCTTTAGATTCATATTCATTCATCAATATTTTTCACATGTTTAAAAAATTACTTTCCACCGACTTCAATAAGTTTATCAGCCTTAATTATTCCATTTTTCTGTTACGTTTTGGCGCCGGAGCGCTGATCTTTACTCATGGTTTACCAAAACTCATGAAAGTTTTTTCCGGAGATTTTTCCTTTGGAGACCCCATCGGGATAGGGCCTGAGCTTTCTCTTATTCTCGCTGCTTTTGCGGAAGGAATCTGTGGCCTATTTGTAGCCGTTGGATTGTGGACCCGCTTTTCTGCCATTGTGTTAGCCATCAATATGTCTGTTGCCTTTTTCTTTGCTCATGCCGGTGACCCATTCAACACTAAGGAAAAGTCTCTCTTATTCCTGTTGATGTTCGTGGTTATCCTCTTTACGGGGCCCGGTAAATTCTCTGTTGATAACAAGATCTCTTGATTCGGCCCTGAATTTGTAAAAAACCGTTTAAACATTCGTTTTTCGCAGGTTTTGTTCAAAATTCAGGCATTATTATGCCTGAATTTTCATTACACAAACGACTATTAATTAGATCGGAGCAAGAACCTGTCATCATGAAATCAATTTTTAAGCTGGTTATTGCTGCTTGTATTCATATAGCGGGCAGTGCTTTAGCCTATTCTCAGGAAGCAAAGGTAACGGGAACAGTACTTGATAATGAATCCAATCCACTGGTAAACGCTACCGTGGCTTTGTATGAGCCGGATGGAGAAGAAATCATATCCGGTACAGCAACCGGTGTGGACGGCAATTTTACACTGGATATTGAACCCGGAACCTATGAGATCCGCATTACTTTTTTATCCTTCAAAGAATATTCCAGTGAGGTTACTTTATCTGAAGGACAGGCTTACAATTTAGGCTCCATTTCATTAGATCCCACTCAGGAAAGCCTGGGAGATGTGGAAGTTCAGGCAGAGCGTTCCTATATGCAAATGAACTTCGACAGCCGCAGCTTTAATGTACAGGAAGACATTACCAGTATGGGCGGCTCTGCTTTGGATGTACTCGACAATGTGCCTTCCATTACAACCGACTTTGAGGGTAACGTAAGTCTCCGGGGAAATCAAGGAGTGCAGGTTCTAATCAATGGCCGCCCCTCTAATCTGGTCAGAAATGGAACGGATGCACTCAGCAGTATTCCCGCCAGTTTGATCGAAGAGGTGAAAATCATCACGAATCCCTCTGCACGATATTCTGCCGATGGAACTGCCGGTATCATCGATATTATATTGGTTGATAATGCCGAACTTGGATTCAATGGAAGTGTTCGGGCCAATACCGGGTATCCACAGGATTATGGGATCGGTGGAAATTTTAACTATCAGCGCCGCAAAGTAAATTGGTTTTTGAATACGGAAGTTGAATATGAAAATCAGCCGGAAACCGGTCGTACATTTCAGAGCTTTAGTGCCGATACCACGTATGCCTACAGTGAAAGAACTGAAACGGATGAGATCGAACGTGAGGCAAATATCAATTTGGGAGCCGATATCTTTCTGCCGTACGATCAGATCCTAACCGTAGAATCTCGTATCAACCTCGAAAAACAAACTGAAGACCGAATTGCCCGCTATGTAGACTATGATCCTGATAATGATCGGGTCTATCAAACTATCAGTGAAAATTGGGATATCATTCGGCGCACCGATCGCAACATTTTAGAAGAACAGCGTGAAAGCGATTTTGATGTCAGAGCCCAATACGAAAAAACATTCAACGAAAACAGAGATCATCAATTAGTGGCCGATCTTGATTTCGAATTTGGCGAAGAAAACGGCAATACGGATTTTGATCAGGTGATTCAGCAGGGAACGGGAGATGAAATTCAACAACGCTCTTTTTCCGGAGAAGTTTACCGCGAGGCTCGTTTTGATATGGATTACGAACAACCTGTTGGTGAAGCCGGACGATTCGAAGCCGGCCTTCGTTTTAATTACGACTGGCAAGACAATGATTATCGGGTTGAGGACTTTCGAAACGGGCAGTGGGTCAATTCTCCCGATAATGCCGGCATTGCTGACAACTTTATGTACCTGGAAAGTGTGAATGCCGCTTATGCTATTTACTCCGGAGAGCTCGAGCCGTTCACTTACCAAATTGGTTTAAGGGCCGAGAATACGCTCATAGAAACTGAGTTGGATCGATCAGGAAATGAAAGTTCTCAAAACTACACCAATTTGTTTCCAAGTCTCTTTCTGTCCTATACGCTAAATGAATTGAATTCATTTCAGGGCAGTTACAGCCGTCGTATTTCCAGACCCTGGTCAGGAGAGTTACTTCCGTTTATTGAAATTCAGGATGAGCGTAACCGCCGTGCAGGCAACCCTAACCTGGAGCCGGAATTCAGTGATTCATATGAACTCGGTTATTTGCGATATTGGGAATCCGGCTCTGTTTTAACAAGCGTGTATTATCGCCACCGTACGCAGGTTGTAGAAGATGTCTCTATCATAGAAGATGGTATTACCACCCGAACTCCGATCAACCTTGCCACTGAAGATGCCTGGGGTGTTGAGTTTTCAGCTGACCAGGAATTATTTGACGGACTTCAACTTTCGGGAAGCCTTAACATTTACCGATCTTACCGGGAGGGGGCATACCAAGGGCGTAATTATGACAGTGAAGATGAGACGTTCACCAGCAGACTCCGTGTTCGCTGGCAATTCTTAGATGGTTGGAATTTTCAGTCTTACATCTTTTTCCGCGGAGCGCAACAAACTACACAGGGAACACGTGGAGCCCGATCTTTCGTAGGAAGCGGACTTTCTAAAGATCTTATGGATGGCAGGGCTTCAATATCACTGAATGTCCGTGACCTTTTTAATTCCAGAAACAGCGATCGCGAGATCATTGAACCCACTTCCTATACCAACAGTAAGTACAGTTGGTCGAGCAGAAGTTTCCGGCTGAACTTCCGTTACAATTTCGGCACTAATGAAAGTGGAAGTAACAGAAGATAGCTTTTAGTCTTTCTTAAGAAGTAAGTTAAAGGAAGTTCCGTTCTTACCTGATTCAAAAAAATACTGAGCTTTGATCTGCTCAGAAAGCATATGTATGAGCTTTAATCCTAAGGAAGAACTTTCTTTAGCTGAAAAATTATCGGGGAGCCCAACTCCATCATCTGTGATGGTAAGCCGCATATAGTCTTCTATGTCGGTTTGCACCAAAGAGATCTTGATATTGCCGCTTGTCCGGCCTTCAAAGGCATGTTTAAAAATATTTGTCAAAACCTCATTCACGATCAAAGAAGTAGGTAGTGTTTTGGAAATGCTCATTTTCAGCGGCTCACACTGAAAATTCAGATCTATATCTTTTTTACTCTTAAACGATTTGTGGATATTCTTAGCTAAAAGCTGAATTCGGTCACTGAATTCTATTTCATTGTAATCATTGGTTTTATAGAGTTGTTCATGAATACTTGCCATCGTATTAATTCGGGCAACGCTATCGAACAATCTTTTTAGAACTTCTTCATTTTCTTCATTTGCAGCCTGCATTTGCAGTAATCCTGTAAGTACCGAAAGATTGTTTTTTATGCGGTGATGAACCTCTGCCAGTAAGGTCTCCTTCTGTTTTAAGGAGTTCAGTATTTCTTCTTGCTTAATTTGCCGCTCTGTCACGTCCCTGGAGTTCGCAACATAACCTTTTACAGCCGGATCTTCACTTAGATTAGTAACGGTTGATTCCAGCCAGCGCCACTCGCCTTCTGAATTTAAAAACCTATATGGTTTTAACTGTGTGGTTTCTCTATGACTTAACCCTTCAAATTGGTTTAGCAACCGCTTTGCATCTTCTTCGTGGATATAATCAAAGGCATTCTTGCCTATTAACTCATCCGGACGAATTCCTAAAATGTGTTTCGAAGCCGGACTAACATATTTGTAATTGGCATCACCGTCCAGAATGGCGATCATATCCATCCCGTATTTTACCAAGGCTTTGAACCGGCGTTCATTATGTTCAAGATCTTCTTCTGCTTGCCGGCGATCCGTCACATTTTGACTGATTCCATAAAATCTCAAACAAACTCCTTCATCGTCATATTCAGGTTCTCCTGTAGCCCTGATCCAACGTTCGTCCCCCTGACCACTCACGATCTTAAGTTCTACATCAAATGGAATTTCCTTTTCAATGGCATCATTGGCTGCTTTGGCAAAAGTGTCTCTGTTATATCCTTCTTTAAACAGTTGAATGGTACTTTCCACATCCGGATCGTAATCAGGCCCAAAACCATGAACCTCTTTGGTTACATCCGACCAATACAACTCGTCATTGATCATATCATATTCCCAGGTTCCAATATGAGCCAGCTTATACGCTTTATCCAGCATTTCCTGTTCTTCCTCAACTTCAATGCGGGATAAAATCCGGTCTGTTTTTGACGCTACGTTTTGAACAACTACCTGAGCCAGTTTCTTTTCTTCTTCTAAAAAAACCCGGTCCTTTTTACAGTAAATAAACAGTTCTAATTCATCCTCTTCTTTGATGGGTGAAGATGCTTTTATATACCAATCACTTTTAGTGAATTCCCGGTTGGTAAAACTTTCCCCGTTCAACCTAAATTCAATCGACATTTTATTGGGATAGATCCACCCCTTATTGATCAGCTCAACCGCTTTATCCAATAGAGCGCGCACCGAAAGTTCTTGCTCATTTAGTGCTGATATATGATGAAAAAGGTCCGATTGCCTTTGAAGAAGAGACCGTAACTCTTCTTGCGATGTAATTTGTTTTATGTCCATCCGGTAGCCAGTAATATTTATCCCTTCCCGAAGGTAACCAAAAAGTACTTTAATGTTAAAGGCTAATAATCAGATACTTAAAACGTATTCTAAAAAGCGTTATCGGCTATTTATTCTTTTTTAAGGCAAAGTGTAATTTTTGGCTACTTGCTTGTATTCTTTCACTTCCTGATCAACCCAGGCTTCATCTTTTCCGAATTCTTGGGCGAGTAACTTTCCTACTTCGGGGGCCATTTCTATGCTTGCTTTGGCATCTAAGAAAAGAGCCCGGGTTCTTCTGGCTAACACATCTTCGATGGTTTGCGCCATTTCATTCCGAACCGCCCACACTACTTCAGCTTTCAAATAGGGAAGATCCGGATGGAGTTTTTCACCTAATTCCGGGTTTTCTTCGATGAGTTGTTTGAGCGCTACTTTATCAGATCCGTACACATACAGGTGATCATCCCGATCCACATTTTTGAGCCAGCCGTGAATGCGCAGATCTTTGGTCGGTGTTTCCTTGACATCCAGTCCGGCCACCATGGCAGCCTGATCAACCGTATCCTCCGCCATTTTTCGATACGTCGTCCATTTTCCGCCGGCAATGGTTACCAATCCTGATTCGGAAACCTGAATGTGATGACTTCTGGAGATCTCTGAAGTATCTTTGGCGTCAGGCGGTTTCACCAGTGGACGAATTCCGGCAAACACACTTTTTATATCTTCCCGCTCCGGATCTTTGGTGAGGTATTGAGCCGCATGTCGTAGTACAAATTCAATTTCTTCTTCAAGTGCGATCGGTTCCAAAGTAGCTTTATCAACCGGCGTGTCTGTCGTTCCCACAATCACTTTATCGTGCCACGGAACCGCAAAAAGAACGCGGCCATCATCCGTATGTGGAACCATGATAGCAGAATCTCCGGGAAGAAATTCTTTATCTAAAACAAGATGAATGCCCTGCGCATATTGAATGATCTTTTCATGCCCTTTTTCATCCATTTCCAAAATATCATCTGAAAAAATTCCTGTTGCATTTATAACCACCCGGGCGTTCACTTCAAGATCTTCGCCATTCAGCATATCGCGCACTTTCACGCCCTCAACAAATCCTTTCCCGTTTTTCTCCAGCCCGGTTACCTTCATGTAATTCATAGGGTAGCCGCCCTCGTCATACATCGTCTGTGCCAGATTGATTGAAAGTCGGGAATCATCAAATTGACCATCATAATAGATCACTCCTCCACGCAATCCTTCCGGCTCCAAAGTCGGGATCTTCTCCAGCGTTTTTTCTTTGGATAGATTTTTAGATTTTTTGATGCCCAGCTTCCCGGCCAAAGCATCATACACTTTCATTCCTACCCCATAAAAGGGACCGTTCCACCACTCATAACTGGGTACAATAAAGGACTGATGACTTACCAGATGAGGCGCATTTTGAATCAACAATCCGCGTTCGTGCAGGGCTTCAATCACCAGGGAAACATCTCCTTGTTGCAAATACCGAACTCCACCATGTACTAATTTCGTACTTCGGCTGGAGGTTCCTTTGGCAAAATCGTGCATTTCCAGAAGCAGCGTTTTGTATCCCCGCGCGGCTGCATCCACTCCAACTCCCAAGCCTGTTGCCCCGCCTCCAATCACAACCACATCCCAGTAATCATTGAAGTTTTTTATGTGATCTAAAAAATCTGTCCTGTTCATACTTTTGCTCCCTTTAGGTATTAAAGCTCATCAGTAGAATATTATAAAGAAAGAAGCGCACATTAAATTCCCCGGTAACGAAGTTGACATAGATTCATCAATCTTTCTTTGAAAATACTCGTAGTCCGGGCTGATTTCCCGAAATAAGTCATCCCAAAAAGCAGACAAAACCAAAGTATTATTTAAATCATATCTACTTTAATGTGAGAGAAACTATTTCATCTTTTTTTGGAAAGCATCTTGACCAATCTTATAAATTCGTTCTCCCTGATCAAAATCAAAAACGCCACAGGCATTTCTCGGAATATTGATCAAATGATCCGGCTTATACATTTCGATCATTAGTTCCGTGAGCCGGTCCTGTGTAAAACTGAACGTACTGTCCATTAATTCAATAAGAGAAAAGGAGTTTTCTTCGGCAGGAAGTTCGGACTTGGTTTTATTCTTTCTATTATTTTTGATGGCTTCAGGCAGCATCTTATCAAACCATTTTTGCATTTCCTCCAGCCGGTCCGGCTCAGGTGGTTTGTCGTACTTAGGATCAGCAGTTCCATTTAAATTTACCGCTACGATCTCAGCTCCCTCTTTTTTATCCACTAGATTGATGGGAAGCGGATTAAGCACCCCACCATCTACCAGTACCTGACCGTCTTCCACCACCGGCACAAAAAATCCGGGAATGGAAACCGAAGCTCTCAACGCTTTATACAAATCACCGGATTTGAAATGTACTTCCTTGTGATTTCGCATATCGGTGGCCACAGCCGTGAAAGGAATGGGAAATTCCTCGATCTTTTCCTCCCCGGTTACTTCCAGGTGCTTGGCAAAAAGTTTCTCGCCTTTCACAAATCCCTGTTTGGCGAAGGTGAAATCGAGCAGATCAAATACGCCTTTTTTGGTGAGACTGAATATCCATTTTTTGTACGCTTCCAAGTGTCCCGCTGCATAAATTCCGCCCACAACAGCGCCCATCGAACAGCCAATGACTTCAATAATTTCATATCCCGCTTTTTCCAACTCCTCGATCACGGCAATGTGAGCAATTCCCCGCGCACCACCGCTACCTAATACTAAATGGACTTTTTTATTGGGCATTTTTGATATGCTCTACAATCTTCTCTTTCTCCTGTTCCGAAAAATCGTTTTGATAGAATCTTAAAAATAGTTTTGCTCGTATTTCTTGTTCACTTAGTTCCGGACTTTCCTCAATAATTTGATTTTTCACCATCTCATACACCGAGTCGATCATATCTGCCCCCATTAGAAAACGTTCCTCTTCCGATTTTGAATGGATCA
Organism: Gracilimonas tropica DSM 19535; assembly: GCF_000375425.1. Lineage (GTDB taxonomy): Bacteria > Bacteroidota > Rhodothermia > Balneolales > Balneolaceae > Gracilimonas > Gracilimonas tropica. The sequence goes on along the minus strand of NZ_AQXG01000005.1, from coordinate 118,148 downwards.
TATTTCTTTGCATTTCTACTATATGTTTTGGTGTGTCTTTCATATCAAAGAATATGTATTCAGGTTCAATTCTTTACACCATTTCTTTATGTATGTGATATCTACATCGGAAACAGATAATAAATTTTCAACATCAGAAATTTGCTGGTCGCTTTTTAAATCTTGAATCCATTTTAGTTTTGAAATAATCAAATCTTCTATTGTAACAACCCAGACATCTACTCCAAAAATTTTTTTACTCACTCTTCTTTCAAATTCATTTATATGAAACGGAGTATTTTTTCTGATTATAAAATCAATTTTAAAGCTTGTCTGTTCATCTATAACATTGAACATCCGTCTATTTTTTATTTCTTCTTTCAGTCCCTCTTTATATATGTAATAGCCTTCCTTAAAAAGTTCAGCAATTTTATCGCTATCAGATACTTTAACATTAATCACAATGTCAATATCTCTTGTCATTCTTGGAACCGTATAAACATTCATTGCCACACTACCAGAAAGCATGTAAGCAATATCTTGCTTTTCCAAGCCCGTACAAACTTTCTTGAGTAGTTTTGATATCATTGAATTGTTATCCATCTCCCTAAATAAACGAAATTATCCCGTCTTTCACATCGGTCAGGCTTTCTACTTGTTCAAAGGGCTGAACCGATTCTCCTAATACAAACAGTGGGACTTTATTTCGCGTATGCGTTTTGGTGGACAGATCTTCCAGGTTTCCATGATCGCTGGTGATTACCAGCACATCTTCACTTCGCTTATTTTTGATGATGTGCAACAGAAATTCATCCAGCGGTTTGAGTACGCGCTTGGCATCTTCGTGCTTTTGTTTGTGACCCGCTTTGTCGGTGAGGTAATATTCATAGAGTACCAAATCATAATCCGGAACTACATTCAATAATCGCTGTGCGGCATTAGTAGGAGTGATTTTCGGAATATCAATCCCTAGTTTTTCGCGCCAGGCATTTTGCACGATCTCAGCCGTAAGTGCAGTTTCATTCAAAACATCTTCCGTTGAATTCAACTTCACACCGGCACTTTTGGTCATTAAAGTAGTGCAGCTCCAGCGGTTTCTTTTCTTGGCGTGTTCAAAAAAGATGGGCGGATATGCATTCATAAAATACGGTTTCTTTCCAGCTTCCTTCACCGCATGAAATACACTCTCTTTTTTCAGAAAGGGTTTGATCCCGGAATGCGGAAACGGCCCAAAATGCTTTCCAATTTCCTTCGATGCATTTCTTCCGGTAAAAAGGGCGGTCTGACCGGTTCCGCTTTGGGGTAATCCTTCCACGCCTAAATTCGCGTCAATAGGTTTGAAGAGTTGATTCTTTTGAAGCACTGGAGCAGCTTGGTTATTAAAAAATCCATCCGTCAGGATTTCAAAAGATTCATACCGGTTTTCAGTGAATGGATTTCCGGAGGAATCTTCTCCAAGCCCCACACCATCAATAAAAATGAAAATTACTGCCATTTTTTTTAACTAAAACAATCTTTTAAATGTTGTCATCCAGAGCGCCTGCAGGGTTTTATAAAGTATCATACGGTGAACGCGATGGATCTCAAAGTCTACACTGGCAATTGGTATTAAATGTTGAGATCCCTCGCGTAAGGAAGTCTTTTTTTTCAACATTTTGCCTGCTCGGGATGACACCATTTGGATTTGTAGTAATATTAGGTTAAAAAATCCTATTCCATCTCTTTGTGAACATCGAATTATCTAAAAAGTTCATAGGACTGATATTGTATTTTCCTATTTCTCTAATATAATAGTGACCGGGCCATCGTTTTCGAGTTTTACGTTCATCATGGCTCCGAATTTTCCGGTTTGGATGTTGAGGTCAGTATGCGTTTTGAACCATTGTATCATCTCTTCATACATGGGTTCTGCTTTTTCGGGTCGGGCTGCTTCGATGAAACTGGGTCGCGTTCCTTTATCGGAATTGGCGTATAAGGTGAATTGAGAAACGAGTAAAATTCCTCCACCCACATCCTGCACAGAATTGTTCATTTTACCTTCTTCATCTTCAAAAATGCGGAGTTTGGCGATCTTCCTGCAGATCCATTCCATTTGCTTTTTGGTATCGTCCTGATGAATGCCGATCAAAACTAAAAGGCCTTGCTCAATGGCTCCGGTAATTTCATTTTCTACCATAACAGATGACGATTTCACGCGCTGAATGACTGCTTTCATAAACTGTGGATATGTGGATTACTATGTGGATTACTCTTTGATAAAAGTTGGATAACTCAAACTGCCTAAAATTGTCAACAGGTTTCAACAATAAAATTACTCTATCAACAATTCGAAAGAATAACTTTTGGTGTGAATGATGTTCCGGCCACTTTTATGTTCAAAATATATAAACTTGTGGAATACTAATTTCGATTCTATTTAAGCTACTGATTTTTAAGAGTAAGTTATACACAAAACTATCCACATGTTTTTCGCACTCGCTGTATAAATCGGGATAAAAAAGTTATCCACTTATCCACATACTCTACTACTATTACTAAAACTTATAAATCCCATTCTTGTTATCTCTTAGGTGTGGAAAAGTGTGAGAAAAAGTTTCCAAAACACTCTGATAATCCTTCTATATTTGTGTGTTGTTAGTGAAGAGTGATGAAGTGATAAATGTTATCTCTCAAAAATGATTCCTTATCACTTTTCCAGATTAAACTTTTAGTGTTTTAGAGATTTAGTGGCAATACCATGAGCAATAAAAAACCAATGACTTACAAAGATTCCGGAGTGGATATCAAAGCCGGAGAGGAAATGGTAGAATCTATCAAGGGTGTGGTTAAAGATACCCATGGACCGGAGGTGCTCTCCAATATTGGAGGTTTTGGAGGATTCTTTCGTCCGGATCTCGGCTCCTACCAAAAGCCGGTTTTTGTGAGTTCTGTAGATGGAGTGGGAACCAAGCTGATCGTTGCTTTTAAAGCCGGTCGATACAACACGGTGGGACAGGATCTCGTGAATCACTGCGTAAATGATATTGCCGTTTGTGGAGCAAAGCCGCTGTTCTTTCTCGATTATTTTTCTACGGGGAAATTGGAGCAGCATGTAGGCGTGGACGTAGTCAAAGGATTTGCTAAAGCCTGTAAAGATAATGGCGTAGCACTGATCGGAGGCGAAACTGCCGAGATGCCGGATATTTATGATGCGGGAGAATTCGATCTGGCCGGAACCATCGTGGGCATTGTGGATGAAGAAAAAGTCATCAACGGATCTGATATCGAAAGAGGAGATGTGTTGCTCGGCTTTAAAAGCTCCGGATTACATACCAACGGATATTCCCTGGCCCGAAAAGTGTTGTTCAGCAAATACAAAGTTGAGAATTATGTGGAAGATTTGGGTAGCACGGTTGGAGATGAATTGTTAAAAGTGCATAGATCGTATTTGTCGCTGATCACAGCATTGAAAGAGTTGGATGGCGTAAATGGGTTTTCCCACATCACGGGCGGCGGAATTGTAGGAAACACCAAACGCATTTTACCGGAAGGATTGAAGCTGGATATCAACTGGAAAGGCTGGGAACGACCTCCGGTTTATAATTTGATTCAGGAAATCGGCAACGTCCCCGAAGAAGATATGCAAGCCACTTTTAATCTTGGAATTGGATTGATTGCGGTTGTTTCTGAGAGTGAAGTGGATACGGTGAAAGCTAAAGCTAAGGAATTGGGAGAAGAGGTTTTTGAAGTTGGGGCGATAATTTAAAATTCTAAATAATGAATTTTGGATTTGCACTCGCTCCATACGCTCTGCGTTGGAGTGTACTGTAGGCTCATCAATTAGAAACCATGATTTTTTGGATTTAAGGATTCACAGTATTTCTGCTTTAATCAGTAAAACCCAAAAATCCTTCCAATAAAGGTTCAAAAGAGAACATTTGGCAATCGTCTTAAAATTGCATTTTATTCCCTTCCTTGCGATAATAGATGAGACTAAATAGGAAAATCATGGAAAAGGCCGTACTTAAAAAAGAGATTAACGAATTGTTGAATGAACTCCCTGAAGATGCTACTTGGAATGATGTGATGTATAAAATTTACGTCCGACAGTCGATAGAACAGGGATTAGAAGATATAGAAGAAGGCAGAGTAATTTCTCATGAAGAGCTAAAGAAAAAGTTTGCTGATAAACTTTCGGTGTAAATGAAAATTATCTGGTCTAAAAAATCAGAAAAGCAATTAGATCAAATCTATGATTACATAGCTCAAGATTCTCCTTTTTATGCCAATTCAACCATTTTAGAGATAATAAACCGAGCTGAAAAAGTAGTTACCCAACCTTTACAGGGAAGAATAGTACCCGAATATAAAAAGGATTCCATAAGAGAGGTCTTTGTACATCCTTACCGAATAATGTATGAAGTGAGAGAAGAAGTTCTATTTGTTTTAACAGTTGTTCATGAGGCAAGAATGCCACCTAAGAAGTTGTAAATTCTAAAGTATCAACTTATCTCGCTCCATACGCTCTGCGTTGGAGTGTAGTTGTTGGCTCATCAGTTATTAAAATATCCATTGGTTCCAACGCAGAGCGTGTGGAACCAGTCAGCATAAGAACTCAGCGAGCATTCAACAAATTCTTATCATCCGCGTTCCAATCCCATTTCTAAAAAAGCCCAACCAACCCTATCTTCGGGCTGAATTTTATTCCAAAAATTTCAGGTAGAACATGATCAATCGGTTCAGGGCTTTTGTGCGGGCTAACCAGCGGTATTTGCCGGTGGTCTTTTTTATGGTCGGATTTTTGTGGGATTCACTCACACTCGGCCGTATCGATCGGCTGTATGATCAAATCATTTTATCTACCTATCTCACTTCACTTACCATTTGTCTCTACTTGTTTAATCTTTCCGGCGATGATAAATGGAAAGGCACTTTTTTTGAGAAATATGAGGATTATCTCCCACTGGCTATTCAGTTTTTCCTGGGAGGATTATGCAGTGCCTATGTGATCTATTTTTCCCGCAGCGTTTCCTTTTCAAAGACCATCAGTTTTTTCATCATTTTAGTGGTTTTGCTGTTTGCCAATGAACTTCTGAAAAAACGAATATCCAATAAATATCTTCAGTTTAGTGCCTACTTTTTTGTGAATTTCACCTTCTTCACGTTTTTCATTCCGGTGCTGGTGAAGAGTATGAATACGTTTTTGTTTATGCTTTCGGGAACCATCAGCCTGAGTATTACCTTGGCGCTCATCATTTATATATATAATACCAGTCCTTCTACCCAAAAGGAGATTAGCATGGGACGGATGTCAGGATTGATCCTTGGGATCTATCTTCTCATCAACACCTTTTATTTTTTCAACTTGATACCACCGGTGCCTTTGGCGATGGAGTCAGGATTGGTGGCTCATAATGTAGAACGAAATATTGAAACTGATGAATATTTTGTGACCTACGAACAGAATCCCTGGTATAAAATCTGGCGCGATAATCAGTATCAATATCATCATAAACCCGGTGATAGTTTATTTGTGTTTACGTCTATTTTTGCCCCTTCCGATCTCAAGGAATCGGTAATGCATCGCTGGAAATGGTTTAGTCCTTATACTAATAAATGGGAAGTTATCGATGAGATCGGATTCGAAATAACGGGGGGGCGTGAAGGTGGATTTCGCGGATATACTTACAAATCGAATATGATGGAAGGGAAGTGGAAGGTTGATGTAGTAACCAACGATGAACTGGTATTAGGAATCATAAACTTTGAGATCATTCAGGATTCAACAACTTATACCGGATCATTGGCAACCAAAGTTTTTTAAGAATATTTTATGGATGATCCTCAAAAAGAATCACCCGAAGACCGGTCTTTTTTAGAACTTTCCTCGTTGAAGTTGCTGATCTTATCGTTGGTTTCGGCTAATATATATGTGTTTTTCTCCTTCCTGATCATACGCTATTGGCACGAGGGAGGTATATTTGAAGTTTTTGGAAGTAATTTTTCAATAGGACAACAGATGGGTCTTGGTACCGGTGTTGGTCTGATTTTAGCAGCTATTATTTATTTTGTGATTACCCGGACTTCAGTGAAAGATGTCCTTTCTGATTTTTCAGTCTTCAATGCTTTGTCGAACGCCAACTTTTCTTTCTTTGATAACACTCAGGTATCGCTATTTGCCGGGGCAGGGGAAGAGTTATTATTTCGCGGTGCAATTCAACCTGTTCTTGGCAATACACTTACATCCATCATTTTTATAGGAATTCACGGTTATTTTAAATTTAAGTCCCCGATTCACATTGCATTTGGTGCGATGATGTTTGGGCTCAGTTTTACACTTGGGCTTCTTTTTGAGCACATCGGTTTATTTGCCGCAATGGCCGCTCATGCCGTTTATGATTTGGTGATGTTGGTGGCAATTCAGCGGAATGATTAGGGGATATTTGATATCTGGAAGACGGAGTTTCCAAGACGGCATTCCCAAGCAGGAGTTAGGGAATGAGTTATTGAATCCGTCTTATCTGCGTTCCATTCCAAAATTTCTATGCTCCCGAATAATAGGCTTGAGAATGTCATCCAACCCGTTGGTTTTTATTTCGAACATCGTGGCTAAATATTGACCCAGTTGTCCTTTTGGAAATCCCTGTCTCGAAAACCATTCCAGGTAATGCACTGGCAAACTGGTGATATACCGATCCTTGTACTGTCCAAAAGGCATTTTAGCTTGCACCAGTTTTATGAGGAAAGTAGAATCGTACATTACATTTTCTGAGCTATGAGCATAATGTTCAGTATTTGCATCACAAAATGAAAAATAGTAATTAAAGTAATGGTAATGGAGTGCATTAATATTTAAACAGAATCATTATTTATGCAAGCAAGTTGGGTCGCTGCGCTTTCGCTGTTCTTATTTTTTATTGGATATCGATACTATTCAAAATTTTTAGCTGAAAAGATCTACCAGCTCAATCCGGATTTTATGACGCCCGCACACGAGTTTGAAGATGGTGTTGATTATGTACCGGCCAACAAATTTGTGCTTTTGGGACATCATTTTACCTCCATTGCGGGTGCAGCCCCAATTGTTGGACCTGCTATAGCTGTATATTGGGGATGGCTGCCTGCCATGCTTTGGGTAGTTTTGGGTACCATACTTGCGGCCGGAGTCCATGATTTTGGAACCATGGTATTATCGGTTCGTCATAGGGGACAGTCGGTAGGCACACTCGCTGATAAGTTAATAGGCCACCGGGCAAAACTTCTTTTTCTATTTATCATTTTGATTCTTGTGTTGATGGTGAATGCGGTTTTTGCATGGGTGATCTCAAACCTGTTCATTAATTTTCCTGCAACAGTTCTTTCTATTTTTATACAGATACCTTTGGCTATTTGGATTGGAGTACGCTCCTATCGAAAATCAGGTAATATGGTGATTCCTTCAGTATTTGTCCTTTTTGTTATGTATTTCACCGCCATTTTAGCCAGCTATGTTCCCATCTTACAAATTGACCTGGTTCAATATTTTGGTGGTAGTGAAAACATGGTAATTTTAGGGCTATCCGGTATAGAAATGGCATTTTTTGTGTGGATCTTAGTATTGATGATCTACGTGTATTTTGCTTCCACGCTTCCTGTTTGGAAATTACTTCAGCCCAGAGATCTTATTAATGCCTACCAGCTTATATTGGGATTGGCACTGTTATATCTTGGGCTATTTATCAGCAATCCGGAGATTACGGCTCCGGTTACTAATGCAGAAGCAACGGATGTGAGTTGGTTTCCGCTGTTGTTTATAACCATTGCATGTGGAGCTATTTCTGGTTTTCACGGATTGGTTTCTTCGGGAACAACAGCCAAACAACTGGATAAAGAAACAGATGCCCGTTTTGTGGGTTATTTAGGTGCAATTGGTGAAGGGTCTCTTGCTTTGATCACTATTGTTGCGGTTGTCACTTACTTTAATTCTACCGGAGAATTCAAGGATGTGTACCATTCATTCTCAGAAGCAGGATCGGTCGGTTTAAGTATTTTTGTAGAAGGGGCTGCTCAACTGGCTACCGCGTTATATATTCCTTTGGAAGCTGCTAAAACCATTATTGCAGTGATCGTTATCAGTTTTGCAGCTACTACCCTCGATACTTCCGTTAGATTGATGCGCTACATACTTAATGAATTAGGGGAAGAATACCGGATCAAACCACTCACTAAAGTTCACTTCTCTACATTAGTGGCTGTTGGAGCAAGTGCGGCGCTTGTATTACTTCCGGAAGGACCCCGTGGATTAGGTTCCGGTGGATACCTGTTATGGCCATTATTCGGAACATCCAATCAATTACTTGCTGGTATAAGTTTACTGTTGGTTACCATATGGTTGAAAAGAAAAGGAAGAAGTATTTTATATACTCTCATTCCTATGATCTTCTTGATGGTGATGACGCTTTGGGCAATGGTAGATCAGGTAGTTTTTGAATGGTCCGGTTACGGTGAATCAGAATCCAACATGCTTTTATTTATTTTTGGAGCCATCATACTCGGGTTTACCATCTGGATCATTCTGGAGGCTATAACCATTATAAAGAAAGAATCTTCTTAATCCTCTGTTCTATAAAACTCTATGAACCGTTGTTCATCCTCAGATTGCCCGATCAGAATGATCTCACTGTCCTGAGGAATAGCTTCATTTGGATCAGGATTTATAATTTGATCTCCATTAACCTGATATGCAATTACATTACAACCGGTTTTATTTCGAATATCGGCTTGTATCAATGATTTTCCAATAAGCATTTCAGGGGTCTTTAAACTAAATACATTCAGTCCTTCTGCGATCATCACAATATCATTCTCCTCAAAGATGTTGAAGATGGCATTGGCACCCATCGAGGCATAGCTCATTACGAAATCAGCACCTGCACGGTGAAGGGTGCTTACATTTCGCTCCAACGTAGATCTTGAGATAATATGAATGTTTGGCCGAAGACTACGGCAGTAAATTGTTAGATAAATGTTTACATCGTCTTCATGGGTGGTAATAATCACACTTGGCGCTTTCTCAATCCCGGCTTTTTTCAGGGTTTCCAGATCGGCAGCATCTCCATAAATATAATTTTCGGAATCTTTAATGCGATCCGGATTTTTATCTACGATCTTATATTTAATGTTTCTTCGATTTAAATGAAACGCAGTTGCCCTGCCAACACGGCCCCCACCTATGATCACGATCGGTTCATCACTAATACCATAAATCCCAAATAACTCATCGTATCTTCTCAATTGTGATACAGAACCCGCAAGCAAAAGCACACTGTGATTTTTGATCTCAACATCGGGGTGCGAACCCTGAAAAGATCCACGCTCCCAGATCCCCACTACATTAATTCCGAGATCTTCACGCAACCGGCTTTCTCGTAGCGTTTTACCAACTAAAGGGGTCCCAAAGGTGGTTGCCTCAGCGATCACCAATTCTCCAAAACGTCCTACCGTATGCACCCTGGCATCCTGACCTAATGTTCTTCTGGAAAGAGCGCGGCCCAAAATATTTCCCATGTGAAGTACTTGATCTGCACCAGCCAATTTCAAAATATCTATAGAATCATAGGAGTTAGCCGTTGATACAATTTTTACGTCCTCCGTAAACTCACGGATGGTATGCGTGACATTTGTATTGAACATATCTGTTCCTCCGGTCACTACCATGGCTGCTTTTTGGACATTCATTTTTCGGTAGGTTTCCGGGTCGTCCGGTTCACCCAACATTACCCTAAATCCCTGGTCGTAAAGGTCCAGGGCTTGCTGAAGGTCATTGACCAAAAGAACGTATTCATGTCCATATTGCTGCAGTTTTTCGATAAGTGTTCGGGTGATGGCATCGAAGCTGGTAATAATGATATGATCTTCGGTTTTAGCAGGGAGTTCGCGGGGAGCACGAGCTCGTTTTTGTGCTTCCATCCAGGGGGCATAGAAAAATTCAATAAATGTGAAGGGAAGCATGATCAGCAAAGAGATCACTCCTGAACCGAGCACAAGGATAGAAAAAATACGTCCAATATCTGATTGAAAAGTTATATCACCAAAGCCAAGAGTTGTCATGGTGGTAAGCGTCCAGTAAAAACCGGTAACCCAGGAATGTTTTTGTCCTTCCATTTCCATGATCTCATGAAACAACACTCCATATACGATGATCATGGCAATAAGGATAAAGATAAACCGTATGAGCCGTTTTATGTTGGTTCGGGTATTTCGGTTCGACACAAAGTAGCTTATCTGAGACGTAAAAAATTTCATAAGAGAATATGGAGCTTAACCTGCTGAAAAGAAAGAGGTATTGGCTGTTGATCTTGTTTTTTGATAACAACCAGAATACCATCAAAAATATTTCTATGGGCTGCTATTCTTTTCAGTTTTAAAAGAGTGTATATTTATATTCTAATCAAGAGAAACCAACAGCTTACCTTATTTAAAATGCCAAATTACCCCGATGAACAATGGATTGAGTGGATGGATCGACTCGCTGAAGACGATTTTGTGGTCGTTGATGATTTTATAAGTGAAAAGATGTATTCACAGATCATGGATTTCTTTCATACCATGGAAGAGGAGGATAAACTTAAAAAAGCCGGTATTGGAGCTCAGGAAGATTTTCAGGTAAGAGCTGAAATTCGCGGGGATTTCATTTATTGGCTTGATGAAGATCGTGACCAGGAATTGACTCCTTTTTTTGGAATGATGGACGAGCTTAGCCAAAATTTAAAACGGTTTTGTTATCTCAGTTTATCGGGTTCTGAATTTCATATCGCCAAATATCCTGCCGGATCATTTTATCATCGCCATCTCGATCAGTTTCATGAACGAACAAACCGGCAGATCACGGTGCTTATCTATTTGAATAAAGGCTGGAAAAAAGGAAATGGCGGAGAGCTGGTGATTTATAAAGATGGAAAGGAGATTATGGTGGAACCAATTGCCAAACGATTGCTCCTCTTCAAAAGCGATGTGATTGAGCACGAAGTATTAACAACTCATGTTCCCCGCTATAGTTTAACCGGTTGGCTGCTGCATCAACCTGCGGGAATAGGGTATTTGTTAGGGTAAACTACTACAGGGCGTAACAATTTCTTAACGGCTGTACATTTTCTATTAATACAGTACATTAGTACCATTGTACACCTGAAATCTTCACAAAACCTCAAAGTTGTGGCTAAGCAAACAATCCTCGTTGTAGACGACGAAAAAGACCTTCTGGATCTAATTGAATACAATCTTAAAAAAGAGGGCTTTGATGTATTGAAGGCCGAAAATGGCGAAGAAGGCATTAAAATTGCTAAAGAACACAATCCGGATCTTATCTTAATGGATATTATGATGCCGAAAATGGATGGTCTGGAGGCCGTTAAGCATATCCGCTCCGATGATGACCTGAAGGCAATTCCTATCATTTTCCTTACGGCACGAAGTGATGAAAAGACTGAGGTGGAAGGGCTGGATATTGGCGGAGATGATTATATCACCAAGCCGATCAGCACAACCAAATTGATTTCTCGTATCAAGGCGGTGATGAGGAGGTTTGAAGAAACAACAGAAGAAGTGAACCGGTTGGAAGTACACGACCTTGTGATCGACAAGGACCGATATATCGTGATTCGCGGAGATGAAGAATTTCAACTTCCCCGAAAAGAGTTTGAGCTGCTTTATTATTTAGCGAGCCGGAAAGGAAAAGTTCGGGACCGGCAAACGCTGCTGAATAAAGTTTGGGGAGATAACATTTATGTGGTCGACCGAACGGTTGATGTTCATGTTCGCAAAATTCGGGAAAAATTAGGCGACCATTATATAGAAACGGTGAAAGGCGTAGGCTACCGATTCAAGGAATGAGTAAATCAAAAAAAGAAAAACCTAAAATTTATAAACTTGGGATAAAAGCCGGGTTTTTGATCTCTGCTATTTCAGCAGCTTTTCTGTTCTTGGCGGTTTGGTTTTGGTATGATCTTGCTCCAAAAGAAGCCGCTTTTCTTGCGTTGGTTTCAGGAGGTGCACTATTCCTGATCGTCTATGCGGTGCTTTTCTTTCTTACCTATAAACGGTTAGAAACCATTGAGCGATTATTCAAGAATATGGCTCGCAAACGGTTCATGGAATACGCAGATGTTAACACCTCTCGCCGGGATGAGATCGACTACCTGATGAAGCAAGGGATAAAGTCGAGCCGAACCATAGAGCGTGAGATCCAGCGCCTGAACCGGATCGAAAATTACCGAAAGGAATTCATCGGGGATATTTCTCATGAATTGAAGACTCCCATCTTTGCCATTCAGGGTTTTATTGAAACACTGTTAAATGGAGCTTTGGAAGACGAAGAAGTAAACCGGGATTTTCTTAAAAAGGCCATGAGAAATGTGAACCGACTCATATACCTTACCAAAGACCTGATGGAGATCTCAAAATTGGAAACAGGAGAACTCAAATCAGAGATCGATGACATCTACTTGTACGAAGTTTTGAATGACATCATTGAGAGTTTGAATTATAAAGCTGAAAAAGAGAATATCGAGCTCATCATCAACGAGTTTGATCGAAATACACGCGTTAAAGCGGATAAAAATCAGTTAAAACAAGTGTTGATCAATTTGATCGAGAATGGGATTAAATACAATATTCCCAATGGTAAAGTTGAGGTGACGGTATTCACAAAGCCCAAACAGAAGCATCGTGTTTTCTTATCCGTCAAAGATACCGGCATTGGTATTGACGAGAAAGACATTCCAAGAGTTACCGAACGATTTTTCCGGGTAGATAAATCAAGATCACGTGAAAGGGGAGGAACAGGTTTGGGATTAGCAATTGTGAAGCACATCATGGAAGCCCATGGGGAAAAGTTCATGATAGAAAGTGAACCAAATGTAGGCTCCACATTTACGATTAGCTTGAGAAAATCAGAACCTGTTCACGTTTGATCAAATTAGTTGTACCTTCCTTCTTTACTTAAATGAATAACAAGATTGAAGACAATGGTATACGCAGTGATCATGGCCGGGGGATCGGGAACAAGATTTTGGCCAAGCAGCACAAAAAAACTCCCCAAGCAATTTCTATCACTTTTTGGGGAAGGAACGATGATCCAGAACACAGCAAAACGCATCGAACCTATCATTCCACAAGAACGAATTTTAGTAGTCACCAACGACCGTTATGTTGATCTGGTTAAAGAGCAACTTCCAAAAGTTCCTGATGAGAATATTGTGGGCGAACCGGTAGCTAAAAATACGGCTCCTTGCGTGGCTATAGCCGCAGAAATGTTGTTCAGAAAAGACCCGGATGCAACAATGGTTGTTTTGCCGGCCGATCATCATATTACAGATCCAAACGCCTTTAACGAATATCTTAAAGCGGCTATTGATAAGGCTGAATCGGGTAATTACCTGGTTACTATGGGCATTAAGCCAAACCGCCCCGAAACCGGATATGGATATATTCATGGAAATAGGGACGTTTCGGAGACATTTAATAAGATGTCTGTTCATCCGGTTCATGCCTTTAAAGAAAAACCGGACCTCAATACAGCTAAATCATTTTTAGAATCCGGCGATTATTATTGGAACAGCGGGATGTTTATCTGGTCGGTAAAAAGTGTGCTTCAGGCTTTCAAGAGTTTTTTACCGGAGATGTATGAATTGGTTAAGAAAACTGGTCCGGCACTCTATACTTCAGATCATACGAATGCGATCGACCAATTTTATCATAGCTGTGAATCTGTGTCTATTGATTATGGAATCATGGAGGATGCTGAGAACGTGTTCGTAGTTCCGGGAGAGTTTGGATGGAATGATGTTGGCAGCTGGACTGCAGCTTATGATTTAGGTGAAAAGGACAACGCGGGAAATGTAAAACGCGCGAAATATATAACTGCTGCAGATTCACGGTACAACCTGATCTCATCAAGCAGTAAAAAAATGATCTCTCTTGTTGGGGTTGAGGGATTGGCTATTGTTGAAACCGATGATGCTATTTTGGTTTGTAAACTCGATGATGCCCAGAAGGTTAAGGATATCGTAGAGCAGCTTAAATCTGACGAAGAACTGCACAAATTTTTGTAGCTCTCAAATATGAATGACCATCTGATCGTAGGCCAGCTTAATATGGTCGGGCAGCTTTCGGTTGGAGGGTTCGTGATCCACAAAACCATTCATGTGGATAAGGTAGGCTTTTGGAACTTCAAGTTCGTTGATCAATTCAACAGCTTCGGGTATGGTTTGATGCGTGGGATGTTCAGGCTCCCATCGAAGCGCACCCATTGCCACCACTTTTGATCCTTTGATCAACTCTTTTGTTTTTTGGGGAATAGTTTTCACATCCGTGAGGTACGAAAAGTCCCCCACACGAAAACCAAGTATTTCCAGGTTTCCATGTTCAACAGGAAGCGGGGTTACCGGTATTTCTCCAAGGTTAAACGGGCTGTCTACTTCGATGAGATCAAGAGAAGTAGATCCGGGATATTTATCATCACCAAACATATAATCAAAGCGCCGCTTGATCGATTCAATACACCGGCGATATGTGTAAACAGGTATAGGAGCTTTATTGATATATGAGAATACCCGAAGATCATCTAAACCGGCTACGTGGTCCATATGTTCGTGGGTGATCAACAGATGGTCGAGATGCTGAAGTTTTGCCTGAATGCTTTGAAGCCGGAATTCAGGCCCGGCATCAATCAAGATGGATTCTCCTTTTGATTGGATCCAGACGGAACAACGTGTTCTTTCATTCCTGGGATCATGCGATGTCTTTTCTCGGCGAAAACCGCCGGCAACAGGTACGCCCATAGAGGTTCCGGTTCCCAAAAAAGTGATCTTCATTCTAATTCGAAATCCCCTGAAGATTCTTCAGGCATGACCTGTAACTGATCCCAAAGTTCTTCTAATTTCTTTCGTACAGCCGGCTTAATGTAAACGCCGGTAAGATCAACCTGCCCAAGAACCCTTCCCATAGTTCCAAGCTGAGATTCAATAGGTTTATTCTTATTTACAACCACTAATTTTTGGCCTTCAATAATACATTCATCACCTCTGAATGAACCGCGTTCTTTTCGCAGGGTATAGCCGGCCTGTTCTAAGATCTGTTCTAATTCAAGAAGAAATTTTTCAGGTTTCAAAGTGATATTCCCAATGTTAGTGAATGTCCGCTTAAGTCATAATCATACTCTTCTCCGTCAATATCGTAAGAGTCGAAGATGTAATCATAGCCTAAACTAATATTTCTTCCAAAAATAACATCAAAAAAGTTCAGCCGGGCTTGTCCTCTCCATGAGAATACATTTCCGCCAATCAAACCCCCGCTTGTTGTGCTAAAACCAAAACTGGGGATTAAACTGGCAGTGAGACTTAGTTTATCAGGAAGAAAAAGAATTCCGGCAAAACCGGCTCCGGCATGTAAATTAGTTTGAGCAAATTCGGTATTAATATTATCGCTTCGTACAGAGGTTAACTTTGTTCCGAGTTGGAGAGGTATTCCCAAACCAAAGCGTGGTTCACGTACTATATAAAATGGGTTTGAAAATTTTAAAGCAATGCTGAATAGTTTTCGATCCTCTAAGCCTGTGAAATCATTTCCAAAGCTGAGCCCAAGATTAAAACCGCCTGTTTCAAACCCAAGTTGCCCAATTGTTCCGGAAAAAGTAAGAGGGCTTTGCTGCAGCGCGGATGGATCCCCGGTAAAGTCGAATGAAACCGGCTGGACGCCAACTCTTAAATAGGGAGCAAATGGATTGGTTTGTCTTTCATATTCATCATCTACAGAAAACATTTGTGCAAAAGAATGAAGAGGAATAAACAATAGAAAGATAAAAAGAATGTATTTTGAATAACTTTTCTGCATTGGGAATGATTTAAAAGTTTAAAACAGTTTAAACACTAACGAAGCAAAACAAAAAAATTACGATGAAAATTTTATCTCTTTTACTTATTCCATTAGTTGGGTTTGCTATCTCAAAATCCGCCGAATCTGTCTTTGATTTCGTAGTCAAAGATATAGATGGTAAAGACGTTCAACTTGAACAATATAAAGGTAACGCAATTTTGATTGTTAACGTAGCTTCTAAATGTGGGTATACTCCTCAGTATGAAGGGCTCCAGGAGTTGTACGAAACATATAAGGATGATGGTTTGGTGATATTAGGATTTCCCGCTAACAATTTTAAAGGTCAAGAGCCCGGAACCAATGAGGAAATTAAACAGTTTTGCACTTTAGAATATGGGGTTGAATTTCCCATGTTCTCCAAAGTCTCTGTGAAAGGTGATGATCAAGCTGAGTTATTCACATATTTGACCTCACAACCTAATTCCGATTTTGAAGGTGAGATCAAATGGAATTTTGAAAAATTTCTGATTTCTAAGGAAGGTAAATTAATCAGAAGATTCCGCAGTAATGTGGAACCTCAGAATGAGGAAATTGTTAAGGCTATTGAAAAAGAATTAAGGTAAGAACTTTTATCCCATCACCATCCCGATAAGAGGAGCACAATTGATTTTGTGTTCCTCATTTTTTTGGAAAAGATTCCGAAAAAGCTTGACTTCGACCGATGATGGTCTGTATATTTGATGCTCTCAAAAAGGTCCGGTAGTTCAGTTGGTTAGAACGCCTGCCTGTCACGCAGGAGGTCGAGGGTTCGAGTCCCTTCCGGATCGCAATAAAAGCTTCCAACATTGTTGGGAGCTTTTTTTGTTTATGCTCATTTCAACAAAGTGTATTGAAAACATCGTGGCTAATTCACGATTGTAGTTGAAGGGGCAACAATTTCTTATCTTTATAAAGGAATTCGATTCTACTATCACTATTAAGTAAATAAAAAACAGAGAGTAATGTCGTATTTAAATCCAACCTATGATGTCATTGTGGTCGGTGGAGGTCATGCCGGAAGTGAAGCGGCCGGAGCTGCTGCACAAATGGGAGCCAAAACCCTTTTAATCACCATGAACCTGGAGGCCATTGCAAAGATGTCTTGTAATCCGGCTATGGGTGGCGTTGCAAAAGGACAATTGGTTAGAGAGATAGATGCTCTTGGTGGACTTTCCGGAATTGTAAGTGATGAGACTGGCGTACAGTTCCGAATGTTGAATTTGAGTAAAGGACCGGCTATGTGGAGCCCAAGATGTCAAAGCGACCGGATGCTCTACTCCAAGAAAATGCGAGAGAGATTAGAGGAAAAAGAGAACCTCTATTTCCGACAAGATAATGTAGTGGATCTGATGTACTCCGAAGATGGCAAAGAAATTCAGGGAGTGATTACGCAAACTGGACAAAAGTTTAAATCTAAAGCTGTGGTACTAACAACAGGTACCTTTGGGAATGGTTTAATTCACATTGGAGAAACACATTATGGAGGAGGCCGGTCAGGAGAAAGGGCTTCGACTGGAATATCTGCCACACTCGAAAAATTAGGTTTTGAAGTGGGGCGACTTAAAACAGGAACTCCTCCCAGAATAGATGGCAGAACTGTTGATTACTCCAAACTTGAGCAACAATTGGGAGATGCAGATCCTTCAGGTTTTTCATTCCTAACAGAGAAATTACCCGGAATTGATGAACAACTTTCTTGCTGGATAGGCTATACCAATGATGAAGTTCATGAAGTCCTCAAAACCGGGTTTGATCGCAGCCCAATGTTCAATGGTAGAATCAAGTCGATTGGTCCCCGTTATTGTCCAAGTATAGAAGATAAGATCAATCGTTTTGCTGACAAAGACAGGCATCAATTATTTTTGGAACCGGAAGGTTGGGATACCTATGAAATGTATCTGAATGGATTTTCAACATCGCTTCCAGAGGATGTTCAATACAAAGCGCTTCGTACTATTCCCGGTTTTGAAAATGTTATTATGATTCGGCCGGGCTATGCCATTGAATATGATTATTTCCCCCCACATCAAATTCGCCGTTCTTTAGAAACGAAGATTGTGGACGGACTTTTCTTTGCCGGTCAAATTAATGGGACTACAGGATATGAAGAAGCTGCGTGTCAGGGCTTAATGGCTGGAATTAATTCAGCGCTCAAAGTTCAGGAAAAGGAGCCGTTAATCCTCCAAAGATCTGAAGCGTATATCGGAGTACTCATTGATGACCTTATTAATAAGGGGACAGAAGAGCCATACCGAATGTTTACCTCCAGGGCAGAGCATCGAATTCTGCTCCGTCAAGATAATGCGGATCTTCGGTTAACTGAATTGGGGCATAAAATCGGATTGGCATCTGAAGAACGCCTTCAAAAAATGCAGAAGAAAAAGGAAGCGGTTGCTCAGCTTGATGAATTAATTAAAGACTATACCGTTCGGCCTGAGCAAATGGATCCTATGCTTGAAAGCAAAAACAGTTCTACGATGAATCAACCTATGAAAGCAGAGAAAATCCTTCTTCGTCCAGAAGTTTCTCTACAGGATATGCTTGACCATGATGATGAATTTGCATCAAAAATTATTGAGGTCACTGAAGATAAAAAGGCTCTTGAGCAGGTAGAAATTCAAATCAAGTATGCCGGGTACATCGAAAAAGAGTTTGAGATGGTTAAGGAAATGGAGAAGCAAGAGAATATGCCGATTCCTGAACAGATCGAATATTCAAACATTAAAAGCCTTTCTACGGAAGGAACCCAGAAGCTTTCTAAAATTAAGCCGGAAACAATTGGCCAGGCAAGCAGAATAAGCGGGGTTTCGGCAAGCGACCTTTCGGTACTTATGGTTTATTTGAAAAATTAACCCCATGTGTTTCACGTGAAACATCAAATTGAATACATCCGGTTTGCAGAACGAGAATTAATTGAGAGTCTTTATTTAAAAAACGCTCAGAAATTAGAAGATTACTTAAATCAACTTCTTTGGTGGAATGATAAAATCAATTTGGTGAGCAGGGGTGTTTCACGTGAAACCCTTCAAAAACATATTGAGCATTCATTAATAGTCAGTGCTTCTCGTCTGTTTAAGGAGGCTAGCAGTGTAATTGATACCGGAACCGGTGGGGGGTTGCCGGGTATTCCCCTTGGTATAGTAAATCCGGATAAAAAAATACTTTTGAACGATATTGTTTCGAAAAAGATCATGGCCTGTAAGCAAATGGTATTAAAGCTGGGGTTGAACAATATTACTTTGAAGGAGGGCTCGATAGGAAATGTGCCAATTGAAAAAGAAGAAATCGTTGTTTCGAAACACGCATTCAAAATTAATGATCTGGTTGAATTACTTGGCGAAAAAAAATGGAAAGGTATAATTCTGCTAAAGGGTAAACATGAGGTTGAAAGAGAAATAGCCCCTGTTTCTAAGCCCTTAAAATTAAAAGTATATTCTCTTGATGTATTTGATGATTCGTTTTATGATGGCAAGGCATTAGTCGAAATTAAACAGATAGAAAATGAATAGTTCTGAGCGAAGATTAAAGTTAATGTTATTGCTGCAGCAGCCGGGTAAAAAGAAAACAGTAAAGGAGCTGGCTGAACAATTTGGTGTTAGCAGAAGGACTATCTTTCGTGATTTCAATGCTTTGCAGGAGATAAATGTGCCGGTAACCTGGGACCGCTATTCCGGATATGGACTGATAGATGGTTTTAAGGTTCCGCCTCTGATGTTCACATCAAAAGAACTTGCAACAATAATGGTGGGTTTGAACTTTGTTAAATCTCAGGTAGATGAAGGTCTGGTGGAAGACGCAAGGGGAGTAGAACTTAAAATTAAAGAAGTTTTGCCAGATGAGTTAAAGGATTTCATGATTTCACTTGAGGGGCGTACCATTGTTGATCCCTATCTCAGGTTTGGAGGAAAGAAAAGAAGGGGAGGAAGTTGGTATTTAATTAGCAGTGCCATAGCTCAACAAAAAAGACTTCAATTTAAATACACAACGAAATCTGGCGATACCGATATCCGAAAGATCGATCCTTATATTTTGGTTTTTTATGAAGACCATTGGAATGTGATCGGGAAATCTCATCTTCGGGGCGATATTAGAAATTTTATCCTGGAAAGCATTGATGATGTGTTAATTCTGGAAGAAAATTACACCTTAAAATCAGAATTGGACATAGAGGCACTGATTTTTCGTTCTGAGGAAAGTTCTCATTCAATAATAGTATGGGTCGAAAAATATGAGATAGAGCGCCTGGAGGGAAATTTGCCGGCTAAAATTATTAATAGAAAGGCTGTAAATTCTAAAAAAATTAAGGTGGAGTTTGAATTCGATAATTTGGACTTTATAAATGAATGGTTGCTTCAATTCGGGAGTAAAATAAAAATTGAGGCGCCGAAAGAGTTGGTTGAAAAAAGAAGATCACTCTTAAAAGAAATGCTCTACGAATGAAATTAAAAAATCGGGACAAATGGATTTGGATGACATTAAAAATGCGGAAAGCGATTCGGACTTAATTCCAGGCATTTATAATTATTGTGACCGGTGGTGCGAACGCTGTTATTTGTCTTCGCGATGTTTTACTTATAAAATGGAAATGAGGGAGCCTCGAAGCGAAGAATCACAGGATCTACGGAACAAAGAATTTTGGGACGAGCTTTCAGATGTTTTTGCACTCACCTGGGAATTGCTCTACGAAATTGCAGAAGAAGAGGGAATTGATTTAGATGCTCTGGATGATGAAGATACCGACTACCTAAAACTGGATGATCCTGAAATTGAAAATCATCCGGTAACCAAAGCATCGGAAGCTTATTTTGAGTCTTCCCGGAAATGGCTGGATAGTTATCATGAAGTGTTTAAGGAGAAAGCTCAGGAGTACAGCGACCTTGTGAAAATGAATATCAACCCAGAGGAAAACACAAATAACACACTGATACTTAGCGATTTATTCGAAATCATAAATTGGTATCACACCATGATTTTTGTGAAAGCCAAGAGGGCGGTGATGAGTTCTTTTGATACGTGGGAAGAGGATGATATTCAGAATGATGCCAATGGAACCGCCAAAGTAGTTTTGAAGTGCATCGAGAGATCATCCTTTGCATGGAACGGGATCTTGAAACACATGCCTGAACAGGAAGACGTGGCGTTAAGAAACCTGGCAAACTTGACATTCCTTAAGAAGAGTATTGAGGAATATTTTCCTGATGCAGAAAAATTTATCCGGCCGGGATTCGACGAAAACATATGACCAATAAAAAAGGGCTCCAAATTGGAGCCCTTTTAGTTTCTGCTTAAGAAGAAAGTTTTGAGGAATTTTTAGTCATCACTATCATCCCCATCATCGTCGTCTCCTTCTTCTTCATTCACGACTCGGGTGACAGCGGCTATGGATCCTTCAGAATCGAGTCGCATGATGCGAACACCCTGAGTATTTCTTCCCATAGTTCGGATGCCGCCACAATTCATGCGAATCACTTTACCTTGCTCAGTAATGATCATCAGATCATCCTGATCCGTTACTTCTTTAAGAGCTATAAGGCTTCCGGTTTTAGGTGTTACTTTCAATGTAATCACACCTTTACCGCCTCTGGATTGCTCTCGGTAATCTTCTACAAGGGATCGTTTCCCATATCCATTTTCTGACATGGCTAAGACAGTTGCTTCATGAGCATTTTTGATGACAACCATATCAACGATTTCATCATCTTTGCCTAAGGTCATTCCTTTTACACCGGAAGTATTACGACCCATTTCGCGAACTTCACTTTCGTGGAATCGGATAGCACGACCTCCTTTATTCGCGAGAATAACCTGGCTGTCACCATCAGTAAGTTCGGCAGCCAATAAGCTGTCTCCTTCTTTGATGTTGATGGCGATAATACCATCTCTTCGCGGGCGACTGTAAGCCTCAAGCGTCGTCTTTTTAACCTGTCCATCTTTAGTGGCCATGATGATGGAATGTTCGTTGATGTAATCTTCTTCATCTAGCGTTTTTACGGGAACGAAAGCCTTGATCGAATCATCTTTATCAATATCGATAAGGTTTACAATCGCACGTCCCCGGGCAAGTCGTCCTCCTTCCGGAATTTCGTAGACCTTCAACCAATAACACATTCCTTTCTCTGTGAAAAACAGAATGTAATTATGAGTAGTGGCCACAAATAAATGTTCGACGTATTCCTCATCTCGGGTAGTGGTGCCTTTCATTCCTTTACCGCCACGGCGTTGACGACGATATCCACTCACAGGCATTCGCTTAATGAAACCTTTGTTGGAAATCGTAACGACCACATCCTCATCCGCGATCATATCTTCGATACTGAAATCATCGGCAGAGTGTACGATTTGAGTTCTTCGCTCATCTCCGTATCTGTTTTTCAGATCAGCAAGTTCTTCCTGAATGATATTTGTCTGGCGAGTTCTGTCTGAAAGAATTTCTCTGTAATCTGCGATCTTATCAATGATCTCTCGATATTCGCCATCAATTTTCTCACGCTCCAGTCCGGTAAGTTTCTGAAGGCGCATATCCAGGATTGCTTTCGCCTGAATATCGGTGAGAGCGAATTTGCTGCGTAATTTAACATTTGCCTCCTGCGGATTGTTTGAAGAACGAATAGTTTTGATAACCTCATCCAGGTTGTCGAGGGCAATTTTGAGTCCTTCAAGAATATGAGCTCGGGCTTCGGCCTGATCCAGATCGTACATGGTACGACGGATAACAATCTCTACTCGATGCTCAACCCAGTGATGGATCAGCTCTTTGAGGTCCATCACTTTCGGACGGCCTTTCACAAGCGCAAGATTGATCACTCCAAATGTGGTCTGCATTTGAGTGTACTTGTACAATTGATTAAGTACAACACCCGCGTTTGCAGAACGCTTAAGAATGATAACGATGCGAATCCCTTCCCGGTCAGATTCATCTCTAACTTCAGAGATCTCCGTAATTTTCTCATCATTAACAAGGCCTGCGATCTTTTGAATAAGAGTACTCTTGTTAACCTGATAAGGAATTTCAGTAATAACGATCTGTTCACGATTTCCGCGAAGCTCTTCCGTATTGGCTCGGGCGCGAAGGGTGATTTTACCACGACCGGTTTCATATGCTTCCTTGACACCCTCATATCCGTAAATAATTCCTGCAGTAGGAAAATCAGGAGCTTTAATATACTGCATCAGCTCCTTGATGGTTATTTCCGGGTTATCGATGTAGGCATTGATGCCATCTATGGTTTCGGTCATATTGTGAGGAGCCATATTGGTAGCCATTCCCACTGCAATTCCTGATGCACCATTGATCAACAGGTTGGGAAGCATACTTGGAAGCACCGTTGGCTCTTCCAGGGTATCATCAAAGTTAGGTGAAAAATCAACCGTCTCTTTGTTGATATCGGCAAGCATTTCTTCCGAAAGTCGGTCCATTCGAACTTCCGTATAACGCATGGCTGCTGCGCTATCACCATCTATGGAACCGAAGTTACCCTGTCCGTCTGCAAGTGGATATCTCAGGGAGAAATCCTGCACCATCCGAACAATAGAATCATAAACAGCACTGTCGCCATGGGGGTGATATTTACCCAAAACTTCACCGACAATACGAGCACTTTTCTTATAATTTCTGTTATGAAGCATTCCCAGGTCGTTCATGCCATACAAAATACGGCGGTGAACCGGCTTCAGCCCATCCCGAACATCAGGCAGGGCACGTGAAACAATCACCGACATCGAATAATCGATGTAGGACGATTGCATTTCGTCTTCAATAGTTATTGGAATAATTTTTTCTCTGGCCATAAATCAGCTATGAAAAGTCAGTTAAAATCGTTGTGATTAAAATTAGATATCGATGGTTGCGTACTTGGCATTTCGCTCGATAAACTCCCGGCGAGGTTCCACGTCGCCCCCCATAAGGGTTGAGAACAGTTTATCAGCACCTGCCGCACTATCAATCGTAACTTGCTGCAAGGTTCGGGTTTCGGGATCCATCGTGGTTTCCCAAAGCTGCTCGGGGTTCATTTCACCAAGTCCTTTATATCGGGAAACATCAAATTTCCGACGACCTTTTTTGAGTTCTTTAATCATCTTGTCTCTCGTATCGTCATCCCAGGCATATTCAATGTCTTTTCCAACCGTGATACGATACAGCGGTGGAGTTGCTATATATATATAGCCCATTTCGATAAGCGGGCGCATATAGCGATAGAAAAAGGTAAGAAGCAGGGTTCGAATATGAGAACCGTCTACATCGGCATCTGTCATCACGATGATCTTATGATACCGCAGTTTTTCCATGTCGAAGTCATCATCGCCATGTCCAACGCCGGTTCCCAAGGCTGTGATCATTGCCTGGATCTCTTTATTCTCCAGAATTCGGTTGATCTTCGCTTTTTCAACATTCAGGATCTTACCACGCAAGGGAAGAATAGCCTGGAAGCTTCGGTTACGGCCCATTTTTGCTGAACCACCCGCAGAGTCACCCTCAACAATGTAAATTTCAGAATGCTCTGGATCTTTGATAGAGCAATCGGCCAGTTTACCCGGAAGACCACCACCACTCATCACGCTCTTACGCTGCACAAGCTGACGAGCTTTTCGGGCTGCTTCACGAGCCTCGGCTGCAAGCACCACTTTTTCGATTACCTTTTTGGCCGCTTTAGGATTTTGCTCAAGATATTCGTTCAGTTGATCATACACGATCACCTCAACAGCACTTTGAACTTCCGAGTTACCCAGCTTTGTTTTGGTTTGTCCTTCAAACTGAGGCTCAGCAACTTTTACCGAAAGAACAGCCGTCATTCCTTCCCGGAAATCCTCCCCGGAAACAGAAATCTTACTATTCGACTTGATCAGGTTGTTCTTTTCGGCATATGATTTAAGAGACCGGGTTAAGGCTCTTCTAAATCCTGAAACGTGGCTACCGCCTTCTCGTGTATTAATGTTATTCACATAAGAATGAACATTCTCTGAAAAAGACTGATTATACTGAATGGCGATTTCAACCGGCACATTATCAGTTTCACCGGTTATATATATAGGAGTGTCGAGCATGGACTCGCGATGTTCATCAAGGAAATCAACGAAATCTTTTACACCGCCCTCATAGTGATAAATTTCTTTTTTGAGCTCATCATCTTCTTCCCGTTCGTCGACCAACTCAATGGTTACTTCCGGATTCAGAAAAGCAAGTTCGCGCATCCGTTCAGCAATAATATCGAACTTGAACTCGGTGGTTTGTGTGAAGATCTCAGGGTCTGGCTTGAAAGAAATTTTGGTACCGGTTTCTTTGGTCTTTCCGGCAACGCTGAGAGGTGTTTTTGTTCCACCTTTTTCGAATTCCATTACATGAATTTCACCGTCTCTGTGAATTTCTGCCTTAAACCAGGATGCTAGTGCGTTCACACAACTGACGCCAACACCGTGCAATCCACCGGAAACCTTGTACGTGTCTTTATCAAACTTACCGCCGGCGTGGAGTTTGGTAAGCACAACTTCCACCGCTGGAATCCCGAGTTTTTCATGAATGTCTACGGGAATACCACGACCGTTGTCCTGAATGGTCATGGAGCCGTCTTCATTAATAGTTACAATGATGTGATCACAATAACCTGCAAGAGCTTCATCAATGGAATTATCAACCACCTCATTAATAAGGTGGTGGAGACCGCGCTGTCCCGTATCCCCGATATACATTGCAGGTCGCTTTCTAACCGCCTCAAGACCCTCTAAAACTTGTATATTGGAAGCCTTGTAGTCGGAACCTTGTTTTTTTGCCATAATTTATGGAGTGATAGCTTTGTAAGATGAGTTGATTAACGCCTGAAAATAGAGCTTACACATGCAAAATCAAAAAAAGCATAGGTATTTGTTAAAAATAATAGAGTCCGTCGTTCTGGCGTTAAATTCGGCTTCAAAAAAACAGCTCATAATGTGGATAATTTGAAAAATTGTGGATAAATGAAATTTTCATGTTCAAAGCCGTTGAACTTTGATGTTTATAGCTCTATCTTTGGTGTCTATTTTCATTATGAATTAACGAAATTAATACGATGTCGCGAAAAGACGATATTACAGGAAAAGGAGCTTTGAACGGTTACCGGTCTTCAAAGTCAAATAACAAGACAAAACACCGCTTTCAATTGAATTTGCAAAAGCGTCGTTTTTATGTACCTGAAGAGGACCGATGGATAACCCTTAAAGTATCTGCTAAAACAGTTAGAACAATTAACAAGAAGGGAATTTCCGCAGTACTGAAAGATGCGCGGAAAAACGGAACTCTCATAAAAGAAGTATAGAACCATGGCAAAAGGAAACAGAGTTCAGGTTATTTTAGAGTGCACCGAAAAGCCCGGTTCATCTCGCTATGTTACTACTAAGAACAGAAGAACCACGACCGACAGACTTGAACTGAAAAAATACAATCCGGTTCTTCGTAAACACACCATTCACAAAGAAATTAAATAACCAGCACTATGGCTAAGCAACAAGCATTTGGACAAGAAGCGTTACAAGCAAAGGCAGCTCACCGGAAAATGGCGAAGGTTATTATTTCTACCAAGAATGATAAGGGGAAATACGCCTACAAAGAGGTGATGATTGACCAGGATAATGTGAAAGAATTTATTCAGCAGAACAAAAGCTGACCCAAATTCATCAATGAATAGATAAGGTTACGCAATTTTGATTGTGTAACCTTTTTTTTTGATTATTTTTAGCGGAGGAGGAACAACCATGACCATTCAAGAACAAATTATTTCTGACATCAAAGAGGCGATGAAGGCCAAAGAGCAAGACAAATTGCGTGTTTTGCGTTCTTTGAAGGCAAAATTGATGGAAAAGGAGATCAGTGAAAGAAAAGGCGGTGAAGCAAAACTCACGGACGAGCAAGCTGTTGAGGTTCTGATGAAAGCTGCAAAACAGCGGAAGGAATCTATTGAGCAATTTGAAGAAGGCGGCAGAAACGACCTGGCTGATAATGAGAAAAAAGAACTGGCTATCATAGAAGCCTACCTTCCGGAGATGATGGATGAAGAAGACGTGCGCAAAGTTGTGAAGGAGAAGATAGCGGCTGTTGGTGCATCCGGTATGCAGGATATAGGTAAAGTAATGGGCCCGCTGATGGGGCAACTCAAGGGCAAGGCCGATGGCTCCCTGGTCAGTAAAGTGGTAAAAGAAGAGCTTGGAGGATAATCCCAAATGCTGATCCTGGATCTTATCATCGCTGCTCCAATGGTTTATTTTGGATATAAAGGTGCAGTAAATGGATTAGTTAAGGAAATCCTGAATATTGTTGGGATCATTCTCGCGATTTTTCTCACTTTTAATTACCTGGATGCATTTACAGATATCATAGCACCGATCTTTGAAGAAGGCGCATCTTATGTTCCTTTTATCTCCGGTGTGATCCTGTTTGCAGGTACGCTTGCGGTGGTGGCTCTGATCGCTTATGCAACCAAAGAATTCTTGAAAGCGATAAAGCTGAGTTCAATAAACAGAATTCTGGGGGCCATTTTCGGCGCATTGAAAAGCGGGATGGTAGTCAGTGCTATTCTGCTGCTGTTAGCCGGATTTAATATCCCAAGCGATCAGGCCCGGGAAGAATCCTACCTTTATCCCTACGTGATCTATTTGGCTCCTTTTGCCTACAACGGTGTTGCCCTGGTATATCCCGGAGCCGAAGATTACACGCAAACGCTAAAAAAGAATATCGGCGATTATAACCCGCTGGAAAACATTCCTTTCTTAAACGAATTAAAAGACCAAAACGATAATTAACGTAACGCATGGCATTTTTACCTGTTGAGGAACAATTAGATATCATCCGCCGTGGAACCACGGAAATTGTTCCGGAAGAAGAACTCATCGAAAAACTCAAAAAATCACGAAAAGAAAATAAACCGCTTAAGATCAAATTAGGGGTAGATCCCACCCGTCCGGATCTTCATTTGGGGCATTCCGTGATCCTTCGAAAAATGCGCCAATTCCAGGATCTGGGACATGAAGTGATCCTTATCATTGGAGGATTTACCGCCATGATCGGCGATCCGACCGGGCAGAATAAAACCCGCCCTCCTTTAACCATGGAAGAAGTAAAGGAGAATGCCGAAACATACATTGAACAGGCCAAAAAGATCCTGGATGAAGACAAACTGACCCTCACCAACAATTACGACTGGCTGGGTGAAATGGATTTCATGGATGTGATCAAATTGTCTTCCAAGCTTACGGTTGCCCGTATGATTGAGCGGGACGATTTTTCTAAACGTTTCGAGAATAACGAACCCATTTCTTTACACGAGTTTTTATACCCGCTGGCACAGGGGCAGGATTCGGTTCACCTGAAATCGGATGTTGAGTTGGGAGGAACCGATCAGAAATTCAATCTTTTGGTAGGCCGTCAGCTTCAGAAAGAAGACGGGCAGGATCCTCAGGTATGCCTGATGATGCCGCTTTTGGTGGGAACCGATGGATCGGCTAAAATGTCCAAATCGTATGATAACTACATTGGCATCAACGAAGAGCCGAATGATATGTACGGAAAATCGCTCTCCATCCCGGATGACTTGATCTACACGTACTACGAATTGGTGACGGACATCAAGACGGAAGACCTTCCGGCCATTAAAGAAAAAATTGAAAGCGATCCGCGAAATGCCAAGCACGATCTGGCATTTACCATTGTGAGAATGTATCACGGAGATGACGCTGCAAAAGCTGCCAAAGAGCACTTCGAGAAAACGGTGATCAACAAGGAAGTTCCGGATGATGCTCCTGTTTTTGAATTCAAAACCGGAGAAGAAATTCGTCTTTTGGATATTGTGGCCGAGACCGGTTTTTCGCCAAGCAACGGAGAAACAAAGCGGATGATCAAACAGGGTGGAATCAGTATTGATGACAAAAAGATCTCCGACAAAAATTATTCCCTCACCTTTAAAGAAGGAGACGAATTTACTTTGAAAGTAGGGAAACGAAATTTCGGAATTATAAAAGCGAAATAAGCCGGTTTGATCAAAATCAGTTCGTACAACGTAAACGGAATTCGCGCAGCTCACCGAAAAGGCTTTACCGATTGGGTGGAGGAAAGCGATCCCGATATTATTTGCATTCAGGAACTTCGGGCGCTGGAAAAGCAAATTCCCAAAGACATCAAGGAACTCGACTATCATGAAGCCTATCATGTGGCCGAGAAAAAGGGATATTCCGGCGTAGCGATTTATTCCAAACAGGAACCGCTGAACGTGGAAGAAGGCATCGGCGAAGACTGGATTGATGCGGAAGGCCGTGTGATCATGACGGAATTTGAAACATTCCGGGTTTTTAGCGTTTATGCACCAAGCGGAACCACCGGCGATGTTCGGCAGGACATGAAAATGGATTTCCTCGATAAATTTATCCGATTTGGAGAACGGTTCACCCAAGACGAAAAGCCGACGGTTTTTTGTGGAGATTTCAATATTTGTCATACGGAAATAGACATTCACAACCCGAGCAAGCAGCATAAAACATCCGGATTTTTGCCCGAAGAACGCCAATGGGTTACGGACTTTTTGGAAACAGGATATGAAGATGTATTCCGAAATCTTCATCCCGGCAAAGAAGATCTGTACAGCTGGTGGAGCTATCGGGCGGCTTCTAAGGAGCGAAACAAAGGCTGGAGGATCGATTACCACCTGGCTACACCGGAATTAGCAAAAAAGGCTGTGAATGCCGAAATTGAAATGAAATGGGATCTGTCGGATCATGCGCCGGTCACCATCACCTATGAATTGTAACGAACGATATGTTTTGGGCATGAAGTTGTTCGGGTAGCTTAAAAATTAGATTATGGGAACACACTACAAAGGAAATAAAGAAGTTCAGAGAACACTGAATGCGTTCATCAAACTCACCCGTGCAAGTGAAAGCGTAAACGGCCGGTTAGCCCGACATTTGTCGGATGCCAATCTCACCGTCAGTCAGTTTGGGACGCTGGAAGCGCTGCTGCACCTCGGGCCGCTAAACCAGAGAGAACTGGGGCAGAAATTGCTGAAAAGCGGCGGTAACATCACGCTTGTCATCGACAACCTCCAAAAAAATGGATTGGTAGAAAAGAAAACCGATCCCAGTGATCGCCGGGCCGTCATTATTTCGCTCACCAAAAAAGGCCAGAATTTTATTGAGGATTTCTTCCCTCAGCACCTTGAAAAGATCAAAGAAGAATTTTCCGTACTCACTTCTGAGGAAAAAGAACAACTGGCCAATATTTGTAAGAAGCTGGGTAAGAAACCGGAAGAAGAATAACTTTTTGGCGCTGTTATAGTTAACGCTTCGCGAAGCATTCGACGGGAATGCATTTGTTTTTTGGTTGTGAGGTATGCCGCAAGCTTTTCTTAAATCTCGCGATAGCTTTAATTTACTTATAATGTAATTGATAAAGACGGCATACTTACTATATTGTGGAGCGATGAGGAAGCAATTCCTTACAAAAAAGTTGGATATTATCCGACGAGGTTCTGCGACATCATTGTCGCATAAAAACCAAGAACAAGCGTTTGGGCGATTGTGAGATAGGCTTATGTATATTATACGACGTCTCATAAGATAGCCCATGTCGCATATTAATATGTTAGGTATTTTAAAATATGCCCAAGCTAATTCTTCTACTTTTATTGGTATTCTCTTTTGCTTGCACCGATTCAAAAGAAGATTTCGATACTTCTCCTTTTGGTGATAAGGAGTTGCTTCCCTATCAACCGCTTTGGGATCTAATGGATGCCGTTATCGTTTTTGAAAAGAAAAACCAAGAATTACCAAAAGACTTTTCATCTTTAAAAAACTTATCTCGGCAAGATTACATAGATGCTTGTATTACTGATGGAGCTGCTGATTCAATTATAGTTGATGATAGTAAATTGAGTTTCTTTTCAGAGTCAGAAACAAGATTTAATACTATCCCTTCCGGTTTGGAAGTTCAATATGCATTTAAGGACACATCACTTATTTGGTTTGAAGAATGGCAAGAAAGTCTTTATTCCACAGATTTTGATTCATATACCTTTGTGAAATTTGATGTCTTTGTTCGAATCGACAAAGGCAAAGGAACAATGAAATTTCATCTCGACTCCAATGACATTGAGATTAGTGTTGAGGAACTATCAGGAAGTTTCGGACTTAGTCCAGCTCAAGAATTTTATCTAATTAACGAACAAATTGTTTTTGAAAGTCCTGAGCCTCTATGTTTAGAAGAATAGAAAATACCTAACAAGCGTTACTCTTTGTTAAGAGTCAAGAAATAGTACAAAATACCTGTTTTCGGCCGCACCTTTTCCATGAATGGGACTATTCCATTTTAAAAAATGAGTAATGTTTTGGTGTTCAGGCCATGTTAGCTTCTCTGGATGCTGACCTGGGAGCTGACGCGGTTGGGCCTGTCTGATTGGTGGAATTTTACAATCTTCAGCATAGGCATCCTCTTTGTTTAAGTTGGCATTTAAATGCCAGGTAGACCGTTAGGCGGCTTAATAAATCGATTCGACATTGGTTGTAATGTAAATACATTGTAATTATATTAATATAGGTGTTCACAAATAACCAAAGCTATGAAAACCAAGATAATTCGTATTGGTAACTCTCAAGGAGTTCGGATTCCAAAACCTCTGATCGAAGAAAGTGGGATCACTAAAGAAATTGAAATGATTCTCAGAGACAATGAAATTGTTTTGCGCTCGGCTGAAACTATTCGAAAGGATTGGGATTCATCTTTCAAAAAAATGGCGGAACAAGGTGATGATGTTTTATTGGATCAAGAAGAGGCAGAAGAATCTTCAGACTGGGATAAATCTGAGTGGACATGGTAGAAAAAAATCCTTTCCGGAGGTTTGAAGTTCATCTGATTTCGCTTGATCCCACCAAAGGCTCTGAAATTAAAAAAACACGTCCCTGTTTGATCATATCTCCTAACGAGATGAATAAGTACATCAGAACAGTGATCATTGCGCCAATGACATCTGCCATTAAAAATTATCCAACGCGCGTCACTACTATATTTCAGGGCAAGAAAGGACAAATTGTATTAGATCAGATTCGAACTGTCGATAAAAGCAGATTAATTAAAAACCTTGGGACAATCAGTTCTTCAGCCGAGGAAAAAGTATTGAGTATATTACAAGAAATGTTTGCCCCATAGATTCACTTCCTAATAAGGCGTAAATCGGACGCCGCGAATGCCCGGGGCTGTCTGGACGGGCGCGATGGAAACTTGATTGGCAGGAATTAATTTAGCTACTTCAACCAAATCATAATCCCAGCGCCGCCTAAGCGCTGGGCCGTTAAATCATTTATTTTATCAACGTAAATGATTTGGTTTCAGTAAAGTCAGGTGCTTCAAGCCTGTAAAAATAAACACCGCTGGCTAAATTTTTGCCATTAAAAGAAACCTGGTACGAGCCCGGATTGTGAACCTCATTTTTTAAGGTAGATACCAGTTCACCGAGTACATTATAGACTTTCAAAGATACATTTGCTCTTTTGGGAACCGTGTACAGTATATTCGTTGTAGGGTTGAATGGGTTCGGATAATTTTGTGAAAGCGAAAAGCTTTTGGGCAGGGATGAAACCGCATCATTTGAGACGGCTTTTGGAACACCGTATTGAACCTTGATAGCATCTGCTCGAAGTACCCGGCTTGAGTTGTAAGACTCTACATTCTGAACGACCACCGAAAGCGTATCTCCATTAACGAACGACCAGCTTCCAATATCACGCCAGGTTGCACTCTTTTCATTTTGATTCAGCACTACGCTGCCCCGTAAACTGCCGTTTTGGTACACCGAATATTGGGCTTCGTTGGAGGCATTTTCAGTTTCAGGCACAATCATAGAAAGGTGATGCGTGCTGGTTTGTGAAACCGGATACTTGAACGTTGCTGAGGCGTTGGGATCATAAAAAACATAGCGACTGTTACTGCCATAAGCTTCGGTTACGCTGGTAGACCAATCTCCAACTTCGCTGTATAAGTCAGAGGCATTGTCTATGATATCTTCCTCAAGCTCTTCCCCGATATAAGCGATCTGAAAAGCATCTGCCCGCAGAACTTTATTGGGTTGATCCTTGTCCGGTACGGTAATTTGTATAGCTACTTCATCACCTGCTTCAAGGAATGTCATATCCAATGTCACCCAATTGCCGCTTCCCAAATTTTGGTTGATTCGGTACGTGTTAACAGATTCTCCATTTATAAATAACTCGTAATCAGATCGGAGGGCGCTGTTGGTGGCCTTGGGAACTATAAATGAAATATTATAGAATCCGGCTTTTTCTGCCGTAGTAGTGAAAGTGGCTGAAGGGTCTCCGGCGCTCTGAATAAAGGCATAGCGACTGGTTTGTCCGTACGCTTCGGCTGAACTGTAATTCCAGTCTCCGACTTCTGAATAGGCATCACGGTCTTCATTATCCACAATTCGGAAATAGTTGCGGAATTCCACCTCGTAATTCTTGGACAAGACCGGGTTAACCGGGTCATTGCTTTCAATATGTAAGGTATCTCTGACCAAGGTTGGCACAGAGGAATTCAGCGTAAGGGTTAAGAATTTTGTGCTGTGAGCCGGGATGGTAAATGGAAGCGCTGTATCAAAACTGATGACATCTGAATTCCAGCTAAGGTTGCTGACCGTCAGGGTTTCATTTCCTCGGTTGGTGAGCGGAAGTTCAATTTCTGTTGGTTGATCGATCATTACTTCGCGGAAATCCAGTTTACCGGCTGGCAATTCCAACTGGCGATCTTTAACCAGCGCGCTGTATTTAACCACATCGGCCCCAAAATTAAGCGGGGTATCACTGTTATTATAAGCAGTAAGTTGAGTTGTGACTTCTTCGCCCTCCGAAACAGAAACCATATCTACAAATAACCACTTATTGGGAGTGAGATTATCTAATCTTTGTTCTGTGACTTTTACTCCGTCGATAGAAATAACAGCCCTTAGCTCCTGAACGGGATCTTCTACATCCGGAAGCCGAACATACACTTGTTGTTGATTTTCAGCGGGAGCGGCTTCATAAGCAGGGATAGTTGCAGACCAGGAAGCAGAAACAGAATCCCCGGGTTGAACTACAAATTGTTCAAAATTCCGTCCCCAAATATGATTTACCGATGAAAATAGAACACTTTGTCCTGAGGCTGAAGAATTAAAAGCATCATCAACATTGTCCACATAAATTTCATCGGGAAGAGGATTGATGATTTTGGTCGCTAAGTTTCCAGCTGTATCAGTGACCGCAATACCGACTTTGGCTACTCCATCAATATTAATGAAATCTGTACCCCAGGTATTTTCTCCGGCTTCATTCATAGGAATGATGTGATACTCTTCATACACATCTTTGAATACCAAAAAGGGTGTTTTTTGAAAGATAGGTTCATCCGTAGAGATTTGTATATCTACCAAGCTGTTACCGGAAAATCCCCAGTTAGGAATAACAGATATTTCAGGAGCAGTGGTATCTGCCGTTCCCAAATAGTCCTGCATGGCATCCACGGCAGTAGAAAAATGAAAAGGGACATCGGGATATTCTTCAGCCACTTTGTAAATAAGTGCCAGGCTTTGTTCCATATTATTCAGGAATGTAGGCTCTGCGAGGTGTCCCCATATCGCGGCAACTTGCGTGGTTCCCGCTTTGGCCTGTTCAAAAATTTGCCGGACTTCATCTTCAGTAAGTCTTAGAAAATAGCGGGATCTTGTATTCCAGCCTCGGTTTCCTCCTCCCACCTGATAATCCTCCTCACTGGGTTGGAAGGGGATAAAGTCCAGCGTGGCATGCCCCCAATCGATCAGGTTATCAATAGGTTCTACGGTGGGATTTGTCTGAACCGGGGAATTATTATGCAAGCTGAAAGGAATCCAGTCGTTAAGGGTAGCTTGCCAGGCATTATCCATATAATGCCATCCACTTCGGAAAGACACCGGAAACATGTTTTCCTCTACAAGATGTTCAGCTAAAGTAAGCATGAAATCATCTTTCACCTTGTTAAAATCATCGGTTTGATTCCAGTAAAAACGTCCGTCTCCATTTACATCCGACCATTCCCAGGTGTGATAGTGAAACGTCATTTCATCACCGAGTTCTTCCACTTTATCCGCGTGATACTTTTGCATCAGGTGAATAGACATGGTACTTCCAAGGGGAATATTTGTGTTGGTCGCATATCGGTAAAGTGAACCCCCTTGCATCCACCAGGTTAATGGAAGAGAATTTCCAAAGGAATCTTTGAACTGATCCCGATATGACTGTTTCATGACCTGAGCAGCATTACCCGTTGGAGAGGCAAACAATTCAAAGCCAGCGTTGTTGTACAAGCTTGTTCTGTCATTCACATTAATTCCCGGGGTAGAAGTGTCAGATCCATATACAAAATGAATGGCAGCGGTGGAGTCTTGCTGTTGCGAAAAGGCAAAAATTGGGACTAATAAAAGGACAGAAAAAAGCAGGGCCGGTTTGAATTGAAACATAGAAAGCACAAACAAGATTAATGATGATAAGTGAGGATATAACATCGCATAAAAAGTTCAATAAAAAAGTAAAAAATTACATAGGAATGAAAGTGTAAGAAGATCATCATCCGGTTGCAGTTCAATGTTTTAAATGGTACTCTTTTTATGAACTAATGCTCAGAATCATAGCAAAAAGCCATGCTGATAGGTCTTATTTCTGATACTCACGACCATGTCCCTAACATCAAAAAAGCCGTAGCTGAGTTCAAGAAGCGGAAAGTGGATTTGGTGCTGCATGCCGGTGATTACTGCAGTCCGTTTACCATCCCGGAATTTAAAGGTTTGAACCTGAAAGGCATCTTTGGAAACAATGATGGCGATAAATATCTGCTGATCTCAAAATTCAACGAGATTGACGCCGAAATAGCGGGTGACTTTCTGAAAGTTCAAGCCGATGGCTTACTCATTGCGGTATACCATGGAACCTATGCGGAGATCACGAAATCGTTATGCGAATCGGGCCGTTATGATGTTGTGGTAAGCGGACATATCCACGAAAAGGTAAACCGGGTGATTGGCGAGACGATGCACATCAATCCCGGAACCGCGCATGGTTTTGGTGAAGAAGCAAGCATCGCTTTTTTGGATACGGAAACGAGGGATGTGGAATTTGTGGTGCTTGATTAAGGAAAATAGATCAAGCCTTGTAAGTTGTCATCCTGAGTGTTTCGATGTTGTATGGGAATAAGTTGTATTCCGCGAAGGATCTCAAAGGTTGAATTACTAAGCTGTATTATAGATTGAGATTCCTCGTGAAAGCAAGACTAATTCTTTGCTACTTTCCAGTCACTCGGAATGACAATAAGGGCGATTTTTTCAATAAATTCTCAAATACTAAAAAGAACCCATGTTTAAACAAATTGAAGTCAATATTTTAGGAAAATCAAAAGAGCAGAAAATTGTAAATGTGCTGCTCACCCTGGCTACGGGAATTCTTACGCTGATCTTCCCCAACTTCCTCTATCTCATCGCCGGCGGATATTTACTGGCACTTGGGTTGATGTTCATCGCTTTTCGCTTTCCGGGAGGCGTGGCTGCATTACCTATCGTAGCCGGAATATTGATCTTCATTTTTCCCGAACTGATTCCGTTTACTTTTGCCGGCTTCCTGGGGCTTTTTGGTTTGCTGATGCTCTTCGGTCTTTCCCTGAGCGTCTTGGGAATTATCACCATCATCATTGCGATTGGCATTGTGATGAACCCTGATTCCGTCGCCTATTTCATTGCCTTCTTTATGCTGACGTACGCCGTTTCAAACCTGATCCAATTCTACAAGCAGTGGAAGGATAAAGGCACACCCAAAGAGAAAAGCGACGGGGAAATCATTATTGACTGATTTGCGAAGGCGGAACACCAAAGTGCTTTTTGAAGCTGGTGGAGAAGTAATTAGGATCTGTAAAACCTACAGCATAGGCAGCGTCTTGGATGGAAAAATCTTTTTCCTTAATGAGAACGGCAGCTTCCTCTAAACGAATCTTCTTAATAAAATCACTTACAGAAAGGTCACTAACCGGCTTCCAGGAGCGATATAGTGTAGCTCGGCTCATATACAATTTTTCGGCAATCAAATCTACATTTAAGTGTGGATTACCTACTTGGCGGTAAATAATTTCTCTGAGGTTTGAAACCAGCTCTGGCTCATTGGGCTCAGATGATTTTTGGAATGGGTTTGTTCTTCTGAGTACTTCTTCCCGGCGCAATACAGCATTAATTTGTGCAATAAGTGTTGAAGAGCGGATCGGTTTAGTGAGGTAGACATCGGCACCGTTAGAGAGTCCTTGTTGAATATCTGCGTCCTGATCTTTGGCAGAAAGAAAGATAACCGGAAGCTGCTTAAATCCTTCGATTTCCCGAAGCTGAGATACGAACTCAAATCCTCCCATTGCGGGCATCATTACATCAGATATTACCAAGTCAGGTTGGACTTCTTCGATGATTGCGAGCCCCTCATCACCATTAGTTGCTACATAAATACAATATTCACCTTCTAAAACATAAGCAAGATAATCCCTGAAATCCGGGTTATCTTCAACAATTAAGACCTTAGTAGGCGTTTCACCAATAGAGGACTTCTTGTTATCTCCTTCAGGTTTAGTTGTATAAATTCTATGAGAGGGAGGCTTGATCTTATCTATTTTGACAGGTTCATGCGAAAGGTGATCTTCTTTCATAAAATGTTCTGAACCTTTCTTCAGCGTCAGAATAAACTCAGCTCCTCTTTTTTCCTCTGACCGAAGCTCTATGGAGCCTCCCATCCGCTCGATTAAGCCCTTTACTAAATATAAACCCACGCCTGTTCCTTCAGCCGCTTTTTCTCCTTCAGATTGGTATAAGTACTCAAATACTTTTTCCTGATCGCTCACCGCGATGCCCTTCCCAAAGTCTTTGACAGATACACGAATACGGCTCAACTGATTTTCTATTTTAAGGATAATATGTCCGCCCTCTAAGAAGAATTTAATAGCGTTGGATAGCAAGTTGATAATGATCCGTTCCCAAGCTTCTTTGTCTACATAAATGGG
This sequence comes from Gracilimonas tropica DSM 19535, assembly GCF_000375425.1. Taxonomy (GTDB): domain Bacteria; phylum Bacteroidota; class Rhodothermia; order Balneolales; family Balneolaceae; genus Gracilimonas; species Gracilimonas tropica. The sequence continues at coordinate 80,260 of NZ_AQXG01000005.1, read as the reverse complement.
CTCCGTAAACCTATCAGACTGAATGTCTAAAGTAATTGATTTTTGCTGGAGTAATGACTGAAACTGACCGGCTATTTGTCGGGTTAATGCCTCTATGTCAAAGGGGTGAATATCCAGTTTGATAGCTTCTGCGTTGAGTTTGGAAACATCCAAGATCTGATCTACCAGGTTTTTAAGCCTATAGCCATTGCGTTGCATTATGTGCAGGTAATGCTGAAACTGTTTTTTTGATTTGGAACCATTTTGTGCTATAAATTCATCCAGAGGGCCTAAAATCAAAGACAAAGGTGTTTTCAGCTCGTGCGTAATTCCGGTAAAAAAGCGCGACCTCTCTTCCGCAGCTTGTTCAAGTTGCAGAGTCTGTTCTTTCACCCGGCGCTGCAGCTCTTTTTCCCGCATTCTCAGGCTATGGATTCTAATTCTAAAGCTTGCCACGCCGATACCTATAATGGACAGCGCTATTAATACTTTGAACCAAGCGGTCTCATAGTAAAAGGGTGGTACGGTTAGTTGAACAGAGGCCAGCGAAGTTTGTCCATCGGGAAAGAGCACCTGCAATCGGAATTCATGGTCCCCGGAAGTTACATTTGTGAATGAGGCTTCCCGCAAACTATTTGCTGTCTGCCAGCTGTCACTGATCCCGGTTAACTGGTAACGAAACCGGATGCTTTCCGGGCTTTCAAAATTTGGTGCTGTAAATTTCACAGAAAAATTGCGTTTTCCATGGGGTAGTCTCACCGTCTCTTGTCCGGAAAGAGAAATCAAGCTGTCCTCTGAGCCGATCGTTTCAATAACGGGGGTAATTGCCTCAAAATAGTTGATGTGACCCGCTTTTGTTGGATCGAAGATTGTTACCCCCTTTTGATTGGGAACCCAAATCTTGTTATCAGATGTCAGGATGCCCGCAGACATCACTCCACCGTTTGCCTCTCTGTTAAGCATACCCTTTTTCTCATCATATTTCCTTACCGGAAGAAATTCCAGCTCTCCATCTGCATAAGCGTTGATGTCTTTTTTGCTAATCCACATCACTCCACGGTTTGAACTTATCCACCAGCGTTCTTTCCTGTCTTCGATGATGCGGTGCAGGGCATTATCCATAAGTCCATCTCTTTGGCGAACAGATACTACATCCGGGTTCTCCGATTCTGGCGAAAAGACCAATCTATCAAGCCCCATGTTTTCTGTAGCTATCCAGATCGTATCTTTGGATTGAACAAGAATATCTCTGATAAAATCACTTGAGAGGCCATCTGAGGAAGTGAGGTGGTGGAAGTTTCCATCTGGATGCAATATCCCCAGCCCATCTCCAATGCTTCCCATATAAATGGTTCCCTGTTTTGTTTCACGGATTACCCTGACGCCCTTAAATTCTACTCCTAACGAGTCACTGAAGGTGATCAAATTGTCACCTTTTTTAAAAATTGAAGTCTCTCTGTTACCTATAATCAGCACCTTGTTATGATCGCGGTGCATAGCTTCAAAGATCCTGGTATCGCGATTAGTGATGGAAGTTAAAAAACGTTCTCGTTCCCAATCATTTCCAGTAAACTTCCATAAGCCGTCCTGCCAGAGCGCCAGGTAGATGGTTCCATCAGTGTCTTCGAATAAATATCTGGCCAGATTGCTGGTAAGCGCACTGTTTTCGGAGTTCCAGTGATCCACCCCGCGGTCATTAAATCGGTAAACACCATTTATCAAACTCCCTACCCAAATGTCCCCACTGTTATCCTGAATAATGGGATAGGTATTCTCTAATGGCTGCCCATTCACAGTATTGATGTTGATGATCGGAACACTTTTAAGTTGATGGAGTCCATCTCTTGGAGTAGCAATCCACACAGAAACTTCCCGGTCTAAGAATGCATTTTTTACATCGGTATTATCGTACAAAGCTGTTCCGTTAAAGGTCAACTTGGGGCCAACCTTATGGAGTATTCTTCCTCCTTTTCCTGCCTCTTGTGAATAATTGTATGAATCAACCGAAAGCCTTCTAATTTCCCACGAAACAGTATCCAATTCAAAAAGCCCTTGCTTAGCAGAGATGATAATTTGATCATTTTGAAGTTCTGCGTTCCAAATGTCCAGAAAATTTTCTGATTTGAATTCCTGTACAAAAGACACTTCCTCTAAAGAAAGATCTAATACAAAAAACCCCAGTGAGCTATGAATGAGTACGCGGTCATCATCGAGATGCTCCATAATTGTCCAATCCTGATTGCCGATCGGGAATTCTGGGTGAAGCAGCAAGCCTCGGAAACTCCCACCCTCTTCCAAAAAAATACCAGAGTCGTTTCGTATCAGAAGACCTCTTTCCAGAGAAATAAGCTGGCGGGTTGGTACCTGAACTTCTTTTGGCAGGTCAGTGATCTTCACAAAATCATTTAGCACTGAATCGTAACGCGCTATGCCTGTAGGTGTACCGGCCCAAGTCTCCCCGTCTCTGTCAGTAAGTACGGTAAGTACATCCTCAAATGTGGTAAAGGTTCCGTTGTTCATCCAAGTCAGGTGATATTGCTCAGTGAGCATCCAGATTCCTTCTCCGGTACGGTTCGTAAAACCAGTGAGTCTGTTAGTACTGATACCGGGCGTATTCGCCGAATTATATATTGTAAACTTGTAGCCGTCATAACGAGCCAATCCATTGAGGGTAGCAAAATACAGGTAACCGAGCTCATCCTGATAAATATCCTCAATTGTATTTGACGGAAGGCCATCATCTACCGTAAAAGTTTTAACCATGAACTCCCCGGGGCTACTGCTTGAATCTGGTAGTTGCAGGAACAGCATCAAAAATCCTAAAAACACATTTAACACAGTAGGAAGCCTCTTTTACAAATTGTTTGCAACGATTTTAAAGAATGTTGAGACAGTATCCAAGGAAAGGTTTGGTAAACTTAGGGCGATAAATGAAGCAAAAGGAAACACTAAATAATTTATGTGATGAGTCTTAGAATATTATTCATTTTTTGGAGCTTAATTGCTTTCACAGCGATAGAAGTGCAAGCCCAAAATTTAAAAATTACAAAAATACAGCCGGTAAATGGAACCCCGGGTTCTTCCATAACTATTTATGGGACAGGATTTGATTCAACTCCTGGCAATAACACTGTAACATTCAGTCCGGTGGCAGGGGGAACTTCCGTAACTGGTACGGTACTTTCAGAATCTTCAAATAAGTTAACAGTAAATATACCCACCACCGATGGCGGAAATTATTCGATTGATGTTGAGCGCTCCAGCGATAGTTCGAGTGACACAGCTTTGCAATTAATTTCTATAACTACCCAGGGAGGAAGTTTCGGTGCAACTAATTCGAGTGATGAGATAGTGACAACAACTGCGGATTCCCCAAGAAAAATACTTCCTGTAGACATAAATGGCGATGGCGATATAGATTTATTGTCAGCCAATAATAATGATAATAAAGTGTCTCTATTTAGTAATGATGGGAGTCAAAATTTTTCAGAAAGTACGGTTGGCTATGAGGATGGTGGCCTACCATCTGATGTAGATGCAGGTGATATTAATGCAGATGGTCATATTGATGTTGTTAGTATCCTTTTGGGTAGCGAAAAAGTTGTTTGGTACGAGAATAATGGAACTACAAACCCCGCATTTACATCACATGACATAGGTACTGGCATACAGAATGTTAGAGCTGTAGCCACGGGAGATTTAAACAATGATGGGGATTTGGATGTAGTGGTGGTAAGCAATGGCAGAGTACACTGGTTTGATAATGATGGTAGTACAACCCCAACCTTCACACAAACAACTATAAATTCACATTCCGGAACAAGAAATGTTTTCTTAGCAGATATTGATAACGATTCTGACCTTGATATTCTTACAGCCTCTTCATCAACCAATACGCTATTTTGGTATGAGAATGACGGTTCAGTTAATCCAAGTTTTACTGAGAATAGTATGTCAACGACGGGTTCTCTTATGTTTGTAGGCTCTGCTGATTTAGATAATGACGGAGATATAGATATTTATGCCTCAGATTTATTTAACAATAACATATACTGGTATGAAAATGATGGATTAGCTAATCCAAGTTTTACTGAGCGACTTTTGAATTCTGGTATTTACCGTGTTGGTGATGTAAACGCCGGAGATTTTAATGCCGATGGAGAGATTGATCTGATAGCAGGGGCAAATTCAAATGCCGGTGAAATATTTTGGTTGGAAAATGATGGCTCCGCTACTCCATCATTCTCAAGTAAATTGATCTCAAATTCATCTGATTTGGTGAGTAGTGTTCAGGTTTCTGATATTGATGGGGATGGAGATCTTGATATAGTATCTGCATCTCAGAATGATGACAGAATTGCATGGTATGAAAATACCATTCCTGTAAGTTTCTCTGGCCGTAGCCTTGTTTTTGATGGAGCCGGAGACCAGGTAAGAATTCCAGATGATAATGCTTTAGATCTCATCAACGGGTTTACTATTGAAGGTTGGATACACCCAAGAGCACTAGTTGGAAATATGCATCGCATGATTTCAAAAGCAGGAGCTTATGGAATGGGGGTTAGTACTACAACGCTTCGCTTCACAACTTATGGAGTACAAGACTACAATCTGCCCCATTCTATAAAAGACAGTTTGTGGACACACATTGCCGCGACAATAGATGCCTCAAATACGGTGACGTTTTATGTGAATGGAGAAAATGTGGGGGAAATATCAACAACATTAGGATCAGCTCAGGCATCCGCTAATGACTTATATATTGGGAACACTGAATCCGATATCGAATCTTTTAATGGATGGATTGACGAAGTACGGATCTGGAATAATGTTCGTACCGAAGAAGAAATTCAGACTTATCTATATGAACACCTGACAGGCACTGAAAGCGGGATAGTAGCCTATTATTCATTTGATGAGGAAAACGGAAATGGAGCCTCCGATCTCAGCGCAAATACCCTTAATGGTACGTTGCAGGGGGATGCGGCTTTTAGCACAGAAACCCGACCCTATGGCGCCATAATTAGTGGAACCGAAGGCTGGCGGATGATGACTTCTCCCGTGACAGGGGCTAATTATGGAGAGATTCTCGACACCTTATGGACGCAGGGTTTTGCCGGCGCTGATTATGCTGATGGTACAGCGAATGTGTTGGAATGGGACGAAACAACACAAAGTTTTGCAGCAATCTCTGATGCTTCAGATACACCCGAAGTGGGGCAAGGTTTTCTGGTGTACGTTTTTGATGATGATAATTTTGATGGAACCACCGATGGCTTTCCAAAAACGATTCTCTCAAACAGAAGTCAGAATGCAGGAGAAATTTTGCCAACGTTGACTTTCACCGATTCAGGAACCTTAGCCAATGACGGCTGGAACCTGCTCGGAAATCCCTACGGCGCCACCATCGACTGGGACGCTTCGGGGTGGACCACTGCCAACCTCGATGCCTCTTTCTATCTCTGGAATGCTGACGACGGCGAATACCAATCATGGAACGGAACCACCGGTACATTAACATCAGAAGGACTCATCGCCCCCTGGCAGGGATTTTGGGTGAAGGCGAATGCCACTAATCCTTCCATCAGCTTTAGCGATGAGATTCGAAGTGCGGGCGGTATTTTCCGCAAAGAAAACCCCACCCCCGAACTGAGATTCACCCTCAGTGATGGGCAGCTGGCCAGTGATGCGGTTGTGATGTTTTCGGAAGAATCTGCGGTTGGGAAAGATCGTTTGGACGCCTACAAACTGGCTTCGCTCAATGAAGAATACCTGTCGCTGTTTACTGAGCTGCAAGACGGTTCGGCCCTTGATATCAACGCTTTGCCTGAAGAACTGGAAGCCCAGGTTTCTATTCCTCTAAATATGGATGGTTCTGATGTAAGCGGAGCCATTGAGCTTTCGTGGACTGCCGAGGCGCTGCCGGAAGATTGGGAATTTATGTTGAGAGATAACGAAACCGGGCAAGAGGTTGATCTGAAAGAGCAGTCAGCGGTCAGCTTTCAGCTTTCAGCGGGTAAGTCCGCTACTACGCAGAGCGTTGTAGCGAGTGAGGGAGGGAAGACCGAGCAAATTCTGAACCCTGTTCACAAAGTACTTTCCCCGAAAGTGATGAAAGCAAAATCTGGTTCAACATCCCGCTTTACGCTGACTATCTCATCGGCCCAAGCGGTCACCAACGAACGGCTGTCAGAACTGCCAACGAGGGTAGAACTCCAACAAAATTATCCGAACCCATTCAACCCAACCACAACGATCGAATACGGAGTGCCGGAAGCGGTGGAAGTCACCCTGGAGGTATTCGATATGCTGGGACGTAAAGTGGCCACGCTTATAAACCGCGAGGCCAAATCGGCCGGACGCCACAGCGTGCAACTTGATGCGAACCGACTATCCTCCGGCATGTACATCTACCGCCTAAAGGCCGGCAATACGGTCATCACCAAAAAACTGACGTTGATTAAATAGCTAAAAGCGTTCTGCAAAATCTTGAATTCTCATTTCCGAACCATGAAAACATTCTTACTCATAATACTGACTCTTACTATTATCCTAATCGCAACTACTATTGCCCTTGCCCAGCCGGGGTTGCCGGCGGCTCCAAGTCAGGCCCCGATTGACGGCGGGCTTGGCCTGCTGGCCGCCGCCGGTGGAGGCTACGCCCTCAAAAAACTTCGCGACCGTAAAAAGATGGAAGACGCACCTGAGGAATAGGAAAAGAAAGGGGTGAGAATAGCCTCCCTTTGTGCCGGCGTCCCGAATTTCGGGGAGGGGAGATCAATTTAAAAAAGCCGTTCCTTTTTTGAATTTCGTGGGGTGTTGCTTGCAGCAGTAATTTATGGTCAACGAGGAATCGGATTGTCTCTGCGAGACTCTAAACGGTATCATCACCTTAATAATGCCACGGATTGAACCCGCGTGGCTTTATTCAGCCATCCCTTCGGGATTTGGTGGAGTGGATATCTCTTCTCCAGGGAAGAACTCGTCCGACCACTGAAAAGGGCAGAGTAGATTGCTTCGGCGGAGAAATATCAACATTAAGTTTAAGTAAACAACCAAGAAGTGGTCCGACGAATGGCAAGGGCAAAGCAGTGAGATCCATCTCCTGGCTCACTTTGCATGGGATTCAATGTACTATTGGCGAGAGCGGGGTGATGGATGGAACGGTCGTTCCGGCCTGTTTTCAATCGCCGGAAGATATCCGGGTCATATCCATCAACTGAAATAAAAATCATTCCTCACTCCCAACAGAGCAAATATCCTCGTATTTTGCATATCAACTTAGTTACCTCTTAAAACAGTAGGATATGGGTAGAATTTTTGAAGTCAGGAAAGCCGCTAAATTTGCTCGTTGGGACCGAATGGCCAAGCAATTTTCGCGCGTGGGGAAAGAAATTGTAATAGCGGTAAAAGCGGGCGGTCCTGATCCGGAAACGAATCCGGCCTTACGCCGTGCTATTCAAAACGGGCGGGGCGTGAATATGCCCAAAGATAATATCGATCGCACCATTAAACGGGCGATGGGTAAAGATGCGACGCACTATGACGAGGTTTTGTACGAGGGATATGCTCCCCACGGAGTTGCTGTTTTGGTGGAATCAGCTACAGATAACACCACCCGAACGGTTGGAAATGTGCGCCCTATTTTCACCAAGAATGGAGGTAATTTGGGGAATGCCGGAAGTGTGGCCTTTCAGTTTAATAAAGTGGGTTCATTTAAAATAAAACCCGGTGATTTTGATGAGGAAGAACTAGAGCTGCAACTCATCGATTTTGGCCTCACGGAAATGGGAGAGTCTGAAAGTGAAGAGGGCGAGCGGTTATTGGTGATCCGCTGTGAGTTCCAGGAATTTGGCAATATGCAGCAAGCCCTGGAAGAAATGGGCATTGAGCCGCTAAGCGCAGAAACGGACTGGATTCCACTTTCTACGGTTTCGTTGAATGATGAAGAAGCCGAAGAGGTACTGACCCTGATCGATAAACTGGAACAGGACGAAGATGTTCAAAGAGTGTTCCATAACCTGGCCTGAGAGGGTAAAACAACCAAGCCCTCGTCCAAAATCCATACGCTTCAGAGAAATAGGAAAAGACCGATTGCGGAAAGTCTCCCCTGGAGGGGAGATTAATTCAAAAAAGCTGTTCCTTTTTTGAATTTCGTGGGGTGTTGCTTGCGGCTGCAATCTATGGTCAACGAGGAGTCGGGCCGTCTCTACGAGACTCAAAACTTTATCGTCAATTAGGCCATGGGTTGAAACCACATGGCTACACTCGGTCATCCCTTCGAGATTTTGGTGGAGTGGAAATCTCTTCTCCAGGCAAGAACTCGTCCGACCAAAGAAAAGAGTGATGGAGAGGTTATCATAGAATAAGTGAAATTGTATCAGGTATTCACCGCCTCATAAATAAAATAGGGCGGGATATTCTTCCAGCAGAATTCCGTGGTGAAATTTCCGAAAGTTTCTGTCAGCGGTTCTTTTAAGTGTCCCGAAGTTTGATAAGCGAGAAAGGAGCCGTTATGCCGAAGCACTTTCCTGGTTTTGGTAAGGATATCGATCTTCATATCCCAATCGAAAAAAGAGAAGGGGATCCCGGAGACAACGTGATCTACATTTGTAATGACATCTTCCGGCAAGAGGTCTAAGATATCCTCCACGGATTCATGAAATACTGTGATTCGATGGTCATTGATCCGGTTCAACAGGTCAGCAAAATTATCATTGGTTTCGAAGACGAAAAGTCGGGCATCTGGGCGCATTTTTTTTAGGAAATGCTTGGTAAAAACTCCGGTTCCACCGCCATACTCAACGATCACATCGGTCGTGGCGAAATCAATATGTTCACATAATTTACGAACGCAATATTTTGAAGAGGGAGTGATGGATGCAACATCTTTATCGGTTGCAAAAGATTTCAAAAATTCGATCGTACCTTTCATAAATAGGATTAAAGTTCGTCTTCCAGTTGTGCAATTTGGTCTCGGATGCGGGCAGCTTCCTCGAATTCCATATTCTTGGCAGCATGATACATGGTTTCCCGCAGATGTTCGATCAGCTTATCCTTACTTTCAAAGGTCACTTCCTTCATCGCCGGACTCGCTTTATACTGAATGCCATCTTCTGCCACTTTAATGACTTCAAGCGCTTCTTCCTCTGGCTGCTCATCCTTCTTGCCAAAGTCGAAACTTTGATTGGAAATGAGGCCCGGATCCACAAGCGGTTTCAACTCCTTCTTAATGGTTTCCGGAGTGATACCATGCTTCTCGTTGTATTCCTGCTGAATTTTACGCCGTCTGCGGGTTTCTTTTACCACTTTATCGATGCTGTTCGTGATCTTATCGGCGTACAAGATGGCTTTTCCGCCTACGTTTCGGGCTGCCCGACCTACGATCTGAAACAGCGAAGTCTCGGATCGAAGGAAGCCTTCTTTATCAGCATCCATAATGGCTACCAAGCTGAGTTCAGGAATATCAATTCCTTCACGCAATAAGTTGATACCCACCAATACGTCAAAATCGCCGCGCCTGAATTTATACAAAACTTCGATTCTTTCAAGGGCATTTAATTCGCTGTGCATGTATGCCGCATTGATGTTGAGATTCTTCAGGTATTCACTCAACTCTTCACTCAAACGTTTGGTCAGGGTGATGACCAGCACGCGCTCTTTCTTCTCGATCTTATCCCGTATTTCACCCAACAGGTCATCCACCTGATTTTCCAGCGGTCGGATTTCAATTTCCGGCTCCATCAACCCTGTAGGACGGATAATTTGTTCAGTGTATACACCACCTGATTTTTCCAGTTCATAATCACCGGGCGTGGCGCTCACAAAAATAGCCTGATTTACCAGGGTCTCCCACTCTTCAAAAGTCAGAGGCCGGTTATCCATGGCCGAAGGAAGACGAAACCCGTGTTCCACCAATTCCACTTTTCGGGAGCGATCTCCGCCGTACATGGCATTAATTTGTGGGATGGTTTGGTGACTTTCATCCACTACCAGCAAGAAATCATCCGGGAAATAATCGAACAGGCAATAAGGACGTTCCCCCGGCTTTCGGGCACTTAGATATCGCGAATAATTCTCGATCCCGGAACAATAGCCGATCTCCTGTATCATCTCAATATCAAATAAAGTGCGCTGCTCGATCCGCTTGGCTTCCAAGAACTTCTCTTCGTCGATGAGTACTTTCTTGCGCCATTCCAACTCCTCGCGAATTTGCTCAATAGACTGCTCCAGGCGTGATTTTGAGGTCACATAATGCGAAGCCGGGTACACCCGAAACTCATTCACATTTTCGATCACCGAGCCGTCATTTACATCAAAAAGCTGAAGAGTCTCGATTTCATCTCCCCATTGAGTAATACGTAACCCTTCATCCGAATAAGCGGGATACACATCGATCACATCACCCCGAACGCGAAAAGTTCCTCGTTTGAAATCCAGGTCATTGCGGCTGTAGTGAAGGTCCACCAGATCGTATAAAATCGTATTCCGGGGAATTTCTTGCCCCACCGACAAATTCAGGATCAGTTTCTCATATTCTGAGGGAGATCCGATGCCGTAAATACAGCTCACCGAAGAAACGATGATCACATCCCGGCGCCCGGAAAGCAGGGAACTGGTAGCACGCAGGCGCAGCCGCTGAATTTCCTCATTGATGGAAAGATCCTTTTCGATGTACTTATCCTGAGTAGAGAGATAAGCTTCCGGTTGGTAGTAATCATAATAGGAGATGAAAAACTCCACGCGGTTTTCCGGGAAGAAGTCGCTTAGTTCCCGATAAAGCTGAGCCGCCAGCGTTTTGTTATGGCTCATCACCAAGGTAGGTTTTTGCACATTTTCGATGGTATTGGCCACCGTGCGCGTCTTACCCGAACCGGTGATACCCAGTAACGTCTGGTATCTATCTCCGGCTTCAATGCCTTCGGTTAGCTCAGCAATGGCTTTGGGCTGGTCGCCCGCGGGTTCGTAAGGGGAGTGAAGCTTGAATTGACTCATAAATAGCTTTTAAAGGTACAAACTGTGATGTAACTTAGGAAACCATAATCATGAAAAATTAATGCCACTAAATCACGGAAACACTACATATCAAAATTGCTTGATTGAACGAAAGAATAGGCTCAAATGAGGCCATAAAATTTTGTGAGATAGCGTTTTAGTGACAAATATAAAAGCACCAAAATGTCCCACCGACATAAAGAATTAGAATCACCAAGAAAACGATTGGATGAAATTGACGAACAAATTTTAAATCTGCTTTCAGAGCGGGGTGAAATTGTTCGTGATGTGATCAAGCGGAAAATTGAAAACCAGCTTCCGGTATTTGTACCCAAACGCGAAGAGGAAAAGACGAAAGCCTTCAAGGAGCTGGCCAAATCCAAAGGGATTGATCCGAAGTGGGCGGAAGATTTTCTGCGGATGATCATGACGGCTTCCCGGGATACCCAATCCCAGGAGAAATTTCCTATTGCAACCCAAGAGCCCAAGCACATTCTGTTTGTAGGCGGTGAAGGTGGAATGGGAAAATTATATAAACGTATCGCTGATCAAACCGGGCATGTCACTTATTCCATCGACAAAAGCAATTGGTATGAACTGGAAGAATGGGTCCCCAAATTAGATATGGTGATCGTCACGGTTCCCATTAAAGTAACCGAAAGTGTGATCGGGAGGCTCAGCGGCCGGCTCAACAAAAAAACGATTTTGGCTGATTTCACCAGTAATAAATCGGCTCCCATTCAAGCTATGCTGAAGGCGCATGAAGGTCCGGTGGTTGGATTACACCCCATGCATGGCCCGGATGTGCAAAACCTCTCCAAACAGCTCATGGTTTTTTGTGATGCGCGCGGCGGCGAACACGCGCTTTGGTTTGTGGAGCAGTGCCGGCTATGGGGCATGCGGGTGATCGAAGCCGACCCCGAAAAACACGATCATGTGATGCACCTGGTACAAGGATTACGACACTTTGTGGCCCTGCTCCACGGCTCATTTATGGAAGAATATGATCTGAAACCCAACGACATGCTGGATTATTCTTCTCCTATTTATCGCGCAGAATTGATGATGACTGGCCGAATTTTTGCGCAGGATGCCGAGCTGTATGCCGACATTGTTTTCGCCAATAAAGAGCGCCGGGAATTGTTGATCAAGTTTTTTGATCATCATCAGAAGCTGGCCAAATTGGTGGAAGAGAATGACCGCGAAGGTTTTATCAAAGAATTTGAAGGTGTTACGGATTTCTTTGGGAAGTTTGCGACTCAAGCTTTGGAAGAAAGCGGGTATCTCATAAACCGGCTTGCAGACCGTTTTGCTTAAATAGTGCTTTATTAACAAGTATTGTTGATATTAACAAAACAGGCAAACACTAAAGAAAGATTAAAACATGGAAAAACAGATCATTAAAATAATTATATGGGGTAGTTTGATGTTGCTTGCCGGATGCGCCTCATCAAAAAAACAGAACAATGAGGGGAATGCAGTAACAGTTAATTTTACAACGCAGCAATTTACCTCAGAATCGGACATTAGTAATTTAGAAGAAAAAAGAGGTCAATTTAATTATTCGGGGAATGAGCCTTTTGCACGGCCAACACTTTTTGTTTCAGGGTCAGAATCGTATTTGTTAATTGGGGATGAAAATTTCATCGAAAATGAATTTCAAAACCTAAATGGCAAAAAAGGAACGGTATACGGTAAAATTGAGGCAGTAGAAAGCCAAAGGTTTTTCAAAGTTTATTTTTATAAAGTTAATGAGGAAAAGTAATGATGCGCACGACTATTTTATTATTGATGTTTATGATTTTGGCTAATGGAAAAGCATTAGCTCAGCAAGAAGCCTACACGCAACAGCAAGAAATACAGAAAAAGTCCTACCCGGTACACGTTTCAGATAAACTGAACAATAAAGAGTTTATGCTGAAATTGAATAAGCTTCCAAATAAGGCAAAATCATTGCTTAAAAGCCAGGTAGTAGTTGATCAGGTAGGCGATGAGAAAACATTTTTTGTAAGCAACTTAGAAACGGACGAGTTTGATGAAAAGGAATTTCGCCTCATAAAAAAAGGAAACTACACCCAGATATGGTTAGAAATTGACGAAATTAATAACGGACATCTTACCAATGATGTAGCCGACAGCCTGTTTAAATATCTCGAAGATAGTTCTAATCCAAACTCCTTCAATCCCAACAAAGGAATTATCGAGTTGAGTAATGAGATTTTAGGAAGCCCTCCAAATTACGACGGCGATGGATTGGTAGACTTTTTAGTTACCGATATTAAAGACGGCTGGGATCCGGAGGAAGGCGGCGGTTATACGGCTGGGTTTTTTTACGGAGTAGATCAATTTCCTGATGCAACAGCTCAATCTATTGGCGCACGTTCTAACGAAAGAGATATTCTGTACATCGATTCCTATCCCGGAATTTACTCTAATGGACAAATCAATGCCAAAGGCCCGCTTGGAACATTATCGCATGAGTACCAGCATATTATTCATTACAACTACAATGACAGAGCAGGAAATAATGAATTCACCTTCATAAATGAAGCGCAGTCCAATTTTGCCGCATTGCTCAATGGATATTTCCCCCATAATAGTATTGGAGACTACTTGTCAGATACAAACGTGCCAATTTTTAGATGGAACCGAAGCGGAAACGTTCTGCCTGATTATGGAAGAGCCGCGGCATTTACCAGCTACTTATGGAGTCAGTTTGGGTTTGAGAACTCAGGACTTCTCACCCAAGAGCCGTTAAGTGGAGCCGATGGAGTTAATAGTGTGCTGTCTGATCTTGGCTCAGGTTTAAACTTTGGGGATTTACTGGTTAATTGGGGAGTCGCAAACTTAATTAATGATACCGATGTAGATAGCAGATACGGCTACTCACACCCGTTTTTGAATTCAATTAAAGCAGATGTTGCATTCTCAGAGCCAAATTTAAGTAATGAGGTAATTGAAGTTGAAGCCGGTGGAATTGAATATGTGGGCTTTACCCAGGTAAAAAACTTTCAAGGATCTGTTTCTTACTCCAATCTTAATGCGGAGGCTGTTTTAGTAACAAAAAAAGGCGATGCCATTGAGGTGGAACAGCTTACAAACGGTTCTTTTAGTTTGAACCAAGCCAATGAGGTATATGATGAAGTCTATCTGATGTTGGTTAACAAGTCTCCAAGCGATGACGAAGCGATAGACTCAGAAACAATTTCATTCACAATTTCCGCAGAAGGAGAGAAATCGTTCGAGTTTTCGACGTATGGAACGTATAGTGACACCCCCAAATACTATTGGGAAATTCCTTATTCCGCAGGCAGTGAAAATATGCTTGGCTTTAGTAATAAGTTTGAATCAGAGATAAATGCTCAACTTCATTTTGTAGAGATTTACCTCGTCTCAGGTACAAATAGCGACGGCGAGCCTATCGGAGTTAAAGGAAATGGAACGCTTGATATATCATTTTATAGCGACCAAAACGGTACGCCCGGCCAGTTGGTGAAAACAAAATCCGTTGATTTTACTGAATTGGGAAATGGCTGGCAGCAAATAGATGTACGTGACTGGAACATAGAAGTAACCGCCGGCGAAACCTTTCACATTGTTTACAAAGCCAACGTAGATAACGTCAGTACCAACAAAATTCCTCTGCGCTTAGATGATGGCACCGGCGAACAAGGGGTAACAAATCTTATATATAGTGTAAGCGGATTTGACCCAATGTTCACTGATGATGCATCAAATGGAGAATATGGCGTTTGGAACAACATTGTTTTAGCTGAAGAAGTAGTTACAAGCAATGAAAACCAGGTATCCGAAAAACCACAACGTATTTCACTGCTCCAAAACTATCCAAACCCGTTTAACCCGACTACCACTATCCGGTATAGCCTCGATCATGCCCAAACGGTTCGGATGGATGTCTTCAACATGCAGGGGCAAAAAGTGGCGACGATCTTGAAAGATCAAAATCAAGCGGCCGGAGAGCATTCCGTAACCTTTGATGCCTCCACTCTTTCAAGTGGGGTGTACATGTATCGCCTTTCCACCGCTAATAAGTCGTTCACCCGACAAATGGTTCTTATCAAATAACCATCAGGGAGCCATGAGAAAAATCATAGTAAAACATCATGGCTTCATTTTAATGGTTTGCTTACTGGTTACAGCTTGTGGGGCACCGGAAACAAAAAAAGAGGTTAAAAGCAGCAAATCCGGCCTAAAAAGTGCCGGCACAAAGCCTGAAACCACTTTTATTGAATTGGATAGGAATGCTCTTGAAACCCTTACTAAAAGTGACGAGATAAGGATTTATGCCGATGATGACAGTGCTTTCATCTTCACTCTAAACATTCGCCGTGTGGATGAAGCCATCAAGGGCATCCGCTCCATATCCGCGTATGTGGATGATTCAGAGACGGGACAGGCGGTGCTTATTTTACGGAAAGGCAGATTGTCGGGCTATATGGACCTGTATAGCAGGAATAAAAAATATCGCTTGGCATACCAAACAACCTCCGGCAGGTATTTTCTGCAGGAAGTAAACAAAGACAGCCTTGATATACTCGAAGGCGGCGAACCGTTAGCTCCCCGGCCACAACCCTGAGCAATTAAAGAAATTACCAAAAACGGGGTATTGGCTAAGGGCCAGAAATAACGGATTATAGCATAAACATTAATGACCTAAACCACGGGGCATGAAAAAAATCAATGTTGCTGTAATTGAAGACCACAGCATTTTTAGAAAAAGGATGTCGGAACTTCTTTCTTTTTATGAAGAGGTTTCACTGAATTTTGCTGTGGAAAATGCCGAGCAATGCATAAAAAACCTCGATAAAGCGGAGGTTCGGCCCGATGTGTTGTTAATGGATATTGAGCTGCCAGGACTTTCCGGCATTGAGGCGACGTTTCAAATAAAACAGTCCTATCCCGAAATTGACATCATCATGTTTACGGTTTTTGAGGATGATGAACGGATTTTTGAGTCCATACAGGTTGGGGCAACCGGATATCTATTAAAAGATGAGCCGATTGAAAATGTGGTTCGGTCTATTCGGGAAGTAAAAAAGGGGGGCGCGCCGATCTCCCCCGGCATTGCCCGTAAAATGTTGGGTTTGATGACTTCCATGGAAAAAGGGGCGGCATTAGAAACCGAAGAGATGAAAGCCGTTCCTTTTGATTTGACTCCCGCCGAGATCCGGATTCTTGAGCAGGTTGTGGATGGCAAAACCAACAAAGAGATTGCAGAGCAGGTTTTTCTAAGTCCATGGACCGTAAAAACGCACATCAAAAACATCTACAAAAAAATGCAGGTGAATTCCCGCGCTGCCGCCGTTCGGCTCGCCCTCCGAAGAAAAGTTGTTTAGTGGTAAAGTGATAAAGTGAGAAAGTAAATCAATACCACCTACGTCATCACTTCATCACTCTATCACTATCTCACTAAATACCCCCTTTGGGTGATTTAAAACCTGTACGGTTCTTTTGATTTTGTATGCAACCGGATTATACCCGGATGTATTCAACAAAAATCAGAAGATCATGAAACGATTTACGCTACTACTTTTTGGTGTGCTCACCAGCTTATCTATTTTTGCCCAAACGGCGGAGCTCAAAAAAAGCATTGATTCAAAATATGAGAATAATGTGATTCAAGGGTTTATCTATGCCGTTTCTCCTCAAACAAAAGCCAATGATGTGGCATGGTTTGAGTTGGAAAAGAAGTTCACGAATTATCCCATCCTGATGGATCAGCAGATGGCGAAGATGCAGGTTCCTTTAACCGGAGATACTACCTGGTCTTACTCGGAAGCAAAAGGATTTGCAGATACAGCCCATGTTCCCGATCAGTACACATACTACTGGCTGGAAGGGGATAATGAAATTGCACACACGTCCACATACCATGGATACAAGTGGAACCGGGAATCGGCTGAGTGGGATCCTTCATCAGAGCAAAAATCGTGGTACTCTGAACAAGATGTGGATAGTTCGTATTCTCTTAACTACCTGCCGGGAGATTCATTGCCGTATACGGGTTTCAAATATCGATACCCGGAAACGGCATCTGACAATGCCGATGAGGAGTATTTCATTGATAATTACAGTCCTGCTTTGGGATGGTACAAATATCAGCGTACGTTAAGATATCAGGATGAGAACAGCATTGATACCCTGACGATCAATTATAAATATCAGCAGTCGAGCATGCAGTATGTGGTGGAGTCAGAGATCAGGTATCAAAACACTGCTAATGAATATATGTCATCCAACAAGTATTTCAACCCGGATGGAACCATTATCAACTGGAGCTATACGTATTACTTGTACGGTGAAGATCGGATGCCAATTTACCAGATCAGTAAATGGCTCAACGACACCATGGACGGTTTGGTTGGGCGGGATAGCGTTCATTTTATTTATACCAATGATTTTGTGGAGGGAAGAAGTTACTACCGGGGCGATTCAACCTGGGTGCTTCAAAACCTGTACAGAAGCTACCAGCGAACTATTCCAAACCCCGATCAGGATAATGAGTTGTATCCAACGGTCACTCAGGTCGATTCCGTGCTAAACTACAGCTTTTACGCAGACAGCGTAGATGCGCAAGGCAATCCTGTAATCGATGAGCCGATCACACGAACGGAGTTTGATTACGATGCCAATGGAAATCAGGTTGAGGTGAGAAATTATGTATTGGGAACCGGAGAGCTATTTTTGGCATCGCGAACGCAATATATCTATGAACTGATTGGGGAGAGTTATCGTCAGGTTCAGAGCATTAGTTACGGATTTGACTTTGCGAGTGAGCAGCTGTTTAAGAATTATGAGTCTTTCAATTTGTTTGATGAAGATCTCTTCAACTATGGTTTTGAATATTACAATTTCAATGCGGCAGGAGACACCACTTTTGCCCGGGCAAATTATACCCTCCGGTTAGATGATCGAACCACAGCTTATATCAACTACGACTGGGATTATACGCTCAAGAAAAAATATCTGAGCAACTACAGAACCTATCAAAGCAGAAATACGGAAGAAGGGAAATTCCTCAGCCAAAACTCGTATGTAGATCTAAATGGTATTTATGGAAATCGAAGCATTAATACGAACTACGATACCCCTGGAATTTTAAGTGACGATCCGATCATTGCTGTGATGGGAGACACACTCAGTTTGTATGTAAGCGCCCGAAACAAAGACATAAGTAAAGCCATGGTTTCGGTGACAAACCTGCCGGCTTCGGCCACCTTCAATGAAGAAACACAGCACTTGTATTGGATCGTGGATGAAGAAGATCCGGAGCCTATGACCTACTCATCTACCAATCAATTTGGAACTACCACCTTACAGGTTCGTTTCCAAACCGAGCCGAACTCAGATAATGTGGGAGTAAGTAATGAAGAAACGAGCGCAATCAGTGCGTTTAAGCTGAGCCAAAATTACCCGAATCCATTTAATCCGGCCACCAACATCAGCTTTCAACTACCGGCAAGCAGTGAGGTAAGCTTAAAGGTGTATGATATGCTGGGTCGCGAAGTAGCCACCTTGGTAAACGGAAGAATATCAGCGGGTGAACATACGGTCAGTTTTGATGCTTCAAGCCTTTCAAGCGGAATGTATATCTATCGCATTCAGGCCGGTAACTTCCTGCAAACCCGAAAAATGATGCTGATTAAGTAAGGAGTGAACAAGTGATGAAGTGATAAAGTAACTTGATACCGCCTGCTTCATCACTTCAATCACTTCAAAACTATCACTTCATACGACTGAAACGAAGTGCGCTGATCATCCAGTTCGGTAAATTTTTCTTGGGATTGCGCTTGGTCATATCAATATACCAGCCAATCTTTTTGATGATCGGAACTTTATGCGTTTCCACAAATTCGATGAGTGTGCCGTCGGGATCTTCCACATAGGTAAATCGCCCGGCGGCTTCACCCATGTCAAAACTATTGGCAGAATCAACGGTGAAGGGAAAGCCGTTAGCTTCGAGTTCTCCTTTTAACGCATCCATGCCCTGCACATCAAAGCATAGATGGATAAAGCCGAGATCACCCCAGTAACGATCTTTGAAGATCTTGCGCGGTTCACGTCCTTTTACTTCGATCAGTTCAATTTCCGTTGGGCCAAACATGGCGCTAAATCCACCTTGACGTGGTTTCGAATGCCGGAGTAAAACGCGGCGATATTCATCATCTCCGCCTGGCAATCCTTTGAAGTCAGCAAAAGTGGCAGTTTCATCGTACACGACCTCATCATAACCCAACACTTCGGAATACAACTTTCGAGCTGCTTCAATATCCGTGGAACCGATAACCGCGCCAACTACGCCCCCGGTTGTTGAAGGTGTTTTGGTTTTGAAGAAATCCAGTCCTTTTACTACCTGCCAGATATTTCCATAAAGATCTTTCACAAAGAAATTATACTCGCCCGTCGGGTTTTTTTCTAACGGAGTAATGACCTCCACGCCGGCTGCTTTCATTTCCTCAAAAGACTTTGGTACATCTATGGATTTGATCTTTCCACAGTTGATACCTAAGTCGCCCATTTGGATATCAAAATCAGCGGGTTGAGGTTCGCGACTGGTGTACTGCCAGATCTCAAATCCGCCGCCGCCTTTCATGTTGAGGCTTAAAATCGCGGTTCGGTCGTGTGGCTTTCCGCCGGTGTAGGGGAGCATCAGTTCGGCAGTAGCGGCATCTTCAAACACTTTGATATCCATCCCAAAATGCTTGCGATACCAATTCGTGGCTTTGTACACATCAGGAATTCCAATTCCAATTTGCTGAATGCCGGCAATGACTTTTTCCATAGATCTAAACGTAAAATGAATGAGGATTTAACCGGCGCCAAGGTACGTTTTTTTGATAAGTGAAGAAAAGCGGAATGATTAAAACAAAAGGCGATTCAGCGAATCGCGGTACGTACCTCGGCTCGCTGAGCCAAAAAAGGCCTTAATTAACGGGCATCCACAGAGTCCGCCTTGTCTGTGTTCCATTCCGTCGGTTGATTCGAGGAAACAGCCTTCAAAAACTCCTTAAAGCTATCCGTATCATACCTGGCCATGCCCTGGTGTTTCATTACAATTTCACCTTGTGGAGAGATCACGTAGGTAGTAGGCACCACTGAAGCATCATAAACCCGGGGTTTGGCGATCACCGAGTACACCGGAAACGTAAATTCTTTCCGATGCACAAAATCCCAGGCTTTTTGGGGATCACGATCCAGCGAGGCCATCACAAACACGATGCTTTCATCCTCTTTTACATCATCATATAACCGTTGAATGTTCGGCATTTCAGCAATACAAGGCGGACACCACGTAGCCCAAAAATTCATGAAAATGGTTTTGCCTTCAAACTCAGAAAGTGAAGCTTCTTCTCCATTGATGGTTAGCAGAGGCATGTTGTAGTCGGCCCGGTTGCCATGCATAATCGATTCATCCGTATCCGGCTGAAGGATTCCGGTGTAAAGTAAAACACTTTGTAGCTTGCCGATCACTTCGGTGTGGTAGCCGGTGCCGTATAAACCTGCCCCGATCAAAAAAATGATACCCCATTGAATGAGTTCTTTTTTGAGGGAGGATTTTTTAGATGTGGATTTAGATTCTTTGGACTTCATCTGGTAAAGATACAATCAAAGTGAATGGGATGAGATGTTGTTGTAACAGCTTTGCTTAAGAAGACATTGGTTCCAACGCAGAGCGTATGGAGCCAGGTTAAGGATTTTTATCACAAGTCCATTTTTATTAATATGATGCATTAAGAATTTTATAACCATTAAATTGAAAGGGTACTATGAAAAATCGATGCAAGAGTATAATAATCATGGTTTGGTCTGTTTTCATCACTGGTTGCGTTGGAGTTGAAGAAAATCAACAGAGTGGAAATAACGTAATCCAAAATGGAGAATTTGGGATTTGGCAGAATGAAACCAACCCTCCTATCCAATTAGAAAAGATAATGACATTTGGTGATATGCAATTTCAAGGGGAGGCGGTATTATCATCTGCAAGAAATATTCGAAGTTTGCATACAGATGCAAATCAAAATCTATATTTGGTTGATAATGGTTTAAACCAAATCATTTCCTTTGACAAAGAAGGAAAGCTAAGATGGAAAACCGGCAATAAGGGAAAAGGTCCGGGAGATATTGACGGTGTTAGAGGTTTAAGTACCTACGGAGACAAAATCCTGATATCAAATATTGGCGGGTCAAGAATTGATGTGTTTGATGTAGAGGGTAATTTTATACGCTCCTATAGTTTAGATGGGATTGGAAATTCAAGGCTTTTACTTTGTGGGATTACAGAAAGTGGTGAGGTTATTCTACGATCAAATATTACAAATAAAATTGGGGTTCATATTTATGTGTTGGATTATGCAAATAATTTGAGACTCACCTCTGATTTTAAGGTGATATTTGATAAAGAGAATGAGTATATGACCGGTTTAGGATCAGAGACAGCCGTAATTGGAAATGAAATCGCAATCATGAGTGGAGCTGAGTTTTCGTTTGTTTTCTACGACGTAGAAGGTCATAAAATTAGAGAAGTTAAAAGAGGTATTGATACATTCGTGAAGCCGGGAAACTATGTGGATGGGAATGGAACTGAAAGAGCATTCGTGCCTTTCAGCGGAGGTACGGTTCCATATTTTGTAAACGATAGTATTTTAGTGAACAGGATATCCTGGCCAACCAATATTTCTGATCCGGATGAAATAGCAAAAGAAATGGCAGTTACTCGAAAGTATCCTGATTTAGAGTTTGAAAGATCTTTGGACTTCTACTACAAAAATGGCCGGCTGTTATTCTCTTTCCGTGGTAAAGAAATGAAGGAAAGTCTACTAAAACCAGAATATGCAGACGGGAATGGCAACTTTTACATAGTTACAGATGAGCCATATCCCCAAATTCAAAAATATGCAGTTAAGATACTCAAATAAACTTCGCAAGCTTATTTAGCTGTTTTTTTGTGATTCGGCATCGTTCCTTAAAGTCTAAAAATATGCGGTCAATTTTCACGGCTCAGCGAACTGTGGTACGTACCTCGGCTCGCTAAGCCGATAATGTGCGATCAAATAAAACTCGCGATCTCTCCCAGAGACTTCTTCGAAATATCGGGCACTTTCACTCCGTCCTCCGGGTATCCGGCTACCAGTAATAAAAACGGTTTTTCGTAGGCAGGCCGTCCCAAGATCTCATTCAAAAAGCCCATAGGACTTGGGGTATGTGTCAGTGTAGCCAAGCCGGCATTATGCAGGGCGGTGATCAGCATTCCCGTTGCAATACCTACGGATTCTTTCACATAGTAATGCTTCTCTTTTTCGCCGTTTTCATCCAGTTTATAGCTTTGAGCAAAAATGCCGATCAGGTAAGGAGCTTTTTCGAGGAAGGGCTTGTGTTCATCGGTTCCCAGTGGCGCGAGATCTTCAAGCCAGTCTTCCGGTGCACGACGATTGTAGAATTCCTGCTCTTCTTTTTCCGCTTCGATCCGAATTTTCTTTTTGATTCCGGGATCACTCACCACTGCAAAATGCCAGGGCTGTTTATTAGCACCATTGGGAGCTGTACCGGCAGCAAGCAAGCATGTTTCAATGATCTCCCGCGGAACCGGTCGGTCTGAAAAGTCCCGGACTGTACGCCGCTTTTTAACCAGCTGATAAAATTTTTCCGCCCGTTTTTTCATTTCCTCGACGGAATGTTCTTCGAAATCGCGATATGGAATAAAATGGGCTTGAGACATTGGCTGTAATTAAGAAATTGTTGGAATGAAAATACAATATGAGGATTTATACAAATCTCATAAAGTAAAAGATGGATTTTGAGATCGTAATTCCATCCTTCGGCTCAGTTTGCTAAGATTATGAAGGTTGAATATGGGAGAGCCGGGTGATGGAATGAGCCAGAGGTGACGCAGTATGCTACACCCCAATCCTCTTTCTCGTTTAGTCGCTCTGCTGCTGAACGCACGGAATGAGACTCTGCCTCACAAAACTAAAAGCGAAGAATCTACTTTACACCGGAACCTTTAGCCAGCCACCAGGGAAGAACCTCTACCGCCAGGCGACCGGCTTTCACCATCGGGTCATTTTCAGCATATTTACGGGCTTGTTCTATTGTAGCTACATTATATACCGAAAAGCCGCGGATATCACTTTCGCCATCGGTTGGGCCGTTTAGGTTGATGATGCCTTCTTCATATAATCCGCCCAAATAAGCGAGATGTTCTTGTTGCAGTTTCATGGCCTCTTCCTGAGTTTGACTTCGGTTGGGCCCGCTTTTCAGGAATACGATAAAGTATTTTTGCATGGTCATTTTCTCGCCGGCCCATTCGTATTCAAAAGTTTCGGGTTGAGCGGTGGAATCAGCTTGCTGGGCAAAAGCAGCTGTAGAGACAAAAGCTAAAGCTATAAAACAAAATAAATTTTTCATGGAATTCAGGATGTCTTAGGGTTCAGCAAATAGTACATATAAAATCTAAAAACGAACATAGGCTTCGGGGTTTACCGGTTTGCCATCTTTCAGGATCTCAAAGTGCAGATGAACCCCCGATGAGGTTCCGGTATTGCCCGCTTTACCGACAACATCTCCTTTTTTGATCCGGTCTCCTTCCTTTACTTTGATGCGGCTCATGTGTGCATAAACGGTTTCGTATCCACCGGCATGTTTGATGCGCACCATTTTTCCGTAACCACGTCCCTTGCCTGCTTTTACAACGATGCCTTTCTCGGCAGCATAAATGTTATCGCGCAGGCTTGCATCCAGATCTATGCCTTCGTGGGTACTGTTCCAGCGGGGGCCAAAAGGAGAGGTTACAAAGGTATTATCCAGCGGTTTATTAAAATCAACGGAAGAGACACGCATTAGCGGTGGGAGCTCGCGATCCGGATTCGTTTTGCGTGCCGGCCGGTTCCATGGAATAGAAATGGAAACCCCAACCGTAAATGAGATTGGGTTCATATCGAAAGAGCGGAACGCAGGGTTTTTATCGAAGCTGTTTTGCGGGACGATGTTCTGCGGAAGAAAATTAGTTTGCGTCACTTCCAGTTGAAGCCTCAAAAAATTCAGCAGATAATATTTTACGCCACCGGTAAAAGAAGTGGTCAATTTTGCCGTCGGTTCAACCGGTTCAACCCAAAAAGTATCTCCGTTTCTGTTGGTGGCCCGAATGCTGAAATCATGAACAGATCCGAGCTTAACTCCGCCATAAAACCCCCATTTTGGCCACTGAAGTCCGGCTATGGCACCGAGATTTACCTGCCCGAAATTTACCGGCCCTCCAATAAGCAGATCTTGTTGGTTGTGCAGCAAGTATTCAAACTTCCCGCCCACATAAAAACGATAGAACAGATAGCGCTCCAGCTCCAGTTCCAGCATTCCCTTGGAAACGGCACCAATCTCTCCCTGATACAGTTGATTGGGCACATAATCAAAACCCACGCTTTGAATTCCATAGCTGGCCGAAAGTCGCCAATCCTGAGCCGTAGTTTTGGTTGGTAAAAGAAAGATCCATCCTGCAAAAAGGAAAATGCCGATGATCTTGGATGATACTTTTGTACCCATCAAGCGGGAGATGATATTAGGTTGGTCTGTTTATTTTTGTGCAACTTGAATATAAAACCGCTAATCTGCAACTGTTTTATAGGTTTTGATGAAACCCAGCCAGGTTTGTTGCTCGTGCAGACGCTCCTGAAACCGCAGCCTCAGATCAAGCCTTTTCACAGAGCGAAGCCATAGTTCGGCCGACTCAAAATCTCCCATCCAGGCCAACTGATGAATGGTATCTTCATAGATATCGAACCAGTCGGAATGAAGATCATGATCCGATACAAAGCCGGCATATTCCTGAACAAGTTTTGGGTTATCCTCGTGTAATGCGTTATTCAGCGAGAGCATTTTATTGGGAAGATTTTGCCGCTGAAAAGAAACACGATCGGGATAAAAATTCTGATATCTGCGCCGGGTATGAAAATCCCACTGCAGGCTGTCTGCTCTTAGCTCCTGGGTGTACTTAAAATTGCGGGCATTCGATGACAGAATCTTCGGGCGCACTTCTTTAAGAAGAGAATCGGCAGCAGAAAAAGAACCCGACAGAAACAGCGCATCAGCTTTTAGGATCTGTAATTCAAGCAGTGAATCTTTTGGGGTGATAGCTTGCGCTGCTCGTTCATAATTTCCCTGATGAAGTTGTTCTCGAATCCAGGCCTCTTTCACAAATTCGTTTTGCGGGTTGATGATATAAAGCTCATCCAAAATATCATAAGCCTCAAGCGAGTCTCGGTCGGCAAGTTGATATTGATACTCATCCCAAAGGCGAAGCTCCTGCGTTACCGAGTGCGGACATTCTTTCTGGAACAATGAGCGCTGAGCAAAAATAAGCTCCGAAACTTGCTGATCTATCGAATCCATTGGTGTTTGCTCCAGCATTTTGTGCCAGTCAGATACAAGTTCTTCAAAGGATTGCCCGTACTCGGTTTCAAAATCCATTCCCGAATACACATTCTTTACATGTTCTACAGGATAGGTATCCATTAAAAACTTGACGAATGATCCTGCTGTTGAGTAACTGATGGCTCCGGCACTGCCATAAAATCCCCAAAATGAAAGCGCTGATTTCATTTCCCCGGCCGTGGGATAAGGTTGCTCTGCTGCTACAATTTGATGAAGCGTGGATCGTGAGGAAGCATCTTTTGCGATGCCTTCGGCAAGCCCCTCGATAAGTCCAATACTCCAGCTTCCGTTGAACAGATTATTTCCAAACTGCTTGGAGATCACATGCACCATTTCGTGTTTCAATACGCCATCGAGCTGTTGTTTGGCAATATGCAGTTGATCTTGCTGCAGCCAAACAGGAACGTAACTGGTGAACTTGGCCCCGGTAATTTCTTTTTTTTGCCAGGCGTGAGCATATAAATAAGATTCGACCTTTCGTCCTTCAGGCCATTCAATTTCAAGGCTATTGGTGATCTGCTGAAAGTAGAATTCGTGTCGGGTAGCCCAATAGTTGATCTCTTTCTCTGTGTAGAAATCTTCATCGTAATAAAGCTCAAAGTGTTCGGTTTGATGATGCCCGCCCAGTTGCTGCTGAATGGTTTTTGTTGGACTGATGATGCCGGCCTCATCCAAATTCAGATAACTGAATAATAATGAAGTCAGCGCAAGCGCTGTGATCAGTTTGGTTTGCAGGTTTTGACTCCAGTCAGGGATCACCCAAAGCAAGACGATCCACAAAAAAGTGAGCCCGCGAAAGTAGAAAAAAGAGCCGGTCAGAGTAACTGATTCATCGTAGATGGGGCCGGGCCACAATCCCCAAACGTGATTATAGAAATAGACCTGGGGAAAGGAAAAAAATTCCAGGAGCCAAATTCCAATTCCACAGGAAAGCAGAATTAAAGTCGTGATAAACTTTGGGAAAGGAATGCGAGTCATTCTGATCAACCGGCCAACAGCAGCTCCAAAGAATGCGCTTGGGAAGGGGATAAAGATCCAAAAGCCAACTCCATCGAGGGTCAGGCAGCCGGAGATCAAGGCAAAAATAAAAAGAGGAACGGCGGTCAGGTAGATGCGGCTTAGAATGTGGAGCGTTTCAAAAAAATCGTCCTTAAAAGAAGAGGCAGACCGAATTCCGGCCCAAAAGCATCCAACCGTTCCGGCGAGCATGGCCGACTCAAAATGCAGATCACGCAAAAGGGGGATCGGCAACAATACTAAACCACAAAGCACCGGAAGTATGTATGGGAGTTTCCTTTTCATGAAGCCTGCGAATGAATAAAAAGTTGATGCGCTAAGGTAATGAGAAGTTGATATAAAATTACCGGTTCTTATCCATCTTCAATATTAATTTGGAACTGGGAAATGGAAGAAAAAGATAGCTTAATTCATCCAGTTGATCTTATAGCGAATGATCTTGGCTGATTCTCGCACGCTGGTGGGTTGAACCTGATACAGGTAATCATCCTTGATGATTAAGCCTTTAGGGTGCCATGCGGTACGGTTTCTTTTTTGTCCTTTTAGTTTGAAAGTTGCGAGAGGCTTAAAGTCATCATCTACTACATACCAGGTAAACAAAGAATCGCTTTTGGTGATAGTAGAGATCCAAAGACGGTTTTTCGTGTCGGTATGAATTCGGTGTACGGCCGGCCAGCTTTGGAGAATCGCTTCTTCCTTTAATGCTTCAATTCGTTTCTCAAAATGAGCGATATCGTACGCTTCTTCTTGGGTAAGAGGCACATTGTTGAACGGTATATATAAAGACCGTTGATACTGTCCCTTTGGGTCAAACTGTTTAATCAGAATTTCCTCATTCCAGTTTGAGTACAGATGGTTGTCTTCAGTGATGGCTACATGGGAAGAACGAGTGAATGGAAGTACGAAGGGTAAGGGAACAGAAACGTTAGGTCCATCTGAGCGATTGAAAAAAATGAAGGCTCTGACTTTCCAAAAAGGATCAGAAGTAATTTGCCCCTGTGAATTTATAAGGGCGTAAAATAGAGAGTCCTGGCCGGTTTGAATTTTGAGCGGTAGCGGGGTTTCAAACTCAAGTAAGATGGAGTCTTTATTGAGCACATATAGCTGTTGGCCGGGCCTTTTTTTCCGAAAGGAAGATTCATTAGCAATAGAATTCATATCGATAACAAAAGTTTCCAAATGTGAAAGATCATCCAGATTGAAGATATGGACATCAAATTTTTCCAACACATAGAGTCGGTTGTTCCATATCTGCAGGTCTTGAATCATTTCGAACTCTCCGGGACCTCGTCCATATCGCCCTAAAGTAGCTTCATAACTTCCATCTTTATTGAATACTAAAATGCCTGATTGCCCCATTTCACCAGCAGTCTCAATAAATAACCGGCCTTGCTCATCAACAGCCATACTCCCAACCCCCCAAAAATAGATGTCATCGGTTGAGGAGAATACTTTATCCCTTTGAATTGAAATTGTATTGGTGGGAAATTCCTCAGAGCTAAGGACAGATACATTATCCAAAGCCTGGATGTGTGCTGGAATGTGTTCACTATCTATGGATGAAGGTTGATTCTTTGATGTACAGCTTATCAAAAATGCCCCGGCGAAAATGATGACCGATATTGATTTCATGTCATGTGATTTTAGTTGTATCCCAATCAAAATATCTCTTAATATATTAAAACAGGTAGCATGTCCATGCTAAAGACCGGCCCAGTACACCCAGCCAATCAGCACAAATTGAAGCGGAAGCCTACACAGTAAAGCCCAAACAAAGGGAGTGAACCCCTGCCGGTGATAATACTTTCGGAACATCTCAATGTTAGCGGGGAAGACGGCAAGTAAAAGCAGGATCAGTCCCCAGGCAGCGAATTTTTGAAGAGTAGGTATCATCAAGCCTGCCCCACCGGCGATCTCAAAGAAACCGCTGATTAACACCAAAGGCTTGTGCCAGGGTAAATAATCCGGCATGATCTTCATAAAAATGTCGGGCTTCAGGAAATGTAAGATTCCCGCAAGAATAAATAGGAATCCAATAATGTAGCGATGAAATTCAGCATCCATACTTAAAAGCGTTATAGTGCGACGTTGTTACGGTAAAAAAAGGTGAATTAACACCGTAACACTTTAACACTATCGCACCATAACACCAATTATTTCTTAAACATGGTGCTGAGTACGAACCAGATGTTTTCTTTTCGCTCAGCCAGCCGGCGAGTAAAATAAGGAAGCCAATCGGTTCCGAAAGGAACATAGATACGAGTGCGATATCCTTCTTCGGTGAGTTGAACCATAGTATCTTCCCGAAGGCCATAAAGCATTTGAAACTCAAAGCTCTCCCTGGGAATATTGTTATCGGTAGTATAGGTTTTCAGCCAGTCGATGAGTTCGTCATCATGCGTTCCAAATCGGGGGAAGCTTGTTTTCTCAAGTAATACTTTCGCTTGTTCTTTAAAGGCAGCTCTGATATCCGGCATATTTTGATGCGCGATGTTAGCCGGTTCTTTGTAAGCACCTTTCACAAGGCGGATGTCCGCATTCATTTCAGCAAGTTCATTAATGTCGTTTACGCTGCGATAAAGCATGGACTGAATGACCGTGCCAATATGTCCCCGGTATTTTTCGTGGGCCTCTTTAAAAATATCCAGGGTGACTTGTGTATAATCGGAGCCCTCCATATCGATGCGTACAAACTGATCGTGAGCCTGGGCTACATCCAAAAGCCGAAATAGGTTTTCACGGCAAAAATCATGATCGATATCGAGCCCCATCATCGTGATCTTAATGGAAATGCTGCTGTCGAGATTATTTTCTTTGATGCCATCCAGCAAGCGAATGTATGAGTCTACGGTATCGGAAGCCGTTTTCCGATCCTCAACATTCTCTCCCAACAGATCAAGGGTAAGTTTCAGATTCTTATTGTTTAACTCTTTGGCTTTGGGAATCGATTCGGTAAAAGATTCTCCGGCTACAAATCGTTTTGCAAAAATGAACGGTAATTTCATGAGACTCCAGTTTTAAGGGCGCGCAAATTTACACAATCCCGAACACATTCTAAATGTAACTACTTAAAATTTCATTCGTGTAAAGGGAGCAAGACAATCAAATGGAGGAATTATGAACTTTATGTTACAAAGATTTAAATCAGCTACAATCACCGCTTTTTGGGCAGGTGCGCTATTGCTATCGGCACAACTTACCCACGCTCAATCAGAAGAAGATGTGTACCGAACCGAAACCTTTTCGGTATCAGGTCAGGTGAGCCTTGAGGTGCAAACATCGGGAGGAAGTATTTCTGTGATCGGTTCTAACCAAGATGAAGTTAAAGTAGAGATGTACGTTCGTAGACGGGGAAATTATATTGAGGCAGGAAAAGCCGATCTGAGCGATTATGACATCGAATTCTCACAGGATGGAAACAGGATAAAAGCGATCGCAGACAGGAAATCGCGTAGAGGCTGGAACTGGAATGATGGCTATTCGATCTCATTCATCGTGTATGCGCCACAGGAAACAAGAACACGGCTCAGAACATCCGGTGGAAGTTTAACGGCTCGAAATCTCGTTGGCTCCCAGGAACTGAAAACAAGTGGAGGTAGTATTACTACCGAAGGAATTCAAGGACAGATGGTGCTTAACACATCGGGCGGAAGCATCTCGATGAGTGATATTCAGGGTGATGCAGACGTACATACCAGCGGGGGAACTATCAGGGCAGATATGTTTGTGGGGAATTTAGAAGCAAAAACGTCCGGAGGCAGTATCCGCCTTTCCGGGATGGAAGGAAATATAGAAGCCAGAACCAGTGGCGGCTCAATTGATGCAGAAGTTTTAGCCCCTTCTGATTTTATTGAATTACGTACCAGCGGAGGCAGTATCACCATTATTGTTCCACAGGAAAACGGTTATGATCTGGATCTTGATGGAAACAGGGTGTACGGCGACCTAAAGAATTTCAGCGGCGAATTAGAAAAAGATGAGATCCGCGGAACCATGAATGGCGGAGGAACCAGGATTGAGGCTAAAACCAGCGGCGGTTCTATTCGCCTGGAATATCTGTAAAAACAATTGTTATTAAGGCTAAGAGGAAAGGTGGGCAATTTGTCCGCCTTTTTTTGTGCAATGGAGTTTTGACTGTCCTCCCCAGAAGTAATGAGCGGGCTCATTCTTCTTGTCCCTCCAAAGGGACATAAGTTCTTTGCTGGCAACATTTTGGATATGATGCAAAATTGTATTTTTAGCCAAGAACCTATCTCTCTTTGGAACCTGCTTGCCGATGAGGTAAGAGAGACCGAATTTAGCTTCGCTATCCCGATAATTCGGGAAGAGAGAGGATTGTGGCCAAAGTTCAAAATGCATTTCCTGAATAGTAACAATCCGGGGATAGCTTCCGACAAAATTTTTGTTGTGGCCTGATGTCGGTTTACCGGCGCTAAATTGTTATATTCAGGGTTCGAAAAAATCAGGACTGAACGAATCATGCCCACAACAAAAACGGCCACAGAAGAAGCAAAAAAACAAGAAGAGGAACGCCCTATTATTGTGAAGGGGGCTCGAACCCACAATTTGAAGAATGTGGACGTCGAGATTCCCCGAGGTAAGATCACCGTAGTGACCGGCGTGTCCGGATCGGGAAAATCGAGCCTCGCGTTTGATACCATTTACGCAGAAGGTCAACGCCGTTATGTGGAAAGTCTTTCGAGTTACGCCCGTCAATTTTTGGAACGCATGGATAAGCCGGATGTAGATTTCATGCAGGGAATTTCGCCGGCGATGGCCATTCAGCAAAAAACGACGTCCAACAATCCCCGTTCTACCGTTGGTACTACCACAGAGATTTACGATTATGTCCGCTTGCTATTTGCCCGTATTGGAAAAACCATTTCACCCATTTCCGGTGAGCAGGTCAAAAAAGATTCTCCGCGGACGGCAATAGCGAAGTTGTTTGAAACACAGGAGGAAGGGGAGCGATTTTATGTCCTTCATCCCATTCCGCAGCACGAAAAAAAGAAGCTGGAAGAAGAGTTGAAAGTCCTGAAGGAAAAAGGGCTCACGCGCCTGCTGAATGTAGATGATGAAAGCACGGTAGATCTGACTACGGATGACATCAATCCCAAAAAATTTAAAGCAGACAAACACCGCGTTTTGATCGATCGCCTGGTGTTGAAGGATGATGAAGCCACCCGAACGCGTATTGCCGATTCCCTGGAAACAGCATTTCAGGAAGGCAACGGCCGGTGCTCCATCAAGATGAGGAATGGGGAGGAGCTGGCGTTCAGCGAGCGGTTTGAAATGGACGGGATGGAATTTCATGAACCAACCCCGCAGATGTTTTCCTTTAACAATCCATTTGGAGCCTGTGATAAATGCGAAGGTTTCGGGAAAGTAGCCGGTATTGATGAAGATCTCGTGATTCCGGATCACCAAAAAACCATCCGGAACGGAGCCATCGCTCCCTTTGATTCCCAAAAATTCAGCATGCACCTGAAAGACCTGATCAAGGTTTGCGCGCGCGAAAAATATTCGATAGATACCCCGTATGCCGATCTTCCCAAAGAAGTAAAGGATATCATTTGGAAGGGAAAGGATGAATATATCGGGATCTGGAAGTTTTTTGAGGAGATCAAAAACCAGTCGTACAAAGTGCACATGCGGGTGCTGTATTCCCGGTATCGTGGCTACAGTCGATGCCCGGATTGCGAGGGTTATCGGGTTCGCAAAGATGCACTGTATGTGAAAGTCGGAGGATTGCATATCGGGGAGGTTTCGGAGCTTACGATCGGCCATGCCCGTGATTTTTTTGATGACCTGGAGCTTTCCGGTTTCGAGCAGGATGTGGCCGGACAAATTTTATATGAGATCCGCAAGCGGCTTAAATATTTGGATGAGGTTGGGCTGGATTATCTAACGCTGGATCGGCTTGCGAATACACTGAGTGGCGGAGAGTCGCAACGAATTAGCCTGGCGAATGCATTGGGAAGTTCGCTCATCGGGAGTTTGTATGTGCTGGATGAGCCAACTATTGGCCTGCATCCCCGGGACAATGACAGATTAATCTCTATTCTGGAATCGCTGCGTGATATTGGAAACACCGTATTGGTGGTAGAACACGACCCCGAAATGATCAAAGCGGCGGATAACGTGATCGATATTGGTCCATTTGCCGGAACGCATGGCGGCGAAGTGGTTTTTCAGGGACCGGTTGATAAACTGGAGAAAGCTGATACATTAACCGGGAAATTCCTGAGCGGCCGCAAAGAAATCCCGGTTCCTCAAAAAAGAAGGAAAGGAAACGGGAAGTCGATCTCACTGACCGGTGCATCGGAGCATAACCTTAAGAATATCGATGTGGATTTTCCGCTTGGAATGATGACGGTGGTGACCGGCGTATCCGGCTCGGGAAAATCGACCTTGGTACATGATACGTTGTATGCCGGCATTCAAAAACACATTGGTTCGTACAGTGATAAAGTCGGCCGGCATTCAGATCTGTCGGGAATGGGATCGGTTCACTCCGTAGAAATGGTGGATCAAAGTCCGATTGGGAGATCTTCGCGCTCCAACCCTGCCACCTACACCAAAGCCTTTGATGGTATCCGTGATCTCTTTGCCAATACCAAGCAAGCAAAAATTATGGGTTACACTCCGGGACATTTTTCGTTCAACGTGCCGGGGGGGCGATGTGAGGAATGTCAGGGAGAAGGCGTGCAGCGCATCGAAATGCAGTTTATGGCGGATATAGAACTGACGTGTGAAGTGTGTAACGGAACCCGTTTTCGCAAGGATGTACTGAATGTGAAATACCGTGGAAAGAACATACACAATGTGTTGGAAATGCCGGTATCAGAAGCCATCGAGTTTTTTGTGGATGAGACGGCCATCGTCAATAAATTACAGCCATTGGAAGATGTGGGACTCGGATATCTGCAACTCGGCCAAAGTGCAACAACCCTTTCCGGTGGGGAAGCTCAGCGCGTGAAACTGGCGAAATTTCTGTCAAAAACATCTACCGACCACACGCTCTATTTCTTTGATGAGCCAACGACCGGCCTCCATTTCGAAGACGTAGCCAAACTTCTGGATTCTTTTAACGAACTGGTGAATCAGGGTCATTCAGTGATCATTATCGAACACAATCTTGATATCATAAAATGTGCGGATTGGGTAATTGATCTGGGTCCCGAAGGTGGATTTGGGGGAGGAACCGTGATCGGTGAAGGAACTCCTGAGGACATTATGAAAAATGAGGAGAGTCACACCGGCCGTTTTTTGAAGGATTATTTGAGTGATTAAGTGATAGCGTAGTCAAGGAATGAAGTGATAGAGTGTGTTGCTAATGTTTTTAATCTGGATTCGAGGTAATCTCTAATATTGAATTTGTCATTGAATGATCTAACCTCTGTAAGGTGGAAAACCAAGAGCTATTTTATCTCGAATGTACATTTCTGGAGAAAGAATAATACAGTCTAAAATATTTAAACCTAATTGGGATTTTTGGTTCCTCCTCAATACTATATCGCTTAAGGCGTTTACCGGCTTGTAAATAGTACTTAATCACGCTTTCAATTAATCAATTAATCACTTAAATCAGATCGTTTGTTCTACCGGCTGCTCACATTGAACTGGAGAATTTTTATCTCCAACCTGAACCGTTTTCAGCTATTGTTGACTATTGGGTATATCATGTTTTTGGGGATCATGCTGGTAAATCTTGCCGGAACCGCCATTGTGGTTGTGATGATGGACAGCAATCCGTGGATGACAATGGAGCTTCCCTGGCTTACTCCGGATATTTATACGTTCATTTTGATGGTTTTTGGGAATGCTTTTTGGGTGATGCATTTTTCTTTTACCAACATGCGGCTCATGAACATAGAGGAAAACCGAAAACTGCTTGGTTTCGGATTTCCACTTAAACGTCTTGCTAAATATTTGACCATTATTGGCTTCTGTCACCCGGTCAATATTATCTACAACTTCACGTGGCTGATTTTTCTGTTGATTCAAGTGGATTATGCCTTCCAGATTCCCGTAGCTATTTCAGCAGTGGCGCTGAATTACGTATTGATATATTCCATCAAAAACCGATTCATTCGTGTCGTTGAAAAACGATTTATAGCGGTGGTAGTTGGCTTTCTGATTCTCGTTTTTGTGTTGTTTCAGTTTGTATCGCTCTTTGCATCTAATTCGAGCCGGATTTTTGCCGAGCTCATTCCCCAGGTTGAAACAGTGAATGAGTTTCTTTCGTGGCTACCGGGCGGAATGCTCATTCAAACCGTAACGGTACATTACGGATGGATGAATGCGGGAATCATATTCCTTTTCTCATCCATTTTGGTAGGGTTACTGGTGATTGATCACTTTAACAAAACCAAAGAAGGGCTGTTGAATCCCGGGCTTAAAAAAGCCGAAGAAGAGCAGGGTGGTTTGTGGAGATTTCTGCGAAAGGTACTTGGCAGAAATGCCGGTAAATATTATTACTACGTGATGAAGCATCCGTACAACCGCCTGCAAGTACTTACGCTAACCATTATCCCTATTGTGTATGTGCCGCTGCTAATGAATGTGGAGTATGAGATCGCCCAAACTATTTTGATCCCTACAATTCTGGCCGGAATTCCGGTTGCTTTATTGGCTATGGGGATGGCTAATATGTATGGCTATGAGAACCGGGAATTTCTGCTTCACTTGCAATTTCCCATCGGGCTTGAGAAGCAATTGAAAGAACGGTTTCTGGGGGTTATCATCTTGCCACTGCTGGTGTTTTATTTGATCACGATCTTCGAATTATTGGTGATACCGGAGATCGGTTCAGCCCTTGAAATTTTTGTAGCCAATACGTTTTTCTTCCTCATGTTCATGCTGCTGTTTGTGTGGAGTTCTTACTTTCAGTATAAAAAAGCGAGCTATTCTTCATTTAGTTATAAGCACCCTATCATCCCTCAGAAAGTAACATTCGCGATCTCATTCCTGATCTTTACGATGGGATATTTTGTATTTGTTCCTTTAAACGGGTTGGAATGGTATCGGCTCACCATCATGGGCACAGTAATTGTGATCATGGGAGTATACCTGTGGCAGCATATGGATGTGTTGGTAAACCTTTTTAAAAACCGCGTATTAATGAGATTATGGAACGAGCTGTAGAGATCAGAAACCTGGTTAAGAGTTACGAAGAAGAGCCGGTACTAAGGAACCTTGAGCTGGATATTCCGCCGGGTAACATTTTTGGATTGATAGGCCCCAATGGAGCAGGCAAGAGTACGCTTATCGGGGTACTCACGGGATTACTGAGTTTTGAAAAAGGGGAAGTAAAGATACACGGAATGAAGCTGGCTCCTGAAAATGAGCTTGAGATCAAAAAACTTATTTCATCGGTTTTACAGCCGCCGCTTTTATTTGAGCAGTTCAGCAGCCTTGAGTTTATAGAGTATGTTTGCGAGATCTATGAAGTAGAAAAGGAGGGCCTGATCGAAAAGGCATACTCGCTCATGGATTATTTCGACATCAAAGACTATGCAAAGATCAAGGTCAACAAGCTCTCAGCCGGTAGCCGAAAAAAGCTGGCTTTTGTGACTTCCGTCCTGGTTCAGCCTAAACTGCTTCTGCTTGATGAACCTTTTGAGGCGGTAGATGTGATTTCCATTGAGCGGATGAAGACCATTATCCGGCGCTTAAAACAACGGGGTGTTACCATTATTGTCACCAGCCACATCCTGGAAGTGGTTGAAAATCTGTGTGATGATATTGCCATTTTGCACAACGGATACATCAAGGCTTACCTCGATTCCATAAGCCGAAAAGAGCTGCAGCGAGATTCCAATTTGCATGAGATCTTCGAAAAATATGTGGATGTGGAGCGCAAAGATGATATTGTGGATTGGTTGTGATTAAATAATTTTATGAGTTATAATTGGAGCTAACTATCAACCAGTTGAAAAATTTATAGAGAAATTGGACTTAGCTAGTGATTTAAAAAAAGGGAAGAAGAATATTGATGAATTTTTTGATACGGCTAAACGCGTTCTATCCTATATGCCAAATGTGATTTCAGAATCTAAAAGGAAAGACCATTATGTAATCCATAAATCAACAAGTGCGGGAAGTACAAAATTTTTAAGGCCTATCAATGAAAAGCTTTTTATAAGTGATCCATCTGAATTTGAAGAAAAATACAAGAGCTTCATGCAATCAGTAGCTTTACTGAAGAAAAATCGCACTGAGAATGATTTTAGTAAATCTTCTTTAGAGGAAATAGACTCTGTTTTATATACAATTCAGCAATCACTGGGCTGTGGTATGGATTTGCTTATTAATGCTAATAGTGCAAGAAAGCACATAGGGAATAGGCTAGAAGAATTGATGAAGTGTATTTTCACAGAAATTGGAATTACTAATAAAAAAGTTGTTTTGAAGATTCCTTATGAGCAAGAGGGAAAGACAAAAACGTATAAATGTGAGAACGATTTGATTTTATCACCCTATAAAAAAATAAGATCTTCATCTACAAATATTGATGAAAATGAGATTGTAGTTTCTGTGAAAACTTCATCAAAGGATAGGATGGGAAAAATTTTTATTGATAAAATGTTACTAACTAAATTTGTTGGGCATAGCGTAAAAGTGATAGGCATTTTCTTAAATGATGTTCAAAGAAAGAAATCCAACAATGTTTCTTTTACACTTGTCTCTGGTACATTTATGGTTTACACTAATTTTTTAACTGAGTTGGAAGGTGTCTATTATTTGGATTCACCCCCTCAAGCAGAGAAAGAACCACATAGCAGACATTTACATCAATTTTCTGAATTACTCACAAAGCATGTTTGGCAACTATTAGCCTCTTAACTCAAGTCGTCTTTGTCGGGCATCTTTGTCATCATCCCCGTTTCTGATTCGTGAAATATGCTCATTATCGGAAACACGAGATTTAATAATATTACAATATTCTTTTTTTAACTCAGAGCCGATCCATTTCCTGTTTAAAGCCTCTGCAACAGCAAAGGTTGTTCCCGAGCCGCCAAATGGATCTAAAACTAAATCATCTTCTTCTGAAGACGAAAGTATAATTCTTTTTAGGAGTTCCACAGGTTTTTGTGTTTCATGATCATACCGTTCCCAAGAACCATTTGAAAGAGTTGGTATTTCAATTACGTCCTTGGGCTTAGCTCCTAAAGGATGGGGCTCCCACACATATTTTTTTCCATTACCGTTTGAATACTGAGAAGAATCAGCTTGTTTTCTTTTAGGATATTTTAGAGTGTGTTTATTATAGGGGATTCTAATGGGATCTTGATCGAATTTGAAATTTTTAGATTTTCTGAAGTGTAAGATACTTTCATGCGAACGCCCCCAGTCTTTTCCCAGGTTCGCCTTATTTCTATAAAACCAGACCAGCCATTTGCAACCTTTAAAAAGTTTTGATGCACTCCATTTTATGTCAGCTAGAATTTCAGAAAATCCACAAATGTAGATAGAACCATTTTCTTTCAGAACACTCTCTGCTTTTTCAATCCACTCCATTGACCATTCAACGTATTCTTTTTGAGATGAGAAAGTGTCCCATTCAGCTTTTTTTATATTATAAGGAGGATCTGCAAAAATCAGGTCTACAGAATTAGGCTTCAGACTTTCAAATAAGATGTTACAATCAATATTGTATAATTTTCCAAAATTAGTTTCAAAAAAAGGATCTGGAAGCTCTCTTTTTGGAAGAGTTGTTATATATTCAGTTTCAACTTCATTGACTAGATTTTTAATTTGCGTTACTGTATAAACCCTGTAATTGTTAATTGGGTGACGGTGACTTTTAAATTTTCCACTTTTATCCCATCTCCGAAGAGTTTCTTTACTAACCCCTAATTTTTCTGCAGCTTCACTGATACTTAAATATTCACTCATAATTTATACATTTGTTAACCTTAAACAACCTTACACATTCTACTACTTTGAGGGTTAAAGATCAAGGAAAAAAGAGATAAGCAAAAAATTATAAAAGAGTGTTTTTAAGGAAAGGTTTCAATTAAGTAATTAAATGTGAGGGGAACATGAAAAATGGAAGGGCTTAATTTCTCCCTTTGCTTCAATTATTGTATAATAGCCGAAATACAACGCTTAAAATGGGGCAAATGATGAAGGTATCAATTCGTTTCGTAGGAACTCTTATTATCGCGTTTGGGCTGTTTCATTCAGTGATGGGGCAAGACCGGCCGAATG
This sequence comes from Gracilimonas tropica DSM 19535, assembly GCF_000375425.1. Classification (GTDB taxonomy): domain Bacteria; phylum Bacteroidota; class Rhodothermia; order Balneolales; family Balneolaceae; genus Gracilimonas; species Gracilimonas tropica. Next base: position 41,608 of record NZ_AQXG01000005.1, on the reverse strand, counting down.
CCAATCAGCCACAGGGAGAAAATTTAGAAGTACCTGAAGGCTGGAACGTTCGCCTGGACCGGCCTTCTGATGAGGTAGTAATTGGCTCGGACCCTGATTCTGCGGATATCTATTTTGTGAATATGACGCCGGGCTGGCACATAACCACTGGTCCGGCCGGGATCTTTTATCATCCTGCTAACACCGCAGCAGGGGATTTTACTATCAAGGCAGACCTTCATCTATTCGATCCCGGCGAGAGAAACCGGGAAGCCTTTGGTTTATTTTGGGGAGGCAGAGACCTGGACTCTGCAGACCAATTCTACTACTACTTTTTGATTCGAAATACCGGTGACTTTTTGATCAAAAAGAGAGTGGGAGATACCACGGAAATGATAAAAGAATGGACTCCTTCTGAAGCCGTCGTGGTTTATGATGATCCGGAAACTTCTTCTGTTATGAATGCTCTTGAAGTTTCGGTGCAAGAAGGCCGAGTCTCATTTAGGATCAATGGGGAAGAAGTTTCTTCCATTTCAGCAGAAGGAATGCAAAATGATGGTATTTTTGGATTGAGGGTAAATCATAGTATCAATCTACATATTTCAGATTTAGCGATACTTTCTAAGTAACTAAACAAATATTCGTTTTCACGGAATAATGGTAAGGGGTATAATTATAGTTTTGGGGTTGCTGCTGGTTGGGTGTAATACAACGCACAAGCTAACAGGAACGGATTATGTGGATCTGGAAATAGAATCAGCACCGGCAGAATCTGATGAGTTTCCGGAAGAAATTGTGAGAGATGCCGGCTGGGATGATACTAGGTCAGATCTTAAACAAAAGGATAAATACGAGGAGCTCAGGCTTTGGCTGATCTCGGATCTTTACCCCAGTCATATCTTCAAGATCACAAAAAATCGAAAAAATGTTGAGGGGGCCGCCATTCTGTATTGGCCGCGCGATACGGTGCGGACAGATCACGAAACCGTATATCTTCAACCCAGGATGATGCAAATTTTGGAGGGGGTTTGTACTTCTTTTCATGAGACGGGGGGATACGGATATTGTATTCCGGAATTTAAAGAGAAGCTGGACTGGGAAAACGTATATCAACGCTTTGAGAGTGTGGATTTCTGGCAAATACCGGGATCAAAAAATGAGCCAGGGAATTCTATGGAGGAAAATGAGAAGTCGAAAAACTGGCAAGTATTTACCCAAATGCGATTAGGAAATTACTACCGGGAATATGATCACAAGAATCCGCATACGTACGCAAACGATACGCTGTCAAATAGAATACTTCAGCTTTCGAGAGAGGCTGAAAGAATAAGTGAATGGTTTAAGGAACCAAGGCCAACAAGTACTTTTCAAGGCGTTACTAATGGCGTGAAGTTTGTGCGCTGCGATAGTTTAGAAACCTGGCAGCTTCAGAACAAACTTGCGGAGCTGCTGACATCATCCGGGTTACAAGCATTTGTTGATGTTGAGGGAGCATCAAATCTGTACTATTTAATGTTAAAAGGATGGGTGAGACAAAACTGGTATCATGAATGGGTAAAGCTCGACTATGACAGAAATTTGTATGCCAATGAAATGTATGATATCCGGACGGTGAAGGATTTTAAATGCCCGGATGTGCTTTCGGAGAAATGAGAAAGTTCGTGATCGTAAACAAAATTTTACGAACCGGCTTCATAAAAAAGAGTCTTTACTCGCAACTGATCTGATAATTTAGCGTAGAGCTGTTCTCAAATTAATTAACCAATGGGAGCAGAGAGATGAAACACTTTAAAACCCTTTTTATAAGTACTGTTATTGGAACCGGAATGTTATTATCGGCATGTGTGAAAACCGTAAACCATTCCTCAACTACCTATGTTCGTGACCTGGCTCAATCGGATGTGTTTACCGTATTGCCGGAAAATGGATCAAATATCTCGGTGTATGATAAAACCGATGATATTAAAGGAGAGTATCTTGAACTTGCAACCGTATCTGTTGAAGTTGAAGCAACGGGAGATCAAGCTGATAAAGAAGCTTTAATTTCAAAACTCAAGGCTGAAGCGCTGGTCTTGGGCGGAAATGGAATTTTAGTGATGGAAGACTCCGGACTGAAAGAAGGATCGGTTCAAAAATTTAGAATGAAAGGTATTGCGATCTTTACCTTAGATGAGATTCCTGGCGAGCGTCAGGAACCTTTTGCTCTACTGCCAAGCTAATAACAGCAACAGGCAAAATCTTAGAACTCTGACTCAAGCAATAGGGCGATTTCTTCAAGTAGTTTTCGCTGCTCCCCTGTGATAGAATCCCTGGTGTTGGAGTCGATATCGATCTGGGCCACAAACTCGCCATTTTTCATGATAGGAACCACGATCTCAGATTGCACATCCATGCTGCAAGCGATGTAATTATCCTCTTCATGCACATTCTGCGAAACGAAAGTTTTGTGGCTCACGGCAACTTGTCCGCAAATGCCCCGCCCAAACGGAATACGTGTATGATCTGTCGGTTCACCCACAAAAGGTCCGAGTACAAGTTCCTTTTTTCCATCAGGATCTGTGAAATAAAATCCTACCCAATCGAACGTATCCACTTCATCAGCCAAAAGCTCGCAGATAGAAAACAGTTTTTCATCGCGGGTAATATCCTTTTTAAGAATGGTTTTGGTTTCTGAAATAATTTGATCTGCAATTGTTCCAACAGAGCTCATATCAATAGAATTTAGTGCGTGTAATCTGAAAATAATGTGTCTTAAAGTTACGCTTTGTTTTAAGTAAAAACATCTTATTAAAATTCCCCTAAAGCTGTGTATCTTTGAAGCGCTATGGAAGAATTTTTTAACGACATCATTCCCTTTTCAACTTTATTTATGAGTGCTCTTGGGCTTTTCGCCGCCAGCTTTTCATCTTTGTTTTCGGTGGTGAATCCATTTGCAGCCATGCCGATCTATCTTTCGTTGATGGAAGATCACACTGACAGCGAGAAAATTCGCACGGCCAGAAAGGCGAGTACCTACATGTTCTTTGTGTTGATCATCTTTTTGCTCATTGGAACGTACATCCTCAGCTTTTTTGGAATCAGCCTTCCGGGAATACAAATTGCAGGGGGATTGGTGATCGTGCGCTCGGGTTTCTCTATGTTAAGTCCCCAAAACGGTGGAAAAAAGCTTACCAAAAAAGATCAGGAAGCCGCAAAAGAAAAAGAGGATGTATCCTTCAGTCCGTTAGCCATGCCCCTGCTTTCAGGACCGGGAAGTATTGCGGTGGTGATTGGTTTTGGATCTGAGGCGCAAGGCGTTACAGATTATATAGTTAATGGCGCAGCAGTTCTTGCCACCGCATTTTTAGCTTACCTGATTTTACGTGTATCTCCCAAGTTGGTGAAATATATTGGGAGTTCCGGGATGTCTGTGATCACCCGAATGATGGGATTTATTGTGTTGGCTATTGGAGTACAGTTTGTGATCAATGGCATTTCTAAGTTTTACGGCATTGGATAATGGATTTTAAACAGCTTTTTGAATACGATAAGTGGGCAAATGACCGAATTTTTGAAGCGCTGAAAAAGCTGCCTTCTTCAGAAGAACAAAAAGAAACAGAGCGATTATTCAGCCATTTGTTGACAGCTCAGCGTGTTTGGGTGAACCGAATCCAGGAACAACCAACCCCGCCCGAAATTTGGCCGGATCTTTCCGTAAAAGAAATGGAAAAGCTGCTGAATGAAAATCTGGAATTGCTCTGGCAGTTAATCTCCAAAAAGGATGAAGTCATTCAATATCAAAACTCAAAAGGGGATTCATTCCAAAATTCTGTGCAGGAAATTTTGATGCATGTGGTCATTCACGGGCAGCATCACCGGGCTCAGATTGCCAGTTTGTTAAGGCAATCTGGTGTAACCCCTCCGGTAACTGATTTCATCTTTTTTCTTCGCACATTAGAAAATTAGGCTTCCGTTGGTTAGTTTCAACGCTTAATCGCAATTAACGGACAATACCCTGGCACTACTCGAAGAATTTCTTGCAGCTTTTTCCTCATTTATGTGGGGATACCCACTCGTCATTTTGTTGGTGGGGGGCGGACTTTGGTTTCTGATCTACTCCGGTTTCACTCCTTTTAAATTTTTCTTTCACGCCATTGACCTGGTACGGGGAAAGTATGACAATCCGGATGACCCCGGCGACATCAATCACTTTGAGGCACTTTCTACTGCGCTCGCTTCAACGGTAGGAATGGGAAATATCAGTGGGGTTGCTGTGGCAATTTTTATGGGAGGTCCCGGCGCTTTGTTCTGGATGTGGATGAGTGCCATTGTAGGAATGGCAACCAAATTCTTTACCTGTACCTTGTCTATTATGTATCGCGGTGAAGACACCGAAGGCAAGATTCAGGGCGGACCGATGTATGTGATTCGCGAAGGACTCAGCAGCAAATGGATACCTTTGGCCTATTTGTTTGCTATGGCCGGTTTATTTGGACCGTTACCCATATTTCAAACCAATCAGCTCGTTCAGATTTTAAGAGATTTTATATACATCCCAAACGGATGGGTGGAGGCGGATGCTGCTTTTACCGGAAACCTGATCACCGGAATTGTGTTGGTAGGATTGGTATCGCTGGTAATCTTTGGAGGTATCACTAAGATCGGGAAAGTAGCCTCGAAGCTGGTGCCCGCCATGGTTGTGATCTATTTCGTCTCAGTGCTATTTATTTTGGCTGTGCATATCACTGATGTGCCGTATTATTTAGGATTGATCGTTAGTGACGCCTTTACAGGAAAAGCCGTAATGGGTGGGGCTGTTGGACAGCTGATCATTATAGGGGTGCAACGTGCAGCCTTTTCGAATGAGGCAGGTATTGGAACCGAGTCGCTGGCGCACGGAGCCTCTAAAACCAAAGAACCCGTACGAGAAGGATTGGTGGCTATGATGGAACCTGCCATTGATACACTCATTGTATGTACGATGACCGCCCTCGCAATTTTGGTAACCGGCGTATGGCAAACCACTGAAGCCAACGGAGTTACGCTCACCTTGAATGCCTTCAATGAAGCTCTGCCTACTTTCGGAACCTATTTGTTGATGATCTCAGTATTTACTTTTAGTGTAAGCTCCATGCTTTCCTATTCTTATTATGGATCAAAGTGTCTGGGTTTTTTAATCGGAGCAGATAAGCAACACCTCTACAATTACTTTTATGTATTCTCCATTATATTTGGAGCCGTAGCTTCACTGGATGCTGTGATCAACCTCATTGATGGCATGTTTGCACTAATGGCCGTACCAACCATGATTTCAGCACTCTTGCTTTCACCAAAAGTGCGGGCTGCCTCCAAGGATTACTTCAAGAGATTAAAAGCCGGAGAATTCAAAGAATACAAGCATTAAAATACCGGGCTCTCAGAGTGGCGCGGAGAGATAATAATTTTTACAAACTACGCTTTCCAATCTCCGTGTTCTCTGTGGTTCTTGCTTTTCTTATCGCTTCTACTTTCGCATATTAGGAACCGCATTCTTAATCCAACATTCATCCCGAGTATTCGGGGCAACTTCTACATTATGAAAAGAGCGATACTATTTCTGCTGATGGCTTTTGTTTCGATGCAAGCCGCAGCCCAACTCCCATCCATCTCCGAAAAAACAGACGGGCTCACCAAAACCGAAGGTTATTTCGATTATTACTATGATGCCTCCAAAGATCAGCTATGGCTGGAAGTCGACAAGCTTGATACCGAATTTTTGTATGTGAATTCACTGACGGCCGGGGTGGGTTCCAATGATATCGGGCTGGATCGAGGTCAATTGGGCGACACCCGTGTGGTGTATTTTGAACGGCGCGGACCTAAAATTCTAATGGTTCAACCCAATTACAGCTATCGCGCAGAAACCGATAATGAATTGGAAAAGAAATCAGTCCGGGAAGCTTTTGCTTCTTCCGTGATTGCCGGTTTTGAAGTGGCCGCCGAAGAAGATGGTAAAGTATTGATCGACCTAACAGACTTTCTGCTTCGGGACGCACATGGTGTTTCTAATACCTTACAGCGATCTAATCAGGGCTCCTATAGTTTAGATAAAAGTCGCTCTGCTTTGTATAAAGAGGGAACGATCAACTTCCCCAAAAACACAGAATTTGAAGCCACATTAACCTTTGCAGGAAGCAATCCGGGCGGATATGTGCGTTCCGTAGTCCCGACTCCCGAGGCACTTACCGTTCGGCAGCACCATTCGTTTGTTGAGCTTCCCGATGATAACTTCGAGCCCCGAAAAATGGATCCAAGAGCCGGGTATTTTGGTATCTCATATCAGGATTATGGAACGCCGATTAGTGAAGACCTGACCAAGCGGTTTATTGCACGTCATCGTCTGGAAAAGAAGAATCCCGAAGCGGAAATGAGCGAGCCGGTAGAACCGATCGTGTATTACTTGGATAATGGAACCCCGGAGCCGGTGAGAAGTGCCTTGCTGGATGGCGCTCGCTGGTGGAATCAAGCGTTTGAAGCAGCCGGCTTTAAAAATGCGTTTATCGTGAAGGTACTCCCCGAAAATGCGCATCCGCTGGATGTCAGATATAATGTGATTCAATGGGTGCATCGCTCAACACGGGGATGGTCGTATGGTTCTTCGGTTACTGATCCACGCACCGGGGAGATTATTAAAGGACATGTGTCTCTCGGTTCACTCCGCGTTCGACAAGATTATCTGATCGCAGTTGGATTGTTGGCTCCTTACGGAGATGAATCTGCAGAAAATATAACTATGCAGGAGATGGCCCTGGCTCGTATTCGTCAGCTTTCGGCACACGAAGTAGGGCACACGTTAGGAATTGCCCACAACTTTGCGGCAAGTACGATTGGTGATGCTTCGGTAATGGATTACCCACACCCGCAACCAAAGTTGGTGGATGGCGAGATCGATCTTTCAAATCCATACGATGTAGGCATTGGAGAATGGGATAAAGTGGCCGTGACATATGGGTATCAGGACTTTCCTGAAGAAACGAATGAAGAAGAAGCACTCGATGAAATTTTAGAATCTGCATATGCATCCGGACTAAAATACATTTCCGATGCAGATGCTCGACCCCAGAGCGGCGCCCACCCTGATGCTCACCTTTGGGATTTTGGAGCAGACCCCGCCTCTCAATTATCGACGATTTTGGACATCAGAAAAAAAGCGTTGGAGAATTTTGGAAAAGCGAATCTCAAATCCGGTAAAGCTATGGCGGAGTTGGAAGATGTGCTGGTGCCCATGTATTTTTTCCACCGCTATCAATTAGAAGGAACTGTGAAGCTCATTGGTGGACTGGATTACAGTTATAATTTGAAGGGCGATAACTTACCTGCGCCGAAGGTCGTAGCGAAATCAACCCAACAGAAAGCGTTGAGTGAAATGTTGAAGGCGATCGATCCGGAAGTACTTGCAGTTCCAGAAAACCTGTTGGACTTGATTCCGCCGCGCCCCTCAGCATTAGGCTATTCGCGAGAGTTGTTTAATGGGAATACCGGTCCGGCTTTGGATGCATTAGGTATCGCAGAAACGGCGGCCGATATTCCCGTAAGTTTAATTCTTAATGCAGAACGCGCCAATCGTCTGGTAGAATATGGCGCTCGTGATAATAACCTGAGTTTGGAAAATGTGTTGAATGAACTCATCAAAGCCAGTTGGGATAAGAAAGTACCGAATGGTTATTTAGGATCGGTTCAGCGTGTGGTCAATCATGTAGTTCTGAAAAACATGATCGAGCTGGCCGCTGACCGAGATGCAAACCCGTTGACCAAAGCCATCACCCATAAAAAACTGACGGACCTGCAATCGAAACTATCTGGTAAAGATGATGCGGATAGTCGCTATGCAGTTTACACGATCGGGAAGTTTTTGACTGATCCTGAAGATTTTGAAACTGAAGACGCTCCGGCGCCCCCTCCGGGATCTCCAATTGGAAGCGGCGGGATGTTTTATTGTGAATTTTAAAAAGTGTTACAGAGCGAATGTGTTACGGTGTTATGGTTGTTGCCAAAGCATACCATAACACCGCAACACTAAAGCACCATCGCACTAACTTTAGCTATGCGTATTCTTCCGCCAGAAAATTTACTCGAAGCTTACGCCCAGGGAATTTTTCCGATGGCCGAGCACAAAAATGCTGAGGATGTAAACTGGTACACCGCCCGGAAACGAGGCATCATTCCCATCGGAAAATTTCATACGTCGGAAAATCTGGCTAGAATTATTCGTCAAAAGCGGTTTGAGGTAAAAGTGAACTCCAACTTTCGGGAAGTCGTCAAGCAATGTGCGAACCGGGATTCGACCTGGATCAATGATCTTATCATCAACTCTTACGATGTTCTCCATCAGCATGGAAATGCGTGCAGTGTGGAATGCTATAGGGAAGGAAAACTGGTTGGTGGTTTGTACGGGGTGAAATTAAAAGCCGCCTTTTTCGGAGAAAGCATGTTTAAAAAAGAAAAGTGGGCGGATAAAGTAGCGCTGTATTATTGCCACGAGATCCTGCAAAAGAATAGCTTTCTGCTCTGGGATACCCAATTCTACACCGAACACCTGGCTCAGTTTGGTTGCATTGAAATTGAAGCTGAAGAATACGACCAAATACTGGATGAGGCTTTAAAGAAGGACTGTGAGTTTATTCTATAGTGTTACAGTGCGATGGTGTTACGGTGTTATGGTTTTGCCTGAGCATCTCATAACATCGTAACACCCAAAAACCATCACCCCAAAACAAAAAAAGCCGCCCCGGAGGTTGGATCGATGAAGTTTCAACCCATGTCCGAAGCGGCTAATTGGATAGGATATTAGTTACACTTTAGTATTCGGTGAGGGTTACAGCATTTATGGCTTCCTCCCGTGAAATTTTTCCGGCATCAAAATCTTCAAGGGTAGACTTACTAATTTTCAGGTCTAAACGATCAGGCAAAGACTGTACACTTAAAGATGTAATATCCACAGAAACCAGAATGGCTTTATCGGATTCAACAGATCTCAGTGTACGACCATAGTCAACCAGGTATTGACGAAGTTGGTCTTTAAATTCGTTGTAAGCACCTGTAGCTCGATCTTCAACCTTTTTGGTTCTATCAATGATGGCTTGTTTTCTGGCAGAATCACTCATTACACGCAGCTCTTGAACGGAATCACCAGGTTCTGGAAATCCTATTTCTCGCAGTTCAAAATAGGTGGCTCTTGAATTATCAGCGTAGCGGGCATTAAAGGAGAATATGACGCCAAAACCTTCCAGTTTTTCGTAAGCAACATCGCCCATCAACCGAAACGCTTCTGAAGGATCTTTGTTTATGAGTGCAAGTTTATGTTCACTTTCAAATGCCGTTTGAAAGATGTTAGACATCACTTTCAAGTCTAAAATTTCCGGTGATTCCGGTTCTTGGATAGTAAGACGGTTACTGAACTGCCCGGAAGAAATTTTTTGAAGTCGATAATCATCCAGGTCTTTCTTTTTGGTAATTACAGATACTCTTGGGATTGGCTTCTTTTCAACGCGTTCTTTCTCATCATCTCTTAGCTGGGAGATAATAAAAGCTTGCGCCTGGTTGGAGTTACCTTTCATGCCATAGACAACCTTAATATTTTCACTTGGTTTAAGCTGACCAATATTAACAGCATAGTCCTGCAAAAACTCAATTATGCGGTTTGTGATCGTTTCTTCCGTGACTTCTTTGGCCTCGCCTTCTTCATCATCGTAGTAAAAGGTGAGTTCAGTATCATCCTCAATATTATTTATCCGGATAGTAGTGAAGGCTGAACTTGTGATAGCGGGAATCTTAAAGATCACGCCATACCCGGGAATGTACGTGCCTGTTGTTCTGGAGGATGAGGTACCTGGTGCAAATACCTGAAAAGATCGTTCCCGGATCTTGGAGGGTGCATTTGTCTTAAAGATATCATCTAAAACCCGTTCCATGATCTTGATATCTCGGTTCATGCGGTCCGTATCAAAATCCTGGGCTTGGGAAAGGGGAGATAGCAAAAGCATAACCAACCCAATTAATAAGGTGTTCTTCAGTGTTTTCATAATAGGTTCCTAAAATTAATTTCGGCTTACGGTTTGTATGAGGTCGCCTAAAACCTGATCGGTCTGCCTGAATCGGGTGTAGTATGTTTCTTCCATGTCGTTGAGCCCGGAGCTGATCATTTGCAGGTCGTTTCGTCTTTGCTGCTCTATGTAATCCGCGAAATTCACGAGCGTTTGCTCCAGTTTCTGATCCTGGTTTTCTTGTACGGCTTGAACCGCTTCGGCCACCATTGCTGCATTTTCCTGCCGGACTTGCTCTAGCAAATATTCTACTTGCTCGGTGGTATATCCTTGTTGAACCGGTTCCTTTGGTTCACCAAAAGCTAACTGAAAGCCATTGTCATTGATGGAAATATTCAGTTGGGTGAATGCGCCCAGCATCACAAATAAAATGAGCAGCGATGCCATCGTAAAACCGGCGCGGACGATCTTGCTTTGCGGAATCCAGCTATTAATAAATTCATTCCACCAATCCTGAAATCCGGATTTATCGGGTTCCACTATTACCAATTGTTCGGCGGGATCTTGTACCGGAAGATGCTGCAGCATGCTTCGTACATCTCCAAGCTCTTCCAGTTCTTTTTGCAGATCAGGATGGTTGGCTAAAAATTGTTCTAATTCTTTTCGTTGACCGGGCTCCAGTTCATCATACAGGTAATCCATGAAGAGCGATCGGGCGGTTTCTTTATTCATAATCAAACACCTCTTTGTTGATATTCCAGGAGTCGAACGTCTTTTTGAGGGAGCTCAACCCGTAATACAATCTTGACTTTATTGTGTTTTCAGATTCGTCTAAAATCTCGGCGATTTCCCGAAATTTCAGTCCTTCATATTCTTTCATGATCACCACCACGCGTTGGTCAACCGGCAACTGAAGGAGCGCTTTATGCAAAAGCACGAGTCCTTCGTTGCGCAGGATTTGTCCATCAGCGGAAGTGGCGGTTTCAGTTTGCGGGGCTGTTTTGAGCGCTTCGTAGGAAGTAGCTCTTTTTCGGCCCACGCGTTTCAATTCATCGAGACAAAGGTTATTGGCGATGGTGTACAGCCACGAGCCAAATTTTTCCACATCATCCAGCGTATCCAGTTTATGGTAGGCTTTGATGAAGGTCTTTTGGGTGATCTCGGCGGCGTCATCGGAACTCGCAAAAAATCGGTACGCAAAATGATGGATGCGATCTTGCCATCGTGAAACCAGCGTATTAAAAGCCTGGTGATTTCCACCACGAAAATCCTGTACCAGTTGTGCGTCTTCCATGTCGTCGTTCTGTCCCGTGTTCATTCTGAAGGTAAGACGAGGGAGAATAGGATATAGTTTTAAATTTTTTTGACTGGAATAACAATTTAGAAGTGGCTGAAAGCGATAACTTTTGTTTCATTTTGTTAAGGTCAGTGCTATTAGTAGTTTGTGGTATGGCGCTTAAGTTTAAATACAATCGGCACTTAGATAGGTTGGAAAAATATCTCAACTTTAAAATGGGGGATGTAGCTCCAACGCCAGCGTACCTATTCCCGGATTCCTTGGCGAGGGGAGGTATTATTCTGGCTATATTTGCTACCCCAATTATTTTGTGGTCACTATTTAAGCTAAAGCGTTATGGTTGGCTAATGGGTTTTTGTGTGATATTTGTAGTACCAATCGTGATCATTTATCTGATAAAGCCAGTGTTTTATTTAGCTAATATCCTTTTGTTTATCCCACTTCTATTCTTGGTGGTATACTATATGATGTTAAAACACAAAGTCAATGACTGGCGGGAACCAATATTTATCAATAAGCCAGGCTCAGATCAAAAGAGAAAAAATCGATCTAAGAAAAAAGATTGAGAAAGTAGGTTCTGTATTATGACTTTGATGGTATTGGCTTGATCTGCCCATTCTCCAGCAGATGAAAAGAGTCTCCAACTTCTACGATGTATCTCATATAATGGTCGGAGATTAGAATGCCTTTACCACTTTTCTTTGCTTTTTGAAGATCATGGATCATCTTTTCTATCATTACCGGAGCTAATCCTGTGAAGGGTTCGTCGAGCATTAAAAAATCCCTATTTAAGCCAAGCACAAATTTAAATTCAACATACCGACACTCGCCAGTCGATAGATTTCTGATCTTGTTTCTGGATACCTGCTGCAAAAAATCATCTTCTTGTATAGCCTTGTTTTCAATGAGGTCTTTTATTGGCAGAGAACGAGGTAAGAGTGGTTTCTGGGGAAGGTAAGCAAGATATTCAAACCGCTCTTTTTTTGATGTTTTGTAAAGTCTTTTCTCATTAATAATAGTAAGTCCGCTGTTGGCCTGAAGTTGCCCGGCAGCAATTTTAAACAATGTGCTCTTTCCGGTCCCATTCCTTCCCACCAGACAAGTAACTTCAGCTTTCTTTACTTCAAGATACACTCCTCGAAGTACCTCGAGTTCAGGGTAATGAAAGAATATGCTATCTAAGATCAATTCAGACATAGATTGCAAGACTTAAAGAAATCAAGATTTTTAGCAAGAGTAATACTGAGTAAGTGGGGAACAGTGAAACATTCAAATTATTAAAAAAGGGGAGCTGGTGACTTTTCTTAATTTCGAGATAGGTAATCACCGGGGTAATGAACCCGCTATAAAAAATTGCTCGCTGTATGTTTGAGGAATTCGAATCCGGGTTTGAAAAAAAAGGAATTGTGATCAATAATAGTAGAACTCCAAAATCCACAAAAAGGTATTTTTTTAATAAGATCTTATAAGCTACAATTTTCATGCGGTATTATAGGAAAATATTCCAGAAATCGTGGCAGATTGATTAATACTTCTTCTCCGCGATCATCCACTTAATCAGTATCATCTGCGTTTCACTCCGTGTTATTTGGCGGTTATTTACCCCATGTTTTTTTGGTATTGGGACCTGATAGTTGGGAACGAGAAAAAAAATGTAACATTTTTACTTCAAGTATCTTTTGTTATAAAAACTAAAAAGCAGACTATTGAAATATAGCAAACTTATATTATTCATCTTTGTTTTTACTATATCAGTTTATTTGATATAATATTCTATTTTACTGGTATAATGGCTTTATCAGTAGTTATAGCCTTATCTGTAAATATTAATAATGCATATGCCTTTGCTGAGTGCACTGGATATTGTCCAGATGGAGAAGGGGTGACATGTGAAATGGCAGGAGGTCACTGTAATTGTTCAGATGGAGAAGTTGGAGGGCTGTGGGCTGTATGTTCATGTCATGACGATGCCGAAATGTTAGAAGACTCTCAAGTATTAGACTGTAACCCTGCGTAATATCATGAATTATCACAGGAATTGGATTCTTTTTATTATTGCTTTTGTTTTATTCTTTGGCTGTAAAAAAGAATTCGATTCCTATTATTTTACTAGATCAAATGGCGCAATAAGGTCTAATGACAGTTTAAAAATTAAAGAAATAAAATATCATCATGTATATGATTTGATGCCCAACAGCCCAGCAATATTTAGAGGTTCGGAAACCGAATCCGATTCTGACAATAATTTTTACATATTAAACCAAGGGAGCAGGTCTTTACAAATATTTGACGACTCTGGAACATATTTAAAGTCAATTGGTCGAGCTGGACAAGGTCCTGGTGAATTTATTTCACCAAGTAGTTTTAGCATTGATAAAGACAATAATATAGTCATACTTGATAAATCCTTGTCTAAAGTAAGCATTTTTAGAAAAAATGGTTTTCTGATAAATGAATTTATAATTCAAGAAGGAAACCTCAATTTTGCAAGGATATTTGCTTATGACAGAAATTTTATAGCTCTAAACAACCCTTCACCCAAATCTCCTTTATTTAAAATCTACAACATTTATGGGGAGCATCTAAAAGATATAGGTAAAGTTACAAATTATCCGAACCCTCTTTTTTCAGGTAGAAATGAGACTGACTTTATGAACACGAAAATAATGAACCAAACAAAAGTATTGTTTCATAATAATTCAATTAATGTATTGTATTTAAATACTCCAAGGTTTCAAAAATACGACTTTGCGGGAAATATTATGATCGACAAGATTCTTGCTAGCTCCAACATAAGTAATAGACTGAATGCAATAGTATCCAAAGATAAGAGTAGAGAAAATAAGAGCACGAATTCTAGGCCCATATATAAAGTCTTCACAGATTTCTATATGATAAATGATTCCTGTTTTGGAACAACGCTATATTGGGGAGGAAGAGATCAAGGAATCACCAATTACGCTATGGATAATTCCGGTAAATTACATTATTTATTGAATTACAAACCCTTTTCGGAAGAGGTAAAAGGGCTACCTATTTTATACGAAATGTTAAATGATAGTATAATGATAGGTACTAGATCTTATTCACACGACCCAGTTGCACTCAAGTTGAACAAATATGATCTAAATTGTAACTGACTTTGGCGTAATCTGTTAAAATAATCTATAAAAGCTAAAAAACTTCAAAAATCAGCAAGAGTCAAAAATATCCAAAACAAAAAAAGGCGGAAGTGATCAATCTTCCGCCTTCTCTATCTTCGCGTGCAAGAGCTATTCCGTACGCTGCGAAACAACTCCATTTTTGTCTGAAATAATGATTTCTACCCGGCGATTCTGCTGTCTGCCGGCTTCATTCATATTGGTAGCTACAGGGTATTCTTCTCCATACCCAATGGTTTTGATTCTGTTGCCTGCAATTCCGGCCTGAATCAATGCTTGCTGCAAAGCATCTGCCCGGCGCTGAGAAAGATCTTTATTGTATTCGGCCGAGCCTACGCTATCTGTAAAGCCTTCAATCTGAACGGTACGATCGGGGTACTCCCGCAGGAAGTTTGCCAATTCACTAACCACGCGATTAGCTCCGGATTTTAAGTTCGAGCTGTCAAAATCAAACAGTACATCACTGAGAGTTAATACCATGCCCCGTTCACTTTGCCGGGCTTCCATTTCAGAAAGGCGATCAGCCAACTCGGAGGCTTCTTTTCGAGCGCGTTCAGCTTCTTTGCGCTCTTGCTCAAGTTGACTCATAGCGTTCTCTGCCCGACGTTCAGCTGCAATGGCATCGGCTCTTCGAGCTTCAAGTAATACTTGTTTTCGTTCAGCTTCAGCACGTTCAACCGCATCCTGTGCTGCATTCAATTTTGCAGTTTCTTGCGCGATCTTTGTTTTTTGCTGGGCGATATATGCATAATGTTCAACCAAATCTTCATCTCCTTTTTCTTTCCAGATCTGCTGACTTTGCTCCAGCGCTTCTTCGGCTTCCTTAAGGGCCACAGGCGCTTTCAGTACTACCATCGAGTCTTTTTCCGCTTTTTGATAAGCTTGTTCGGCATTGGTCAATAAAGGATTGTTTTGAGGAGGGCCTCCACACCCTACAACAAGAATGCTCGTGATAATTCCAATCAGAAGGCTATTCTTCGTAAAAATATTCATGACGAGATCTCCGACTTATCTAAATTATTCTGAATTTCTTCCTGCAGCACCCGAATACTTTCCCGTAATTCTTTAACGGCTTTTTGTGCTTTACTGGACAATGATTTCATTTGGGCAAGCTCCGCATCCACCATCGCGCGATCAGCCGTGCGTTTAGCTTTTTCATACTCTTCTTTTTGAACTTGCTCCCGAGCTTCTGCGAGTTTTTTGCGAGCCTCTCTGATCTCCAGGGGAGCATAGTCTTCAGCTCCAACTTGTTCAGCTTGCTGAATGGAGGCTTCTACCTGGGTTAGTTTGTCATTAGGAGGTTTGGTGCTTGCGCAACCAGCGGTAATAAATAGTGCTAATGTAAATAGTAACAGATTTCTCATAATCGGATACTTTGTGGATGATTTCAGTGTAGTCTTAAATTCAAAAGCCAACATATTGTTCCCTGTAAGGACACCAAGGTCGAATTCATCTCCATCCATCACCCCGTTTCTCATCGATACGGCATCAAGCTCATACTTTGGGAAACGGAAAGATGGATTTGTTGCTGTTGGCCCGAATTTCACCTCAATAAACTTTGGCCCAAACGCCGCGAAATGACCAAAAAGAGCGCATTTGTCGTCCGACGATTGATTGAGGGCGAAAATGTGTTCGTAGGCTTCTTATTAAATGTGGGAGGCCTTCCCGTTCGTCGAACCACTTCTTTGTGGTTTCTGCTATCTTTCCGGTGGTGAGATTTAATTGATGCAGACTGTTTTATTCCTTCAGTGGTCGGACGATTCTTGGTTATTCCGTCAAACCTTCCGAGTCTATCCGCAAAATCAGCGTCATAGCGTTCAATTCGCATGTCTGGACCGGCTCTTAATTTCACTCAAAAACATTTATCCACATTGATGTTGATAACACGAAAAAGAACCCGTATTTTTACAGGCTCTGTAATTGGCGGAGAAAAACTGATTGAACAAAAATGTTTGAAGATCTATCCTCAAAATTAGATAAAGCGTTTCAATCCCTGAAGGGAGAAGCACGGATCACGGAAGTGAATATCGCGGAGACTGTCCGTGAAATTCGCCGTGCCTTGCTGGATGCTGACGTTAATTATGAGGTCGCCCGCCAATTTACAGCAGATGTCAAGGATGAGGTACTCGGTTCTGATGTGCTCACCTCGGTGAATCCCGGCCAACAGTTCACTAAAATTGTGTACGATAAGCTGGTTGAAACTTTTGGTGGCGAAAAAGCCGATATCGCCAAAGCTGACACTCCTCCTACAGTAATTCTTATAGCCGGACTTCAGGGTTCGGGTAAAACTACCTTCACCGGTAAGTTAGCCCGACACTTAAAGCAGGAGCATAAAAGGAATCCTCTTCTTGCTGCCGCCGATGTTTATCGCCCTGCCGCTGTTGACCAGCTTAAGACACTCGCCTCTTCAATTGATGTTCCGGTGTATTCCATCGAGCAGAAAGATGCCGTTCGCGTAGCTAAAGAAGCCGTTTCCATGGCTAAAAGCCTCGCACTTGATACGGTGATCATTGATACCGCGGGTCGTTTACATGTAGATGAGGATATGATGAATGAGGTTGCGGAAATTAAGGAAGCCGTAAACCCTCATGAGATCCTGTTTGTGGTCGATTCTATGACCGGGCAGGATGCTGTCAACACAGCCAAAGAATTCAACGATCGTATTGATTACGACGGTGTGGTTTTAACCAAACTGGATGGTGATACCCGCGGTGGTGCTGCACTTTCTATCAAAACCGTTGTAAACAAACCCATCAAATTTGTAAGTACCGGCGAAAAGCTGGAAGCTCTCTCTCCGTTTTATCCCGACCGAATGGCCCAGCGTATTTTGGGCATGGGAGATGTGGTATCGTTTGTTGAAAAAGCTCAAAAAGAATTTGACGAGAAAGAAGCTGAAAAACTTCAAAAGAAAATTAAGTCGGATAAATTCGACCTGAACGACTTTCTCGAGCAAATTCAGAAGATCAAGAAGATGGGAGACTTCGGTGATCTTGTTAATATGATTCCCGGCGCCAGCAAAGCATTGGATGATGCAGAAATCGACGACGATGCGTTCAAACCGATTGAAGCTATAATCTTATCAATGACGCCGGAGGAGCGTCAGAATCCCGAGCTATTAAATGGAAGCCGAAGAAGGCGGATAGCAAAAGGTTCTGGCACAACCGTTCGTGAGATCAACCAGCTCATGACACAGTTCGATCAAATGAAAAAGATGATGAAGACCATGTCCAAAATGGGAAAAATGGGACGCGCTATGCAAGGTCTGAAAAATCTACCGATCGGCAGATAAGAACTTATAACTAAAACCAATATTGGAGAACAGCATTGTTAAGAATCAGATTACAACGAAAAGGACGTAAGAAACGCCCTATCTGGCATATCGTAGTGGCCGAAAAACACGAAGCTCGTGATGGAAGAATCGTAGAGCGCGTGGGATATTACGACAACGTAACCGAAAAGAAAGTGGTAGAACTCAACGAAGACCGCATTCTTTACTGGTTAGATACCGGGGCACAACCTACCGATACCGTACGCAAGATCCTTCGTCGCGAAGGATTGCTGTACAAGCGCCACCTCATGAACTGGGGCAAGAGCGAAGAAGAAATTGAAGCCGCTTTGGCAGAGTGGAAAGAATACCGCGACTCTAAAAAAGAAGACGCCAAGAGCCGCAAAGAAGACTACAAAGACGTTCTTGCTGCCGAAGAAAGAGAATACAAAGAGCAGCTTCAGAAAAAAGCCAAACAGGCTGCTGCTGAAGTAGAAGCTGAAAAAGCACTGGCTGAAGCTGAGGAAGAAGAAGCTCCGAAATCAGATGCAGACAAAATTGAAGAGGCCTTAGAAAAAGCAGAATCTTCTGAAGAAGAATCAACAGAAGAAGCTGCTGCTGAGACGGAAGAAACAACGGAAGCGGAAGCTGAAGAGGAAACTTCTGATGAAGCCGAAACGGCTGAAGAAACTCAGGAAGAAGAAGCCAAAGAAGAAGAGCCTGAGGAAGAAAAAGCTGAAGAAGCTGCCGAGGAAGAAACTAAAGACGAAGCTCCTGCTGAAGAAAAAGAGGAGAAGGAAGAGAAGAAAGAAGCGACTTCCGGTCAGGTTTCAACCGACATGACCGCTAAAGAGGCGATCGATCATATCAATGATACCGATCTGGACGACCTCAAAGGATTTGTTCCCGAAGACGAGGACCGCGTGACGGTTCAGCGTGCCTGGGAAAGCAAACAAGAAGAAGGATAATTTAATCCGGCGCCTATGAATCGGGACGCCATTACACCCGGCTTTGCACAAGTGGGCTATGTTGAAGAAGCCCATGGCCTTGATGGATTCCTCAAAGTGTTCTTTGATGTGGACGATCCGGCTAAGGTTGATGACTTGAAGCTTGTGTATTTGCGTAACGAAAGAGGCGACTTTGTTCCAACCCGTATTATGGATCTTCGGGTTGAGGAAAAGAGAAATCAATTTTCGTTCTTTGTACAATTTGACCATATCGCTGATCGCACAGCGGCCGAAGCTTTACGAGGCAAAGGCATTTTTCTGGAAGCAGATGATGCAGAGTCTTTTATAGAAGCCGAAGCTGAAACCGACGACACGTTAATCGATCATGAAGTTTTTGATGATCGGGATGAATCGATCGGTTTGGTGATCGATGTGATGGACAATCCGGCGCACCCCATATTGGTGGTTGCAACTACCTCGGGAAGCCGGCTCATTCCTTATATCGAACATTTTGTACGTGACACCCGCGATGGTAACATCTACTGCCAAAACCTTGATGAACTGGAGGGCGTTTAAATGATGCGTATTGACATCATATCCGCTGTTCCCGCTCTTCTCGAAAGTCCGCTGAACCACAGTATTGTGAAACGGGCCATTGACAAGGAATTGGTAGAAATTCATGTGCACGATCTTCGGGATTACACCAAAGACAAGCACAATAAAATAGATGATTATCCATATGGCGGTGAGCCCGGAATGGTGTTGACTCCACAGCCCATATTTAGCTGTATCGAGCAACTTCAGTCCGAACGTGATTATGACGAACTCATTTTCACCGCTCCCGATGGCGATGTTTTCCAGCAGGCCGATGCTAATGCATTATCCCTCAAAAAAAACATCATCATTTTGTGTGGCCATTATAAAGGAGTCGATCAGCGAGTACGAGATGAACTCATCACCAAAGAATATTCCATTGGTGATTATGTGCTATCCGGAGGAGAAATTCCGGCGCTGGCCATAACGGATGCGGTAGTTCGGCTCATCCCGGGAGTACTGGGAGATGCCGGAAGCGCACTGAATGATTCATTTCAGGATGGACTGCTGGAGGCTCCTGTTTATACGAGGCCTTCCGAGTTCAAAGGGTTGAAAGTGCCCGATGTATTGCTTTCCGGCGATCACAAAAAAGTGGCCGAGTGGAAGCAAGCGCAATCCGAAAAAAGAACCAAAGAACGACGACAAGATTTGTACAAAAAATTTAAGAAAGAACATTAATAACAGTCCCCGATTTGTTAGGGGTTAAAATCAGAAATCATGGATAAGCTAAAACTTGTAGAACAAAGCCTGATCAATGAGGAAGTTCCTCACTTTACTGCCGGAGATACGGTGAATGTGCACTATCGTGTGCGTGAAGGAGAGAAAGAACGTATTCAGCAGTATGAAGGCGTTGTGATCTCAGAGCGAGGAAGCGGACCGAACAAAACATTTACCGTGCGAAAAATCTCAGGTGGGGTTGGAATTGAGCGTGTATTTCCTCTGAACTCTCCTTTTATCGCAAAAATTGAGGTTCAGAAAAAAGGTAAAGTTCGACGTTCTAAACTCTTTTATCTGCGCGAATTACAGGGTAAAGCCGCTCGTATTAAAGAAAAAGAGAACAAGAACTAAATTTCGGTTCTTTTATAAAGATAAAGTTGAAGAGAACAGCCTCGTTCTTGTAAACGAGGCTGTAATTCAGCATTTCTTATTAATCAACCAAACTGTGGTATAAATGAATATTATTTTGTTTGGCCCTCCGGGCGCGGGTAAAGGTACACAGGCTAAGTTGCTTCAGAATGAATACAATATTCCACACCTCTCAACGGGGGATATCTTTCGTTCTGCCATCAAAAATAAAACGCCATTGGGCGTGAAAGTGAAATCTATCCTGGATGCGGGTGAACTGGTGCCCGACGAGACCGTGGTGGATTTAGTGGCCGCTGAACTTTCCAGGGAAAAATACCAGGATGGGTATATTCTGGACGGTTTCCCAAGAACGGTTGCTCAAGCCGAAGCTTTTGATAAATTTCTCGATGAGAACGACGATTCGCTGGATGCATTTATCTCACTTTCGGTACCGGAAGAAGAACTCATCAAAAGAATTCTATCCCGGGGTGAAGGGCGCAGCGACGATACCGAAGAGAAAATAAAAACCCGGCTGGAAGTATATCGCAAAGAAACCAAGCCGGTAATGGACTATTATAAGAAACAGGATAAAGTTCAGGAAATTGACGGTCTGGGCTCTATTGATGAAATCCTGGAAAGAATTAAATCGGCTTTAAACTAAAAGTCCGATACTTTGTTTAAGCCCTGATATGCACTGCATGTCAGGGCTTTTTTTTTGAGGAACGAAAAATCATGTATTTGATGTATTATGGGTGAGAATTACAGCATCAAATCCGGAAGATCATGAAAATTAAGACGGCGCAGAATTTAACATCCTGGGGAACAACAATTGCAGTTATTGGCGCTCTTGCAGTCATCCTTTCAGGTTATGGTTATCAATGGGGATGGTGGCATTTCAGTTTTGGTTTTAGCATGATCCCATATGGGACAGCGGGAGCAGTTGTCGGTGGAATCCTGGCTCTTATTGGCTTTTTGAAACTGAAAGACCGAACCGGGAAGATGAAAACAGCCGGAATCACATCCATAATTATCGTTGTCGCAGCTTTAGGAAATATCAGCTATTGGTATATGGAGGTTCAAAAAGGATATCCGCCAATTCACGATATCACCACTGATACCGAAAATCCGCCCGAGTTTGTAGCAATAGCTCCTCTAAGAGCCGAGGCTCCAAATCCGGTTGAATACGCCGGCGCTGAAACCGCAGAGGCCCAAAAGAATTATTATGGCGACCTTCAGCCAATCATAACTGCTTACGATTATGATGAAGCCTATGACCGTGCGTTGAAAACAGCTCGGAATATGGGATGGAGCCTGGTAGCCGAAAACAAGGAAGAAGGGCGGATCGAAGCGTATGAGAAATTAGCCTGGTATGGTTTTATAGATGATGTGGTCATTCGCGTTGACACCACAGAAACAGGCAGTCAAATCGATATTCGTTCAAAATCGAGAATTGGAAGGGGAGATCTTGGTGTGAATGCCAAAAGGATCAAGGCGTATAAACAAGAATTTGAGAACTAAGAGTTAACCAAGTCTTGTTAAAATTTCTTCAGCCAGTATTTCAGCAGCGGAGGGATTAAGCCTGAACCAAAGCTCAGGTTCGATCAGCTCCAGTTCCGAGATCGCCAGCGAGCCGCTATTGTCGGTAATAAAATCGACCCGGGCATATGCAGGTAGTTCCGGGCAGGCATAAATCGCCTGAAGCCCAAAGTCGATCTCTTCCTCCGTGGCTTCGTACTTATGAACCGTCCCCCCAAAATCATCCTGAACCCTGAAATCTCCCGGACGGGCTTTTTTGAGAACGGCATGGCTGAATTCCGTTCCAAAGAAAACCAGAGACTTTTCTCCTTCAACAGGAACAGAATATTGAAATGGCTGAAGCATAAAACTTTCCAATTCCAAAATCGGGTGCAATTTCCTTTCTATGATATGCAGATTATCTTCACTAATTCGATGGGTATGTCGGCCGGCCCCACCAACGGTAGGCTTAATCACCGTATCTGTCCAGCCGGTTATTTCATGAAGGCGTTGTAATGAAAGCTTAGAACCTACTTCAATATACCGGGTGGGAACAACTCTTACCCCGGCTTTGGTAAGTTCGTTTAAATAGTGCTTATCCATATTCCATTGAATAAGAGAGGCGCTGTTAATGAGTTTTGTTTTAGACGAAGTGTCCAGAAGCCAGTTCTTAAATTCACCAAAGCGGTCAAAATAATCCCAGGTCGTTCTGAAAAGGACCGAAGAGGTTCCAGACCAATCCATTTCAGGATCTGCCCAATCCTTGCGCGAAACAGAAAGTCCTTTACGTTCCAAAGCATCAAAAACCATCTGATCTTCAGTAAGGATATTCTGAACGTATTGACCGGGTGAGGACGGACTCACATACCTCGAATCGGTAAGTATGACGATATCATATAGGCTCATAGGGAGAATTTTTAAAACAATTACAGAAAGAAAATATTTTCACTCCAAATTCCAACAGCAATTTAGAAAACCGGCTTATGAAGTGAGGTCTAAAGCAGGTATTTTCGGGCGGAATTAAATGGAATATGTCTTTGCGTGAACCAAGATCGACAGTAAGAAAACAATTAGCAGCAACGGCTACGGTATTTTTTATTCTTGGTGCGGTTGTTGCCACCTGGGCTTCACGGATTCCGGCCATCTGGGACCTTTCCAACCTCACCGCCGTTACGTTGGGATACGTGCTTTTAGGAAAGGGAATAGGGTCACTTTCTATTATGCCGGTTGTAGCAATTACGTTGGGAAAATGGGGAGCCAAAAACTCAACAATCTTATTTGGCTTTATCCTCATTTCTACGCTGATCCCTATGACCATGGCTCCCGACTGGATATTTTTGACGGCGGTTCTATTTATCTGTGGAGCCGGAATCGGTGGTTTCAATGTGAGCATTAATGCATTGGCCTCACAACTTGAAGTGAGTACGGGAAGATCTCACATGTCGTTAGTGCATGCATTTTTTGGCGTAGGAAATTTTGCCGGTGCATTAATCGGTACCGGTATGGCTGGCTTTGTATCTTCCCTTGCCGGGCATTTTTGGGGAATTGCTGCCGTACTGACCGTAGTATTACTCTTGGTCAGCCGTTTCTTACCTGATGAGACAGAGAAACCCCCGGTTCGAACGGGATTTAAATTGCCACATGGGGCCGTGTTATGGTTAGGAGTGATCTGCTTTTTAGCGGCTTCCATCGAAGACTCAATAAGCAATTGGGTAGGACTTTTCTTCAGCGATCATTTAGGAGCACCGGAACGTTTAGTGCCTGTCGGTTATACGGTATATGCGGGTTCTCTGTTGGCAATGAGATTGGTTGGTGATCGCTTGAAGCCAAGATTTGGAGCTAAAAACTTATTGGTTTCGGGTTCGGTGGTTTCATCCCTGGGTATCATAAGTGCTATTTTTGCCCCGAATGTGGTGGTGGGTATACTTGGATTTATTACAGCAGGGGCAGGCGTGGCGCTGGTCTTTCCTATGATCCTGAGTGTGGCCGGTAAACAAGGAGCAGTAGCACTGGCCTCCGTTATGACCATGGGCTCGATTGGAGGATTGATCTCTCAGCCCGTAATGGGAGTTTTGGTTGAACATTTTGAATTGACGGGGGGATTCACTTTTATACTGGCATGTATGTTAGCGGTTGGATTTACAAGCCGGAAATCTAAATTGCTGAATGACTAATAAAACACAATAACTGAAATGGCAAGGGAATGAAAAATTTGATCAGAATATTAATGCTGCTCTTTCCGGGACTGTTGATGGGTCAGGTAATGGACGAAAGCGATATCAATAAACTGGAACAGGGCAAGTATAAACTCGAAAAAGGCAAAGTTCAGGTTTCATTCGTGGATACGGTCAGCCTTGGATATGTTAAAGAGGAATTCGGGAAACTGGGACTGAAGATATTGACTACTGATTTCAAACCCATCATACTGCAAGTTTATGAGATGCCGGAGAATCTTTCACTGGAAGAATTAGAGGAAAATGAATGGGTAGAACTCGTATTTCACACTTCCGCAAATATGGATGAAACCGCACAGGAAGAGATCAAAGAAAAGTATTCCTCAAGATTAAAAGAGGTGATAAGCTTATATGAGCAAATAAAACGGGAAGGCTTTTACGAAATTACATTGGTCGTAATGACTTCTGAGGCGATGAAGGAATCATTTGAAAAGTTATTGGAGCAATATCCGGGAATGAATGCAGAGATCCTTCAACAAAGTGAGAAATCAGCGGTGGTAGAAACTGAAGAAAATAGGGAATTGGATGTAATGGATCTGCTCAATGAGTTAGATTATGTGAAAAATACAGCCATGATCGGCTCTTTGGAATAAAGGCTCATAAAAAACGAAATGCTCACGGTTTTCAACTTGTTAAAGGAATTGAACATGAAAAAAGAGCGATTAAAGTATTATGAGTACGCAAGAAGTACCAATGAACAATTCTCCTTTTTCAAGTGAAGAGATCAATCATTTTGAAGAACTACTGAAAGAAGAACGAAAAGAGAGCAAACATAAAATCAATGAGTTTAAAGAAAGGCTGAAAGAACTCGAGGATAAACTCGATAACACTAATTCATCGGCCGCTCATCATCAGGGAAATATTGGATCGTCAGAAGAGGAGCGTGAAAAATATTACTCGTTGATCAGTAAAGAAGAAGAAAAGCTGGAAGAGATAGAAGAAGCGTTGCTTCGTATGGAAAACGGGGATTATGGAATTTGCACATCAACCGGAAAACCTATTAAAAAAGAGCGGCTTAAAGTTAAGCCTCACGCCAAGTATTCCATAGAAGCGGTGCGTGCCGCAAATACCACCTAAAATAAACCGAGTTGTTGGTTTTGTAGATCAAAAGGGTTATCCGCCAAAGCAGGAAGTTCAATTAAATCTGATAAAAGGGTATGAAAATGACGGCATAGCTTAGGTTGTTGAGCCTTGTCGGGAGCGTGAATGAACACATAGGGATGCAGTCCGTCAGCGATCCATTCTGCTACAATAATCGCCCACTCTTTTAGATATGGTTCGTTGTTCAGAATATCGTTGGCTCCAACATAGCGGAGAACGGGCCGGGCAGACGTTGTATCGAACCGAACAGGAACTTTCGGTTTTTTCTTTTGAGCCTCCGCAACGGAAGCTTCAACTGCTTTCATGGAGTGCAGTTTTCGGGTATCAAAAATCACACGGTTTACATCGTAGCTTTTTAGCAGAGATACAAGATTACGTTCGTGCTTACCGTGATCAAAAAAATCGCGATGGCGAACTTCCACCGCATAATTAAATGTTTTAGGCAGAATCGAAAAAACCTCCTCCAGGCGGTACAACTCGTTTGGGGAAAAAGAATCCGGAAATTGAATCATAAATGGCCCGACCTTCTCCCTGATGGGCTCAAAAAGACGTACAAAATCCAAGGCTTCTCCCTTTGCATTGTGCATTCTTTTTTCATGAGTAATATGCCTCGGAAATTTGAAGCAAAACTTGAATCCCTTCGGTGTTTGCTCTCCCCATTTCCTGACGGTTTCCGAAGATGGAATATTATAGAAAGTGGTGTTTCCTTCAACAGAATTAAAAACAGAAGCGTACTGACTTAAGAACTGAGCCGGCTTGGCATCATCTCTAAAAAAAGAACCTTTCCACTCCGGAAGGCTCCATACGGTACAACCCAAATGATATGGTAATGTGGTTTTTATCTTTTTAATCCGTTTAGTATCAATTAACTTCGGCAATTAACTAAATCCCCCAATCAAATTCCAAACCCGAACGTTCAGTTTCAATTGTTTTGGAAATTGATTTTTGAACCTTGGAATTTATTTCACTTATGCCCTTTGAAACGCTCGATTACCTCGTTGTTGCCGGATACGTTGTTTTGATGATAGCCGTAGCCTGGATAGCCAAACGTCGCGGACAAGAAACTCTCGATGATTTTTTTGCCGGCGGAAAAAACCTTCCCTGGTGGTTAGTTGGGGTTTCCATGGTGGCAACCACTTTTGCCGCAGACACCCCCCTGGCCATCACGGGCTTGGTTGCCAAGCAGGGAATTGCCGGAAACTGGTTTTGGTGGAACTGGATGATCTCCGGAATTGTGACGGTTTTCATCTACGCCAAACTTTGGAAACGTGCTGATGTACTCACGGATGTAGAATTTATTGAACTTCGATATGGGGGAAAACCCGCGAGCTTTCTGCGAGGATTCCGGGCACTCTATTTTGCCTTTCCGTTCAACTGTATCATCATGGGCTGGGTAACCGTCGGGATGGCCAAAATTCTGACGGTCGTAACCGGGGCCGACCAATGGCTTGTGATCCTGATCTTGTATGCATTGATCGCCTTATATATAGCCATCTCCGGACTGTGGGGAGTTATCGTTACCGACTTTGTACAATTTATTCTGGCGATGATCGGAACCATAGCATTGGCTTGGTTTGCCGTAGATCATGTTGGGGGGCTGGCGGAACTAAAGGCACAACTGACCAATTCCATGAATTTTGATGTATTCAGCTTCAATCCCTTTACCAATCCTGAGATCGCCATATCCACCGCACTTATTTGGGTGGGGATGAACTGGTGGGCGGCTTGGTATCCCGGGGCGGAACCGGGCGGAGGAGGCTATATAGCGCAACGGATGTTTTCTGCCAAAGATGAGAGAAATGCCGTAAGTGGTACCTTGTTATTCAATATTTTGATGTACGCCGTTCGTCCCTGGCCCTGGATCTTAGTGGGATTGGTGGCGCTGGTGGTGTTCCCTAATCTGGCGGATCCCGAAACCGGTTATCCACTGATGATGCTGGAAGTGCTCCCTGTGGGCTGGATGGGTTTGTTGATGGTGGCTTTTCTCTCGGCCTTTGTATCCACCATATCCACGCAGTTGAATTGGGGGACTTCCTATGTAGTGAACGATTTCTATAAACGGTTCATAAAAACCCCGGAGGATTTTGAAAACAAGGAAAAAGCCCAAAAACATTATGTGTTGGTTTCCCGGATTGCCACACTAATGATGGCCGCTTTGGGCGTGGGCGTGTCCTATTTCTTTGATACCGTTTCCGGCGGATGGGAATTTATTCTTTCGTTGAGTGCAGGAATTGGCGGTGTACTGATGCTTCGCTGGTTCTGGTGGCGCATCAATGCGTGGAGTGAAATTGTGGCGATGATCGCAGCCATGATCGGGGCGATATTTTCGAACCAAATGGGCTACGAATTTGCCTGGAGCATGATCTATACAACGGCCTTCTCTACAATTGCGTGGTTAATTGCGACTTTCATCACTAAACCGGAATCGGATGAAACGCTGAAGAAATTCTACGCGAAGGTTCATCCTATGGGTAACTGGAAACGATTTTCGGACGGCATTCCTTCACCGGATGGACTCATTCCTTCACTCATCAATATTGCGATGTCGTTGTCGGCCATTTTCTTTTTCCTCTACGGACTGGGACAGATCTTCTTTTTTAATGTAGGAACCGGCATCGCCTTCCTGATCGGAGGTTGTATTTTTGTGTGGGCCGTGGTTCGAAGGATTTAGGAACTATCACAAAGAAAAGCCTCCTTGAAAACTTAGTGAACCTTTGTGTCCTTGTGATTCGGTGGCAAAAAATTGAGTATGATGTATGAATGAGAAGAAAGCGGCTCAACCCGAAGACATCCCCAACCTTTTCAAAGAAGCATGGATGAAGCGCGATGCCGACATGCTGGCTTCACTATTTACAGAGGGTGCAGAATTCGTGAATGTAGTAGGACTTTGGTGGCACAACCGGGAAGATATCCGCCAGGCGCATGCGTATGGATTTGAAAAGATCTTTGGAGATTCAGACCTGGCCATTAGAGAGATCAAAGTGAAGGAGCTTTCTGATGATATTGCGGTGGTTCATGCCCGAATGAGGCTCAAAGGTCAAACTAAAAAAGGGAACGTAGAAGTACCCTCCATCCGCCAAAATATATTTTCATTTGTGGTGCAAAAATTCGGGGAGGAATGGAAATGTGTGTCGGCCCATAACACGGACATTATACCGGGTGCAGAAACAAACATCATTGATGAGAAAGGAAATTTGAAGCCTGAAAACTATCGAAAGTGAACAGTACGGTTATCATTTTTGCATAAAATTAATTGGGAAATTATTCTAAGCTTATAGCTATAAAGCACAAATCGGCTCAGCGAGCCGATGTACGTAGCACGGCTCGCTGAGCCGTGTTGTATGAAAAGGGAGGAAAGTTATAATATGATATGAATGGGGTGATACAATGACTTTTTATAGACGAAATCTTCCACACTGGCAGCCAGCAGGGGCTGATTACTTTATAACTTTACGGCTTGCAGGATCTATTCCTAAAAAAGTAGTTCAAAAGTTAAATAAGGAGAAAGAAAAACTGCTTTCCTCAGAAAATAATGAAAAGGTAAGACTAAAAATTAATCGTCAGATTTTTAAAAAATATGAAGCTATTTTAGATAAAGCCGAAAGCGGTCTAACCTGGCTTATAAAACCTCAGATTAACAGAATAGTTAAAGAATCACTGCATTTTCGAGACGGAAGAGGTTACAAGCTGTACGCTTACAGCATCATGTCAAATCATGTGCATATTGTATTTCAACATATATCAGATAGAATTATTCAAAGAAAAGATGATTATTTGGTCACTAATATTTTGGCATCTTTCAAGAAATACACGGGTAGATTGTGCAATAAGAAATTAAATCGCACAGGATCTCCTTTTTGGCAAGCGGAGAGTTATGATCATGTAATAAGAGATTCGGACGAACTAATAAGGGTAATTTACTATACTTTAGAAAACCCGGTTAAGGCAAACTTAATTGATAAATGGCGAGATTGGCCTCATAGTTTTTGCAGAAAAGAATTCCGTGATTTGTTTTAACGGATAAATCCTTAGCAACAGATCGGCTCAGCGAGCCGATGTACGTAGCACGGCTCGCTGAGCTGTTGTATGATGCAAATAAATGTGATCCTATGAATATTACCTTTAAATCCTACATCGACTATCTCTCCAAACTAAAATTACACTACGTTACGGTACCTTCTGATATTGTAGACCAGGTAGGAGGGATTGGGACGCGGGTAATGTGCTCCGTAAATGGGGAAAAAGCATTTCACGCGGGGATGGTAGCTTTGGGAGAAGGGGCTGCATATATCACGCTTAACAAAAAACGCATGAAGAAATTCGGAGTAGAAAAGGGAGATGAGGTTCAAGTGACCCTCACTGAAGATAACAGTAAATACGGAATGGAAATGCCGGAAGAGCTGGAAGCTTTACTTGAACAGGATGCGGAAGGTGCTAGAAGATTTGAAAATATAACACCCGGGCAGCAACGGTATATCATACATTATGTAAGTCAGGTGAAAAGCAGCCAAAAGAAAATTGATCGTGCTATTATGCTTATTAACAACTTAAAAGATCTGCCCGAAGGAGAGTTTAATTTCAGGAAGTTGTTGGGCAAGCCTCCTCGCGAATCATAGCAAAAAAAATCGTGTCGACGCAGAGCATTGACACGAGTAATATGCATGCTCGGAGTTAATTTGCCGTGCTTCCGCTTATAGTATGCCCAAAGAATACGGCATTGGCAAAAAGCTTGTTGGTGCCGTACCAGAAGGCGCGGAAATTGGGATTATCTGTCATGGCGATCACTTTTCCGCCTCCCATTCGGCTTACCACAATAGCGGCCGTTCCGCCGATCACATCCAGGTTATCTTCGGAAATGTAACCACTGGCAAGCGGGTTTTCTTCAGAATAATAGAGCGGCGTAGAATAAGGGTTTTCTCCTTTTTTGATGAACAGGTTTCCATTTCTGAAAACAGTAATGTCATCGTCATTGAACCCGTAACCAAGCGGGTGAGTAAGGTCTAACTTGGCGTTGAAGATCGTGCCGCCAATATACTCCGCTCCGGAATCGGGGCCTTGTTTTACATACGGACGAACTTGTGTTTCTTGCTCTTCACCTTCTTCCTCGTCAGAATCAACATACTCAATATTGGCAAATCCGTGAGACTTTGCCCAGCGTAATGCGTTTCTGTAAACGATAAGGGTTCCGCCTTCGCTTACCCAGTTCTTGAGGTTTTCTGCGGCAGCATCCGACATGCTGTAGCCACTTGAAACGATGACGTTGTAACGATCAAGATCTGCTCTTGCCAGGTCATCATATTCCAAAATGGTGAGCGGCATATGGTAGCGCTGATCCATCAGGTGCCAGGTTTCGCCAACTTCATAAGAGCTGGTTCCTGAGCCTCCAATAATGGCTACTTTAGGTGCTTCCAGGTTCTCGAAATTATTACTACCGAGATCCATGCCGGAAGGTGTGAGCCCGGTCGGTAACTCATAAACGGTGATGCCGTCTTCTTCGGTAATGGTTTGTATCAATTCGTGCACTTTTTCGGGGTGATCTTGAATTCCCATAGGAACTACAATGGTGCCATAGTCAAAATCTTTGGCCCCATCCGTGATCACAGATTTAAAAGGGCGGGAAGCAACTTTGGCACGAACGTCGGCAGCCAATAAACGATAGAGTGCCCGGGGTGTGTAGTATTCGTCCCATTCAAAAGCATAGGCATACTGAGCCTGATCACCGATCAGAGAGCCTTCCAGGTTCATGGCGTCAAAATTAAATTCGTCGCCCAAAAGATTATTGTTAAAAGCACGGCCATTCAACTCCTCGAAAGGAAGATTGAAAGCATACGGCATCGTCCAAGCAGAGACATCATAAAACAAGCTATCCGTGAATTCCGTCCGGCGTTCAAATAACGCAGTGATCAGCTTGTACTGCCGCTGATTGGTTGGTACAACATAAGCTTTTCCGGCTTTGAAATTATTATGATCCCGGGCGAGCTCGTACACATCTATCTGATTGCGATCCAGCATCTCAGCCAGATGCTTGGTTCGGGCCTGGTCGGCTTCTTCCCCAAATACATACGCTTTGATTGAAGCATTGTCCGCCTCTTTAGCCGCTTCCTGATAAAAGGCGCGGGTATTTCCTAATAACTCCTCACGAAGGCCCTGAACCGCTTCAAGCGTGGAAAGAGACGTCACAAATTGATTACGAATGGTGAACGGAAATTCCAGGATTCCGTGAATGCTTTCCTGTGCATGTCCACGGGAACTGGCTTGCTCGAACAGAATTCCAAGGGAGCCATTTACATCCGGGTAGGTAGAACCTTTTCCATAATAAAAGTCATCAAAGCTTTCTTCGGAGTAGTAAAGTGATTGGATCTGATCTAAGGCATCGGCGTGGTATTCGGCAATTGCTCCGGTTAAATCCTGATTACGCTGCGGGGTGAGTGGATGCGTTCGAGACGGAATGCCCGGCTGGAAGAAGAAGGTGGAGTTGGTGCCCATCTCGTGATGATCCGTTAAAACTTGTGGAACCCATTCGTGGAATTTGGCTACCCGGCCTTTGCTTTCAGGATGTTGCATCAGCATCCAGTCGCGGTTCAGATCAAACCAATAGTGATTGGTTCGTCCGCCCGGCCAGTTCTCATCAAACTCGCGGCTTTGCGGATCGGTAACCAGGACGTTTTTACTTTTGTGGATATTTGCCCAGTGTGCAAATCGGTTCAGTCCATCAGGGTTGATGCTGGGGTCAATCAAAATAATGGTGTTATTGAGCATTTCATTAATCTCGGGTCCCTGAGCTGCGGCAAGGTGATACACAACCGCCAGTGAGGCATTGGAACCACTTGGCTCATTTCCGTGTACGCTATAGCTCATGGTAACCACAGCCGGCATCTCAGCGAGGTTAAGGCTTTCGGATTGTGAAGCGTCAGTCAGCTTCAAATGCTCTTCTTTAATTTGCTTTATATTCCGCTGATTTTGGGGTGAAGTGATGGTGAGCATCAAGAGCGGGCGGTTTTCGTAGGTTCGTGCATATTCGGTGATAGTCACCCTGTCAGAAGCTTCCGCCACGGCATACATATAATTCACTAATTGATCATGACGCACATGCCATTCACCCAGTTCCGCACCCAGAATTTCTTTAGGGGTAGGAATTTCGGAATTATAGGTCACTCCATCGGGGAGGAAATAATCAAGAGTAACCGGTTCGGGGTTTAGAACCTGGGCTTGTAACATCACCCCGAAAAACAAAGAAAAGAGAGCCGTAAAGAATGCTTTCATAACGTATCAATTGGTTTGTGAAATTGCGGATATAAAATCGGATAGAATGGTACCAGTTCAAAATGAAAAATGTTTTTAAAAGTTTCTTGCCGTACACCGGCTCGCTGAGCCGATAGGATTTTGCCACAAAAGCTCTAAAGCACGAAAGTTTTGTACAGTCCCGGAATCGTCTGACCACTGAAGTAAGCCTCAAAAAATGAATTCACAAAGAAGTGGTCCGACGATTTGATTGGGGCAAATTGTTATTAAAAGAATAGCGATTAACCGATGGGCCGAATGACCGATTTGTGAATTATAATTCATTAGGCGATAAGACCTTAGAAGAAATATAGATGTTGTAAACTCAACAAAAACAGATTTTTTTGTAACAAATAGAAAGAGAGGGACTCTTTTAAGTGCCCCGCAAAAGGGGATTAATATTAATTATTTAAGAGGAAAATACTATGAATAAATATACCAAGTTAATACCGGTATTATTAATAGCGATACTTACGGGATGTCAATCATCGGTGAATGATGCTTCTCAAATAAAAGAGCCCAGTGACCAATCATTAACAGATATTGAAATACTGGCAGAAAACGGTTTCCCTGAAGACCTGATTGAGAGTAATGAAGATTACTATTTGGTTGATGGAGATATAATGATTTCCAAAGATCAAGTTAATGAGATGAGGGGGGTAAGCAACGATCAGCCAAAATCGAAGCAGGCATATGGGGGTTCCGGTTGGGGGCTTGTCCATATAAATTCCGTGGATGATATCACTATTGCTGCAGCAAGCAATGTTCCATCGGCCTGGAAGAGTGCAATCCAAAGCGCGGTATCAAACTGGAACAACCTTTCCAATAGCAGGATTACTTTTACCTATCAAAGTTCCCCATCTAATCCGGATATAACGGTTTACTATAATGCGTACAGCGGTGGTTTCTATGCAGCAGCAGATCCGGCTTACGGTAATGATCCCGGCAGGTTTATCTATATAAACTCTTTGGAGGCCGGAGGCTTGAGTTCTCTCGAAAGAGAAGAAATCATAACTCATGAGATGGGACATACAATTGGTTTTCGGCATACAGACTGGCAAAGTGTCGGTGAAAGCTCAGCCAATAATATTCCCTTTACCCCAAGCTTCGATTCTCAATCAGTAATGAACAGCGGCAACGGAGGTCTAAGGTCTTGGAATGGGTTTTCATCTAATGACGGAGTTGCAGCACGTGTACTTTATCCAAATAGTTTAACTGCTCCAGGTTTTCATGCTCTACACAATGGGGAAACAAGCAATTCTATGGCTATAGATGTGGAACCCTATTATGTATATGCTCCATATATAGAAGTGTATTCTAAAGGTGAACATGAGACGAACTGGTCTCAAATTGATTACATCAATTACCCAACAACGTCCAAAGTAGTGAATGCGCCTATTCCTTTTGGTCATGTTCCGGGTGATAAAATTAGCATAAGGATCAGAGCAAGAGGATTTCAGAACGGCCTGGCTTCATCCTATAGTTACAAAATGGATTTTGAAATTGAAGGAGATGGAGGAAGCGGAGGCTGCGTGCCCGGATTTCCATGCCTAAACTAGTCAGTTATAAAAGCCCTTTGTTTGAGGGCTTTCTTTTTATCTCATCTTTCTATCGAAATTCATTATAATCTACCCGAATAATTATTTAAAGAATCGGGAAATGAAGTCGAAAAAGATTAAATCTACCTTTAAGTATGCATTCGGGCCGGGGCTGATTCTGGCTGCTGCCGCCATCGGGGTTTCGCATTTGGTGCAATCTACCCGGGCCGGTGCCGATTATGGATTTACATTGGTTTGGGCGGTCATTATTGCCAGTTTGATGAAGTATCCCTTTCTGGAATACGGCCCTCGCTACGCCACGGCAACCGGAGAAAGCCTGATCGCCGGCTACAAAAAACTGGGCAGCTGGGCGCTATGGATTTATATCATTTTTACCGTCGGGACGATGTTCGCCATTCAGGCGGCAGTGACGATTGTGACGGCAAGCCTGGCCGTGGAGCTTACAAGCATTGAGCTTCCGCTGTTGGTTTGGAGTATCATCATTT
Source organism: Gracilimonas tropica DSM 19535 (assembly GCF_000375425.1). Lineage (GTDB taxonomy): Bacteria > Bacteroidota > Rhodothermia > Balneolales > Balneolaceae > Gracilimonas > Gracilimonas tropica. The sequence goes on along the minus strand of NZ_AQXG01000005.1, from coordinate 7,124 downwards.
TACTGATTTGCATTGGCGTGCTCTATCGCGGACAGTATTCCGCACTCGATTCCCTGATTAAAGTAGTAATGGTGGTTCTGACAGTTTCAACCATCGCAGCATTTTTAGTGGCCTGGTTTGATACTTCTCCGGCCAGCTTGCCCGAAGCACCTTCGGTTTGGGATGTAGCCGGCGTTACCTTCCTGATTGCGCTGATGGGCTGGATGCCGATTCCCATTGATGCAGCCGCCTGGCATTCGCTCTGGAGCCTGGAGCGGGATAAACAAACGCAACACAAATCCAGCTTGAAGGACAGCCTACTTGATTTCAATATCGGATATATTGGAGCCTCTATTCTGGCATTGATATTTCTGTCGCTGGGGGCGTTGGTCATGTTTGGCTCGGGTGTAAGTTTCTCTTCTTCAGGAGCAGCCTTCGCCCAACAGCTAATTGATCTCTACACGCAAACACTGGGAGGATGGGCGCACTGGATTATTATCATCTGCGCTTTTTCGACCATGTTCAGTACTACATTGACGGTTACAGATTCTTATCCCCGGGTAACCCGCGAAATTATCCGGGTAATGAAGAGCAGTGCTAATGAATCAAAGCTCTTTTCTTACAAAGGATTACTGTTCCTTATTTCAACCCTTTCCATGTTGGTTCTGTGGCTTACCGGCAGCCGGTTTACCTATATCATCGACCTGGCTACTTCGCTTTCATTTCTGACTGCACCGGCGCTGGCTTTTATCAACTACCGGTTGATCATGTCGAGGTTCACACCGGAAGACCATCAACCCAAAACCTGGTTAAAAGTATTAAGCTGGCTTGGGATGATCTTCTTAACGGCTTTTGCCCTGCTGTTTTTCTACTGGCGGTTTTTAGGGTAGGAACATCGAACTGTCGAACATTCAACTTTGAATAATGAATTTTGAGGGTGGTTAGAATTTTTATGCTTAGGATGTTTTATGAGGAGGCTTAATGCCGCAAGAACTCGTCCGACCACTGAAATGGATACCGTGTTGAGTAAGCTAAGAAATAATAAGGAAAGGAAAACTTGAATTCGGAAAGAAGTGGTCCGATGATTGGATTGGGTAAAGTGGTTTCTTCAAGATTGACTTCCTCATTCATTATTTCTCAATTAGCGCTATATTTAAGCTTTAACTAATCCACTGAATACTTTGCAAACGCTATTTCCTCCAAGGGAGCCCTTTAATGCCTGGTCCCATTACCTGGGAGCTTTAATAGCTTTGGTTTGGCTGTTCTTTTTGATGAGCCGCACTTCAGGTGATCCACTTTCTTATAAGATTGCCTTTTTGGTCTATGGGATTTCGGTTATCCTGATGTTTCTATCCAGTGCTGTATATCATACTCTGAACGTACAAACCAAAACCGAAGAACTGTTCCGCATGTTTGATCACTTTCTGATCTATGTGGTGATAGCCGGAACCTATACTCCGATATGTATGATCGTTTTGGAAGGAGCCTGGCAGTGGGGGATGTTATTGGGTATTTGGCTTTTTGCCTTAGCAGGTATTCTCAAGAAAACATTTTGGATGAGTGCGCCTCGCTGGTTTTCAACCGTTATTTATTTGTTAATGGGATGGGTATCTGTGATCATATTACCAATTGTATGGCGGGTATTGCCACATGGATTTGTGTATTGGATCGCAATTGGAGGACTTTTCTATACGGCAGGTGCCGTTATTTACGCCATACGAAAACCAAATCCCATACCCGGGGCGTTTGGTTTTCATGAGATCTGGCACCTGTTTGTAATGGGCGGAGCTTTTTCTCATTATTGGGCGATCTATAAATATCTGCCAAATTTCAGTTTCCCTGTATGATGAGATTCAAAAAAGCTTGTGCGGTCTTTATTTTTTCTTTGATACCGGTTTTAAGTATAGGGCAGTCTTTGTCTTATAATAGCCTGACCACGGTTCGTCCTATGGGTATCGGCTGGCAGGAAATAAATACCGAACACTTTCGGGTTATCTTTCCAAGAGGAGCCGACTCGCTGGCGTTCAGGTCTGCAGCTATCCTGGAGGACCAATATGGTAAGGTATCGAAGCTGACCGGTGGAACTCTCACAAATTTTCCGGTGATATTGAGAGATTACAATGATGTTTCCAACGGGTTTGTGAATTCGTATAACTTCCGGTCTGAAGTGGATCTGTCTACTTTAAAGGGGAAAAGCATGAACCCTAAGACCGGAGATTGGCTGGAGACGGTTTTATCCCATGAATTGGTTCATGCAACACACTTTAATATTCAGCAGCCCTGGGAGGATAAAAAGGTCAGTATTTCTAATTTCATCAGTTTGTTTTCTCCGGATATGGCGCGATCCATTCATGGCTTTCCACCGGTAGGCATGCATGAAGGTCTTGCCGTTTATCACGAAACCGAAGCCATTGCACCACTTGGAGGGCGAGGTAATTATACTTACTTCAATAATCGTTTTAACGACAATTTCAGGAGCTCCGATCGCTGGAATATGGGGCAGAGCCTTATTACCTCAGACTACAATCAGCCTTTGAACCGGCACTATATTTCCGGGTATCAGTTTATGGATTGGCTGCACGATGAATATGGTGATGATATTTCAAAAAAGGTCATTCGTTACCATTATCATAACTTTTTTCTTGGGTATGGTTTTGCACTTCGGCAAAAAACAGGAAAATGGCCCGGACAGCTTTATGATGAATACGAAAAAGCGATTCGGAAAAAGGAGGAAAAGCGCCTGGCCGGCATTTATAATGAAACGACCGCAAGCTCAAAGGTTCTGGATTTTTATTTCAAGGGAGAACAAACCCGGGCACCGAAATGGTTGAATAATGATGAGCTGCTGTTTTACGCTTCTTTTTACAATGGACGGCTGGGGTTCTACACCTATCGGCTTAACGAGAGCAAACCGAGGTTAATAACCGAGACCTATTCAGTAGGAGATAATAACTACGAGATTGAGGGAGATGCACTCTATTTCAGCAGCTACAAACAGGACCCTTTGTATACTTCGGTATATAAATCGGATGTTTTCAGATATGATCTTCAAAGAGGGAAAAGCCATCGGGTTACCCATAAGGCGCGGGTATATGCGCCCACTTTTAATGGAGAGAAACTGATTGGCATCCGTACGGTATCCGGGGTTTCTTCCATTGTGGAGGTTGACGAGCAAACCGGTCATACAACGACACTGGCAACATTCGGGGAGGCTACGCCAAAAGCATTGCGGTTCAACCCTCAAGAGCCCGGGCGTTTGGCCATTGTGATGCGAAAAAGGGGAGTTCAAGGTCTTTGGATCACTTCTCTCGACAGCTTGAAAAAAGATCTGGACGGCCCGCCGGATGTGGCTTTTGAAAGAGGTTCAATTTTTGATCCTGAATGGCATCCCGATGGCAACCGCTTGCTTTTTACTATGGATGCTTATCCGGCGATGAACATCTATGAATATGAACTTGAAAGTGGTGAAATCAGAAGGGTCACCAATGCCGCTTATAATGCAATGGAAGCATCCTATAGTCCTGATGGCGACAAAATTGCGTATGTGCTTCAGTTAAAAAATGAGCGAAAAATAGCCATACTGGAAAGAGAAGATTTTGCGAAAGAGATTGTTGAACGTGAAAGGCTGCTTACCGAGGAATCGCTATCCAAAGCTTTGAACCGGCCATATGTAGGAGAAGAGAACCTGGAGGATTTACAAACCTTGCCGGTATCCTCTTATCGTGGAGATGTAAGCTGGCTAAAACCAAGAGTAGTATACCCGGTGTTTGAAGAGGTATCCGGCAGCTATCAATACGGGCTGGGACTTTCAAGCATTGATGCGCTTTCAAGTCAGGCGTATTCATTTGAGCTGACCGGCATTCAAAACCGCTTGTGGTATGATTTTACGTATACCAATAAAATGTTCTATCCCGGTTTTGAGCTTAGTACCTACAGTGAGCCTCAATTCTTGGTCATCTCTAACAGTGCCAATGACCGGTTTTCGATGATGAGACAAGACCGTGGTTTTGGGCTTTCCATTCCATTTAATTATACATTTCGTGGAGATACACGGCTGAGTTCAATTTCCATTTCGCCGGAGCTTAAAGCAGAACAGATCAAATATTATGATCTTTCTCCCAATGCACTTACGGATTTTAATACGAGATACCGAGCAGGACTTTTTTCACAATTGAATATTGGTGTTTTGAACTTACCACGCGATGTTCAGCCATCGGCAGGAATCTCCGTCTTTGGATTGTATGAGCAAACGCTTAATGACCTGCAACTAACTGTGCCTACCCCGCTTGGTGATTTCCAACAAAACCTGAATAACCAATGGACGGCCTATTATGGGATTTTTGGTTTTGTGTCGCCATTGCGCCGGTGGAATCAGTCGCTTAGGTTGGGAGTGAGGTTCCTGCAGCAAAGTGAGTCGGCCATTTACTCGAATAGTACGATCATTCCTATGGGCTTTGACCGCGCAGATTTTCCAAATTATAACGCCAGCGGTGGCACCGGATTTCAAAACTTAGCGCGGTTCAGTACGCGATATACGATCCCTATACTCTACCCTGATACCGGGTTTTTGACGGTTCCGGCCTATCTCAGCAGTGTCTATTTGACCGCTTTTTCCCATACCCTCACAAACATGGATGCAAGTGACTTGTTGCAATCAAGCCGAAGTATTTTCGGAGCCGGTTTCCATGTTCAGTTCAAAGTGTCTAACTTATTGTTCGATTTAGGGATCGGCTTTGCCTACGAGCCCACAAGGAATAACACACAATTTATATTTGGAGAATTTTGATACTCAGGTATTTTCGGTTTACTGCTTTTTTGATAGCTATAACAGGTACATTAGCATTTATTGGGTGTAATAACCAAGATCCATCCGACTCTGATCACTCTGATGAGATCGGAAATAGAAAAAGCCCTATCGCCGTTTCCTCTGTCAAAACCAATGGCACTTATATTAAGGTCGTTTATGGTCAGCCTTACAGAAAGGGAAGAACCATATTTGGAGATTTGCTGCCCTGGGGTGAAGTTTGGAGAACCGGTGCGAATGAGGCCACAGAAATAACGATTACAAAGTCGGTTTTGATGGGCACCGAGGCCATACCCTCCGGGACCTATTCTTTGTTTACTATTCCTCAGCCGGATTCCATGACCATTATCCTGAATCATGAACTGGGTTTGTGGGGAGCGGAAGACTATAATCCGCAACGTGACTACAAACGCATTACATTCCCGGTAGAAAAACTGGACGTCCCTGCAGAAGCCTTTACGATTGAATTTACGGAACCCAATCAGGGAACAACCAATATGCGCCTAAAATGGGGGGTAGTAAAAGTAGATGTGCCTATTCGGTTTTTTGGAGAGTAGTTTAGTTCTCAACAAGTTTAAGCAACTCATCAGGAACATCAATATCCATTCTTAACACCTGAGATGCATGCGTTTTTCCCTGGGCATCCAGTTTTAGAGAAACCGTTCCGCCACCACCCAGGCTTTCATTCAGGATAAAATTCAAGGCGCCGATATTTGGCAATTCATATCGTTCAACTGCTCCTTTGCATACATATTTCATGTGCTCTTTTACGCGGTCAGCCGTCAGTTCTTTCTTAAGGAATGGGTAGATGTCCGGATGGCGGGCTATGATTCCCACGTTACTTCCATTTCCTTTATCGCCGCTGCGGCCATGGGCAATTTTCAACAATTTTACGGTTGGCATGATGAATTTTTTTAGGCTGAATTTTCGTCAAAGATAACGGGATTTGGATTTACATCACAATAGAAAACAGCGTGAATGGAACACGGATAACACCGATTTTGCGGATGATCACAGATAGAGATAGGCTATTCGATGCAGCAAAAAACAAGAAGTCGTCCGCCACTGAAAGGGTAATGTTATCAAATCAAGCGCTAAAACCTCAAAAGAAAAGATGCATAAAGCATTTAGAAGTGGTCCGAAGAATGGGGTGGCACGCATTTTAAGTCACCGCTCGAAAGGCCAATAGCTTTGAGTCAGAGATTCCGCCTCGCTAAAAACTTAAAATATCTCAGGGTGATGCTGATCGATGCAGACAAAGCACAAGAAATCGTCCGACCACTGAAGGGGCTAAACAGTGAACTCAAACTGGAGCCTCTTTATCTATAGGCTATCTGAAAAACGAAGAAGTGGTCGACGAATGGTAAAAGGCAATGCATTCAATCGTCGGACGAATTTTGATGTTATAGGACAAACCGTGCCTGGAAGGTTATTTAATCAGAATAGGTGTTCGGGTGAGTTCATTCGTCAGACGAGTTCTTGCCTGCAAGCTGATAGCCAGCTTCCCAAATCAATCCGACAAATAATACACGATCGTAGAAACCACCCGCACTTTTTTGATATGTGGATTATTATTATCCCGCGGAGAAATGCTAAATAATCCCTGATTCGCCGTTTTGATCTTGCCGAGTTCACTGTTAGAGTCTTCTGCAAACTTTTCAGCTACGGCACGTGCTTCTTTGGTGGCGGCCTCGATCATTCTTGGCTTGATGTCGTTCAGGCTGTCAAAAATGTATTCGGGCCGAACCTGATATTCATCACCTGAAAGGGTGATGCCTTGTTTCCCGAGATCTGCAAGCTGACTCATCACTTCTCGCACCAGCTCCACGTTTTCAGAATATACGGTCACCGTTTGATCGGCTACGTAACGGAATTGAGCATCATTCTGTCCGCCCCAGCGCTGGGCTGATTTATCCGTCACCAAAGGAGTGGAAATGGAAATTTCGTCCACGCTGATGCCTCGTTCGGTTAAAAAGGTTCGGACTTTGTCCCCGCTGTTTTCCAGGTTTTCGTAGATCTCCGCCAGCTGATTGCTTGCCTCGGTGTACTGTATCGGCCATATTACAATGTCGGCCATGTGCTCTTCTTCAGCCAGACCTTTCACTGTAACTGTCCGTTCATATTCTTTAAAAGTGATGGCTGAATTGCCAATGATAAATCCAAAGGCGACCAGCCCAAGAAAAATGGCAGCACCAATGATAGTGAGTCCCCGATTGCTTTGAATGTCCATGATGGTTTTTGAAATGAATTGTTGTGAATAAGATACGAAGTTGTATTAGGAATTAGTGCCTTTTGGAAAATATGTTTCAGCAGTCAGCAGTCAGCAGTCAGCAGTCAGCAG
>NZ_AQXG01000004.1 GCF_000375425.1 Gracilimonas tropica DSM 19535 | reverse complement strand
GGCTGGTCGTTAAGTTCTTCGGAAAGAGAAGCGTCGGTAACGGAAGCACATCCAAAGGAAAGGGTAACGATGGCAAAAAGGGCGAAGACAGATTTTAGTGATTTCATGATAGATAGAGTTTTTAAGTTATATTTTAGGTTAAGTACAAGAGTGTGTGTAACTCTTTTTGTTACAAACTTTTTTTACCAGCAAATTTTATTTTTTGAGCATAACAAAGCTCGACTATAAGAGTGATTTAAAAGGTATTTGTTACACATCTAATCTAAATTTTAATATTTATAGCTGCCACTAAAAGATTAAAAGAGATTAATAATTCGAAAAAAATCGCTTATTATTGAGGCTGTTGTCATATTGCTGAATTCAATAAGGCAGTTGCAAAATTTATTCTTTTGTATTTCAGGAAGGACTTTATTTTGATGATAATTTTTAATTAGTGGTTGGTTAGTTTGGCACAACTAAGAGTAGATTATTCGGAATTGGTAGATGCACTCCACAAAGGGGATGATATAAAAGCCGGTGAGCTTTTAGAAGAAGTTATTCCAAGGCTGGAAGACTATTTACGTGTTGTTATGCGAGCTGAAGCAAATGCTGCACGAGAATGTGTACAACAGGCCTTTTTGGATGTCTTTGAGCAGGTCCGAAAGGATAACATCAGAAATAGCCAATATATTTTCAGTTATTTGATCAAAGCGGCCCGGCATGAGTATATTCGATATGTGAAACGACAACACAAGTTTGACTATGATGAAGGGGCGTTCAATGAAGTGTATGAACCTGAAGAGCAATTGTCACAACTATTGGATAAGGAGCGACAGCGAATACTGGAAGAATGCTTATCTGAACTGAGAAAGAAATCACGCGAGTTTATCGAGTATTTCATGAATAAACCCGAAGCTACCACAGAAGACGCTGTAGGAGAATTTGATCTTTCCAGCGCCAATGTTAGAACGAAGAAGCACCGTATTTTAAGCCGACTGCATCATTGTTATAAGCGGAAATCCAACCAATGATCAGAAGTTAATTCTAAAACCTGAAGCGGTAAGCTCAAACTGATCGGATAGTTGAATCAGGTTGTTGGTAAGGGGAGAGTGAATTAGGTACAGCACCAAATCGAAAGCGAATAGGAATCCTCCCTGCAGAATCAATGATTTTCCATATCCTTTTAGCCTTTGAGAATCCTTCCTGATGCCCCGATCCCAAAGCCATGCTCCCGTTGCCATATAGCCAATATCGAGCCCGGCATTAAAAAGCAAAATTTTATCAAGATTTTTAAGCTCTGTAACAGATTTAGAATAACTTAGAGTGGAGATATCCATTTGACTAATACTGTAAAGGGCAAAACCTGAAATTCCAAGGTTTACAAGGTTCCAGCCCGCATTCATTTGATGGAAATATTTTGAGTCATTCTCGCTCAAGAAGTACCCGGCTGAACCAGATAAAATATTTAAGGTGGCCCAACTTCCGAGCAAAATCATTCCCTTTTTTTGGAGATTTTGTGATTTTTGTGCGTAAAATTGGGGGTCAAAAGTACCATTTTGAGCATGTAACAATTCAGTAGAGAGCAGGAAAATGAGGATAAAAAGTAAACCTGCAGAAAGCAGAAATTGGTTGTAACGCATTTTTAGTCGGGACTAAATTAATGGGGAAATATCGATCACTCTTTCCTCAACCACACCATATACCAAATCATTCTGTGCGGGCTGAATGCGATAATTTCCGGTGAAACTCCCAAAAGCAGGTAACATGCAGTGAGTTTTCCCAAAATAGAAACAGGGGATATACATTCGTTGCCGACCTTTTGTGGAAAGCTTTACAGCTGGATGTATATGTCCCGCTATGGGATAATATTCAGAACTGGTTGAATCATATTCATCATGCATAAATACAAACGGTTTCATTTCATATTGGTTCACACATTGTAAACCCATTTTTTCGTATTGAAAACGGGTTAGTATATCATGGTTTCCGATGGTCAGTATCATCTCAATATTAGCGTGTGATTTTCTCCATTCCTTGAATTGTTCAACTTCGGCATTCATTTCACTGTGGAAAAGATCACCTAAGAATAAGATTTTTTGGGGTGAAAGATGCTTGATGAGATGATCAAGTCTCTGAATATTGTTAGCATTCACGGTATCAGGAACGGCAATTCCATGTTTTCTAAAATGACCTGCTTTCCCAAAATGAACATCCGAAACCACTAAGATTTTTTGTTCTTCCCAAAACAGAGCTTTTTGAGGAAACAGTATAAGGGATTGATCTTTTATAATGATTTGTAGCCGCTCCTTCATCATTTAACGTGTTTTTCTAATTGACTTTGCATTTTCTGAATGCGATCAATGAGTTTTTCCGAACTTAGCTTTTCTCGCAATCGATCAACCATTATCGGGAAGGCATACGGTGTGAAGCGTTCGGTAAGATTGAAGACAACCTCTTGCTCAGAGATCTTTTTCAAAGCTTTTCGCAGACGTATTTCATCCAATTGAATGCTCATTACCTCATCGAAGGCTTGTTGGATAAGCAAATGATCCGGTTCGTATTCCATAAACACATCAAAGAATAAACTGCTCGACATTTGAAGATGCTTATTCGACTTGACTTGCCCGGGAAATCCCTGGAAAACCAATCCGGCGATCTGACAGATTTCTCGGAACCGCCGCTTCGCTAATTCGGCGCTGTTGATACTCGCCATAATATCTTCCACCAAATGATCTGGTGAAAACAGATCCTCTACCAGCGCTTTCTCGATGGGAATATCCTGATCCGAAAGTAACTCAAACCCATAATCATTCATGGCAATGGAAAAGGTGATGGGCATCATTTTGGACAGCCGGTGAGCGATCAATGCCGACATACCCTCATGCACATAACGGCCTTCAAACGGAAAGAAAAACACGTGGCAACCTTCACGTGAAAAAGATTTCTCAATAAGAAACTGATCTTCATCCGGTAATATTGACCAATCACGCTGAATCTCAAATAGCGGCTCCAGCGTTTTGAGCTCGATATCATCAAAATCACCGGCAACGGCCTGGTGCATTTTCTTGCGGAGAATGTGCGTCATGTTGGAAGAAAGAGACATGCGTCCGCCCATATAAGCCGGAACTTTAGATGATTTTCCCTTGGCTCTTTTTACATACACCGTCATATCTTTGATCTTCACCAACTCCAGGTTTCGCCCCGCAAACCAAAAAGTGTCACCGGTATTCAGCTGCGCAATGAACCACTCCTCAACTGCCCCAAGCGACTTCCCGCTCATATATTTAACCCGAAGCATGGCATCGCTGGCAATAGTGCCTATACTCATTCGGTGCCGCCGGGCGATCTTCCGGCTGTTCACTTTGTAGAGTCCATCTCCTTCAATGTCCACTTTCGAATATTCATTATATCGGCTCAGCGATTTTCCTCCTTGAGTGATGAATTGCAAAATCGAATTCCATTCCTTTTCCGAGAGCGTTTGATAAGCGAAGGTCTTCTTGATCTCCGGGAAGATCTCATCGGGATGAAATCCATCAGAAACGGCCAATGTGACCAAATACTGGACCAAAACATCATAAGGCTTGAGAATTGGTTCGCGACTTTCCATCTCTTCGGAATTGATAGCTGACTTTAGAGCCGCAGCTTCCACTAATTCCAGTGCGTGAGTCGGTACAAAATATATTTTACTGGTTGAGCCGGGTTGATGTCCGCTGCGCCCGGCACGCTGCATAAATCGCGCAACGCCTTTGGGACTTCCGATTTGAATCACCGTTTCCACCGGACTGAAATCAACTCCTAAATCCAAACTTGAAGTGCAAACAACGGCTTTCAATATGCCTTCATGCAGTGATGATTCCACCCAATCCCGGACTTTTCGGTCGAGAGATCCATGATGAATCGCTATAGCTCCGGCAAGATCGGGTCGAGTTTCCAGCAAGTTTTGAAACCAAATTTCAGATTGTGCCCGCGTGTTAGTGAAAATCAGTGTAGAACGGCTTTCATCAATAATGGGCAAAATTTTGGGAAGCAATTTCAGTCCTAAGTGACCGTGCCACGGAAAGTTTTCCATTTCATCAGGAAGGATGGATTCGGCCTGAATATTTTTCTGGATATTGGCTTTGATGATGACCGGTTGGTCTTCCTGATCAGGGCCGAGAAGCACATCCAAAGCTTCATCCAAATTTCCAATGGTTGCGGATATTCCCCAGATAGAGAGGTTGGGACGGAGTCCGCGAAGTCGGGATAAGCCCAGTTCAGTTTGAATACCACGTTTTGAACCGAGGAGTTCATGCCATTCATCCACAATAACTGCATCCAGGTTTTTGAAGTGTCGTTCGTACTTTTTTTGTGCCAGCAAAATGTGCACACTTTCCGGAGTCGTAATGAGAACCTCCGGCATTCTGCGGTTTTGTTTTTGTTTAACGGATTGAGAAACATCCCCGGTTCGGCGGCCAATTTCCCATTGGATGCCCAACTCGTTCACGGAATTTTGCAGGGCTTTTTGAATGTCTTTAGCCAATGCGCGCAGTGGAGTGATCCACAGAACCTTCAGTCCGTTATTCGTTTTTTCCTGGTAATCTTTCGGATGCTCATCGATCCACTTGATTAGGTTCGGCATCCAAAGAGCAAAGGTTTTTCCGCTGCCGGTTGGAGCGTTCAATAAACCATTTTTGTCCTTTAGAAAAGCATCCCAAACCTCCTGTTGAAAGGGAAAAATTTCCCAGCCTCTGGAATCGAACCATTCACGTATAACTTTCCGACCTTTCGTGGACAATGCGTTCTAATTTGATGAGAAAATATTCAGCAATAGTAAAACTGTTGCCGGAAAAATAGTTCAATTTTTGATTGAATATTTGGACTGTGAGGCATGGCTATCGCCGCTGCTTTTTGATTGTGATACCGCGATGTATCAAGACTCTTTTGCATGGACATTGGCAACTTTTTAAAGGTGGGCGAATTTATTGAACTAACAGAGAGATTTTGACTTTGAAGATGATTCATTCATATTTATAGATTCATGAGTGCAATACGAAGTGAGTGGCAGTAGCCACGTTTCGCATCGTAACATCGGGTGCGAACCCGATGGAAAACGCATGAATAAAATCCAAGTGGCAACGCCACGATCCACAAAAAAGGGGTAAAAAGGATGGCTAACACATATCACCAACTTTATATACAAGCCATATTCGGGGTAAAATTCAGAGCAGCTTTAATTCAGTCAGATTGGGAACCTAAGCTCCACTCCATAATTGGAAATTTGATAAATCAAGCAGGAGGAAAAGCCATTCTTGTGAATGGTACATCAGACCATATTCACTGTTTCTTCCATTTGAAACCATCGGTGAATATTTCTGATATCATGCAAAAGGTGAAGTCCAATTCGTCAAAATGGATAACTGAGAATAAACTGGCATCGCATCGTTTTGAATGGCAAAAGGGATTTGGCTGCTTTTCTTACGGACATTCGCAAAAGAATCAGGTGTATCAGTATGTCAAAAATCAGAAAGAGCATCATAAGAAGTATACTTTTCGAGAAGAATATCTGATGCTGTTGAAAAAATTTGATGTCAATTTTGATGAGGCTTATGTCTTTAATGAACCTGTTTAATATGGGGCGTACCTACGGCACTTAACATTTTTTCTGATTTCAGACATCGGGTTATCACCCGATGCTATGATGTTGGTCGTGGCTATTGCCACTTTTTTCTTGTACGAAACACTATTGATGCTTTTATAGCTTCTAATGATTTTTTAATTGCTCAATAGAAATACGATTCGTTAACCAGTGGAGGTTGCCACGACTAACATAGTAACCCCAGTCGAGAGCCTAAGGGAAGTAAAGAATCATACTAAAACTGAGTGGCTGAGCCACGAATCACAGTTCTTGCGTACACTCAATTCCCAAAAATGATAAAATCCATCAAAAAAGCGTTTGCACTTGATTCTCCGCCTAAAAAATCCCAACATCAAGCAAAATTATTAATCAATAAAAATTTACTATGTGGCTAAATATCAAATCATTTGAGGATTATCAGCAGACCTTTAAAGAAAGTGAAAGGGATCGGCTTAAATTTTGGGAACACGAGGCTGGAACTTTTTATTGGAGAAAGCGATGGGATAAGACTCAATCGGGCAGTTTTGAAGATGCAAATATCAAATGGTTTGAAGGCGGTAAGCTGAATGTAACTGAAAATGCGCTCGATAGGCATTTGAATACCATCGGGAATAAGACAGCTTTTATTTTTGAACCGAATCACCCCGATTCATTCCGTCGAACGCTTACCTACAAACAGTTGCATGAAGATGTATGTCGATTTGCTAATGTGCTGGAGGATAAAGGAATCAAGAAAGGTGATCGCGTAGTCATTTATATGGCGATGACACCTGAGTTGGTTATTTCTGCTTTGGCTTGTGCCCGAATTGGGGCGGTTCATTCCATTGTATTTGCAGGATTTTCTGCACAGTCGCTTTCGGAGCGAATCAATGATTGTCAGGCCAAGATGCTGATCACGAATGATGGACTTCGTCGTGGTGATAAGCACGTTCCCCTTAAAGATATTTCTGATGAAGCGCTGGAAGACTCTCCATCCGTAGAAAGTGTGATCGTTTGTCAGCGTACTAACCGAGATATTGATTGGAAAAAAGGGCGGGACGAATGGTGGCATATGCTCATCCGAAATGCTTCCAAAGAACACGAAGCTGTGGAAATGGATGCCGAAGATCCACTATTTATACTTTATACCTCCGGCTCTACCGGAAAGCCCAAAGGAGTGGTTCACACGTGTGGTGGATATATGGTGTATACGAGTTATTCATTCCGACAGGTATTCCAGGTAGGTGCCGATGACATCTATTGGTGTACCGCTGATGCAGGCTGGATCACCGGACATAGTTATATCATTTACGGTCCACTTTTCAATGGAGCAACAGGAATTATTTTTGAAGGAACGCCTACATATCCTGATGCCGGCCGCTTATGGGAAGTGGTTGAGAAATATAAAGTCACGCATTTCTATACAGCGCCAACTGCAATACGCGCATTGATGTCCTATGATCTGGATTATGTGAAAAAGTATGACCTGAGTTCTTTGAAAGTACTGGGTACAGTGGGCGAGCCGATCAATGAAGAAGCCTGGCATTGGTATCATGATCAAATCGGTGGTGGAAAATGCCCAATTGTGGATACATGGTGGCAAACGGAAACCGGTGGAATTATGATCTCGCCGCTGGCCGGAATCACCCCAACCAAACCTGGGTTTGCAACGCTTCCACTTCCGGGAGTTTTCCCGACGCTGATGGATGAGAATGGCAATGAAATTGAAGGGAATGCCGTAGAAGGAAATCTGTGTATCAAGCACCCATGGCCGGGAATTGCCCGAACGGTTTACGGTGATCACGAGCGTTACAAACAGACGTATCTTAGTGCATATAAAGGCTATTACTTCACAGGTGATGGCTGTAAACGCGATGAAGACGGCTATTATCGAATCACAGGCCGTGTTGATGATGTGCTGAATGTGTCTGGCCACCGCTTGGGAACGGCCGAGATCGAAAATGCACTTGATGAGCATCCAAAAGTGGTGGAAACGGCGGTGGTTGGTTATCCGCACGATATAAAAGGGCAGGGTGTGTATGCTTTTATGATCTGTGAAGAGGATATCAAGAATCCGGAAGAATTCAAGAAAGAACTGCTTGACCTGGTGACGAAGATCATTAGTCCTATTGCCAAACCGGATAAAATTCAGGTGGTGAAAGGACTTCCGAAAACACGTTCCGGTAAGATTATGCGCCGAATTTTGAGAAAGATTGCGGCCGATGATCTCGATAATCTTGGTGATACTTCTACACTACTTGATCCAAGCGTGGTGGATGATATCAAGAATGGGAAGGCGATATAAGGTCAAATGATGCTCAAAAGGCACTAAAGCAAGCGTCTCGCTTGTACAGTGTTTGGCAAATATGTTGGCCTGCTTAGGCCAATTCAATAAGTGAAATAAGCTACAATCCTGTCAGGTTTTAAAAATCTGACAGGATTTTTTGTTTTAAAGTCCAAGCAAATAGCCGACCGGCAAGATCAACAAACTTACCATCAACAATATCAGTCGGAAGCGGGTTTTTACGAAGCTGGGATGAAAAAATAATCCGTAGGTAAGAGGTTTTTCGTTATTCATCCAATCGTAATAGTGATGCCGGTGAACCGAACCCAGCGCCATCGTTACATGACCGTGTAAAATGGTGAGCATAAAAGGAATGGCAAAAATGAAGGCCCCGATGTACCTTATAACGATATCCAGGCCGATCAAACCTGCTCCATAAAAATAGGGCCAGGCAAAAAGCACCATCATAGGCACCGTTAGCAGCCAGTTGATGATGGAAATGCGTTTGTAATTGGATTCTGATAATTCATTCATAGGATAAGGTAGATGAATGATGATTTTTGAATGAATTTCGAAATCATCCATTATAAATCAAAAATTCTAAATTTGAGAGGCGATGAGCATTTCAATTTCACGGAAATTCATGTCAAACATTTTAGCCAGCGACTTCTTGGTGATGTGTTTTTTGTAGGAATAGGTTCCGTTTCTGAGGGCTACATTCTCCCAAAGGCATTCCTTTACGCCACCGGCATCCCCAATGGCCAGAATATAGGGAACCAATACGTTATTTAGTGCATAAGTAGCCGTTCTTGGTACATTAGCAGGAATGTTAGGCACGCAATAGTGAATGACATCATGTTCGGTATAAACCGGGTTGGAATGGGTGGTAGGTTTGCTCGTAGCTACACATCCGCCCTGATCGATCACCGTATCTACCACCACACTGCCCGACTTCATATTCATGATCATTTCTTCCGTTACCCAGCAGGGGGAACGTTCGCCTTCCGCCATGGCTGCGCCAATGATGATATCAGCAAACTTAAGTGCCGAATTCAAATATTGATGATTAGCAACCGCGGTAATAATGCGTCGGTCTAAGGCATTTTCAAGTCTGCGAAGAGCGGTCAGATCGGTATCCATTACAAAAACTTGTGCACCATAACCAAGGGCAGTGCGAGCGGCATATTCGCCGGTAATGCCGGCTCCCAAAATAACAACCGTTGCAGGAGGAACCCCCGAAATTCCACCCAACATAATACCCTGTCCGCCACTCATGCTTTCCAGGTAATGAGCCGCGATCTGCACCGACATTGACCCGGTGATCTCATGCATCATGCGTACGATGGGAAATTCCTTGTCTTCACCCCGAATAAATTCATACCCAATTCCGGTAATGGATTTTTTGGTCAGTGTTTCCAGGTATTTCTTGGTTTGACTGCCTATGTGGAGTGCAGATATCAGCGATTGATCGTCTTCCAGAAACTTGAATTCTTCTTCTGCAAGCGGTGCGATCTTCAGGATGAGGTCTGATTTTTTAAATATATCTCCGGCACTGTAAGCAATTTCAGCTCCTGAATCGGCATATTCCCGATCGCTGAAATTAGCGGCTTCACCGGCTCCTTTTTCGATAAAGATTTCGTGGCCGTTGGCCTTCAGGATAGAAACTCCACCGGGAGTCAGGGAAACACGTCGTTCATCATTGGATATCTCCTTGGGCAGCCCGATCTTCAGCGATACCTCACTCTTAGAACGCATGAGGTGCTTCTCCAGCGTCTTCAATCCAATTTGTTCTGTGTCCAGGGGTTTGATATCCATGCCGTGTTACCGTGTGGGCTTAGAGTGGTTTTTCCGAAGATAGGGAAATTTAGGGAGGAGTGAAGCAGGGAATCGAAAGTTGATTTAATACAAAAGACTCATATTCATCTGAATATGAGTCTTTCATAGGTTGAGAAAGTACTCTCAGATAAGGTTTACTTTACCAACTGCATTTTCAGTTCTTTTGTAAATACTTCACCGGATTGCCCTATGGCTTCCATACGTGCTATGTAAAAGCCACTGGGTAACTGTTCTGCATCAAATGTTAACTCATGGAAACCAGCATTCACAGAGCTGTTCAGCAGGGTACGTACCTGCTGTCCCATGACATTATAGATCTTCAAGGAGACTTCCGAGGCTTCGGGCAAAGCATAACTAATTTTTGTGGATGGGTTAAAAGGATTTGGGTAATTATTACTTAAAGAGAACTCCTGCGGCAAACTTGCAATTTTACACCCAATACATCCATCTCCAGAGGACACAATGATATTCCTGAGGCTTTGGGCCGTATTGGAGTTGTCGTCGGTTACCTGTACCCGCAACATAAAGTCATCGATGTATGTACCGCTGTAACTTTGCGAGCTTCCTGCGGGATTCCAGGTAGCACCTCCATTAAAGGAACGGGACCACTGATAACTATAGGGAGGCACTCCTCCAGAAACATTAGCCGTCCATTGCCCGCCTTGGGTGTCTTGAATAATTGTAGGGCCGTTAATAGTTACAGATAGAGGAGGTGTCCCAGGAATCCCATGTACGGTATATGCGAATTCTACATTGGATGCTGAAGTGGGGTAGGTGCCACGAAAATTTCCTTTTTGACCTAAATAATTTGTTTCCCATACATCATAAATATAGGTCCTAAGGGTAGCACTGGTATTTGTGACGGTACCAAGAACCGGTTCACAAAAACCTTGACCGTAATTTCGGGCAGAGCCTGTATTATCCTCTTCTTTGTTCCAGCCTGTTGATTCCACACCTCTGCACCATACATTCGGTTCGTCCAGATAGGAAAAACTGATATTTTTTCTTACTTCTTTTCTTTTAACCCGGTAATAGGTAGTAGCGAGTCCGCTTACATCATAAATCCACATATTGTGTTCAGAGCTGGTAGAGTATACAGACCCTCCAGTCGTCTCATTATAATTCATTACATATGGAGTCTGTAGCAATTTTAAAGCTTCATAGGCGTTTACACGGCCGTGGCCCATACCATTATCAAAACCACCACCATTTACATCTTCTGCTGAAATTTCAATTAAGTTTTCGATGTCATCATTGTATAGGTTTTGGTTTTCTGATAGTAATAAAGCGGCAATCCCTGATACGTGTGGGGCAGCAAAAGAAGTGCCTGCAATAGTTTCATAGCTAAACAACTCTTCGTATTGATCTCCATAACCGCCACCGTTAACGGAAGATGATCCATAGATGGTAGTAAATATTGCATCACCGGTACCCGGACTTTCACTACCTCCGGGCACTACCACATCAATCCAATTTCCTGTATTCGAATAAGAGGCTTTGGCATCCGTATTGGTTGTAGCACCTACTGTAATCATACCATCTTTGATTGCTGCAGGATATTTTTTACTTGAATTCCCATCATTTCCAGAGGATGTAATAAAAGTATGATTAAGCATATAAGTATCTCTGATGGCTCTCCTTCTCGTTGGGCTGTAACTTCCTCCAAAACTATAATTCATTACCCTGGCGCCCCTGTTATTTGCACTTATAAGTGCACTTGCAACATTGGAAGGGGTTGCTGAGCTGAAGCTTTCATTTATAAGGTTAGCGCCATATGCCACACCAGCTATTCCATTGCTATTATTGCCTTTAGCAGCAATAATTCCGGCAATAGCGGTGCCATGGCCGCTCTCTCCCGTATCTCCGGTTACTTTTCCACTTAGGTCTTCATGATCTGTATCAATGCCGTAATCAAGCACAGCTACCTTTACAGAACTGCTGCCTGTGTTAATATCCCATGCCTGATCGGCATCAATATCTGCATCCGGTGTTCCGCTGCCTTGTGCGGATGAGCCGGTATTTTTTAGCGCCCATTGTTTGTTAAAATACTGATCATTTGGCATAACCAGCATGTGTATAAACGGTGTGTTTCCCTGATAATATTGGGTGAAGTTTTTTAATGCGTGGTCTTCTGAAGGATCATTTACTTCCGCATAAGCTACACCTGGTAATTTTTCGAGCCGTTTAATAAGTTGTTCCCTCGAACCATTTTCAGGTATTCTCATGAGAAACGTATTGGACCAATCAGAGAGTGTAATCTGTTTTCCCTGCCTTGTTTGAACGATGCGGTCTTCCTTTTTAAAGCTTGGAATAAGTTTTCCAATAGCTTCTACACTGGCCGAATCCAGGCTGCGCCGGAGTACGCCCGATGATATGGCATAGTCAGCCAAGGCGCCCGAAGCTGCCTGCTGTTGGTGGGTCAAAACATTATCATTAAATTGAACAATAATTTCCCGTTCCGGATTTGTGGAAAAGGATTTTTGAGCATAGCTAATCTGTACGAAAAGCAGACTTAAAAGAAGTGTTGAAATGAGTATATTTGGTTTCAAAACGTTCCTGTTTTTGATTAAGAGTTAAAAACAGGAAAACAACAGCCCTGCCGGACTCTGTCTTCCCGTGGTTTATTGATCGTGTCGGATCAAACTGTTGGACGACCCCGGCGGGGCTTTTAATTTCTTAAGGCATAGTTGGCTTGAAATTCGTTAGCTGTTTCTTATTGCTTCCGTCGGCATTCATTATCCAAAGCTGTCCATTGCCCGGCCGGTCATAATATTGGTTGGAAAACACATACACGATTTTCTTTCCATCCGGGCTCCAGGCCATGTCGGAGGCCCAGTTTTTTGCAAGTACTTTCTTGCCATCTCCATCCGAATTCATAATTCTTATCGACTTATTAATCCCATCCCAGTGTTCATAGATTATTCTCCGGCTATCGGGTGAAAATTTTGGATGGTAGTTTTCACCTTTAGTTGTTAATCTTTTTAAACTGTTACCTTCACTATTTGCTATGAAAATATTCCAGTCAACTTCTACATCGTACTTTCTGAATGCAATTATATCATTTTTCTTGGACCAATCACCTTGTCTCCAGGCCCCTTGACTGCGATATTTAGTAATATCAATTATCGTGTTTTCATTAAGTTTCTTTTTTACTATACCATAGGTACCATTCGGATCCTCATAGTTCGTATCAAAAGCAATCCACTCGCCATCGCCGCTCCAGGTTGGATAAAAAGCCGGGGCTTCAAAATCGGTGATTAAGTTGATGCTGGATGTGTCATAGCGAGCAGGATGCAGAGAAGCTATCTCTACAGTATAGATTCCTCCCCCGGCGTGTACCGCTAAATGCGTGCCGTCCGGGTTCCAATCCGGGGCATCGCCAAAGGGCAGCAGTGGCTGGGTTTGGCCGCTTTGGGCATGTACCAGCCATATGCCAACAAACCAGGTATCTTTTTTTCCATCTTTATTAGTATCCACACTATCTGCGTGTTCGGCGGCTATCCACTCTCCCGCGGGATGCCAGTCAGGGCGGCTAAAGAATAATGGGTTACTACATGTTACTATACCCGGAGAATCTTCTCCTTTTTTGGTTTTCAAACAATCAGGCATTTGGTTGTTGTCGAACAGAGAGCAAGAGTTAAGCCCAAATATCAAACTTAAAGCTATTAATAGAAAAATCGAAAATTTCATATACCCCTTAACTATTTTTTTTTTTTGAGGTTAGTTCTACGTAATAGATACACAAACCAACCATTTGTTACAAAATAATTTCAGATTCTATTGTAACGGAGAAGGTAGCGAAGCAAGAGGATGGGGTGGGATGATATAGTGTTTTGGCTGTTAAAAACCTTGATAGCAGAAACAATTGAGCAAACAAATTTAGGTTTGGGCTATAGAGGAGACTGTTCAATTAAGTGTGCCATAACCACCATATCACCCAATCATTATATTACCATCACTACTCCCCAATCATTTCACGGAATGTTGCTTCGTCGAGGATTTCAACGCCCAGCTCTTTGGCCTTATCCAGCTTGCTGCCGGCCGATTCTCCGGCAAGCACATAATCTGTATTACTGCTGACAGATGAAGCCGTTTTTCCTCCGTGTTTTTCAATAAGATCGGTCGCTTCTTTACGGGTGTAAGTTGGAAGTGAACCGGTGAGCACAAATTTCTTTCCATTAAAAATATTGGAGGCTTGTTCTTCCTCTTCCTTCTCAAACTGAAGTCCATGTTCGCCCAGTCTTTTTACAATAGCCTGATTCTTTTCATTCTTGAAAAACTTGACTACAGATTCTGCAATTCTCGGACCGATGGAATCTACAGCCTCCAATTCTTCTTCAGAAACAGATTGCAATGTGTCCATGGTTTTGAAAGCTTTGGCCAGGTCTTTGGCAACGGTTTTTCCTACAAAGCGAATTCCCAATGCGTAAATAACCCGTTCAAAAGGTTGTGCTTTGCTTTTCTCAATGGCATCGATCAAATTTTGAGCACTTTTGTCAGCCATACGTTCAAGCTCTATGATCTGCTCTTTTTTGAGGTCGTAAAGATCTGCATAGGTGGAAATCAATTCAGCGGAAACCAACTGATCAACTACCGATTCGCCTAATCCTTCAATATCCATGGCATCACGGGAAGCAAAATGCTCAATTCTAATGCGTACTTGCGGCGGACAAGTAGGATTCACGCACCGCCAGGCCACTTCATCGTCATATTTAATAAGCTCAGAATTACAGGCCGGACAGTTTTCCGGGAATTTGTACGGCTCATTCCGATCGGCTCGATCGGGATTGACCACGCTGATGACTTGAGGAATAATTTCTCCGGCTTTTTCAACCACCACGGTATCGCCAATGCGAATATCCTTGCGTTGAATTTCATCTTCATTGTGGAGTGATGCCCGCTTTACCGTAGTGCCGGCTAATTCTACCGCTTCCAGCTCTGCTACCGGGGTAATGGTTCCCAATCGCCCAACTTGCAGCGTAATATCGTTGATGGTGGTGGTAGCCTGCTCGGCTTCAAACTTAAAAGCGATGGCCCAGCGGGGGAATTTTGAGGTCGTCCCAAGCTGCTCCCGCAAATCACTTTGATTTACTTTGATGACCACACCGTCGGTCTCATAGGGAAGCTCGTGCCGCAGTTCCCCCCATTCATTGATCACTGTATGCACTTCGTTAATGTTGCTGCACACTTTGTGATACTCTGATACAGGAAGCCCCAATTCCTGAAGTTTCTCAGCTTTCTCAAATTGGGTGAGGGCATTTTCTTCGTCATCCAGCAGCAGGTCGAAAGCAAAAAAACGGATGGGGCGTTGAGCTACTGCTTTAGGATCCTGCATTTTCAGGGAACCGGCTGTCGAATTTCTTGGATTGGCAAAGACATTGAGTCCTTCTTCCTCACGGCGTTCATTCATCCGGGCGAAGGCTTCGCGCTCCATGTAAGCCTCACCGCGGACTTCCACAACCGCAGGTGATTCGCCCTTCAGTTGAAGCGGAATATCACGGATGGTTTTCACGTTGGTGGTAATATCATCTCCTTTTTCTCCATCTCCACGGGTTGCGCCCAACACCAGTGCTCCGTTTTCATAACGAAGACGGATGGCAGCTCCATCAAACTTGAGCTCCACCATATAATCGTAATTCTCGTGCTCAAGGATCTTTTTTACCCGGCCATCAAAATCGTTGAGTTCTTCCTCATTGTAGGTGTTATCAAGGCTGAGAAGTGGAACCGGATGCTGTACCGTTTCAAATACGGAAGAAACTTCACCCCCTACGCGTTTAGTTGGGGATTCGGGATCGTGTAAGTCAAATTCCTCTTCCAGCTTTTCGAGCTCTTTGAGCTTTTCATCGAACTCTTTATCGCTCATAAAAGGCTGAGCTTCCTGGTAATAGGCTTGATTGGCTTTGTCAAGAAGGCCACGGAGTTCAGCTACCCGCTCTTCTGCTTCTCGCTTGTTCATGGAATAATAATTCTAAAATCTGATTCGGTAGACAGTACTGTCCGGAGGTCCCACTTCAAGAGGAAATTGTGCGGGAGGAGGAGCCAAATATTGGGGCTGATCCAGAACCTCCCGGGTTAACATGATGGAGTTAAAGGAAGGACTAAAATTATTTTGCCTTGGATTTTCGATCACATGTCCGTTGAAGAGTAACAGGAAGCGGCTGTACTGGCCACGAACCAATAAGGTATCACTGAAATCAAAATAGTAAGATTCTCCCTCTTCCATCCAAAAAGGATTGGTTCGCCAATTGAGATCACTTGTCACCCGAACCGGTTCAAGCTGACCGTAAGCTGCATAAACGGCCACGGTCAAAGTATCGCCTAACGTAATAGGTTGTTGTTGTGACTGTGTTTCCGGTTCTGATTCTGCTTGCTCTTCCGGTTCATTTTCCAATGCAGGTATTTCTGTATCGGAAGAATCGGCCGTTGTGGGAGGAATTGGAATGCCTTGATCATTATCCAAGGATTCTTGCGTCATTTCAGGTTCTGATGATCTAAACAGGGCTCCGATATCATCCCAGAAAAAGTAACTTCCTCCACCAATGGCTCCAATTATTACAAAAAGCACAATGATAAGCCACACTTTGGAGCTTTTCCCGGCCGTAGTGAAGCGGCGGCCCATATCTGCCCAGTTTACAGAGTTGATTTCAGGTGTATCATTTTCGGTTTTTTGGGGCGTCTCCGGTTTAGGAGCCGGTTTCTGTATGCTTTTTGATGGTTGATCGTCAGGATCGGGCTTTTTGGGAGATACTTCCTCAACAGGAGCGGTTATGTCGGATTGCTTTTCTTCTGATTCCTGAGACTCGGGAAACAAGTTTCCTGAATAAGTCCCTGCTTCCATTTCGTCCAGGGCGCGCACAATATCCTTATCATCAATCTTAAGAAGCTTGGCATAGCTGCGAACAAAACTGCGTATATAGGTTTTGTTGCGGTTCGGTTCTGAAAATATACTGTCATCCTCAATACTGTTGAGCGTATCAACCGGTATTTTTATAGCATTTTGGACATCCTCAAGGGTGAGGTTCTTGCTTTTTCGGATGGAGGCGAGGTCTTTTCCCAGAGACATAGGTACATTTTTAAATCTGCTTGCAAAATTATAAGAAGCTAAGTAAATAAATGTGACAGGAAAAGCAAACTTTTAGCTTTATTAAATCGGGGGAAATATGGCGTTCAAATATATAAAAGAGGGAATTTTAGAGGTTCTGTTTCCGAGGGTTTGCAGCGTATGTGGGTTGCATTTGTCGGATAATGAGCATTTTGTGTGCATGCAATGTCTAAATCATAAGTTTGAGGAAGCTTACAGACCGGGAAAATCAAATTCCGGTGATGTGATTCTGCCGGAAAGTATTTCGATACAGCACGCACTGTGGAATTTTGATAAAGGCGGGTATTTGCAAGAACTGCTCCATCAGCTTAAGTACCATCGTTTAACCGGAGTTGGCGAAGACATTGGGAGGCAGCTGGGGAAAAGTTTGTTGCAAAATCCCGCATTCATAAAATCTATTGAACGTAAGAAAGTTCGTTTGGTGCCGGTTCCTCTTCATCCTCGAAAAAGAAGAATGCGCGGCTACAACCAGGCATTTTATATCGCAAAAGGAGTGGCTGAAGTGACCAACCTAAAGATCTTGCCGAAAGATGCAGTCGTCAGAAACAGGAATACCAAAACACAGACCGGATTTTCCCTCGAAAAACGGAGGAAAAACATTCAAGGGGCATTCACGGTAAGTGACCCTGAGGTTGTCAAAGAAACCGTATGTGTTATTATTGATGATGTATTTACTACAGGAGCAACTACATTCGAACTTAGCCGTGTTCTTAAAAAAGCCGGGAGTCTGGATCTTCTGATAGCTACAGTGGCTCAGGCGTGAGTTCTTTTCACAGAATCCAAACAGCATTTAACGTGCAAAGCCTGATTAAAAGCTATTTATCGCCTATATTTAGGTATGGAAAATTTTAAAAGAGGACGATTTGAATGGCAGATGCTGGAGCTCCCCGATGGCATCACTACGAGTAATGGTAATTGGTATCATACCACGCGCGAAGGAATTGAAAAATATGTTCCCGGATTGCTGAAAAAGCGTTCGTTGGAGTATATCATCGAGGAAGCCGATGCTTGGGTAAAAAGTTCTGACGGGCTTTCGCTGATGCTGTATTTTATTCTTGTTTATGCATCTTTTGGCCCTCTTTTAGCTACTGTTATTTCCCTCATCTTTTACTTTTTCTGGTATTTTAATACCGGTGTTTTTGTGAATGTTACAGCCACACCTATTGCAAAGATATTTACCAAAGATGGGGTTGTTTACACTATTTCCGCTTTGTGCTTAATCGGGATTACCATGCAGGAAATGATTTCGGGCTTTGGGATCAGCATCGAATTTTCAGCTTTGTGGTATGGGCTTGTTTTATTTTTTCTGTATAAAGTCGGTTTGCTGAATATGGCTATTCAATATATAAGGGCTAAATTTTTCGGAAAGCCTAATGTGCCAAAAGAAGACCGAATCCTGAATATGCTGCTTATTCGTTATGGAATGAAATATGGCATCCTGACCGGAAAGGTAGAAGAAATGGAAAAAGAGCTGATCCGCTTGGCCAATTATCACAAAGAGAAGAAAAAGAGAAAGTAGGTTTTTATATATCCATGAAGCAAATATTCATCGTACGTCACGGAGAGACGGACAACAATAAAGCGGGAATTATACAAGGGAGAAGTTTGGATGCCTCCATCAATGAATTGGGAAGAATGCAGGCCCGTGCCATTTCTGAAGCACTTGAACCTTTTGATATTCAAAAAATTGTAGCCAGTGGTTTGCGGCGTACTCATGAAACGGCTCAACCCTTAGCAGAAAAACGAAAGCTATCGATCGAAAAATATTCCGAACTGGATGAGATTAATTTTGGGGTTCTGGAGGGGCGGTCGTTCACCAATATAAAAGATGAGGTCATGGAGCTTCAAAAGCAGTGGGAAAGTGGCAATTTGGATTTTGCACCTAAGAATGGAGAATCGCCCCGGCAGACCTTTACCAGGGCTAACAATAAAGTGAGAGAATTGCTGGAGACTTCAACTGAAGAAAGCATCGTTTTTGTGATCCATGGACGTTTAACACGCATCTTGCTTTCTGAATGGCTGGGCTATGGACTCCGGAATATGCACAAGATCGAGCATCAAAATGGAGCCATCAATCATCTTAGCTGGCACGAGGGATTTTTCAAAGCAGTGGAATTGAATATGACCGATCATTTACTGGAATTGGTATAGCTTTTCCTGAAAAAACGAGTCTTTGTGCTGCCAATATTTCCTTATCTTTAATGCTTCAAAAGAACCATTTCCGTTGGCTTCGTGTTGTGAGGCCAAAAGCAAAATCAATCCAAGAAAATGAGTGAAAAAGTAAGATCCATGTTCGCTGACATTGCCGATGATTATGATCGGATCAATAGTGTATTGTCGTTTGGTGTACACCACGCATGGAGAAAAAAGGCTGTACTTGAAAGCGGAGCCCATGAAGGCGACCATGTTTTGGACTGTGCAACCGGAACCGGCGACCTTGCCATCGAATTCAAAAAAGCAGTGGGGGAATCCGGCTATGTAATGGGGACCGATTTTTGCGCTCCAATGATAGAACCGGCCCCCGGAAAAGCCAAAAAAGCGGGACTCGAAATTGACTTCGAAGTAGCCGATGCCATGAATCTTCCTTACGAAGAAAATAAATTCGACATCGCCAGTATTGCATTTGGAATCCGGAATGTAGATGAACCGGTAACCGCTCTGAAAGAAATGGCCCGTGTAGTAAAACCGGGTGGGCGGGTTGTAGTGCTAGAATTCGGACAACCAAAGGGGTTGATGAAGTTTCCTTATGAATTATACAGTCAGCATATTATGCCGGCTATTGGGGGTTTCTTAAGCGGTAACCGCGAAGCATACACGTACCTTCCCCGAACGAGCGCCAAGTTTCCTGCGGGAGATAAATTTCTCGCTTTAATGGATGAATCAAATTCTTATCGAGATCGGCGGGCCGTAAAGTTAACCGGCGGAATTGCTTATGTGTATGTTGGAGTAGTTCAATAATTGTATATTCAGCATGAATTGAACCCCCTGTTATACTAAAGCAATAATCTGTTGTTTAAGGGATACTGATTTTTATTAAAAAAATGACTTATGACTATAGAAGAAATTAAAAAAGTAATTCCTCACCGCTATCCATTCTTATTGGTTGATCGCGTAGTGGAACTAGAAAAAGATCGAATTAAAGCCTACAAAAACGTAACGGCCAACGAAGAATTCTTTAACGGGCATTTCCCGGGACAGCCGATTATGCCGGGCGTGTTGCAGGTAGAAGCTCTTGCTCAGGCCGGCGCCATTATGTTGATGACCCAACACGCCAGTGACTCTGATGATAAGATCATGGTGTTCACCGGGATCAATAAGTGCAAATTCAGAAAGCAAGTTGTGCCTGGAGATCAGTTAGTGCTTGAAGTGGAATTGGGCAGCATGAAGCGGAATTTTGTGACTATGAGCGGTAAGGCAACCGTTGACGGAAAAGTAGCTTGTGAACTGGAAGCTTCTGCAGCTTTGGTTGACAAGGAGAAAGCATGAGTACCCAAAAATCATCAGAAAAGCCGGTAAAGATCACCACCCAAACAGTGGTGGATATGAAATCCAAAGGCGAAAAGATCTCAATGCTTACGGCTTATGATTTTACAATGGCTCAGATCATCGATCAGGCCGGCATCGAGGTAATTTTGGTAGGTGATTCAGCCAGTAACGTAATGGCGGGCCATGAAACCACTATTCCTATGACGCTGGATCACATGATCTATCACACTTCCTGTGTTGTTCGGGGAGTGGATCGTGCCTTGGTGATTGCTGATTTGCCTTTTATGAGCTATCAGGTGACCACGAAAGAAGCGCTGATTAGTGCGGGGCGTATGATGAAAGAAGCCGGCGCTCACGCTGTAAAATTAGAAGGTGGAAAATCTATTGTAGAAACAGTAAAACGAATTGTGGATGCCGGTATTCCGGTAATGGGACATCTTGGCCTTACTCCTCAAAGCATCTATAAATTTGGCACTTATAAAGTGCGGGCAACGGAAGATCAGGAAGCAGAGGATCTTATCCGGGATGCCAAATTACTGGAAGAAGCCGGATGTTTTTCGTTAGTGTTAGAGAAAATTCCCGCCGATCTGGCTGCCAAAGTAACCAAAGAGATTTCCATTCCAACCATCGGGATTGGTGCAGGTCCCGAATGTGACGGACAGGTATTGGTTATTCACGATATGTTGGGCTTGAATAAAGAATTCAACCCACGATTTTTACGAAGATATGCCGATTTGAATACGGAGATGACCAATGCCGTTCAAAATTATATCAAAGATGTTAAAAGCAGAGATTTTCCAAATAAAGACGAGCAGTACGGCGGATGAGTGACCCAAAACGACCTTTTATATTAGTAAGTAACGATGACGGAATTTTTTCACCGGGTATTAAAGCCCTTGCTGAAGTGGCTTCAGAATTCGGTGATGTGTACATCGTAGCGCCCGATAAAGAGCAAAGTGCAGTAGGACATTCCATCACTATTCAGGTTCCATTGCGTTCCAGTAAATTTACCGTTGCCGACAAGTTTGACGGGGAAGCAGTAAATGGAACTCCGGCCGATTGTGTGAAACTTGCACATGGCCAGCTTTTAGATCGCAAGCCGGATCTCGTGGTGAGTGGCATAAATCACGGAAGTAATGCGGGAATTAATATTATGTACTCCGGAACCGTGAGTGCAGCTACGGAAGGCACTATTTTAGGCTATCCATCCATCGCAGTCAGTTGTACGGATTTCAATGAAGATGCCAACCTCAACGGCTGTAAAGAAGCAGCCCGGCGTGTGATCAGCTTTGTGCTTAAAAATGGATTGCCAAGAGGAATCACACTAAACGTGAATGCTCCGGCCGGAGAGTTTACCGGTATTAAATGGACCCGGCAGGCCGATAGCCGTTATGTGGAAGAATATGAAAGCCGCACCGATCCTTTTAACAGAGCGTACTACTGGCTTACCGGAAAGTTTGAGTTACTGGATGAAGGCAAGGATTCTGACATTCATGTATTGAATGATGGAAAAGCTTCGGTAACACCTATTCAATATGATCTGACAGCGTATAATTTGCTGAAAAACGTAGATGATGAAAGCCTGAATAAAGGTTGAGTGATAAGCCGAAGTTTAATCCGGCTAAATTTATATCATGCTATCAAATAAAAATACATTGAGTGCTATATGAACTTTCGGGCTAATTGACTAAAATCTTATTAGTCTGTTCATAGTATTAAACATTAGCCTTAATGAAGCTTAAACTACTGTTTTTGATAGCTGCCGGATTAATTGCTTCCTGTGACAGCTCCTCTCCAACCAATAATTCCTCAGATGATCCACTAAATGATCCTCTTGCGACCGATCCTCCGGTTTCAACTGTAGACTTCACTATAGAAAGAGAGAATAGTAAACCTGTAAGTCCATTTTTCTTTGGTCAAAATTATTGGTCTTGGGTAGATGAATGGGGTGCTCAGGTTCAGGGAACGGAAGAGCTCGTGGCAGATATTCAGCTAAATATGCTCAGAATAGGAGGCACTGAAGCAGATCGTAGTTACCCACACCCATTTGATTATGATAAAGTGAAAGAAGCGATTGCCTATGCACGTGCAGTTGGTGCAGAGCCTGTGTTGCAGTTGCCTGGTCTTTATGACATGTCCGGCGAACCGGCTACAACTGAAACCGCCATGGAAATGGTTAATTATGTAAGGGATCATAACCTGGGAGTTAAATATTTTTCGATAGGGAATGAACCGGATATTTATACCGACCAGGGAGTAAAAACCTCGTACACCCCACAGGAACTAAGCATTTTTTTCAACGCCGTTAGTGATTCCATAAAAAAAATAGATCCTGATTATGTGATCTTAGGTCCGGATTTAGCTTGGAAATATTATGAAAACAACAATTGGTTGAGCCCATTTCTTTCTCAAAGCGCCCAGAAGCTGGATGTGGTTTCCATACATCGTTATCCATTTGATCCGGATGCTGCAACCAAGGAAAATGTGATGAAGGACGCCGAAAAATTCAGATCCGATATTCGAATGATCAAAGATTATCTGAGTCAGGTCTCACACTCCGAGGTGCCGATTGCAGTTACGGAAACTCATGTAAGTTACGATGGAGACCCGATGAATAGTAATTTCTCAGCATCCCCGCAAACATTCTGGGCGGGACTTTGGGTAGCTGATGTAGTTGGTGTGGCTTTAGAGGAAGAGGTTTGGAATCTTTCATTTTGGAGCATTAGTGAGGGTTGGACGCTCGGTTTTATTGATGGAGAAACCAAAGAACCACGCCCAACCTATCAAGTTTTAAAGTTATTGGCAAACCATGTTGGAGACCGGGTACTAACAGTATCAGGTACTGAAACGGATGTATCTGTTTATGCAACAGAGAATACGGATGAGAATGCCGTAATTGTCTGGTTCCTGAATAAATCAAATCAGGAAAAGGAAATATCCTGGAAGGTGAAAGAATCATCTCTAGAGCAAGATTATGATATTAATCTTGTTCCAAATTCTTTGACATTACTCATTAGAACTACAGATGGAAATATGGATCAGTGGATTTATTCAGAAGAGCAGTCGGATAAAAACAGCGAGCCGGTATTTAATTAAGGCTAAAATTGATAAAAAGTTTTGTAGTGATTCAATGCCCTTTTTCTGCTAACCGTTTTAGCACGTTCAGCCAAAAGGTATCATAGATCTTTGAAGATTCTTTATTCATTTGAAGATGCATTTGGGAAAGATGAGACAAGGGGATGGTTTCCAGGTGAGTGCCCCATTTTGCACTTTTTACCGACACAAAAGCATCATTTTCACCTTCTTTATCAAAGATCTGGTTGTTCTGAAATCTTAAAACCGGGTTGATGGGGAATTTTGTGCCTTTACCAACTGCCGCACTGTAAGAGTAATAAGAAACTTCATCTACATCAGGATGATCGGGGTTGAAGATATCCCGGGCATAACCGCAGGTGAGTTGTTCCAGAGAGCCAAGCGCATCACTTTTTGTTTTTGGATACATGTTATCCCCAAACCAGTCAAACATTTCGCTCAACTTCTCCATTACTCCATCGGGTGTTTTAAGAACCAAATCGGCAAGGCTTGAACCGTGATGGGGTGTAGCAATGGTCGTCAGGCTTTCAACAAACTCCCCTGCGTCCATCTTAGACAAAGCGCAACGCATATCAAGCCCTCCCATACTGTGGGTAACCACATTTACTTTTCGATAACCATGGTCGGTGCAAAACTTTTGGATAAGGCGAATCCAGTTTTCTGCCCTGGTTTCAATCTTGGCATAGGGAACCGTGTTAGGGGCAATGGCTACCACACCATGACTGCGAATATGCATACAAGGATCATGAAGCGGGCCTGATTTTACCACAGAACCAATGGCGCCATACCCGTGACAAAGAAAAACCGGATGCTTTAATTTCACCAATTCCGGTTGGGGAAACTCCTGCAATTCAAGGCGCTTAAGTATGTTCTTTCGGGTTGGCATATTTAGCTATGTGGGCTATTGGGTTTGCAAGCTGTCAAGCTCAGGATCCGTGGTTAACCGTATGGTACGCAATACGGATTTATCATGATAAACGTAAATATTCATGTCTCTTGAAGGAAAATGAACACGAGCGGGAGTCTCCAGGCCATAAGGAGAAAGCTGCTTATCGAGTTCAATATGGAACATTGTTTTTGAAAAGCGGGAAGGTACTTCAATCCTGTATTCTTTACGTGTCAGTACCGAATCTACATGTATGATGCTGGATTGAATTTGGGAAGGTATTATTCCGGAGTCTTGAAATTGTTGTTGAAGCAGGGAATCAAGCTGAGCAAAATCTTCTATCCGGTAAAATTTAGGAGCCGGAGTAGATGCCAAAATAATCCCACTTATGATACAGGTAAGAGCTAGTAACGCCGTTACAATTTTTTTCCCGTTCTTCATCTTAGCCTTTAACCCAAGCTTGGTTCCTTAATTTCATTAATTTACCTTCAACGCAATCTATAAACTTCTGCGCAAAGAAAGATATGCCATTTCAACTTCAGAAAGTAGAGACAAAGCACCAGGTTGAAGCCTTTCATGATCTTCCTGCCCGGTTGCACGCAGGCAATCCCTGGTACCGTCCGCCTTTCCGGTTTGAAATTGAGAACGTATTCGACCGACAAAAAAACGAACGTTTTCAAAAAGGTGGAGAATGTGAACGTTATTTGGTGCTTGACGGAACTGAAGTTGCAGGCCGCTTTGCCGTATTTTCAGATCCGGAAAAAGACGAACGCTATGACCCAAAGCTGGGAGGAATTGGGTTTATTGAAATGAAGAATGATCCTGATGTAGCTTCCACTATCATTGATTTCGCTAAAAAGTGGCATCATAAAAAAGGAAACAGCGGGTTTCGCGGCCCGATCAATTTTGGAGAAAACGACACTTTTTGGGGCATTTTGATCGACGGATTTAATGATCCTAATGTGTATGGGATGCTTTATCATCAGGTTTATTACGAGGAACTCATAGAGCAAACCGGTCCTGAAAAGTTCGATGACTTGTTCATGTATCAGCTGCCCATGGATCAACCTTTGCCTGAGCGTTTATTGCGGATCACAGAGCGGCTTAAGGCTAAAAAGAATGTTGAAATTCGTCCTATCGACAAAAAGAACCTGATGCGTGACGGAGAATTGATCCGGCAAATTTACAACCGGGCTTTTCACGATCAGGTGGTGCAGGAGCGGGAAGAGGAGTTTATTGGAATCTCCAGAGAAACCATTCGACAGATGGTCAACAAACTTAAGCCGGTATTGATGCCGGAAACTTCCCCAATTGCTTTTGTGGATGGAAAACCGGCTTCTTTTTTGGTGAGCGTACCCGACCTGCATGAGATCTCAGCTCAAACCAACGGAAAACTAAAATGGTGGCATCTGCCCAAGCTGATAGGCTTCAAGAAAAGAGCGCAAAAATTCCGCCCACTCGCTTTTGGAACCGATCCGAAATATCGGGGCAGGGGATTGGAAGCGTTGGCATTTATCGAAGGAGCCCGCTGGACCCGAAAACACTATCCCAATTTAAAAATACTGGAAGGAGGCTTTGTCAGCGAAAAGAACTGGATCATGCGCCGAAGTTTGGAGGCATTAGGATGCAAAATTGCTAAAACCTACCGGGTATATAAATGGATGGTTTAGTGATGAAGTGATTAAGTAATGAAGTGGCATAGTGGTTTGGTGGGGTAGGGTGTTTGAGAGGGAGTGTTTTGTAAAATATGTCAGTTAAAATCTGCCGTAAATGGATTTTACAGTAACTTTATCACTTCATTACTTTTCAGCGAAAAATTGTATTCAGGATCTCAATAGCGATATCTTTTTTTGGGCCCTGAAATTTTTGACTGGAATTTTTTCCGAGTAAATGAACTGTATTCGTATCAGACTCAAAACCGGCGCCTTCATCCGTAAGAGAGTTGGCGATGATAAAATCGGCATTTTTCTTTTTCAGCTTTGAAGTTGCATTTTCAATCAGATTCTCAGTCTCCATGGCAAAGCCAATGAGCGTTTGGCCTTCTCTTTTATGATCTCCCAGCCATGCTAATATATCCTGTGTTTTGGTGAGTTTGATCTCGCTATCCGCCACCGATTTCTTCACTTTATTTTTGTGTACATCAACCGGGGTGAAATCGGAAACTGCTGCAGCCATAATGATCACATCGGCATGTTGATATTCCTTGACTGCTTCAAAAAGTTCCGCTGTACTGGTAATGGAAACGGAATGAATATCGTCGGGTTTGGGAATGGAAAGAGGGCCATGTATAAGGGTAACATCCGCACCCAAACTTTGCGCTGCCTTAGCCATAGCAACTCCCATTTTTCCTGAACTTGGATTGGAGATGAAACGAACCGGGTCAATGTGTTCTCGGGTAGGGCCGGCGGTAACAACCACTTTTTTACCTTCCAGCGGTCCTTTGATTGATCCAATGATTTCGGATGCTTTTGACAGAATATCTTCTATCTCAGGAAGCCGGCCTTTTCCTTCCAGGCCGCTTGCCAGATATCCGCTTTCCGGTTCCAAAACTTGATATCCCTGTTCCTGGATGATTTTTAGATTCCTGGAAACACCCGGCGATTCATACATCTCGCCATCCATGGTGGGGCAGATCAATATAGGGGAGCGAGCGGCAAGCACTGTGCTCGTTAGCATATTATCTGAAATGCCGGAAGCAATTTTGGCGAGCGTATTGGCGGTGCAGGGAGCGATCACAAAAAGATCAGCCCATTCGCCCCAATTGATATGCCGGGTCCAGTCGCTGGATTCCCCTTGATCGGGAAAAATGTCAACGGCAACCTCATGTCCGGATAGCGAAGCAAAAGTCTCTAAACCAACAAAGCGGGTGGCCGAGGGCGTCATGGTGACGCGGACTTCAGCTCCCGCTTTTTGAAATTCTCGCAATAAGAAAGCAGCTTTATAAGCTGCAATTCCTCCGGTAACACCCAAAATGATGCGTTTACCGGAGAGCATAATTACAGTTCTTTTTCAGGGTGACGGTAGTAGATCTCGTCGTTCTCCATTTCTGTAACAGCACGTTGGGTAGGATGTGGAAGTTTCTCAAAAGCTTTTGAGATATTTTCCTGCTCTTCGTTGAATGAAAACTCATCCTCTTCTTCAAAACCTTCGAAATATTGTAATTTTTCGTCGAGTTCTAATTTCTCCTGAGCAGCAATTTGTCGGGCTCTCTTGGAAAGGATCACAAGCAGTTCGTACTTGTTTCCGGTTTTGAATTTTAATTTTTCGACATCTAATGTTTTAACTGACATAATATCAATTTTGATTCATGAATTTGACCACAGCTTTTTTTACTTCCTCATAAGCTGCATCTAAATCGTCATTAATAATTACCTGATCGAACCGATCAGCATAATCAAGTTCTTTTTCAGCTCGTGCTAACCGCAAATTGAGTGTTTCATCATTTTCAGTGCCACGGTCAACCAAGCGCTGCTTTAATACCTCGATCGAAGGGGGTTTAATGAATAGGCTGAGGCATTCATCACCGTAAATATTTTTGATATTAACGGCACCTTTTACTTCGATATCAAGCAAAACAAAATAGCCTGAATTTAGTTTTTTATCAACCTCAGAACGAAGCGTGCCATATTTCTTTCCGCCATAGAATTCTTCCCATTCAAGAAATTCTCCGGCGGCTACTTTTTGGTCAAAATCCTCATCAGAGATGAAATAATAGTGCTTTTCATCGACTTCGTAATCACGTTGGGGCCGGGTAGTTGCCGAAACAGAGAATTTTATATTATCAAAGTCTTTGAACAGCCGGCGCGCGAGGGTGCTTTTTCCTCCGCCACTGGGTGCTACAAGTATGATGACTTTACCTTTTTTGTCCATTTAAAAGAATACAATTTTTGCTCCAATGTGGAGCAAGGGATTAGGAAAGTTTTACCGGTTCCAAATGCTCTGCATTGCAACCAATTTTTTGAATTAAATTTTTATTCAACGTTTTGAACTTGCTCACGTATCTGTTCAAGCGCTTCTTTACATTTCACCACATATTGGGCGATGTCAGAATTGTTGGCTTTGGATCCAATCGTGTTTAGCTCGCGATTGATCTCCTGCGTGAGAAAATTAAGCCTTCGCCCGGCAGGTTCGGGTTGTTCAACCGCTTCCAGAAAGAATTTAAGGTGAGAACGCAGTCGAACGATCTCTTCGGTTACATCCATTTTATCTACCAGGATGGCCACTTCGAGCTCCAGGCGTTCTTCGTCAATTTTATCGTCCTCGATCAGGTTTTGAATACGTTCCAGCAGTTTGTCTCTTGTTTCACCTGCTCTTCCATTGGTTTCATTTGTGATGACCTCAATATTTTCATCAATGAATTCAATACGATCAACCAAATCATTTTTTAGCTGATTGCCTTCCTGGGTTCTCATTTTCAGGAGTGAGTTTAAAGCATCTTCCAAAGCTTTTTTTGCAACCGACCACTTTTTCTCAACTACGGTTTCATCTTCTTCCTCTTTCACAAAAACATCACCAAACTGTGTGATATTGGAAATAGTGACCGGATCATCGATTCCGGCTATTTTTCGAAGGTCGTTAAGGATTCGGGTGTACCCTTTAACCTTTTTTTCATCTATTTGGATGGAAGGTCCGGCTTCGTCAGACTCTGATATATAAACCGTGATATTCAGCTTACCGCGATTGATGGTCTTCTGAACCAACTCTTTAACCTCAAGCTCTTTATCCTGCAATTGCTGTGGAAGCCGGGTCGATAGGTCAAGATAGCGACTATTAAGAGATTTGATTTCGACTGTAGCCGTGATGCCTTCCTCTGAAGCTTCACCACGACCAAATCCTGTCATCGATATGATCATAAATTTCTTGATGATGAAAATTGAAGCAGAAAATACAAAAGTATGCGGGCTATAAGAAATTACAACTCTTAAATTTATTGGCAATAAATAGGCTTTAGATGAGTAGTGAATGCTTGTCAGGATTTACTATCTTCAGTGCCTTTAAATTGTTCTGCTATGAATATCCTTGGAATTTCAGCTTTTTATCATGATTCGGCCGCATGTATTTTGCGGGATGGACAGATAATAGCTGCAGCTCAAGAGGAGCGGTTCACCCGAAAAAAACATGATGAGCGGTTTCCGGAGCATGCTATTCGGTATTGCTTGGAAGAGGCCGGAACATCCCTGAATGAACTGGATGCGATAGCGTT
This sequence comes from Gracilimonas tropica DSM 19535, assembly GCF_000375425.1. GTDB lineage: Bacteria > Bacteroidota > Rhodothermia > Balneolales > Balneolaceae > Gracilimonas > Gracilimonas tropica. Next base: position 251,179 of record NZ_AQXG01000004.1, on the reverse strand, counting down.
CTATGACAAACCGTTGCTAAAGCTTGAACGCTTGCTGGAGACCTATCTTTCATTTGCACCTCGTGGGGTAAGATCATTTTTTACAGCAATGCCGGTTTGGCTGAAGGAAAAGATGTTCATGAAAAGGGAAATGCATGCGGGACTTCAAAAAGTGGGTGCATATGATAAAGGGAAAGTGAAATTTTTATTCCCAGAACACCATTTGAGCCACGCTGCAAGTGCATTCTATCCATCTCCATTTGAAGAGGCTGCGATACTGACAATTGATGGAGTTGGAGAGTGGGCTACGGCTTCTGTCTGTTCTGCGGATAAGGAAGAAATTACGATTCTGAGGGAACTTACATTTCCTCATTCATTGGGGCTGTTGTATTCTGCTTTTACTTATTATCTGGGTTTTAGGGTGAATTCAGGGGAGTACAAATTGATGGGTTTAGCTCCCTACGGCAATCCAAATTCAAAGCTGCTTCAGGAATACATAGAAAAGATCAAATCAACGCTGGTAGATATTCGTGAAGATGGGTCGATTTTCCTAAACCAGGATTATTTTGATTATGCAACCGGACTTAAAATGGTTCATGAGAAAAAATGGGAAGAATTATTTGGGTTTCCTAAACGGGAAGAAGAGTCAGAGCTGCAACAGCATGAGGCTGACCTGGCGTTAGCGATTCAAAAAGTAACGGAAGAGATCGTGCTGAAAATGGCCCAAGAGGCAAAAAAATTGACCGGGTCAAATAATTTGTGTTTGGCCGGTGGTGTTGCCCTTAATTGTGTGGCCAACGGAGTAATTCAGAATGAAGGTATTTTTGATAATATATTCGTCCAGCCTGCCGCAGGTGATGCGGGTGGGGCAGTTGGAGCAGCATTGGCAGCGTATCACATCTTTTTTGGGGAGAAGCGCCAAGCCCGTAAACCTGATAGTATGAAAGGGGCTTATTTAGGTCCTCATTTTCATGAATTTGAGATTAAGAAGAACTTGAAGAAATTCAAGCCGGTTTTTCAGCAGTGTACTGAAGAAGAGTTGTATCCAAAAGTGGCAAAATGGCTGGGGGAGGGTAATGTAGTCGGGTGGTTTCAGGGAAGAATGGAATTTGGTCCGCGTGCCTTGGGGAATCGCAGTATTTTAGGAGACCCTCGAAATCCGGAGATGCAGAAGAAGCTGAATTTAAAGATCAAATACCGGGAATCATTCCGGCCTTTTGCGCCTTCTGTTTTGGCAGAAGACGCTAATCAGTTTTTTGAGATGAAGTCTGATTCTCCGTACATGCTCTTGGTTCAGAATGTAAAAGAGAAATACCGCAAAGAACTTCCTGAAAATTATCACCGTCTGCCTCTCAGAGAAAAATTAGCTTTTAGCCGGTCTGAATTTCCAGCCATTACGCACATTGATTTTTCGGCCCGCATTCAAACGGTTCACCCCGAGACAAACGAAAGGTATTGGAAACTTTTGAATGCGTTTAAAGAACAGGCTGGTGTTGGGATGTTGGTGAATACCAGTTTTAACGTTAGGGGCGAACCCATTGTTTGCACACCGGAAGATGCATACCGCTGTTTTATGAATACAGAAATGGATTATCTTGTAATTGGAAATTACGTATTTGAAAAACCGGCTCAACCCAAATGGGAAAAAGAAATAAATTTTGAAATGGATTAAAAAGGTTCTAGCGCAGAGCGACAGGGACCAGAATTGTAATATGTAGAATATAAATTGCTATAAACGTCCTGCGTTGTAGCGAATAATGTGAAGATCATGGAAACACTCAAAGACCTTTGGAATTTTATGAAGCAGCGGAAGAAGTTTTGGCTGGCTCCGGTTATAATCGTCTTGCTTCTGCTTGGGTTTTTAATTGTAATAGGCGGCGGCTCCTCCATAGCGCCATTTATATATACTTTATTTTAAGCTTTGTAAGGATGATTATTCACCTCATTGCATAAATGCATATATATGTTTCAACCTAAAAAGCTTTTAGACATAGAGAAAGATCCGGCTACCCCGAAAACGCAGCTGGTGATCGTAACCGGTTTATTGGTGCTAAGCTGGATCTTCAATACGGTTTATTTGGTTTATGCGGCCGGTATCATAGGATTGCTGTCGTTTGTTTCTCCGGTCGGGAATCGAATTGTTTGGCTTTGGTATAAAGTTGCTGAAGTTTTGGGTTGGCTTAATTCAAGGGTGTTGTTGTCGCTGGTTTATTACCTGATCGTTACCCCTGTTGCATTTCTATTTCGCTTGTTCGGGAACGACCCGATGCGCTTAAAAGATAATAAAGGGAGCATGTTCGAGTTCAGGGAGCATACCTATATCAAAGGAGACTTGGAAAATCCCTGGTAAGTGATCGTGCTATTCATCAGAAAAAAATTCAACAATTTATGAAATCATTTTTAGGGTTTGTGCTGATATCAATTCTTGCATCAGCTGTTTCGTTATATGCACAGGAGACACGTTTAGAAATTTTGGCCGGACCAAATTTTTCAACTTTTGATATCAGTCAAAATGACGGATTCAAATCCGAAATGGGTGCGGGGACACATATTGGCGTGAATTTGATGTACGAACCGGCTCCTGATATCAACATCCTGATTGGATCTGCTTTCTCAGAAGTAAACTTTGATAGACGGTACAAGAGTATTAATCTCGGGAATTTATATGATGCTGATCTTCCGGATGAAATTCAGCTCTCGTATTCTTTTAAAATGATAGAATTACCGGTAGGGTTAAGGTATACGTTTCTGAAGAATGTGATTGAGATAGGGATGGGTGCGAATATTCGACCGGCTTTTATTTCCGGATATAAAGGGGAATGGTATTCTCAAAGGGTAAGTGAAAATAAATATATACAGTTTGAGATTGAGCTTACAGATGAAATTAAAGAATTTGACCTGTTTATAGAACCGGGGATAGACTTAAGATATGCCCTGGATGCAAACACAAGTATTTTAGGTGGGATTCAGTACGCGTTTGATGTTTTAGGTCTTTATGAATCAGTAAATGAAACAAGGAGACTGCATAGGGTTGAGTTGAGTGTGGGGCTGGCAATTTCCCTTTTCTAAATAGAAAGAAGTTTTTATCTGAAGTTTTAAAAGATGAAAAACACCTAAACCTAAAGCCAATAAAAAGCTAATTTAAGATCTTAAATTCTTATTCATATAAGAGAATTATCAAAAACTAATAATTGAGAATAAATACGTTGAGCTTATTTCGTTTTTTAAGTACTAAACTTGCTGTACTGTCCATTGTTATTTTTTTTGCAGCATGTTCGAATTCTAATGTTGTCATCAATGAGACAGCTTCTGTTCCGCTGGTAACATTAACCGGAAAGGCTGTTGACATAGAATCAAATGAACCTATTGCGGAAGCCGATATTTTGATTGGTGGAACAACAAAATACACTACTACAGATGATATGGGTGCTTTTTCGATTCAGCTTCCTGCCGGTTACTATGAAGTTTATGTAGATCACCCGGATTTTAAGGAATCAGAGAAGAAGGTGAATCTGATAAGAAGTAAAGGAGTTCGACAATCTGTTACCATTAATGCTGAAAAGATCCCTTCTTTTTTGCGGGATCGTGAAGTTGATGATGCTAATACAAAACGCAAAGCCAAAAACGTGGCTCACCCCCAGCAAGAAACACTAAATACTTTTGTCAACTATTACATTACAGATGATGACTTGAAATGCGGATTGGAGAATCCGGAAGATGTGCGTTTTGCGGACAATGAGGAAGAAGGGGTAACATGGGTAAACGAACCTACAGAGTTGGTAGTAATGAATTACGAGTTGGGTTATCGCATTCACGTGTTTCTTGAAGAATATGTAGCCAAAGAATACAGCCAGATCATAGGTCAAAATGTAGACGCATCCTATTTCTTTGAAGAACTTGAACCCATAAATAAGCAACAAGAAGAAGAGTGGGAGCAACGAAGAAAGGATTTCTTTGAGGGTTCGTTTCGCCACTTTTTAATTGCCATGGCTAGTGAAAAAAGTCCACTTTATTTTGGTTATAGAATATTTTCGGGGCAGGCTGTGACAAACACTACAGCGATGGCTTATTCTTCATCTTCTGTGAGTGACATTGAAAAGGAGAAGAGTGAGATCGTTATGCCAAGTTTCGAAAATGAAAATTACTTATTGCGTTCTGATGAGGAGATCAGGATAGAATATATTGAACAAGGTGTGGATGATCCGGATAGAATTATGGGGCTTCAAAATTACCGGTATCAAACTTCCTGGATATCGTTGAATGGCTGGTCGGCTGAGTTTACCAGGAACGGCCTTCTAAAAGATAAAAATTCTATTGAGCTAAAAGGATATTGGCGGTACGTGCCGGTTTGTAAAATGCTTCCGGAAGACTACCTTCCAAAAATAAACAAAGATAACAGCTGATAGCTGACATGATATTTACGTCAGTTCGGTTCAATATTTCACACGTCGAGAGTCATTTGGCGGCGTATACCCGAAACCTAATAGTTCCCCAGGATATCCACCTCTGATTTTATAGCTATATACAGATTTCTGCCTTTGCACGAATGACCACAATCGCTATGTAGTCTGTTAAGCTTGATACTTATTATGTCGAACTCACATAATTAAGATGCTGCCTGAGTTTCTACTTTTTTAAGGCTCACGGCATTAATGCAATATCGAAGTCCGCTCGGTTTTGGTCCGTCCGGAAATACGTGGCCAAGGTGGGCATCACAGGTATTACATAAGGCTTCGATGCGTACCATGCCATGGGTATAATCCATGGAGTATTTGACGGCATTTTCTTGAACAGGCTGGGTGAAAGAAGGCCATCCCGAGTTGCTTTCAAATTTGGTTGTTGCATCAAATAAATTGGTACCGCAACAAACACATTCGTATAAACCGGGATCAAATTTGTAACACATGTCACTGGAGCCCGGTCGTTCGGTTCCTTTCAGCCGGGTGATGGAAAACTGCTCATCAGTTAATTCCTTTTTCCATTCTTCATCCGATTTCTCAATCTTTTTCTTCGGTTCGGGATTTCCATTTTTGGCAAAATTCTTAAGATCATTCCAGGTAAGCATGATGAATAGGTATAAAAGTAATTATTGGTTTAATTCTACAGGCCGAGCTACCATAATTCCGGTATTACTTGAATTTGGTTTCAGAAAAGACATCAGCGGTTCCTCTGATACTTCTACTTTGAGATTCGATTGTGAGGCATGCATAAGATGGAATTCTTCTCCCACCTTAACCAAAATACCAACATGAGCAACATCAAGTCCGTCAATACTTGTAGTAAGACCTATGATATCTCCTTCTTTCAATAAATGCATTTTTTGAGGCAAAGATTCTTTGGGCACATAGAAATAAGATCGGTTCGAAATTTTGTGCTCCTGTTCTTTAACAACAGAAATAAACGCAGGGTTCTGTCGTAAATGCTTGTAGCTCTCGGGATGTGTTGACATAAAGTTGATGTCTTTTGAAAGGGGTTCCCCAAAACTGTCGGCCGGTGTTGTAACTAAACGCTCCTCTGCGTTATCATAGATCCAGTCGCTGAAATAATGAAGCCTTGTTGGATAATCTCCTTGTTTTCCATCCCGGTATCTGATTTTTTCCAGTTCCTTTACATAACGTTCAAAATTGACTTCATCTGATTTTAACGTTCGGGCAATGGCTAAAAGATTTTCAGCATAGGTCGTGCAATCAAGATCCCGAAGATTTACCACCAGTTTTTCCTCGTCCGTTACTTCCAGTGCATGTGCTACATATTCATTTCCGATAAAGTACTTTCCGATCTCTGGAATCAGCGTGGATATCGGTTGGTCTCGTTTGCCTTCAAACTGCTGAACAATATCAGAGAAAATGGCTACGTCCTGTTCAGTATAAACGATATCATCCGGAGAATTCTGGGCATGTACCGGCATTGAAATCATCAGTGCGAGTAATAAAGCAGTTGTAAAAGTGTGGGCAGTTTTCATGGATCTATGGACTGATTTTGTGGAAGTTAAAAACGTGATCAACGAAATATCATTGCTTTAGAAGGTCAAAGATCTTATTGGCAAAAGCCTCGGCGGCATCCGGAGATCTTCCTTCTGAATATAAGCGTATAATAGGTTCTGTATTCGATTTTCTTAGGTGGACCCAGCCTTCGGCAAAGTCAATTTTAACACCATCTACGGTGTTGGGTTCTAAACTTGAAAAGTGTTCCTTTACCATTTCAAGTACTTCATCGGCATCTTTACCAAGTTCATCCAGCTGGATCTTATTTTTACTCATGAAGTAATCAGGGAGTGAAGCCCGGTAGTCAGAAGAGCTCATGCCTTTTTCGGCCAAATGCTGCAAAACAAAGGCAATGCCAACCAAGGCATCACGACCATAATGCAGGTCTGGACAGATCACTCCGCCATTTCCTTCTCCGCCAATTACGGCATTTTGTGCCTGCATCACTTTTACTACGTTGATCTCTCCAACCGCAGAGCGATAGCATTTTTGGCCATGCTCGCGAGCCACATCATCCGATACGCGCGATGAAGATAGATTGGTAGCACAAGCTCCCGGTTTTTTTGAAAGAATGAAATCGAAGGCGGTGGCTTGGGTGTATTCCTCGCCAAATAATTTTCCGGTATCGTCCACTAAGGCAAGTCGGTCGGCATCAGGATCGGTGACAACGCCTAAGTCTACTTTTTTCTCTTTCACCAACTCACATATTTCGGTAAGATGTGCAGGAAGAGGTTCTGGATTATGAGGGAAGATTCCATTTGGAGTACAATGCAGTTTATGGACCGCTTTTACTCCCAATTTCTCCAGCAAACGGGGAACAGCTTTAGAGCCGGCTCCATTTACGGCATCCACTGCAACTGAGAAATTTTTGGCAGCAATCTCATCAGCATTGATGTATGGCAAATTCAGAATTTCATTGATGTGATCATCCAGTAAATCATGATCCTCCGAAATAGTACCGATCTTATCATAAGGTTGGTATGCAAATTCCCCGGATTCTGAGATTTCGATCACTTTCTTGCCCTGATCCGCATCCAGAAACTCACTTTTCTCGTTTAGTAATTTCAAAGCATTCCATTCAGCAGGATTGTGGCTTGCAGAAATGATGATTCCCCCTGCTGCTTTATGTTTCAAAACACCCATGGCTACAGTTGGGGTTGGGACGATGCCCACTTTTACTACATCGCAACCAACACTTGCAAGCGTTGCTGAAACAATATCTTCACAAAGTTGTCCTGTTACTCGGGAATCCCTGCCAACAACTACGGTTCCCCCTTTAAGCCAGGTTCCGTAAGCGGCCGTGAATTTAGAAAGATTTTGAGGAGTGAGGTCGGTACCGAAAATTCCCCGGATACCCGAGACGGAAATCATTAAAGCCATGTGTATTAGTTGTTTTGTCGGTTTAAAATTTGAATGAGTTGTGCTCTCCACTGTTGAATACCCGGAAAATTAGGGTTGAGCTCGATAACCTGATCAGCAATTTCCAGTGCTTTTTGAAATTCCTGATTAGTACCATAAGCACCCGATAGATTATAAAGCATTTGTGGATCGTTTGGATTGAGCGCTCGTGATTCTTCGAGGTATTTTATCGCTTGTTGAGTTTGCCCTTTATTGAGTTTAATTGCTCCCAGCATCTTGGTGGTAAATGCTTCTTTAGGAGCTAATTCGTAGGCTTTTTCCAGCAATGGTTCAGCATTCTTAAAATCATTTTGGTTCAGGTAAATTCGGGCTGCAAATACGTAGGGCGAATCATTCCAGGGTTGATTTCTTATCAGGCTGAAATATTCCTGAAGTGCTTTTTCCGATTCGCCTTCACGCTGATAATATTGTGCTAATTCCACCTTTGCGGCATCCCAGCGTATATCTTTATGAACAACACCAAATGCCAGAGAGTCCATAATTCCTGAGGGTTGGTAATTGAATTGGTAAGGATTCACTTGCTGGTTGATAACAAAAGGAAAGCCTTGTTTTAAGGTTCGAAGGCGATGATGAACGATCCGGTCATCAAATTCTGTGATGAACATTTCATCGAAGTAGGACTCAAATTCTGAGGGTTGATCTTCCACCAAGCCTGAACCCGAAAGTTCTTCAAGCATTTTCTTGGAAAAAGATCTTCCCATCAGGTAATATCCGGTTTGGTTGGGATGAAGGTGTTCCAGCATCAGGTTTTCCCCGATAATACCATCAGGAGATTCCATTTCCATTGTTTGATGGGTGTCTACCAAACGGACATTATCAAAATCCTGTGCCAACTGCTTAATGATCTTGTTGATACCAGAAGGAGCCCTGAATTTCAAGCCATCCAGGTCTTTGGCATATTCAAACTGCGATTTGGCAGATGCTGTATCTCCTTCGGCATAACTTTCAAGTGCTTTATTATACACCACACTGGCCGCGGGGTGATCCTCTTGTTCAACCGTCACAAAAGGGGGCTGATCTTTTACATTACTTGCAATGGTAGATAAATAAACCGGTATATCCTGATCATGAAAAGCAGAAATTATGGCTTCCATATTGCTTTGAAATTGCTTCATCGCAAGTTGATATTCCGGCCCATCCAACTCAATCGATTGATCGCTGATAATACGCTCCATCAGGGTTCCTCCGGCCGACCCGTTTGATCCGAAGATCCATTGCCCTGCATCCACGATCAGCTCCCGTAAAAACAAAAAAGTTTTGAAGCGCTGCAGTTTCAGGTAAGTGCGCACAAAGCCGGGAAAAGCACCCAGGTTTTCGTTGGATCCAACACCAAGTGCGCCATAAAATTCGTTATGCCCGGCATAGATCATAATGGCATCGGGCTTTTGCTCCAGGATCTCATCCACCTGATCAAACAGCGTGTATGTGCTGATGGCCGAAGTGGCTACGTTTACTATTTCCACTTCACGGGAAGGCATGGCATCTGCAAGCACATCATCCACTAAGCGAGAAAATGTACCATTGTATCCATAAGGATATCCCGCCGCACTTGAGCCACCCATGGCAAACACGCGATAGCTGTTTTCCGGTTTATCCTTCAAAAATACATCTACGGACGGATTGGGAATGGTCTTTGTGTAGAAGAAATAACGCGAAGCAAAATTAGGGTTAGGCATTAAATATTCTTCAGAGGGGATATTGGGATCAATGAAGAGCTCAGTGTTTCCCATATAATCAATTCCACGCAAGGTCACTTCCAGGATCACAAAGAATAGAATGGGAATAGAAACCGTGATAGCATAAAAAGCGACTTTCTTTTTGAAGGGAAGGGGTTCGCTGATCTCTTCAATAAATTCCTGTACTTCGGATTCCTCTACATTGAGATCGGAGGCAATTTTTGCCGCACTCTTTTTGGAGTAATGCTTACGTATATAATTTTTAGTTTTGTTGCTCAGCGACATCTTTATCGTTCCGGAATCCAGGTTGTTTCTTTTGTTCCGGCCTGTTTGTTTTCAAATCGGGCAAGTACAAAAAGGAAGTCAGAAAGTCGATTGATATACATAATGGCTACTTCGGAGATCTCTTCTTCATGCCGGCACTCAACAGTAATACGTTCAGCCCTACGGCAAACCGTGCGGGCAAAATGAAGTGTGGCTCCTGTTTGTGCTCCACCGGGCAAAATAAAATTCTTGAGTGGCTCCAGTTCTTCTTCCATTTCATCTATGGCCTGTTCCAGAAATTCCACTTCCTTATGGCCGATCCGCTCAATTCTGACTTCTTTAGAGGCGGGAGTCGCAAGGTCGGCTCCCAAAACGAATAATTGTTGCTGAACGGTTTCCAATAATTCCGATCCTTTTTTTGAAAGACCAAAGGAAGTTGCCATTCCTAAAATGGAGTTCAACTCATCAACAGTGCCGTATGCATCAATGCGTTTGGAACTTTTTGAAACACGCTGTCCCCCGAAGAGGGAAGTATTACCGCTGTCGCCTTTCTTGGTGTAAATTTTCATAGCCATAAATTTATTTAGAAAATAGGGGTTTGAGGGATAAGGTACATTGAGTTAATGAATCACTGAATTAAAAAAGGGTGAGTTTTGGTAGGTAGAGGAAGTCTTTTCTATTGTTAGTAAATAGTGACAGTTCATGTATAATTCCCGTTGCAGCAATAATAGCATCGGCTAACTTAAGGTTATGACTTGGACTGTATTCTTTAACTAAACCAATTGATAATTCACTTATGTTTTTTGAGATATGCCAAAAACGAAACTTTGAGATGTAGCTTTCAATTAATTCGATTTCTTTGCGGCTCGTATTCTCGCCCTGAATTAACTCTATATAGGTTATCGCAGATATCGAACAGTCATGATTTTGAAGAATTTCATGTAATTCTTCATTTCCCCGAAAAATTTCAATCAGAATATCTGTATCTACTAAGATCTTTGCCATTGTTTACGCCTTAGTTCTTTAGCCACTTCCTTGCTGGATTTTGAATTGGGCCATTTGTCCTTCCACATCCCGACTGCAGGGTGTATTTTTTTGTCTTTACTTTTTTTTGCTGTTGTTGAATTTTCGTTGCTCATTGTTATCACCTCATTTTGAATATAAACAACATGTATTCTAAATGTAAGATTTCCCAATCTCACTGAATTCAATTTTAAGGTGCTCTAGTCCGGCTAAATTTTTTTGACAGGCATCAGCGGTTTCCAGCGGACAGGCAACTTTCAATCGAACCGTTTCAAGATATTCTGATTCAGTAACTTTTAAATCAAAATCATTGATCAATTTTTGGATGGTATTTTCCTCAGAATATGAATATCTAATCTCAAAGATCTTTACGGGACGAATATCAATCAAACGTGCTGATTCCAGACAAAGCTGAGTGCTCCTTCCATAAGCTTCAATCAAACCAGGCTTCCCTAATTTTGTACCTCCATAATATCTGACTACCACCATTCCTGCATTTACCGCTTCAAATGATTTGAGTTGATTCAAAATCGGCAGCCCGGCTGTGCCTGAAGGTTCTCCGTCATCGGAACTAAATTCTTTGGGCTGAGCCGGATTTAAGCGCCATGCCCAGCAATGGTGAGTGGCATCGGGGTATCGGGATTTAAGCTGATCAAGTTGATCCTGGAAATCGTCTTCTGTTTCGACCGGAAAAAGAAACCCAATGAATTTGGATCCGCGCTCCCGGAAAGAGGTTTCGTATGTTTTTGTAATTGTTTTCAATAATCTGCTTTTGATAGATGTGGAAGGTAGTGTACAAGATCCGCAAAGTCATCTCTTATCCGCTACAACGCAGAGCGCATGTTGTGAGTGAGTCGCTCCTCGTCAGTTGGAAGTGAATGAATGGGCGGATTAAATTAAATCAAGAACGTATGGTGTGAGAGGAAGAAGAGATGTAGTTTCAAAAATAGGGGAAGTACCAGTTAGCATGATCTGCGAAATCAAATAAATCCGTGTTCATATTTAGACCTATTCTGCCTTGTTATTCAAGGAGGAAAAAGCGATTTTCTCGACGCAGCGGACTAAAAGAAAAGTGGTTTGAATTTTCAACTTTTTTTGAAACTAAGTATCACTGCCTGCTGTTAACAGATTGAAATCGGAATTTTCTAAGACGTACATCATGCCTTCATTTATAAAAGCTCTGAATTCTCAGGTTGGCCGGAAAATAATGACCGGGATCACAGGGATTGGTCTCATGCTATTTCTAATTGGTCACCTTGCAGGAAACCTAACCATTTTTGGAGAAAGTGACGCTTTTAATATCTATACCTACACACTTGAAAGTCTCGGACCACTGCTTTATGTAATTGAGGCCGGATTAGCTTTTTTCTTTCTATACCATGCAATTTTAGGTATTTCAATCTGGAGGCAACGCAAGAAAGCGCGCCCGGAGGGATATAAAAAATATCAAACCAAAGGAGGCCCCAGCCATCAATCGCTTGCTTCTCGTAGCATGATTATTTCAGGATCAGTTATTCTTTTATTTCTTGTATTCCATATTTGGCACTTTAAATTCGGCCCGACAGAAACGATCGCTCTTGAATCTGTAGGTACAACTGAGGCCAGGGATTTGAGAGCTTTGGTGATTGCAGAATTTCAGAAGCCTTTAGTTGCCTTTGGATATATCGCCGTTTTAGCACTTGCTATACTGCACCTTGCTCATGGGGCATGGAGTGCTTTCACCTCTTTGGGAATGAAGCATAATCAAACCTCAAAGAAAGTACAGATCGGAGCCTACATATTTGCGATTGTATTAATGTTAGGTTTCATCTTCATTCCGCTTTACATCTTTCTTACCGGCGGAGAAGGTTCACTCATCGCTTATTAAATAAGAGATTAAAGATTTAAGATTATAGATTTAGGATTATGAAATTAGATTCAAAAGTACCCGGCGGACCATTAGAGCAGAAATGGGATAAGCATCTTAAAGACATCAATTTGGTGGCTCCCAATAACAAGCGTAAATATGAAATTATAGTGGTGGGAACCGGATTGGCCGGTGGTGCAGCCGCAGCCAGTTTTGCGGAGCTCGGTTATAATGTGAGAAGCTTCTGTATTCAGGATTCAGCTCGACGAGCCCACAGTATTGCCGCGCAGGGTGGTATCAACGCTGCTAAAAATTATCCTAATGATGGGGATAGTATCTGGCGTCTCTTTTATGACACGATCAAAGGAGGCGATTATCGCTCTCGAGAATCAAATGTATACCGACTGGCCCAGGTTTCAAACGAAATTATTGACCAAGCCGTAGCACAGGGCGTTCCTTTTGCAAGAGAATATGGCGGAACCTTAGCAAACCGATCTTTTGGTGGAGCTCAGGTGTCGAGGACATTTTATGCTCGTGGTCAAACCGGACAGCAGTTGCTGCTTGGTGCTTATCAGGCAATGATGCGTCAGGTTCACACCGGTAAGATCAAATATCATCCACGTCATGAGATGCTGGATGTGGTTGTGATCGATGGACAAGCTCGTGGTATTATTACCAGAGATCTTGTTTCCGGTGAATTGAATCGATATGAAGCGGATGCTGTCGTACTTGCAACCGGTGGGTATGGAAACGTATTCTATCTTTCTACCAATGCAAAAAACTCAAATGTTACCGCGGCATGGCGAGCGCATAAAAAGGGAGCTGCTTTTGCAAATCCTTGTTACGTTCAGGTTCACCCCACATGTATTCCGGTATCCGGAGATTATCAATCCAAGCTGACCTTGATGTCAGAGAGTTTGAGAAATGATGGACGTGTTTGGGTTCCTCGTAAAAAAGGAGATGACCGCCATCCAAATGATATTCCTGAAGAAGAGCGGTATTATTATCTGGAAGAACGGTATCCTGCATTTGGGAACCTGGTACCGCGTGATGTGGCTTCCCGGAATGCCAAAATGGTTTGTGATGACGGACTGGGTGTAGGCGAAACCGGATTAGCGGTTTATCTCGATTTCCGTGATGCCATCAAGCGCGACGGTCGGGATACGATCGAAGCCAAATACGGGAACTTGTTCGAGATGTACGAAAACATTGCCGGAGAAAATCCCTACAAACAACCCATGAAGATCTATCCTGCGGTTCACTATACCATGGGCGGACTTTGGGTTGATTACAATCTCCAAACTACGATTCCCGGATTATACGCTGCAGGGGAGGCCAACTTCTCGGATCACGGTGCAAACCGACTTGGAGCAAGTGCTTTGATGCAGGGGCTTTCCGATGGGTACTTTGTGTTACCTTACACCATTGGCGATTACCTGGCTAAGCAAGAACCCGGTAAACGATATGGAACCGATCATGAAGCTTTCGCTGAAGCCGAAAATGCGGCTCAGTCCAAGATCGATAAACTGCTGAATGTAAACGGTAACCGAACCATTATCGATTTCCACCGAACTTTAGGTAAGATCGTTTGGGACAAGATCGGAATTGCACGCAACGCAGAAGGACTCAAATCTGCTATCGAAGAAATTCGCGAACTGCGTGAAGAATTCTGGCAGAATGTGAAAGTGCCCGGTGAGAAAAATAACTATAACAAGTACCTGGAGTTTGCCGGACGTGTAGCCGACTTCTTTGAGTTAGCAGAACTCATGGCTCAGGATGCCCTTGATAGAGAAGAGTCAGCCGGATGTCACCTGCGCGAGGAATATCAAACGGAAGAAGGGGAAGCTCTCCGAAATGACGAAGAGTACTCTTATGTAGCCGCTTGGGAATACAAAGGCCTGAACGGCAAACTTGAAGAACAACTTCACAAAGAAAATCTTGAATTTGAATTCGTTGAGCTAAAACAACGCAGTTATAAATGATGTAGCCTGATTGCTCCGACGCAGAGCGTGCGGAGCAAGGAGATTTTTCTCCGCAGACTCGCTCCTGACGCTCTGCGTCAAAGCGTAGCTTAGGCTGATCGTAAAAAAAGGAAAAGTATTATGAGCAAAGAAATGACCATTCATCTGAAATACTGGAAACAAAATGGGCCTAATGATGCCGGCCATTTTGAGGAGTACACGCTCGATAATGTGAATGAACACATGTCGTTCCTTGAAATGCTGGATGTACTCAACGAAGAGCTCATGCTGGCTGATAAAGAGCCGGTTGAGTTTGACTATGACTGCCGGGAAGGGATCTGTGGATCTTGTAACCTGGTGATCAACGGACAGGCGCACGGCCCTAAAGCTCGCGTTGCTGCTTGTCAGTTGCACATGCGAAATTACAAAGATGGCGATCACATCACCATTGAGCCACCAAGAGCTGCTGCCTTTCCGGTGATCAAAGACTTGGTAGTAGATCGTTCTGCTTTCGACCGCATTATTGAAGCCGGTGGTTATGTGTCTGTGAAAACAGGATCTGCCGGTGAAGCGAATGCTATTCTGGTCGAAAAAGAAAAAGCGGATGCAGCCTTTGATTATGCCACTTGTATTGGTTGTGGAGCGTGTGTGGCCGCTTGCCCGAATGCTTCGGCTTCCTTATTTACCGGTGCGAAAATTGCTCATCTCAACAAACTTCCACAGGGAGAAGTTGAGCGTAAGAATCGCGTGGTTGCCATGGTAGACCAAATGAAGGAAGAAGGCTTTGGCGATTGCTCCAACTTCGCAGAATGTGAAGCCGTTTGCCCGGTAGGAATTTCGATTTCTGCCATCGCTGAAATGAGAAGAGATTATATGAAGGCGGCGTTGAGAGGTGATTAATTAATCATTCAATTTTATTTAGAAAGGGACATTTGCTTTCGCATTCGTCCCTTTTTTTGTTGATATCATTATTCCCAGTCGGATTGTCATCACTCTGAAAAAGTATGAAGAAGAAATTTTATGTTTACATGCTAAGTAATATCTCCAAAATGGTACGACCTTGCTAAGGATTGGTTTTTTGGAATAGACTCTAATCTCCAGAGTGTCCGTTAGGTTGTAATAGTATTGGTAAGGTGAACGCGATGTATCTAAAGATCTGCATCAGCGAGTGGTATTGAACGTTGAGATCCCTCGCGTAAGGAATGATCAATCTGTGGCTGAATTTCGGCGACTCGGGATGACAACTCAGAAGCCTTGAATACGATTAATCCAAAATCACTGTCTTATTTCCATAAATAAACACCTTGTCATCAAGTACTAACTTGATGGCCTCCGCCATCACTTTGCTTTCAATTTCGCGGCCTGCGCGGGCCATTTGGTCGGCATCAAAACGATGGTCGACCGGAGTTGTGCTTTGGTAAATGATGGGCCCTTGATCCAGGTCATCGGTTACATAATGGGCCGTGGCCCCAATCACTTTCACCCCGCGCTGGTACGCCTGATGATAGGGCCGCGCTCCCACAAAAGCCGGTAAGAAAGAGTGATGGATGTTGATAACCTGATTTTTGTATACCTCAATAAATTCCGGCGAAAAAATGCGCATATATTTCGCAAGAATAATAAAATCCGGATTGAAATTGGCAAGTAAAGCCAGAATCTCTTTTTCATGTTCAGTGCGCTCTTTTCCTTCATGTGGAATCACATAAAAAGGGATGTCAAAACGCTCCACTAAATTTCTAAGATGTTCGTGGTTGCTGATCACACATTGAATATTAGCACGATTTTCATCGAACTCATTGCGGATCAGCAGGTCGCCAAGCACATGATGCTCTTTGGTGGCCATGATCACCACATTTTTATTCTGATCACTGCTCAGGCGAATATTGGCCTTGTCCGGTAAAGAAGACGTCAGTTTTTCAATTAACTGTTCCTTTTCAAAATCCCCTTCCAAAACCGTTCGCATGAAAAAGTGCTTACTGTTGTGTTCAACAAACTCCCGGTTCAGTACAATATTCAGATTATGCTGATAAATGATATCTGTGATTTTGTGGATCAGTCCTTTGGCATCAGCACAATCGATCAAAAGGGTGTTTTGGGGAGGATTCATGTCAAGAGAGCTTCGGTAAGTTGAGTGAGTTCGTCATGCGTATTATACACATTTGGCGAGACACGAATGGAATCACCCCGAAAAGAAACTAAAATATTTTTGTCATCAAGGGCCACTTTGATCTTATCCATATTGTGATGTTTCGCCAGTCGAATTCCAAATAAATGTGATGACCGGAAGCTTTCATCCTCAATTCGATAGCCGGCATTTCGAAGTTGCGAGATCGGTTCAGAGATCAAAGCTTTACAGTATTCTTGGATGTGATCCGGCCTCCATTCATTGAGCTGTTTGATGGCCGCTAACATCATCGGGATTAAAATAAAGTTACTGTGCTCGCCAACCTCATACCGGAGAGCTCCGGGTTGATATTTGTCATTGTAGTTTACGAGGTTAGAGAAATCCTCACTCTCAAAACGGTTAATCCAATTTTCTTCTATCGGGGAACCTTCATCCAAAGCGGGGCCGTAGTAAGCCAATCCAAGACTGTAAGGTCCCATCAGCCATTTGTAGCCGGCACAAATCAGCGCGTCGGGTTGAATTTCAGCGACATCAAAAGGCAGTGCTCCCACAGATTGAGTTCCGTCGATAGCCAGCCATGCTCCAACATCTTTAGTGAGTTGACGAATGGCTTGCAGGTTGAATCGGGTTCCATCCGCCCAATGCACATTTCCGAGTGCCACCAACTTCGTTTTTTTAGTGATGGCATTCATGATCTTCTCGTTCCACTCTTTACCGCGGTCTTTAGAATTTGGCGGGGTGATGGTGATGATTTCCGCACCTTTCTCCGAAGCCACCGATCTCCAAGGATATACATTGCTCGGAAACTGCTCGCCCACCACGATGATGTTATCGCCTTTTGAAAGCGGAAGGTTACGGGCTACGTTTGCCATCCCGTAAGAGACTGAAGGAATAACTACAATTCGCTTGGCATCAGCGGCGTGTATCAACTTAGCATATTCTTCCCGAAGTTGATCTGTTTCACCGAAGAACTCTTCAGGAGAAATTTGAAAAGGATTTCGTTTGCGCTTTAGTCCTTCTGTGCCTGCTTCTTCAACCACCTTAAGCTGTGGCGACATATAGGCACAATTCAGGTATGTGACGGAATTATCGAGCTGAAAATGTGATTTTTTACAATCCATAAGGTGGTGTTTAATAAAATGTTTGATTAAGGTTAGGGAACCTCCAAATTTTAACTCAAAAAACCAACGTCCTATTTATGAAAATTAGGTCTGCACGCAAGGATGATCTGCCGGTACTCTTAAAGCTTAATCAGGCTGCCGTTCCGCATGTAAGCAAGATCGGGATGAAGGAAATGGAGTGGTTTTTGAAAAAAGCAAAGCCTCTGTTTGTAGTTGAGGAAGACGGTGAGATCGCAGGCTTTATGATCGTACTGCAGCCGGGACTGGATTATCAAAGCCTGAACTACCGTTTTTTCTGCGGAAATTTTAAAGATTTTGATTACGTAGACCGGATTGTGATCGGGGAGAAGTTTCGGAGAAAGAAATTAGGTTCGGCATTGTATGCGCATCTTATCAAGCATTCCAAAAAGAAGGTGATTACCTGTGAGGTAAATGTTGCTCCTCCAAATCCGGATTCTATGAAATTCCATAAACAGCTGGGGTTCAGAAAAATAGCAGAACAGATCACTGAAAAGGGAAAGAAGAGAGTAGCGATGTTGGTTAAAATGATGTAAAAGAAAGAAACAAATTCTTTCAATTTGGAATGAAAGTAAGCGTTCGCGCCTTAATTAGGTGACTATTCAATCAAAAATTATAATAAATCAAATTCATCATGAGAACGCTTAATAATATAACGGGAGTATTTGCCTTGATCATAGGCCTGCTCTTTTCGACCAATACACAAGCACAAGACAGCGATATAGTAGAACTAGCTGTGCAAACAGATGATCTTTCAACCCTGGTAACTGCTGTAAAGGCAGCCGGGTTAGTGGAGACGCTACAGAGCGACGGCCCATTTACCGTTTTTGCCCCAACCAATGAAGCTTTTGAAGCCCTTCCGGAAGGAACACTGGATATGCTCCTTAAGCCCGAAAACAAAGACAAGCTTACGGCTGTACTTACTTATCATGTGGTACCAGCTGAGGTGATGTCTTCTGATCTGAAAAATGGTATGATGGCCGAAACTGTGGAAGGCAGTAAAGCCAAGATCAAGCTCAAAGACGGAATGGCTTGGGTAGATGGCGCCAAAGTAGCGATGGCTGACATTGATGCTTCTAACGGAGTGGTACATGTGATCGATAAAGTAATTTTGCCGCCAAGCATTGAAAAAGCATTAGCTTCAAACAAAAGCTACGGCGATAAAGATAAGAAGAAGAAAAAAGACTGGTAAGTCATATACCAGACAGGACCATTGCAAGCCGGTGTCGCAAGACATCGGCTTTTTTTATGGAAAGGATTTCTTTGAACGGACACTTAGATCAGGTCATTTCGCAGCGTATGCTCGAAATCTTATGGTATCCAAGACCTGCTAAATTTAACTAAGGGCAATTATATGATTCCCGTCTGCACGGGAATGACTGGTTGTTAGTAGTGGGCGAAAGCGAGATCACATTAGCCTTTATTGTCACCCTAAGCGGAACAACATATAGTTAGGTTGATATTGTATTCCGCGAAGGGTTTCAAAGTTTGAAGTACCGAATTGTCTTATCGTTTGTCCCGAGAATTCGGGATCGCGTTTAGCACAGTTTCATTATGTAAACTTCCAAGCGCTCAGGATAACAGCTTCAAAGAACTAACTTCAAAGATGAACAAGTAACCTTTCTAAGAATTCATCGTAGCTGGGGTGGAATTATGAAAAAATCGTACATTGTTTAAAAAGGAAAGATTATGGAATGGTCAACGGTCATATTTTTGGGAATGGGGATGATCAGTCTGGTAGCACTGATGACGGTCATTATTTTTGGAACTAAGAAATCTTCTGAGATGAAAGCATTAGAAAAGATGCTTGCAGAAAAGACAAAGCTCCTGAATTCAGATACCGAAAGTCTGCGGAAAGCTCTGCAAGAAAGTGAAGCCGAAAAGGAGCAAATGCTGCAGCGAATTCAAAACCTGGAAGCCATTGTAACCAGCGAAGAGTGGGGAGAGACAGAAAGCCCAAACATCCAGTTTGATTCGGAAGAAGATACCGAAGAGCTGAGTGATGCAGATAAGGTTGCTAATAGGGTTAAGCGGGTTCGTTGATTATTACCTGATTAATCAAATCAAAAACCGAAACAAATGGGGCTGATCATTCACGTATTCGTAATTGATGTTCGCTGCTTCCATTCGCTCAACCAAAGGCTCAAAATCTGCACGCTGTTTGATTTCGATTCCGATTAAGGCCGGACCTTGTTCACGACTGGTTTTCTTGGAGTATTCGAAGTGAGCGATGTCATCATCAGGTCCAAGTACTTCATTCAGAAACTCCCGTAATGCTCCCGCTCGCTGAGGGAAATCCACGATAAAATAGTGTTTCAAACCTTCGTACAACATCGAGCGTTCTTTGATCTCTGCCGTTCGGGTGATGTCGTTATTGCTGCCACTTACCACACAAACCACATTTTTGCCTTTGATCTCATCCTTCAGAGAATCCAGCGCGGCTACGGAAAGCGCTCCTGCAGGCTCGGCCACAATAGCCTGTTCGTTATAAAGCTTTAGGATGGTGCTGCAGACTTTTCCTTCGGGTACGGTGATCACTTTTTCGAGGACTTCCCGGGCAATCTCAAAGTTGAGATCGCCAACACGCTTCACAGAAGCTCCATCCACAAACTTGTCAATTTTTTCCAGGGTTACCACTTCTCCTTTTTCTAATGATTTTTGCATAGCTGGCGCACCCGCAGGTTCCACACCAATGATCTTGGTATCAGGAGATAGTACGCTGAAATACGAACCAATGCCGGATGAAAGTCCCCCCCCGCCCACCGGTACGATCACATAATCGATCGGTTCATCGGAGTCTTCCAGGATCTCTTTGCCCACGGTTCCTTGTCCTTCAATGATCTTTGGATCGTCAAAAGGAGGGATAAAGGCGGCATGTTGTTCATTACAAAAAGTCATGGCTTCAGCAAAGGAGTCGTCGAAAGTGTCGCCCACTAAACGGACATCCACAAATTTCTTACCAAACATCTTCACCTGTTTCACTTTCTGCTCGGGTGTTGGAACCGGCATAAAAATAGTGCCTTTGATCTGCTTCTTGGCGCAAGCAAAAGCCACACCTTGCGCATGATTTCCGGCACTCGCACACACAATTCCATTTTCCAGTTCCTCATCCGAAAGACTTTCAATCTTGTGATATGCTCCGCGAATCTTATACGAGCGAACCACTTGCAGGTCTTCCCGCTTTAGCCAGATCTTCGCTCCCGTCTGTTCCGAGAGTTGATGATTGAAC
Organism: Gracilimonas tropica DSM 19535; assembly: GCF_000375425.1. Classification (GTDB taxonomy): domain Bacteria; phylum Bacteroidota; class Rhodothermia; order Balneolales; family Balneolaceae; genus Gracilimonas; species Gracilimonas tropica. Next base: position 230,534 of record NZ_AQXG01000004.1, on the reverse strand, counting down.
ATCAGGGGCGTTCGCACGGCAATGTCTTTAAGCACGTGCGCAGCTTCCTGTATGTTTTGAACCGAGACGGTAGATGAAATTTGAGCTTCAGGCATAAAGGAATTAAAAATGAAAAATTATGAATGAAAAATTACTCTCGTTTTAAAGCAGAGCGTAGTATCGATTTGAAATAGTTTGTATAACAAAGAAATTCTCCCCTTGAGGGGAGTACGGCTTTAGCCGGGAGGGGTGTTGGTGCTAAGGCGCTGATGTTGCTAATATCAGACAGTATTGCCCATAGCTTGCACCCTCCGCATCCCATTTGGTCGGCACCTCCCTCAAGGGAGGACTTTCTTTAAATTCGTTCTCATGGAATGAAGTTAGAGCCTTTGGCTAAATAGTCGGACAAGCTGTCCGATCTACGCTTAATATTTTAAAAGAACTAGTTCAAGCGTCCGCTTGGACGGGTTTTAACTGTTCAAATATTTATCTCGCTCTTACGCTCTGCGTTGGAGCGGAATAATCGCACGGATTTTGTTACTCAGCTACTTCTTCCTCAACCGGCGTATTCTCGGGGCGAAGCTGACGTACGGTTTTGCCTGCTTTCCACATTTCGGATTCGCGGAGTTCAGCCAGTTCACCTTCCAGTTTTTCCCGGTAATCGTCTTTGGAATTCGAGTCGATAGAGCGTTGGGCTTCGTTGCCAGCCGCTACTTCCTCATACAGGTTTTCAAAAACCGGCTTAGTGGCATCGCGGAATTTCTTCCACCAGTCCAGCGCACCACGTTGAGCGGTAGTAGAACAGTTGGCATACATCCAATCCATACCGTTTTCGGCTACGAGGGGCATCAGCGATTGGGTGAGTTCTTCCACCGTTTCGTTGAATGCTTCGGAAGGAGAGTGTCCATTGGCTCGCAGGACTTCATACTGCGCTGCAAAAATTCCCTGAATCGCGCCCATCAGGGTTCCACGCTCGCCAGTCAGATCACTATATACTTCATCCTTGAAGGTGGTTTCAAAAAGATATCCGGAACCGACTCCGATACCTAAAGCGGTGACTCGATCTTTAGCATTTCCGGTCGCATCCTGGAAAATTGCATAACTAGAATTCAGACCTCTTCCCTCCAGGAACATACGTCGGAGGGAAGTGCCTGAACCTTTAGGAGCTACTAAGATTACATCCACATTTTCAGGAGGGATGATGCCTGTACGATCTTTGTATGTAATTCCAAATCCGTGAGAAAAGTAAAGGGCATCACCGGGATTGAGGGCCGCTTTAACCGTTGGCCAAACCGCGATCTGTCCGGCATCTGAAAGCAGATACTGTACGATAGTTCCACGCTGAGCGGCTTCTTCAATTTCAAAAAGGGTTTCGCCGGGTACCCAGCCATCTTCCACGGCTTTGTCCCAGGTGCTGGAATTTTTACGCTGACCAACGATCACATTGAATCCATTGTCTTTCAGGTTCAATGCCTGCCCGGGTCCCTGAACGCCATATCCAAGAACAGCGATCGTTTCGTCTTTTAATGTTTCTCGTGCTTTATCGAGTGGGAATTCTTCCCGCGTTACTACTTCTTCTTCGACTCCGCCAAAATTTAATGTTGCCATGATTTGTATCTGTGTTTTATGAGTGATTTATATTCTTCGTTCGCTCGGACGCAGAGCGTCAGGAGCGAGGTGCTATTTTGTTGATCTGTTTACTTAAACAGCTGCTTCAGCTAGTATCTTTTCTACGTCTTTTCCGATGCCATCTCGTTCTCTGGAGACGGCAATGCGTCCGGATCGGACGAATTCGCTGATTCCGTAGGGTTTGAGTTCTTCAAAAAGTGCTACGGTTTCTCTTCTGAATCCGGATTTTTCGATGACCACAAAATGTTCTTCGATGGTCAGGAAACGAGCATTATGTTCTCGGACAATCCGCTCCACATCCAAACCCCGAGTCAACGATTCGGTCGAAATTTTGTACAGCGCCAGTTCTTGCTGCACCACTTCTTTCTTTTTGTAATAATCCGCTTTCAGCACTTCCACCTGCTTCTCGATTTGCTTCACTACTTTGATCACCTGCTCTTCCGTTTCCGTGACAGCAATGGTGAACCGGTGAATGCCTTCTACTTCGCTTTCGGAAGTCGTCAGGCTTTCAATGTTGATCTTCCGCTTGGTGAAAATGATGGTAATTCGGTGCAAAAGTCCGACATGATTTTCAGTGTAAGCCGTTATCGTATATTCTTGTTTTTCTGATTCCATTTGATTACTCCAATCTTATTTCTGCGACTCCCGAGCCACTAGGCACCATCGGGAATACGTTATTTTCTTTTCCAACCATCACTTCCAGAAAGTAAGATCCGTCATAATTGATGAATTCCTCAATTGCACTTTCCAGATTATCCCGCTCCGTAACTTTGGCGGTGGGGATATAGAATCCTTTAGCTACCTGTTGGAAATCCGGGTTGATGAGTTCGGTTGATGAATATCTTTTTTCAAAAAACAGCTGCTGCCACTGGCGGACCATCCCCAAAAATTCATTATTAAGGAGCAGCACTTTTACTTTGGCTTTGGTTTGATAGATGGTGGCCAATTCCTGCAGGGTCATTTGAAATCCGCCATCCCCAACAACGGCAATAACGGTTCGGTCTGGAGCACCAAGAGCGGCTCCGATTCCTGCGGGAAGGCCAAAACCCATGGTTCCAAGTCCGCCTGAAGTAATATTGCTTTTCGATCTTGTAAATTTGGTGTATCGGCAGGCTACCATTTGATGTTGACCCACATCGGTCACCAAAATATGATCGCCGCCGGTAACGTCGTTGATGATGCGAATCACTTCGCCCATACTTAATACATCCGATTTTGGGTGAAGTTCTTCTTCGATCACTTTGTCCCATTCCTGCTTGTCGCATTCCCGGAAACGCTGCAGCCATTCTTCGTGACTGTTGGGTTTTACCAGTTTATTCAGTTCGGTGAGTGATTCTTTGGCATCTCCTAAAACAGGAACATCCGCAGGTACATTTTTGTCAATTTCAGCAGGATCAATTTCAAGATGAATGACCTTAGCCTGCTTGGCATATTTATCCAGATTTCCGGTCACGCGATCATCAAACCGCATGCCTACGGCGATCAATACATCGCACTCGTTGGTGAGTAAATTTGGTCCGTAGTTACCGTGCATCCCTAGCATTCCCACATTTAAGGGGTGATCCGTGTCCAAAGCCGAAAGTCCCATGATGGTCCACGCAGCCGGAATGCCGGTCTTCTCGATGAATTGCTTAAACTCTTTTTCAGCGTTCCCCAAAATCACACCCTGGCCAAAAAGCACGTAAGGTCGCTCCGCATTGTTGATCAACTCAGCCGCCTCGGCCACTTTGGAATGATCCAATTTTGGTTTGGGTGTATAACTTCGGAGAGAAGTACATTTTTCGTAACTGAAATCGAATTCTTCAAACTGTGCATCCTTAGTGATATCGATCACAACAGGACCGGGACGACCGGATCGAGCCAAATAAAAAGCCTTGGCTAGTGCTACTGGAATTTCTTCCGCTTTGGTGATCTGAAAATTCCATTTGGTCACCGGCATGGAAACCCCGAGCACATCACATTCCTGAAAGGCATCACTCCCCAAAAGAGCCGATGGAACCTGTCCGGTGATGCAAACAAGGGGCGTAGAATCAATTTGCGCATCGGCAATTCCGGTAATCAAATTGGTAGCACCCGGGCCCGATGTAGCCAGGCAAACGCCCACTTTTCCATTCGCCCGCGCATAACCCTGAGCCATGTGGATTGCGCCCTGTTCGTGTCTGGCAAGCACGTGATTGATGCTATCCTGATGATCATACAGCGCATCATACACCGGCATGATAGCTCCGCCCGGATATCCAAAAGCCATGTCCACATTTTCTTCGAGCAGAATCTGGACCAGGGCTTCCGCACCGGTCATGCGTTTAGTGGGTTTCGGTTTTGTTTTGGTTGATTGTTGAATTGCTTCTGCAGTTGCCATAGTGAGTGTGAGTGAGATTGAATATTAAAACTGATCCGTAACGCAACCTTCGGAGGCCGATGAGACCGTTTTGGCATATTTATAAAGAGTTCCGCGAGATTCTTTGAGTGGCGGTTGTTTCCAGGATTTTCTCCGTTCCGCTAATTTTTCATCAGAGATCAAAACATCGATGGTTCGTTCCACCGCATCTATTTTGATGGTATCTCCATTTTGGACCAGCCCGATCGCGCCGCCATTTTGTGCTTCCGGAGTGATGTGTCCGACTACAAATCCATGTGTTCCACCGGAAAATCTTCCATCCGTAATTAGGGCAACTTCTTTTCCTAATCCCGCCCCCATGATGGCTGAAGTCGGCTTCAGCATTTCCGGCATTCCGGGACCGCCTTTAGGGCCACAGTAGCGAATGACCACGACATCGCCGGACTTTACTTCTCCATTTTTGATGCCTTCATTGGCTTCCACTTCGCTGTCGAAAACGCGCGCGGTTCCTTCAAAAACTTCGCCTTCCTTGCCTGTGATCTTAGCCACTGAACCTTCTTCGGCTAAATTTCCATAGAGTATCTGAATGTGTCCGTTTTTCTTGATGGGCTTTTCAACGGGGAACACGATATCCTGGGTTTCATCCAATGCTTTTACTTCCGCTAAATTTTCAGCCAGTGTCTTTCCGGTTACGGTCATGCAATCGCCATGCAGCATGTCGTTTTCCAGCATGAATTTGAGTACGGCCGGAACGCCACCAGCTTTGTGAAGATCTTCCATCACGTACTTGCCACTGGGTTTCAAGTCAGCCAGAAAAGGAGTGGAGTCACTAAGCCGCTGAAAATCATCCAGCCCAATGTCAATTTCCGCAGTTTTGGCAATAGCGATTAGATGAAGAACCGCATTGGTCGATCCACCCAAAACCATCACCAAGCGGATAGCATTTTCAAACGATTTTTTGGTGAGGATATCCATCGGCTTGATGTCGTTCTCAAGCAAATACCGGAGGTGTTTTCCAACCTCCTCACATTCCAATACCTTGGAACTGTCATTGGCAGGATTGGAAGAATTGTAGGGAAGAGCTAATCCCAAAGCTTCAATAGAAGAGGACATGGTGTTAGCAGTATACATTCCACCACAGGCTCCGGGGCCGGGACAGGCATTATGAATTACATCTTTAAATTCCTCTTCGGAGATCTTCCCGCTCACCTTTTCACCCCAGGCTTCAAAGGCGGAAACCACATCTAATTTCTTTCCATTGTGACGTCCCGGCGCGATGGTTCCTCCATACACCAAAATTGCAGGCCGGTTCACGCGTATCATTGCCATGAGAGCGCCCGGCATATTTTTATCGCATCCTACAATGGCAGCAAACCCATCATACGCCATGCCTTTTACCACCGATTCCATGGAATCCGCAATGATATCCCGGGAGGGCAGGGAATATCGCATGCCCGGCGTCCCCATCGAAATACCATCACTAATACCGATGGTGTTGAAGATTAGCCCATTCATCCCGGCATGTTCAATTCCTTTCTTTACATGAACCGCCAGATCGTTGAGGTGCATATTGCAAGGGTTTCCTTCATATCCTGTACTTGCAACGCCTATGAATGGCTTTTGCAGATCGTTATCATCCAACCCAATAGCGTGAAGCATAGCCTGGGCTGCCGGTTGGGAGTCATCTTGGGTTACTTGTTTACTGTATTTATTTAATTCCGCCATGTAGTGAGTGAGTGTGATATTTTGTTCAAAAAACCTTACCTCAAGAAGCTTTGAAAAAGCCCGATTTCGCAAAGTCTTATTCAAAAAAAAAGCCTTCCGGGATGGGGAAGGCTTTTTCGGTAATCATAATTGTGATGTCGTCACAAAGCTTTCCCCGGCCGGTATGGAGTACCGATAATGGGAATAATGACCAGAGAAATAATAATGACAGACAGCATAATTGAACGTTTAATTCGCTTCAAAGAAAAGCGGCACAGCTTTTAATAGCAACTTCTCAGCCGTTCGTTCTTTTGCATTGATGGGATATCCAAAAAGATCTTAAGCTCAGTTTCTTGGGGTAAATTTTTCCTGAATCACCTGCTGAACGGGTTTATCGTGGATTTTTGCTTCCAGCCATGATACGATGTCCAAATATAAAAACGGCCGTTTTTGGTAGGGCATTTCATTGATCTTCAGCAGACGTTCCCTCAGTTTTTTGAACTTTTCTTTCAGGGTTGAGCCGTTAGCTTTCCCAAGATCTTGCAGGAATTTGAGGATTTCCTGCTGAACCAAATTCAGATCATTCATCTTACTCAAAAACCGATAGACCGATCGAATCTGATACTCCACCAACACCTGATTTCCCAGTTCATAATGGGCAATCAAATTCAAAATACGCGCAAAACAGTGCAGGTCTTCCCGTAATTTTTGATCATGATAGTTGATGATCTTATTCAGGTATTCGATGGCTTTCTCGTTATCCCCGGCGCCAAAATAGAGACAGGCGATCTTATAATAGAAGACCAGAATGCGATGTGGATCAACCTGCTGGGAGTACTTGTCCAACTTGTCATTCAGCTCAGGAACCATCTTGATTCCTTCCGAAAAAGTCCCGGCAATGAAATGACTGTTTATCTTAGAGGTGTACAAATACATAAAGCCCAGCGTTTCCATGTTCTCATTACTTCGGGTAGGTGGACTTTGAAGGAATTTAGCCAGGTTTTTCTTCACCTCTTCATGCTTTGAGTGATGCCCGAGAATAAACAAAGCCTCCAGTAGCACATGCTGTCCCTTCAGATACCAAATTGGTTCGAGTTCCAGCATATCGGGATTCTCATGAAACAGGTCCACCCATTTTTGCGCGTAACGATACTGCAGCAAGAAGTCCTGAACGATGAGGCTGTACCACGCATAAGAAACATAGAGATAGAGCTGCTCAAAAAATCCGAGTCCTTCCTGATCGATGTCTTTTAATTCCTTCTTAAAATACCGGCTGATGTTCTCGTAATCTTGCTCATCCCGCACGTGACCTGCTTTAATATAAATTCCATACAATCGCAGTGAGAGATTGGACAGCTTATTGTAATTACTAAGTGTTTGGACCTTTTCTTCAGCTTGGGCTATCAGTTCATCTGCACGATTTTTAAGACTTCGGGTGATGTATTGTGACTCAATGATCCGTTCAAAAGTCAGGATCTCATATTCCAGCGAATGCCGGTGATTTTGGTGAGCCAGCGTCTTTGCCTTATCGAGTAGCCGCAGGCTTTGTTTGTACAATCCCTTGTTGTACAAAATTCGGGCATGGTCGATCTGCTCCCGCAAATAAATATCCACATTGTGATTGATATTGGTGAGCCGGAGGCTGGTGAGAACCTGCTTATACAGGTGAGCTTTCAGGTTCGAAAATTGCCGCTTTTTCACCCCTTTGATGCTGCTGATGATCTGCTCTTCATCGTAATCAGAAACTTTATCCATTGCATCGAAAAGCTTGATGAACTTGGCATCGGGACTGCTGTTTCGGGTCGCGTAAATTTTAAAAGCACGTTTTTCAGCCTTCGTCAACGATTTTATCAACTGATAAACGTGATCGTTTGGTTGGTTGGCCATTGTAAAGTATGAGTGAGTATGAGTGTGCTAAATGACTGATTTTAATCAGATAATCAAATTGACCGAAAGTTTGGATATCGTAAAACCCTCATAATATGGTTTTATGGTCTGAGGTCACGAGCCTACATTCGGAGCAATTACTGAATTTTGACCAGACAAAGTAATTGACACGGCAGTTAAGTTAGAAAACCTCAGACTAATGCCAAATACACAAATCCAGATTTTCGATACAACGCTTCGTGATGGCGAACAAGTGCCGGGTTGCCGGCTGAATACAGAAGAAAAAATTGAGATCGCGAAGGAATTAGAACGACTCGGTGTGGACGTAATGGAAGTGGGATTTCCCGTTTCCAGTCCGGGAGACTTCAAGTCTGTAAAACAAATTTCAGAAATTATTACCGAATCCACGGTTTGCGCCCTCACTCGCGCCGTGCCTAACGACATCGAAGTAGCAGCTGACGCAGTTGCCAAAGCAAAAAGGCCCCGAATCCATACCGGAATCGGAACGTCTGACAGCCATGTTTTCAACAAGTTGCAAACGACACGTGAAAAAGTGATAGAGCGTGGAGTAGCCGCTGTAAAAATGGCGAAAAAGTATGTAGAAGATGTAGAATTTTATGCTGAAGACGCCGGCCGAACTGACAACGAGTATCTTGCTCAGGTCATTGAAGAAGTGATCAAAGCAGGAGCAACGGTCGTCAATATTCCGGACACCACCGGTTACTGCCTTCCATCTGAATACGGCGAGAAGATCAAATTCCTGCAGGAAAATGTGAAAGGAATTCACAAGGCAATCATATCTACGCATTGCCATAATGATTTGGGACTGGCAACAGCGAATTCCATTTCAGGTGTGCAGAACGGAGCCCGACAAATTGAATGTACCATCAATGGAATTGGTGAGCGGGCCGGAAATGCATCGCTGGAAGAAGTAGTGATGATCATGCGTAAACACCATGATCTGAATTTTGATACGAACATCAACACAAAGTTTCTGTGCGAGATCAGTGCATTGGTTTCGGCGAAAATGAATATGCCGGTTCAAGCCAACAAAGCGATTGTTGGGTCGAATGCATTTGCGCATTCCTCCGGTATTCATCAGGATGGAGTGATCAAATCCCGAGAAACCTATGAGATCATAGATCCGGAAGAAGTGGGAGCGCTGGAATCTTCCATCGTACTTACAGCCAGAAGTGGACGTGCTGCCTTGAATTACCGTGCACAGAAACTGGGATATGATTTCTGCAAAGAAGAACTGGATCACTATTACCAGCAGTTCCTAAACCTGGCCGATGAGAAAAAGATCATTCAGGATCAGGACTTGAAGCAATTATTTGCTGTAGCTGCCACTGGGTGATGCGTCTTGCCCATTTTTCAAACACCGTAGGGGCAATTCATGAATTGCCCCTACGGTGTTTCATTTGATACAATTACAAATTGGAGTTACTAATATTATTGAATTGAAGTTTATTCATGCCAAAAACGTTATTTGAGAAAATTTGGGATCAACATGTGGTAGATGAGGTCGAGGGAGGACAAGAGATCCTGTACATCGATCGGCATTTTATTCATGAAGTAACCAGCCCACAGGCTTTTAGCGGAATCCGAGATCGTGGAATTGATATTTTCCGGAAAGAGAAGATCGTAGCCACAGCCGATCATAATGTACCCACCAAGAACCAGCACCTTCCTATTAAAGATGCACTGTCGAAATTGCAGGTAGATGCGCTCAAACAAAATTGCGAAGATTTTGGGATTGAGTTGTACGGATTGGGACATCCATATCAGGGAATTGTGCACGTAATCGGCCCCGAATTGGGCGTTACCAAACCCGGAATGACCATTGTTTGTGGAGACAGTCACACTTCAACCCATGGAGCATTTGGAGCGATTGCATTTGGGATCGGGACTTCGCAGGTGGAGCAAGTGATGGCCACGCAATGTCTGCTGTTGGAGCGACCTAAAACCATGCGAATTACCATTGACGGAGAGCTGGGCGAAGGTATTTACGCCAAAGACATCATTCTCTACATCATCTCCAAATTAGGAACCGGAGGAGGAACAGGGCATTTCGTAGAATATGCCGGAACTGCGATCTGGGGATTATCGATGGAAGCCCGGATGACCATCTGCAACATGAGCATCGAGATGGGAGCGCGTGGGGGAATGATCGCTCCGGATGAAACGACTTTTGAATACGTGAAAGGCAGAGAGTTTGCTCCGCAAGGCAAGGAATTTGAAGAAGCCGTAGGATATTGGAAAACCCTCTATACAGATGACGAAGCCATTTTTGATACGGAATATAATTTTCGGGCAGAAGATATCGAGCCGATGATCACCTACGGAACTAATCCGGGAGCCGGAATCAAAGTTACCGGGAATGTTCCAACCTCAGAGGAAGTCGAAAACCCCGAAGGGCTCAAAAAATCCCTGGAATACATGGGACTTCAGGAAGGCGAAAAACTGGAAGGCAAAAAGATCGATCATGTTTTTATCGGGAGCTGTACCAACAGCCGGATCGAAGATCTCCGAATCGTAGCGAATTATGTGAAAGGAAAGAAGAAAGCCGGTCATGTAAACGCGATGATCGTACCAGGTTCAAAACAGGTTCAACAGCAAGCTCAAAAAGAAGGCATCGATAAGATCTTGGCTGATGCAGGATTCGAATTACGACAATCTGGTTGTTCGGCTTGTTTAGGGATGAATGAAGATAAAATTCCAAAGGGTGAATATTGCGTTTCGACCTCTAATCGAAATTTTGAAGGGCGACAAGGTCCCGGTGCGCGAACTATGCTGGTGAGTCCGCTTACGGCTGCTGCTATTGCCATTGAAGGCAAAATCGTAGATCCCCGGAAATTTGAACTCAAAAAAGTAGCGGTGTGATCATGGAGAAGTTCAAAGTATTGAAATCAACTGCCATACCACTTCCTGAAGAAGATGTGGATACCGATCAGATCATCCCAGCGCGTTTCCTAAAGGCTACGACCAAAGAAGGTTTTGGAGAAAATCTATTTCGCGACTGGCGGTATGATTCAGAAGGAAATCCCAATGCGAATTTTGTACTGAATAATGAGAAATACTCGGGACAAATATTGGTAGCCGGACGGAATTTTGGTTGCGGCTCAAGCCGTGAACATGCGGCCTGGGCGCTGGCCGACTATGGTTTCCGTGCCGTTATTTCAAGCTATTTTGCCGATATCTTTAAAGGAAATGCCCTGAACAACGGACTGCTTCCGGTTCAGGTAAGTGACGAGTTTTTGAAGAAAATTCTGGCTGAAGTACAGAAGAAACCTTCAACCCCGATCATCATAGATCTGCCTGAGCAAACAGTTTCGCTCGAAGATGGAAGCAGCGAAAGTTTTGAGATCAACGATTACAAAAAAATGTGCATGCTGAACGGGTATGATGACATCGACTTTCTGCTCAGCCAAAAAGACAAGATTAAAGCATTTGAACAACAACACGTGGAGTTTTAGGAATGAAAAAGAAGATCGCAGTATTACCGGGAGACGGTATTGGTCCGGAAGTAACCAAACAAGCCGTTAAGGTTTTGGATGCCATTGCTCATCGTTTTGGGCACGAATTTGAATACAAAAAAGGATTAGTGGGGGCCGTAGCTATCGAAGAAACCGGTGATCCACTTCCTGAAGAAACGCTTGATCTTTGTGAAAAATCAGATGCCATTTTGTTCGGCGCAATAGGTGATCCTAAATATGATAACGACCCGAGCGCAAAGGTTCGTCCTGAGGAAGGATTGCTTCGGCTTCGGAAGTCACTGGGATTGTTTGCAAACATTCGCCCGGTTAAAACCTATCAGTCACTGATCGATCGTTCTCCGCTAAAAAAAGAACGAATCGAAGGAACGGATCTGGTGGTTTATCGAGAACTTACGGGCGGAATTTATTTTGGTGAAAAAGGCCGGAGTGAAGATGGCGAAACGGCTTATGATCATTGCACCTATTCTGTGGAAGAAATTGAACGTGTGGCAGAGCTGGCTTTTGAGGCTGCACAAAACCGGCGCAAAAAATTGACGCTGGTAGATAAAGCTAATGTGCTTGAAACCTCACGTCTGTGGCGACAAACGGTTCAAGCCAAAGCAGCAAATTATCCGGATGTAGAAGTGGAATATTTATTCGTGGATAATGCGGCTATGCAGATCATTTTGCGCCCCAATCAGTTTGATGTGATCCTGACTGAGAACATGTTTGGGGATATCATTTCCGATGAGAGCAGTGTGATCACCGGTTCCATCGGGTTGTTGCCATCGGCTTCCATCGGAGAGAAAACGTCGCTGTTTGAACCGATCCATGGAAGCTTTCCGCAGGCAGCGGGCAAGGATATCGCTAATCCCATTGCGGCTATTTTATCGGCTGCTATGATGTTGGATCACTTCGGGCTAAAGGAAGAAGCCGATCTCATCAATTCCAATATAGACTTTATGGTGAAAAAAGGATTGGTTACCCAGGATTTAGATTCCCACAATTTCGTAACCTGCTCCAAAGTGGGAGACGCACTTAGTTTACTGCTCGACCAAACCATCGCAGAAGTTCGGTTCGAAAATATGTTTGAGGGGAAATTGCCGGTAATTTAGTCCAGAGCGGGTCTTTTTGTGGGATTCGACAGGCTTAATGCGGATGTGATCGTTGGGCCGAACGCTGCGAGGACCTTCGGACGCTCGCAGGTTTCTACATAGATGATAGTGCCAAGGCCTCTCTGTTTGGATCAACAGAAAGTTGTCCAGACCTCGGGACGAATATCAAAGATTCTCAAAAAACCGAAACCCGTCAATAATATCCAGATAAACACCATCAAAACCAGCATCTAAAATCTGCTGGAGGTACGAATCCTCTGAGTCGTAAATGATTTCTTTCCATTCCGGCGACCAATATTTCACTTTATAATTTCCTTCCCAATTGGGGTTTTCACGCACAATCCACTCAGGATTTCCGGGCCTCCAGCTATCTTGCCAGTAATAACGATAATCTTCGGCTTCACCGATACTCAGGTAGCTGATAACTAACCTTGTGCCACCATTTTCCTTTTGCTTCAATTGTTGGACTTCCTGAGGGGTAAACATTTCATCCCGGAAAAAAGCATCGGTGATCAAAAGGTCATAATTGGTGTTTTGGATGGCAGAGATAAAATCATTGCGAGAATCAAATTCAGATTTATTCAACAGATACAGGAAATTTTTTGCCTCGGAAAGTTGGGTGATATTTTTATCATTCAATCCGGGTAACGGCCGGGGATAATCGGGAATCACGCGCAAATCACGATCGGGTGCTGCAAAAGAGATATAACCGAGGGTCTGATTTTGTGAATACGAGTTATTCACTTTAAAGGAAGTCGACACGTAATCTGTAACCAGGATCGTTTTCCCGGCTTCTTTACCGATGTTCAGTAATTCGAGCAATCGGTTTGTTTCGCTTGAAGATGTAGGCTGATCATCATACGGCGAACCATAAAACAAGCTTTCCTGCGCAAGTCCATTTATCGCATTCAGGTAATCGGAGGCGGGACGGCTATTTCGTACTAATAAGGAATGGCCGTTTTGAGGAATCACAAAAAAATTCGGGCGTTGGGATTTGGCATATTCCGAGATCTCCTGAACAAACATTCTCATTTCCTCGCGATAATCTATATCATCGGTAGTGATGATGTTTCCACAAGAGAAAAGGGTGATGAATAATAATGAGAGCAATAAGAATTTTGTTCGCATAGGTTTGTATTTTGGGGTGAACCGGATTGAAAATCAGCAGGTATAAATTGCAGGATTTATTTCAAAAAGCAGAATCTAATTTACAGAAATTTTGGGGATTTGAGTCGTTCAGGCCGGGGCAGGATGAAGTAGTCCGTTCTGTGTTTGAAGGCAATGATACCCTTGTTTTGTTTCCAACCGGTGGTGGTAAATCGCTTTGCTACCAGGTGCCTGCTACGGTTTTTGAGGGATTGACGCTGGTGATCTCCCCGCTTGTTGCGCTGATGCAAGATCAGGTTCAAGCTCTGAAAGCTAAAGGAATTTCAGCTACTTTCATTAATTCTACCATTCCGCCTTTTGAGGTAGAGCAACGGTTGGTTAATGCCCGGAATGGCATGTATAAATTGCTCTATTGTGCTCCCGAAAGACTTAAGACCACGCTTTGGGAGGCTGAACTTCCAAACCTAAATATTGATCTGGTAGCCATTGATGAAGCTCATTGTATAAGCGAATGGGGACATGATTTTCGCCCCAGCTACAGGGATATCCGGCCCTCGCTGGAGAGAATAGCAGATGAGGTAAGGTGGATTGCGCTGACTGCCACTGCAACTCCTGAGGTTCAAAAAGATATAAAAAGTGCATTGGGTTTTGAGGAACCTAAGGTAATATCACAGGGATTTTCCCGGCCAAATTTGAAATGGTGGGTTGTGAATTCACCCAAGAAAAAGCAAAAACTAACGGAAGCGGTACAAAAAGGAGCTTCACAGGGCGATGGCCTTATCTATGGAGGCACCCGGAAAAATTGCGAAAATTTAGCTGATCGTTTTTCAAGTCTGGGTATTAAAACAGAGGCTTATCACGCCGGCATTGAACCTGAGAAACGGAAAGCAATTCAACAACGGTGGATATCCGGAAAAACACCATTGGTTGCGGCTACCAATGCTTTTGGGATGGGGATCGATAAGCCGGATTGCCGGTATGTGATCCACGAGGAAATGCCTTATTCGTTGGAAGCGTACTATCAGGAAGCGGGCAGGGCGGGGCGAGACGGAAAGGAAAGTTTTCCCATCTTGCTTTACCGTGAGTCTGATTACCAAAAAGCGTACGACCGGTTGGAAGAAAGTTATCCTACGCTGGATGAGCTTAACTATGTATATCAAATTTTATGTGACAGTTTCAACCTGGCGTTAGGGTCGGAGATGGAAAGAGCTCAGAATTTTGAAGTCAAACAGATCATGAAAAGGGGAAAACTTTCGTATGGGAAAGTCCGCTCTGCGATGCGGTTGTTAGATCAGTTTGATGTAATATCTATGCAGCAAGATATGAAGGCTTCGGTAGAGCTGCAGTTTACGATTGGCTCAAAAAGCCTTAAGTCTTTTCGTGAGGATATCAGTAATGCAGAAAAAGCTGAATTCATTGACAAACTTGAGCGGATATTCGGGCCATCTGCTTTTTATGAGAGAACTCAGGCTGAAGTAGATTACGTTTTAGAGAAGCTTGGGATCAGGCGTAATGCACTTATAAAGGCGTTGAATGTGTTAATGCAAAACGACCAGATCTTATTATTTGAGATACATGAACAACGGGATCTGGTAAGAGTACTGGAAGCGCGATCAAAAAAATTACCATTCACTAAAAATGAGATCGAATCTCACCGTAAGAACCTGTTTAGGAAGCTTGAGCGAATGCATGGATTTGTGCTTACAGAAACATGCCGCGAAGTGTATTTAAGAAATTATTTTGGAGACTCAAATGCAGAACCCTGTGGACATTGTGACAATTGTCTGAGATCAAAAAAAAGCCATTCTGCTGATTTTACATCCGAAGATGCTTCCAGGGTTTTAGCTAATTTGAAGACATCGGCATATACGGCAGGGGAGTTATCGCAGGTAACAGGACTTAAAAAGGATACCGTAATCCAGGCAATTCAGTTCTTAATCAAAGAAGAAAAAGTGAAGTCTGTGCCCTCCGATCCCGGAAAGTATTCAGCTTCCTGAATGGGGAAGGTAAATACTTTGCCAACTAAGCCTTTTAGTTTCTCCTGATCTGGAAGATGGTATTGGTTACAATGGCTGCCATTGATACGACGGTGGACAAGATACTGATAAGTTCTCCTCTTGAAAGAGGTTCTCTTTGCTCTTTGGGAGGTATGATGAGCACGGAACCGGGCCTTACTTCAGGATACGATTTAAAGAACAAAAATTTCTTGGTTCGGTCCACTTCTCCATTGGCATAAACAATATAGGCACTTTTAGTATTGGCCTGTTCTGTGAAGCCTCCCGCAGCACTTACATAGCTTCTGAAGTTTCTACCCCGCTCAAACCTGACATTTACAGGGTAGAGAACCTCTCCACGTATTTGCACTGTTTGCAGTCTTTTGGGAATTACTATTTCATCACCGGCGTTAAGCAACAGGTCATATTCTGAATTATTATTATTTAAAGCCTCATTCAATTGGATGCCAACCTGAGAAAGGGATTCCTGGCTTTCCTTGGCAACAGAATCTTCAATATTGATCTCAATGTCCTTCATGTTGCGGTCAAACCTGCGGGTCAGTGAGGCACCTTCAGGGAAAGCATATTCAGTTAAGCCTCCACTTTTTTGGATGAGATCACTTAAGCGGAAATCCCGGGTAGTCAATGCATACTCACCGGGGTAAAGTACTTCCCCGGTAATTCTTACGGTTTGTTGTTTCTCGTAGGTGGGAGATTGGCGTATAAAAACCTGATCAAACGGCTTGAGCTTGGTTTCTTCAAGCTCTGGATTATATTCTAAACCATTCTCAATATTAACAGAGATGATCGAAGCGATTTCGTTTTTGATCTCACCCGATTTATCATCGGTAATACGGCGGGCGATCTCAATGTTGTAAGGAGCCGCTTCTTCTTTGAACCCATCCGCTTCATAAATAAGGTCTTTCAATGAACTGTTCTCAACAAATTGATACGTTCCCGGGTTCTGTACCGAGCCACTTATTTTGACGGTACGAAGTTCTCTCAGGTCGAAGATAGATGAGATCAGGACGCGGTCATCTTTCTTAAGTTTAATATCAAACTGACCGGAATCTGCCATCACCTGGTTTAAGTTGACCGGTATGGCTTCAATATCATAATTGGGTTTTGTTCGGTAGATGATTGCTCTTTCCAAATAGGCATCACCCATCAGGCCTTCGGCATTTTGGATCAGAGAATATAAAGTGGGGCTCTCTTCAAGCTGATATTCGCCGGGTCGAAAAACGGCACCTTCAAGTGTGATCTTGTTTTCATAGCGGTCGAGCACTTTTTGTATGGAGATGATGTCACCGGACTTCATCAACATATTAGCCTGATCCGGATAATAGACATCAATGATCTTTCGCTCAGAATTGGTCTTTCGGTCAACCTTCACCCTCTTCTGATAGGCATACTGATTGAACCCTCCGGCGAATTCCAATACATCTGCGAAGGTTTCCCCCTCAAGTGTCTCAAAAAGGCCGATGTGTTTAGTTTCTCCTAAAACCGTGACTCGGTTCACATAAGGATCAACCTTGATAATATCCTGATCTTTCAAGGTAATATTATCTGACAGATCTCCGGAAACCAGGAAATCATAAAGATCAACTTCCTGAAAAACCTTACCATCCCGCAAAACCTTTACAGAGCGATAAGTGCCTTTGTCGGTAGGGCCACCTGCTGCATATAACGCATTAAAAACAGAGGCAAAGGAAGACAGGGTGTATGTTCCGGGCCATTTTACTTCTCCTACCAAACTGACTTTTATACTTCTGATGTTACCTAAAGTAACCTGAATATACGTGTTTTTGTCAGCTCCTTTTAACCCTGAATAAATCTGAGAAAGTTTATCTGTGAGACGGTCCGTTGCCTCTTCTACGGTCAAACCATTCAAAAAAACAGGGCCAATATTGTCAATTTGAACAGAGCCTTCCGGGCTTACGGTGAGTTGATAAGTGGTTTCTGAAGCCCCCCAAATATCAATGATAACCTCATCTCCGGGGCCAAGTATGTAATTTGTTGGTGTAGGAATGTTCAGTGAAGGTTCAAAAGAAAGAGATTGATTAGAGAATACCTCTGACCCAAAAACTTTGTTGGGGGCACGTTTCTCCTCCCCTAATAATTGACCAAGAGTATCGGCCTTCATTTTATTATAGGCTCCTATTGCTGTACCTTCCGTTTCATTTTGCCGGTTTCGCAAGCGGCTTTGGGTGGATGATGTTCCCTGTCCGTCCATTCTTGAAGAGCGGATTTGATTGATCCGGCTTCTAAGTTTAGAGATCTCGGAAGGATCGACACCTCTTGCGAGTGCCAAAGTTTCAACTTCTGAGATGGATAAGCCCCTTTCCTGCATGCGTTCATAAAGCTGAACTATTTGCTCGTCTGAAAGCTCACTGACTTTTAGGTTTCTGAAATCAAACCCAACATCCTGTGCTAAAGCCGGGAGGCTGAAAATGAAAAAGGCCAAAAGAAAAAGGGGGTATTTTATGAATCGCATCAAAACGGTACCGTTGAAAAAGTATTTAAGTTGTACTGCTGCAAATGGGTTCTGCTTGAACAGAATCTACCAAGTTAAGAAACAAATAAATAAAGGACTAAATGAAGTTGGCTAAAGCAGTTTTAACTATTTAGAGTAAAATTGTTTCGCTTCGCTTAGGTCCGGTAGAAATGATCGTGAACTTGACGCCAAGATATTCCTCTATAAACCTGATATACGATTTTGCAGTAGCCGGCAGGTCGTCCCAATTGGTTAAACCTTCTATGGAGTTTTTCCAGCCGGGGAGGGAAGTATATACGGGTTCAACTTTCTCTACATCATCGAGGCTTAAAGGAAATACATCGGTTTCTTTACCGTCAATAATGTATTTGGTGCACACTTTGATTTCCTCAAAGCCATCCATGACATCCATCTTGGTGAGTGTAAGTTCGTTCATTCCATTTAGTTGAACGACATATTTAAGGGCAACCAGATCCAGCCATCCGCAACGACGGGGCCGGCCTGTAGTAGCTCCAAATTCATGGCCCTTCTTACGCAGTTCATCACCGACCTTTCCATGGAGCTCGGTTGGGAATGGACCGTTTCCAACTCTTGTACAATAGGCTTTAGTAATTCCCATCACCTTATCCAGGGCAGTAGGTGGAATTCCTGAGCCGGTACAAGCGCCACCTGAGGTAGGTGAGGATGATGTTACATACGGATAGGTGCCGTGGTCAACATCCAACATGGTGCCTTGTGCGCCTTCTAAAAGGATGTTTTTATGATTATTGATGCCTTCGTGCAGCAGGTTAGTGGTATTGCAAATGAAAGGTTCAAGGGCTGCAATTGACTCTTCCAGCTCCGCCATCAAATCCTCTGTTTTCAGGGTAGGTTCTTTGTAAAGGTTTTCCAGTGCAAAATTAATGTCCTGGAGGTTCTGATCGATCTTATTTTTGAGAATTTCGCGATCCAGCAGGTCGATCATACGGATACCCACTCTTGATACCTTACTCACATAGGCCGGCCCAATCCCTCTTCCGGTAGTGCCGATGGCATCTCCACCCCGACGTTTTTCTTTGAGCTGATCAAGAAGTTTATGGTATGGCAGAATAACATGGGCTGTCTGGCTTATGAAAAACCGCCCTTCAAGGCTGAATCCCATTTCTTGCACACCTTTGATCTCCTCGACCAAAGCCACAGGATCTATTACAACTCCGTTTCCAATAACGCAGTCTGCATTTCCATTGAAAATTCCTGATGGGATAAGATGAAGAACTACTTTTTTGTCATCAAATTTCAAGGTATGTCCGGCATTAGCCCCACCTTGAAAACGTACAACATAGTCGGCTTGATCACTGAGCAGGTCAACGATCTTGCCTTTGCCTTCATCACCCCATTGTGCTCCAATTACAACTCTTGTACTCATAATAAAAAGGTCAATAAAAAAGGGGTGTAAAACACCCCTTTGATTTCATATTAATCGTTGGCGAATTATTCTTCGAATGATTTTGCGGCTTCATCCACTGATTTGAAGTGTTTGAAAACGGTGATCAATTTGGTCACAATCAACAGACTTTCAATTTTATCGGTAGCGTTAGCGATACGAAGATCTCCACCGGCTTTTCTCATAGTGGTAAGAGCTCCGATAAGCATCCCAAGTCCGGAAGAATTCATGAACTTCACTTTTCCAAGATCTACCACAATATTGGTTTTTTCTTCATCAATAAGTTCATGGAGTTTCTCATTCAGGCTAACCGCATCAGGGCCGCCCATAACGTTGCCTTTAAATTCAATAACCACGCTGTTGTAGCGTTCTGATGTATTAAAGCTCATAAGTTTCCTGTTGTTTGATTATTTAGATTTTGTTGTACGCTTTTCGAGTTCTACAACCAACGCGCTGGCTACGAATAGTGAACTGTACGTACCTAACACGATACCGATCAGAAGTGCGAAAGAAAACCCTTTCAAAACTTCACCGCCGAAAATAAACAGCACAGCTACCACAAACAAGGTAGTTAGCGAAGTAATAACGGTTCGGCTTAGAGTATCATTTAAGCTTTTGTTTACCATAGGCATAAAATCCATTCCTTTATGGACATTGGAATTTTCACGGATACGGTCGAAAACAACTACCGTATCGTTGAGTGAATAACCTACGATCGTCAGAAAAGCTGCAATGATCGCCTGATCAATTTGCAAGCTGAAGGGAACATGGTTGGATAGAATGGTAAACAAGCCAAGTACAATGACCACGTCATGTACAAGGGCTGCCACTGCACCTGCCGAGAAAGTCCAGTTTCGGAACCGGATCAAGATGTAAATAAAGATGATCACAATGGCATAGATCACCGCTTGCAAGGCTCCCCATTTAAGATCCTCGGCAAAACGGGCGCTTATCACATCGGTCTTTTCTACAGAAAAAGGATTGTCCGGATAAAGGGATTGAATATTGGAGGTGATAATGTCCTGTACTTCGCTGATGGGGCTTTCATTATCCGTACGAATAAGTACTTCACTTTCGGAACCGAACAGTTTTATTTCAGGTGCATTGCCCAATGGCTCAGCTAATTCAGATCTGAGATCGACCACGCTGACAGGCTGTTCAAAATCTAATACGATTTCTTT
The DNA here is from genome assembly GCF_000375425.1 of Gracilimonas tropica DSM 19535. Lineage (GTDB taxonomy): Bacteria > Bacteroidota > Rhodothermia > Balneolales > Balneolaceae > Gracilimonas > Gracilimonas tropica. Next base: position 210,207 of record NZ_AQXG01000004.1, on the reverse strand, counting down.
ACCGCCTTTAAAGTCGATACCATACTGCAGTCCTTGCACAAAAATTGCAACAAGGCTGGCTACAAAAAGGATGCCGGAAATAGCGTAGGCTATTTTTCGGCTTCCGTTGAAGTCAAAATTTGGAGTTTCAAACCATCTCATAATTAAATTCTTTTAGTCGTTTTAAATTCTTTTTAAATGCTGGATTAACCGAAACTAACGGCTTTATGCTTCGCTTGGATAAGGTAATCTACCACCACACGGGTAATCACGATAGCACTGAACAAGGAAGCTGCAATACCGGCCATCAGCGTAACAGCAAATCCTTTAATAGGACCCACTCCAAAACTGAAGAGGATGATACCTACAAAGAACGTTGTTACGTTAGCATCAATAATGGCGCTCATGGCATTTGCATAACCGGCCTCAATAGCTGCTTTGATGGTTTTTCCGGTTCGTTGCTCTTCACGTATCCGGTCAAAGATGAGTACGTTGGCATCTACTGCCATACCAATGGTTAATACAATACCTGCAATACCGGGAAGCGTAAGTGTTGCTTTGAAAGCAGCCAGAATACCCAGTATAAAGATGATATTTAAGATCAGTGCCAGGTCAGCAATTCCACCACCTGTGCGGTAGTAGACAATCATAAAGATGGTTACGATACCAAGTCCAACCAGGATCGAGTTTAATCCGGCCTGAATAGATTCGGCTCCGAGTGTAGCTCCAACGGTTCTTTCTTCAAGAATATCGAGTGGAGCGGGAAGTGCACCTGAAAGCAAAATATTAACCAAGTCTTCTGCCTCTTCAACTCCATCCAAACCGGTGATGGAAGAACGCCCGTTGGAGATCTTGGTTTGAACATTTGGATAAGAGAATACATAACCGTCGAGCACAATAGCTACCGGCTTCCCAATGTTAGCCCCGGTAATTCGTCCCCATGTACGCGCACCGTCGCTGTTCATGGTCATTGATACTTCAGGGATGTTTGTGGCAGGATCGAACTGTACACTGGCAGCTTCAATTACATCTCCGGTAAGTTCAACCTGGGTTCGAACACCAATCAGTTGGTAAAGATCTTGGCCACCTTGTCCCGGAAGGGGGTTGGCACTCCACATCATGGTTGTATTACGGGGCACCATACGCTGAATATCTTCAGTATTAAGCAATTCCATCACCCGGGCGGTATCATCTGCAGTTGCATATCCCACTAAATAGGGGTTTTGAGCTGGGATCAGCACTTCCGTAAGTGGGTTAAATTGAGCCTGACCGGTAGTGTCAGTGGCTTGCTGGGTATTGTCATAGTATTGATACACTTGATCCACGAAAGAACGGAAGGCGTCTGCATCGGCTGCAAGACGGAATTCAAGCCGTGCGGTTCCTTTCAACAGGTTACGAACACGTTCTTTGTCTTCAACTCCCGGAAGCTCTACAACTATTCTGTTGTTTCCTTGTTTGAGGATAGAAGGCTCAGTCACCCCATAACGGTCAACCCGGGTTCGGATGATCTCTACTGCACGGTCAAGAGCCGATTGACGTTGTGTTTTCAGGAAGGTGGCGATTTCCTCATTTGTAGATCGGCGGGTGATGTCCATGGCATCGTTCCGGTAATAACGGCTTAGGCGTGCGTTTGGATCACGTGATTCAAATTCAGCTACCATCTCATCAATGAAATCGGTGTCATTTTCAAAAGCACGTGTGCTGGCTACGCTGATTACATCATTCAGAAGCTCATCCGCGTTATCGCCTGCAAGTTCACGCACTAACTGTGGTACGCCAACTTCAAGTGTTACGTGCATACCTCCCTGGAGGTCAAGCCCCAGTGAAAGGGTATTCTCACGAAGACTTTGAAGTTTTTCCCTGTTTTCTTCCCGATACTGAGCCGTTTCTGAAGGGCTCAATTCGTCCATATAATTTTGTTCAAGACTCCACTGAATGGTGGGGTATAAGTAATAGATCGTCAGTGCTAAAAAAGCTACGATCGAACCAATTTTAAATCCGTTTCCTTGCATGGTAAGTATTAATTGTGTGTTTGAAATTATTGATCATGGATTGAAGAACTAAGCGATTGATGGCGTATGTTAAAGCCCGTTAGTTGTCTTCAAAAATTAGATTGGATAAGAAGGAAAAATTTGATCTAAGGGGCTCCTATGGCCGTTCCTCCTGTCAAAGGCGAGATATGGTAACTTACAGCTGGCGGTCTTATAAAAAAGATCTCACTAATCTCCGGAGAAGCTAATTCAGAGAATTGTTTTTTAAAAGCTTTGGAAGCAAATGCAATTCCATCGATAGGTAAAACCGTGTAAGGCTGGGCCTGTTTTATGATGACCGCCTTACCCATTCCCGAAGCTGAATTTTGAAAATCATTCCATTCCTTCAGAAGAACCTGAAAAACTTCATTCTCGTCCTGATCGTCCTGAGCTACAGGAAGCGTAAAATCATCAGCGTGATTTTTTACAAGTGAAGAGGCTTTTCGGATAACCGATTCGATCTCACTGCCGGAATGGGAAAGTTGCTGAATTTGATCTATAACTTCCGCATTGTTGCCGGTTTTGAGGTTTGTTTTTAACCAACTGGCAAAAGCATCGTCATCAGTATTGGAAGATGCTGGCTTTAGAAAATAGAAAAACATCCCTGCCAATAACAGGCAAGCACTTAGATTCTGAATGATATGTGTGCGAAAGATTTTCATCAAGGTTGAAAAGATAACCAACTGAAGCTTAATTGTGAACTAAAAATTTATTCAACAATTCCTGTTTTTTTTAAGCCGTTAATGGAAATTGTACAAGAATAGAAAAACCATTTTTGCCATGTTGATCAATATGAAGCTTCCCTTCCAGCTCTTCTGCTCTCCGTTTCATGTTCAAAAGCCCGTTTCCATTCAATAACGATTCGTTGGAACTCGGTTTGTTAAGTCCCAGGCCATCATCACATAACTTAAGTAAAAGTGTTCCATTTTCTTCAATGAAATTGACGGTAAATAATGAGGCTTCTGCATATTTCACACAGTTTGCTATAGCTTCCTGAATAATCCGTAGCATGTTGAGAGATTGCTGAGCATTTAACGTTTTTTCCTCATGCACAGAATTAGTAATGTCGATCTTGAGGCCTCCATAAGAAGCCTCATGTTTCTTGAAGTAATTTCTAAGATGACCGATAAAATCTCCCATTGGTATTTCGTTTTTATTGAGCAACCAAATGGTTTCCCGCAATTCACCCATGGCATCTCTTGCGTTGGCATCCAGGGTTTCGATGAGGTTCAGGGCGTCTTCCGTCTTATTTTTTTTAACGTACAAATTGCTAATCTCAAGACCTGAGATCAGGCTGGTGATCTGAGCCCCTACATTATCATGAAGATCTCGTGAGATCCTTTCTCTTTCCTGGTGAATACGATTCTGTGTTTCAGCTTCCGCCAGTTTGAGCTTTAGTTCGTTCTCCCGCTGTTTGATCTTTTGCTGCCGAACCACCATGGTTGTAATAATGCCTCCAAATACCAACAAACCACCCAAAGCCGATAATATCCAGTTTCTGTTTCTGATCTGTAACTGGGTTGATGCAAGTTCGGCACGCTGCACTGCCAGTTCTTTTTCTTTTTGCTCCGTCTCAAACTGGACTTCCAACTCTGCAAGACGCTGACCGGTACTTTCATCAATACGTTCCTCTTTGACCTGGTTATATAGTTTGAAGTAGTGCAAGGCCGAATCATATTGAGCCTGGTTTTGGAACAGATCCGCAAGGGAATTGTAATTGTGTTCTTCCAGATGACTGTAGTTGATGGAATTAGCCATTTGGGCAGATCTTCGAAAATAACCGGCAGCAAGGTCAACAGCTCCCTGAAAGTTATAATTTGCGGCAATGTTGGTCAGGTCTATAGCCATGCCGGAACTGTCTTTCATAACTTTTTTTAATTCATAAGAATCTCTGAGGTAGGCAATAGCTTGGTCGTAATCTTCCATTTCCTGGAATGCCGAGCCCAAATAGCCATACGAGTAAGCAATGCCCAGGGTGTCTCTATTGGCTTCTTTGATCTCCAACGACTTTTCAATAAAATAAATCGCACTGTCAGTTTGAGCCTGCTCTAGTTTAATGATCCCATAATTATTGAAGGCATTGGCAAGTTCAGTAGATCGCGGAAATTCCTTAAGAATAGCAAATCCTTGTTTCATGAAATATTCGGCTCTCTCATGGCTTCTTCGCCGAACGGCCCAGGCCAATTCTGCATATCCGTATCCTGCATTTAGCATTAAATTCAACTCTTCATACAATCGTATTGAGCGGATACGTTGTTCTACACTTTCATCCCATTCCCCCAGGTAACTCGAAGCCCATGAAAGTTGCTCAAGGGATCGTGCCATACCTTGTTTATAATCCAGGGAATCTGACAAAGCCAGAGCTTTATTAAGGCTTAGCCTTGCTTCATTTGGATTGGTTGTCACATATTGAAAAGAAAAGCCGTTGACCGAATCGATGAATGAAATATGTTGGTGGCTGCCGGATTGAGCAAAAGTAATATTAGAACTTAAGCCAATAAAAAAACAAAAGAATGATAAACAATATCCTTTAAAAGCTAACTTCCCCATAGAATGTGCCTGAATGATTTACTCAAAGAATATAATTTGAAGGGGCTAATAAACAAAAAAGCTTAGCAACTCTTAATGATGATAAGAAGGACTTCAGGTGCTATTTTCTTCTTATTATCATCAACTAAGGGCCATTAGTTTTACAAGGTATATGATCACGAAACAGGCACTTTCTTCAGTCGATCGAATTCTTCTTTTAAGAATTTTCCGGTTTCAGAATCATCGGTGTCTGCAACCTCTTCAGGTGTTCCTTGTGCTATGATCTCGCCACCCCCGCGGCCGCCTTCAGGCCCCATATCTATGATCCAGTCAGCGGCTTTAATGAGATCAAGGTTGTGTTCGATCACAATAACCGTGTTCCCTTTTTCAACCAGTCGCTGAATTACGGTAACCAGCATTCTTACATCTTGAAAATGAAGGCCGGTGGTTGGTTCATCCATTACATAAAGCGTATCTCCGGTGCCAACTTTAGATAATTCGCGGGCCAGTTTTATCCGTTGAGCTTCCCCGCCGGAAAGTGTGGTTGATGACTGCCCCAGTGTGAGATAACCAAGTCCGACATCGACGAGTGTGTCTAATTTTCTGCTTATAGCCGGTTGGGCATCAAAAAATTCAGCAGCTTCTTTGATCGGCATTTGAAGCACATCTGAAATATTTTTTCCTTTATAATAGATCTCTAAAGTTTCGCGATTGTAACGCTTGCCGTTACAGGTTTCGCAGGTCACATATACATCCGGCAGGAAATTCATTTCGATCTTTCTAACCCCGTCCCCGTTACATTCTTCGCAGCGTCCGCCCTTTACATTGAATGAAAAACGTCCCTGATCGTATCCCCTGATCTTGGATTCTGGAAGTTCGGCAAAAAGTCTGCGAATATGATCGAAAACCTTGGTATATGTACCGGGATTGGAACGGGGTGTTCGGCCAATAGGGGATTGGTCAATAGAAATAATCTTATCCACATTGTCGAGGCCTTCAACGGAATCGTAGGGCAGGGGAACAGTTTTGGATTTGTAAAAATGGTTGGATAAGATCGGTACCAGTGTCTGGTTGACAAGTGAACTTTTCCCGCTGCCGCTAACACCGGTTACGCAAATAAACCTGCCAAGCGGTACATCGAGATCTTGATTCTTGAGATTATGTCCGCGGGCATTGGTTATAGAAATAGACTTCTTGTTGCCATTTCGGCGCTTTTCTGGAATAGCAATAACTTCTTCATCATTCAGGAATTTAGCCGTATCAGATTTGGGATCCAGTTCATTCGGCTTTCCGGCAGTAACAATATGACCTCCATTTACTCCAGCTCCGGGTCCGAGATCTACAACAAAATCAGCATGTTCTATGGTTTCACGATCATGTTCCACCACAAGTACTGAATTACCCAGATCGCGGAGTGTTTCAAGTGATTTAATGAGTTTTATATTATCCCGTTGATGAAGCCCGATACTCGGCTCATCTAAAATGTAAAGAACGCCCACCAGCTGCGTTCCAATTTGAGTGGCTAAACGAATACGCTGTGCTTCACCTCCACTCAAAGTCTGAGCTTCACGGTCTAAAGACAAATAATTCAACCCGACATTTAGCAGGAAATCAAGGCGGTCACGAATTTCTTTGAGCACCTGATTTCCGATGGTTTGTTGCCTTTCGGTAAGATTAATTCCGTACAGTGTATCCCGAAGTTCTTTGATATCCATTTGCACGAGATCGTGAATGTTGTACTCATCGATCTTGTAGGAGAGAGCTTCTTTATTGAGTCGGCCACCTTCGCACTCAGGACAGGTTATCCGGTCCATAAATGCTTTTGCTTTATCGCGCTGCTTGTTGGATTTACTGTTGTGATATTGATCTATGATGGTATTCCGAAGTCCTTCAAACTTGTGTTTGTAGGTAACGGAATTATCTTTGAAGTCGTAGCTGACAGAATATTTCTTATCCCCGCTGCCATTCATAAGTACATCGGTGAGTTCTTCAGGGAAATCTTTGATTGGGGTATCAAAATCTACATCAAACGTATCGAGGATCGCTTTGAGTTGCTTGAAGACAAAAATATCCCGAGGTGCACCTAAAAATCGGATTCCGCCTTCCGAAATGCTTTGTTCTTTGTTGGGTACCAACAGATCCCAGCTCACATCATAGGTGTATCCCAGCCCCTCGCATTTTTTGCAGCTTCCATATGGTGAATTGAATGAGAAAAGATTTGGTGCGGGATCTTCATAGGCTAAACCACTTTCCGGATCGAACAGATTCTGGGAATAGAGTTTGTCTTTTACCTCTTCACCATCTTTAACGGCCAGGATCACATTGCCATCGGCCATTTCCAAAGCCAGACGGATGCTGTCGGCGATCCGTTTTTCACTTTTTGGGGAGATCACAAAACGGTCAACTACAATTTCAATATTATGCGTTTTATAGCGATCCAGCTTCATGTCGTCTTCCAGATCCTGAAATTCGCCATCAATGCGAGCCTGAACAAAGCCTTGTTTGATTGTTTGCTCGAATAATTCCCGATAGTGGCCTTTTCGTCCTCTTACTACCGGCGCCAGGCAATACGCTTTGGTTCCTTCCGGCATATCCATTACTGATGCAACGACCTGATCAGCCGACTGTTTAGCCATTTTGTTACCGGTTTTGTAGGAATAAGGAATACCGACTCTGGCATATAACAGTCGAAGGAAATCGTATATCTCCGTTACAGTTCCCACCGTAGAACGTGGATTTCGGTTGGTGGTTTTTTGATCGATGGATATGACAGGAGATAGTCCGTCTATAAAATCAACAGCAGGGCGCTCCATCATTCCGAGGAACTGGCGGGCGTAAGCAGACAAAGATTCTAAAAACCGGCGTTGTCCTTCGGCGTAGATGGTATCAAAAGCCAGGGAAGACTTTCCTGAACCGGAAAGTCCGGTGATGACCACCAGTTCGTTTCGGGGGATATCAATGTCAATATTTTTGAGGTTGTGTTCGCGGGCACCGCGTACTACAATGTTGTGCTGCAAAGCTGCTTGTATTTTAAGATTTCAGAACTACGAAAAATACAAAACAGAAGCGGGAAAAGCTTCATTCCTTCCGGTCAATTTATTGACCTCAAAAATCTTAGTCAGACGATTCTTCCGAACGCCGAATCAGGTCATTGAATTCTTTTATGAAGAATCGGTTAGGGATGATACCGGCGTCATCATCTGAAAATTCAGTTTTTATGCGTTCTACAAAATACATGGGGATCTCCCCGATGTTCTTGGTTTTCACTTTACCCCGGTCTTTAAATTCAAAGAAGTCTTTTACACGGTTGTATGTAGTTTCAGAGATGTTAATACCATTATCTTCAGAATGGAATTCGAGGCGGGCTGCAAGGTTCACGGTTTCGCCCCAAATGTCATATGCAAAACGACTTTTCCCGATCACTCCAACTACGGCTTTTCCGGTGTGAATACCAATTCGAATAGGTAAGTAAGGAATGTCTGTATTCTTATTTTCAGCTGCCGATTTGACAAAATTTCTGATCTTAAGTGCGGCCAGAATAGCATCTACGGGATGTGAGGCGTTGCGTTCGGGGAGGCCACCCGCGGCCATGTAGCTGTCGCCGATGGTTTTTATTTTGATCAAATTGTGCCGGGCAGTGATCTCATCGAACTCATCAAAATAGTAACTGAGGCTTTTAATAAGTTTTTCAGGACTAAGCTCCGGCACCACTTTAGTGAAACCGGCAAAGTCAGTGAACATGACTGTGGAATCCTGATATCGCTCGGGGTTGACATTACCATATGCAAGCAGGTTTTCTGCTACCTTTTCCGGAAAGATGTTATGGATCAATTCCTCATGTTCTTTTTTAGTGATCTCCAGTTCCTTGTTTACTGCATTCAATCCCGATTGCATTTTACTAAGCTGATGATTCTGCTCCAGGGTATTTTTATAGGTAGAAATAAGCAGGTTGATCAGGTGAGTATAATCAGCTTGTACCTGATACTCTTTTCCTTCAATAACAACCTCTACACTTTCAGCATCCTTCTTCGGTAGCGGTGGATTTTGAAGCAGCTCTTCAATTTTTGAAAACAACGTTTCATCATCAAAGGGCTTGGTGAGGTAGTTGTTGGCTCCCGATTCAATTCCTTTCATGATATGCTCGGTGGTGGCCATAGAAGTGATCAGGATGAACGGGATCTTATACAGCCGCTCATGATCTTTGACGGCCGCACAAAATTCGAATCCGTCCATAAGTGGCATGTCAACATCGCTTAGGATCAGGTCTGGATATTCTTTTTTGGCGAGTTCTAATCCGTCTTCGCCATTCTGAGCGGTCAGTACCTCATACCCCTTTTGAATTAATTTATGCCTTGTAAGTGTTACCAGAGCAGGATGATCATCCACAACTAAAATGCGCGGCTTCGTTTCTAACATATCATTAACTTTAAGTTTGAGACTAAATATATTTTATAAATGTTAACAATGTCCAAGAAATTTCAGCATAAGCTGTGAAAAACCGATAGTTTTAGACCTCACTCAGAAAATATTTTTATGCAAGAAGTAGCAAACAAAAACTGGAATCCCACTTCCTGGAAACAAAAACCTGTAAAACAGCTTCCCGAATATCCGGATCAGCAAAAACTTGAAGAGGCTTTTGAAACGCTCAAAGGCTTGCCTCCACTGGTGACCTCATGGGAAATTGACGCACTTAAAAATAAGCTGGCAGATGTGGCTGCCGGAAAATCATTTCTGTTGCAAGGCGGCGATTGTGCCGAAAGCTTTGATGCTACTAAAGCACCCAAGATCGTAAACATGGTGAAGGTGTTACTGCAAACCAGTTTCATTCTTATTCACGAGATGGGAGTGCCGGTGGTGCGTGTTGGAAGAATCGCGGGGCAATATGCCAAACCTCGATCCAGCGACTTCGAAACCGTGAACGGTAAGGAAATTCATAATTACCGGGGAGACCTCATTAACGGTTATGAATCAGAATCGGGAGTACGTACGCCCGACCCGGAACGCCTTTTGGAAGGATATCACAAAGCCGGATTGACACTCAATTTTTTGCGTGCTTTAGCAGATGAGGGCTTTGCCGATTTGCATCACCCGGAACAGTGGGAGCTCGATTTCATGCAAAATAATGAGTATTACGCTGAGTATGAAGATATGGTTAAGTCTATTACCAAAGCCGTTAGGTTTGTAGAATCCATCGCTCCGGATACTTTTTCAACCCTTCAAAAAGTGGATTTTTACACCTCCCACGAGGCTTTGAACTTGTATTACGATTCGGCACAAACCAGGCCGGTTCCCCGAAAACCCGGACATTTTAATTTAAGTGCACATATGGTTTGGCTTGGAAACAGAACTCGTGAACTTGATGGAGCCCATGTTGAGTATTTTCGTGGAATCAATAATCCTGTTGGCATAAAGGTTGGGCCTCCATTCAATATTGATGAGACTCTGAAGCTGATCGAAACGCTGAATCCAAATCATGAGGCTGGCAAGATCGTTTTAATCACCCGTTTTGGTAAAAATGTGATCGAAGATGATCTGCCGGAGTTGATTCGGGCTGTTCGCCGGGAAGGCTTTCCGGTAGTTTGGAGCTCAGATCCAATGCACGGCAATACCTTTAACACGGATGGAGGTATTAAAACAAGAAATTTTGACGATATTCTCAGTGAAGTAAGGTCAGCTTTTGCTATCCACCGTGCCGAGGGGAGTTACCTTGGCGGAGTTCATCTTGAATTGACCGGCGATAATGTCACAGAATGTGTAGGCGGGGCCAACGGTTTGGATGAAAAAGGCTTGAACCGAAATTATGAGACCTTTTGCGATCCCCGTTTGAATTATGAGCAAAGTCTTGAAATGGCTTTTCTGGTTGCCCGGGAGTGGAAAAAGAGCTATTTGTAAAAATAAGACCAATAATTAAAAATCAGGAATTAGTTGCTTCAAACCATTGAACAACAATAATTCCTGATTTCACCTCCGGCATTCTTCATAACCCGAACCGATTCCTGCCATCATGGTTGTGCTTCTGACAGTCCTGCCTTTTGGAGCTGTCAACATTGCTACAACCTCAAGCCCATCTGAAATTTCAGCAGTTTCATTTTGTCCCTCTGTCAGAAAAAGACCGACTAACAGAGTTGGCATATACCTTGCAACTAATGAACTAAATTAATGATAAAAACTCTAACAAATAACGAAGTTCATTATGGCACTTATCAACTATACACGACCAAATGTAGATCTTCACAGCAAAAGATTCAGTGACATCCTTGATGAATTTTTTAATGATTCAATCAGGTATAAAAAAGATTCTTTTGTGCCCAGCGTTGATATATCAGAGACTGAAAACAGTTTCGAGATATCAGTTGCTTTACCGGGCATGAAGAAAGAAGACATCAGCGTTGATCTGGATGATGGTCGCTTGACCATTAGCGGTGAGCGTAAGTTTGAGAAAGAAGATGAAGGAAAAAACTATCATCGTTTAGAATCAGGTTTTGGCACATTCAGCCGTTCTTTCCAACTGCCAGACAATATCGACGAAAGCAGTATTGAAGCAAAATATGAAAATGGTGTGTTGGATATCACCATTAATAAAAGCGAAGAAAAGGTTAAGAAGCAGATCAAGATTGCATAGCTTGATCCATTAGGTTAAGGGAACCGGGGTTGCTTGATCGCAGCCCCGGCTTTTTACTGTTTGTAAAGAAATATTTAGCCTGCACAATTTTGGAAAGTTGATGCGTTGTTAATTCGAATTAGAAATAAGAATTAAAAGGAACTCAAATGAATACCTTCGTGAAAAACACTTTTGGGGTGGCTGCAGCTTTGTTGGTACTGCTTGGTTTAAATTTTGCCACAACCAATAAAGAAAATGTTTCACTCCCTAATTATGATACGGAAGTTACTTCGGCGGAAGCCCGGCCCGTTTCTTCTCTAAAAGATTTTAATGATGCAATCGTAGATATAGCCGAGAAAACGAACCCCTCGGTTGTAACCATTACAACAAAACGCACGCAGGAAGTCAGGGTGATTGACCCTTTTGCCCGTTTTTTTGGAAACCCACGGGGAGAAGGTGAAACCCGCGAGCGTGTGCAGCGCGGACTTGGGTCCGGAGTGATCGTTTCTGATGAAGGATATATTCTTACTAACAATCACGTGATCGAGGAAGCTGATGAAATTCAGGTTCGGTTGATGAGCGGAGATGAGGTAAGCGCTGAGGTCATTGGAAGTGACCCACAAACAGACATTGCTGTGTTACAGATCGATGTGGATGACCTTCCGGTTGTTGAAATGGGCAACAGTGATGAACTGAAAGTCGGTTCCTTGGTATTGGCTATTGGAAGCCCGCTTTCCGAAGACCTGGCTCACACGGTCTCTTTTGGGATTGTGAGCGCGAGGGGCCGGTCTTTAAATAATTTGACTTTTTATGGAGATTATATCCAAACCGATGCAGCCATCAACCCCGGGAATTCCGGAGGAGCACTTATTGATGTAAATGGGCAATTAGTAGGCATTAATTCTGCCATAGCATCCCGCTCCGGAGGAAATGACGGCATTGGATTTGCCATTCCTATCAATCTCGCTAAGAGAATTATGGACGACCTGATTGACGACGGTGAAGTTTCACGTGGCTATTTAGGCATTACTTACAAAGGGGAAGTTGATCAAACACTGGCTCGTGCATTAGGTTTAGATAATGTACGCGGTATCATAGTTGGAAACGTTGAAGAAGATAGTCCAGCAGATAAAGCCGGACTCAAAGAAGATGATATCATCATTTCTTTAAATGATGAGAAGATCAGAAATTGGGATAGCTTCAGGACACAAATAGCGGCTTTCAAACCCGATGATAACGTAACATTAGGTATTATCAGAGATGATGAAAATATGGAAGTTGAAGTAACATTAGGGAAAAGAGCAGAATCAATTGCACAGGCAGTTCCTCAGAACAGTCAGGAATTAAAAGAGCGGTTAGGTTTTGACTTACAAGAACTTAATTCAGATATACGAAGACAGTTAAACGCTCCGAATGATTTGGAAGGAATTGTGGTTACAGAAGTTCAACAAAGTAGCAATGCTTACGAAAGAGGTTTAAGAAGAGGTGATGTCATAACCTCTGTGCAAAGAAAAAAAATCTCTACAGTTAATGAATTTTATTCAGCCATTGAAGAAAATGATAATGAAGTTGTATTGCTAACCGTTTATAGAAATAATGTGGAACAATACATCGCATTTGAACTCTAATAAGGTGTAAAGATTTTTGTACCCCGAAAACCCAAACCCAGGTTCCTGATACGGACCTGGGTTTTTTATAAAAGTTGTGGTTAAAAAACTCTAAAACAAATGTCTCCCATTTACCAAAAATTACAGTGAATCTTGCAAAACATTTTGTATCTTTGTGTTATAAGAATTTTTAAGATTTTTGTACCCCGAAAAACCCAAACCCTGAGCTCTGATACAGTTCAGGGTTTTTTTATTTACATATCTTGTTGATTTTTAGGGATCAGTTTCAGGCGCTCTTCCAATCCCTTGAATACATCTCTTGCCAAATGTTCCCGGTATTCATCTCGGGTTAAGGCCCGGTCATATTCTTCTTTAATCTCAACACTGGTAATGCGGTCTTCAACTTTTCGAATATTAATTTCTGCAGTATGGCCGGTTTCGAAATTTCGTTCATCAATTCGGCCACTTTTCTTAAAAAAATAGATCTTATATAAATCGCCTCCCTCAAGCTTTTCGGCATTCATGATAACCATCTGTTCGTCCTGCAAAACTTTCTCGATGGTTGTCAGTACCTGATCAAATGAGTTATTGTAAAGGTGGGGTTCTTGCAATCCATAACTTGTTGAAGCACAAGCGTGAATAAAGAAAGTGGCTATTAAGCCAAATAGAATTAAGGAAATCGAATAGTATCGTTTTGAGGACATAGGTAGAAGTTTGATGTTATAATTATGTGTTAAACATTAATAAATACAGTCAATAATTAAAAATTACATGATCATGTTAATTATGATACTGTAAAAATGTCAATAGTAAACGACAGGCACGGTTTTGGAAGATATATAAGCAGAACAAGAGAAAATCGGAGATTCTATTATGAACATGAATAAATTTACACTGAAAGCACAAGAAGCTGTTCAGCGATCTATTGAATTTGCACAAACTGCCAATAATCAGGCGGTAGAGCCTGCCCATATTTTAAAAGCTTTTTTAAGTGATCAGGAGAGTATTGTAAATACCCTATTGAGTAAACTTGGAGCCAATTCAGGGGCAATCACTAAAGTAGTGGACTCTGTTATTGAGCGGCTTCCAAAAGTTCAGGGTTCTTCTGTAACCGGGCAATATTTATCGAATACAAGTAAACAGTTATTTGATATTGCCCAAAAAGAAAGTTCAAAGCTTGGGGATGAATATATAAGTTCTGAGCATATTCTGATTGGTATGACGGAGGTGAAGGGAGAAGTCGCAAATCTGCTCAAAGATCAAAATGTTACCAAAGAAAATATTCTTAAAGTATTAAAAGATGTCCGCGGAAATCAGACAGTGGATGACCCAAATGCTGAAAGTCGCTATGGTGCACTTAAGAAATATGCCCGAGACCTGAACGAACTGGCAGAGAAAAACAAACTGGATCCTGTTATTGGCCGTGACCAGGAAATACGTCGTGTGATGCAGATCCTTAGTCGCCGAACCAAGAATAACCCCGTTCTTATTGGAGAACCTGGCGTTGGTAAAACCGCGATTGCTGAAGGAATGGCACTTAGAATTGTGCGGGGTGATGTTCCTGAAGGACTCAAATCCAAACGAATTGTAGCGTTGGATATGGGGGCTTTGGTTGCAGGAACTAAGTTTCGGGGTGAGTTTGAGGAAAGACTCAAAGCTGTAGTCAAAGATGTGTCAGAGTCGGACGGTCAGATCATTCTGTTTATAGATGAAATTCATACGCTGGTAGGGGCCGGCGCCACCGAGGGAGCCATGGATGCGGCTAACATCCTGAAACCTGCATTGGCTCGTGGGGAATTGCACGCAATCGGTGCTACTACGCTGGACGAATACCGTAAATACATTGAAAAAGACAAAGCACTGGAACGACGTTTACAAACGGTGATGGTGAATGAGCCATCCATTGAAGATACCGTGTCTATTTTACGTGGATTGCAGGAGCGGTATGAAGTGCATCACGGAGTTCGCATCAAAGACTCTGCTGTAGTTGCTGCCGCTGAACTTTCTCATCGTTACATTGGCGATCGATTCTTGCCGGATAAAGCCATTGACCTTATTGATGAAGCCGCCTCAAGATTGCGCTTGCAAATCGATTCTCTCCCCGAAGAACTGGATGCTATAGAACGACAAATCCGTCAGCTTGAAATTGAACGGGAGGCATTAAAGCGAGAGCAAGATCAGTCCAAAATAAAGAGTATTGAAAAGGAATTAGCTGATCTTGAGGAACAGCGTAAATCAATGCGAGTGCAGTGGGAGCAGGAGCGGGATCTAATCCAGAAAGTACGCGAGCTGAAGCAGGCCATCGAAACGTCACGAAATGAAGCCGATAAAGCCGAACGTCAGGGTAATTATGAGAAAGTGGCTGAGCTTCGATATGGAACCATCACGCAGCTCGAAAATGACCTCAAAAAATCCCAGGAAAAACTGGATGAGATGCAGGAGAACCATTCCCTGCTGAAGGAGGAAGTGGATGCCGAAGATATCGCTGATATTGTAGCTCGGTGGACCGGAATTCCGGTTCGGAAAATGCTACAAAGCGAACGCCAAAAATTGATGCATCTCGAAGAAGAGTTGCATAAACGCGTGATCGGTCAGGATAAGGCTATTGAAGCCGTTTCAAATGCCGTTCGTAGATCGAGAGCCGGTTTGCAGGATGAACAGCGGCCTATAGGCTCATTCTTCTTTCTTGGCTCAACCGGGGTAGGTAAGACAGAACTCGCTCGCTCATTGGCTGATTTTTTGTTCAATGATGAAAATGCTATGATTCGCATCGATATGAGTGAATACATGGAGAAACACAGCGTCAGTCGTTTGGTTGGTGCACCTCCTGGTTATGTTGGGTATGATGAGGGGGGGCAGCTCACCGAAGCGGCTCGTCGACATCCGTATTCGGTAATCCTGCTGGATGAGATCGAAAAAGCCCATCCCGATGTATTCAATATCTTACTGCAGGTTTTGGATGAAGGTCGCCTTACCGATAACAAAGGCGTGACGGTTGATTTCAAGAACACCATCATCATCATGACGTCAAACATCGGTTCACACCTGATCTCCAACGAGATCGAGAAATCAGGTGGTGATATGAGTGATGAGAAGTACGAAGAGCTGCAGAATAAACTGATCGATCAGCTCAAGAAAACCATCCGGCCTGAATTCCTGAACCGTGTGGATGACACCATTGTATTCCATCCGCTTGATCAAAGTCATATTCGCGCCATCGTGGATATTCAGCTCAAGCGTGTGCATCAAATGCTGGCCAAAAATCAGGTTACGCTGGATGTGCCGGATACCGTGAAAGACTGGCTGGCTTCACGCGGATACGATCCGGTGTATGGAGCACGTCCGTTGAAGCGGGTGATCCAACAAAATATCACCAACAAATTAGCCTCATTGCTGCTTAGCAGAGAAGAAGAAGGCCCGGTTCATTATGAGGCAACTCTTGATACTTCCGGTGATGTCATTCAGTTCGCTGAAGTGCTTGATGATGTAGAAGCCTGGGCGGAAGCTGATTAGGTAATTAAAAATTCAAAATTAAGGATCAAAAAATTGGGCTCGGGAATAAAAACCGGCCCAATTTTTAATTTTAAATCTTCCATTTTGAATTCCAGCTTAGCTGGATAGATTCGTCTCACCCTTGATCTTATCATACTCAGTATCAACCGGCTCCCAAAGTTCAATTTTGATGCCGTTGGGATCCATGATCCATCCAAATTTTCCATATTCAAATACTTCCATTTCGCCGACTACTTCCACGCCTTCTTCCTTTAGTGCTTTCAGCAGTTCTTCAAGATTTTCAACCCGGTAGTTGATCATGAAATCTTTCTCGCTGGGATTGGTGTACTCCGTATTTTGATCAAACACACTCCAGGCGGTGAAGCCTTTTTTATCAGGTGCCTGGGCATGTCGCCATTCAAACGTTCCGCCATATTTCCCACTGTTTATACCAAGATGCTTTTTATACCATTCTTTTGAAGCCTGAGGGTCTTTACTCTTAAAAAAGATTCCGCCAATTCCTGTTACTCTTTTTTTCATAGTTAAGTTTTTTCTGAATTTATGATAAGGGTATGGGCAATTCGATCTGTCTTAGTATATAAAACTAAATGGTGATAGTTAGTTAGGTTTTAACTCTGATACAGAACGTGATGAGTAAGCAAATAATACCCTTTGGTGGTGTTTACAATCTCAGCTTGATTCCGGTGCTCAGTGCAAAACAAATATTTTCCAATAGCATCAAATCAAAGTAAAACTGAATTTTTCTTACCGATTTTAGTTTTTATTCATACAACATTCATCATAAATGAATTTTTTAAAAATGTCACTCAAGACTAACACTCAACCATAAAATCATGGCTGCTCAAACACTCGACTTATCGAAACAAGGGATAACAGTAAAGAAAGTACTTCGTAACTCATCACCAGCTGCATTTTACGAGGAGGCAATTAAATATGATCAGGGATCGGCGATCACCAAAGAAGGCGCATTGGTGGTGCGATCCGGAAAGCGGACGGGGAGAAGTCCGGCCGACAAACGTGTAGTAGATACTCCGGACATTCACGATGATGTTTGGTGGGGAAATGTAAATATCTCCCTGGATGAACATACTTTCGATATTAATTGGCAACGGGCTACCGATTATTTGAATACGCGCGAACGGCTATATGTGATTGATGGTTTTGCCGGCTGGGATCCCAAATACCGGCTCAAAGTGAGAATCATTGCAGAACGCCCTTATCACGGATTATTCATGCACAACATGCTGATCCGCCCAACTAAAAAAGAACTTGAGCATTTCGGTGAACCGGATTTTGTGGTGTACAATGCCGGTAAATTTCCTGCCAATAAATATACCGAGGGAATGACTTCGGAAGCCAGTGTGGACGTTAATTTCAAACGCAAAGAAATGGTCATTCTGGGAACCGAATATGCAGGCGAGATGAAGAAAGGCATCTTCACGGTAATGCATTACCTGATGCCGAAAAGGAATGTCCTTTCCATGCATTGTTCTGCCAATGAAGGAAAACATCCCAATGATGTGGCTCTCTTTTTTGGGCTGTCCGGAACCGGTAAGACTACTCTTTCCGCAGATAAAAACCGCAAGCTGATCGGAGATGATGAACACTGTTGGAGTGATGATGGTGTATTTAATATCGAGGGTGGTTGTTATGCTAAAACGATCAATCTTTCAGAAGAAAAGGAACCTGAGATCTATGGGGCTATTAAATTCGGAACCGTTCTTGAAAACGTAGGTTATGATGAGGAAACCCGCGAGGTTGATTATGATGATATTTCCATCACCCAAAACACAAGGGCCTCCTATCCGATCGATTATATCTCAAATGCAAAAATTCCGTGTGTTGCCGGTCATCCAAATAACATCATATTTCTGACTTATGATGCTTTTGGGGTGTTACCCCCCGTCAGTAAACTTTCTCCGGAACAAGCCATGTACCATTTCATCAGTGGATATACCGCAAAAGTAGCGGGAACGGAAGTGGGTGTTACCGAGCCTGAAGCTACATTTTCTGCCTGCTTTGGTGCCGCTTTTCTTGTGTGGCATCCTTCCAAGTATGCGGAATTATTAGCTAAGAAAATGAGAGAGCATGGGTCAAATGCATGGTTGGTGAATACCGGCTTGACAGGCGGGCCTTATGGAAAAGGCAGTCGAATGGATCTGAAAAGTACAAGAGCCATCATAGACGCAATTCATGAAGGGGAACTGGATGGAGTTCCTACCGTTGAGGATGAAGTATTTGGATTTCAAATACCAACAGAATGCCCAAATGTTGATCCCGAGATCCTGCTTCCACGAAATACCTGGGAAGATCATGAAGCTTACGATAAACAAGCTGAGAAACTTGGTAAACTATTTGCCAAGAACTTTAGTAAGTATAAAGACGGAAGCAGTGAAGCTATTATCCAAGCCGGGCCTAAAGTTAGTGCTGAAGGATAAAAACTAATCTTGCCTTACAATATGAAAGCCTGAGTTGAGAAGAGAATAGCGTAGGGCGGACAGTTTGTCCGCCCTTTTTATGAAAGATATGGGTTTCTGACTCTCCTCCCTGTAAAATCAGTAAACTGATTTGCCGGCCCTTCAGGAGGGATACAGGTTATCTTCTTTAGTGACGACTTACTTTAGGATAATAGTCTATACCTCGTTCCTACGCTCTGCGTTGGAGCGAAGTATAGTTTGTATTTACATGTTATAAGAGTTCTTCAGGATTCAACCCTTTCAAATCATCCACTACAAACTTACGTCCTTCGCGAATGAGTTCGCCATCGAGGTACACATCCGGGCCGATGCACACCAGATCCCAATGGATGTTACTTGAGTTGCCATTTGGCGCAACTTCGTAATCTTTGCCAAGGGTAAGGTGATTGGAGCCGTAGATCTTCTCATCAAACAGAATATCATACATCGGGCTTTCAATGACCGGGTTCAAACCAAAACTGAATTCTCCAAAACGTCGTGCGCCTTCATCGGTATCGAGGATATCTTTGAGGGCTTCATTGTTGGAAGAATCGAAATCAACTACCACACCGTTCTCCACTTCCAGCTTCACAAACTCAAAAGGCTTACCTTGGTAGACAGAGGGAGCATAGGAGATCACTCCATTCACAGAATCCAGAACGGGGGAAGTAAAAAGCTCGCCATCTGGGACATTTCGTTTGCCAAAACAAGGCACCCAATTTTGTCCTTTTACCGAGAATTTGATATCGGTTCCGTCTCCTTTTAAATGAATTTCATCCGTTGCCCGCAGTCGTTTTTCGAGAGGCTTCATGGCTTCTTCAAGCTGTGCGTAATCAACAAGACAAGCGTTGTAATAAAATTCAGCAAACGCGCGGGTGGGCATCTTGGCATTCATGGCAAAAGCCGAAGAGGGATAGCGCATAATGCACCAGTTGGTATTATTCACACGCTCATCAAAATGAACCGGTTTCAGAAAATGTTCAGAATAGGCTTTATTCGCTTCTTTGCTTGCTTGGGAGTTTTCATAAATATTTTCTGAAGCACGAATGCCAATAAATGCATCCATTTGCTTCATTTTTGGAAGCTGATCGACCGAGGCCTGGTTCTTCCAGAATTCCTCATTGCCGCTTTCGATGAGAATGCGTTGGGTATCTGCATCTTCGATCTGCACAAAAGGATGCGCATTTTTCGCCCGAATCTGCTCAACCAAAGCACGCAATAAGTCGATACCGTTCAGTCCAATGAGCTGAACCATTACATTTTGTCCGGCTTGCACTTCGGTGCTGTGTTCAAGTATTAAAGTCGCCAGTTTTTGATCGTTTTCTGAAATCATGTTCGGTTCTTTTTTTAAATAATTTTGATGAATTCTTTTGACGGGAAGTTAAAGCAAATGTAGCGGAAGTTTGCAGTGTTTTAGTGTTACGGTGTTATGGTTTTGAGTTGGAACCATAACACCGTAACACCATCGCACTATAACACTAAACTGCCAAATCAACTTCCCCATCACAAAGTGAAATTTCTTTGGGATCGTTGGAGGCCAGAAAAATCAGTGTGCCTTTTTTGGCTTCGGTTTGTACGATGGATTTCACCAATTCGTGGCCTTTTTCGTCAAGATTGGAACCGGGTTCATCCAGCATCAGAATTTCAGGTTCCCGAACCAAAGCAGCCGCAAGTTTAGCACGTTGCTGCTGTCCGGTAGAAAGGCTCCCAAAAAGCTGATCTCTTAAATGTGGAATTTGAACCCTTTCCAGTAAAGCCTCAATTTTTTCGGGTTGAGCCGAATGACCTCCGGCTTCCAGCAAAAAGGTTAAATTCTCGGCCACAGAAAGTTCTGCATATAAATTGATGTAGGGAGCAGCAAAACCGATATGGCTTTTCACTTCCTTTTGATTCATCAAATGTTCATCATTTTTCCAGATAATATTTCCAGAAGTTGGGCGAAGTAGGTAAGCGAGACATTTCAATAGGGTAGATTTCCCACTTCCGTTGGAGCCGGCAATTCCCAAAATTCCAGATCGGTGCTCAAAGGAGAAATCTTCGAACACAGACTTGGTATTAAACTTTTTGCTGAGGTTTTCGACTGTAAGAGAGATCATGCCCTAAGGTAGCAAGAATAGATAAATAAGGTGAATGTCAGTTTAAAAAGTTTATAAAGAGACGAAGACACCGGTTCCTGGGCCACATAGAACAAAAATTTGAAAACAATAATAGAAATACTAAATCCTTAATTGTATTGGGAGCCGGGAGGTTTTATTTTCAATGAAATTTCAAATATCGATATGCATCAGGCAGTAGAAGAAATTATAGATAAGCTCATAGGCGCGGTTAAATCCGATAAGCCATTCTATACCCTTAAGGATCTGCTTTCGGCCGGAATTCCATCTTTTATTGTAGAACGTATCCGTATTGAGATCAATGACAAGCTGCGCCAGGAATTTGAGCTAAAGGAAAGTTCCTGGGCCGATACCTCTAAACCGGCTGTTCAGAATGCGTGGAAAGATTTTCAGGAAACACTATATGCACACTCTCGCATCCCAAAAGATAAATTCTATGTAGTAACCGGCCGGGTTA
Source organism: Gracilimonas tropica DSM 19535 (assembly GCF_000375425.1). GTDB lineage: Bacteria > Bacteroidota > Rhodothermia > Balneolales > Balneolaceae > Gracilimonas > Gracilimonas tropica. The sequence goes on along the minus strand of NZ_AQXG01000004.1, from coordinate 188,921 downwards.
TGAACGAAATCGTGAAGGTATATCTGGAACCCAGGCAGCACATGGCCGAGTATATCTATAAAGGGGAAGAGGAGCTGAATTATGATGAACTGGTTCGCCGAACCGATAAGCTGACGATCTATAAGCACTTTGGAAAAGCTATTCCTCTTTATATGAAAAAGAGGAAGCTTTCTTCCCTGGAAAAGAAACGCTGTAAACTGTTAATTCATAACCTGGATGCAAACCTGGTAGCTTCCTATTCTGCCAAAGACTGGGCCCAGGTGCTGGAGTTGCTTTTTACTCTTTTCGCAGGAAAAATTGATGCGAAACTCATCCAGCTGTTTTTTGAGGATAAAGGATTATACCTGACGGCAAAAGCTTTCAACGCACTGGATGAAGAGATCACCAAAGAGCGCTTTATTGAGATCCTTTCCTATCCTGACCTTCTGGATGTGAAGCTACAAGAGAAGTTTCGTGATCAATTCCGGGAAGAGCTTATCGCCCAGAAGAACCGGTTTGATCATCCCGATGAAGATGAAGTGGAAGTAGTGGATGAAAAAGAACAACGTTTACTGGATAGTTTTTTTGGGGATTATAAAGCCAGCGATCCACAGATGACGGATCAGGAATCTTTCAATGCCTTGTTCAAGTCGGAACAAAACGAAAAATCTATTTTTGAGGAATTTGAAGAGACCCCGGATGCTGAAGAGATATCACGGTCCCTTAAATCAGGGGAACAAACGGATGAGATCAAGAAATTTCGCCAGAACCTGGTAACGGTATTGGATCAGGCGGCTCACTCGTTTAAAAACCTGGATGAGGATGAAGAAGAGGATGCGGAAGATGAGGAACAGGTTCAGAAGAAACCTCAGCCTAAAAAGGACAAACCCAAAGTAGAGCCGGATGATGAAGAGGAAATTATTGCACCGGATGAAACCGATGATCTGGAACCGCTGATTGCTGAAGAACCGGAAGAAGATGGTGAGGAAGAAGATCAACCCATGTGGCAGCAGTTTTTACGTCCCGATCAAATGGATGTGCTGATGGGAAGCTCCGATACCGATGAAGACGAATTAATAGATGAAGACAGTTTATTTGAGAATGCAGAAAATCAAGCTGAAGACAATAAAATAAATGAAAAACCGGATCTTGAAGACTTTATAGTGGGTCAGGAAGGGGTTTTTGTGAAGCAGATCTTTGGCGGTAAGAAAAAGAAATACAAAACCGCGCTTAAAAAAATTCAAGATTTTGGTGATTGGGACACTGCATCAGAGTTTATACATGAACATATTTTCTCACCCAACGAAGTAGACATGTTCTCCGATATTGCAGTAGAATTCACAGATCGGCTGCAATCTTATTTTGAAGAATATAAATCCTAAACAAAAAAGTATTTATGGCTACGAACCCGAAAGTAGAACGACTTCAGGAATTACGCAAAGAAGCACTAAAAGGCGGGGGAAAAGCCCGCATCGAAAAACAGCATGACAAGGGCAAATTAACGGCCCGCGAGCGCATAGACCTGTTGTTAGACAAAGGAAGCTTTGAAGAAATTGATAAGTTCGTAACACACAGAAGCTCAAATTTCGGGCTCGATAAAAAGCAATATCTGGGAGATGGAGTGATCACCGGATTTGGCAAGATCCACGGGCGTCCGGTATATGTTTTCAGTCAGGATTTTACCGTTTTTGGAGGCTCCCTATCTGAAACACATGCCGAAAAAATCTGCAAGATCATGGACCTGGCAATGAAAAACGGGGTTCCAATCATCGGCCTGAATGACTCCGGTGGAGCCCGAATTCAGGAAGGCGTTTCTTCCTTAGGCGGATATGCTGAAGTATTTTGGAGAAACAGCATGGCCTCGGGGGTTGTACCTCAGATATCGGCTGTGATGGGTCCTTGTGCCGGTGGAGCAGTTTACAGTCCAGCCCTTACCGATTTTATTTTTATGGTTGAGAATACCAGCTATATGTTTGTGACCGGGCCGAATGTCGTAAAAACGGTTACGCATGAAGAAGTGACATCCGAAGAGTTGGGAGGAGCTTCGGCTCATACCACCAAGTCGGGAGTTTCGCATTTTTCCAGTCCTAATGATGCCGTTTGCCTGAACGACATTCGCGAGCTGATGAAATACATTCCGCAAAATTGTGAAGAAAAAGTGCCTGTGATCGAATCCAAAGAACCGGATTCGACTAAAGCCAAAGCGCTGGAAGATCTCGTGCCGCTCAACCCAAATAAACCATACGATATTCACGATGTGATCGGGGGTATTATGGATAAAGATTCGTTCTATGAGGTGCACAAAGACTATGCGGATAATATTGTAGTTGGTTTTGCCCGTTTAGGTGGACGGAGTGTTGGAATTGTAGCCAATCAGCCGCTTTCTTTAGCCGGTGTTTTGGATATAGATGCTTCACTCAAAGGCGCTCGGTTTGTGCGTTTTTGTGATGCTTTTAATATTCCTTTGGTTGTGTTTGAGGACGTGCCGGGTTTCCTTCCGGGAACCGATCAAGAATGGAATGGCATCATCAAACACGGAGCGAAATTACTGTATGCGTTCTGTGAAGCGACTGTGCCCAAGATGACGGTTATTACCCGGAAAGCATATGGCGGCGCTTATGATGTGATGAACTCCAAGCACATTCGTGCCGATTATAATGTAGCATGGCCCACCGCTGAGATCGCTGTAATGGGCACCAAGGGAGCCGTTGAAATTATCTTCCGAAAAGAGATCGCTAATGCGGATGACCCTGAAGCAAAACAGAAAGAACTGGAAGATGAATACAGTGAAAACTTTGCACACCCTTATCTTGCCGCCGGAAGGGGATTTATTGATGATGTGATCCTCCCATCCGAAACCCGTGAGAAGCTGATCAAACAACTGGAAGTGGCTCAAAATAAAGTAGATTCTGTACCTAAGAAAAAGCACGATAATTTACCGTTGTAAAATGTGCGGTGTGCTTTGTGCTGTGAGATTGGAGCCGTCTGTTGACGGCTCTTTTTTTATAATCTGCTTTGGAAAAATACAACCATACCCTAATACGAAGAGATATTTATAGGAGAGATCAGCTTTAGAACGAAATAAAGCGATCAAGGAATACGGCTATCCATACAAGCGGGAGGTAGGCGATGGAAGCAAACATCATTTGCTTGGCATTTTGTTTGGATCGGTCCAGTCCAAATTTGATAGTGTACCCCATAAATCCAAGGGCGAAAATTATACCAAGCACTAAAAAGATCATTCCTGAAATTCCAAGTTGATACAGGGCAAAAGTGACTGGAAATAAACCGAAGACACAAATCATTGACCAAAACAGCGTTTTAAATCCGGTTTTATCTTTCTTGGGAAGCATTTTTAGCCCGGCGCTGGAATAATCATCTTTGCATAGCCAGGCAATGGATAGTACATGAGGCACTTGCCAAAAGAACATGATTCCGAATAACAGCCACATGCCCGGTTCAGCAATATTTCCGGTTGCTGCCGCCCACCCTCCAACAGGAGGAAGTGCTCCCGGGATGGCCCCGATCGCAATATTAATAGGGGAAACTTTTTTCATTGGGGTATAGACACCCAAATAGATGAGCGCGGTTAAAAATGAAACGGCTCCGGCTACCGGATTTACCATCAAAATCAGATAAAATAGTCCTGAAAAGATCAGACTGAGCGAAAAGATCATTCCACTTTTGGAATCGATACGGCGGTCGGGCAAGGGGCGTTTAGAAGTGCGCTTCATCAAACCATCGGATGCGCGTTCGATAAATTGGTTGTGTGCACCGGTTCCAGCAGCTATTAAATATGTTCCAACCAAAGCGTGAATGAGCGTGACAAAATTGATGTTAGTGCCACTGCCAAGAATAAACCCGACCAACATACTTACCAACACAGACATGGTAATGCCGGGCTTGGTCAGCTGGTAGTAGTCGGAAATAACATCCGTAAAAGATCTCTTGATGAGAATGTTTTCTTCGGCTGAATTCATGTAACTTTGATAGGTCGTATAATTGCTTTGTGCAGCCTTAAATTTAAATATTATTCCTCTTACTTGACAGTCTTTTAACATGAAATTAAATGCTTTTCAAAAAACTGCGATCACAACCGTTGCAGCCACAATTTTTTTGATCCTGATTGGGTCATTGGTGAGGGCGGCTGGTGCCGGGCTGGGATGTCCCGATTGGCCAAAATGTTTTGGTATGTGGATACCGCCTACAAGTTTAGCAGAATTACCTTCTCAGTTTGATGCCAGTCAGTTTAATGTGTACAACACCTGGATCGAGTATGTGAACCGTTTGGTGGGCGTACTTATAGGGCTATTGATCACAATTACATTTGTTCTTTCTTTTAAATATCGGAAAACAAAACCCGGTGTTTTCTACAGTTCTGCTGCGGCTCTTGTGCTCGTTTTATTTCAAGGATGGTTGGGAGGAGTTGTGGTAAAGACGGGCTTGCATGCAGGCATGATCACGGCTCACATGGTAGTAGCTATGATCATCATGATCACTTTACTATATGGTGTATTTGAAGCCACCAGTGATCATTTGAAGATCAAAGTTGGCGAAGAGTTTAGAAGCAGGCTTTTAACGGCCGGTTGGGTGTTATTAGTGATATCCATGATACAGCTGGTACTGGGGACTCAAGTACGGGAAGGTATTGATGCCATCAAGAATGCAGCAGAAGTTGCTCCCCGAGGTAATTGGCTGGAGATGGTTGGCACGATATTTCCGGTTCACCGAAGCTTTTCCTGGGTGGTTATGGGAGTCGGTGCATGGGTATATTTCTTAGTTCGAAAATATGAGGCAACAGGGCCGGTACGCTCACTTGGATTGATCAATGTGGCGTTGGTTTTGATGCAAGTGTTGATTGGGATAGGCTTATATTATTTGGATATGCCCCGGGTACTTCAGGTGTTGCATTTAGTGGGAATGGCTTTCATGATCTGCGCACAATTTCTGCTGATCATGGTTTTAAGAAAGGATCAAAAGGTGATATCAGAATGAATTCTTGTTGCCTCAGAGTCTTTCGAGCAGGTCGTTTAAGAACACTTTGACTTCATTCAGATCCTTTCGGGCTTTGGCACTTAACTCAGGTACCGTTTCTTCTTTATCACCGTTAAGGATCTCATTTACGCCTTCTGCACTGTATTTTTTTTCGTGAAGCAGCTCTTTGATCCTGAAAATAAGTGCCAGTTCCTGCTCTTTGAATACACGATTTCCTGCACTGTTCTTTTTGGGATTTAGTTTGGTATAGGTTTTTTCCCAGTTCCGAAGCACATGGGGTTCCAAGCCGGTTAGCTTACTGACTTCACCCATGGAGTAATACAATTTTTTCATAGTAAGCAGAAAGTGTATTTTGTCGTTTTTAGTGGCTTTAAAGTAAACCATTTCTGAATATTAGTAAAAGTATACATTTTGGAAGAAAATCAATCAAACATGCAATTAGACGTTAGTATCGTCATTCCGGTGTACAATGAAGAAGAATCATTGCCGGAGTTAGAGAATGAAATAGCAAAAGCTATTGGGGATATATTCAGTTATGAGATCATTTTTGTTGATGATGGTTCGTCAGATACTTCCTGGGCCGTCATCCAGGCATTGAGTAAGGAAAAAAAGCATATTTACGGGGTCTCATTTTCGCACAATTACGGAAAAAGTATGGCGCTTCAGGCCGGCTTTGAAAGAGTATCAGGCCGGTATGTAGTTACCATGGATTCTGACCTTCAGGATGATCCGAATGAGATCCCGGAAATGATCCAATTATTGAAAGACGGATATGACCTCGTAAGCGGATGGAAGAAAGAACGCCACGACCCCATTTCAAAGACCATACCTTCCAAATTCTTCAATTTCGTAACCCGAAAAGTGGCCGGTATCGATTTGCACGATTTTAACTGCGGTTTAAAGGCGTATCGTGCGGAAGTGATCGAAAATATTTATGTATATGGTGAACTTCATCGTTATATACCCATGCTTGCCAAAAAAGAAGGGTTTACCCGAATTACTGAAAAAGTGGTGAAGCATCATCCCAGAAAATACGGGAAGACCAAATTTGGGCTTTCACGTTTTATGAATGGTTTTTTGGATCTGGTGACAATATCCTTTGTTCAGAAATACCTGCAGCGCCCGATGCACTTTTTTGGTACCATTGGAGTACTGTTCATTTTAATCGGGTCTGGAATCAATTTATACATTGCTTACATAAAATTGGTTTTAGGCCAAGGTATTGGCGACCGGCCTCTCTTATTCCTGGGTATTTTGTTGCTGGTTCTTGGTGTGCAGCTTTTCTCTACGGGTTTGCTGGGCGAAATGATCAATAAGAATAATATTGAGACTCAGAAACCGCGCATAAGGGAAGAGGTTTAGGTTTTTACCTTCCGAGGCATCATTGTAATGAATAATCCTTCAATGGGATAAGGGGTAATACTGCCTTAAAGTGATCCGTGAATTCCTTTTTTTGAATTAGAAAATCAATCAGAGGGATTTCATCATGGATAAGAGACATAAAGAAGTAAAATGGTATGAAAAGCTTGATGAGACAGCCGATGTACAGGAAAAATCAAGTGCAGTAAAAACCGTTAAAAAGTCTGCCATCAAGAAAGATCTTTTTGACCAAAACATAAAAGATACTTACGAGTGGATAGATCTTATCGCATCAAAACTTGGTCTTGAAGAGCGGCCCGATACCGCCTGGAATATTTTAAGGGAAGTGATGCATATCATTCGAGACCGAATCACCATTAATGAAGTATTACACTTATCGGCTCAGCTGCCGGTGCTAATCAGAGGTATGTACTTTGAAGGCTACAGCATAAGTGCCAAACCCCGAAAGTTTCATGTTGATGAAGTTGAAGAGCGCATCAGAAAAGCATTGATGGGAACCACCGGAATTGAAGCGCAAAAGGCGTTTGGGGCAGTTCTTACTACTTTATATAACCGGGTAAGTGAAGGAGAATTAAATGATATCAGGGGCACACTTCCCAAAGACATCAGGGAATACTGGGATGAGAGCGTAGAAAACAGCGAACCAATTATGGAGTGAATTATGAGTGATAATGTATTACCAAAACCGACTAAAAAACGGGTTTCAAAGTCTGGGTCAAAGCGAAAAGATTATATTAACAAGTTGACCAAAAACCTCAGGAAATGGGATGAAGAGCTTGAAGGCCTGGAGAAAAAAAGAGATCAAAAAGTAACCGCTCTTCGAAAAAACCTGACGCGAAGGATCAACATCTTGCGTGAGAAAAGGGCCGATATGCAGGGAAAAATTGAACAGCTTGAAGAAGCCGGAGGAGATACTTTTGAAACCCTTGGAAAGGACATAGAGCTGATTTGGAAAGATCTGAGAGATGGATTTCGATCGATTCAAAAAGCCTTGAAAAAATAAAGAATAGCTTATAGTGCGACAACAAGAGAGGCCGATGCTTGAGGCAAGTAAAAGCCACTGTATGGAGTTATCTTATCCTGATCCAAGTTTTCGAGCACTTGGACTTCTAAAATTAAAAACTCTTACAGTGGCTTTTTTTATTTAGAATTGAAAAGGGCTATGGTTCCACTAATTGAATTTCGGCCAGGTAAAAAACCCGATCATCTTCTTCAAGCAAGCTTCCGTTCAAAACCTTGAAAACAGTACCGGGCCTAAGGGGTAGCGAACTTTCGTCGATGATACCCGCAGAAATCGGGATATTACCCCCGTCATTCTCCCATCTTATCTCTTCAAAAATATCGGGTACGGAGATTTCTTTCGGAAAGATCTCAAATTTAATTTTATGGATGCTTTTTTGAGGTTGTTTAGCTGACATCATCTCTCCATAGATTCAAAATTCAGATTACAACATTGGATCCCGAGGATTCTTTTTTGCCGGGGTATACCAGGACAGGGACTTTTGAGCTTTGGCTCATTTCTTTAGAGTGTTTTTTCCCGATGATGGAAAACAAATGGTGATATCTCACCATAAAAATACCGTTTATCTTATGCTTGTTTACTTGCTCGGTCACGGCTTTTAAAAGGTCATCAGAATACAATAATTCAAAGGTCAGTTTTTTGTACTTAATGTGCTCGTGCACCATGTCTTTAAAGCCACGAAAAAGGAGTTCTGCTTTTTCATCGGAAGCTTTTGCAACATGAATGAGTTTCACAGAACTGTTGTATAGTCCCGCAAAGTACATGGTGAATTCCAAAGCAGGCAGATCCGTTGGTCCATAATCGGAGGTAAAAAGCAAATGCTTGAAGTCAGGGGAGTCTGCTTCCATAGGTATTGCCAATACCGGTACGGTAGATTGTTGGACTACTTCTGACGTTGTGCTCCCAAAGAAAAGCTGTTCTAAAGCACTGCGCCCCTGGGTTCCCATTACTACCAGATCAATTTCATAATCGCGAGTAGCGCTTAAGAGTGAATAAACTGTTCGGCCGTTAAAAATATGGGTTCTTATTTTTATCCCATCTTCGGCATATTCCTTTTTCTTGTTAATATCCTCGATCATATCCTCATAAAGTTTCTTCACTTTACGGGTCACATCTTTCTTAATGTCTTCTACCATAGGAGCAAAGTCGTAGGGTTCTTCTATGGAGTGCATGATATGTAAGGTGGCTCCCGTTTTTTTAGCCAGTGAAAGAGCATACGGTAACGCATGTTTTGCGTTCTCAGAGAAATCAGTTGGATAGAGAATATTTTTTATCTGAATGTCCATAAAGCCCCCTATAAATATTGGTTTTATGGATTATACTCAGTTTAATAGCCGTGGTGTGTAATGGATTGGTACTGTGCGGGTGTAAGGATTTAAATTACGAGGTTTGATCGTCCCTGTGCCACACAATGTCAATGTGATCCTCTCCATTGGAAGTAGATGTCAAGTTTCCCTGGAAGGCCAAATTAAGGGCATAACCGATCCTGCGCGCCAGGTTTACACCGGTGGTTGTAATAATGATAGCATTCTCGTTACGAGTGATATCCATCAGTCGCTCCAATGGCTGCTCGGATAGTTCTGAGGTGGCGATGCTTTGAATAAATGTGATCAAATGATCTTTGTTCTTTTCCAGATAATTACCGGTAAGCGTTACAAAACCGGCAGGTTGGTTCTTCTGAATACGCTCACAGGCAGGACATATTCCTTCTTTAATTTTGATTGGAAGTTGTTCCCAACTCCAGGTACCGTTTTTGTGTAAAGCTCCACACTTTGAGCATACCAACTCGTCTTCAAAATGTGTAGACTCGGGATCGGAAACGTAGTCTGTTCCAACTCCTTTATGTTCATAGGTTAGGTTCTTATTTGGCTGCTTCATAGATGCCTCTGTAGTTAAGTATATGGTAAATTTTCACAAAACTACCCTACGAAAATGTAGGTGTTTTGGATAACGTGTTGTAAGGTTATTCCTGAATAGGAGGTTGAGCTTAAAGGCCTTACAAAGTTTTGGAACCTACAAAAGGAAGGTGATCAAGCATGCAAACTTTTATGCAAGAAAAATATAATCTTTAAATAGTCATAATACGCTTCATGTCCAAGTTAGAAAATCAGGGTCGGCTGATAGCTCTATGATTTGAACTTGATGTTTTAAAATTTTTAGGTAATACATATTAAAAAGCCCTTGTTTTTTCAACGGCTACCACCAAGGCATCCCAGGTGGCATTTTTGTTAATATCTTTTTCGGCCAGGTCGCTCAGCCATGAATCGGTGTCTTTATTTTCCTGTAAATTTCTAAGTAAAACCTCCGCTATGTCGTGGCGTTCCAATACTTTTGCATATGCCACTGAGGTTCCGTAACCGGCCAACTCATAATGATTAATATGTTGAATGGAAGTGATCAAGCTGGCATCCCGTACTTCCGGTATCTTGCATCTTCTTGCAAGCTCAAGCGAACTTTTGATGAGAGCTTTAATGCCTTTACAACTTTCGCCGGCCGGATCTTCATCCAATGATTGAAAAATATGCTCCAACCGCTCTTTTTGAAGTTTAGCCTGCTTTCGGTGAGTCAGTATCAATTCGTCCAGGTCTTCGGAGCCTGTCATTTTATCTGCTTGTTTTAGGAAATGATGTTTTTGCAAGACTCCGTCATAAAGATCCCGAAGCTGTTCCATCATCAAATCGTAAAGGTCAATAATATCTTTTTCTTTCATAGTCTTGAACCCGGTTTGTTGAAGAAGAATGATAGTTAAGGTTTGCTAACAGGTAAGTAGGAAATCCACACCAGATTCGTAAAAGGGAGATAGCCGTTCGGCTTGTAGGGAAATAGCTTACAAAAGGGTAAGGAAATTTATTATCTACACATATTCTTTATTTTTCTATGATATGATTCCATAAGGAATAGTGTGATAATTCCTTTTTGCCCAATTTAAAGGGGAGAGTTTATGAAATTTGCGGAGAGTTCTGTACATGAAATTATCAAGTTGGAAACTGATCTTGGGGGGGTACTGAATCAACTTCCGGTCAAAGTTTTAATCAGTGACTTTGAGGGAAAGATCTTGTATGCTAATGATTACTTAAAAGAGCAATTAGGCCTGTTAGAGAAAGACTTGGTTGGGGAATCGGTGTGGGAGCTCAATAAAGACCCCGAATATGGAAAGAAAATATTTTTTGAAAGGGTTGAAGGACTCCATGACAAAGACGTTTATTCATATCAAACGGAAGCAAATTGGGTTAATAACACCACAAAGTGGCTTGACATAAAAGTAAAAAGGTTGAACCTGCCTGATTATGAAAATGTGCTGCTTTGGTCTGCTACTGATATCAACATCGTGAAGATGATGGAGAAGGATTTGGTTAAAAGTAAAGCGAGAACTCAGGCCATTTTTGAGTCTGCAACGGAGGGTATTTTTACGGCAGATAAAAACCTGATGATCATAAATGTAAATCCGGCTTTGCAAGAAATGTTTGGGTATCAGGATTCAGAGCTAATTGGCGAACATGCGTTCCTGCTCATTCCATCACTGGCTGATTTCAAGAATGAAGTTCACTCTCAAGATGAGCTGGAGATAGCTATTTACGAATCATTCCTCGGTAAAAACCGTCAGTTTCAGGGTGTGAAAAAAGATGGAACCACCTTTCCGTTGGAACTGAATTTGAACGAAGTAACCCTATCCGATGAAAGTTTCTTTACCGGCTTAATCCGGGATATTAGTGAAAGCAGGGAGCTTGAAAATCAGATCCTGAAAGTGGCCGAAAGTGAACGGTTCAAGATCGGACAGGAACTCCATGATGGGGTCGGGCAAATGCTGTCAGCAATCGGGTTAATGACCCGCAATTTATCCCGAAAGCTTAGATCAAATAGTTTGCCGGGAGTTCAGGAGCTGGATGAGATCACAGAGATGGTGCAAGAGGCGGATCAGGAAGTCAGGCAGCTTGCCCATGGCTTAGCCCACATTGAGCTGCAAAATGAAGGCTTGCAAGTCGCTTTGAAAAGGCTTTGTGAACGGTTTCAGTCACTGCTAAAAACAAATTGTGCATTCATATGCAGTCCGGGCTTGGATATCGAAGACCGAATGATGGCCCTTCATTTATACAGGATTGTTCAAGAGGCTGTGAAGAATGCTATCAAGCATGGAAATGCGAACAAGATCCGGGTAAAACTTCAGAAAGAATCCAATTATATACTGCTGACTGTTGAAGACAACGGGATCGGATTATTTGAAGATCCTAACGAACAAAAGTTTAAAGGAATGGGTTTAAGCACCATGCGATATCGGGCAGAATTGTTGGGCGGTAATTTTGATATCGGGAATACATCTAATGGGTGGACCATGGTGAAATGCCTGATACCATATAACACATAAGAGCACATAAAATGGCACCAAATTTTAAAAAAAGAATCATGGTTGTAGACGATCACCCAATGATGTTGAAAGGGCTGGTCACAACGTTGAATGCTGAGCATGGATTTGAAGTGGTTGGGCAGTTTAACCGGGCAGAGGAAGCCCTTCAGCGGTCAACGGAGTTGAAACCGGATCTCGCGGTTGTGGATATTTCCTTGCCGGGAATGAGTGGACTTGAGCTGATCAAGCATTTGGTGGGACTTGACCAAAACCTGAAGATCCTGGTGGTTTCTCGCCACGAAGAGATCTTATACGCCGAACGGGTTCTGAGGGCGGGGGCCAAAGGATACGTGATGAAACAAGAAGCCGGAGACGAAATGGTGAAAGCCGTTAAGAAGATCCTGAACGGGGGCATTTACGTCAGTGAAGAAGTAAGTGAGAAACTACTGATGGGGATGGCCGTGGGGCAAAAAAATCTTTCACAATCTCCTATCGACTTGCTGAGTGATCGGGAATTGGAGGTCTTTGAAATGACAGGCCAGGGAAATAATACGAGAGAGATCGCCGAGCGACTGCATTTATCCGTAAAAACGGTGGAATCGTATCGGGCCCGCATTAAAACCAAGCTAAATCTCGAGAATGCAACTGAACTGATGATGCATGCCGTAAAATGGGTGGAAAGCGAAAGTTCAGAGATGTAAACAAGTTCTCAAAAACATATATCATCGTCCCGGGCGTAAGGAAAAACCCTAATCCCTAACCCTTTCTTTGCTTACAGCTCACCCAAGGAAGTTCCGTCATTTTTAAGGCGAAAGAATGTATTTCTTAGTTCAAAAGGCATAAGCCGAAATAGAAAAAATTGTAGAACTGAGAACCGGAGATGATTATGAAAACATTAGCTAAACACACAAACCCTTCCTCACCAATAGAATCCATCAAACGACAAATGGATCGGTTTTTTGATGATCTGACACCGTTCACTCTTAGAAATACCAATGATCAGTTACTGGGCATGGATATCATGACTCCCGATACTGACATGATGGAAACGGAAAAAGAATACGTAATTGCTGTAGACCTTCCCGGCTTCCAGAAAAAAGATATCGAGATCAATTACCAGGATAACCGGCTGATCATAAAAGGTACCCGAAAGGAAGAAACTAAAGAAGAGAAACCCGACTACCTGCATCGTGAGCGATACTTTGGGGAGTTCATTCGCACCGTAACCATGCCAACCAAAATTAAAGAAGACAAGATCAAAGCTTCATTCAAAGATGGCGTGCTTACCGTAAAAGCTCCGAAAGTGGAAGTTAGTCATCCGAAAGTGGTTGCTATCGAATAGAATAAAGAAAGTGTAAATACTTTTTCTGTGTAAAGGTGCAAGATAGCGAAGCCGTGTAGCCGTGCTCCGAAATCTTTTGAAATGAGAGAGAAAGGAGTGGTCTCTTATGCAGAGATCAAAAGGTAAAAACGGCTTTGTTTTTAAGATAGAATGAACAGATTGAAAAGATGGCAGAAATGAAGAAGAATGAGCTTTACGACAGGTATGTGTTATGGTTTAAAGAAATCGGGATCGAGCATTTACCTTTAGTAGGAGGTAAAAATGCCTCGCTTGGAGAAATGCAGCATCACCTCAGTGCTAAAGGCATCAACGTTCCGGACGGCTTTGCAACTACTGCCAAAGCTTATTGGACCTTCATTAAAGAAAATAAAATCCAGGAACCTATTGAAGCTTGTTTGAACGACTTCAAGTCCGGGGAAAAATCACTTGAGGAAACCGGGAAGAATATCCGTGAACTAATTCTTAAAAGTACCTTTCCGGTAGCCATTGCCGAAAGGATCAAAGAGTCGTACAGTGAACTTGCTGCAAAGTATGAAACCGATTCCCCTGATGTAGCGGTGAGAAGCAGCGCTACGGCGGAAGATCTTCCCCATGCCAGTTTTGCAGGTCTTCAGGAAACATTTTTGAATATAAGCGGACCAAACGAACTTATTGAGGCCTGTAAAAAATGCTATGCCTCTTTGTTTACTAATCGGGCTATCTCATATCGGGAAGAAAAGAAATTCGATCATATGAAAGTGGCACTTTCGATTGGGATCCAGAAAATGGTGAGAGCCGATAAAAGTTGCTCAGGCGTCATGTTCACCGTAGATACTGAAACCGGTTTCCCGGATGCAATCCTGATCAACGGCGCCTGGGGTTTGGGAGAAAATATTGTACAGGGAACGGTAAATCCTGATCAGTTCTATGTGTTCAAGCCGTTTCTGAATGACCACAGCAAGCTTCCGATTATTGAGAAAAACCTGGGCAGTAAAGAATTGAAATTGGTATATGCAGAAGACGGGACTTCAAAAACCAAAAATATACCTACCACAAAAGCAGAGCGACAAAAATTTGTATTGAATGATGAGGAGATCCTGCAACTGGCAAGATGGGGCATAGCTATAGAAGAGCACTATCAAACACCAATGGATATTGAGTGGGTGAAAGAGGACAAAACCGGATCTCTGTTCATTGTGCAGGCGCGACCGGAAACGGTTCAGTCTCAAGCCAGTAAAAAATTGTTCACAACGTACACCATCAGCGAGAAAAACGGGAAAGAGCTGGTAAAAGGGCTGAGCATCGGCAGCAGCATTGTTCATGGTATTGTGAAAGTGGTGAAAAATCCCAAAGACCTAAAAAACATCGAATCGAATCATATTCTGGTAACAAAAATGACCGAGCCTGATTGGGTTCCTTTTCTTAAAAATGCGGCCGGTATAGTCACTGATTTTGGAGGCCGAACGTGTCATGCTGCCATTGTGAGCCGTGAACTTGGCATCTCAGCGGTAGTGGGGACTATGAAAGCCACACAGGTTTTAAAAGATGGAGACAAGATCACCCTGTCCTGTGGAGAAGGTGATGAAGGTAAAGTGTATCAGGGCTTTGTGGATTTCAACATTCAGGAAGTAGATCTCGAGAAATTGCCTTCCACTAAAGTGGACATCATGCTCAATCTCGCAACACCTGAATCTGCCTTCAAATGGTGGAAATTGCCGGCTAAAGGTATTGGGTTGGCGAGGATGGAATTCATTATCAGTCATCATATTCAAGTGCACCCCATGGCGCTTGCACATCCCGAAAAGATAGAAAACGAGTATGATTATGAAACTGTCAGGAAATTAACCAAAGGCTATAAAGACCATGAATCCTACTTTGTGGATAAACTTTCCATGGGAATAGCCAAGATCGCAGCTTCACAATATCCGCATCCTGTAATTGTGCGAACCAGTGATTTCAAGACCAATGAATATGCACGTCTTGTTGGCGGATCAGCATTTGAACCTCATGAAGAGAATCCAATGATAGGATGGCGCGGAGCAGCCCGCTACTACAGTGAGGGCTACAGGGAAGGATTCAAACTTGAATGCCGAGCCATTAAAAAAGTAAGGGAAGAGATCGGCTTTGATAACGTCGTGGTCATGATCCCTTTCTGCCGAACGCTGAAAGAAGCCGAGCTTGTACAAGAAGAAATGGCCGGGAATGGACTAAAACGTGGTGTGAATGGATTAGAGGTTTACGTGATGTGTGAAATTCCTTCCAATTACATTCTGGTGGAAGAATTTTCAGAGTACTTTGACGGATTCTCAATTGGATCAAATGACTTAACACAACTTATTTTGGGCGTTGACCGTGATTCAGCTGAACTTGCTTATTTGTTTGATGAGAACGACCCTGCAGTAAAGAAAGCCATTCGCAGTGTTATAAAGAGGGCACACCGGCAAAAGAGGAAAGTCGGTTTCTGTGGACAAGCCCCAAGTGATGACCCGGAATTCGCTGCCTTTTTGGTGGAATGCGGCATCGATTCCATGTCACTAAACCCGGATAGTGTCATTTCCACCATAGAAAAAATTGTAACTGCCGAGAAAGAAGTACCCGCCTGATCATTATGTTATGTTTGAAGCCGATCATATATCGAAAAACGATGGAAAACCCATCGGAGCGGCTGGTGAAGAGAGAGCCATCGGGCGGGTACATTCGGTAAGAGGAAGTGTAATTGACATCAGGTTCAAAAAACAACTTCCCGAGTTACAGACCTTGTTGGTATCAGAAACAGAACCTTCCATTTTAGCAGAGGTCACCGCACATTTAGATGGACAGACCGTGAGGGCTTTGGGACTTAATTCCATAAGCGGCTTACAGCGGGACACCTTATTTTATGATACCGGAGAACCTTTGAAGATCCCTGTTACCACAAACCTACAGGGACGAATGCTTAATCTGTTTGGGGAACCGATAGATGAAAAAGGAGACATCGAAGCCGGGGAATATCGGTCAATTTTTCAGCCCCCAATACCACTATCAGCCCAACAAACCGGGCAGGAAATATTAACTACGGGCATCAAAGCCATGGATCTGCTTTCTCCACTTGAACGGGGCGGAAAGGCCGGTTTATTTGGCGGGGCAGGAGTAGGAAAGACCGTCCTTATCATGGAAATGATCCGAAATATGGTAGCCCGCCATGAGGGTATTAGTTTATTTTGCGGAATCGGAGAACGTTGCCGTGAAGCCGAGGAATTACACCGGGAAATAAGCGCAGCCGGAGTGCTGGATAATACCATCATGGTTTTTGGGCAGATGAATGAACCTCCGGGAGCTCGTTTTCGGGTAGGACAAACAGCCCTGACCATTGCTGAGTACTTCAGGGATAATCGGCGAAGGGATGTTTTGTTGCTCATCGATAACATTTTTCGGTTCGTTCAGGCCGGCTCCGAAGTATCGGGACTGATGGGAAAAGTAACTTCCAGGTTAGGGTATCAGCCAACTTTGGGGAGTGAGCTGGCTCAGCTTCAGGAACGCATCTGTAATACCAAAAGCGGAAGTATCACCTCCATTCAGGCGGTTTATGTGCCGGCTGATGATTTCACCGATCCGGCGGTAACCCATACCTTTTCACACCTGTCCTCTTTTATCGTTTTGTCGAGAGAGCGGGCAAGTCAGGGCTTATATCCTGCCATAGATCTGTTAAAATCGGGATCAAAGATGCTGGCCCGCCATATTGTGGGAGACCGCCACTACCGGGTAGCACAGTCAGTTAAAGAAACGCTGGCACACTACGAAGATCTCAAAGACATCATTTCGATGTTGGGCATGGAGGAGCTTTCCGGTGAAGATAGGCAGTTGGTACATCGGGCACGGCGGTTGGAACGCTTTTTTACCCAACCATTTGCAGTCACAGAGCAGTTTACCGGGGTTTCAGGAAAGATGGTAAGCACGGAAGAAGTCATAACAGGATGTGAACGCATTTTGGATGGAGAGTTTGATGAGGTTCCCGAACAGCAATTATTCATGATCGGAAATATTGAAGAGGCACGGAAACATGATGCAGCTTAAAGTAATGGAGCCGGAAAAGATGATCGCAGATGTACATACTGACAAAATCATAGCGGAGGGGGTAAACGGGCATTTTTGCCTGAAGACAAAGCACGTTGATTTTGTGTCGGCTCTGGAAGCCGGGATCTTGCTATACACGGTTGGGGAAGAAGAACATTATATAGCTGTGGATGAAGGAATTTTGGTGAAGTGCGGCGAACAGGTACTTGTGTCTGTTTTGAATGCCATAGAAGGAACTGCGTTGCAGGAATTGCAGCAACGAATACTCAAGGAGTTCAAGAAAACAGAGGCTATGCATCGGGCTTCAAAAATAGCCATGAAAAGCATTGAGACCGATCTGTTGCTCCGTTTGTTAGAGTTTGAGAAAAATCACTGATATGGGAATAAAAATGGCCGAAGATCATAAAAAAGGCGAAAAATTGGCTGAAGAAATCGGTGAGAAATCATCCAGAAAGATCCGTGCCAAAAAAGAAAAACATAAGAACCTCTGGTATGGGTTGGGCATGTTTGGGCTTGTTGGCTGGGCGGTGAGCATACCGGCGTTGTTGGCTTTGGCTTTAGGCATATGGATCGATCACAGTTATCGCTCCAAATACTCATGGACGCTTATGCTTCTTGTACTTGGAATTGCCCTGGGTTGCATAAATGCCTGGTATTGGGTTACAAAAGAATCGCGGGGATAAATATGGAAATCTTGTCATATATATTATCCCTCTTCGCCGGCTTAGCACTTGGCGTGATCTATTTTGGAGGACTTTGGTTTACCGTGATCAAGATCAATGCTTCTGCGTCTCCGGGGTGGTGGGTTTTTGGCAGCCTTATTCTTAGAATGACCTTACTCATGCTGAGTTTTTATGCCCTCATTCAGTTTCATTGGTCATATCTCGCGGTTGCATTTTTAGGGTTTATGGTGGCAAGAGGCATGATCCTGAATCGAAAAGGTAAAGTGACGATCTCAGCGGGAGATTAAATATGGAATTGAATATTGATGATATCATATATTGGGATTGGGGATTCTTGAAAGTGAATGCAACTCTGCTTTTCACCTGGATCATTATGACGGTTTTAATCGGGATGGGAGCATTTGTTGCGGCTAACCTGACTTCCGGAACCGGTATCTCCAAAAGACAGGCTTTGTTTGAGTCGCTGGTGGTTTTCATTGTTACCCAAATTGAGGAAGCGACCCAACAAAAGGCGGATAAATATTTTCCCTTCATAAGTACACTGTTTCTGTTCATTACCTTTTCGAACGTAATGGGAGTGATACCGGGAGTGCATCCTCCAACCGTTTCATTGACTACAACCGCTGCACTGGCATTTTGTGTGTTCATAGCCGTCCCGGTCTTTGGAGTTAGTACCAGAGGATTCAAGACTTATTTCTCCCAATATGTAAAACCCACCCCGTTGATGCTGCCTTTTAACATCATCGGAGAACTTTCTCGGACGCTTGCTCTGGCCATCCGCCTGTTTGGAAACATTATGAGCGGCAGCCTGATCGTTGCTGTGCTGCTAAGTTTGAGTCCCCTGTTCTTTCCGGTGGTAATGCAAGCTTTTGGACTGCTGATCGGGGTTATTCAAGCATACGTGTTCTCCATTTTGGCATTGGTATATATCGCATCAGCAACCCGGACACATCAAGAACATGCCTCAGAAACCGAACCTTCAACTTTAGAACCGGAGTAACTATGGATATGCAAAGTATCATTGGAATGGTCTCAATAATAACAGCCGGATTTACCATTGCTATTGGCTCTATAGCTCCTGCGCTGGGAGAAGGTAAGGCCTTATCCCAAGCCCTGATGGCCATAGCTCAACAACCCGACGAAACGCCTGCGATCACCAGGACACTTTTTGTGGGATTGGCGATGGTAGAATCAACAGCGATTTACTGTTTCGTTGTAGCTCTTATCCTGATCTTTGCCAATCCGTTCTGGAATTTTGCGATAGGAGGTTAGTGTGGAATTGGACGGATTCACATTCATTGCGCAGATAATCAATTTCTTGATATTGCTTTGGTTGATGCAGCGGTTTCTTTATAAACCGGTTTTGAAGGTCATGCAAAAACGGGAAGATGAGATCACAGCACGGCTTGATGAAGCTCAAAAAACGCTGAAAGAGGCGGAAGCAAAACGAGAGGCTTATCAGCAAAAGATGGATCAGTTTCATCAAAATGAAAAAAACATGATGAATGAAGCCCGTCAGGAAGCGGAGGAATACCGAAAGAGTTTACTCACGCAGGCACGATATGAGATCGAGAAATTGCAGGACCGCTGGAAGAAAACGGTCGACGAAGAAAGAGATCAGTTCTTAACGGAACTGGGGAAAAAAGCTTTTGACACAATCATGGAAAGTGTACAAAATATCGTCAGAGAACTATCCGGACAGGAACTGGAGCATCACGTATTGGCGGAATTCATCCACAAGACAGGTACTATTACAGCGGAACAGATCGCTGCTTTCACCGAAAGTGACGACCACCATCTTGAAGTATCTACTGCTTTTGCACTCAAAGAAAAGGATCGTATAAAACTGAAGGCTATCCTAAAGGAAATTTTCTCTGATGACCTCAATTGTGAGTTTCTGGAAGAACCGGAACTTGGGCTTGGCATTGAGATCCGAACTTCAGGATGGAAAATGGGCTGGAGCCTTAAGTCATATATTGAAGTGCTTAAGGCTGAAATGGAATTCTTTCTTAAAGCGAAGGCACAGGATGAAGTTCATTCAGAAATCAAGGAGACAGTAGTATGACCGGAACCACTCTCATATCTGCAGCTGATCGAGCTTTAGCCGGAATTGAAGAGGCCTTGCAAACCCCAAAAAAGGTTCAGCTACGGGAATATGGAAAGGTGATATCGGTGGGCGAGGGCTTTGCAAAGGTAGACGGACTCCCCCGGGCGGGCACCGACGAGCTGGTTTGGTTTGAAAACGGTTGTCCGGGACTGATCTATAACCTGGATGATGAAGAGGCTGGAATTATCTTGCTGGGAGAAGAGCAGGAGATCGAGGCGGGAGATGAAGTATACCGATCCGGAGATGTCCTGAAAGTTCCGGTAGGTGAAGAGCTTTTGGGACGGGTGCTGGATCCGTTGGGCCGTCCTTTGGATGGCAAGAAACCGATCACCAGAAAAGAAGAATGGCCCATTGAACGGCCGGCACCTCCTATCATTCAGCGCGCGCCGGTAGAACGGCCATTGCAAACCGGCATCAAAGTGATAGATGCACTTTTCCCGGTTGGAAGAGGTCAGCGGGAGCTTATCCTGGGAGACCGTCAAACCGGCAAAACCGCGATCGCTGTGGATACCATCATCAATCAAAAAGACAAAGAGGTGGTTTGCATCTATTGTGCCATTGGCAAGCAAAAAACGGCTATTGCAAGGGTCATTGATGATATCCGTTCAAAAGAGGCACTGCCATTTTCGATAATAATTTCAGCCAGCAGCGACAGCCCCGTTGGAATGCAATACATTGCGCCGTATGCAGCTACCAGCATCGGGGAGTTTTTTATGGAGCAGGGAAAAGACGTTCTGATCGTCTACGACGACCTGACCTGGCATGCCCGGGCTTACCGGGAGCTGGCGTTGTTAATGCGCAGGCCACCGGGAAGAGAAGCCTATCCCGGAGATATTTTCTACATCCATTCCAGGCTGTTGGAACGGTCAACGCATCTGAAACCGCATTATGGCGGCGGTTCTATGACGGCATTGCCTATCGTGGAGACGCAAGCGCAAAATATATCAGCATTCATACCTACAAACCTGATATCCATCACCGATGGTCAGCTATACTTGTCACCCATTCTATTTCAAAAAGATGTGCTGCCTGCTGTTGATACCGGGAAATCAGTTTCGCGGGTGGGCTCAAATGCACAGCTTCCGGCCTATCGTTCCGTTACAAAAAGATTGAGGCTGGCTTATGCTCAATTTGAAGAATTGGAGTCCTTTTCGAGGTTCAGTTCCCGGCTCGATGAACCCACTCAGAACCTGATCCACCGGGGACGTTTAATTCGTGAGATTTTAAAACAACCGCAGCTCAGTCCGGTTTCGGTGGAAGTGCAGATCGCAGAGCTTTTGGCTGCCATGTCGGACCAGATGGATGATGTGCCGCCGGAGCGTATTTCCGAGATAAAATATGATCTGTCAAAGGCCATTCAATCCCATTCAGATGAGATCAGTAAAACCATAGATTGGGAACAACATCTGGATGATGAGGGCCGAACTTTTTTAATGGATATCATCAGCCCTCTAATAGCACCTTATGTGGCTAAGGAGTGATCATGCAAAAACTGGAACAGCTACAGAGAAAAGTAAGCAGCGCTGAGGAACTACAATCCATTACCCGGACCATGAAAGTCATGTCGGCAGTTAGTATTCGTCAGTTCGAAGAAGCTGTGAAATCCTTAGCCGAGTATTTCGATACATTGGAATTGGGAATGCAGATCGTTTTGCGGACTGCAAATGTGTACAGCATCCGGGATCTTGAAAAAGAAAGGGATCCCGGAACAGGGGTCATAGCAGTAGGTTCCGGACAATCGCTGTGTGGCCCGTTCGACGAAATGCTCACTTCATACATTTTAGAAAAAACAGAAGAGATGGACCCGGCAAAACTGCAGTTTTATGTGTTGGGAGAACGTCTTGCAGGGCATTTGAAGATCGAAAAAAAGCGGATCGACCGGATCTTTGCGACGCCGGCTTCGGTGGACGGGATCAATGATGTGGTTTTAGCCTTATTGAATGGGATCGAACAATGGCAATATGAAGCCGGTATTGGGTCTATCCTCGTAATTCACAACAAACCCCTTGCCAAAAAAGGATTCACACCAAGAACACAATACCTTTTGCCTCTCAATAAAGCCTGGCTGGATAGGCTTACCACCCGAAAGTGGCCTACCAACAATATTCCAACGTTTACCATGGATCCCGAAGAACTGTTTACGGCATTATTACGTCAATACCTGTTTGTGTCTTTGTTTCGAGCTGTTGCGGAGTCGTTGGCGGCCGAGTACGCCAGTCGGCTTGCAGCCATGCAGCGGGCGGAGACTAAGATCGAGGAGCGTTTGGAAATACTGAGAGCGGAGTTCCTGAGGGAAAGGCAAGCCTCCATCACCGAAGAATTGCTGGATATTATGGCAGGTTTTGAGGCGGTGAAAAATGCTTAGATGAAGCAATCAGTCTGCCTCCCTGTCAATGGTGCAACAGTGAACATTGGTTTCTCCATTGGTATGTTCTAAAATGGATCCGGTAACCCAATTGGGGCGAAATGTTGTACATCCTTTCAATTTGAGTTCATACGCAAGGTCATACACCTTTTTAAAATCATCAAAACTCATATTCTCGGGAATGTTGATCGTTTTAGAGATGGAACTATCCACATACTGCTGTATGGCCGCCTGCATTTCCAAATGCTGTTTAGGAGAAAGTTGAGTTGCAGTGACAAAATAGTCCGGCAACGGTATTTCCGGTGACTTGTATAAGATCCATTGCAAGTAGGCATAATCATTAACCACATTTGAGCTGCTATTGCCTTCAGCATCCAAAATATGTCGGTTGTAGTTGAGGTCAAATACAGGTTCAATACCGCTTGAGATATTTCCTGCCAAAAGGCTGATGCTGCCCGTGGGAGCTATAGACAATAAATGACTGTTACGAATGCCATGCTGCTCGATCTGTTCCCTGATATTATCAGGTAGTTTTTTAATGAAAGGAGATTGCAAATAGTATTCTTTATTGAAAAGGGCAAACGGCCCTTTTTCTTTTGCCAGATTGATGGATGCCTGATAAGCAGTATGACAAATCAGCTTCATGATCTTGGAAGACATTAATCGCGCTTCCTCACTTCCATAATGCAATCCCAGCATGATCAGAGCATCAGCTAATCCGGTTATTCCAAGCCCAATTCGGCGGGTTTGAATGGCTTGTTTTTGTTGCTGAGGCAATGGAAACTTTGAGAGTGAAATGACGTTATCGAGCATTCGAACGGCGGTGGTCACAATGGCTTTTAAATGTTCACCCTTAAGCGTGGCCCCTTCTAAAAAGGGGCGTTCAATAAACTGGGTCAGGTTGATGGAACCGAGATCGCATGCACCATAAGGTGGAAGGGGAACTTCCCCGCACGGATTGGTAGCAGAGATATGCTCGCAATAAGATAAATTGTTCATTTTATTGATTCGGTCAATGAACAAANCCCCCGGTTCTGCATACTGATAATTTGCTTTTAGAAGAGCCCGCCACAATTCCCGGGCTTTAATAACTTTCATTACAGAGCAGGAAACAGGGGTTTCCGAATGAGCCCATTTTCTCTTAAGAGTAGCCGGAGGAGTCGTTTTTTCATCCGAAAGGTATGCGGAAGGAAATACCAGAGGCCAGTCCTCATCTTTCCGGACTGCACGCATAAAGTTATCAGTGACCAGCACCGAAAGGTTGAAGTTGGTTAATGCACCGGATGTTTTTTTAGCACCGATGAATTCAAAAATATCCGGATGATCGCAACGCAAAGTGGCCATCATTGCTCCCCGGCGCGATCCTGTGGAAAGCATGGTGGCGCACATGGCATCCCATATCTTCATGAATGAAACCGGGCCTGATGAAACTGTATGACTGCTTTTGGCCCTGCATCCTTTAGGGCGTAAAGTTGAAAAATCGCAGCCGATGCCTCCGCCTTTTTGCATGGTGAATGCGCTTTCTTTCAGGTTCTCGAAAATGGAAGGGATGGAATCCTCTATAGTGCCCATCACAAAGCAATTGAAAAGAGTGACGTCATGTCCGGTTCCGGCTCCCGCCAGAATCCTTCCGCCGGGAATAAAATGGAAGCCTTCCAGTGCTTTATAGAATTCCGATTTCCAGTGCAGTTTATTCTCATTCTCCGCTGAAGCCAAAGCAGAAGCAACGCGCATCCAGGTATCCTCAATAGAAGTTTCTGTGATATCCGGACTTTCTTTCAAGCGATATTTTTGGTCCCATATTTTTTTTGAAACAGGTTGTTTGAGCGAAGAGGTTTCCATGACGTCAGATGCTTTAAAGCCCTCCCAATATTTAATTGCTTAGCTGTTTTATGGTACCGAAAGCTCATTTTGAAGGCCAAAAGCAGGAGTCGGAATTTGTTGTAAGGCTTTTCCCTAAGAAGTAATTGTGCCGTTAAGGATTACACCGAAAACAGAAATCGGCTTACAAATTATGTGGAGGATCTTAACTAAATAACCCTGCAAATCAACATTCAACAAACCTTATAAAAATGAAGATTCATTTGATATTATTGGCCATAGCGGGTGCTTTTTTGGCATCGGGATGTACCAGCACCGGAGCCTATCTTTCCGGAAACCAAACGATTGTTGAACTCTCTGAAGGGAATTATACCATTGCAGGCACCAATGTAAGTGGGGAATCAGAATCGGCGTATGTACTGGGTTTGAGCTATTCTACCGGAATCATGTCTACTACTTTTGCCGTCGCCAGGGTTGAGGGTACCGGTATGATCTATGCGGAAGCACTTGATAATTTATGGCAGAACTTTGAGCGCGATTACGGAATGAGCGCCAACCATAAATTAGCACTGGCCAATGTGCGTTATGATACGGACATCCTGAACCTGTTTTTCTACACTAAAATAAAGGTGATCGTAAGGGCAGACGTGATCGAATTTGACTAATACAAAAAGTAGGAATACACCTGTCATTGCGTTGATCCGGGAACAGGTATAATCCTGAAAGAAATCATAATAAGGAGGGATCATGATGAGCATGGGATCTGTATTTTCGTTTATAACGGTCGGCTTATTGGTAGGGTTTATCATTGGGTCATTGATCAAAGAAGAAGGGATTTCGCTTTATGCCAACATGTTCTGGGGCGTAATTTCAGGATTGATAAATGGCTGGATCGGCTTATGGTTTCTGCAGGGAGATGGTGTCTTTTTTGCTTTCCAGGGAACGTGGGCGTTTCTATTCCTGGTGAACGTGTTTCATCAACATCATGTGGAAGATGAACTTCCGCTACCTGAAACCAATGCCGCTATCATTCACAAGCTGACTTTCAAAAATAAATAAATGCTACCTGGAGGAAACCATAAGCATATTTGTTGATTCTCTGATCTCTTGCCGAAAAACTCAGGAACTTACTTTTTCGGAGCTGTGAGATTCTTTTACGGCATGCTCGATTTTCGTGAGAATACGCTTTACCTGTCCCCAGTCGGTGTATTCGTAATCTTCGGAAGTATTGGTTTGAGCATCATTTTTTGCAGCAATGTTTCGGAGAATGTATTTCTTGAACCAATTGTATTTTGAGTACCGAATAGCTCCGGCTACTTGTTCCACAAAGGTAGGATGCCACCCCGTCTTGCTGAGAAAGTCTTTGGTGATAATATCCAGTTCTTTCCATCCTTCGGGCACATCGTTAGCCGCTGTGAGGCTTACCGAGATAAATGCCCCGATCGTATTATTCAGGATCTTGGCATGCTCATGCACATAATGCTCAACAGAAGTTTGATATTTTTCATGGTGGATAGATGAGGCAATGATTACGGCATCAAAACCAAAGGGACTTAAATTGGGGCCGCTGGCATCGTTCATTGAAACAGTATGTCCACTCAGCTTGGCTTCGTTTCGCAATACTTCACAGATCTTTCGGGTCTGTCCTTCTACAGTTCCATATATAATGAGCAGTTTCATGGCAATTGGATGTAATTGAGAGGTTGAACTGAAGCTATCTAAAAGGAAACTGTTTTCAGGACAGGAAATATGACGAAGGCGAGTAGGGAATACCCTTACAGCATTAAAAGGCCTCTCAACATATAGCCTGAAAACTTAACGTACCCAATGAACACGGGCAATGCTTTCGGCATCATACGATATTTCAAGATCTCCCTGATAGGAATTCTTAAGAGCATCGCCGATCATACGTGGCAGATGCATCCCGGTAGTGGTGATCACCGTTTTCCCATCTTCTTCCGTAATGCGCATGATCCTTTCCATTGGATGTTCCTGAGTTTCCTGCTCTTCCAGGTTCCGAAACAAATGAAGGATCTCCTCTCTGTGTGTTTGATAAAAATCGCCTTCAACTTCTACGAAACCGGCAGGATAGCCATCCTCAATACGCTGGCATGCGGGACATAATTTCTCGTTCTCCACAAATTCGATCGATTCCCAGCTCCAGCGGCCTTTGGTGAAAACAGCCCCGCAATTGGGACATAGAGTTGGATCCGGTAATTTCTGTTTTTGTTGATAAGGATCGCCTCGTTTATCCTTAAAAATACGAGCCCGGTCTTGCTTGAAGAGATTTCCTTTTTTCTTTCGTTTCATATGTCACCTTTCGTCTATAAAATCTTTTTGAATACTTACTGTTGGCCAATACAAATATTTTCGAAACCAATTAGATGCCTCTTCGGCAACGCGTTCCAGAGTACCTGCCTCCTCAAATAAATGGGTAGCTCCCGGAATAACTTTAAGTTTTTTGGGAGAGGAGATCATATTGTAGGCGATCTCATTTAATTCCAGCACCACGTCATCATATTCACCGACAAGCAGTAATAGGGGACTTTTAAGCTGTTTTAGGAATTTTCTGGCTAAATCAGGCCGGCCGCCTCTTGAAACGACTGCCTGAATAAGATCATCACCTAAAATACTTGCGGCCTGAATGGCAGAAGCCGATCCGGTACTTGCACCAAAAAAACCAAAGTTCAAAAGCTGAAATTCAGGGTCTTTCCTGAGCCATTTGGTAACGGATATCAAACGTGAGCTTAGTAACTCAATATCAAACCGGCGCTCTTTTCTTTGATCTTCATCGGGCGTGAGCAAATCGAATAGCAAGGTTGAAAATCCCTGTTCGTTCAAATATTGAGCTACAAATTTATTCCTTGGGCTCAGTCTGCTGCTTCCACTGCCGTGAGAAAAGATGATAAGTCCCGCTGAATCGGTGGAGTGAGATAATTCACCTTGCAGGGTATTTTGTTCAATTGGGATATCTATTAGCTGATGGTTCATTTTACATGCAGGTCAAATAGTTCAGGTTTTAACCAATGCCTTCGACTTGTTTTGGATGATATTTTCAAGCCGCAGGAACTTCATAACGTCATCATCGGTAAGATTCTCAAAGTGATGATAGGCTTGGGAAACGGCGAAGAAATTTTGTGGAGTTTCCAGAACAATGACTTCATCCGCTTTTTCAAGGAGTTGTTCTGAAACTTCGACCGCAGCTACCGGAGCAGCAACCACAATCTTTCCCGCCCCTGCTTTTCGGCACAAGTCGATGGAGGCAAATACAGTGGCTCCCGTTGCAATACCATCATCAACCAAAATTACCGTTCGGTCTTTTATTTTAGGCAACGGAGCTCCATTTCGATACATTTTAGCCCTGCGTTCGATCTCCTTTTCCTCTTTTTTGATCACTTTCTCAATCAGCTCTTTGGAAAGCCGGGCTTTAGCTTTTGGGTTGAAGTAAAGGCTTTTATCTTCGGCAATGGCACCAAAAGCAGCTTCCGGCTGATCAGGATAACCCAATTTTCTGGTGATGATAACAGACCAGTCATAACCCAGTTCCTCCGCCAGAAAATACCCGACCTCTACGCCTCCCCTGGGTATGGCCAGTATAAGCGGATCTTCATTTTTGAAGGCTTCTAACTCGATTGCAAGCTCCCGGGCCGCTTCTTCTCTATTTTTGAACATAGTATTTCAGTCTGAACAAAGACTGCCTCTCTTGATTTCTGTTCGGGTTTATTATTCATCTTCGGCCAACCCTTTCTTTTTGGCGTAGATACTAAAGCGCGTATGCGGAACGGCTTCGAGCCTTGCCCGGGAAATAGGCCTTCCCGTTGCCTGGCAGATACCATACGTTCCGTTATCAATTCTTTCCAGGGCATCGTCAATTTGTTGGATATACTTTCGGGTGCGGTCCATCATTTGATAGTTAAATGAATCCCGTTCGGTGCCGCTGCCCAGTTCCTCCAGATCAGATACCGTCAGGTAGTCCGGGTCATTCTCACTGTCTCTGTTGTAAATATTATCGGAGGCTATGCGGATCTGCTCCTCGGCACTTTTCCGTTTCGCCAACAGTATATTTCTAAAGTGCTCGAGTGTTTTTTTGTCTAAGGGTGATTTTGAGACCTTTGTGTTTTCCATGACGTTGCCCACTGGTGAAGATTGAATAAATTCCATCTTTAGATAAGATCAAAAGTGGAATTATAAGGACAGCAGGACGGTATTTTTGATGTAGGATAAAACCCCGCAGCATAAAAAAGGCCCGAAGCGGTTAAGCTCCGGGCCACTCAATAATTAGAAAGTCACCATTTCCTTTCGCCGGTATGATCCGAATCAAGTTTTGGAGGTTTCCTCTCAGCTCGATGTGAGCACCCTCAATGGTCGGCTTTCGGGTTTGCTGATTATCATCAGCATCCCTTATCGATAACCGGAGCACACTGTTTGGAGAATCGGTCATGACCATTCCCATCAGTAACCGGCGGCTTCTTTTTCCGGTTGATCTCCGTTCTAATTAAAGAGCCGGAGACTGTGCCCTTTATCAACTATCAGTAGATCAAAGAATCTGGTAGAAATATAAACGAACATGACTCCGGGAAAAGCAGGGCAAAAGCAGAAGGCCTTGTAGGATTTTCACCGTTAAATTGTAAGGTGATTTTTCTGTTGTTAAGGAGTAAATAAGATCAAACAAAAAAGGCCCGAAGCGGTTAAGCTCCGGGCCAGTCAATATACCAGAAAGTCGGCCATTTCCTTTCGTCGGCATAGTCCGAATCAAGTTATAAAGGTTTGATCTCAGCTCATCACAAGCACCTCAATGGTCGGCTCTCAAAGTTGCTGATTATGCATCAGCAAAGATATTGAACCGGAGCATCACACCACAAAATGCTTATTACGGCTTTTAGTGCATGGAATCGGCGGGCATTTTTCCCGATTCATTACTTTCTGTCTAAGGAATAGTAATTGTGCTCTGTTTTTCGATTTCAGTCAGTGTGTCAAAGAATCTGGGTGCAACATACACCGTGTAAGAATGAACCGAAGCAGGAAAAAATAGGAGTGCATTGTAGGTTTTACGAACCGCAGTTTGTAATGAAATCAGCTACGGGATGAGTGGTCATTTTGCTCAATAATGTGGATGATGGCGGGTAAAAGCACCAGGGCAGCCAACAGCGATAAACCGATGCCAAACGTTGCTAATTCACCGATAGAACGAAGTCCGGGATGAATGGAAAAAAGCAAGCCGCTAAAACCAAGGATGGTAGTGAAAATACTAACGCTGATATGTTCACCGGTAGAATAAAGTACTTTGCGGATCGAGCCTTTGCCTTCCTCAAGGTATCGATGAACGATATGGATGCCGCTGTCATCTCCGATCCCCAGAATGGTCGGGAATACCACAAGATTATAGAAATTGATCTTCCAGCCGAATACTTCCATCAATCCAAAAAGCCACACAAAGCTGGCAACTAAAGGCAGTAAAGCCAGCAGAACCCATTTCACCTGGCGTAATATCAATAACTTAAAAATAACAATGAATGCAATCGTTAAAGCGACCATTAGCGGAGTCTCTTCCATTAAAAGTCGGAGCATATCTGAGGCGACGATAGATGTGGACCCGGCATAATAGGTCGTTCCGTCAGGCAGGGTAACAGAGCCCACATCATCGGCAAAATTCATGGAATTTCGGCCGTCAGAAAGGCTGAAAAGAGGACGTATGATCACCAGATTTCCGATAGTGCCGGTTGCGGAGGTAAAGGGGGCTTTCAGAAATTCGGGGACACTGTCGAGCGGAATCTCATTCCGGGTAGAAGCAGCCGTTCGAAGCCGAAGGATATCCTGATCTTTTGAATTGATTAGAAAAGGATCATCCAGCAGCGTTCGGATGTGGGTTATGCGAAGAAGTTTTGACCGTGCTTCTTCATCCGAAAAAGGATAGCGGTCCTGAAAAACCTCGACTTCTCTGATGGTAGGAGTCCGGTAATCCATTTCCATTCGCTTCCTCAAAATATCAGCTACTTCTGGGGCCTCTTCAGCATGGTCAACAATAATGTAAGCGGCATTGCGGTCGCTGCGTCCGCGAGATGCTTTTGAGGCGGTTCTGTATAGCTCATCATAGCGTTCGTAAGTGGGCTCCAGTTTCCCAAAGTCATATTCAAAGGAAATATGCGGGAGCTCAATCAAAGAAATGGCCGTAATTATCAATGCAGCCCCAAGAATTGAAAATGAAACAACCTTTTGGCGTTTTTGGCTTCCTTTTTCTTGGTGAGTTACGCTTGTCTCGGGACGGATGGGAATGTCGGTATGTAGGTTGAGCATAGGACTTCGCTCCAGGATCACCAGCAGGGCCGGTAAGAAAATAATGTAGGCAAATATGGCAAGTATCAACCCGATACCTGAAATTGCGCCGAACTCGCTGAAGCCTTTGAAATCAGCCAGCATCAGAATGAAAAAAGCAGCAGCGGTGGTAACTCCAACCGCAAAAATTGCCTGGCCGGTGGTCATAAACGTTGTTTCTATTGCTTCGGGTACCGACTCGCCTTTGCTGCGCTCTTCGGTATAGCGTGCAAAAAAGTGGATTCCGAAGTCAATCCCCATCCCAAATAGAAGCAATCCAAGCGTGGAGGTCATGATATTCAGGTGCCCATAGAAAAGGAAGGCAAGGCCAAAAGTCCAGCACAAGCTTACGAGCAATGGAAGCGCCATAATAATGGTGTGAGCCGGAACCTGAAGCAATTGTGAAAACAGCAGGGAAGGGTCAAAGCGATGACCGGCCCGAGCACGATAGCTTTTATAGAAAAAATAGGAGACAACGGCGATCATGAGCATTAAAACCCCGGCCCCAAACGAATTTTTGACATCATCGACAATGCTCTCAATTTCAATGAGGGTTCGGATCATTCGGCCGCCGGCCACCACTTTCATGTCGGGGTGAAATGAAGCAGGATCGAGTTGTTTTATGAGGGCATTTAGGTCATTGTAGGCATCTTCTATAAAACGGATCTCCGTTTGGGCATGACTTGGAAAAAACTTGACAACCAAGACCGTAGAGTCGGGAGAGATGTTGTACTCTGAGCCCACCAATTCCTCGTACTTGGTATTGAGTTCATCTCCCAGCGAATCAGTGTTTAAGCCTTCTTCTTCATCAAGCTCAAAATAAAAAGGGTTCGCTTTCTGTTTGGCATCTTCAATTTCTGCTTTCAGATAGTCTTCAAGGAGATCCAACTCCGATGAGGTTGCAAAATAAAGGGCGTTTCGCTTTAGAAATGAGATCTCTCGCCGATATTGTACTCGAGTAAAATAAGGAGCATTATATCGGGGACGTTCAAGCTGAAGGGCTTTTGGGATGAAAGCTTCTGCAAAATCTTTATTTGCTTTGAAGTAGGGACTTTCGATAGATACAGTAGCATCATGCTCGCCTCCAACCTGCTTTGTAAGCGTGTTCAAAGCCTGGACACTGTGGTAGGAATCAGGAATAAGGTTAGAAAGATCCGTATCAATGGTGAGCCGGCTTGCCAGCAAAAAACCTGCAATGGCCAATCCTACACAGGTCAAAAATACCGGGATCGGCTTTCTGATGACCCAATGGATGAAAGGACGAAGCAGGTTAAAGAGTTGATCGATCATGGTATCAGGCGCTTACCTCAGCTGAAGGCTGAGGAAGGGTCCGAATTCTCCAGATGTACAAGATCAGGCTTCCGAGCCCAAAGAAAATGAATATGGCGTGGAACAGCCATCCAAGAAACGGCAGGTTTACAATAATACCAACCAGTATCATACCGAGGAGTAATCCCCAGTAGTAAGAAACCTCTTTATCCTCTTTTTTCAGAAACCGGAGGGCGCCAACTCCCAAAACCAACGCCACCAACAGATACCCGGCCAATAAAAAAAATCCATATAACAGCAGAAGAATAAAGGAAAGGGGAAGGGTGATGATCAGTACTGCAAGAATAATTAAAATAATGGGGTATGCAATAAAAGAAAGTAATCCCATACCGGTATTTTTCCAGAACTGTTCAGTTGAAAACTTATAGAGATCTTTACTGGTGTTCTTAAAAACCGCGATTAGAATAAGCCCTGTTACCAACAAAGAAAGATAAATTCCACCTTTGAAAAGCAGCACTTCGGCAATATTCGGTTCTTCAATGTTGATGTATAAATTCTCCGGCAAATTACCCAGATTTTCATGGTACACAGGCCGGTCACTGTAGATATCGGTACCGAGCGGTGCTTCATAATTTGGTCCAAAATTGATCTTATAACTGTATAATTCTGTTTTTTTAAGTACAGAGCCGTTCAATTCCAGCTGATCACCGGCTATTTTGAGATTACCTTCTACAGTGCCGCCTTCGAATAAAACACGTTGTCCGGCAAGATTGGCATTCCCTCTGATTCGGGCATTTTCGGTAACCCGTACCGTTGCTCCCGCTGCAAATACATCTCCCATGACCTCTCCGTCTATGGTTACATTTTCACCGGCTGCCGCAAAGAGGTCGTGCACGGTGCCGCGCATATTGATCTCACTTGCGGCTACAATCGCATCATCCATGATTTCACCGGTTATAGTCAGTGATTCGGAAGCGGATACGATGTCGTTACCGACCCAGCCAAGTACTTCCACAATGTCTCCCGTGGTAAAAAGTTGACTTCGAATGGAATCCGTTTTTGTAATTCGTACAATTTCCCCACTGCGATAGGTACTTCCCTGTCCCCACAATTCACCGGCCAACAGGATGAGCGACAGGCCGGTTAAAATGATACTCTTCTTCATGTCAAGCTGAATTAGTTGTTTAAAAGGGCTTTAAAGCCTCACAATAATTAGAGGAAATAGTGCTGAAAAACTGTAAAGAGAGAGCTAATTAAACTGTAATAGTTTCCCCCTCAAACTTTGTTGAATCCTCCTGCCTTCCAAATAGGGCCTCAGTTTTGAAATTAGATAAACGCAAAAAAACCAACAGGAGGCGTTGAAATGGCTATCAAAAAAATAGAAAAGAAAGAGTGGCAGCCGTATTTCGATAACTTTTCAAAGAAATATTTGAAAGATAAAAAACCGGAATATGTTGAAATTCGAATTCTAAGCAAAGAGATAGGGGAACAGCCGGAAACAAAATGGATGCCTCTTAAAGGACTCAGCTACGACAGCAGGAGTGATACGTTTGAGGTACAGGTAGATGGATTGAACCGGGTCATCAATCATCCTCAGGAAATCTATGTGGATGAAGAAAAAAGCGGGTGGATCTTAAGTTTTGAAGTATTAGAAAAGGACGGTACCAAAAACATAATAGAAACCCGTTAACGGACTCATCATGGAGGCTGACTCCCCACTGTTATTCCAGCCTGAGTTACTCAAGAAGGATGCCAGGGAACTGTCCAGAAGGCATGAGATTTCCGGGAAAAAAAGGGAAATACACCCAGTTAAACCGATTCTTCTTCAGGATAAGGAAATACTTACAAGTGCTTATAGAATCCTTGCCCAATCAGCAAAGGAAAACCGGGATATATCGCCGGCGGCGGAATGGCTGATCGATAATTTTTACATCATTCAGGAGCAGATCGTACAGATAGAGACGGATTTCCCGATCGGTTTTCAGCGTAATATTCCGCATTTGCGATCGGGTGTGAATAAAGGGTTGCCCCGTGTCTATGACCTGGTTCACAATCTTACCATTCATACTGATAACATCATCAGCTTGGAAAACCTCACGTTGTATACTCAGCATTATCAGGAAGAAGTTACGCTTAGGTTGGGTGAGCTTTGGGCGATTCCCATTATGGTTCGGTTGGTGCTGGTTAATCAGCTGGCACGCAAGGCAACTTCCATCTTAAAACACCGGGAACTCAAGGAAAAAGTACATGACCTGGTTGTGAACCTTCAGTCTGCAGAAACCGGAGAACCGGGGTTATTGCTGCGGAGTATTATTGATTGGCTTAATGCAGAGGAAAATGGATTTGAAAACCGGCTTTTGTTAATAGAACTGGCTCATCAGCTTCAGCTGGAAGGGATGATGTCGGAGGAGTTAAAGCGGTGGTTCGAATATCGTCTGAGTTCTTTTGGAACTACCCTTGAAGAAGGATTGAGGGAAGACTTGCAACGGCAATCTAAAATTCAGGTGAGTATCCAAAATGCGGTGATCTCATTTCGGAATTCCACCGAGATAGAGTGGGAAGATTTTGTAGAAGACTGTTCCATCGTTGACCGAATCCTGAAGCTTGATCCCATGGGTATTTATACGCTTATGGATCATAAAACAAAGGACGATTACCGTCGCGTGGTAGAGCGGCTTAGCGGGAGGTCGGCTTTTACGGAGACTGAAGTAGCAGAAAAAGTACTGAAGTTGGCAGAGATAAACCGGGGTGATGCCGGTATGGAAACCGACAGGAAGCTATTCGACCCTTCTGTTTTAAAAACACACGTGGGTTACTTCCTGATCGGAAAAGGATACATCAAACTAAATAAGGAGTTGAAAACACACCGCTCTGCGGGTGAGCTGGTACGGAGTGCTTTTGAAAAACAGTCGTTCTTATATATCCTGTTTATTCTGGCAACTTCGGTTCTTCTTTTATTGATACTATGGCATCTGACCGGTTTAGCGGACAATCGGTTTTATATCAAATTGACGGTCATGCTGGTTGCCCTGTTCCCCTCTCTTGAATTAGCCATTTCGATTGTGAACCGGTTTTTTGCATTTACCCTGCCTCCCCGTGTACTTCCAAAAATGAGAATCAAAGAGGATATCCCGGATCAGGACCGTACGTTGGTGGTTGTGCCGGTAATCCTGAACAATGAAAAAGATGCGGAACGATACCTGGAGAAGCTGGAGATCACAGCACATGCTAATCCTGATCCAGGCTTACAGTTTGCTCTGCTTAGTGATTTTGCGGATGCCGAGAGAAAGATCATGCTTTCGGATGGGCCGGTTCTTCAAAAGGTAGAAGAGGGAGTAAGTCAACTGAATGAACAGTATTCCGGTAAATACGGAGATAAATTCTTTGTATTGCACCGGAAAAGAGAATGGAACGAGAAGGAAAGAAAGTGGATGGGATGGGAGCGAAAACGAGGCAAACTGGAACAGCTTAATCATCTGCTGTGTAATCCAAAAGAGCACGCTCCATTCAGCTATATATATGGAAATTTTTTTGAAAGTATAGCGCACAGCCCCATACGCTTTGTGCTCACTTTGGATGCAGATACCCGCACGCCTCCCGGGAGCATCAAAGAATTGGTGAAGATCGCTTCGCATCCATTAAACCGTGCCGTTCTTGACCCGGAAAAGAATATGATCACTGAAGGGTACGGCATCATTCAGCCCCGTATTTCTATCGCCCCTGATTCCGCTTACCGAACGAGTTTTACCCGGTATTTTTCCGGGAATGTTGGAATCGATATTTATACTACAGCCGTGTCGGATGTGTACCAGGACCTTTTTGGATATGGAGTTTTTACCGGGAAAGGTATCTACGATGTATGTGCATTTGATACCGTAATGCATAACCGGTTGCCTGAAAACCGTGTGCTATCGCACGATTTGCTCGAGAGTTCCTACATAAGAACGGCACTAAGCACCGATACTGAACTTTTTGACGATTACCCGGGAAATTACAACAGCTACTGCAAACGAAATCACCGTTGGGCTCGGGGGGACTGGCAAATAGCATCCTGGTTGTTACCTAAAGTTCCGGAACGGAAGCAAAGCACCGCCAACCCCATCGGCCTGCTTTCGCGATGGAAGATATTTGATAATCTCCGGCGCTCATTAAATCCATTATTTCTAATGATACTTTTTATAACCGGTTGGTTTTGGCTGCCTGGGTCTGCTTTTCTATGGACTTTGGTAGCCTTTGGTATCCTTGCTTTTCCTATTTATGTGAGCTTTTCAACAGATATCCTGAACCGTCCCACCCGGACCAAATGGAAATTATATGTTGAGAAAGTCCGGCTGAACCTGAAAGTAAACACCATTCAGGCCATATCAACATTAGCGATACTTCCTCACCAAATGATCCTAAACCTTGACGCCATATTTCGGGCTCTGTGGCGTGTTCATGTATCAGAAAAGAAACTGCTGGAATGGATCTCGGCATCCCAAACGGAACAAATGGCCTTAAATACATTGCTCTCCTATACACGATCAATGACTACCTCCATGGTTTTTGGACTTTCAGTGTTGATATTAGCTTTCTTTATCAACCCTCAGGATCTATGGGTGATCGCTCCATTTTCTTTGTTATGGATGAGCTCTCCTGTTTTTGCATGGTATTTGAGTCAACCTCAAAAGGATCGGTCTCCCGGGTTATCTGAAGACGCCCGAATGGAGCTCAGAAGTAGCGCCCGGCGTACCTGGTTCTATTTTGAACGGTTAGTAACAGAAGAGTATTCATGGCTGCCGCCTGACAATGATCAAAAAGATCCGGATCTGCCTCCCGTGGCACGTACTTCTCCCACAAATATTGGGCTCACGCTTGTTTCCACGGTTTCAGCATTTGAAATGGGCTATATCACCGCAAGGCAGCTGTTCTCAAGACTCGAGCGTACATTAGCATCGTTAGCAAGGCTTGAGCGGTATAAGGGACATTTCTTTAATTGGTATGATATTCGCCTGGGAGAAGTCTTGAATCCCAAATACATTTCTACGGTAGATTCGGGAAATCTTGCAGCCGGACTGATGGTGGTGGAACAGGCGGTAGAGCATATATGGCACAGAAAATCAGTCAATGATGCTTTTTGGGATGGATTATTAGATACGGTTCATACCGTTAATGCGGTTGTAGAAGAGTATCGGTTAGAATTTGAGGAACAGCCGGAAGTATATCAAACCATTGGCATCTGTATTCAGAATATGCTGGAAAAGCTTTCAAAAACAGAAGCCAAAGTACTCAATGTTCAGGAATCCATTCGAAAACTCAAATCACTTAAAGATTGCGCCAGTCATTTAAGTGCATCAAACCTGATGTTGATGAGAAATATTCTGGGAGATGAGATCGTCGATGATCTGCTATACTGGCTGGAATCACCATTACAGCAAATAGAGGCCTATCTTGAAGAATTAGAACTGTTAGAAGATGAAGAAGTGTTTTCAAGTTCTCTTGAAGATCGCTATAGAAGAACCGGAGATTCGATCGTGAGGAAGATGAAAGAGCAGGTGCAAACGATCAAAAAAACGTGCAGGCTGTTGGTTGATGAAATGGATTTCAGTTTCCTGTATATGGAAAAGCGGGGCCTCTTCAGCATTGGGTATAATGTAGACCGTGCACAGCTCGACAAAAGTTCGTACGATTTGTTGGCAAGTGAGGCAAGGATCGCTTCACTGATCGCCATTGCAAAAGGGGATGTTCCCTCCGAACACTGGTTTCGCCTGGGCCGAAGGTTAACAAGCCTTAACAGGAATGAATTTTTACTTTCGTGGGGTGGCACAGCTTTTGAGTATTTGATGCCGCTGCTCTTCATGCGCGCATATCCGCACACACTGTTAAGCCATACCTATAAATACATTGTTGAATGGCAGCGTTCGTATGCAAACCGCTTTAAACGGCCATGGGGATTTTCGGAAAGTGCATACAATGTGTTGAACATGGATCTGAATTATCAATACAGAGCTTTTGGAGCCCCCGGTCTTGGGTTAAAACGAGGACTGGCAGAGGAATTTGTGGTAGCCCCGTATGCTACGTTACTTTCGTTGATGGTTAATCCGGTTTTATCTTTTGAGAACATGAAAGAACTCAACAAATTAGGAGCTTTTGGCCTTTGGGGTTACTACGATGCAATTGATTTTACCCGTGAGCATCTGAGCGAAGAAGAAAGCTATAAAGTGGTGAAAATTTATATGGCCCATCATCACGGAATGAGCATGATCGCGCTTGTGAATGTGTTGAAGGACTGGCCTGTTCATGCCTATTTCCATTCCGACCCAAAGATAAGATCATGTGAATTATTATTACAGGAACGTATTCCACGCGGCATCCCGATCAAGGAACCACATCCAATAGATGTTGAACTGGAACCCGGTGAGCAATTCAGCCCAAAACATGTTATAGAAAATGCGACCGAAAACGACCTGATAAATGCCCCTCCCAGAATACATCTACTATCGAACGGTAAGTTGCATGCCTATGAAGGACACGCCGGTACGGGGCGTTTAAAATATAATAATACCATTTTAACGGGATGGAAACCCGATGCTACTGAAGACCCATTGGGTACTTTTGTGTATATCAAAGATTTGGAAACCGGTGTTTTCTGGTCTTCCCATCATCAACCGGTGCAACGTAAACCTGATCGTTACGATTCTTGGTTTCATCACAGTAAAATACAAACGTCACGCGTAGATCAATGGGTCGAGACAACCACTGAAATCACGATCTCGCCCGATCATCCTATTGAGCTGAGGAAGATCACCTTAACAAACTACTCTGACCGGCCGCGAAAGCTTGAGCTTACCAGTTACGGTGAAATTGTTTTGAATACATGGGAGGCTTACACCGCTCATCCTGCATTTTCCAAGTTATTTGTGCAAACAGATTACCTGGCAGAGAATCATTCTATTATAGCGTGGCGGCGGCCAAGAAGCAGCGATGAACAACCCGATTTCCTGGTTCACACACTGGCAGCTCATGATCTTGATCACCTTACGGAACCTCTTCAGTTTGAAACGGAACGTGCTAAATTTATAGGGCGGGGGCGATCACTTAAAAATCCCCTGGCAATGGAAGAGGGCAATCGCTTAAGCGGTTCATTGGGGAATGTTTCGGATCCTGTTTTTAGCATTCGGAGAGTGGTACATCTTGGCCCGGGAGAAAAAAAAGAGGTTACTTTTGGGACCGGATGGGCGCGTTCCAGGGAAGAGGCTGCCAAGATCACTGATCTTTTTGATAATCCTTATGCGGTAAACCGTGCATTCGACCTTTCGGTGATCTACAACAATGTGGAATTGGAACATTTGGGCATCAGCAGCGGACAGTTTCATTTATTCCAAAAAATGGCCGGCTATGTTATCTATAATGACGGAAAGCTTCGGGCTGAGCCGGAAATAATAAGCCAAAACAGGAAGTTTCAGTCAAATTTGTGGGGATATGGAATATCTGGAGATTTACCACTTATCGTATTCAGAGTAAGCAATACCGATCAACTGAAATATGTAAACAGGATGTTGAATGGGCATTTACTCTGGAAAAACCGGGGT
Organism: Gracilimonas tropica DSM 19535; assembly: GCF_000375425.1. GTDB lineage: Bacteria > Bacteroidota > Rhodothermia > Balneolales > Balneolaceae > Gracilimonas > Gracilimonas tropica. Next base: position 149,702 of record NZ_AQXG01000004.1, on the reverse strand, counting down.
TTATACACCGATCTGTTGATATTGAATGACCACCCGCCCAGCTACGCAGATGAAGTTGAAGAAGGCATAAAGAAAGCGATTGAACACCATCAAAGCCGGCAAAAAAATCATGATACAGGAAAGGTGTTTCTGCATCGTACAGAAAGACTGCCCGAAGAAGATCTGAATCTTATGCTGACCTATGCATCTGTTATACTCAACGGAGAATTTCCGAATATAGATGAATTGTCGGGTCGGCAAAGAAGTGAAGTTATGGCAAGTGGACATCCGGTGTTTTCAAAAGTAAAAGATGCGGAAATTCGTAAAGTCCGGGATCAGGAAGAAGCTGAATCACTTTCATTTTTTAACGGATATGGTGGATTTACCGAACAGGGAAAAGCCTACAAGCTGCTTATCAACAGGGATAAAAATGGGGAGTTACGTTTGCCTCCTGCTCCCTGGATAAATGTGATCTCTAATCCTGATTTTGGATTTTTAGCCACCGAAAGCGGCGGAGGTTATACCTGGAGTGAAAACAGCCGGGAAAACAAATTGACCTCATGGGCAAACGATCCGGTTTTAGACCCATCTTCTGAGGCTTTCTATATCCGTGATTTCAAATCAAAGCGGTATTGGTCGTTGACGCCTCAGCCCGCTCCGGGTGCTGAGGGATACGAAGTAATCCACGGGTTTGGATATTCAACATATAAACACACCTCTTTTGGGATCAGATCAGAACTCACCCAATTTGTTGATCTAACGGATCCGGTTAAGATCTCGAGGATCAGGGTTCAAAATATCGGATCAACCCGAAAGATCATATCGGTGGTTAATTACAACGAATGGGTACTTGGTATTCAGCGGGATAGATCATCACGATTTGTACTGCAAGAATTCGATGATGCCCAAAATGCTCTGTTCGCACAAAATTGGTACAACAATGAGTTTGCTCCAAGGACGGCCTTTGCTTCCGTACGTACCGGTGAAGGTTTGGGAGCTGAATTCTCTTTTGCAACAGACCGGCAGTGGTTTATAGGGCGAAATAACGGTTTGGAGGCTCCGGAAGGGATCTCAACGCACTCGGTACTTAACAACGAAGTCGTTACCGGAGGTGATCCTTGTGCGGCTTTTCAAACAAATGTTTGGCTGGAACCGGGTGAGGAAAAAGAGGTGGTTGTAATTTTAGGAGAAGCAGAATCAAAAGCGGGTGCAATTCATTTCATTGATAAGTATTCCAAAACTGAAGAGACAAGTTCATCTTTTGAGAAAGTAACCTCCCATTGGGATCAAACGCTTTCGGCTATTCAAGTAGAAACTCCCGATGATTCACTCAATACGATCATGAATGGCTGGCTGATGTATCAAACCATAGCTTGCCGGATGTGGGCTCGCACAGGATATTATCAGGCCGGCGGCGCGTTTGGTTTTAGAGATCAGCTTCAGGATTCCATGGCCGCACTCTTTGCAGATCCCGAACTGGCAAGAAAGCAAATACTGCTGCATGCTTCCCGGCAGTTTCCCGAGGGGGATGTGTTGCATTGGTGGCATCCGCCAACAGCACGGGGAATCCGTTCACGTATTACAGATGACCGGTTATGGCTGCCGTATGTAACCTATCATTACATTCGGATTACAGGCAAAGCCGACATACTCGAGGAAATGGTGCCATTTATAACGGCAAGGCAACTTGAGCAAAGTGAGCATGAAGTGTATCTGCAGCCGCATATCAGTTCTGAAAAAGCGAATTTATATGAACATTGTTTACGTGCCGTTAGAGTTTCACTGAAATTTGGTCCGCATGGATTGCCGCTTATGGGTGGAGGAGACTGGAATGACGGGATGAACCGGGTGGGGCACCAGGGGCAGGGTGAAAGCGTGTGGCTTGGTTTCTTCCTCTATCAAATATTAACCCAGTTTGTGGGTATCGCTGAAAGCAGAAATGATCATGAAACCGCGAATGAGTTCAAACTTCAAGCTGAAGAATTATATCAGAAATTAAACAAAGAGGGATGGGATGGAGAGTGGTATCTTCGGGCATTCTATGATGACGGTACTCCATTGGGTTCATCAAAAAATGCTGAATGCCGGATTGATGCGATATCTCAATCGTGGGCGATTTTATCCGGAGTTGCATCCCGTGAGAGAGCTGAGAAAGCACTCATTTCACTCGAAAAATATTTAATATCAGAACAAGACGGGATCATCAGGCTGTTGGATCCTCCATTCGACAAGACGGAAAAAGATCCTGGATATATCAAAGGGTATGTACCGGGAGTACGTGAAAACGGAGGGCAATACACGCATGCTGCAGTTTGGGTCATCAAGGCTTTTGCTGAGCAAGGGCATGGTGAAAAGGCCGTTCGATATCTGCATATGATCAATCCGGTCAATCATGGCAGAGATCACGATTCCATTTCCAGATATAAGACTGAACCGTATGCTGTAGCGGCCGATGTGTATGGAGAACCTCCATTTGTAGGGCAGGGAGGCTGGACCTGGTATACCGGTTCGGCCGGATGGATGTATCAGGTTATTCTTGAATCTGTTTTGGGACTAAAATTAGTTGGGGATGAACTCTGGGTGAAACCCTCAATCAGTGCAAGTTGGAGCTCATACCGTGTGAAATGGCGCTTACCGGATGGTAAAACCACGTATGAAATAGAAGTAGAGAATAGAGATGGGGTTGAAGGTGGTTTTTTAGAAATTGAGGCAGACGGAGCACTGTATGAAGGGCAAAAAGCTCAGGCCAAAGTGAAGCTGAAGTTCGACGGTGGCACACATACCATCAAAATGCATTTATTGAAGGCAGAGTCGGTTGAAGAGAACAAAGGATGATTGACCATCAAAAACGTTCGTAATGAAAAATCTTACAGAGGTGTACTAATATTCCGTACATAATTTAAGCCGTTAGCTGACTATGATTTAGAATAAAAAGAGAGCAAAAATTCTGGCTTGAGCCTGAAAGATGTAATGTTATGGATACAGTAAAAGTCTTGGTTATTGATAACGATATTATTGGAAGACGCCTTTTTTACAATGCCCTTCAAAGGATCAAAGAGGTTGAGGTTCGGGTTTTATGTGACAGTGAAGACCCTCACGCAATTCTGAATAACGAGGAGTTCGATATAGTCTTATTGGGAGCAGAATCAGGCCGAAAACCGGTAAATCTTGACCTTAAGACTGTTAAACAAACATATCCGGCATTGTGGGTAATTTCTACGGATGAACGAACCAAGAAAGGAGCAATATCCATCATTAATGCCATTGAACAAGGTGCCGTTGATTTTATCACAAAGCCGGCAAAACACAACTCTTTACTGCTTGCCAATAATCATTTTGAAAAACGCTTAAAGCCTATTATCGAAAATGTGAGACGGATGAAGTTCAGTGGAAGTGCAGGCCGTTCCAGTATAAGGCCAAACATAAAACTTAGCCGCCAGCGGGCAAGAATGGTGGTAATAGGCAGCAGCTCAGAAGGCATAAGAACACTGGCAACGATATTCAAAAAACTGCCCGGAAATCTAGCAGCCCCTATTTTGGTAGTCCAACACTTCCCGAAGATCTTTACTCGGGTATTGGCAGAACGATTTAATGAGATGTCTGAACTCCGAATAACCGAAGCATATGATGGCGCTCAGTTAGAATCGGGTACCGCTTGGATAGTTCCGGGAGGAATGCATGCAGAAGTGGTACGGGAAGATGCCGGATATTCTGTGAGATTGCATCGCGGCCCCAGGGAAAACGAAATGAGACCCTCCATTGATGTCACCTTTCGGTCTGTTGCACGTCTGTTCAGAGAGCATGCGTTAGGCGTTATTTTGGATGGTTATGGCTTGGATGGATTTGCTGGGGTTCAATCGATCAAGGAATTTGGCGGACAAATATTACTTCAAGTACCTGATCATCTGTTTACAAAGCAGTTAGCTGAAAAGATTTTTGAAGCCGGATTAGCAGATCAGGTATGCACAAAAGAATATTTAAGTTGGGAGATCATGAAAAGAACACGACTTAGCCATCCCAAGGAAAAAGATTTTTCTGCTACGGGCAGCCATACGGCCTTTTTAGAAGACAATACAACCATATTAAGCCCTAAATAACGGATCGGGTTGTTTCCGCAAAAGGGGTAACAATTCACATGACATCATCAGACTTGACAGTATCTGTACACCCCGGAGATGAGAACATATGGGCTCTTTCAACAGAAAAAGCGCTTGAGCTATTTGATGTTGAATGGGAAAAGGGGCTGAATGAAAATGAAGTTCGGCGAAGGCTGCAAAAGTATGGGCCAAATCAGCTAAAAAAACATGAAACACGAAGTATTTGGGCGATCTTAGCGGCTCAGTTCAAAAGCATTATCATTGGATTATTGGTTACAGCGGCAGGACTTGCCTTTATTTATGGCGAGTGGATAGAAGGATGGGCTATCGTGGTTGTCATCCTTATAAATACTCTCATAGGATTTGGCACTGAAGTGAAAGCCATCCGTTCAATGGAAGCTCTTCACAAGCTGGGAACCGTTAGCACAAGAGTGCGAAGGAATGGGAGGATCTTAGAAATTGATGCTGCTGAATTGGTTCCCGGGGATATCGTGATTATAGAAGGAGGAGATGTGATCACGGCCGATATACGGATCATATCAAGTTCAAAACTCCAGGCGGATGAGTCAACTTTGACCGGAGAAAGCTTGCCCGTCAGTAAATCGCCTGAGGCTATTTCGGAGAATACCGTTTTGGCCGAACGGAAATGTATGCTTTATAAAGGCACAGCTATAACAAGAGGGGCTGCAGAAGGCGTAGTTTCCTTTACGGGACTGAATACCGAACTGGGAAAAATATCGTCTTTAGTAGAAGCCACAGAAGATGAGAAAACGCCCCTGGAAGAACGTCTCGATAAACTGGGTTTTAAGCTCATTATTGTCACATTGGGAATTGTCGCTGTGATCGTTATTTCCGGAATATTCTCCGGCCGTTCTTTATTTCTGATGATCGAAACCGGGATAGCTTTGGCTGTGGCTGCAATTCCTGAAGGGCTTCCCATAGTGGCAACCATATCCCTGGCGCGGGGACTCAGAGCGTTGGCCGGGAAAAATGCATTGGTTAACCGGTTGTCTTCTGTAGAGACGCTGGGGGCGACCGATATCATTTGTACTGATAAAACAGGAACGCTCACAGAAAATAAAATGACCGTTGAAGGGATTTACTTATTCAGCCGAACCATATCCCTCAAGGAGAATGAATTTATTGAAAGCGGTACTGTGATAGATCCACTTAAAGATCAGGACCTTAAAAGAGCAATTAGTATTGGCGTGATCTGCAACAATGCTGCGTTATTTGAAAAGCAGGAAGGAGGCTCGGGAGATCCCCTGGAAGTTGCACTATTAGAAGCCGGGAGTAAAGCAGGCCTTACATTTGAAAGACTATCAAAAGAACATCCCGAAAGAAAGGAAGCTGCCTTTGATCCTGAAATAAAAATGATGGCCACCTGGAACGAGTGGGATCATCAAAAATATCAGGTAAATGTAAAAGGAGCTCCGGGAGAAGTACTTAACGTTTCCACAAGTTATCTTGAAAACGGAGAAGTCAAGCAGCTGAATCATAAAAGCAAGAACAAGATACTGGACTTGAATACTCGTCTTGCATCCCACGGTTTTAGAATGATTGCCTTAGCCTGCAAGCTCGTCGATACCATGGAGGAAGATCCGTATAAAGGGCTTTGCTTTGTAGCACTTTTTACCCTGCTTGATCCTCCCAGAAATGATATAAGGTCAGCAGTTGAGGACTGTACAAAAGCGGGAATCCGGGTGGTAATGATGACAGGAGATCAGATAGAAACGGCTAAATATATAGCAGGAGAAGTAGGTTTGGGCGGTAATGGGGATAAGCACGTGATTCACAGTATCGATCTCGAATCAAAGTCTGATAAGGAACGGCTTGAAGCAGATATTTTTGCCCGTATAAGTCCAAGACAAAAACTGGACCTTATCTCTCTGTATCAAAGAACCGGGCATATAGTGGCTATGACGGGAGATGGAGTAAATGATGCCCCGGCGCTTAAAAAAGCTGACATTGGAATAGCAATGGGCAAAAGGGGGACACAGGTAGCAAGGGAAGCTGCTGACATCGTACTAACAGACGACCGTTTTTCAACGATGGTTGTTGCTGTTAAACAAGGCAGGATCATTTTTTCCAACATTAGAAAGTTTGTTCTCTACCTGATATCATGCAATGTAAGCGAGATCCTGGTGGTTGGAATTGCCTCTTTTATAGGAATGCCTTTACCTATTCTTCCTCTGCAGATATTATTTCTTAATTTAGTAACGGATGTATTTCCGGCACTTGCTTTGGGTATGGGAGAAGGAAAGCCGGAAATAATGAAAGAGAAGCCAAGGCCGGCACAAGAAGCCATTCTAACCCGTAGCCATTGGATTTCTATTATTGGATATGGCCTGTTGATCACAGCATCAGTTTTAGGAGCCTTTTTCTGGGGCGTTCACATGGTTGGCTTTAATGCTTCGGAGGCAGTCACCCTTAGTTTTCTGACCCTTGCCATGGCTCAGCTTTGGCATGTATTCAACATGAGAGGTACCCATAGTAAACTGATAGTAAATGAGATCACTTCCAATAAATGGATCTGGTTTGCTCTTCTGATTTGTTTTGGATTGATTGGGATGGCCATCTACGTTCCACCACTGGCAAATGTTTTGAAACTGATCCAGCCAACGCTCTCCGAGTGGAAGGTTGTTTTTGTGATGAGCCTGATGCCATTGATCATAGGGCAGCTAACTCTGTTATTTATTGATCTATTCAAAATTAAGACAAATAAAAAAGCCCTACACATCAAAGATATATAGGGCTTTGGGTACCGCGTACGGGATTTGAACCCGTGCTACCGCCGTGAAAGGGCGGCGTCCTGGACCCCTAGACGAACGCGGCTTAAAAAACTGTTCAATAAAAAAACCGTGGATGTTTTAAATATCCACAGCTTTGTAAAAAGGGAGCCCGATGGGATTTGAACCCACGGCCTCCAGGGCCACAACCTGGCGCTCTAACCAACTGAGCTACGAGCTCCATTTTAGAAGTACCGCGTACGGGATTTGAACCCGTGCTACCGCCGTGAAAGGGCGGCGTCCTGGACCCCTAGACGAACGCGGCATTTTAAATCGAAATCAATATGTCAAAAAGAACAAAACCAAATGAATGAGGCGACAGGCGGACTCGAACCGCCGTACGAGGTTTTGCAGACCTCTGCCTAACCACTCGGCCATGTCGCCTTTTAAAGCAAGTCAGTTAGTACGCCCGACAGGACTCGAACCTGTAACCTATTGCTTAGAAGGCAATTGCTCTATCCAGTTGAGCTACGGGCGCTCAACTTAACAAGATGTCAAAAAAAGTGAGATTTCCTGATCAACAAACGGTAATCAGGAAATCTCGGTGTCGGGGAGACAAGATTTGAACTTGCGACCCTTCGCTCCCAAAGCGAATGCGCTACCGGACTGCGCCACTCCCCGGTTTCCGTCTTCAAGACAGATTCCAAAAATACGAACCATTCATTTCGCAGGCAAATACTTTTATGGATTTTCTTTAGATATTTCTGACAAAAGCCGCGTACTAAAGTTTTGCCAACTCAACTTTTCTTTTAATGGAATCAACCGCTTTTTAATATCGGTTCTTATTTCTGCTTCAGACAGTTTTTTTATGGCCTTGGCAAGTTCTGATGGATCCTCTTTAGGCACGATCCATGCTGTTTTTCCATGATCTATATGCTCTGTTAATCCTTTCAGGTCTGTGACAATGGATGGAAGCAGAAAATTAATGGCGTTAGCCAAAATTCCACTTTGGGTTGCTGAGCGGTATGGCATCACTAAAACATCAGAAATGAAAAAGAGCTCGGCCATTTCCTGATCGCTGACAAAACGGTCAATAACGGTATAATCACTTTTGTGTTCGGGCTCGATCTGTGACAGTAACGTTGTTTTGTCTGTATAAAATTCGCCGGCTATCAAGGGTTTTATCTGATCCATTTTCAGGTCCAGGGAGTTTAGCGCATTGATGAAAATATCCAATCCCTTGTAGGGTCTGACCAAACCAAAGAACAAAGGAATGTAGTCTTCCTCCAGGAATCCATATTTCTCCCTTAACTCTTTTCTGGAAGATCCGGGAAATGGCTGTTCATACACAGGATGAAAGAGCACAGATATCTCACTTTCTATATGTAAAGCGTTCGCTTCATTCAGGCTCTTTTCAGAAAGTAAAAGGATTTTGTCGGCAGTATTAAGGAGCTTTTGAGATAGGTTTTTCCCAAATGGGAAACGTTCATGGGGCATTACGTTGTGAGCCAACACACTGATCTTTACTCCCGGTTTTTTCTTTTTTATAAGATGAACGATCCTTAGGTAAGCAGCAGCAAAGAAAGGATGCCAATAGGTAAATAAGACCTGATCGGGATCCGTTTCCAATATTTTTTCTGCACTTTCTCCCCAATTGAAAGGATTCCAGGAATGAATTACCCGTTTGGCATATTCGGTTTGTGTTTTATGGATGTCAAATTGTGTTTTTCCGGGGAACAGAATGCCGGGATATAAGTGAGAAAAGTTGATGGCTTCAATATCCGCCATCGTTTTGAGGTTTTGGTAGAGATAATCACTAAAAGTTGCAATCCCTCCCCGATAGGGTGGAAAAACACTGACTATGGTAATCACAAATTTTTCTTTTGATGGTAATGGATAGTTCAGGTAATCACAAACAGAAAGGATAGTTTTTGTGTCATTTTTGCCTAATTATGCCTTTCTTTGCATGGAAATTTTTACGACCAATTTTACATCATGAGACAATTAGTTTTAGGGTTATTATTAGCATGCTTTGCCTTTGTTGAGGTAAACGCACAATCGATACGGATTACTGAGAGAGGAAATACTCGGTCTTTTTCTTATGATCAATTCTATATAGCAGGCCATAAAGTTGATATTTCAGAATTGGGTTTAACAAATTCAGGAAGATCTTCTTTAAATAAAGTTACTGCAGTATCAGGTGTTATAGGGCTTGGAAAAGTTACTCTCTACAGTGGTTCAGGAAAGAAAATTACTGAAGTCCCTTATAGCATTGGAAACGGAGATGATTCCATTAAGCTTTATGTAAAGCCTGACGGAGGGTTCATATTAAGAGAAAATATCGCCAACTTTTTGTTCTTTGGCCCAAATGGGAAGATCCAAAATTCGATCTCGAACAGTTCGCAAAGTCCGGAAGGAGAGGCTGTCTCAGAGCTATCTGCCGACCCTATGTTCAAGACGGTGGTGCTTTACAACCCTAAGATCATACGTAACGGAGGGGAACAGTCTCGCGCCCGGGTAATTGACAACAGAGGAAACGCTACGGAGATTTTTTATGATTCTGACCGGGCTATCAAGGAAATATTTGTTTCCAACAATGGACAGTTTATCGCAATTGTTACTATGGCTCAGGGCTCAGACGACAGAGTTGAAGTGATGGACCGGTTTGGTAATGACCTGGCTGACTTTACTTTCAATCAGAATATTAACGGTATTGAGTTTTCTTCTGATGGAAGGTACATAACCATTCATTCAAACAGCAGGGTAGGAGTATATTCGTTGATAACAGGAGAAAGGGAAGGAAGCACAAGTTTCAGAAATATGTTACAGTACGCTTCTTTTGTACCCAGCGATAAAAATATCATAGCAATAACGGCTGAAGAAACAGGGAATAAATTATCTGATGTTGAATTCCATGCGATCAATCTATCGGCTCGTTCTATTGAAAGGCAGGAATACAATGGGGCACTCGGTATTTCAGATTTGTTGCCTATTTCTATGGAAAGAACCGGCTCCAATACCTACATGTTTATGGGGCTGAACAAGGTGTTAAATGTTTCGATCAGTTTTTAGAAGCACGAACAAATTTTCCTTAGCCAAATAAAAAAGCCTTGCTCAATGTCATATTAAGCAAGGCTTTTTATTATTGTGTGAGATATTTAGATTATGCTTCTTTGGGCTTTTCTTCAGAAGCATCTTCTTCATCTTTTTTCTCAGATTTCGTCTCGGTTTTAGGCTCAGCCTCTTCCCAGTCAAAATCCAGACCGTCTCGCGATTTGTTCATCTTGATCTTGATCACCGAACCTTCGTGATGTTCGTTCTCAAGTAATTCTTCAGCAAGCGGATCTTCAATATATTTCTGAATCGCTCGCTTCAGCGGGCGGGCTCCATATTTTTGGTCAAACCCTTTATCCGTGATGAATTCTTTAGCTGCTTTGGTGACATCAATCTCATATCCAAGCTCTTTGATTCGCTTGAACAGATCTTCATTCATGATATCGATGATCTTGAAGATATCTTCCTTCTCAAGCGGACGGAAAGTGATAACATCATCAATACGGTTCAGGAATTCCGGGTTGAAAACTTTTTTCAGCGCATCCTGAATTGTGGATTTCATCTTGGCATAATCGAAAGCAGAATCATCCGTATCAAAACCGATTCCTTTACCCATGTTGCGGATGTCACGAGCCCCAATATTGGAAGTCATGATGATAATCGTATTTCGAAAATCAACGCGACGACCGAGGCTGTCGGTAAGGATTCCATCATCCAGCACTTGTAGCAAGATGTTAAATACATCCGGATGGGCTTTTTCAATTTCATCCAGCAGAACTACGCTGTATGGTTTGCGGCGGACTTTCTCAGTCAGTACACCCCCTTCTTCATATCCAACATAGCCCGGAGGCGCTCCCACCAGGCGAGAAACGGAGAATTTCTCCATGTACTCACTCATGTCGATGCGAATAAGCGTGTCTTCTTTATCAAATAAATACTTGGACAGAACTTTTGCCATTTCGGTTTTACCCACACCGGTAGGCCCGAGGAAGATAAAAGAACCGATAGGACGAGAAGGGTCTTTCAATCCGGCCCGTGTTCTTTGAATAGCTTTGGTTAGTTTGATGATAGCCTCTTCCTGACCAATCACTTTTCCGGACAGGCTTTCCTTCATCTTGAGGAGTTTTTGTCCTTCTTTTTGAGTGATTTTATTTACAGGAACACCGCTCATCATAGCGATTACGGAAGCTACATCTTCTTCATTTACATCATAAATGATGTTTTCAGATTCTTTTTCCCATTCACGCTGAGCCATCTCCAATTCTTCGATCAGGCGTTTCTCTTTATCACGGAGTCGGGCAGCTTCTTCAAAACGCTGTTTCTTAACCATCGAATTTTTCTCTTCGCTGGTTTTTTCGATCTCTTCTTCAAGGTCGATGATATTTTGAGGAACCGTAATGTTAGACAGGTGAACACGAGCACCGGCTTCATCCAAAGCATCTATGGCTTTATCGGGAAGGAAGTGATCGGTTACATAGCGATCGGTGAGTTTAACGCAAGCCTGAATAGCATCATCCGTAAAGTGAACACTGTGGTGCTTTTCGTACTTGGGTTTGATCTGGTTGAGAATTTCGATGGTTTCTTCAGGAGTAGTCGGATCAACCATGATTTTCTGAAAACGTCGTTCCAGGGCGCCATCTTTCTCAATAAACTGTCGATATTCGTTGAGCGTGGTTGCTCCAATTGCCTGAACATCACCGCGAGCCAAAGCAGGTTTCAGCATGTTGGAAGCATCCAGTGAGCCACTTGCGCCGCCGGCTCCAACAATAGTGTGAAGTTCATCAATAAAAAGGATGACATTATCGGTTTTTTCGAGTTCTGTCATAACCGCTTTCATGCGCTCCTCAAACTGCCCGCGATATTTGGTTCCGGCCACCAGAGCGGCCAAGTCCAATGCAATAACACGTTTGTCATAGAGCACCCGCGATACTTTTCGTTCAACAATGCGGGTGGCTAATCCTTCAGCGATAGCGGTTTTACCCACACCCGGTTCACCAATAAGAACGGGGTTATTTTTCTTGCGTCGGCTCAATACCTGGGCCACACGTTCAATTTCTTTTTCCCGGCCAATAATAGGGTCGAGGCGGCCTTCTTCGGCCATTTCAGTAAGGTCTCGGCCAAAGTTGTCGAGAACCGGTGTTTTTGATTTTTCCATTTTCTTTTCTCTTGAGCTTCCGGAACCGGATGATGATCCCTTTGAAGTGGAAGCACTTGCGGTCATGGAAGAGGCATCATTTGGCTCTTCCCGGGATTTCCCTGAAATGATGAGGTCGAGTTCCTCGCGAACGGCATCATAGGAAATACTAAACTGCTGCAAGATCTGTGCAGCTATATTTTCGTCATCTCTGAGCAGCGACAATAGTAAATGCTCAGTACCAATTGTATCACTTTTGTAGAGCTTAGCTTCGAGATAAGTGATGCGTAAAACTTTTTCTGCTTGTTTGGTAAGCGGAATATTTCCGACTTGTACAGAGCCACCGGTACCTCTAACCGTATCCTCAATCGTTTTTTTCAGTTTAAAGAGGTCGCAGTCTAAATTCTTGAGAATTCGAACAGCCACGCCATCTCCTAAGCGAACGATACCTAATATTAAATGCTCGGTTCCAATGTAATCATGTCCGAGCCGAAGAGCTTCCTCCCGGCTGAATTGGATAACATCACGAACTTTGCTTGAAAAATTTCCCTCCATCTGACGAGTTCCTTACGTGCTTTTTTTGAAAATAATTTTTCTGTAATTCAGATAAAAAAACGTGCAAAACGCAGCTTTAGTTCATTACTACTCGAAGGTAGTAGCGCGGAAAAGTAAATGCAAACTAAATGCCAACGGATTGTATTAAAATAATGAAGAACCGGTCATCTCTTCCGGTTTCTCTAATCCCATGAGTTTCAGAATAGTAGGCGAAACATCCGCAAGAATCCCATCTCTCAGTGTAATATTTTCGGGATAATTGACAACAATCGCGGGTACCAAAGCGGTAGTATGTGCGGTGTGCGGACTCCCATCTTCCTTGATCATGCAATCGGCATTCCCATGATCGGCTATAATCAATGATCGGTATCCGTGTGCATTGGCTGTTTCAATTACTCTCTTGAGTTGCTTGTCAACGGTTTCTACGGCTTTAATAGCTGCTTCCATAACACCGGTGTGGCCTACCATGTCAGGATTGGCAAAGTTGAGTACTATAAATTGATACTCTTCAGAACTCAGTTTTTCTATCAGCGTATCCGCTACCTTTTCAGCACTCATTTCAGGCTGAAGGTCATAAGTTGCCACTTTCGGGCTGGGAATCACAATACGATCTTCGCCTTCATTCGGAGTCTCCACTCCACCATTAAAAAAGTAGGTGACATGTGGATACTTTTCGGTTTCTGCTATTCGGAATTGTTTAAGTCCTTGTTTGCTGATCCACTCGCCCATCGTGTTTTTCAAATCCTGGGGAGGATATGCGACATGGGCAAATTCAAAAGTTTTATCGTAAGAAGTAAAAGTGGTGTAATGCAGGTCAAGTTTTTCCACATCAAACTCATCGAATCCCTTTTCATTGAGAGCTCGTGAAATTTGCCGGGCCCGGTCTCCGCGAATATTGTAGAATATCACAACATCACCTTTCTGAATACGTGACTCCGGAGAACCATCCAAAAGAACAGGCTTGATGAACTCATCGGTTACATCACTTTTGTACGTGGCTTGAAAGGCTTCCTCAGCAGAGTTGAATTTTTCGCCTTTCCCGTGAACCAGCAAATCGTAGGCAAGTTTGATACGTTCCCAGCGGTTATCACGATCCATTGCATAATAACGTCCCACAACCGATGCAAGTTTTCCAACTCCGATCTCCTTGGCTTTAGCTTCAAATTCCCGGGCGTATTCAATTCCTCCTTGTGGAGAGGTATCCCGGCCATCGGTAAATGCGTGAACATTCACGTTGTCGATCCCGTGATTTTTACAAAGTTCAAGAAGTGCAAAAAGATGTTCATTATGACTATGAACGCCTCCATCCGAAAATAATCCCATAAGATGGATCTTATTTTGGGATTTGGCTTTCTCAGCTGCAGTAAGAAGTTCTTCATTCTTGAAAAAAGAACCGTCTTTAATGGCTTTGTTGATGCGGGACAATTCTTGCCAAACAATTCGTCCGGCTCCTATATTAAGGTGGCCCACCTCAGAATTCCCAAATTGTCCATCCGGGAGGCCTACATTTTCTCCACTTGCAGAAAGTTTAGAATGTGGATTGTTTTGGAAGAGGGAATCTATAAAAGGAGTGTCAGCTTGATCCACGGCGCTGACGCTCGGATCTTCAGCCAACCCGAATCCATCTAAAATGACGAGCAATGCTTTTGATTCGGGATTGGCCATCCGTCAATATATTTATAGGTTGTTAACGTACTTCGTGAGCTGAGCTTTTTTGCGTGCAGCATTATTCTTGTGAATAATACCTTTTACGCTCATTCGGTCGAGAAAAGAAATAGCGTCTTTAAGCGCTTTTTCTGCTTCCGCTTTATCGTTGATTTCATACACATTCTTAACCAGTTCTCTCATTTTTGAGCGGCGCGCACGATTGTGCTTTCTGTTTTTCTCAGCCTGACGAACTCGTTTTTTGGCTTGTTTGGTAATTGGCATTGGTAAACTGTGCTTTTTGATTTGGTATTACCCGATTTTTATCGAGAATCCAAAATTAAGAGTTATGAAAATATTAAACAAGAATTGATTGAATAATTAACAAGATAAGTTTAATTTAGCTGATCTGTTATGATAGTGGTAATCGATGGGCCCGCAGGGTCAGGAAAAAGTTCAACAGCAAAAGCCGTAGCGGCAAAACTTCAGATTCAATTTCTTGACTCGGGAGCTTTGTACCGAGTGGCTACGCTAATTTTTTTGAACGCCGATAAAGATTACCAAACGTTCTTTGACCGGTTGGAAGAAAGCAAAATCTCATTTCATTTCAAAGATGGAAAATTTCATGCCATCCTAAATGATCAGGATGTAAGTGATGAGATTCGTTCAATGGAAGTTTCAAAACATGTAAGCGATGTAGCTTCAAATCCTGATGTCAGGAAGTATGTAAATGATTTAATGCGAGAAGTTGTTAAATCTAATGTCTATATCGCTGACGGTCGGGATCTTGGTACTGCAGTATTTCCCGATGCAGCTCTAAAATTTTATATGGTTGCTGACTTGGAAACCCGGGCTCAGCGCCGTTATGAAGAAGTTAGGGCAAACGGAAAGAATGTAACACTCGAAGAAGTGAAACAGAACATCACTCAACGGGATGATACAGATTCAAACCGAAGTTCAGATCCTTTGAAACAAGCCGATGATGCTATTTTAGTAGATACATCGGATATGACTTTTGATGAGCAGGTTGCTTTCATTTGCCAGAAGATCGAACAATTAATTTCACAACAGAAAACTTAAACTTTAAACTTATCCCACAGTTGAAAGTCAATTGTGAGGTAAACCAATAACCAAAACGTAATGACTGAAGAAGTAAAACAAGAACAACAAGAACAAGAAGCAGCCGAAGAAACGGTTGAGGAAACTACAGCTACTGCCGAAGAAACTACGGATGAAGCATCAACTTCAGAGACAGAAACAAAAGAAGTTGAAGCAGTAGAAAATGAAGAAACAGCGGAAGAAGCTGAAGAAAGAGAGAGTGAAGAAGAAACTCTGACGCACGTATTTTCCGGGGATGTTGAAGGAGAAGTGTACAATATTGAAGATCTCCAACGCCCTTCTGATGAATATTCAGATGAAGAATACGAAGAAATGGTGGGTATGTACGAAAATACCCTCAATGAAATTGAAGAGAAAGAAATTGTTACCGGCCGTGTAGTTTCTGTTGATGAGAAATACGTTGTTGTTGACATTGGTTTCAAATCAGAAGGTATTATCCAGGTCAATGAGTTTTCGAATGAAGCCCTGGAAGAAATGGAGCCCGGCGACGAGATCGATGTGTTCCTCGATCGCGTAGAAGACAAAGAAGGACAGCTGATCCTTTCCCGCCGAAAAGCCGACATCCTGCATGCCTGGGAGAAAATCGAAGCATCTCACGAAAATGGCGATATTATCGAAGGTTACATCAAGCGACGTATCAAAGGTGGTATGGTCGTGGATGTGATGGGAATCGATGCCTTCTTGCCTGGCTCACAAATTGACGTGCGCCCGGTTCGCGACTTTGATGCTTATGTAGGTAAAACCATGGAGTTTCAGGTTGTTAAACTCAACATGGCTGCCGAGAACGTTGTTGTTTCTCACCGCGCACTTATTGAGTCTGATCTTGAGGAGCAGCGTGAAGAAATTCTCGAAACCATCGAAGCCGGTCAGGTGCTCGAAGGTACCGTTAAAAATATTACCGACTTCGGTGTATTCATCGACCTTGGTGGCGTTGACGGCCTGTTGCACATTACCGACCTTTCTTGGGGACGTGTGGATGATCCAAACGAGATCGTATCGCTCGATCAGCGCATGAACGTTGCCGTTATCGACTTTGACGAGAAGAGCAAGCGAGTATCTCTTGGATTGAAGCAACTGCAACCGCACCCGTGGGAAGCTATCAACGAGAAATATCCTGAAGGCATGAAAGTTCAGGGCCGTGTAGTTTCTATCGCAGATTACGGTGCATTCATCGAGCTCGAAAAAGGTGTTGAAGGCCTGATCCACATTTCTGAAATGTCATGGACACAACACATTAAGCATCCATCTCAATTAGTAGAGAAGGACGACATCGTAGAATGTATTGTGCTGAACATCAACGAAGAAGAGAAGAAAATTTCTCTCGGTGTGAAGCAGCTTGAGGATGATCCATGGGCTGATATTGAAGATCGCTTCCCGGTTGGCTCCAAGCATACCGGCGTTGTTCGCAACCTCACCAACTTTGGTGTATTTGTTGAACTTGAGCCAGGTATCGACGGCTTGATCCACGTTTCTGACCTAAGCTGGACAGAGAAAGTTGACCATCCAAATGAAGTGGTTGATAAGGATCAGGAGATCGAAGTGGTGATTCTTGGAATCGATTTTGATAACCGTCGAATCACTCTTGGACACAAGCAAGTGGAAGACAATCCCTGGAAGAAATATGCTGAAGA
Source organism: Gracilimonas tropica DSM 19535 (assembly GCF_000375425.1). GTDB lineage: Bacteria > Bacteroidota > Rhodothermia > Balneolales > Balneolaceae > Gracilimonas > Gracilimonas tropica. The sequence goes on along the minus strand of NZ_AQXG01000004.1, from coordinate 132,760 downwards.
ATACGCTCCCGGCAACAAAGTTGATGGTGAAGTAGTGAAAACTACCGATAAAGGTGTATTTGTGAAGCTACCTTTAGGTGTTGAAGCATTCTTGAATTACAGCAAATCAGTTGAAGCTGAGTATAAAGAAGGCGACAAAGTAGAAGACGCTTTTGTTCTGAACTTCGATGAGCAAAGCAAGAACATCGAACTCAGTCAGCTCGACTCTGACAAATCCAAGGCTAAGAAAGCCAAGAAAAAAGTAGAAGAAGCCGATATGGAAACAGGCGCACCTACTCTTGGTGAAATGTCCGGATTAGCAGCATTGAAAGCTGATATGGAAAAGCAAGAGCGCGAAGAAGCTCAGAAAAAAGCTGACGCTGCCAAAGCAAAGAAAAAAGCTAACGAAGATAATTCTGACGAAGAAGAATAATCTTAAGCTTCATTAAGTTGGAAAGCCGCATTCATTAAGTTGAATGCGGCTTTTTTATTGGCTGAAAATTATGGACTACTAATCTCCCAAGCTTTGCGTTAACTTATCCGACATGAAAAAAATACAACTTATCATATTTCTGCTGATTGGGATTTTTCAGCTTGCGGAAGCGCAACGTTATCCATTCCGAACCTTTTCTATTGAGCAAGGACTAAGCGAGTCGGTGGTGTATGACATGGTTCAGGATGATGATGGCTATATTTGGTTAGGCACCGGTTTTGGGTTAAATAAGTTTGATGGGATCCGGTTTCAGACCTACTTCGAAAATGATGGGCTTAACAGTAGTCGAATTCGTTCTCTTCATAAATCTCGGGACGGGAAGATCTGGATTGGTTCAGAAGGAGGAGTGAATTACCTGAATGCAGACAGTATACAATCCAAGCCTGTTTTGGAACCGTTAAATACGACTACTGTCATTTCTATTTTTGAAGATAAAGCCGGTAATTTATGGTTTGGAACCGATGGTAATGGGGTATGGCAATATGACGGGGAAGAATTCTTGACCCAGTATACGACCCTCAATGGATTGGTTGATAACAGGATTCGTGCTATCGAAGAACGACCAAACGGAGAACTTTGGTTTGGTACACGGGCAGGAATCACGATACTAAAAGATGGCAATTTTGTGAATTTAACCCGGGAAAACGGACTCAGAAATGAAAGGATCCGAACTATCAAAGCTGACCCGAATGGTGGTGTTTGGATAGGTTCCAGGGACGGTTTACTTTATTATAACTTGGGAGAATTCAAAAACTTTACTACCGATGAAGGACTTGTGAATAATTTGGTTCAAACGATCACAATAGACGGAGAGGAGGGTGTTTGGATTGGCACGGAAGAAGGAGTAAGCTTTTTTGATGGTTCAGGATTTAAAAATTATACCGTTGAATCCGGACTTTCAGCCAAGATCATACAATCTGCACTAAAGGATAATGAAGACCATATTTGGTTTGGGACGTATGGCGGCGGCGTTAATCTTTTTCTGGGAGACTATGTAGCTAATTATAACAATGAACAGGGTTTGCCAAATAATCTGGTGACTTCCTTTTCTGAAGATGAAAATGGGGTCATTTGGATTGCCACTTTTGGTGGCGGGATAGCCGCCCTGCAGAATGATATATTTATAGATCATAGTTTAAATGAAGACCTTCCCGATAATCAGATCTATACTTTATTCCGGGATTCAAAACAGCGCACCTGGGTGGGCATGGGGGACGGCCTTGCATATATAGAGCAGGGAGAAGTGAAGGTCTTTGATGCAGAAACATTTCCATATCCCCGGGTGAGAAATATTATGGAAACTTCGGAAGGAGTCTTTTGGATAAGTACTTATGATGATGGAATCATACGCTATAATGGGGAACAGTTTGAACAGATTTCGGTGGGCGATGGTTTGGTAAGTAATCGTGTCCTCGTTTCAGTAGAGGGAGATGATGGCTCAATATGGATTGGTACTTACGGTGGTATTACCCGGTATAAAGATGGGGAATTTCAGAGTTTTGCAATTCAGGAAGGGCTCCCAAACAATGCGGTGATGAACCTTGAAAAAGATGATGAAGGCACTATTTGGGCATCAACATTCGGAGGAATTGCCTGGTTTGATGGACTCAAGTTCCAAAGCATTACCCGAAATGATGGACTCCCTGACGATGTGTGTTACTTTATACATCAGGGAAAAGACGGACTTTTCTGGATTGGCACGACCAATGGGGTTGTCCGTTTTGATGCAGATATCTACTTCGGCCGTAAAAAAGCGGACAGGGCTTCGGCCTTCAAGGTATTGAATACAGAACAGGGGCTTATTGCCGATGAACTCAATTTAGGTGCAGTTTATGAAGACCGTTCGGGGAAGCTCTATTTTGGGACAGTAGAAGGATTTAGCAGGTTCGATCCTGATTCCTATGAAGGAAATCCGGTGCCTCCAAAAGTTCATATAACAGAAATCATAGCTTCCGGAAGACAGTATCAGGCAGGAAAGCCATTCATATTATCTCATGAAGAAAATTACCTCGAGATACAATATGCAGGGATAAATTTTACAGCGCCAAATCAGATTCTTTATGAATATAAATTAAGTGGTATCGACCCTGACTGGCAACAGACCTCTGATCGCTTGGTTAAGTATCCTTCACTGCCGCCCGGAGATTATGTCTTCAAAGTACATGCCCGAAATATCAACGGAGCCTGGAGCGAAGAAGTTGAAGAGGTTCGGTTTAGTATTACCGCTCCATTTTGGATGCAATGGTGGTTTTGGATATTGATCATTCTTGTAATTGTGGGCATCATTTATCTCTTTTATAACTACTATCGCGCACGTAAAATGATCGATATTGAACGAATGCGGGTGCGTATTGCCAGTGATTTGCACGATGATGTTGGAGGCAGCCTGACAGAAATAGCATTGCAGTCCGATTTTTTGTTGGCAGGTGGAGCCGATCCGGAAATAAAGAAATCATTAGAGCAGATCGGAAAGCAAAGCCGTAAAATTGTTTCCAGCCTGGATGATATAGTTTGGTCGATTGATGCCCGAAATGATACCCTTGGTGACCTTACAGACCGCATGCAGGATTACATTCTCCACACTCTTGAACATAAGAATATGGTGGTAAATTATGATTTTGAGGAGCTTAATATGGATAATAAGCTTCCGGTGTCGGTGAAGGAAAATGTGTATCTGATTTTTAAGGAAGCTGTTAACAACATTGCGAAATATTCAAACGGTGATCAGGTAGACATAAAGATGGAAAATGATCACGGAAATTTTGTATTTGAGATCACGGATAATGGCACTTCAGGAAAAGGCACTAAGAAAACCGGTCATGGTTTGCGTAACATGGATATGCGAGCGAAACGGATTGGAGCAAATATTACTATTGACACGGAGAATGGATTCACCATAAAAGTTGAGGGAACGTTAAACGCTAACTAAGGAGATGTTATGGCAATTATAGGTATTGTAGAAGACAACAAGAAGATCAGGGATCTGATACAAAGATATTTGGATATGCAAGATGGAATGACCTGCCCGGTAGCCGTTGATTCAGTGGAAGAGATGCTGGAGTATCTGGATGAGCATCAACGGCCGGATGTGATGTTGATGGATATACAGTTACCAGGCATGTCTGGCATAAAAGGCATGGAAGTTATTAAGTCAAAGTACCCGGAAATCGAGATTATAATGCTCACCGTATATCATGATTCCCACAAGATCTTTGATTCTCTTAAAGCGGGAGCTTCCGGTTATTTGTTGAAACACACTTCTCTTCCTGAGATCAAAGAATCTATAGAAAACTTGCTCAAAGGAGGAGCCCCAATGTCTCCGCAAATAGCGCGCAAAGTGATCTCTCATTTTAACGAAGAAGCTCCCAAGAAAAATGAAGACAGTATGCTCACCAATCGCGAACAAGATATCGTAAATGGATTGGTAGATGGACTAAGTTATAAAATGATCGCCGACCGCTACGATATTTCTATCGACACCGTTCGGGCGCATATTCGAAACATCTATAAAAAATTGCATGTTAATTCTAAGGCAGAAGTCATTGCAAAATCGCTTCGAGGCGAGATTTAGTCTCTTATTAACATCATCATGTGATAAAATGTAAGGAGCAGGATGTCTATTTTAATCGCAGAAGCAAACCCAAAGCCCCAGCGAGGTAACTGAGATGAAGTCACAATCAATATCGCACCGTTTATTTCTTTTAATACTTCCTTTTCTATTAACCGGGTGTTACACTCAGTTCCGCACATACGATCAGTTTCCCATTGATGATGTGTCTTATTCCGCTAATTATTCATGGGACGAATACAAAAATCAAACAGCTCATGAAGCGGACAATAGTGAGGAAAAATTAAGTCCTGAAGAAGAGGCTTTACTCATGCAAATGGAACTCGAAGAAATGGGTATCTATTATCAAAATTATGAAGTTCGGAAGTGGTATGAGGAACATTACGCAAACAAGCTTTATTGGGAAGGATATCATGATGGATTTGCCGATGGCTATTCAACAGGATATTCTGATGGGTGGCTGGGTAGCGGTTATTTCCCTTTCAGTGCCCGCTTTAGCATAGACCGTTATCGGTACCTTCGAGGTTATACCGGTGCATTTGATTATTACAACTTCTACCATTATCCAAGATATTATTCTTACTTCTGGTTTGGATTTGGAAGTTTTTATCAATCTGGATTTTATGCCGGTTTGTATAACAATTGGGGCTACTACGGTCCTTATTATGGTGATTATTATTGGGGCTATAATCCATATTATGGATACTATGTTTCTTATAATAATTACAATTGGAACAGGAAATATAGTAGAAGTGCAGACCTTTACAGAAAAGGTCCTCGCAACAGCAGGCTGGTCAATAGAGATGAGTACAGAACCCGTGGCAGCAGTAGCCTTAACCGGAATAGCGGAGATATAAGATCTCGCAGTAACGGCATTACACGTACCCGTACCGCCAACAGCGGAACCCGTAGTAGAATAACAAACGGAAGCTCGGTTGGACGAAATTCATCCGGAACCGTAGGGCGAAGTCGGGGTTCATCAATAGGTAAATCACGTTCATCAGGGAATGATAGCAGAAGTCGTGGCAATGGTTCATCGGTAGGTAAAAGATCTTCTAATGGCGATAGTGGGAAAAGCCGCGCAAGAGACCGGAATAATTACCAATCCAGCTTTGGACAAACCTCGGTAAGAGATATCAATGTGTCGGATGTCAGGAGTCGAACATTCACAATCCCTGCAAGACAAATTTCAAGACCAGATTTCAATTCAAGAAGATCAAGCATTTTTGATCTTTTTAAGACCAGATCAAATTATAACTATGAAAAATTTGATGTTAACTCATATAATGATAAAAGATTTCGGTCTGTAAGTTCTTCCTCTGGTAGAAACAAAGGAGTAAGAAGTAGTTCATCAAAGTCTTCATCAAGAAGTTCAAAGGTTTCCAGAAGTTCTTCGTCAAGTAAATCATCGGGAAGCAGAAGTCGCAGCTCTTCAAGCTCAAGTAAGCGAAGCCGCGGCGGAAACTGAAAGACTCCACATTCCCCCAATTATAATTACCATTTAATATGCTCATGAAGAAAATATTATTTCTTCTGATAGCCCCCTTACTGTTGGTGAAATCCATACAGGCCCAGGACGGAAATCAGCCTTCATCTTATGCAAACCTGGCATTGCAGTTCAGTACACAAAATTTTAATGGCGATGCCGCTAATGGTTTTATGCCTTCGGTCTCCTCAGCTTATGGTTTTGGTAGCTATGTGGATAATCCCGCAAGTGTTGCTCTTCTGGATAAGAGTGCTTTCAGCTTTGGATTATACAATTCTGACGTAGAATCGGAGAATAATTACAAAGAAAATGTAATTGTTGCTGAAAATAATAACCTCGGTTTTGGTGATGTAGGAGTGATATACAAGTTACCTACAACGCAGGGGAGCTTTGTTTTTGGAGGGGGGTACAACCGGTTAACCAATATGAGAAGTACAAGCAGGTTGAGCGCAAGAAATAATGAAAGTACGATTACGGATGAATTTAGGGAACCCGATAGCGATTATTATGAAATCGCATATAATACCTATGCCACCGATTGGGGAGATGTAGATGCTACCTACAGGGAGTCTATTTTTAGAATAGGATTTAATACCTATCCGGGTATTACCCAGGAAGCCGAAATCACTCAATCAACAAATATTGGTGAATACTCAGTCTTTTTTGGGACGGAGTTTCAAAAGAATTTGTTTTTGGGAATTTCAGCTGGCATTACCTCCGGTACTTATAGATATCGCAGAGACTTTCTTGAATTGGATGAATTCAATGATTACAACGCCGAATTCATTCCCTCTGACACGGAAGGGGAATTTACAGATGTAGATAATATCCTCACTTCTGACGAAATAGATTCAGATATCTTCGGTTTCGCTTTTCGGGCAGGATTCATTTATAAATTTAATCCGAATGTAAGTGTGGGGGCAAGTTACTTATTTCCTTCAACACTGGTAGTTCAGGAAGAATATTATTCATCCATTACCACAGAACTTGACGACGGCTCAACTCCATTTCAATCTGATTTTGCCAGCGATGGGGCTTACGAGTATCGCATTAAGAAACCCGGGGAAATAAAGGCCGGATTGACCTTCACCGATATGGGTAAATTTGATCTTTCCATAGCAGGTGAGTTAACGGATTATTCTAACATTCGGTTAGATTTTATTTCCGGCAATGATCTGGGTTTTATTGATGAAGTTGAGCTAAGAGAACGACAGGATGAGATTGCTGCATTCGTGGAAGCTCAATATAAGCTAACGGCTAACCTAAAAATGGGGATAGGTTATTCAGTGAATGATGACTTAAAGCTGAAGGTGGGATATGGCTATTTACCCGGTAAAAGTTCTGTTTATGAGGCAACCAAAAATATATTATCAGCCGGGTTAAGCACAAATATTACCAATAGCATTGTGTTTGACGTGATGGGGCAATATTCATTTTGGTCGGACCGTTCAGTAGCATATTCGTACTTTGATTACGAAGATGGAGGAATAGCTCGATCCGAAACCATAGATCATGAAATTAAAGCTATAAAAGTAATGGCAGGGATAAGATTTTTATTTTGATCAAGAGTACATAGTAGTAGATCCATAGATCCAAAATGTAAACTCCGTAGTTAGTTAGAAAAGGCCTCTTGATTGAGGTCTTTTTTTATATCCAGTTTTTCTTTCTAAAGTAGTAGATCATCACTACGGTAGCAGAAATCATAACAACCCAAACGGCCGGATACGCCCAGCGAACAGATAGCTCGGGCATATACTGAAAGTTCATTCCATATATTCCTGCAATAAAAGTAAGAGGAATAAAAATCGTGGCAATGATAGTGAGTACTTTCATAACCTCGTTCATCTTATTGCTTACCTGGCTCATATACATATCCAGCATGCCCAATACCATATCGCGGTAATTTTCAAGTCCGTCTATGATTTGAACCAAGTGGTCGTGTACGTCTCGGTAGTAGATCTTATTTTCTTCATTTATTAGGTGCGATTCTTCCCGAAGAAGTGTATTTAAGCTGTCTCTTAAGGGCCAAAGTGCTTTTCTGAAATAAATAAGTTTTCGGCGTAATGCATGGATCTGTTCGGGGATAGTATCATCAAAGTCCTCCAATATCTTCTCTTCCAGGATCTCGATCTCATCTCCAAGTTTTTCCATCACCTTAAAGTAATGGTCTACAACCGTGTCTATCAGGGCATAGGCGAGGTAATCTGGTCCTTCTTTGCGAAGTCTTGGGGCACTATTGCGCAACCTGTGCAAAACGGGCTCAAAGATGGGAAAATCATCCTCTTGAAAGGATAATACACTGTTTTTTGAGAGCACAATGCTTACCTGTTCCACATTCAAGTCGCCCGTTTCTTCAACAAAGCTCATCATTCGCAGTACAAAAAACATATGTTCCGGATATTCTTCGATCTTGGCACGCTGGTTGGTATGTATGATGTCTTCCTGAATAAGGGGATGCAATTCAAAATAGCTCCAGATGTGCTTTAGCTTTTCTACATCGTGAAGACCACATACATTAACCCATGTTTTTGAAGGGGATTCAAGATAGGGTTTACTTTCTTCGATCTCTGTGATGTCATATTCTCCCAACTGATCTACATCATAATCATAGAGGTTCATAGTGATGTGTTCGAGCCTTTTTTCTCCGGTAAAATGCAGGGTACCGGGGGCTTGACCAGGTTTTTTAAAGCTCTTTCTTTGCTTTAGGAAATGGGGAATGGGAAGTCGCTTTGTAATCTTTTTTACCATGCTAATCTGGTTTTTTTCTAAGGGTAATGGACAAAAGGGTTTGTAGCAAATTAAAAAACTAACTCCAATACCATTTGGGATTTATAATAGAATGTAAGTTTGAATATTAAATATGCCCCGAAAACCAATAAGGGGGATGAGTCAAAAAATTAGTGAACCTTAGTATCCTTATGTTTTGGTAGTAGAAAATGAGTCAATCAGATATAAGATTTTGTAACCAAATTTTATTCTAAGCCACTTCAGCTCGTAAAACTTCCAGTGGAGGTTTGTTGTGAACCCCTCTTGTGTTCAGAAGGCCAATGAGCAATACTAATGCCGTTAAGATCAGGATTTCAACGCCAATGATGTAGAAGTTGGGCACGAAATCAATTTCGAAATAGAAATTTCCGATCAGGATACTGGCCCCTACAGACAGGATCAATCCGGTAATGGAAGCCATGATCCCCAAAAGTGCGTATTCTATGACCTGTATTTTCACAACCTGTTTTTTTGCTGCTCCTAATGTTCGCAGTAAAACAGCTTCCCGTATTCGCTGAAACCTTGAAGTGGCGGCCGAACCAGCCAACACAATGAGGCCGGTTATAATGCTAAAAAGCCCGATGAACTGAATTACAAAAGTAACTTTATCCAAAAACTCACGAACGGTTTCAAAAACAAGGCCCACATCAATGGCTGAAACATTAGGATAAGCTTGCACGAGCTCTTGTTGTAGTCTCAGCGAAGATTCACGGCTTCCGGTATTGATGGTAGTAGCAAAAAACTGAGGTGCACTTTCCAAGACACCGGCCGGAAATACGACAAAAAAGTTAGGGGAGGGTTGATCCCATTTTACCGTGCGGGTACTGGCAATGTAGGTCTGAATTGGTATTCCCTGCACATCCCATGTCAGTGTATCGCCAAGGGAAGCATCAAGGTCTTCCATTTGATCTGCTTCCACGGAAATTGGGACAATATTATTAAATCCATCTGCCCGGCCAATCCATTCTCCACTGGCCAAAGTTTCAGTCTCAAGTAAAGAATCCCGGTAAGTAGAGCGATATTCCCGGTTCAAGGCCCAACCGCGAGGGTTAGTGGTGGTGTCTTCCCGAAGTTCTTCGGGGCTCATCCCGTTGATAGACTGAATGCGCATGGTGACGATCGGTACATTCTGAAGAATTTCATGTCCACTTGCAGAGATGATCTCATTTACACCATCATTTTGATCGGATTGAATATCATACAACGCCAGGTTCGGGAGGTCGCTCTCATCCCCGAAATCAATTTGTGAGAGCAGCATATCCTGGGTGAGATACAATGAACTGATCATAGTGACTCCAAGCCCGAAGGTTAGCAGCAAGGTCGTAGTTTGATTATTCGGACGGTATAAATTGGCTAACCCTTGTCTTAATTCATAGGAAAAACCCGCTCGTAAAAATCGCCGGGAACCTTTCATGATCAGCTTTGCAAAACCGGTCAGCAGCGTAAGGCAGGCAATCAGCCCCAATGTGAAAAACAATGCGGGTACTATCTCACCGATCATCAACCAGGCATAGCCTGTTACAAATACCAAAAGGGTTACAGAAAGCAATACTTTAGTCTGCGTTGTCAGAAGTTCAACCAGGTTTATGCTAATGCTTCTTAATGAGTAAAGAGGAGATATTTTTTTGACGGCCAATAATGGAAAGAGGGCAAATAAAATAGAAATGAGCAGTCCGGTGCCGACCCCAATCCCAACAGAAGACCATGAAATGAACAATTCGATATCCACCGGTAAGAAGTCTTGCACCAAAACCGGCAGGTAAAATTGAATGAGAGAACCAAAAAGTGCTCCAAGTACAGAGCCGATCAAACCCATTCCTGCGGCTTGTATTAAGTAGATCATCAAGGCTTGATCTGAAGATACCCCCACACAACGAAGTACTGCAACGGTATTTATCTTTTGCCTGATGTAAACAAATATAGAACTGGCAACTCCGATTCCACCTAATAGCAGAGCAATAAAACCAATTAAGTTTAAAAAATTGGAGAGATATAAAATCGCTTCACCCACTTCTTCTTCCCGCTCATCCACCGTGTCATAACCAAAGCGAAGTCCTTGTTCATCCCGAAGTTGATCGAGACGATCATCCACATAGGCCATATCGGTACCGGCGGGAAATTTATGCCAGGAAACATATTCAAGCCTGCTGCCTCGCTGCAATAAACCGGTTTGTTCTACACTTTTCTTCGGGATGAAAATTCGGGGCCCAAAGAAAGACGCAGCCACAGGTTGACCGGGAATCTCAATCAGCGTTCCTCCGATTTCATAGGTAACCTGCCCGATCTTGACTGAATCTCCGGGTTCAAGTTCAAAAAGCCGCATAACCGGTTCATCAACCAGCGCGGTTCCGTTTTGCTGAAAGGTTTGAGCCGCCGAGGCAGGTTCTGTGATTAACTCACCGTAAAATGGAAAACTCCCTTCAACGGCTGAGATCTGAGAGAGGCGCGTATTCCCATTTAAAGGAAAATACGCCATGGAGTTGAACTTTAAGGCGGTTGATACCTCGCCGCCCAGCGAATCTAATACAGCTTGTAACTCATCTTGAAAGGGTGCATTTCGTTCTACTTCAAGATCGGCACCAAGTAATTCTTTGGCTTGGTTTTCGATACTTTGGTTCAAATTGGCACGGAATGATGTGATTGCCACCTGTGCCGCAACCCCGACAATAATGGCAGCCATGAATAAAAAAAGTTTAGACCGGTTTGAGCGTGAATCACGCCAGGCCATTTTCAGGGTCCATACCCAGGAGTTAGATCGTTTACTCATAGGGATTCAGCCGCAGTTTCAGGTTTTGGTTCTGCTTGAGAATCCTCAAAGATCTGACCATTTTTCAACTTGATGATCCGGTCACATTTTTTTGCCAGTTCCAGATCGTGAGTAACCAGAACTAAGGTCGTTCCCTGTTGTTCATTCAAATCAAAGATGAGTTTTTCGATGTATTCTCCGGTTTCAGTATCAAGATTACCGGTCGGTTCATCCGCGAATAAGATCTTAGGTTGATTGATAAATGCCCTTGCGATGGCCACCCTTTGCTGCTCCCCTCCGGAAAGTTGGGTAGGATAATGATGAGTTCGGTCACCAAGGCCAACACTTTCGAGCAGTTTTTGAGCACGTTCGCGGACTTCCTTAGTAGCTTCGCCTCGCAATTCCAGCGGAACCATCACATTTTCGAGCGCCGTAAGGGTTGGAACGAGTTGGAAGGTCTGGAAAACAAACCCCACATGCTGATTCCTGACCTGTGCTCTCTCGTCTTCATTGAGCGGATTGAGTGGGATTCCATTTAAATTTACGCTGCCTGAAGTTGGACGATCCAGGCCCGCGCAAAGCCCCAATAAAGTTGTCTTACCGGAACCGGATGGCCCTACGATAGCACAGGATATTCCCTTCGGAATTGAAAAATTGATATCATTGACCACAGTGAGCGTTTTATCGCCGCTCTGAAATTCACGAAAAAGCTGATGTACTTCGAGTATATTTGACACGTTTCTTATTTGATTTGAATGATACCGACACAAACAACGGTTTATTACTGAAACATTCCTTTAAAATTTGAGAAAGAGTACGTCACCTTAATTTAAAAGTTGTCCAAATAATTCTATGAAATTACTGCTGATCTTTTTTGCCTCAATAGTATCAATCTCTTCTTATGCGCAATCAGCTTCCTCCAAAACTATTTTATTTTTTGGGGATAGCATCACGGCTGGGCTCGGGGTTGATAAAAGCAAGGCATTCCCCGCTCTAATACAAAACAAAATCGATTCTGCCGGCATAAATTATGAGGTGATAAACGGAGGTTTAAGTGGCGAGACTTCGGCCGGCGGATTGCGACGAATTGATTGGGTTCTGCAACGGGAGATCGATATTATGATTTTGGAATTGGGAGGAAATGATGGTTTAAGAGGAATTGACCTGGCTGATACCCGGCAAAACCTCCAGCAGATCATAAATAAAGTACAGACAAAATATCCCGACGTCCGCATTATTCTTGCAGGCATGCAGGTTCCTCCAAATTTGGGACAAGAATATACCCGTGAGTTTCAACAGATCTATCCTGATTTAGCTGAAGAAAACGGCCTCCCGCTAATTCCCGGAATTTTAGACAAACTGGGAGGGAATGAGGCACTAATGCAGTCTGACGGTATCCACCCAACGGTAGAAGGACACAAAGTGATCGCAAATAACATTTGGCAAACGCTGGAACCTATGCTAATGTAAACGAGGCCAACAGTTGGCGCTGTCGCTACATACATGCATACTTTTTCAATCTCCGGCTTCAACCTTAAATTGTAATGATTTGAATTTAAACTATATAAGATGAAAAAATTATTTTTACTTCCCATTCTGATCTTAATTTCAACATTAACACTTGCACAGGATTCTCTGCTCAGCTACCAGCCCAAAGTGCTTTTAGTTACCGCTCATCCGGATGACGATGCTTTATTTTCTGCTACGGTTTTCAAAACCACAAAATTGTTGAATGGAAAGGTGGATCTTGCGCTCATGACCAACGGTGAAGGCGGTTATACCTATTCTACGCTTGGAAATTACATCTACAACAAAGAATTGGATAAAGAAGAAATTGGCCGGCAATATCTTCCGGGTATTCGCAAGCAGGAATTAATGGCCGGAGGGGAGATCGTTGGCATTAGAAATTATTTTTTCCTGGATCAGCCTGATTTTTATTACACCGAAGATGTGGAAGAAACCCTCGATAAATGGAACAAGGATTGGGTTCATGAACGAATGGTTCAGATCCTTGAAGAAGGAAATTATGATTTCATGTTTCTGATGTTGCCTTTCGAGAATTTTCACGGACATCATAAGGCCTCGGCAGTTTTGGCTTTACGAGCCATGAAGGAGTTGCCAAAAGAAGAACGGCCAATTGTGTTACAAGGGTTTATTCGCCGTGGTGATGATCCGGGTGTCTCATTTACAGAAATGGAGGGATATCCGGATACCAAGGTGATGAAAGGAGAAATCTTTGAATTCGATCGAAGCCAAACATTTGGAGCTAATGACCGGCTCAACTATAATATTATCTCAAATTGGGTGATTGCCGAGCATAAATCGCAGGGTACCATGCAACTGCTTATGCAAACCGGGGAAAAAGTGGTGGAGCAGTACTGGTACAACGAGATCAACGGAACAAATGGTTTAGAAAAAGCAGCTGAGTTTTTTGAGGCAGTCAATGCAGTACAACCTTAGTTTGATGAAGTGATTATGTAATAGAGTGATGAAGCCTCTGATAAAACATCTCTGACAGCTACTTCATCACTTAATCACTTCATAACTATGTCACTATTCACTCAATGAAATAGGAAATACTTACGCTTGCCCGTACTTCTACCGTTTGGGAGAAATCCATCATGGAGGCATCACGGGCGGCTGACATCATTTCCATAGAACTGGATGTTTTTTGAGGCAGGCCGATGTAATGATCGGAGTAGTTAATATTGGATACCGGGCCGATATCAACCCCGGAGGTTTTGGCGATCAATTCTGCCCGTTCTTTGGCAGCTTCGATGGCCGAGATCAATGCTTTTTCTTTGCCTTCGGCGATCTTGGAAGAGGAAAACTGCCCGTTAAAAGAATCAAAGCCATTTTCGATGAGGGTAAGCTGAATTTTTTCATACATCGAAAAATCCTCGAAGGTAATGCTCACCGACTGATTGGTTGCGGTAATGTACTCGGGGTTCTCGGTATTGTATCGGTTTCCATTTATCTGGCGACGATTCATACGCACCGGTTCGTAATCAATATTTTCTTCTTTGATATCAAGATCTTTGAGTACACTTGCCAGCAGCGATTCACGCTCTTGATGCAATTTATATGCTTCCTGTGGAGTTTTCCCTTCTGCATTGATGTTTACATTAAAAATGATCAAATCTGCAGGCAACATTTCGGAAGCGCTCATATTAATGGTGATGATCCGTTCCGAAACAGGCTGTTGAGCGAGTGTAGTGCAACTCATCCCGAAAAAAAGAAGACTGACAGTTAGCGTTATTTTGCTCAGCTTATTACCACTCAATTCCATACTCTTGTTTGATTTTTTGAACGTCTGCATAATTTTTTCCTTGATTTAACTTGAAAACGCGGCTACCCAGTTGATCAAATTCTCTGATCTCGTAACCTGCTCTGTACCAACTCTCTAATACTTCATAATATTGCTGATGTTTCTTTTTATTTCTCAAAACTATTCCAAAATCTAAAGGATCTTCAATACCCAAAATCTCAACATGAAGCAGTGTTCTGTGAACGGGAAACCGAGTTGCTTGAATCACACTCAGTCGGATTTTAGAATTTTCGTTCAGATTGATAGGGGAACTAGGGAAGGCGTCTTTATTTTTCTTTGGGGTGATGCTAATTTTGTCATGGTCAATCTTCACAGATCCGGCATTTCTACTAAAAAAGAGGGCGATAAAGGCAAAACTGTATCCAAGAACAGTACCCATAGAAATAAAGAAATTCGCCCATTCGGGGACATCAAAATCCAGAAGGGTAAGAGTGGATATACTGAGGATTGCAGCCACAACAATTCCCATGGATATTTTGAATTGAATAGATTCCGTAAAGGACACTCTGCCGGTAAGCGGATCTTTTTTCGAGCCGATCTTCAGAAGGTCAAATTCAGTCATTTTGATCAAGGATTTGAGTCACCGTTGGCAATATTTCTTTCACCCACAGGGCATACATTCTGGCAGAAGGGTGAAGGTCATCCGGGGCTATGAGGGTACTGTCATCAGCAGCAAGTTCTGAGATGGGAGTTACATTCACAAATGGGATGTTGTATTCAGCGGAAATATCACGGGCAATATCGTTGTACACCTGCAACTCCTGCCGTATCACAACCGGATTTCTGGATTGCCCAAATGGCGTTACCCCATAATTAGGAATGGAAATGACCCAAACATTTGAAGTGTCTGCGCCTGCAAAAGCAATGGCTTGTTCTAAAAGTTGACGAAATTCAACCTTGTATAGATCCAACTCCAGCCCCTGATATTGATTGTTTACTCCAATTAACAAAGAAACAATGTCGTAGGATGAGTCCGGGTTTGAAGCTTTGATGCCTTTTTTGAGGTCGCCGGTCGTCCAGCCGTTTGTTGCAATAACGGCCGTTGAGTCTATAACATATCCTCTCATTTCCAGGGAGTCAGCAAGCTGATTGGGATAATTTCTCACCGTATCAATACCGGTTCCAATGGTATAAGAATCTCCCAATGCGAGATATCGGACCGGATCTGGTGAATTGGACTGATCTTTTTGGGAAGCAGGCGAACAGGCCGAAATAATACATATAATAAGACTTGCTAAAACAGAGGGTGAAAAATAATTGTAAAGCTTCATTGATTTACGATTGTTCAGATTAAGTAAAAATGAAAGGATACAGTTTCAATCCAAAATATGCATAATTAAAATAATGGAAGCGCTTGCATTTATCCCCAAAACACACGTTTATTTGGTTAATAAATAATACAGGCTACGCATATAAAACAACTGCTTCCGTCGGACTAAAACCGGTGGGTTTGCTATTTAAAGTTTAACCTAAACAATCTTGTTATGCATAAAATGATACAGAAGGTACTAAAAGTTGGGTTAGTACTCAGCTTATGTATGAGCACTTTAGGATATGCTCATACATCAACTCCCCTTGAGGATGAAACAGAAATTTCCGGAATCGTTACCGATGTTAACGGTGAACCTTTGGCGGGTGTTAACATCCGTGTGGAGGGTAGAGTAATTGGTACTGCCACCCAGCCGGATGGAACTTTTAGTCTTACTGTTCAACAAGATCCGCCTTTTACACTATTGGTTTCTATTGTTGGATTTAAAGCCAAACGGGTAGAAATTACGGAATCAGTTGTGGAGGACCTTGAGATCGTATTAGAGGAGGAGTTGATTTCAGGAGGAGATTTTGTTGTTTCGGCATCGAGGGTTGAAGAAAGTATTTTGAAGTCACCTGTATCCATTGAAAAGATGGATGTGTTAGATATTCAAACTGCTGCTTCCCCTTCTTTTTATGATGCTATTTCTAACCTTCAGGGTGTAGATTTCAGTACACAAAGCTTAACTTTTAAGTCGATAAATACTCGTGGATTTGGAGCTAATGGGAACACCCGATTTGTACAATTAATAGATGGTATTGATAATCAGGCTCCGGGTTTGAATTTTTCTGTTGGTAACATTGTGGGAATCTCGGAACTGGATCTTGAAAGTGTAGAATTAATTCCTGGTTCAGCTTCAGCACTGTATGGTCCAAATGCTCTAAATGGTATTTTGTTGATGAACAGTAAAAGTCCTTTTGATTATCAAGGACTTTCATTTAGCATCAAGCAAGGCGTAAACCATATTGACAGCGAAGTTGAAGACCCCTCACTCTACCAAAGTTATGACTTCCGTTACGGAAATTCGGTCAACAATAAATTTGCTTACAAAGTAACAGCATCATATCTGAGAGCTCAGGATTTTGTAGCACAGGATTACAGGGACCAAAGCGGAATTGTTGAGCGGGGTGATTATCCAAGAGGAGATCGCCGTGTTTTTAATGGAGTAAATATTTATGGTGATGATATCCTTACCATAGGTGGCATCGCTGATGGTGTAATATCTGCTGGTCAGCGGCCGGGAGCTACTCCGGAAGAACAGGCTCAGGCTGCTCAGATATCGGCAATTCGAAGCTTGTTACCGGATGGTGCCGCAGGTGCTTTTTCTGCCCCGGGTTTCAGAGAGTCAGAATTTGTTGATAATACTACAGAGAGTTTAAAACTGGGAACTGCTCTTCATTACCGTATCAATGATAATTACGAAGTTCTTGGGCAATATAATATCGGATTTGGGAGCACAGTTTATACAGCAAACGATCGCTTTGTGCTAGATGATTTCAATATCTGGACTGCTAAACTCGAGCTCCGAAATCCTAACTTCTTCCTGAGGGCTTACACTACGCAGGAAGATGCCGGTAATACCTATGCAGCTAATACAGTTGCTACAAGGGTTAATCAAAAGGCCTATATCACTCCTTATTTTCAGGCTTTTGCAAATGCACGAACACAAGGAGCTACAATTGAAGAAGCTCATCAGCAGGCTGATCAGGTTGCTACAGCCAACCAACAACAGTATTTGCCGGGTACCGATGGATTCGAAAATGAAGTGGATCGTTTGAGAGCTCTTTCTCTGGCTGATGGTGGGGCATTATTTCTTGATAAATCTGACCTTTACCATGCTGAAGGTATGTATAACTTCTCAAATATAATCGACCCCTCAACGGTTGAGTTAATAGCAGGGGCCAATTATAGATTATATGATTTGAATTCTGAAGGAACACTTTTTGCTTATGAAGATGTAACGAATCAAGAGGAATTTAACATCAATGAATGGGGAGCCTATGTACAGGCTAGTAAGAGTCTTTTAGAGGATCAGATTAATCTTCAAGGATCTATTCGTTACGATAAAAATGAATATTTTGACGGACAGTTTTCCCCTCGGGCTTCCGCTACTTTTACGATCGCGGATCAGCATAATATCCGAGCTTCTTATCAAACCGGTTTCCGGGTACCAACTACGCAAGATCAATTTATAAATCTTGATGTAGTAAGCCGGTTGCTGATCGGAAGTAATCAAACTTTGGTAGATCGTTACAGATTTGAGACTAATACAGTATACACTGCTCAGAGCGTGCAGGAAGCGCAACAAATAGCAGCATCCGGAGGGTCTGCAGCTCAAGCACGCGCCGCTTTGGAAGCCGTAGCTTTTGAAGAGTTCGATACGGAGAAGATCCAAACCTATGAAGTAGGGTATAAAGCCTTTCTTTGGGATAAATTAATGGTGGATGCTTACTACTATTACAGTTCCTACAGAGATTTTATCGCAGAAATCCAATTTGTACAAGGTGTGCCAAATGGACTGACCAACGACCCGGGCTCATTCGATGCTGACAGTGATGCCGGAAAAGATGCGATCATTAATGGAGGTGTTCTTACTCAAGAATATGGTTTTGACGTGAATGCAGATGGGAATGTAAATTCACACGGATGGGGCCTTAATCTTGAATATTCACTTCCAAAGGGCTTTTTGATTGGAGGTAATGTGACTTACAATAAACTGCTCGATCAAGATGACTTAATAGCACAAGGATTTCGTGCCAGTTACAACACTCCGGAATGGAGATATAATGTGAAACTGGAAAATAGAAGTATCATAGAAAATCTCGGTTTCAATGCTACCTATAGATGGCAAGATGCCATGTTATGGGAATCTTCATTTGGATCAGCTGTAGTACCTGCTTTTGGGACTTTGGATGCCCAGTTTAGCTACAAACTGTCTAATTACAATACAATCTTGAAAGTTGGTGGAAGTAACGTATTGAATGAGCGATACACAACTTCTTTCGGTAATCCTAAGATGGGGGCGATCTATTACTTCTCTATCACATTCGATCAATTCCTGAACTAATTTAAAAAGAGATTTTATTATGAAACGCTTAAAAAAACTATCAAAACTACTTTTATTAACAGCCGTGGTTTTCACGGGTTGTGAAGGACAGGAACAATCATTGATTGATGATCGTCTTGCGAATAATCCATTACCAGAACCACCTTCGGCTAATTATACTGCAGGTGAAGCTGATCTGAGTAATTATGTGGCCATTGGTAACTCTCTTACGGCTGGCTATATGGATGCGGCACTTTATGACGCGGGGCAGCAAAATTCTATTGCAGCTTTAATGAATTCTCAATTTGAAGTGGTTGGCGGAACCGACAGTTTCAATCAACCAGACATTAACTCTGAAAATGGCTTCAATACCGCTGTTGAAAATCCAAACTCCCAATTAGGAGTATTGGGTAGGTTTAAACTGGATACAAACATTCCCGGACCATCACCGGTAATAAATGGGGATCCGATTTCACCCTATTCCGGGACTACCGCTGATTTGAATAACTTTGGAGTACCGGGTATACAAGTAGGCCAATTATTGACTCCAGCTACAGGTGGACCGAATTCTCCTCAAAACCCGGCTTATAGTCCATTTTATGCACGTTTTGCAAGTAACCCAAGTCAAGATGGACAAACCGGATCCACAATCTTACAAGATGCAATCAGTGCAGAACCTACCTTCTTTTCTTTGTGGATCGGTAATAACGATGTATTAGGTTATACCATCAGCGGAGCAACCAACGATGCCATCTTTACTTCCACAGCTGATTATCAAACTCGGTTCAGCGCTGTGATCAACAGCTTAATGCAAGTTCCTGATCTGAAAGGTGTCGTACTTGATATTCCGCCAATATTGGCGATACCATACTTCAGAGCCGTTTCTTACGATCAAATTTTTTTGGATGAACAAACAGCTGGGGCCTTGAACCAGGGATTTGCAGGTTTCAATGCTGCTTTGGATGCAATTGTAGCTAATTTGGGGCATGATGCTGATGATGCAGCCATGCGAAAAGTAAACTATGAAGCCGGTGCAAATCCAATTCTTATCATTGATGATAATCTTGAAGACCTAGGTCCAAAATTTGACCAATTGGAACAAGCAGGTGCTATTACTGCTCAGCAACGTGCCGCATTGGTACCCTATGAGCAAGCACGACCTATGATGGGAGATACGCAGGTTGGAGATGAGTTGGTACTACTTTCTGCAGGTTCTGTTTTAGGAACTTTAGCTGATCCTAACAATCCTCAGTCTCAGATCGGTGTTGTTGTTCCCCTGGGTGACGAGTACACACTTACAGTTGATGAGATTGTTGAAATTGAAACCCGTCGTCAAACACTCAATGGAATCATGCAACAAATAGTACAGGGAGCCAATGCTAATTCAACCCGAATAGCTTTTCATAGTACAAATGCTGCAACCGGTACTTTTGCTGACCTATTTGGGTTAAGTGATGGAGTACTTGGTGTTAGGGTATCTGGAACTTCATTAGCTCCCGATTTTAGTCCTAATGGTGTTTTTTCCACAGATGGGATTCACCCTAATCAAAGGGGTAATGCATTGTTAGTAAATGATGTCTTAGAAACTATTGAAAGTACTTTTGGAGCTTCGCTTCCTGAACTTAATGTCTTGAATCTACCAAGTGTTCAGGTTTGTGCAGGGGATTGCGTGAGTCAGCAGGGAGGAAGCTGAAAGTCAAAGCACTGATAATTAAAAACTAAATCTTAACCCTGCATAACTAACAGTATGCAGGGTTTTTTTATGTCAGGTACCAAAGGTTTTGTCAGAAAAAAGTAACTTTGTCATTTCGGTTGGTTCAGCAAACTGATGGCATGCTATTTGCTTCAACCAATGCGAAACAGACGAAAATCTTAATACCCACACAAAGCTTACATGAGTAAAGAACGTATTCAGGAAGAAGAAGCAAAAACTCAGCAACAGGCTGATGTTAAAGAGAAATCATCTGCTGAGCAGGATGTTACACAGGAAGAAATAGAAAAAGAAGCTGAAAAGGACGAAAGAGACCTCAAGATACAAGAACTCGAACAAGAACTGACTTCTACTAAAGACAGCTTGTTGAGAAAAGCTGCGGAACTGGAAAATGTTCGCAAAAGAGTTAAAAGAGAGCGAGTGCAGTTGTTTGAGGAAGCCAAAGCAGGTGCTTTGGAAGATTTCATGCCCATTGCAGACGATCTCATTAGAACCCTGAAAGCCGCTGAGGAATCCAAGATCGAAAATAGCTTTCTTGAAGGGGTGCAACTGGTGGCCGAAAAATTCAAAAGTGTTCTTGAAAAGCACGGAGTTCAGCGCATCGATGAGACCGGTGTTCCTTTTGATGTTAACCTCCATGATGCCATGATGAAACAACCGGCTCCGGATGAGGAAACCGGCAGCGATGTGGTGTTGCAAGTGCTGGAAAGTGGCTACAAGATCGGAAACAGGACAATCCGACATGCAAAAGTAATTGTAAGCGAGTAAACCAAATTTATGTCTACTAAAAGAGATTATTACGAAATACTGGGCGTTGATAAAGGCGCTTCGGAAGCGGAAATAAAAAAAGCCTATCGCAAGAAGGCGATGAAGTTTCATCCCGACCGTAACAAGGGAGATGCCGATGCGGAAAAGAAATTCAAGGAAGCTTCTGAGGCGTATGAAGTCCTCAAAGATAAAGATAAACGGGCCCGGTACGATCAGTTTGGCCATCAGGGAGTAAATGGTCAGGGTGGCTTTGGCGGTGGAGCCGGTGTCGACTTCGACAACATGGGCTTTGAAGATATTTTTAGCCGTTTTGGTGATATCTTTGGGTCTGGATTTTTTGGTGAAGAAGCTTTTGGCGGAGGGCGGCGAGGACGTTCCCGAAGGAGCAGAGAACCGGGGCAGCCCGGCTCGGATATGAAGATCCGCATGCCGTTAACCCTGGAAGAGATCGCATTTGGAGCAGAGAAAAAACTCAAGATCAAAAAACAGATAAAGTGCGATAAGTGCGGTGGTACCGGAGCTGAAACAAATTCCGATTTTGAAACTTGCTCTACTTGTAATGGAATGGGGGAAGTCCGCCAGGTTACTCGTACTATGCTTGGACAGATGGTAAATGTGCAGGCCTGTCCTACTTGTAATGGCGATGGCCGCATCATCAAGAATAAATGCACCAAGTGTAACGGAGAAGGCCGGGTAAAAGGCGAAGAAACCATTAAGGTTAATATTCCATCGGGTGTTTCCAATGGAAATTACATCACCCTCAGAGGGCAAGGTAATGCCGGTCGTCGCGGAGGTTCTGCAGGCGATTTAATTGTTCTGATCGAAGAAAAAGAGCACGAACATTTTCAGCGTGATGGGAATAATATCTACTACAACCTGACGCTAAGTCTCCCTGATGCTATTCTTGGAACCGAAGTTCAGGTTCCTACTCTGAAAGGCAAAGCCAAGCTTAAAATTGACCCGGGAACCCAACCCGGCAAAATGCTAAGAATGCGTGGCAGGGGAATCAAAGGATTAAATAATACAGGTGAAGGCGATCAATACGTTCGGTTAAATGTGTATATACCTGAGAACCTGTCGGACTCTGAGAAAAAGGCAATTGAATCACTTAAAGGCTCAGAAAATTTTGATGCCTCCAATGCTGATGACAACGCGAAGAATTTCTTCTCCCGCATGAAAGATATGTTTGGATAGGAGTGTGAGTGATTAAGTGAAAAGTGATGAAGTATTTTTATTAAAATATTTTAAGGAATTAGTTTTTCGTAGCTCTTACTATAACAAAAAGAAGAGCTATGATTTATACAGAATGGGAAGAACAAGTTCACCCTGATCTTAAGAATGATATTTTATAGAGAATCGAAGCATAACGCCTTTCTTTGTATTTGGCTGATTTGTGCTGGTTTGATACCCAGCAAATAATTCAAAGCAAATATTTTTCTATGGCCGACCAGTTAATTAGATCAAGTGGATCTATAAGTGCTAATATTTCGGAGGGTTATTCCAGAATCTCTAATAAAGAGAAAGCCCGATTTTATGAAATTGCTTTTGGTTCTGCTCCAGAAGCAAGAGGATGGTATTTCAAGAGCCGACATATTCTAACTCCTGAGTTAGCCTCAAAAAGAATTTACTTGATCACAAAAATCATAAAACTCTTATTGAATATGATTTCTGATAGAAGAACAGCCCATAAAGTTTAAAAACTCACTTCATCACTCATCACTTTATCACTTAATCATTCTGCCAAAACCGCCGTACCGCTAACAGAAACCATCAGCATACTTCCGTTGGCACCGATGGTTTCGTAATCAATGTCGATGGCTACAATGGCATTTGCGCCTACACTGTTGGCTTTCATCTCCATTTCTTCAAAAGCCAATTTACGGGCTGATTGTAATTCCTTTTCATAAGCCCCGGAACGCCCTCCAACGATGTCACGAATGCCTGCAAAAAAATCCCGAAAGATATTTGCCCCAAGAATCGCTTCTCCGGTCACAATACCTTTATAAGTTTTGATGGTTTTGTGATCGATGGTATTTGTAGTGGTCATGATCATAATAAAAACTCCGTTGATTGAAAGTTGCGTGTTCGTACTGAATTCACACCAAAAAGTTACCCAATAAAAAAGCCTTTCCCGAAATGAGAAAGGCTTGAGTAAAAAAGAAATAAGCGTACGTTTAATTACGAGGCTTTGCTTCGTTTACTTTAACAGGACGTCCATCAATTTCTGCCCCATCCAATTGTTCAATGGCAGCTTCTGCTTCCGCTTTGTTATCCATTTCTACAAAACCGAATCCTTTAGAACGCCCCGAATTACGGTCAGTAATTACTTTTGCTGAACTTACAGAACCGTAAGCCTCAAAAACTTCTCTAAGTTGATCACTGGAAACGCCATAACTCAGGTTTCCGATATAAATGTTCATAATGTCTAAGTGTGTTTAAAATTGAAATTGGAAAAATGATCATCACAAGTTAGATCGTGATTCCAACTTCAAAAGTACGCTATTTTGTGAATTTCACAAAGCTTATGTGAACATTAAGTACAACTAATGCAGGAAGCAAAAGTCGTATTCTATTTTAAATTGTCTGTCTTCTTCATTGATTCTTCAGCCATCTCCCGATGATAGGCCTCCAGCTTTTCAGCCAACGATTCATCATTCATTCCCAACATTCGAATGGCCAGCAATCCGGCATTTTTTGCCTTTCCGATAGCAACGGTAGCCACCGGAATACCATTGGGCATCTGTACGATAGAGTAAAGGCTGTCCACGCCACCCAGGGCAGTAGTTTTTACCGGAACACCAATAACCGGCAGGGTAGTGTGACTTGCCAACATTCCCGGAAGATGTGCAGCGCCGCCGGCTCCGGCTATAATGGCTTTGATCCCACGTTCCCGGGCTTCTTTCCCGTAATTGGCCATTACATCCGGCGTGCGGTGAGCAGAAACGACCCTTTTTTCATAAGGCACTCCAAAATGATCTAAAATATCAGCAGCTTCTTTCATGGTGGGCCAGTCACTATCGCTGCCCATTACCACTCCTACAATCGGTGTACTCATTGTGCTTTTTGCTTTAATTTAATTTTCGGTAAGATAGAATTCAGAACTCAGAATTCAGAATTTCAAATCTCAATCTTACGAGTCACATGTAGTGCTTTTTTATAGGTTTCTTCAAGATTGTCTCCAAGTAAGGTATAATGCGCCATTTTTCGGCCTACTTTACTGTCGATCTTGCCATACACGTGCAGATGCCCGTCTTCGGTTTTAAGCGCCTCTGTGATATGATCCGTTTCAGCCGGACGTTGATGTGTGCCTAGCAAATTGATCATGGCAACGGCCGGTTTGTTTAATTGGGTTGAACCGAGAGGAAGTCCCAGCACAGCCCGAACATGGTTTTCGAATTGAGAAGCCACGGTCCCTTCAATAGTGTAATGACCGGAGTTGTGCGGTCGTGGAGCCGATTCATTCAACAAAACTTCGCCATTTTTGGTAAGGAAGAATTCAAAGGCAAAAATCCCTTTCCCATCAATGGCCTCCGTGGCTTTTAGCGCTAATTCCTGAGCTCTTTTTTGAAACCGTTCTTCTACTGGAGCCGGAGATAAAACAGCTACACAGATATGATTTTCCTGCACCGTCTCGCAACAAGGATACACCACATGACCGGTTTCGTTCCGGGCGACCTGAACGGCAATTTCATTGGTGAAATCTACGAAAGCTTCCGCTACAATATCCCGGCCTTTATTGCCACCCAAATTATCAAAAGCCTCCTTAGCAGACTTCAGATCTTTAACCGTTTCATTGCCATAACCATCATACCCGCCCTTGGAAGATTTGAGTAGAAAAGGCCAGCCATGTTCTTCTCCAAATGCTTCGATATCACTTTCACTTTTCACTAATCTATAGGGAGTAACGGGAATTCCGGCATTCTCAAAAGTTTGTTTTTCAATCAGTTTATTCTCGATCAGAGAAAAGCTGTCTGGAGATGGAAAAATGGGCGTGCCACTTTTTTCCTGCACTTCTTTGAGGATGTCGGAGCTGATGAATTCATTTTCCAGGGTGATAACATCGCAATCTTTGGCAAAAGCCACCATATCATCCACCGATTCAAATGATCCGGAAGTAGAAAAAGGGGTCATAAATTGCATGGGCTCATTCTCGGTTCGATCCGAGAAAACGGCTACTTGAATTCCAAAACGAAAAGCTTGAAGGGAACTCATGCGTGCCAGCTGACCGGCGCCTAAAAATCCAAGTTTGAGGTTTGCCGGGAGGGAGGTACGGGACATAAATTTTAATTTTTTGTTTTTCCGTTACTGCTTATCAAAGGTACAACTGATTTAAAACAAATGTTTCTGCTTTAGCAATTACTGCATATCTATGCATTGAAATGCTTTAGGAAAATTGTTATTAAAGAAATATCAAAAATATATGCTCGGCTTGGGGTATAAGCTGGGGTAATATCTAATTGGGTTTTCGGACCCGCTAACTTAATACATAATAAAATGAAAGCTAAAGTTACATATTCGCTTTACGTACTTGCTATGTCTTTTTTTGTGGTAATAATGGGAACTAGCCATGTATTTGCCCAAAATTCAGAAATGGTACTACAAAACGAAAGCAACATTGAAACAATGATTGATAAAATGGGGGCAGAAAAGTTCCTGAAAGTAGCAAGGGATGATGCATCCTTCTTGAAAAATTTAAAGCTTAGGACAGAAGGAATGCGTGGAATGGACTTGGAAACCAGGTTCATGTTGTCGATAGCTGAAAATGAGTCAAAAATCGCTCAACGAAAAAAAATGCGCAAGGTAGTGAATGAAAAATGGCTGGAATCGTCCATGTGGTATGATGTGTGGGAGGAAAGCGGAACATTGGAGGATGCCGTATTATCTGAAAGGGCATACTATATGTACTCTGAGGATGAAGATGGAAATATTACTCAGAATGAGGTAGCGCAATATGTAGATGGAGACTGGATGCCCGGCTATGTGAGTTCGTTCAATTTAGCATCTGATACCTCATATTATTCATATAAAGATTACTATGATTATGCATCTACCGGCTGGCAAGATATTTATGAGAGTGAGTATTGGATCGATGAAATGGGGAATCTTACCAGTGCTGCCTACTACGAAATGTACACTACCGAATATGGTGAGGTGGAATCGGAAAACTATCGGTCAAATTATAGCTACGATGAAAGTGGATACCGGTCCTCGATAGTTGATCAATACAGAGAAGGTGACATATGGTATAATGAATGGAAAGGAGAATACAATTATGATGCGGAAGGAGCTTGGTTAGGTTCATCCTACTTCAATTGGCAGAATGGAGCCTGGGAAGTATATCGTGAAATAACCAACGCCTATACCGAGGAAGGCTTTTGGGATGAGCAATTAGTCGAAGATTATGATACAGAAACCGGTGATCTGGCCTACAAATTTAAATATGATATAGATTCTACAGATGTAAACGGAAATATTTTAGTAGAGAACTACCATAATTGGGATTTTGAGAATGAAGTTTGGTTTGAGGCATCATTTAGATGGCTCTATACCTATGATGAGAATGGGTATCAAACTGAAAGCATCTTTCAATATTATGATTTTGATTTAGGTGAGTGGGTCAATTCTGGAAGAACAACCTGGGCGGCTAATACTGAAGGGTATATGCTATCCAGTTACAACTATTATTGGGATAGTAATACTCAAGAATGGATTCCTACAAGCGGTTATGAGTACGAGTATGATGAAAATAATTATCGTACCAAGGATGTCAGTAAATATTACTATGAAGGAGTATTGGATTACAGCAATACCACAGAGTATGAGTATGATGCAGATGGATACAGAACCAAGGTGACTTACTCTTATTCTTATGGAGAGACGACCTATTTCGATGGATATGAGCAATATAATTACACCACCGAAAAGCCTGAAAGTACCCCATTTATCAATATCAGTTCTCTTGGGGACCGACCAAATGACCAAGGTGGTTATATTGAAATAGCCTTGGATGGACTTCTTGTTGGAAGTACCGATATCAATACCAAATATTGGTTAGTCTGGGTGAAAAATGGAGAGAATTGGGAAAACATTCATCGCTCCGAATATTTTG
This sequence comes from Gracilimonas tropica DSM 19535, assembly GCF_000375425.1. Taxonomy (GTDB): domain Bacteria; phylum Bacteroidota; class Rhodothermia; order Balneolales; family Balneolaceae; genus Gracilimonas; species Gracilimonas tropica. The sequence continues at coordinate 105,451 of NZ_AQXG01000004.1, read as the reverse complement.
AAGGAGCCGGCTCAACCGCAACAGTACCGGTGTATGATACCAAACCCTCGGATGAGGAACCTGGTGCTGATAATTCCTTTCAATTTATGGTAACCATTCATGGTGCCGGTGGGGCTATTTTGGGAGCTACTCCTTCTATGATGGGCTACGCTGAAGATAACATTGCGCCAGCAAAAGTTAATTCTGTAAATCTGAATAGCAACAATGTTGAAAATACCATGACCTTTACCTGGGATGCAGTTAATGCCCCGGATGTAGATGGTTATCATGTGTACTTATTGGAAGATGGTGAATATAACCTGGAAAACTCGTTAGGCTTTACCAATTCGACAAATATTGAGATCAACAGACCGGCAGAACAGGGGAGCTATGAATACGTGGTAATAGCCGTAGATGAGAACCGAAACTTTGGTTTAGCTTCGGATCCGGTAGTGGCTTCATTTACTACCTCAAATGAACTCGAAGAACTACCCGTTGAATTTAAGCTGGCCCAAAATTATCCAAATCCGTTTAACCCAAGCACGAATATTTCCTATTCACTGCCGGAAGCCGCAGAGGTCAAACTCAGTGTGTATGATATGTTGGGAAGGGAAGTTGCTACGATTGTCAATAGCAGGAAGCAAGCCGGTAATCATACGGCAAGGTTTGATGCCGGAAGCCTCTCCTCCGGGATCTACATCTACCGGATCTCAGCCGGAAGTTTCTCCCAAACACGACAAATGATGCTAATTAAATAAGAAAAGCCAAATTTAGCTTTGGAAAGCCGGTTCAAGAAATTGAATCGGCTTTTTTTATGAGGGAAACTAATCACTCTATCCCATGATGAATACCTATCTGTCATAGCACACACTGCTTTTTTGAGAATATCCACTTGTAGCAGCTTAAGCTTAAGTTGAATAGATATATCCTAAAAAAACTACCTTTTTATGCAGTTTTAGTAAATATAAAAAGATATATGTTGTTCATGCTGTAATTATTAGGGCAAAAAACTATTATCAACAAAAGAAATTAGATATGAAGCAAACAATACTATTCATCAAATCACTTGTTCTCATAGTGATATTGTCAAGCACATTAACAGAAGTTTTAGCACAGGTCAGTTACGAAATCGACGATTTCGAGACCGAGCAAATGGGTTTTACCAATTATTTAGAATATGCTTCCTACAATGCAGCAGCTTCAGGTGATATCAACGGGGACGGATTGGAAGATCTTATATTTGCTTCCGGGCCCTCTATGTTTGTCGTTTTTGGAGATGCAGACCGGGAAGATACCGAGCTGAGAACATCATCTTTTGGTTCAGACTTCGATGGTACCATAGGATTTCGTATCCGGGGATTCACAAGCCAGCAGGCAGAAGATGGTGTAGCCCTGGCCACGGGAGATTTTAATGATGACGGGTTCGACGATATCGTAATCGGACTCGCAGGAGGCGGCTCCTTAGATACAGGCAGCATTACCATCATTCATGGAACAGATGAACCTTTTGAGGCAGAGTTAAATGTAACCGAAATGAGCAATGAGCAGGGATTTACCGTAGAAGGAGCCAATAACTCTAACCGGCTTGGAATGGATGTAGATGTTGCGGATGTAAACGGGGATGAGATTGATGATTTGCTGTTTTTGAATAATGGCGGAGAACTGTTAATTGGAGTTTATGGAAGTACTGAAGGTATTCAGAGTACTGATATCTCAGAAAATTTAGAGTTCTCTGCAGACTATGAGACGGTATTCCGAATTGAGGCAGATTATCCCAGCATAAGTACAAACCGCAAGATCGCAACCGGTGATTTTAACGGAGATGGCTTGGTAGATTTTGCAATGACGGATCCTGCTAATAGTTCTGACCGAGGAATGGTGGTTCTCATTTACGGGATGGATGAATTTCCTGCTGAGGATGTAGATGTATTTTCTTTAGAGGAAGGGCAAGTAAAGTTCATTAATGCCCGAGGCAATGAAGAAGCCATGGGTTTTGCCATAGAAACTGCCGATATGAACAACGACGGTATGGATGACCTCATTGTTGGAGCTCCATTTAGTGATATAAATGATGACGGTGCTTCAGGAGATGCTAACGGTTTGATTTACGTTTTCCCGGGAATGGAAGTGGATTCCGTACTACAGGTTGATACCGATACATTGTCTTCTATTAGCGGAATTACAACGATTACCATTAGTGATGAAGATTTTCAAACCCATGAAATTGGAAGAACGCTTGCTACCGGTGATGTGAATAACGATGGTGTTGCAGACCTGCTCATTGGTTCAGGCAGTGATGATGGCAGAAGAACGGGAAACACCTATCTGATATTTGGGGCTCAGGATAATCTTGAAGCAGAAATCACTTTGCTCGAGCTTACGGAAGAACAAGGCTTCACCATTTATGGCGAAAGAGATCAATTCGAGAATGCAAGTGGTATTGGTGGGAGATTGGTTTATATGGCAGATTTAAATGGTGATGATTCTGCGGATATGATTGTTGGCGGTAACATTTTTGGTGAGCGGGAATATTTATACGTGATCGATAACCTTGATGGGGTTCCGGTTTCGAATGAACGAGTGACTAAGAGGGTAACAGACTTTAGATTAAAACAAAATTATCCAAATCCGTTTAACCCAAGTACGAATATTTCCTATGCACTGCCGGAAGCAGCTGAAGTAAGGTTAAGTGTGTATGACCTATTGGGAAGGGAAGTTGCCACGATTGTAAACAGCAGGAAACAAGCCGGAAATCATACGGCGAGGTTTGATGCCGGCAATCTCTCCTCCGGAATCTATATCTACAGGATCTCTGCTGGAAGTTTCTCCCAAACACGACGGATGATGCTGATCAAATAAAGAAAAGAAAATAAAACGAACTGTATTAAAGCCGATTCAAGTACTTGAATCGGCTTTTTTTCTGATATGATTCATAAAAGTAGACAAATAGAAGATTCGATGACCTAAAACCCAAATCTTTTTCGTATTGTATTCTGTAAAGTATAAATACTACATATTCGGGTAGTGATTAAGCACTGATTATTCAATTTCTTTACAACAACTATTTTAAATCAAACCAGGTACAAATGAAAAGGTTTCTACTATCTTTCCTGCTTGTCATGTTTACTATCATTGCAAGCCAAGCTCAAACGAACGTTTCAGATACACTCACAACTTCTACAACATGGACACTTGCAAATAGTCCATATCAGGTAACGGGTACAGTTACAGTTGCTTCCGGGGTCACACTAACCATAGAGCCTGGGGTGGAAGTACAATTTAACTCAGGAACTTCATTATTGGTGAATGGAGCTTTAGTGGCAGATGGTACAGAGACTGATGAGATTCTATTCACATCGAGTGCCTCAATCAAAAGTCCGGGTGATTGGAATACCATACGGTTCAATAATAACTCAAATGTAGGATCTGTCATTGACCATGTAATTCTGGAATATGGAGGAGCAGGTACAGGCGGAGCACTTATCTCATACACTACCGGGGCTTATGCTGTGGATATTACGAATAGTGTTTTTCAGTACAGTAATTTGCATGGTATTGATCTGAGAGCTTCAAGTCCTGATATTTTTAAATCTACATTTCGGGATAACGGCGGATACGGAATCTTTTCAGATCTGTCTTTGAGTTATACCGTTGATTCTTCTATGGTATATCGGAATACACAAGGAGGTATTCGGGTACCTATTAATGCTTCTCCTACCATTACAGCATCAACCATTGATACAAACGGGGTTGGTATTTTCATGGATAATGGATCTACAGCAGAAGTGAAATTCAATAGCATTCGTGGTAATAATATCGGGGTTCGGGTAATTGAAGCCGGTTCAAACTCACCGCTTATTGAGGATAACTCAATTGAAGGGAATACTACTTGGGGACTGATCAATGAAGGAGCTTCAGGTGTAAAAGCAGAATATAATTATTGGGGAGCTCGCTCCGGTCCGAGTAATCTAACCAACCCAGCTGGTATCGGGGATGATGTTAGCAACAATGTAGATTTTGACCCCTGGTTATCGGGTACAGCAAACTTACCCACCAAGGAGCTTACTTTGAACTTTGCCGGTAACGACACGTTATATGCGGACACGGTATATGTGGTAGCAAATAATATTTCATTGGCTACTAATGATACTCTTTACATTGAACCCGGTACAAATATCAAGTTTCAATCCGGTCGATATTTGACGATTAACGGAACTATGTATGCTGATGGTAAGCAAGATAGCGTAATCGCCTTTACCTCTATCACGGATGATGTGTATGGGGGAGATACCAATGGAGATGGACGAAACAGTATGCCTTCTCCGGGCGAATGGAACTATTTGAGTCTTACCAATTCTGGAACTTCATCAGTATTGAATTACGTGAATGTTCGGTACGCAGGTTCAGGTGGAACGGCTGTAAATATTGAAAGTCCGAGTGTTCAACTAAAAAATATGTTTGTTGACAATAACTCAAGAACAGGGGTTCGAATTACTGCTGTACCTGAGGTTTTTCAGAATATAGTATCTAATGCGAACGGTAACCATGGATTTGAAGTATCAACTTCTGTAGATATCAAAAATGTAGTTGCCCAGAGAAATCAGGATCATGGTCTTTTTGTAAATGTTGGAAGTGGATCAAGTTTTACCGTTAGTATTGATAGCTCAGAGTTTAGTTACAACAGCAGATCCGGGGTGTATATTGATAATTACAGTAATGCCACAGCTGTTGTAGACAGCGTTACAAATTCGACGATGTCACACAACGGAGATTACGGTTTTGATATGACGAGTGGAAATAATAGCAGCCTCTACTTTGCCAATAATACTATCGAGAGCAACAACTTGTCGGGTGCTCATATTTACACTCCTAATGCTTCTACTGAAGAGGTAGAGATTGTCAATAACTCATTCCTGAATAACAAAGAAACAGGATTGAGAACTACTCAAGCACGGATGTATGGCAATAATTTTGAGGGGAATGAATTTGGTTTAGGCATTTGGGGCCCCGTCAATTTTAACTTTACCAACCTTACCGGAACAGACGATAATACCTTTGCAAACAATGATTACCAGAATGCTTTGGAATTATTAGGTCGTGGGCTCAAAGGAACGTTGAGTGCTGAATTACCTGCCGGTATTGCCAGCGGCTCGTACATGTATCAAAATCAAACATCTTACAATGTAGAGGAAGGGGATACTTTAACGATTGAGCCCGGTACGGTTATCAAAATGCTGAACAATCAAAGATTATGGGTAAGAGGCTTATTGATAGCTGATGCTACAGAGGCAGACCCAATCACATTCACCAGTTACAGAGACGATACGATCAACGGTAACAATAACCCGGTAACAGATACAACTTCTGCAGATAAAGGAGATTATTCTAGTGCCATAGTTTTGGATGACAACACTAATTCTGATACAGAACAGTCATTACTGGATCATGTAATTGTTAAGTACGCCAGAACCGGAATTGAAATTTATGGTTTTATAACATATACCAACGACTTTACCAATCTTACAATCCAGAATAGTTCAAATCATGGCATAGTAATTCATGATGCTACGCTAACCATCGATAATGCGCTCATCGAGAATAATGATGATTGGGGAATATATGCTCGTAGTTATCAAACCAGTTTACCAACGGGAGAATTGACGGTTCGCAATTCAATTATTCGTAACAATGGAGACCAGGGTATAGAAACATTCCGGGGCCCTTCAAGCAGTTACATTCATTATGCTTTGAAGGAATTATCAAATTCTACCATTACCGGTAATAATACCGGAGTGAAATTAAACTATCCTGCAAGCGCAGTTTCTATCTTAGGTAATACTATTTCCAATAATAATGAATTTGGATTATGGATATTCCACCGGGATATGGACCGGGAAGATATCTCAATAGCCGGAAATACCTTTGCAGACAATGGTCAGGCAGGGGTGCGCTCATCAGCCGCCAAGTTTATTGATAATACCTTTGATGGCAACGAATTTGGAATTTCACAGCACGGTAAATTAGGATATCGTTATGTGGATGATATTGGTAATGATGGAAATATTTTTACCAATAACACCTATAATAATGCCATTGAGCTATATCAGGAATATTTGAAAGACACGCTTTCTGCCAACTTTCCGGATCAGATCACCTCAGGGGTGTATATGCTTAGTACAGGAAGCAGGGCAATAGATAACGGAGATACGTTGAATATTGACCCCGGAGTTATCATAAAAGGAGGGCATGATGGCCGTTCTACATTCCACGTATACAATGGTATTTTGAAATCTTTAGGTACTAATAGTAACCCCGTAGTATTCACCAGTTACAGAGATGATAATTTTGGCGGTAAAACATCCGCAGTGGGAGATACCGTTTCTCCAAAGCCTTATGACTGGAATCAGATTTATTTTGATCATAGCTCGGGCGAAAACACCAAATACAGTGATCTTTCCAACATGATCATCAAATATGGTGGAGATAATATTTACTATAATGGTGGAGAAGAAAGTATTGTGCCTACCTGGAACAATCTACATTCTTCAAATGCTTATAGTTATGCCCTATCATTCTACAATACCGAAGTAACCATTGACAGTTCTTCTTTCACGAACTCACGAAATGGTATTGAAGTAAGAAACTATAGCGGTTCGGCCAGTACGTCACTGACTTTAAGAAATTCGGTGGTATCAAATAATCAAGATTATGGCATTCGGACGAATCGGGGGCCATCCAGTTCCTATAAATTTGGTTTCTTGCGTGAGGTCAGTAATACTGAGATTAGCAATAACGGAAGAGAAGGAATTTATGCGGTCAACGCACCGGCACCAATGACTTTTCAGTTCAATGACATATCAAACAATGGTTTGCACGGTTTATTTGCCACCGTTACAGAGGAAGCAACCTCAGATACCGTTTTGACCATTGCCGGAAACCGCATCACGAATAATGCAGGCACGGGAATTCTCAGTTCAAGAGCCAACATTGTAAGTGATACCCTGGAAGGAAATGAGTATCCGATTGGTGTAACGGGAATCATAAGCAAACCAAATACCATAAACGATCAGGGTAATTTCTATCAGGATAATGTCATTCAAGACAATAAAATTGATAGTGTTATCAATCTTAGAGGTACTATTCAAGGGGTTTTAGGAGGAACTAAGCCGGCTGGATACACCAATAATATTATCGTAGTTAATGAAGGAATCAGGGTAAATTCAGGAGATTCCTTGGTTGTTAGCCCGGGAACTATCGTCAAGTTCAATGGTCGTCACAGCATTGATAATGAAGGTACCTTCTTATCTATGGGTGAAGTTGATAATAAAATCGTCTTTACCAGTTTTAAGGATGATACCTACGGAGGAAATACCAACCGGGATACTACAGGAGTGGTGCCAGAGCCATCCGATTGGTACCGGATTTACTTTAATGGACAGTCTACAGATAGCAGTATTGTAAAAAATACCATTGTTAGATACAGTCAGTATGGTTTGAATTTTAATAACTCTGATGCATTGGTAGATTCTTCTGCAATTTCTTATGCCTATTCGTATGGTCTTTCATTTGATGGAAGCTCAAGTGGGACGGTTAGAAGTTCAGATATCCATAACAATAATTATGGTGTAAACATAGGAAGGTATTCTTCAGGAAGCCCGGTATTTCACTTGAACAACTTCTACGATAACGAAAATGGAGCTATGAATAAGTTCAATTCAAATACCATTATGGCCGAGAATAACTATTGGGGAGATCCTACAGGACCCTTGGTAGATAAAGGTTCAGACCAAAACTTAAATGGACAGGGTGATTACATAAATGTAAACGAAGGAGCCGTTGACTACCGGCCATTCTTAACGGGTCGAAACGGGATTCTTCTTGGAGACGTCACCGAAAACGGAACCATCTCAGCTTTTGATGCTTCATCGGTACTTCAGCAAATTGTGGGATCTATATCATTAAGTGGAAACGCACTGGCTGCTGCGGATGTGACAGGAAATGGGGATGTGTCAGCCATGGATGCGTCTTATATCCTGCAGTTCGTAGTTGGCAATATTTCCGGCTTCCCGGGACAAGGCAAACGAGCTTCTTATGACATGACCGAAGCCATTGCTCTTTCTTATGAAGTTGAGGATGATCATGTTCTGATGAATATTGAGAATAAAGAAGACATCAACATTCTTTCCAATGAATTTGATGTAGTTCTGCCCGGCCATAATGTGAAATCAGTAGAATTAGCAGGGTCAGACTTTGCGGATGTATTCAGCATGGATTATAGAATCGATGGAGATACGATCAGGGTCGCACTTGCTGCAAACAAAGTGATCACTAAATCTGGCGTATTAGCTTCACTCAGCTTTAACTTCGAGGAGGAGGGAAGCAATGAAGGGACTCGTAACATGAGTTTCAACAAATTTATGATCAACGAAACGGATATTACTGAGTTTGTAAATCAGACCTACACTTCTAACGAAGAGCTTCTTGGTGATATCCCTGTTGAATTTGATCTGAAACAAAATTATCCAAATCCATTTAACCCAAGCACTAATATTGCTTACGATCTACCTGTAGCCGGACAAGTGAAGATTCAGGTCTTCAATATTCTCGGACAATTGGTGCAAACCGTGGTAGATACCAAGCAAAAAGCAGGTCGATATAAGGTATCCTGGGATGCCAGTCAGTTTAGCAGTGGCACCTATTTGTTACGAATAGACTTTAATGGAGATCAAAATAAGAATTACTCACAGATACGAAAAATGCTGCTGATCAAGTAAACAGGCATGAATTGTATCTATAAAAAGGAGTAATTATGAGATCTTTAAAGCATAAAATGGATAAGTTGAAATGGGCGGGAATACTCCTGCTCATGATTCTGCCTACATTTACTTATGGGCAGGTCAGTCTGTCATTGCCTGACACCACACTTAGATCCGGCGAAACAATAGATGTGCCAATTTATGTCTCAAATTTGCAGAGCTCTGACGGGGTTATTGCAGGAGAATTTGAGTTCAGTTTTAATGAAAGTTATTTCGACATCGTAGGCATTAATAAGTCAGGAACGATGTTGTCATCGGTTGGTAACGTGGTTTATTTTGAAGGAACTGATCGTTTGGCTTTTGCATCTTCAGATACCGTAACTGCTTCTGGTGACAGTGTGTTGGTCTACTTACAGGTTAAGGCATTTTCAGAGGTAGATTACTTTAGAAGCAGCAATCTGGAATTTATTTCAGCACAGCTCAATGAAGGTTCTCCGGCCGTGACTACAGAAAATGGATCTTTGCGAACATTAGGTGTACGAATCTATCCGAAAAGTAATATCCAAATTACTGAAGGAGATACCTTACAGTTCGAGTTGCAAGAAGATGCAACTGACCCCATAACCTGGACGATCACGGATTCGAATATTGCACAAATTGATGCGAACGGGCAATTTGTAGCAAATACAACCGGAACGGTTCAGGTTAAAGCAGTAGATGCAATCGGTCTTAGGGACTCAACAGCTTTTTTTACAATTTTACCTAATGCATTTACGGATCTCTCTTTGAGTATCCCCGATACTTCTATCACCCAAACATTAACCCTGGATCTACCGGTCAGATCATCAGACCTGACTGGCTTGGCTGTAACATCTTTAGAATTGGATATCAGTTTCAGTGATAGTTACTTGTCATTAAAGGAAGTCTTAACAACACCTCGAACAAGCATTTGGGGTAATCCTACCGTAAACATTGATAATAACAGGGTTCAAATAGCGGCAGCAGGAACAGATAGTCTTTCAGGTACAGGTGATTTATATATTTTAAGGTTTGAAGTCACGAATGAGCGAACCGGAAATTCAAGTGTAAGTTTTAATTCAGGCTTGTTAAATGAAAATTTACAGGCAGATCTTGAAAATTCCACCGTCACGGTAAACAGCGCTCCGGATATACCTATAGCTCCACAAGATACTGCCGTAAGTATAGGAAACACTCTTCAATTTAGTGTTACCGGTGGAAATGGCACGGCCCCATACTCATGGGAAACTTCCGATGCATCTATAGCCAGTATTGATGGTACGGGCTTGTTAACAGGCGTTTCAAGAGGCGATGTGGTTATCAATGCGCGGGATGATCAGAACTTCCCATCGGATCAAATTAATGTGCGTGTAAACGATTTCGATGCATACCTGGATTCTCTTGAATTGACCTATCCCGATACAGCAACGATTGGCCTTTATACCAATGAACTTTCTTCCTACTCTATCTTCGCTTTCGAAAGTGAAGTTTCATTTGATACTTCAAAGTTTAGCTTTGTTGGCTTAGACCTTAGTGGAACCCAATCTGAAGCGGCAGGATTAAGTGTACAGAGCAGAGATTCGGCCGATTTTATTAGAATTGCCGGAGCAGGTACAACTGCGCTTTCAGGTACTCAGCCTGTAATCAAATTGATGTTTGCACCCAAGAATTCGGTTTTGGATGGCGAGCAGATTCCTGTTAATCTGAAAGAACTCTCTTTCAATGAACCTTCACCGTCGGTCCCTACCACAACTCCAATCCCAGGTCTAATTACCATAAGCAGGGTAAATCCTCCCGTTGCTCCTTCATTAGTGTCGCCCGGCAATAATACCACTGATGTGGATACAGCTCTTACTTTGACATGGGATGCAGTTTCAGAGGCTAATTCTTATCGGGTGCAAATTTCTACCGATCAGAATTTTGGTACTACAACTATCGATACCATGGTATCTGCTAACAGTTTTGAAGCAGATTCCCTGGATTTCTCAACCCAATATTATTGGAGAGTAGCAGGTATCAATGATGGTGGACAGGGCACATGGTCGTCAATTCAAAATTTCACCACTTTTTCTGGCTTGCCTGGAGATGTGAGTCTCGTGAATCCGGCTAATAATGCAACAGGTCTGGATACACTGGTTACATTTTCATGGAACAGCGCAGATCTTGCGGGAGAATATCAGTTACAGGTTTCCTCAACCTCAGATTTCTCAACTACTCAGATTGATAGTGTACTTTCAGATACCAGTTTAGCATTGAGCTTTGACTATGGCACACAATACTTCTGGCGGGTTAAAGCTATTAACGGTCAGGGCTCTTCCTTGAATTGGTCAACGGAAAGAAGCTTTACTACCATTGTTAGACCGCCCACAGCACCAATAGTGTTAAGTCCGGCAGATGGAACTGCCAATGCAGATACTGTACTTCAATTAAAATGGACCAGCAGTACAAACGCAGATTCTTTCAGAGTTGAGGTTTCTACAGATTCGCTTTTCAATACTATTGATATAAATGAGTCTTTAACAGATACTTTACTTTCAATAAATGGTCTTTCGTATGAAACGGCTTATTTTTGGAGAGTTCTGGCAAAAAACGAAGGTGGTGAAAGTTCATACAGTGCTGTTGCTAAATTCACAACAAGGAAACGCCCGGTAGGTGCTCCTGATTTGCTGACTCCTCTTAACAATGCCACTGGTTTAGATACTGCCCTCACATTAACATGGGAGAATGTTGAAAATGTAGAAGGTTATGAATACAGAGTTTCTTCAGAATCAAGCTTTGGAACGGTAGTTGTACAAGATACAAGTTTAGACACCTCTGCAGATTTATCAGGATTAGACTACTCAAGCACTTATTTTTGGCAAGTTAGAACCATTGGATCGACGAGTTCAGATACATCAAGTTGGTCGGTAAGCTATATTTTTACGACCAAGCAGCCCATACCTGAAAAACCGATCTTAGTTAGTCCTGCCAATAATGCAACGAATGTTGACACCCTGGTCAATCTAATTTGGAATAATATTGCCTATGCAGATTCTTTTCAGGTTGAATTATCAACAGCCTCTGATTTTACTTCTATTGTTATGAGTTCAACTTTGGCAGATACTATGTACCAGGTAAATGAATTGAATTATGATAGCCAGTATTATTGGCGGGTACGGGCAAAAAATGAAACCGGGATAGGTGATTGGAGTGCAGTTTCAGGTTTTACAACCATCAGTGAAATGAACCAAAGACCGGAAGTGATCTCGAGCCTGGGAAGCTTGACGCTTTCTGAGGATTTTGGAAAAGTAACCGTTGCCAAGTTAAGTAATGTCTTTTCAGATCCTGAGGGAGGTACATTAAGCTACCAAATTACCGTTTCTGAGGGGTCCTTGATCCAAGCATCTATCGGAACAGATACTTTGTATTTGTCTTCTGTAAAAGATCAATTTGGTACAGGATCAGTTGTGGTTGAAGCGTTGGATACTGAAGGCCTTCAGGTTTCTAATACTCTTACGGTTGAGGTGACCCCCGTTAACGACCTTCCCAAAATAACGGGCCTTCCGAAAAGTATATCATTCAAAAATGATGAGACCTTTTCACTAAGTCTGGATACTTCCATAACCGATATTGAGGATACTTTACCGGATTTGGATGTCCAGCTCTCGGTAACACCGGATGATATCGTTGTGGCACTCAATCCGGATGAATTTTCAGTGTCGATCTCAGCTCCCGGCTTTGAGGGAGAAGGTACTCTAACCATCACGGTTTCGGATTCAGAAGGAGGGTCTGTACAGGCTTCCATTACGATTGATGTTCAGACATCTGTAGCCAATGAAGCTGATGAATTACCGGTGGAATTCAGTTTGAGCCAGAATTATCCAAATCCATTCAATCCTTCTACAAATATAAGCTATGCAATACCGAAAGCGGCTGAGGTGAAATTGCTGATATTCGATATGTTAGGCAGGAACGTAGCTTCACTTGTCAATGAACGCAAGGCACCCGGACGTTACACGGTTCGGTTTGATGCAGGTAATCTCTCATCAGGAACCTATATCTATCGTATAGAGGCCGGTAGTTTCGTTCAAACGAAGAAATTGATGCTCATTAAATAGATCCCTGCCTCAAGGATAAATTTTCAAGCCGACTCAATTACAGAGTCGGCTTTTTTTATATCAATCCTTCCCTGAAATCCTTAATTTCGAGCCGAAATAAATTCAGCCCAAAAAATGGATATAGAAGAAAAGCTAAAGCAAGTTAAATCAAGGTTCGAAGAAGTGAATGCAGCAATGAGCGATCCGGCTGTGTTCGATGATCCTCAAAAATATACTGAGCTAACTAAAGAGCGAAGTGATCTGGAGGAGCTTGTGCAAGATTACGATACCTGGATGGATCTCAAAAATCGTCAAGAGGGGAATAATGAGCTGATCGAAATGAATGAGGATGCTGAGATCACCGAAATGGCACGTGAGGAAAATAAGGAGATCAAGCAGCAATTGGCTAAACTCGAGGAAGAGATCAAAATGAAGCTCATTCCTAAAGATCCTGAGGATTCCAAGAATGCGATTGTTGAGATTCGTGCCGGAACCGGTGGGGATGAAGCCGCCATATTTGCCGGCGACCTGTTTGATATGTATCGACGTTATGCCGATAAGCAAGGCTGGAAAATGAGTTTGATGAACATCGCAGAATCAGACAAAGGCGGCTATAAAGAAATTGTTTTTCAACTGGAAGGCGAGGCGGTGTTTGGGAAGATGAAATTTGAAAGCGGAGTCCATCGTGTGCAACGGGTTCCCGAGACGGAAAGCCAGGGGCGTGTTCATACCTCAGCTGCAACGGTAGCCGTACTTCCGGAAGTGGAAGAGGTGGATATTGACATCAATCCATCTGACATTCGTGTGGATACATTCAGGGCGAGTGGAGCAGGAGGGCAACACGTTAACAAAACGGATTCAGCGATTCGCCTGACCCATGAACCGACCGGGATTGTAGTGGAATGTCAGGAAGAGCGGTCTCAGCATCAGAACAAAGAAAAAGCTATGACCATGCTTCGTGCAAAGATGTATGATATGGAGTTGGAGAAGAAACAGAAAGAGAGAGCTGCCGAGCGTAAAAGTCAGGTTTCAACGGGAGATCGCTCTGCGAAAATACGCACCTATAACTTTCCTCAAGGCCGGTTTACCGATCATAGAATAAATCTAACCCTCTATGACCTGGATAATATTATGAAGGGCGGAATTGATGAAGCCATAGAAGCTCTTCGGGTACAGGAGAACCTGGAAAAACTGAACGCTATCGCAGAAGATTAACGCGATATCTGAGGCATAAAAAAACCGGGATGCATTAACATCCCGGCTTAAAAATGTGTCTTAGATTTTTGTTAACCGTTCACTGTTACCTTAGGTGCCGCTGACAGTAATTCTTCGCTTGCTTCATCTTCAAATTGCTTGAAGTTTTCAATGAACATTTCGGCGAGCTTCTTAGCTTTCGCATCATAAGCATCTTTATCCTTCCAGGTGTTTCTTGGGATCAAGACCTCACTTGGAACATCCTCGATAGAAGTTGGAATCTGGACGCCAAAGATGGGATCCGTACTGTATTCAACATTCTCAAGGTTTCCCGCCAATGCTTCACTGAGCATTTTTCGGGTATGAGCCAGTTTCATGCGGTGGCCTTCACCATAAGCTCCACCCGTCCATCCGGTATTAACCAGCCAAACATTTGCATTATGTTTACGGATTTTTTTTGCCAGTAACTCTGCATAAACTGTAGGATGTAGTGGCATAAAAGGAGCTCCAAAACAAGCTGAGAAGGTGGCTTGAGGTTCCGTTACTCCTCGCTCAGTGCCCGCCACTTTTGCCGTGTACCCACTAATGAAATGGTACATAGCCTGATCGGGAGATAGCTTGGAAATAGGAGGCAGCACGCCAAAAGCATCACAGGTCAAAAAGATAATGTTCTCTGGATGTCCGCCTTTACCGGAAGCACTTGCATTGGGGATAAATTCAAGCGGATAGGAACAGCGTGTATTTTGCGTAAGGCTTACATCGTCAAAATCCGGTTCTCGATTCTCATCCAATACTACATTCTCAAGAATAGTACCCGGCATCTGGGTGGTAGCATAGATCAACGGTTCATTCTCTCGGGAAAGATTTATGGTCTTGGCGTAGCAGCCTCCTTCAAAATTAAAGACTCCTTCATCGCTCCAGCCATGCTCATCATCACCAATCAGAGTTTTTTCCGGATCAGCAGATAATGTGGTTTTTCCGGTTCCCGACAATCCAAAGAAGACAGCCGTTTTTCCATTTTCATCATGATTGGCTGAGCAGTGCATGGCCATTACCCCTTTCTTGGGTAACAGGTAGTTCATGACTGAGAAGATGCCTTTTTTAACTTCTCCGGAATACAAAGTTCCACCAATAAGGATGATCTTTTTCTCAAAATTACACAATATGAAAGTACTGGTGCGGGTGCCATCTTTTTCAGGATCCGCTTTCAGGTGAGGAGCCGCTAACACTGTGAACTCGGGCTCATGATCTTCCAGTTCCTCTCTCGAAGGATTGATAAACATGTTGTGTGAGAACAGTCCGTGGTAAGCCGCCTCACTTACCACCCGAACGTTAAGCCTGTTGGCTTCATCGGCTCCGCAGAAAAGATCCTTCACAAACAGATCTTTGTCTTTCAAATAGTTGACGGTTTTTTCAAAAAGGTTTTCAAAAACATCCTCTGAAATGGGCTGGTTAATATCTCCCCAGTCAATTTCCTCACGTATAGATGACTGCTCAACGATGAATTTATCTTTTGGGGAGCGCCCGGTGTATTGTCCTGTTAACACACGAAGTGCATGATCTTTGGTTAGGATAGCTTCGTTCCTGAGAATAGCTTGCTCATATAATTCAGCCGGAGATAGGTTCCAGAATACATTTTCATTTGATTCTAAACCGAGATAATCGAGCCCGATTTTACTCTTTGGTTTGGACTTGTAATCTACACTCATATCATTTTTGTGATTGAAATTTTTAAGAGTATAGAAGGTAAGGATTTGAAAATTGAATTTTAACCGCCGAAAGACGAAATAAGCTAAATCTAAACCATTTATGATTTTTCATGGAAGCGCTTTTTTAACTAATGTGTGCAGAAACTTTCGCCTTAATATTCATATTATTTTTACTCTTGATTTGAATTATTAAAGTAAAAGATGCCTCTTCAGCTTAAAATATTACCGCTAAAAATGAGAGACCACGGAAAACCTGAGTTTCAAATTGAAGCCACCTTATTTTTTTAATACAGCCCCAAATAAATCACTTCCTAATTAAGTAAAAACTCAGAAAGTGAATCGGCTTGATGAGTCATGCCCAGGTCACGATATACATCAACCAAAACGCTGATGTTATCCTGAAGCTGAGGGTGCTTATTTTCAAAATTTGTGCGACGAATAGTTAGTGCCCTTTCAAGTAAATCTGAGGCTCTCTCAAGCTCATTTTCAGCGATGGCTACTTCAGCCATATTTTGAAGTGCTGATGCAATCTCAGGGTGTCCCGGCGAGTAATGGTGCTGAAAGATTTGGAAGGCTTTTGTATAGATGGAATCCGCTTTACGGTAATCCCCCTTGTAAAAAAACATTCTTGCATAGTTTGTAAGATAATTGCCATATCGGGGGTGATCGGTGCCAACGGATTTTTTAGAGACTTCAAGTGCCCGTTCACTTAACATTTTAGCGGAATCAAACTTTCCCTCGTAAGTATAAATACTGGAGAGATTTGCAGAAATTGTTGCAATCTCAGGATGAGTGGGCCCATATAGGTCGTGGGCCATATTTAAGGCCTTTTTGTATGATGACTTCGCTACTTCTTTATTTTCCAGGATATTATTCAAAACAGCGATGTTTGAAAGATTAGCAATAATACCCGGATGCGGCCCGTCAGTATTGGCTTGTACCATATCTAAAGATTGGTTCTGGTATTTCAGTGCTTGCTCATAGTTTCCCATATAGCGATTTACCGAGGCCAGGATGTAGATCGTTTCAGCAATATTGATATTATCCGAACCATAAATTTGTTGCTCGATCTTTAAGGCTTCTTCCAGGCATTTCAACGCCCCCTCATAATCGGATCTCAATCGCAAAACATATGCAAGGTTTTTAAGCGCTTTTGGATATTCCGGCACCTGTCGGCGGCTCAAAGACCGGAATGTGGATACAGATTTTTCGAGATAGGTTTGTGAAGAATCAAGCTTTCCCAGATCCCTGTAGATAATACCCGCTACATTATAGGTATGGGCAAGATCCGTATTCTGAATGTGTTCAGATTCAAGGATCCCAATGGCTTTGGTCAATAGCGGTTTTGCTTTATGTGGTTCACCAACCGAATTATATGCATGGCCAATAACTTGCTGCATTTTTGCTTTGATATCCGGGGACTTATTTATGGACTCGATTTCGAGTACACTTTTATCTAAGATTTGGCGAACGGTAACGGTATCTCCCTGTGAGTTTTCGGGATAGTTCTCTTCCAGTAAACCGATCACAAAAGAAGTAATCTCCTGCGATTTTTCAGCTTCGATCTGTGCTTGATTGCGTTCTTCTTTGATCTGACGGGTATAAAAGAATGTGAGTCCTACAATTATGACCAAGGCCGCAAAAGCCAGGGACGAGCCGCCCTTATGGCGTTTAAGGAATTTAGTGCCCCGATAGCTTAGGGTGTCAGGTCGGGCAGAAACCGGGAAATCTTGCAGGTATTTCTTTAGGTCACTGATAAAATCATTGGCACTGCGATACCGTTCTTCCGGTTCTTTTTGAATGGCTTTAAGAATGATGGCATCCAAATCGCCTGACAGCATTCGCTTCTGTTTTGGATTTATCACTTTTTTGGAAGGGGCGGGGATCACATCATTAAGTATAGCTGACCTGATGGTTTCTTTGGAGCGATCTTCAAAATCGATAGCATTTACTTCCGTAAGCAGCTTATATAAAACCAATCCCAATGCATAAATATCGGTTGCAGTAGTGATATTGAGGTCCTGAACCTGTTCAGGTGCGGCATATCTTGGGGTTAGAGCTGATCCACTGTACTCAGAAGCCGATGCAGAATCCCCCTTATTTTGCAGAAGCTTGGATATTCCGAAATCGAGAATCTTAACATTCCCGTCCTCATTGATCAGGATATTATCCGGTTTAAGGTCGCTGTGGATAATAAGATTTTCATGCGCATTTCGAACCGCTTCTAAAACCTGTATGAATAGTTCAATTTTCTCTGAAGCCGGGCAGGCTTTTTGTTGACAATAGTCAGTAATGGGGATTCCATTCACATATTCCATAATGATGTATGGAATATTGTCTTCGGTGACTCCGCCATCAAAAAGCTGTGCAATTCCCGGATGGTTGAGTGAGGCCAAGATCCTTTTCTCTTGTTTAAAGCGGTCGAGATTTTCCCGGGTAGCTTTTTCGCTGTCAATGAGTTTGATGGCTACCTGATGCTTAAAGTCTCCTTCGGTCCGTTCAGCCAGGTAAACGGCTCCCATCCCTCCCTGACCTATCTTTTCCTTTACTTCATAGGAACCAATTCTCTTTCCGATCAGAGGTTTGTTACCGGAATAATGTTCAAGATCCTCGGAAATTTCATCAAAAAAATCTTGTTTAAATTGAGTTGGATCATCCAGCCATCCTTCCGATTCTTTGATGGATGAAAGTATGAGTTCCACCTCTTCTTTCAATTCAGGATTGTGCTTGCAAGCCTCATGTACAAATGACGTTCGTTGTTCCTCCGGAAGATCGAGTGCTTCATCTAAAATACGTTCAACTTGATCCCAATCGAGATTGCCCATGATTAAAATGTCCTTTTATTTGTGAATGTATCCCGTGCCAATAGTATTACGTATTTCAAAGCATAAAACAGTCCAATTATTCTACCTCAAACCGGCCTTTCAATTCTTTATATAGCCACCCCCTGGCTTTCATCCAGTCTCTTTTGACCGTACTTTCCGAAACTCCCAGGGCTTCAGCAGTATCATCGATAGTCATTTCCCCGAAAAACCGCATTTCTACCACTTTTGCAAGGCGTTCATTTAGCTTTTCCAATTCATTAAGGGCAGCATCAATATCTATGAGTTCCTGGGCTTTTTGTTTTTTACGGCTGAAGATCTCATCGATGTAAGTGAGGTCTTTTTGTTTACCACCCCGCTTTTCCGCATTCTTTTTTCGGGCGTGATCGATCAGGATCTGCCGCATACATTTTGAAGCGATGGCCAAAAAATGACTTTTATCAGAGAATTCGATCCGAGACTGATCGATCATTTTGAGATAGGCTTCATGAACCAATTCGGTTTTGGAAAGGGTGTGGTTCGGCTGATACTTCATGTGCCCGTAAGCAAGTTGGCGAAGCTCTTCGTAGATCAAAGGGTATAATTTATCATAAGCTCCGTTTTCTCCTGATTTCAATTCTGATAGGAGCTGGGTAACATCTTTTTTCTTCATTTTCTAAAAACAGCTTTAACTCTTGATATGAACTATTTAAATAGCCGAAAACTCGAAAGAGTATATAGTTAAAGTTTTTAAAGATATCAATTTGATTTAACATACAATAAGACGATGAGGTAACAGAGCTCACAAAAAAGAGAAATAAAATGAGCTGTTTCTCCCCAAACATTCGTAGTAATAAAAAGGCATTACAATTAAATGTTGCCATTGAGTTCTTCGGGGAACGAAGAAGCCGGGAGGGCTAACACCTTCCCGGTTTTTTTATAAAAATCCTGACAAATACTTTCCCTACATTTTCCCTTTAGAAAGAAATTCCTTTTCAAACATACACATATCAAGTTGTTTGAAAAATAATCCCTAAATAAAAAGGTGAAGGTGAGTAACAGTAATAGCTGGATTATGCCGGCGGAATGGTGGAGACATACAGCTACACAGCTTCACTGGCCATCAAATTCCGAAACATGGCCCGGACATCGGCTTACGAAACTTGAAGAGGTCTACTGTAATATTATAGAAGAACTTCATTTTTATGAATCGATCCATCTTTTTGTAGAGAATCTTGATGTCCGGAACCGGGTCATGCAAAAGCTATCAGGGAGGGCGATCGATCTTGATCGTGTCATAATCCATCAAAAAAAGATCAATAATATTTGGGCGCGTAACAGCGGGTCTGTTTTTGTTAAAGACGAGCAGGGAAATTTTGTGATACTGCATCAGAATTCCTTCACCGGTAGAGGCGAATCTAATTCTATGCGATATGATCATGCACTGCCCGAATACATTGCGCAAAAGTTTGGAATTTCGAGCGTTGATCCCGGGGTTTCAATTGGCGCAGGAAATGTAGAAGTAAACGGTGAGGGGATAGTTCTTGCTTTGGAATCTAAACTGATGGGGCAAAAAAGAAACGATAAGCATTCTAAAACGAAGATTGAAACAGCATTACAGCGTTTTTTAGGAGCTGATCAGGTTGTTTGGTTAAGAGCTATTGAAGCAGATGGTTCAAATTGTCATGCAGATAGCATGACGTTGACGCGTTGGTTGAATAATCATACGGTTTTAACGATGGTATCCGAAGACCCTGAAGATAGGTATTACGAAGTATCACAGGAGAATCTGAGTGTCTTAAATTCAGTCTCTTTATCGGATGGAGGTAAACTTGATGTGGTGACCCTACCGCTTCCAAAAATTGAAATTACGGAAGAGAAAGCCGTTAAAAATCAAAAATTTGGCCCGGCAAATTATACTGGGTTCTACATTGCCAACGGTGCAGTATTAGTGTCTGTCTTCAATCACCATCATGATCAGAAAGCGATGGGACTTTTTAAGTCTTATTTTCCAGGAAGAAAAATCATTCCCATCGATTGTTCTAATCTTATTTGGGGTGGCGGAACTATTCATTCGATTACCTTGCCATGGTACGCCCCCATAAAATAGCGCAATTACCTGAGGCTGTCCGGATTGATTCGGGTCGGAGTCTTTTCTCCTGAAATGATCACCTGAGTCCCTTTTGCAATGGCTTGAATTGTATGCGTTGCATGAGAAATATCAAGCGTTTTAAATTCATCGGTCACCCCATGGTAATCTTGATCCATGTCAATAGGAGTGGTACTGATCGTGTGTGCCGGGATCCCAAGCCGCGCAAAAGGAGCATTATCGGATCGATAGAATAAATTTTGGCTTGGATAGGGATCCGGATAAAAGACATAACTGGAATCATGGGTACTATTTTGTAGAATTTCGCCAAGATCTGAAAGTTCAAACCCGGTGATCCATCCTGAATCGGGGCCTTCAATAGCAGGTTTTCCGATCATTTCGATGTTGATCATGGCCACAATATTTTCCGGATCTATATACCTTGAGAAATACTTAGACCCAAAACCTCCGGATTCTTCTGCCGTAAAATTAACAAAATAGATGGTTCGCTCGGGAGTCGGCTGCTGACTAAAGTGACGAGCCAATTCTATCACTCCACTTACTCCTGAGGCATTATCATTCGCGCCATTTGCTATGGAATCTTCATCCATTGGGGTGATCACACCAATGTGATCATAATGGGCTGAAAAAAGTACAATTTCATCTTTTCTTTGGCCTTCAATCATTCCGGCTACATTGAAAAGCTCGGTAGATTCCAATTTGTTTTTGAAGCTAACATCATAGGAGCGAATAGGGGCTGAAATCAGCACAAACACATCATTCGGTTCATCACCAAGTTCAAAACTTCGGTTTGCCCGGTTGAAATATCCTCTGTACCGGTGGAACCATTTTTCATGTGCCTTATCTACGGCAATAATATTGTGGTCATCATTGGATATAAATTGCCGGAAAGCATCGCGAAAGGAATCATTAGCAGAGATGTAGCGGATTGAAGAATTACTCTCTTTGAGTTCAAATTCCTCCTCATGAATGATCCCAAAGAATTCCTGATCATTCAGTTCTTGTCCATTGACTGTCACTTTGGTTTCAGAAGGCGTCAATGAGTAGATGGTGAAATCCTGGAAAAAGTCATTTTCATCATTCAACGGTGCCAATCCGATCTTTTGAAATTCACCGGCTATAAAATTAGCCGCATCATTGATCTCGGGTGTAAAGGCATGACGCCCCTTCATTTTGTCCGAACTCAAGGTTTGTATAATGCGACTGACATTCTCTTCTTTGATCTCCGGCTCTGTTGAACAGGCAGAATAAAATAGGCCGGCTATGATAAATGCAACCAACAAAAACCGATACTTCATAAAACTTAGGTGCGATTTAAAATTTTATGAATGGTAAGGAACCATAATTTTTCAATTTGAAAAAAATTGATATAAGAGCGTAAAGCTCTGTAAAAGCATTCAGTTTAAAATTCAATTCAATTGAACAATTTCGTTAGGCTTGTTGCCAGTTAAAATTGGGATCACCGAAGTTTTTCAGCGTACGGTAATGAGATGCTACTGCTTCACGGAATGTGGGATGATGGTTGTAAGGAATATTAAATTCTACAGCTGTTTGTTCTACAATACGGCTGATTTCCGGATAATGAATACTGCAAACTTTAGGAAAAAGGTGGTGTTCAATCTGGAAGTTCAATCCTCCTATAAACCATGAAAGCAATTTATTATCTCTGGCAAAATTGTTAGTGGTGATCATTTCATGGATTGCCCAGTGATTCTCAATGACGTTATCTTCATTTGGTTCGGGGTGCATGGTCTCTTCAACCACATGTGCAAGCTGAAAAATGATCCCGAGAATAAAACCGGCTGTCAGGTGTAGGGTCATAAAACCGATCAGCCACTGATACCAGGTGATATCAAGTAAAATTAGGGGTAATGCGATGGTATATCCATAGTAAATGGCCTTGGTAACAATTAAGGTAACCCATTCTTTCAGAGGGTGATTCTTATTTTCATAAGGTCCCAATGGATTCTTGAAGAAGTACCAGTAGTCTTTTACGAAGACCCAGAAAAAAGTAGCAAAACTATAGGCAAAGAAAGCAAGAATGTGCTGAAAACGATGAATAGGTTTATGCTCAGAATGAGGAGACAATCTTATGAAGGCCGCAACTTCCAGATCCTCATCATGCCCATGGATGTTGGTATAGGTATGATGAATAATGTTATGGGTGATCTTCCAGATGTAACCATTGGCGCCTGCAAGGTCGAAGGTAAGTCCGAGGATATAATTTACGTTCTTATTTGATGAGTAAGCGCCATGAAGTGCATCGTGGGAAATCGAAAATCCAATACCGGCCATGCCAATACCCATTACTGCGGCCAATACCCACATAGTGCCTAACGAGAGTTGCCCTGAAATGATCAAGGCATAAGCACCGAAGTAAAGGCCAAGTAATAAGATGGTTTTGACGACCATCTTTGCATTGGCATGTTGAGAAAGGTTGTTCTCCTCAAAATACTTCTTTACTCTTTTTTTTACTGTTCTGCTGAATTCCTGGTCTGTTTTATTGTTGAATGTAACTGTATTAACCGCCATTAAGCCCTTCCTAATTGAAAATTTAATCGCCTAAATGTACGTAGTTTAATTTAAACTTCAACTTTATCCCTGCTTTCAATTCTTAAACCATTGGCCTTTAAATGATTTAGGAGCAGATCCTCAAATGCAGAAACCGGGGTTAGAAAACCTTTTTTGGCAAAACTATGCTGTTTTGCCAAAAGCAATGCGCTTTCACATAAAAAGAAAATGGTCGATTTATTCCCCGGATCGCCTGGATAAGAAATACGGATAGATCTTGCTTTACCATCCTGATCTGTAGCGAATGCCTGCAATTTGAAGAATCCGTTTTCGATTTGATCTTCTGAAGGTCCTTCGCCGGGACCCGGAGCAAATTTCTTAATCAGTGAACGGAACCACTTTTTTGATCCGAGCAACTGAAGCGTAATTAGAAATAATGAGATGACGATGAATGGTATTGGATTGTACCATGGCCCTAAATTCATGTGCTCGCTGTAGGAGATACTTTTTGCATAGGGCTTTCCTTGTGCAGCCATCCACTCAGCGGTTTTGTAAACTACTTTTGAGTTGATCCCACTCATGATGAAAGGTACAGACCATTGCTGTAGGGTACGATCGTATCCCAAGAAATTATTTCGGTCAGATGGGTGTACTTTCTGCTTTTTACCATCCATGAGCAGGCGCGGGTTTCCCATCTTTTTGTACTCACCGGACTCAAACTTATTCAACATAGTGGCAATAGTACCTCCATTAAAGCCACCGCTAATACTATAATGTGCTCTTATATCTAATTTCTGTGGAGTTTGCGGAAACCGTCGGCTTAACGAAAAGGCTGCGAGTTCGGCTGGAATACTGTCAAAGCCTGAGAAGGGAATGATGGCAGCACCACTGTTCTGCGCAAGTTGGTTGTACTTTTCTTTCATCTGTTTGATGAACCCAACTTCGCCCGTAATGTCAAGATAGTGCGTGCCCAACCGGGCACATGCTGCAATTACTTCCTCTCCATAAAGTGAAAAAGGCCCAACAGTTGTTAGTATGATCCGTGTTTTTTGAGCTACAGCTTCAACTTGTTCCCGGATCGTTGTATCAACAATAAAACAACGGTCTTCATCAATATTATGCCGATCTGCTACATTCTTTATTTTTTCGGGATTTCTGGCTGCTATCCCCCATTTAAGGTTTTTGGGGGCATGATCGGATAAGTATTGAACGGCTCTTGATCCGGTGAAACCGGTAGCTCCGATCAGTATTAGGTCAAAATTTCGTTCAGGCATAACAAAACTGTATAGGGTAGAAAAAGAAAAACCCGGCCTGAAAACAGGACCGGGTTTCAAAATAAAAACAGATAAGTAATTATCCGACTCGGGATACGCTTACTGCGCTAAGTCCTTTTGGAGTTTCTTCAACTTCAAATTCAACTTCTTCACCGTCTGCAAGGCCTTCTTCAAATCCTAAGTTTTCAATATTGTTGCGATGAACAAAGATGTCTTTTCCGCCGTTGTCTGGAACGATGAATCCAAATCCTTTTTGTGCATCGAACCATTTAATTTTACCGTATTCCATAATTGTGTAATGTTGTAATGTTTGCGACAATTTGTTGACTCCTGGAAGGATAATTGAAAATTGCCGCGTATTTATTGTTAGTTGTACAAACTATAAGGGGAAACAAATACTAAACTGAAGAGGCTAATACTGATCCATACCATACATTTGCATTACGAATAATATCTTCTTTATTACAATGAACTCCAAATAAAGGCCGTTTTATTTATTATATGTACATCTTCACAAATTATAAGTGACAACTGGTCACGTTTTTTTAATGTAAGATGACAGTAAAATCAAACCTTCCGGGTTGAGTAATTGTTTACAATCTCAACAAATGTTTCATTTTAGCGTACGGATCTGTTAGGTATAATTTTATGAGAAGTGTAATAAACTTTGCGGGAATTTTCTTTGCCTGTCTGGTAGTTTTACCGGCTATGAGCGCCATGGGTGAGGCGCAGCAGTCGGAAGCCGTTACAGCAGATACGGCTTATTATGAAATAATCGGGGATAAGGATAAGCGGATCACCATTCCATTTGAACTTATTAATAACCTGATCGTAATCGAAGGTTCGATCAATGGTTCTGTGCCACTAAAGTTTATTCTTGATACCGGGGTATCCAAAACACTGGTCACTACGATTCCCATCGGGGAAGAAATTTTTCTGGAAAGTTCGCGCATAGTGCAGTTGTCGGGTTTGGGAGCCGGGGAACCTATTGAAGCTTTTTATTCCGAGAAAAATCAGCTTCAGATCGCAAATGTGGTTGGTAAAGATCTGGATATGCTTTTCCTGACGAACGATATATTTCAACTATCTTCATTTATGGGAACTAACGTACACGGTATAATCGGCTATGAGTTATTTGCTGATTTCGCCGTTGAGATCAACTACCTGGACAAAGAGATCATTTTGTATGATCCGGATTCCTTTGAGAAGAAATTCAAGAAACTGCCCCGCCATCGAAAATGGCATAAGATTCCGCTCTTTATTGAAGACAAAAAACCGTATGTGGATGTAACTTTCAGGCATCAGCCCGGAGCAGATGAGATTCCTCTGCGTTTACTGATCGATACCGGCTCCAGTAATGCATTTTCTTTATATGATCTAACTCATGAAGGAATTACGGTTCCCAGATCGCAAATTAGTACGCTTATCGGGGTAGGGCTAAGCGGTAAAGTGAGCGGACATATGGGGCGAATCGAATCCATTAAGATGGGGGACATGAAATTTGATGAACCGGTGGTAGCTTATCCCGACAGTGCATCTATCCGAAGAGTATTCAGTCTTGGGGACAGGAATGGGAGCCTTGGAGGGGAAGTTCTCAGGCGGTTCAAGGTAATTTTTCATTATCCCAATCAAGCCTTATATGTAAGAGCAAATAAAGATTTTGGAGACCGTTTTTACTATAACCTTAGCGGTATTGAAGTGAATACTCCGGTGGCAGACCTTCCTCTTTACGTTGTGTCTGATGTTCGTGAAGATTCTCCGGCAGACCGTGAGGGGGTTAGAAAGGGAGATGTCATAAAATTCATTAATGGAGAACCGGTAACCAAAATGAGCCTGAACGAACTGATCACCTATCTACAAAAGAGACAGAGCAGGAACTTGATACTCGGTGTTCAGCGAGATTCAGTGTATAAGCGATTTAAATTCAGGCTGGAGAATCAGCTTAGGGTAGACTCAAATATAAACTGATTTAAAAATTTACTGTTTTTCACAAGAAATTCAGCGTCATAATTGCTAAATACAATCCATCAATTCTAAAAAATATTAGCAATATGAAACTGCCTAACTATCTATTATTATTTGCAGCTTTGATGATCACGTCAAATACTGCACTTGTTTATGCTCAGGAAAGTGTGCAACAGGAGGCCATAAAGATGGCTGAACGGACTACTAAAGTAGACTGGAGTAACACTACGGAGCATCAGGTTACTATAAAGGGAAAGCGCGTGCCTTACACAACAACGGTAGGAAATATGCCGGTTTGGGATGAAGATGGTAAGCCTGTAGCAACTCTTTTTTACACCTATTATCAGCGCTCTGATGTGGATGATAAAAGCCGGCGGCCCCTGGTTTTTTCTTTTAACGGTGGTCCCGGCTCTGCTTCAGTGTGGATGCACATAGGCTACACCGGTCCCAAGAAGTTGAAGATCGATGAGGAAGGATTTCCCATTCAACCCTATGGGGTGGAAGACAACCCTCATTCTATTCTTGATGAAGCCGATATTGTTTTTGTGAACCCGGTAAATGTTGCTTTTTCCCGAATACTGGATGAAGAGGCTGACCGCAGTGAGTTTTTTGGGGTAAATGCTGATGTAGAATACCTGGCTGATTGGATCAATACCTTTGTGAACCGCCATCATCGCTGGCCCTCACCCAAGTATTTGATTGGGGAAAGTTACGGAACCACGCGGGTTTCAGGGCTCGCAAACCGGTTGCAATCTGCCCATTGGATGTATCTGAACGGAGTGATCCTTGTATCTCCAACCGGCTTGGGAATTGAAAGAGATGGAGCCGTTGGGGATGCTACGCCACTGCCATATTTTGCAGCAACGGCCTGGTATCATAATGCACTTGAGGGTTCCCTTAAACAGAAAGACCTTGCTGAGATCCTACCGGAAGTAGAGGACTTCACCATTAACGAATACATTCCTGCACTTGCTAAAGGTGGTTTCATCAGTGATGAAGAGCGGGATGAGATTGCTGAAAAAGTTTCTTTGTATTCCGGGATCTCAAAACAAGCTGTACTGGACCGGAATCTCAGAATATCGACATCCTTTTTCTGGAAAGAATTGCTTCGGGATGAAGGGTTAACAGTTGGCCGGCTTGATTCCCGATATCGGGGGATTGACCGAGAAAATGGAGGTGAGCGTTACGATTTTGACCCGGCACTCACCGCCTGGAATCATGCGTTTACACCGGCTATCAATCATTATCTAAGGAACGACCTTGGTTATGAAACCGATCTTCAGTACTGGACGTTCGGGCCGGTACATCCCTGGGACCGTAGCAGAAATAATACCGGTGAACAGCTGCGGTCGGCCATGGCTGAAAACCCATTCCTGCATGTGATGACTCAATCCGGTTATTACGATGGAGGCACTACTTATTTTGATGCCAAATATACGATGTGGAATATGGATCCAAGCGGAAAACTGAAGGACCGAATGTCGTTTAAGGGATACCGCAGCGGACATATGATGTATTTACGCGCGGAAGACCTGGCGACTTCGAATGAAGATATTCGGGAGTTTATCCGAAATTCCATCCCGGAAGAAGGAGTCCCGGCTAAATATTAAACATGGGTTTTCTAATTAGACAGATAATTTGACGCTTTATGGCTCCCTGAAAAGGGAGCCTTTTTTATGCGCCAAATAATTTGGAGCGAAAAATGAAAAAGACAGCTCCAAGAATACAAAGAGCAGCCCATAGATAGTCAAGTTTCAAAGGCTCTTTCATGTAATAAATAGCGAATGGAACAAATATAGATAATGCAATCACTTCCTGCAGTATCTTCAGCTCCCCGATTCCCATCACGGTATATCCTATCCGGTTGGCCGGTACTTGTATCATGTACTCAAAAAAAGCGATCCCCCAACTTATTAATGCCGCAATGATCCAGGGTTTGGAGTTTAATTCTTTTAGGTGTCCGTACCACGCAAAGGTCATGAATACATTACTCAGGGATAAAAGAATGATAGTAATTAAGGTAGGTTTCATGTGATAGTAATTTAGGGAAGGAGAGAGCGCTAAAATTATCACTAAATTCATCACGAAGGAATAACAGGAATAAAAAAAGCTCCCCGGAATTTAATCCGGGGAGCTTTAAAATTTCACAAAGTGAAAAGATCACTCGAGAATATACACTTCCGTAGCACTCAGGCCTTTGGGAGTTTCTTCCACAGAGTACTCAACTTCTTCACCATCATCGATACCTTCGTTAAAACCAAGGTTCTCAATGTTGTTGCGGTGTAAAAAGATATCTTTTCCACCATTGTCAGGTTTGATAAACCCAAATCCTTTTTGAGTATCGAACCATTTTACTTTACCGTATTCCATAATGTTGTGTTATAAATGTTGTTCGCAGGCACAGTGTGTTATATGCTTAAAAGATGGGCATACTTCATTTCAAAAATCGGCTGCGATGAATTAAATGTTAGTTATACAAACCAGAGAAGGGAAATAAATACTGTACTGAATAATACCGATGTTGCCTTAAATTAATTTGCACTTCAAAGGTCTCCTTAATTCTGACCAATACCAAATGAAAAGTTTTGTAGTGATGAAATGATAGAGTGATGAAGTGATTAGGTATGTTAGGAACACGTTAGTAATCGATTCAAACCACCGGTTGGACTTTTGGCCCGGTTGTTATTTTTGTGAAAATCTAAAACAGCCCAGTCATACACCTCGCGCACGTACCAAACCATCCAGCTACTTTATCACTTCATCACTGAAGCTATCCGTAGATTTCGTTGAGCAATCCGGCAAGTCGCACTCCGGCTTTGAGTAGTCTGATTTCAACCGTATTCCAGTTTTGATAGCCATATTCGTAACCCAATCTTTTATTTTCAGGCATATCATACACTTGAGGAAGAAGATCCTGAGATTCATAAGCCCAATCATAGACCGAACTGCTTTGCCATTCTTCAACTTGCTCGGGTGTGGTGTGATTGATAAACCGGGAAAGCTCGGTGAAGCTAAGTTGTTTGCTGTCTATCATCTCGCTGTCCCAAACACGGTGCAGGTTGGAATTTCCTCCAAACCATTGAACGCGTACATCATTTCCGCCACGATCGGTGCCATTACCCACATGCAGGGGTTGATGCAGATCTCCCACCAAATGCACTAATACCTTCAAGTTTTCCGCCTCCTGCTCTGGGGAAAGCTCTCCTTCTTTTAATTCGGTTACCATTTTATCAATAGCCCAAAGAATATCGCCATCAGGATTTTTTTCAACAGTCTCGTAGGTTTCGCCTTCCGGGATGGTTACATAATGCCAGGGGGCCATGTGATCGTAACCGCCATCCGAGCGAACTTCATCCATCCAGGTACTCACTTCAGCCAGCGATGCATTGTCTAAGACCCGTTTTACTTCAGAAGCCGCTTTTTCAGTGAGGTATTGTTCGGCTATGTAACCAGTAGTACGGTGCCCGATCTGTCCCCAGCGAAGAGCTTCA
Organism: Gracilimonas tropica DSM 19535; assembly: GCF_000375425.1. Taxonomy (GTDB): domain Bacteria; phylum Bacteroidota; class Rhodothermia; order Balneolales; family Balneolaceae; genus Gracilimonas; species Gracilimonas tropica. The sequence continues at coordinate 75,567 of NZ_AQXG01000004.1, read as the reverse complement.
GTACCGATAGTAGAGAACCCAAAAATAAAAATGGATAAAAAGGCGATAAGTTTTGTCATGAGATAATAATTTGGTTTGATATTTTGTGAAAGATAAAAGGCGTAAGATTATGATTCAGTAAATTATTTGTGAAGTTCACCAAGCAGGCTTTCTACATCCAGCGTTTTAGTGAACATATCTATACTGCCGTCTTCTTTTTTAGGCCATTGATCTTTGGGGCGATCCCAGTACAGTTCCACTCCGTTTTGATCGGGATCGTCCAGGTAAATAGCCTCAGAGACACCGTGATCGGAAGCACCAGAGATGGGATATTGCTCATCAATGAGCCGCTGCAGGATCTCTGCTAAATCTTTCCGGGTAGGGTAAAGGATGGCTGTATGGAAAAGTCCGGCGCTGCGTTTAGGGGCCGGTGGAGCTCCTTTACTTTGCCAGGTATTCAATCCAATATGATGATGATACCCGCCTGCAGAAATGAAAGCAGCGTCTTCACCATAAGTGGTAATGAGTTCAAATCCCAACAAACCACAGTAAAAATCCAGAGATCGCTGAAGATCGGATACTTTGAGGTGTACATGGCCGATGCGGGTTTGTGCCGGAGCAGTGTATTTATTTTTCAATGTCCTGGTCCTCAATTTTTATATAGAGATCATGGGATGATTCTTTAGCATTTGGCAGATAACCAATGTCTAATTTAAACTCGCCAAGTGTCAGGTTGTTATCTTCAGCCCAGGTATACATTTCACCGAATGAATTTGCTATTTCTTTTAGGCTTCCGGTATGCTTATGATGCAGGTAGGTATCGCCTGAGATCTCAAGACGCTGCATGCCTTTTGGTACATTTCCGTTTAAACCGGAAACTTCTGCACCTATGAACTGAGTATAGATCCCATACTGATTCTTCCCAAAGCTAATATCCATAAAAGGCTCTGATGCACGGTCCGTGATCTGATCTGCATTCTCGAAAAGGGTATCCCAGGCTTTTGGCATTTGCTCCCAAAGCTCTTTAAAAGTAGCCTGAATTTCGAATCCTGTTACCCAAAAAGAGTCCAGTTTTACTATTTCCATGAACGTGATATTTTTAATTGGAGATTATGGGAATCTATGAAAAAGCAACTTTACTGTCACAAGTAACTCCCCAAGCTGAACTGTACACGTATCCCGCTTTTACTGGCAATAAAGTAAGATTAATAGGTTAAATGCAGATCATGAATTATAGCTGCGTTGCTCAGTCTGTGAATAAAGGAGGGTGTTTTTTATGATGATCTGTCGCTTCCTGGTAGGCTTTGGCTACCGACAATAACGTAGCTTCATCAAAAAGATCTCCCACAAAAGTGACACTCGTGGGTTGTCCGCTGTCCGTAAATCCGTTGGGCAGTACTACGCTTGGGTGGCCGGTTAAGTTGGTGATCAGCAGGTTTCCTCCGCCAAAAGCAGGAGAGATGTATACATCCACTTGCTGCATAACCGAATCCATTTTTTGGATGAGCTGATGCCGTGCCCGGTTCGCATTGATGTATTCTGTTGCGGGGATAAAATGTGCAGCCCGAAAAGTATTTGGCCAGGCATTGGGCTCCTGCCACTGCATCATATCGTCACGGTCGGTCAGGGTTAGCTGATCAAATGCTGCCGCTCCCTCGGCGGTAAGGATAATGCGGAGTGGACCGGTATTGAATTTGGGAAGCTCGATGGGAATAAGCTCAATACCCATATCCCGGAAAGTTTCCAGCACCAGGCTGTCGCGCTGCCTGTTCCAGTAATCTTGCTCAAAAGCCGATCTCAGATAACCGATCTTTAATGTTGAAATATCAAGGTCGGCCTGATAATTAAATGGAATTTGTACCAGGGTTTGGTCGATACCATCCGGGCCGTAAATGGCATTAAAAACTAATGCGGCATCTTCAACACTTCGGGTGATGGGGCCGATTTTGTCCATGCTCCAGCTCAAAGCCATGGCTCCGGTTCGGCTCACCCGGCCATAAGAAGGACGCAGACCGGTTGTCCCATTTCGGGTAGAAGGAGACACGATAGAACCCAGGGTTTCAGTGCCAATGGCAAATGGAAATAATCCGGCAGCGGTGCCCGATGCCGATCCGGCCGAAGAGCCGCTCGAGCCTTGCTCCAAATTCCAGGGGTTGTTGGTTCGTCCTCCAAACCAGATATCACCGTAAGCCAATGCGCCAAGGGTTGTTTTTGCGATCAAAACGGCTCCGGCCTCATCCAGTTTTTTGATGACCGTTGCTGTTTCATCAATTTCCTGATCTTTAAAAGGCATAGCGCCCCAGGTAGTCTTATATCCTTCAACCGCCAACAGATCTTTGGCTCCGTAAGGAATCCCATGCAAAGGACCCCGGTAGATTCCCTGCTCTAATTCAACATCCATCTTCTCGGCTTGTTCCAAAGCCCGTTCCCTGGTTACTGTGACGATGGCTTCCAGTTTCTCATCGTGTTTCTCAATGCGATCTAAGAAGAATTCGGTGAGTTCAACGGAGGTGATCTTTCGGTCTTTGATCAAAGAAGCCAGCTCCCCGATAGTATAGAAAGCGAGGTCATTACGATTTTCCGGCAGTTGAACATTCTCGGGAAGATCCCAAACCTGAGCCCGCTGCTGAAAATCAAATTGTTTACCTACTGGAATGGGGTTGAAGTTTAGGGCAGGAGGCACACTGTTATCGAGTTTAAAATCCCGAATGGACTGGAGATCGGCTCTTGTATCCTCCAGTGCTTCTATCATGGTATCCCGTTCAGCCTGGGTGAACTCCAGCCCAATGACAGATGCAGCATCCTGAATCATTTCGGAAGTGATAGGGCGGTCTTCATTTTGAATGAGTGTAAATGCGAAAATAAAACCAAGGAAAATTCCCCCGGAAAAGAGTATGATTTTATTAAACTTTTTCATGGTCTGGATAGCTTGGGAACAGATTTAGAACGGTAATAAATACGGATAGGATTATGAGTAGAATAGGGGAGTAAATCAATGTTTGGATTGTAAAGATTTATAGAATTCTAAATCTAAGAATCTTAATCAAATGCGAAATCTACATTATGTTATGGCCATGTGCACCTTTGATGTCCTGTAATTTAAAAGAGAAGACAAACTTTGTACCCTCCTCACTAACAATTTTGAAGGATGCATCTAATTGATCTATCAATGTTTTTATAATGGTAATTCCAATGCTTTTACTCTTCAGGTAGTCATCCTCACTAATGCCAATTCCATTATCCTTAACTGAAAAAGTAACACTATTATTAGTTTTGGATACCGTGATCCAGATGTTACCGGTTTCTTGATTTTGAAAAGCGTGCTCTAAAGCATTTGTGGTTACTTCATTTAAGATAAGGGCACAAGGAACAGCCTGATTTACGTTCATCAAAACTTCATCACTTTCAAGATGAATGTTTATCTCTTTAAAAGTATCTGAAGACTGAGTTATCGACCTTATTAAATCCTTAAGATAGGATTGAAACTCAATGTTACTTAATGATTCTGACTGATATAGTTTTTCATGAATAAGGGCCAATGATTTTATTCGGGCAACACTGTTTCCTAAAATTTTATTTGTGATATCATCTTCGGTTTCAAATTGTTGAATTTGAAGTAGCCCTGAGATGACCGCTAAATTATTCTTTACGCGATGATGAACTTCTTCCAGTAGTACATTTTTTTCTTTCAAGCCCTTTTGAAGTTCCTTCGTTTTCTCTTCGACACTTTGTTGAAGCCTGGTAGATATTTTTGATTCAGACCGGAGTTTAATAACTAAGAAAATTATGTTTACGGAAATAAATAAAATCAGCAGTTTAAACCACCAGCTTTGGTAGAAGAAGGGCTGGATCGTAAAATTTTGTTTCTCAAGATCGGAATAGGTGCCGTTATAGAAAGCCCTTATTTCAAGGGTGTAAGAACCGGGGTTTTGAAGAGTAAGATATATTGTGCGTCTATTTCCCACATCTGTCCAGTCAGTATCAAGCTGGCTAATCCGATACTCGAAATCCACGTTCTTGGGGTTCGTAAAATTAATACTGGTATAATCCGCTTCTAAATAATGTACACCGGCTGGAATGGAGATATTTTCGACTTGCGAAATGGTTTCATTCCCATAACGTATCGCTTGAAAATGGATGTTTACTTTGCGGTCTGCTCTGTTGGTTAAATAGGAAGGGATGATTGCGGGACCTTCTACCGTTGGGATCCAAATTTCTCCATTTTGCATTTCCCATCCGGCGGGGAATATTCCACCATTGGCTTCGGAATTGGGCATTCCATTAGCATCGGTAAATAATTGAGTATGGAATTTAAATGATGTTGAAGATGATTTTTTTGCTCTCTTTAATTCACTTGCATGCATTCGTTCCAGTCCAAAATTACTACTAAGCCAAAGAAAGCCATGTCGATCTTTTTTAATAAAATAGATCTCATCTGTTTTTAACCCATTGGAGCGATTGTATGATGTGATTTGGTCCCCTTCGATTAAAGCCAGGCCATAAGAGGTGGTAACCCAGATATCTCCTTCTTCATCTTCATAAAAATAGTGAGTAACATTACTGTTCAGTCCATCTTCTTTAGAGAATACAGTAATGCTCCGTTCAGGAGAAATTTTGAGAGCTCCATTTCCATTAGAACCTATCCAAATATTATTCTTTGAATCTTCAAAAAAACTTACAAATTCAGCTTCCCGAAGTTCATTTGGAACATTCAATTGAGAAATATTCCCATCTTTGATAGTGTGAATTCCTCCGCTTCGTGTGGCAATCCAAACTAATTCTGAGGCATCTTCATAAACAGCCTGAACAATATTGCTTGCTAAACCATCTTTTGTTGTGAATACCTTATCAAATGATTCTGAGCTTAAATTAAATCGGTTTAATCCATAGGCTGTTCCCGCATAGATATAATTTTCCGTACCGTAAATAGTTAAAATGATCTCGTTACTTAATCCTGAGCTGCGGGTATATGCTATTACATCGTTATTTTTTATGCGGCGCACGCCCTGTCCTGCAGTCCCAATCCAAATGTCCCCGTTTTTATGTTGGTATATGGGTAATATAATGGTTGAAGACAGTCCCCACTTTTTATTTGATTGAAGAACTTCGGCTGGTTTTAACCGAGTCAATCCAGAACCTGTAGAACCTATCCAAATAATTCCGGTATCAGATATATAGATACTTCTAAGATCTTCTCTTAAACTTTCGAAGTCGGGAAATGATAAAAAATGATCTTTATCAATATGAAAAAGTCCAGAACTTGATGTCACTCCCCAAATGGAGCCGGATTGATCTGAGTATAAGTCATTGATGAAAGTTTCTTGAAGTCCCTCTTTTAAACCGTATTTCTTTATCGATCCATTATTGTTGTGGAATATTCCATCTGACTCTGTCCCTACCCAATAGTTATTATTTGAAATTATATGAATGGAGCGAATCGGGATATTATTCAAAAATGAAACTTTAGTGATATTCCCGGTAGCGTGATCGAAACTATAAAGTCCATTAGTAGTACCGATCAAGGTTTCGGTACCATTTTGTTCAATAGTTAGAATGGATAGCTCTTTTTTAAGATCATTCCATTGGTTAACCCAGGAGAGGGAATCGTCCTTAAAACGAAAGATCTTTCCTGTTACGGTACCACCAAGAAGAATTCCATCTGAGGTCAGAGTAATATCAGAAATATGGTCTTTTGAAAAGGGTTCAAAAGAGATATGAGTTGCAGTACCGTTCTTTATACTTACCAGATCGCTTCGACTTGCTGCCCAAAGTTCACTTTTAGTCGATGCTTCTATATCAATAAACATCGGAGAAACTAATTCTGGAAAAGTTGTGTAATCAAATATTTTAAATTCAAGTCCGTCAAAGCGGACAAGCCCTTCTTCTGTTCCAAACCAAAGATAGCCGATCTCATCCTGTGTGATATCAAATACCGTGTTTTGTGGCAAACCATTGGTGTTATTCCAATTGCTAATCACGTATTGCTGCTCAACTTCAACGGTACTATTTTGTTGAGCTTTAAGTGGCAAAATGATTAATAATGATAATAAAAAACCACTTAAGAGAGATGAATTTGAGGTAAAATACATTTAAGGAAGTCGAAATTAAAAAGAACCGTAACTGGCTGTACCGCATTCAAATAGGCTGTTATTATCAGCAAATTAATTAATTCTGAGTTCAATAACACAGCTGAGCGTTTCATTATTCACGAATAAAAAAACATTAGAAGTCGGTGCTCTTGTGCTTCCGCAAGCCTTAAATTATTCTGGTATTCACTAAATGAAGATCCAATTAGCCAAGTTGTTTTATAAGGGCATTAATGGAATTTAAATCAGTGTTTGCATTCAGATTAAAATCGATAGAAAATCCCCATAATAACTTTAACTTAGATGTTAAACTTATTTAGAGGCTAATATGTATAAATATTTCTTCCTTGTCTTATTATTTTCGGGTGTTTCAAATTTAGTTTTCGGACAAAATTTAGCCAAAGCTTATGTTATAGACCTTAAGGGAGATACGCTCACAGGAAAAGTGTTCCTGCCTGATGATCAAGAGAACTACCTGAGAATAAATTTTTTCAAAAGGGGAATTTTAGAAAATGCTAAACAATATCATCCGGGAAATATCTCAGAATACGGTTATGATTATGAGCAAGTATTCAGATCCTTCAAACTAAGTGATGATATAGCGATTACAGAAAAAAGATATGTTTTCTTAAAAGTATTGATAGATCAGCCTGATCTATATTCTTTGTATGTATTCAGAAACAAGCTGGGGGAATCCTTTTATTTTATCAAAGGTCAAGGATATAATCTAACATTATTAACATTAGGTAGTTATAAAATGTTTATTAGAGGACTTAGTGGTGACTGTGAGAAAATTACTGACCAAAATATTGATGATCTGGATTATGCAACCTCTGATTTGGCTAAGACCGTTAATATTTTAAATAGCTGTTTGGACGATAACTATGAAATTGATAAAAGCTATTTATCGGATGGAATTCGTAACTATGGAATTAGGATAGGCACTGGATTTGGCTTAATTCCAAGTAGTCAATACAGTATTGATTCACCTGATTTTCTGGCTGCTATTAATGTCGAATATTCAAGAAGTCAAATAAACTCGATAATCTTTGAGTTGGGTTTCTCAAGAAGAACTTTGACATATACTTATTATCAGCAGGGATTTGTAAGTACTTTTTTCCCAACTCAGGGTAGATCGAGCTTATTGAGAACTAGCACTATAGCAAATTTAAACATGCTTTATGGTAGTTTGGGATTTAAAAAAAATTTAGACCGATTCTATGTGATCCTTGAAGGGAAGTTTGCAATAAATTTAAATTCTTCTGAAAACTATTATAGTGCTATTACCACAGATGAAGATTTTAGGAACCAGTTCGATGAAAATTTAAAAGTTAAACAAAGGATACCAACCGCATATGCAACTCCTTCTGTAAGTATCAGAGGAGGAAATACGATTTCAATATTTAATAAAAAAATTGATTTTGAGTTGGGTCTGAGCTATTTGGCAGTGAAATCAACCCGAAATCAATGGTTTGAAAAAAAGGAAGACATTGAGGAAGAATTTGAGATTCAGTGCAATTGTGGCCCTCCTTATACTTTATATCGTGTATCTCAACCTGTAATGCCAAAGTTCACAATTGACCTTTCATTCAATATCCCCATTTTCAGAAACTGATAATTTTGGGGATTTTGTTTTGTTTCCATTTCTAAACTGTTTAGTTTTTTAACCGACTTAATGATGGTCTCGGGCAGATTGTAAATCGCCCGGAGTTAAAAGGGAATCTCGTGAAAAACGAGAGCTGTTCCCGCAACTGTAATCCGAATTCGATCAGTTAAGCTGAACGGATCACTTGCAGCCTCACCTTTGCCACTGTTCAAAAAAGAACGGGAAGGCGCTGCCAACGGAAAGCCAGGAGACCTGCCATCATTGAACCGTAGCATTTCTTTCGGGTAAAAAGACATGCCGTAAAAACAATCATGCTTAACATCTCTGAACAGAATTACTGTATCATTTCCGAACTTTCATAAGTTTGTGTAATTGCTGTATCTGGTTGGGCCTTAAGCAATTTTACCCGCCAAAACTTAAATTCAAATTCACAAAACAGATACATGAAGTATTCATTTACCATACTAATTACGGTATTCTTGGCGGCAACTCAGATGGCAAATGCCCAGGTAGCGGATACGCTAGACCTTGGGGAATTTGTTATCACTGCATCCAAAACTCCAACCACAGAACGCGAAACTACAAAACCGGTCACCGTCATTGATCGTGTTGAAATTGAACAACATCCGGGAGCTTCTGTCTCGGAATTGTTGAATGAGCAAAACGGATTGATGATCAACGGGGCCATCTCAAGTCCCGGCAAGGATAAATCCGTATACCTGCGCGGTGCTGCTACGCAATACACGCTCATTCTTATTGATGGTTTTCCCGTTACGGATCCCTCCGGTGAAGGAGGCGCTTTCGATCTTAGGTTGATATCGCTGGATAATGTAGAGCGCATCGAGATTGTAAAAGGCAGCATGAGCACGCTGTACGGCTCAGATGCTATCGCCGGGGTGATCAACATCATCACTAAAAAACCGGAGAAAGGCACGCTTAATCTCAATGCAAAAGCAGCTTACGGATCATTTAATACTAATGAATTAATGCTTGCTGCAAACGGAAGCGCAGGCATTACAAGCTATAAGTTGAATGTCTCGCGCGATTTTACGGAAGGAATTACAGAAGCAGAACCTACCGAAGGAGCGGATTTCGGAGCAGACGGGTATGAGCGCATCTATACCTCCGCAGAAATAAATGTAGAACCGGTGAAGAATTTCAATTTTGCTCCATTTGTGAATTATTCCACCTATGACGGAGATTACGACGCCGGCGCTTTTTCCGATGCGGATAACCGTTATGAGGCAAACCTGTTAAATACGGGTGCCCGGTTTCAATTTAAAACCGGTGATTTTGAGCTTCGCCAGGCTTCCACTTTTACCCAAACCGAGCGCAAGTTTACGGATGATTTTGGGGTTTTCAATCCCAAAGCAAACCTGTTCAATTCTGATGTGTTTGCTACTTACAATCGCTTTAAGAAAATCCGGTTGCTTGCAGGATTCAACTATCAAAATCTCGGTTTTGAACTTGAAGGAATTGATGAGGCTTCACAAATCGTAAGTCCATATGTGACCGCCTTCCTCGAATCGTCTTTTGGTTTGAATGCCGAACTTGGGCTGAGGCTGAACGATCACAGCGAATACGGCTCCAACTGGACATTTAACATTGCTCCGGTCTTTAACATAAATGACGAAGTGAAGCTTTTAGCATCGGTCAGTTCGGGCTTTAAGGCTCCGACTTTAAACGAACTTTTCGGTCCTTTTGGAGCAAACGTAGATCTGGAACCTCAAAAAAGCCTGACCTTAGACGGTGGTATCAAATATCGTCATTCATCATCGGGCTTTCGCATTAGTGCCATTTACTTTCAGCGCCAAATTGAAGATCTGATTTCTTACGACTCAAATATTGGTTACATCAATGTGAATGAGCAACATGATTCCGGGATTGAAGTTGAAACCGAATACATCTGGCCAAACACCCGTGCTCAGGTTTACTATAATTATCTGGACGGTGCAATCACTCAAAACGGGGAAGAAACGGATAATCTAATTCGTCGTCCTGATCATGCTTTTGGGGTAAATGTGAGTCGGCAAATTACACCGGAATGGAGTGCGAATCTTCATGGGAAATATGTCGGAGAGCGCGAGGATATTTACTTCAGCACGGACACTTTTCAGAACGAATCCACCACGCTTGATGCTTATGTGCTTGTCAACATTGGAACCAAGTATGAATTACTTGATGGGATGCTGACCTTGTTTGCGGACGTTAACAATTTACTGAATACAGATTATACTGAAGTGTATGGATTCAACACGCCCGGCATACATTTTAAGGGAGGTTTGCAATTCAATTATTAAGGAAAATTATCTACATAAGAAGTGCAAAAGTTAGATCATGAATTTTGAAAATATTTATTCATATTTGTTGATTAATAATTAGTTAAATACATGATAAATTTAATGATTTAATTTTTTGAGGTCATGCATGTATTATTTTTAAATGTGGATAACTTTTCCTGACAGGAAATTCGATAAAGAACCAAAAAAAAGCTCTTTAAGTTTATTAAAGGGCTTTTTTATTGTTTTTGAAATGAATCATCTAAGCATCTGGTATATAATAAATCAATAAAAAGTATAATATTATTTTCTTTGTAGGGATCTTGATTCGTATTTGATTTTCTAATGTGGATAAGTCTCCGATTTTGTGGAAAAGTAATCGTTTTTTTTCTTGCTGAATCATCTTCACTCGTCTATATTAGTTCGTACTTCTTTAGGAGATAACTCTGAAATCGGGTATACATTTGTCTCTCATCTACGAAGGTTATTTTAATTCTAATAAAACGAAGTACGCCAATGAAATTTACTCGCTTCTACACCAAATCAGCTTGGGAAACTCCCTTTGACGACATAGAATTTGTAACTCGCACTTCTGAAATTAAGAACCCGGATGGCTCTCAGGTCTTCCACATGGAAGGGGTTGTTGTTCCTGGAAATTGGAGTCAGGTTTCTACGGATGTAATTGCTCAAAAATACTTTCGAAAGGCAGGGGTGCCTGCGAAACTTAAAAAGGTAAGGGAAAAAGGTGTGCCCAAATGGTTGCAGCGATCCGTTGCTGATGAAAAGGCACTCAAAGACCTTCCTGAGGAAGAGCGATACTCCCATGAGATCGACAGTAAACAGGTATTTCATCGTTTGGCGGGATGTTGGACCTATTGGGGATGGAAACATGATTATTTTGACAGCGAGGAAGATGCGAAGGTCTTTTATGACGAGCTGGCTTACATGCTGGCGAATCAAATGGCGGCTCCGAACAGTCCCCAGTGGTTTAACACAGGGCTGCATTGGGCGTATGGAATCAATGGTCCAGCGCAGGGACATTATTATGTGGATGGCAAAACCGGAGAATTGAAGCGATCCGAAGATGCATATACACACCCGCAGCCACACGCGTGCTTCATCCAAAGTATAGATGATGACCTGGTGAATGAGGGGGGGATCATGGACCTTTGGGTACGTGAAGCCCGTCTCTTTAAATATGGATCCGGAACGGGAAGTAACTTTTCCAAGATCCGCGGAGCCAATGAGCCATTGAGTGGAGGCGGCCGAAGTTCAGGATTGATGAGTTTCCTAAAGATCGGTGACCGTGCTGCCGGAGCCATCAAATCAGGAGGAACTACCCGGCGTGCAGCCAAAATGGTGACTTTGGATCTGGATCACCCGGATATTGAAGAATACATTAACTGGAAAGTTCGGGAAGAACAAAAAGTAGCAGCCTTGGTGGCCGGTTCAAAAACCGTTCAGAAGCACCTGAAGAATATCATCAAATTGTGCCACACGCCGGTTGAGATCGAAGGTCGTACTTTTAACGGAGCAATGAGCCGCGATCCTCTTAAAAACAAGAAACTGGCAGACGAGATCCGTCAGGCCAAACGAAATCAGGTTCCGCTGAACTACATCGAACGCGTGATCCAGCTTGCAGCGCAGGGATTCACCGATCTTGAGTTTGATACCTATGATACTGACTGGAATTCCGAGGCCTATTCAACCGTAAGCGGACAAAATTCCAACAACTCCGTCCGCGTGCCAAATTCTTTCATGAAAGCCGTGAAGGAAGATGGTGAGTGGAATCTTTATGGCCGGGTTGAGAAGAAAAGAGCAGCCAAAGAAGGCCGCGAGCCCAAGCCCATGAAAACGCTTAAGGCCCGTGAACTTTGGGATGATATTGCTTATGCGGCTTGGTCTTGCGCCGATCCCGGAACGCAGTATCACGATACCATTAATGAATGGCACACCTGTCCTGAAGACGGCCCGATCAACGCAAGTAATCCTTGCTCGGAATACATGTTTCTAGACAACACGGCTTGTAACCTCGCTTCCCTGAACCTGATGAAGTATTTCAAAGGAGAAGGTGAGTACAAAGAATTCGATATCGAATCGCTGGAATATGCGTCCCGAATCTGGACGGTTGTGCTGGAAATTTCTGTGTTGATGGCGCAGTTCCCATCTAAAGAAATTGCGGACCTTTCTTACAAGTTCCGTACGCTTGGATTGGGTTATGCCAACATTGGAGCGGCACTTATGGTTCAAGGACTTCCGTACGACAGTGAAGAAGGTGCTGCAGTAGCCGGTGCTGTTACGGCTACTATGCACATGACATCCTATGCAACTTCAGCTGAAATGGCGAAAGAATTGGGAGCGTTTGAGCGATACGAAGCCAACAAAGAACATATGCTGAAGGTGATCCGAAATCACCGAAGAGCAGCCTATAATGCTGATCCGGAAGAATACGAAGGATTGACCGTGAAGCCGATGGGAATCGATGCATCCATCTGCCCCGATTATTTGGTGAAGGCAGCTAAAAAAGCCTCTGACAAAGCTCTCAAACTCGGTGAAAAACACGGATATCGAAATGCACAGGTCACGGTACTCGCTCCAACCGGAACCATTGGTTTGGTGATGGATTGCGATACCACGGGAATTGAGCCTGATTTCGCCTTGGTGAAATTCAAGAAACTTGCCGGTGGCGGATATTTCAAGATCATTAACCAAGCTGTGCCAAAAGCGCTGAAGAATCTCGGTTATTCTAAGAAAGAATCGCAGGAGATCATCGATTATGCGAAAGGAGCCGGAACGCTGGAAGGTTGCCCACACATCAACCCGGAAACACTGATGGAAAAAGGCTTCACCAAAGAAAAAATTGAAGCGGTAAACCAGGCACTGCCCGGAAGTTTTGATATCAAATTCGCTTTCAATCAGTGGACGCTGGGCGAAGATTTCTGCAAAGAGGTGCTGGAGATTTCCGAAGAGCAGCTCAACGACATGAATTTCGATATGCTGCGATTCCTCGGGTTTAGTCATGAACAGATCCAGGAAGCCAACGATTATGTGTGCGGAACCATGACCGTTGAAGGCGCACCGCATCTGAAAGAAGAGGATTACGCCGTTTTTGATTGTGCAAACCGTTGTGGACGAATCGGAACAAGATTCATTTCTGCCAAAGGACACATTCGTATGATGGCGGCCGCACAGCCATTCTTGTCAGGCGCGATCTCCAAAACCATCAACCTTCCAAACGAAGCAACCATCGAGGATATGAAGGATGCTTACATGGATTCCTGGGAGATGATGTTGAAGGCAAATGCGCTGTATCGTGACGGTTCGAAATTGAGTCAGCCGTTGAATTCCATGGCTGATGTGCTGGAAGAGATCGTGGATGAGGAAGAAGCGGAAGAAACCGTTGATGCAGCTACTTCTCAAGCTCAAGATAAAGTGCTTGAAGTGGCCGAGCGAATCATTCATAAGTATGTGGCTCGTCGTCAGCGTCTTCCATTCCGTCGTGAAGGCTATACGCAGAAAGTGAAGATCGGTGGACAAAGTGTGTACCTCAGAACCGGAGAATACGAAAACGGACAGCTCGGTGAGATCTTCATTGATATGCATCGCGAAGGTGCCGCTTTCCGAAGCTTGTTGAACTGTTTCGCGATCTCTATTTCACTTGGATTGCAGCACGGCGTTCCGCTGGAAGAATTCGTGGATGCGTTTGTATTCACCAAGTTCGAACCAAGCGGTATGGTGAATGGAAATCCGCATGTGAAGATGAGTACTTCTGTGATCGATTACATTTTCCGTGAACTGGCTGTCACCTATCTGGGAAGAGAAGATCTGGCGCATGTACCGGCCGATCAGATCGAGACACGCAACTTGCGTCCAACCGCAGAAGCCAACCCTCATGTGGATAGCGCTGAATTTAAGATTGATGCACGAAGTACTTCTGCTAAAACTGCAGAACCGGAACCTGAAGTAGCTCCTTCAATGGCAGATCCATCGCAGACGGCTGCTGAATCACAGACGGCTACTCAACAAACGGCGGTTAAGTCAGACAGTTACGAAAGTGACTACGACAAAGCCAAGCAAATGGGCTACACCGGCGAAGCCTGCCCCGAATGCGGCAGCATGACCATGGTGAGAAACGGAACATGCATGAAGTGTATCACCTGTGGTTCAACTACCGGTTGTAGTTAATAGTGTAATGGTTTCAGGCTCGTTCCCAACCACCGGTTGGGAATGCATGCCGGGACCGCCGGTCCCACCGGGCCGGTAAAGAACTTTCATGGAGAACAGGATAAAACCCTGATTAGTGAGTAGCTGATCGGGGTTTTTTGTTTGGATGGCTTTGTCCTTGGCTACTAAATTTACCAGGATCTCTTAAGTCTTTAGCGAGCTCAAATATTCAAAAAGGAATGCACATTTTTCCGAGCGGTGATTTAAGAGTGTTAGCCACAGTTTTAGCATAGCTTCAATCAAGTCTGAAGACTTGAACTGCTGTTTCTTTTAAGTATTCGCTTTGTTCAAGACTTAAAGGATCTCTTATGCTTATTTCACACGGCCGGTTGGGAATCTGACATTAAATATTTAAAAAGACCTCCAAATTTCCCGAGCCGTACTTAGGAACTGTTTGAAATAAATCCTCAGATCTTCAATCCAATAAAAAAGCCCGCCTTGTTTAAAAGGCGGGCTTTTGGAACTGTTTGATTTTGATCTTACTTGATCAGCGTCATTTTCTTGGTTTGTACAAAGTTACCAGCTCTGATGCGATAGATATAAACACCACTCGCAAGGTTACCGGCATTGAATTGTACGGTATGTTCTCCGGCACTCATCTTCCCACTAACCAGGGTTGAAACCAATTGCCCGGTAATATTAAATACTTCAAGTCTTACTTCAGCAGTCTGCGGAAGTGTAAACTGAATATATGATGTTGGGTTAAATGGGTTCGGATAGTTTTGTGACAGAGAGAACTCTTTCGGGGTTTCAGAAACCTCTTCGTTTGAGACTCCTAACAACCTTGAGATCGAAATGGTGTGTGCTGCATCAGCAAATCTGGTACTGTCTTCAGCTGTTGCAGTTACAGTCCATTTCAAGTCAATAGATCCACCGGTTGCAACACCAAGTTCTGCCATTACAGAATCGATGTCAGCGTATGTAGGTGTTGATGTTGTTTTAAATCCATTGCTATCAGAGGGGGCACTGAATAATGGAGATGAGAAGTCACCATTTACAGAATCCAAATGGAAGGTGTATTGAACTTCCATGTTCGCTGTTGGTGCAGCCCAGGAAAATTCAAATACGGTAGTTGAATCACCGGTAAGAGCCAAGTCGAAATCATCAGCAGGTGATGTTAGTGCAAAAGCACCGATCTGAGGCGCTTCGGGAGCACTTAAAGCTACATCAGCTTCAAAAGCACCTTTGTACGGAGCCGTAGCACTTCTTTCGTTGCCATCGATATCATCCGTAACGGTGGCCAATGGAATACCTGCGAGATCTTCATCTCCTACAGAAGCTCCTGCAAGACGTAAGTCAGTATCAGAGGTAAACTCTACGGATACATTGGTAGTATTCATGTCATTTCCTGACGCTGTTTGCCAGTTACTTAAAGCAACGGTTGCCGATGCATTAAAATAACCAAGGTTGGCAGAAGAGCCACTTACGTAATAGTTGTTGTAATCGGCTTCTAAGTTATCAGCACTCGCAATAGGCCAGTAAATAGCGTGGGCATTATCAGCATCTTGTTCAACGGAGAAGATGTTATTTTTTAAGTCCCATATCTGACCGGTACTTGTCTGCCCCTGAGATCCGAATGCGGCATGGATGCCTGTTTCATCACTTGAACTGATGAGTACCGTATTATGGTAGATCGCATTTGTTGAATTACCAGCTGCGTTGTCAAAAGCAATTCCAAATACGTTATTTCCACTTGCATCTCCGGCATTGTTGAAGTTTTCTGCCGAAATGGTATTGTTGATAACATTTACCGTACCAATAGAGGCGTTAAATAAAACTCCAGCTGAATAACCGGCTCCTGCCGCGGCAGTTCGATTTACTGAAAGTCCTGAGATCTCATTTCCAATAATGTTGGTGGTTCCCAAATTTATGGCCAGATAAATACCGGCATAGCGACTTTTGTTTTCAGCAGGACTAGATACGATGATCTTATTGCCAATAAATTCGTTACCGTTACTGTACCAGGTTGTGATACCTCTGTAAGAAGCGTAGATCTCATTTCCGGAAACGGTAGTATTCATAGCAGGAAATGAGCTTGTTCCCCAAGAGCCTACTCCATTATCAAAATCACCGTTAACAGAACCAATCACGTTATTGTGAACGGTCAGATTTTCGGTACTTGCCGCTCCACCGTCTGCTACAATAGCTGAGGCACCATCTCCACCTGTATAGGTGATATTGGTATTCGCAATGGTTGTGTTCATGCTTTCGTTGGCATAAATCATTGCAGAGAAAGTGGTATCAGAGCTTGTGAGAGTTAAGTCACGCGTGCTTCCGCCCGGTTCATTCGAACCATCGATAGTCACATAGTCGGTTCCTTTGATCCATATTCCATCACCGCCGGGACCGCCTTGTACTTCTACAGTTGGTGAAACACCTGCAGCAGGTTTGATGGTAAGTGCGGTGGATTCGGTTAGATCATCACGATCGATGGTCAAGGAATCAAAAGATTCATCCAGATCAGCTGTGATCATTAAATTAGAATTGGCCGTAAGACCTTCAGTATTTACGTAGTGAAACGCTTGGTGAAGAGAAATAAAACCTTCCGCATCTGTGCTTCGCTGAGGAATGAAGTAATCGCCGGATAAAGCACCCATTGCTTCTGTAGCAAGGCCAAGGTTGTTAAACACATTTTCACTTTTAACAATCCACTCACTGTCATCATAATTGGTACCAAAAGAACCTAAAACGGTAGTATTACCTTCGGTTACAGTTGGTTTCCTTTGCAGTGTATATCCGGTAGATGCTTCATAAACACCGGCTACATCCCAGTCTGAGCTACTGTTGGGATCCCCGAAAATATCGGTAAAAGTAGTGTCACCGGTTTCAGCATCAATATGGATGATGGCTCGGGCATCGTTTCCATTAAAATGAATAGGACTTGGATATCCCAGAACTTCATCAGCATCTTCAGCTGCAA
The DNA here is from genome assembly GCF_000375425.1 of Gracilimonas tropica DSM 19535. Taxonomy (GTDB): domain Bacteria; phylum Bacteroidota; class Rhodothermia; order Balneolales; family Balneolaceae; genus Gracilimonas; species Gracilimonas tropica. Next base: position 58,473 of record NZ_AQXG01000004.1, on the reverse strand, counting down.
ACAGAGTCGACTCTACCTGATCGGTAATAAGTACATAAGTCTCTCCGGCTGCGATAGATGCACCTTCAGCAAAAGAGAAATAATACTCCCAGTCATCACCGTTATTTGACTGAGCAATTTGGTAATTACTTAAATAAACGGTGGAATCCGTGTTGTTAGTAATTTCAAGTGCTTTATTGTTGCTTGAACCTTCAATGTACTCAGAGAAGAATAGATTTGAGGGATCATCATAATAAGGAGGTTCTGCATTGGTAAATAAAGCCAGTCCATTAACCCCTTCAAGTGAATACACATTATAGGTTCCATCTTCATTGACAGAAACTTCTGCTTCACCGTGTATTGAGCTGTAGGTGTCGGCGTCATCTCCCATCAGAGGAGACTCCCCTACAATAGTTGGGTTGGCTGCATCCGAAATGTCATACACGTACACCTGTCCTGTTTTATTTCCGGTATTTACACCGTCAGGCCTGTATGAATAAACAGCCAAATGATCAGTGCCATTAGCAGAAAAAGCTTGCATTCCATTTCTTGACGAACCGGATATTAAACTATTTTCAATATAGACTCCGTCTTTATCAAAACGTGCTGGAGACATTCCATTTCCTCCCACATAGAAGTCAGACTCACGACCTAATGCAATTGGAGCAGCATCCGCGTTGGAAGCAATGTTAGAAACGGTTCCTGATAAGGTAATGGTCTCGATATCCCAGCTTGCTCCTTGATCGGTTGTGGTAGCTACGTAAACTATGCCCGGGTCAGAACCGGCTGCAGGCATCCAAATTTCAACTGTGTTGTCTGTGACTGAACCAATGACGGTAAATTTATCTCCTAATCTACCCGGTACAGACAGTGTTAGAGAGTCTGCAAAACTTCCTCCTTCAGAGGTCCACCAATACAACCTGAAAGGCGATGCTTCTGCATCAACCGTCAAGTTGCCTAAGAAAATAACACCGTCATCTGAGATTTCGATATCATTCATGGGATAAGTTCCACCGGCAACTTGAGATAAGTCGAATGCAGTGGTGAGGGTTACATCAGCGCCGGTTTCTGCATCCAATACCCTAATGGTGCTATTTGTTCTGTCGGCGGCATAAACACGAACGTTCCCGTTAACTGTGCCTTGAGCTATACCCCGAACATAACCAGCCGAAAACCAACTGGGGGCTGCTTCAGCAGCACCGGTACGAGCCGTGCGTTCCCATGTAGTATTTAGTTGTTGTGCTTGAGAGCTTATCGTAAACGCTATCATTAGAAAAGCGCTTACAAAAAAACTCATCAATGCTTTTTGTAAATGTGAGATCATTATACTCCTATTTATAGAATTGTGATTTCTATGGCAGATCTGTTTTGCATAGAAATTGAAAGGTTTGATTATCCCGATTATGTAATAAAAGAGAGCTGCATACCCCAATGTTAGTGCTGAAAACCTGCCATGTCCGAAACCGTAACATAAGATTTTTAAATTAATATGAAAGCATTAATAAATATTTTTTTAATGCAAAGTGATAATACAGCCGAATAGTTGATGACAGATCAAGTAGAAATGGAACTTATGACCTCAGTTCAAAGAATAGTGAGAAGAAAGTTCCTGACATTAATATTAATAATCTGAACTCGTTAATGAGCTACTTGATAACACACTTTTAGAGATGCTTCAAAAGGGTATTTACAACAGGCAATAACGCCACTCACCGACAAAAAAGGAACAGTTAGAAATAAATCCGGTCTGTGAGCAACCAATAACAACCATTGTATTCTTTGGTCTATGAGTGTGATATCCTGATTTGTTGAAGTAAACAAAGGTTCTCCATTCTGTATTTTAAGCCAACAGGACACATCAATAATATTGAACAGACGTTATTTAATGTTCATCAAAGCAACTCTCCGACAATCCCTTTACCTTTGGGTGAATTTTCAACTACCCACAGGTTAAAATCATGGCAACCTTTCCCAATCCTTTCTTTCGCTGGAGGCCTCATCCCTGGCACGGACTCGAAGTGGGCCCGGAACAGCCCCAAAAAGTAAATGCCTTTATAGAACTTACTCCTTTCGATACCATAAAATACGAAGTGGATAAGAAAACGGGGTATATGCGGGTAGATCGTCCGCAGCGAAGTTCTTCGTTGCCGCCATCCCTGTATGGATTTATTCCCAGAACCTACTGCGGAGATGAAGTAGGCGCCCTTTCCAGCCAGGATGTGATAGGAGACGGCGATCCGCTGGATATTTGTGTGCTTAGTGAAAGGCCCATTGACCGGAATGAGGTCATTTTAAGTGCGCGAGTGATCGGTGGACTGCATATGGTAGATCATGGAGAGGCCGACGATAAGATCATTTCCGTACTCGATAATGACAGCTATTACACCGATATCCAAAGTGTGAATGACCTGCCGCCCGTATTACTGGAGCGCTTGCGTCATTATTTTGGGACTTATAAACTTATTCCAGGTAAGGCCACCAACGATGTATATGTGGAAGGAATCTTCGATGAAAATCACGCTTTTAAAGTGATTGAAGCTTCTATCAAGGATTACGAAACCATGTTTGGTGAGTGAGCATTGAGCTGCTTTTATACCGAAGAATACCGGATTTTCAGGATGGTTATAGAGTGAAGTTATGACCAAAGGAAAAGAAAATATCCGCGTACAAAAATTCATTCTCACGGTAGCGGTCATCTTGTTCGCGATCAAAATGGTAGCTTGGTACCTGACCGGTTCCGTGGCGGTACTAACTGATGGCTTGGAGAGTATCGTGAATATGATCTCAGGCTTTGTGGGGCTTTACAGTCTCATCATTTCCGCCAAACCCAGGGATGCCAATCACCCTTACGGCCATGGGAAGATCGAATTCATCTCGGCAGGTATTGAAGGCACGCTGATCACCATCGCAGGACTGTACATTATATACGAAGCAGGGATGAGCTTCATCTATCCGGAACCTCTTCAAAAACTGGATTTGGGTATCATTCTGATCGCAATTTCCGGGGTGATAAATTATGTTTTTGGATGGTGGGCCTTAAATACCGGCAAAAAAAATAATTCACTCGCACTTCAGGCAAGCGGTAAACATCTGCAAACCGATACCTATACGACCATCGGAATCATTGCCGGACTTATCTTACTTCGGTTCACCGATATACTTTGGCTGGATGGAGCCGTAGCCATTTTATTTGCTCTGATCATTATGAGAACCGGCTACCGAATTTTGAGGGAGGCGGTAGCAGGCATTATGGATGAATCGGATGAGGACTTGCTGGAAGAGCTGATCACATTTTTGCAGGAAAACCGTGACCCCAAATGGATCGATCTGCATAATCTCAGGATCATAAAGTACGGCAGTATTTTGCATGTGGATTGCCATTTGACTCTGCCCTGGTATCTTACCGTGAAAGAGGCTCATGCTGAATTGGATAAGATCGAAGAGCTGATCGCGAATAAGTTTGGAGAACGGATCGAGATCTTTATTCACAGTGATTTTTGTATGGAATTCTCCTGTCGCTTGTGCCATATGGAGCATTGTGAAGTTCGTCAGCATCCATTTGAGGAAGAGATCACCTGGACAGTTGAGAATGTAGCTTCAGACGGAAAGCATAAGCTGTAATTATCTTTAAAGCGGGACTCAGATATAGTCAGTCAGATCAATATTTAATTCATGGGAATATCGACGCAGCAGTTCCACCTTATAATCGGGAACCAGCTCAGCTTCTCCTGCAATAATATCCTTAGCCAGTCGATTGGGCAAAATAAATGACTTGGCATGGTGTCCGTAATCGTCAGCGATCTTGTCTTGTATGGGTTGTAACAAAGTATGCTTAAGGTGGCTGATCTGACTTTGTTGTTGACGCATCTCACGATATTCTTCTCCGCTCATGGTGTGTGAGGCTTTGCGGGAATTGGAAAGGTTTTGTTGACCGGCCTCTTCAATTGCTTCATCAACTATCTTCTTAAGCTGCTTTTTAAAAGCTTCATTCTTGAGCTTCCCATAGATCCCTTTTTGTTTGTTCCACTGCTGTATTTTCCCAGGATCTCGCGCCAATGATTCTACCAATCTCTTATTTACCAGATGATACACCGGTTTATTGTACGACTTAGCCACCTCATCAAAAAAAGCCATTAATTTCTTGTAAATATGCCATTCAAACATGGTCATATCATTCTTATCCTTTTCTTTGATGAGGGTATTGTGATCCTCATCGCTGTAATCAAGCTGGTCAAAAATGGCATTCTCCTGCTGAACCCAGCCACTCAATCCTTGACGTCCCAGTTGTTGATCGATGGCATGTTTAAAATCCAGAAGATATAAGACATCGTCAGCTGCATACAGTTTTTGATCTTCGGAAAGTGGCCGTTTGTACCAGTTGCTTTGCTGTGAGGAACTGTTGACCGTAATGTTCAGCACTTCTTTGATCAAATTTGTCAGTGAAGCAGGTTCATAGTTCAGCAAGCTGGTGGCTACATCAAGGTCGAACAGATTCTTGGGAAAACATCCCAATGAATGCAGCAGGCGAAGGTCTTCCCCGAAAGCAAACACTACTTTCTGCACCTTGTCACTTTCAATAGGAGCAAAGATAGTCGCGATATTGACATCAGGGCTCAGTGGATCGATTAGATAACATTGGGTTCCGTCAAAGATCTGCATCAGGCATAAGTTGAATCCATACCGATACCGGTTTCGGTCAAACTCAAGGTCAATGGCGAATTCATTTTTTTGAAGCAATTCGGAAGACAATTTCCGGAGGGCTTCATTCTCCGTGATAAGTTGAATAGTCATAAATATAAAAAGGAAGTCATTTGCATGTAAGGTATAAGAATTAATTCTAAGAACCGAATGCTCTTACTTTCTCTTGAAAATTATTTCAGGGTTGGCGTAATCGCTTAGTTCTTCTAATTGTCTTTTGATCAGTTTGGCCCATTCCACCTGCTCCCGGTAATTCATAGAAAAGTTAGTGGCCTGATCGTACCGGTTCTGGGCTTCTTCAAGTTCATTTTGAGCTTCAGTATTTAACATGGTGAAAGTCGCTGAGGTCAGTATTCCTCTTTGTATTTCCTCCAATACCCGTTTCCGAAACTTCCTCGCCTGTACTTCAGCAAGATCAAAATGACCTTGTTCGTGCATCAAAAGCAACCCGGTCCAGGTTTTAGACCAGGATTCATACTTATCGAAATAGGTGCGGATAACCACCCGATATTCCTGATCTGTATAATTCAAACGGCCTTGAAAACCTACCACAGAAAAGGCAGCGTGAGAACTGTACCGTTCTGCAAGACCTTCAAAATCAGTCCATACCAATTCCTGATCCTCGCTCCAGTAAATAATGCTGTCCGGGGACATCTCGGCTTGGGCAAAAGATATGTGTATGCTGCCGATTACTGAAAATATGGCAAGTAAGAGATGTTTCATGAATAGTAGAATTCATAGAAATATACCAACCGTTCTGACTTTTCAAAATGGAAGTTGATCAGGCTGCCTTCACCGATGCTTGTCGTATGCATTAGCTGGAAGCACATTGCTTAGTTCCTGCAATTTTGATGATGGGAAGGATATCTCATTAGCGTTGAGCAGCAATTCAAGTTGCTCTTCGGTTCGTATGCCGGCTACCACTGATGCCACTGCAGGATGTTGTTGCACATATTTAACAGAAGCTGAAAGAGCGTTTTTAGTTTGATCCAGAGCCTTTTTCATGGCAGCTACCTGATCGGCAGAATATCCGAGATACTCTTGAGCCGGTTTATCGATAAGCATGCCCTTGGCTAAAGTTCCGCGGGTAATCACGCTGATATTATGCTCGGCTAAAAGATCCAGCGCTTCTTCTTCCGGCCGTCGATCCAGCAGGCTGTACTGCATCATCACACAATCCATATTGGATCTGTTAACCCATTCGCGGATCGTATTAGGGCGGATAGAAGAGATTCCATATGCACGGATCTTTCCCTGTTTTTTGAGCTGTTCAAAAGCTTCGACGGATTCATCAATGGGGTCGTCGATGGTTCCGCCATGCAGCATGTACAGGTCGATGTGATCCGTTTGCAGCCGGCGCAGACTTTCATTTATACCGGTCAATATGTGTTCTTTGGAAGGATTCCAGTCCCAACCTGAACCATCTTCCCGCCATTGATTCCCCACTTTTGTGGAGATGACGACTTCATCGCGGAAAGGCTTAAGTGCCTTCCCAACCATTTCTTCATTTCGTCCTTTGTTATAAAGATCGGCCGTATCAAAGAGATTGATGCCGGAATCATAGGCTTTTTTGATGAGATCTGTGATATGATCCTGTCCCTTTTCCAGCTCCAGCGACATACACCCAAAGCTGAGTTCGCTGACTTTAAGATCTGATTTTCCAAGCTTATGATGTTCCATGCCAAAACCTTTTGTTTAAATGGACTAATATAATTGAAACAAATCCTCAAAAATTCCGCACTGATTTTTGGGACTGTTTACCTCATTCCAAACAACCTTGTTGGGAATACCATGTTGGACCCCCGGTGCACATGAATTCATACTTGCTGATAATGTGCCCCACCGTAAGCGACAATACCATCTAACCAACAGAAAATCCATGATCCAAAGCGGTGTTTAAAAGTTTTTCTTGACCTTTATTCCCCGCGCCGGTTATTTGACAAATCATTTAGGCTCCCAATTTCTTTGCAATATTCCTTTGCCCTATTTAGTTTCAGAAAGAAACCATAACGAAACTAACCTGTGATGCCAAGTATTACTGTGAAAAACATACCAAAAGACATTTATGATCGGGTTCGTGAGCAAGCGAATGCCCATCATCGTAGTATCAACAGTGAAATTATTGCTTGTTTGGAAATAGCGGTCAAGCCGCAAAAGGTTTCTGCGGAAGATATTTTACAAGAAGCACGTCGTTTGCGAAATAACGCAAAAGGAAGCCTTTCTTCTGAAGAAATTGAATCTGCAATAAATCAAGGGCGTCCGTGATTGTTGTAGATACAAATATTCTTGCCCATTTTTGGCTACCTTCAGATTCAACAGAGCTGTGTGACAAACTCTACCAAAAAGATCCGCAATGGGTAGCTCCTATGCTTTGGCGCAGTGAATTCCGAAATGTGGTAACGCTATATTTAAGAAAAGAGCTGATCGATTTGTCGGAAGCTCTGCTGATTATGGAAAAGGCTGAGCTTCAAATGAAGGAGCGGCAGTTTCAGGTGAATTCAGTTCAAGTTCTGCATTATGTCAGCCAATCACAGTGCTCATCCTACGATTGTGAATTTGTAAGCTTGGCTAAAGATCTTGATCTCGAATTAATTACGTTGGATAAACAACTTCTGCAGGAGTTTCCTCAAATAGCCAAACATCCGGAGAAGATTCTTGAATCATAATTAAACCTCGTAACCGGCAACCTTGTTGGGAATGTAATGGTGGACTACCCGGTCTACAAGAAATCATGATCGCTTATAATGTACCGCGTCGTTAGCTCAACACTCATCTAACCAACAGGAAATCCATTATACTAAGCTGCGTTTAAAAGTTGATTCCTTCGTTCAAATACTGCATACTAAGCGGGAAATGAAAATAACGGAGGTCGAAAAGCAATGTCGGAACGGGACTTAAAAGGATACTGGAAGAAAAATTTAACCTATCTCGGGGTGTTACTCAGCATCTGGTTTGTGGTTTCATATGTGTTTGGGATTTTGATGGCCCCGGCGCTGAATGAGATCCAATTTGCAGGATTTAAGCTTGGATTTTGGTTTGCTCAGCAAGGTTCCATTTACACCTTTGTGATCCTCATCTTTGTGTATGTGTACCTGATGAATAAGCTCGACAAAGAATTCAACGTACAGGAGGACTGATCATGGACGTTCAAATTTGGACCTATATTTTAGTTGGTGTTACCTTTGCATTATATATCGGGATCGCTATTTGGGCAAAAGCCGCTTCCACCAGTGATTTTTATATAGCCGGGGCGCATGTGAGTCCTCTAACCAACGGCATGGCCACCGCGGCCGACTGGATGTCTGCCGCGTCCTTCTTATCCATGGCCGGACTGATCTCCTTTATGGGCTATGATGGTTCTGTTTATTTGATGGGCTGGACCGGAGGTTACGTATTGCTGGCTTTACTTTTAGCACCGTATCTTCGAAAATTTGGCAAATTTACCATTCCTGATTTCATAGGAGACCGGTACTACTCGAATTTTGCAAGAACTATTGCGGTCATCTGTGCAGTCGTTGTTTCCTTTACCTATGTGGCCGGACAAATGCGTGGGGTGGGACTCGTGTTTTCCAAATTTCTGGAAGTAAATATAGACATCGGCGTATTGATCGGGATGGCGATCGTGTTCTTTTATGCGGTTTTAGGAGGGATGAAGGGAATCACCTACACACAGGTGGCTCAGTATTGCGTGCTGATCTTTGCCTTCATGGTTCCGGCCTTTTTTATCTCATTTCAACTGACCGGCAACCCGATCCCTCAGCTTGGATTCGGTTCTACCTTATCAGATGGTTCCGGACAGTATTTGTTGGAGAAGTTAGATCAGCTACACACTGAACTCGGTTTCGCGGCGTATACGAGTGGTACCAAAAGCATGCAGGATGTCTTTTTTATCACAGCTGCCCTGATGATCGGGACGGCCGGATTGCCTCATGTGATCGTACGTTTCTTTACCGTCCCGAAAGTGAAAGATGCCCGGATCTCCGTAGGCTATGCACTCATTTTTATCGCGATTTTGTACACCACGGCTCCTGCCATTGCAGCCTTTGCCAAGTACAATATGATGGAAACGGTAAATGAGGAAGAGTACACCGAAATGCCCGCATGGTTCAATACCTGGGAAGAAACCGGACTGCTCACCTGGGTAGATAAAAATGAAGATGGAATCATCACCTATGCACCCGGAGAGGCGATCGAAGGACTCCCGGAAATTCAACGAAATACAGATGGAAGTATCATCCGGGGAGATCATGGAGAAGTGAAGGTGACCAATGCTCCGACACAGACTTCTAATGAACTCTATGTAGATCGGGATATTATGGTTTTGGCCAACCCTGAAATTGCAAACCTGCCCGCATGGGTGGCAGGATTGGTGGCGGCTGGTGGTCTTGCGGCAGCCCTCTCGACAGCAGCCGGATTGCTATTGGTGATATCTACCGCCGTTTCACACGACCTTATCAAAAAGCAGATCAAAACAGATATTTCTGATAAAGCCGAATTGACCTGGGCGCGTGTTTCTGCGGCTGGAGCAGTATTGGTGGCCGGATATTTTGGGATCAATCCGCCGGGATTTGTAGCTGAGGTAGTAGCCATTGCCTTTGGTCTTGCAGCGGCTTCGTTCTTCCCGGCCATTATCCTGGGAATTTTCTACAAGAAGATGAACCGTCAGGGAGCGATCGCCGGAATGATTTCCGGACTGTTGTTTACACTGGCTTATGTGATCTTCTTTAAGATCGCCTTTCCCGAGTACAACACACCCGAATACTGGTGGTTTGGGATCTCCCCGGAAGGCATCGGAACCCTTGGCATGCTGCTGAATCTGGCTGTTTCCTTTGCAGTGGGAATGATCTTTCCGGAACCGCCTGAAGACGTACAGGAATTGGTGGAGAGTATCAGGTATCCGAAATAACCCAAACAGAATATTCAAAAGAGGACTTTTTTAATTTAGTCAGAATTGTCCTCTTTTAATCAGGGTTTAAGATTATACCAAAATCTCAGGATCACTTACTGATTATCTAACGCTTGGGGGAAGTACTGCTTGGTGCGCTTGTCTTTTCCGGTAAAATCAATATCCTGATAGTTTGTAATATTGGCCTTTACAAGTTCCATCACTTCATCAAAATTTGAATACAAACTGCCAAGTGAAACGGCTTTACCACCACACTTGAAACTTACGATGCCTAAGTCACAAAAGATCTCGTCAATCTCGTCAAAAGCTATCTCAGATGATCCAAATAAGCTCTGTTTCCTGAAGCCTGTTTCTGATACTTCTATTGCATAATAAAAGCTATATAGCAAAGAGATTATTGCACCAAGCAAAGCTAAGGATAGAATGAAAACCGGCCATATACTGGTTTGTTTAACGACCGGCTCAAAAAGTAAATTAACCCCAAACAGGACATCAATTATAATGTCTGAACAAACGACTATTATAAATAGTGCTGAAAGATTTAGAACTGCTTTCCAAATTGGTTTTAATGAAACCGTATAAAGTATATCATTCATAGCTAACCCCGTTTTAATATTGAAAGGAAGAAATAAAAATTGGGTTAGCTATGCAAATTCGGCGATCTAAAACCAACCGGCACCCAACTCACGGAAAGGCCATGGAATGGAAGCCAGCATAATCAGCAGTCCGATGCCATAGGTGACGGCCAAACGCTTGTGCTTATCCAAAGAAGCTTCCATTCGTTTTGCCGAACTGAATCCGAATGTGATAAGGGCGATGGCTATGATCATCATACTGATGTGCTCAACGGTATAAAAACGGAGTACCGAACTCTCCATTACGCCCGATTCAAAAGAAACCTTGGGACTGATGAAATACAGCACCAGACCAATCAAAAGCTGTATGTGTGTGAATATCATAGCGAAAAGTGCCGATAGCCGATCAGACTTTTGATATTCTTTCTGGCCGGTCCAACCGGAAATAGCTTTGACCAGTGCCCAAACAATAAGCACTAATAAGATCCATCGAAGTCCAGAGTGAGCATGAAGTAAACCGGTGTACATAGCCGTAAGAATTAGGTTAAAATTGGGATTTGAATATAGGGAAAATTAGGAATGAATCTTGGATTCAAGCATTTTGAAAATGCGGTTTACCCTACGTTTGTTCACGCCAAGGTCGTAAGCTCCAAGCCGACTTGCACTGCGGATGAAAGCAAGGGTTTTTCCACCTTTCTCCTCCAGGATCACATCCACATCATCTTTAAAGCCAAAAAGGGGAATTCGATATACTGCGTGAATTTCAACTCGCTTGGGATTGAGCACTTCAAACGTATGTGCTTCCTCTTCAAATATTTTAGATAAAGCTGCGAATATTATTTCTACACCTGCATCAAATATCTTGGATGTTCTTACACAATTTGGTGTTACAGGACATGGTGGAAGGGGGTTATTCTCAGAACATTGAGCCATTCAATATCACGTTTATGTTTAGATGATTTCGTGGCAAATAAATCAATCCAGTTCAAAAAATCGTTCCAGCTGTTTCAGGCACGAGTCAAGATCATCACAAACGTTAAAAAGGGAGAGACTTTCTTTCTGTATAAAATCGTACTTGATAGCATTCTCTGTATACTGTATGAGTCCATCGAAATACCCATCTGCATTCATCAGGAAAATAGGTTTGTTATGGATGCCAAGCTGACGCCAGGTAAGGATCTCGAAGAATTCATCCAGGGTGCCAAACCCTCCCGGAAGTACCAGAAACGCATCAGAAAGAGATTCCATAAGGGCCTTTCGGGTGTGCATGTCCTGCGTTTCATGAAGGTCGGTTAGTCCGAGATGAGCGACTTCCCTGTTTTTGAGTCGGGTAGGGATCACCCCAATTACATCGCCTCCGGAATTCAGGGCGGCATCGGCGATCTTGCCCATCATTCCGACCTTTCCGCCTCCGTAAACAATACCCCAATCTCTGTTAGCGATTTCGCGTCCGGCTTGTTCGGCCAGTTCGGGAAAGCCCGGATTGCTTCCGGTGCGGGATCCACAATACACACAAATATGTTTTTTCATCAGGCTAAAGAGAACATTCGTTTTAAGACGACGTCCAGTTTTTCTACAAAGTAGTGCACATCTTCTTCGGTGTTTTGTTTTCCGAAGCTGAGACGGATACTGGAGTTAGCCAAACCGGGTTCCATGCCGATTCCGTTCAGCACATGAGAAGGTTCCACTGCACCCGATGTGCAGGCCGACCCGTTAGAAACACAAATTCCTTCGATATCGAGATTCTGCAGCAACATCTCCCCGTTGATGTATTTCCCTTGGTCGTCACTGAAGGAAAGATTCACGATATGTGGAACTCCTTTTTCATTAGGGCCATTTACCTGGAAATTCACGTCCAGTTTTTCGTTGAGTTGATGGAGGAGTAGTTTTCGGAGTTTCTTGAACTGTTGGGTATGCTCATCCATTTCCTCAACAGACAGTTCAAGTGCTTTGGCAAAACCGACAATTCCCGGCACATTCAGTGTTCCGCCACGACGTCTGCGTTCTTGTGATCCTCCGATCATCCAGGGAATCCAGCGTGCCCCATTTTTGATGTACATGATCCCGGTTCCTTTGGGACCATAGATCTTATGGGCACTTCCACTGAGGAAATCTAAACCCAATTCTTTTACATTTACCGGCAGCTTACCCAGGCTTTGCACAGTGTCGGAATGCAGGGGGACGTTGAATTCCTTGCATACTTCTGCGATCTCGGAAAGCGGGTTGATGGTACCGATCTCGTTGTTGACATGCATGAGCGAGACCAAAGCGGTATTTTCGGTGATGACCTCGCGGACGGCACCAGCTGTGATGGTCCCACAATTCTTTGCCTTGGCAAAAACAGGCTTAACCTTGTGCATTTTTTCCATCTCAACGGTATGGAGTACGGCGTGGTGCTCCAGTTCAGAAGTGATGACTTCGTTCTTATCTCCGGAAACGGCTAAAACACCCTTGATGACCGCATTATCACTCTCGGTTCCACCGCTGGTAAAAACGATCTCCGAAGGTTCTGCACCGATCAGTGAAGCCACCTTTTCGCGAGCTTCTTCGATTACCACCTTCGATTTTTGCCCAAGGTGATGTGCTGAGTTGGCATTTCCATAATTTTCCTTCAGGTAAGGCATCATAGCCTCCAAAACCCGATCGTCTAATGGGGTAGTGGCGGCATGATCAAAATAAACCGTTTTCATCAATTCCCGATTCTTTAAGTGTTAATTATAGCGCCACAAAAATATCCAAAATACCGATGAAAAGCAGGAAGAAATGCTCGTAGCACTTTTGGATGATCCTGAAAACTATCGCATAAACGTTCAATTTTTATGTCGAACTCAGATCAACAAAAAAAGGACACCTCACGATGTCCTTTTAAGATTAAACGGTATGTTTTAAGCGCTTATTTTAGCAACATAAGTTTCCGGGTTTGAACCACACCACCGGCTTCAAGGCGATAGAAATAGATACCGCTTGCCAGTTCCGAAGCATCCCAGCTGATCGTATGATTTCCTGCAGTAAAGGTGTCATTTACCAGCGTTGCTATTTTTTGCCCCAACATGTTATAGATATTCAATGTCACCGGGGTAGCCCTGTTCAATTCAAATGGAATATGGGTTGAAGGATTGAACGGGTTGGGATAATTCTGGTGCAGCTTGATCTCGGACGGAATGCCGGGATCAACTTCTGAAGAGGTCGTTATCTTATGAAGTACATTACCGGTTTCGATGTCCAGGAATATCATAAGAGAATCTTCGGTGTAAGCCTCGGTTTGGTAATTATAGGTGTATCCATAATAGTTTGCGACCCACATTACAGGAGCATTGGGGGTAGGATCGGGGGGATATTCCCAATAATCGTGCAGAGCATCCAGCCAAAGTTCCCAATATCCAAAGCCGGTTTCATTGTTATAACCGTATTGCTCTCTGAAATTAGCTCCTCCTTCAGCTTCTATGATAGACAAAGCCTGATCACTGTCAACAAAGGTTTGGGGCAGAGGTTTGAAGCTGTCAAAAGTAACGCCTTCGGGTAATTCAGCTTCATCCAGGCCGAAATATCCGTCAAAGTATGCCTCTCCGTCCATGACCTGTATTCCCAGGGCAGAATCCTTTTCAGCATCATATCCATAAAACGTCCATTCTGTTTGGTACCCATCGGGGGAACCGGAAAGGGCTGCTTCAAAATTATTCTGCTGTGTTAATGTAGCTATTCCGGGCTTTGTACGGTGCTCCCTGATCTTTGTCTTTGCCTCTGGATGGGCTTTAAATGCCTCATCAAACTGATAATAATAGGTCGTGGAGCCGCCGATCATGAGAGGGGTATTCTCAAGAAGAGCAAGTTCCTGTTCGGCCAGTTCCAAAGCTTCAGAAAAAAGTAACGGAGTGGAAGAGCTGGAGTCCGAATCACCCGCTTTATATAATACTTCTCCTGTTTGGATATCAAGAAATATCGTTAAGTATGATTCTGAGTATTCTTCGGTTTCGTAGTTGAACTTAAAACCTTCGAAGTTACCCACCCACATAACGGGGGCATTGGGTGTTGGGTCCGGTTCATATTCCCAGAAATAGTTTAGAGCGAGTACATCAAAGAACCATGTTCCAGTTTCTGAGGGACCAAATGATTCAAATTCATTCATTAGATCGGAAATTCCTTCATTGAGGAAAATACTTACAGCCGCATCACTGTCAAGATAGGTTTCCGGTAACGGTTTGATATCAGAGAAATCAACGCCTTCGGGAAGCTCCGCTTCTTCAGTGCCAAAATATCCATTCGTGGAAACCCCAAAAGGAGTTGAGATGATGCTTAGCCCTGAATCTTTCACGGCATCATAAAGGTAAATTTCCCAGAAGAGATGTGTACCATCCGGCGAAGACAGAAAGTCATCTTCAGCCGCTGCTTTAGCTTTGAATAAATTTTTTCTTTCACTTTCAAAAGGCTTTTCCGGTAAGTAAAAGGAAGGGAAGCCGGGCCTATTGGGAGAGAACAAAGCGCTCTTCTGTTTTGTCATTTGTGGCTCTTCACTTATTTCCTGAAAAGAAAAATAGAAAGTCTCGCCTCCCAGCAAAACCGGATCATTATCCAGGCTGTTTATAAGCGGCTGTGCCTTAGCGATCGCTTCAGAAAAAGTGATCGGGGCTATTTCTAACTTGGTCAGATCAATGCCGGAAAGGATATCATTCGTGGTAGTTGTGGCATTTACCTCAATGAAATTCGGCAGCAGGTCCTGATCCGGATCATAAATAAAAAGGTCAGGAACAAAGAACTCAGACATCTCATCTCCGCCAAGTACTTGAAACAGATTAAAGCCGGTTGGGAAATAGGCGTTTTCTCGCACGCCCGAAATAGTGTAGGTTCCGGTCTCGCCATCAATCATAGCGCCATAAACCGGAATAAAACCTTCTCCATTTTCCGGCTCCTCATCAAAACTCAAGAAAAATGGATCCGCCGACAGAAAAACGGCTGTTCCATTCACGCCTTCAGGAACCGTTCCCGTTACCGTATATGGCCCGGCTTCAGCATAAGTCGTAAATTGAATTAAGGCGGGAGTTTCAAGGGTATCACCGGATAAGCCAAAAATGTTGCCAATGCCCATCAGATAATCAGTGTCAGGACTTAAATTGACGGAAAGAATGACCTTGGTTTGATCTTCACTAAGAGAGATCCCGTTATATTGAATCATGGTATCGGGTTCGATAAAGAAAAAGAATCCACTCGATTCCGGATCTTCCGTATCCACCATCACCGGTTGATTAAACTCCAGGACAATAGAATCCTGGTCCACAGCCACATCTCCATTAGCAGGATTAGTGCTCACCAACTGTACCTGAGCAAATAGAGATGTGCTGAACAAACATGCAATTATTAGTAGAGTGTGTTTTCTCATAAGTACCTCCTGAGGTGTTATTTACGGGAATTTACATTTTTAGAATGAGATAAAACAGAAGGGAGTACAAATGAATAATTTGTGGTAATAGAGTATGAAATTCACCGGAGATTCTTAATAAAATCCACATAGTGCGCGGTTATACTTCACATACTATTTCAAAGGTTGTACCTTTGCGGAGCACTTTAATCCAAAATTATATTTACACACTCATGGCAAAACTCACTCTAAATGATGTCGAAGTAAAAGGTAAAAAAGTACTGATGCGCGTAGACTTCAACGTGCCCATCGAAAATGGCGAGATTACCGATGATAACCGAATTGTTCAGGCACTTCCATCCATCAAATACGTGGTGGAAAATGGGGGACTGCTGATCCTTATGAGTCACCTGGGCCGGCCGGCTGACGCATATGACCCAGAATTTTCGCTTAAGCCTGCAGCCGATCATCTTGCTACTCTGATTGATGCCAACGTGTATTTTGCGGAAGATTGCATTGGGGAAAAGGCTACATCAGTAATTGAAAAAGCAACCTACGGCGATATTGTAGTTCTTGAAAACGTGCGCTTTCATCCCGAAGAAAAGAAAAATGATGAAGCGTTCAGCAAGCAGTTAGCTGCACATGGAGATCTTTTTGTGAATGATGCTTTTGGAAGTTCACACCGTGCCCATGCTTCCGTTGCGGGCGTTACAAGGTTCTTGCAGCCTGCGGTCTCAGGTTATTTATTGGAGAAAGAGATCAAGTATCTGGAAGAAAGCATCAATGACCCCGAGCGACCATTTGTGGCCATTTTGGGGGGAGCCAAAGTATCTGATAAGATCGGAGTGATTGAAAACCTGCTGGCCAAAGTGGACACTATTATTGTGGGTGGCGGCATGACCTATACCTTCTACAAAGCCAAAGGCTGGCCGATCGGGAATTCACTGGTTGAAGAAGACAAAGTAGATCTCGCCAGAGAATTATTGGAAAAAGCCGAAGAAGCAGGGGTGAAATTTTTGTTACCGATGGATTCTGTGGTGGCCAAGGAATTCAAGAATGATGCTGAACATAAAGTAGTAGATGAAAAAGGCATCGAAGACGGTTGGATGGCATTGGATATAGGGCCTGAATCGGCATTGTCATTCAGTAACCAGATCAAATCAGCGAAAACGGTAGTTTGGAACGGTCCCATGGGCGTATTTGAAATGGAGAATTTTGCCGATGGAACCTTTGCGGTTGCCGAAGCTTTGGCCGATGCTACGAAATTCGGAGCCACAACCATTATCGGCGGGGGCGACTCAGCTGCAGCCATCAAAGCATCCGGATTGATGGATCAGGTTTCTCACGTATCCACCGGCGGTGGCGCCAGCCTGGAATATCTGGAAGGCAAAGAACTGCCGGGGGTGGCTTCGCTGACGGATAAGTAAATTGCTTTTTAAAGCAGCAGGAAGGATAACATTTCGATTGAACCATTGCTTGTTTCAATGGTTCAGTCAATCCATTAAAAAAACAGTTATTTATAAGTTGAAAAGATAAAAAGTTTGAACTACTCTCTTTATATAAGTAAATAAGAGAATTGAAAATTACTTTTTATCGGATATGCGCGTATTTAGTTCCTGCCTGCTTATTTGCGGCCTTCTTTTTATCATTTTTATACCTGAGCTTTCAGCACAAAATCGTGATTTCGGTGATGTACAGGTCGCTGACTTTTTTCAATACGATCAGTCATATGATACCAGTGCATCTGCCATTGTATTATTCGATATAGGAAATGTTTACTTCGATGCAGATTATAATGTAATACTGAACAGGCATACCAGAATAAAGATCTTAAATGAGTCTGGGTTGAAGTACGCGGATGTACAAATTTTATTCGATAGGAAGGTAGGGCAAAGGGTAAATGATATTAAAGCAGCCAGTTATCTCATCAATCAGGGAGAATTAGAAGAGCGAGATATAGGCAGGAGGGATATCTATGAAGAAAAACTGGTGGACGATATCTATGAAAAGAAATTTACTCTCCCGAATGTAAAAAAAGGGTCTATTATTGAATATTCTTATGAAAAGGTCATGGGCAATCCATTTCAGATGCCTGATTGGGAGTTTCATAAAGAAATTCCTGTAGCATACAGTTCAATATATATGAAGATTCCCTGGAGATTTAATTACCACTTGGTTTTTAAGGGAACCGATACTCTTTATACTACAAGATCAGGAAACTATGGGGGAACAGCAGGCCAAAACTACTATAATTATGGGGATGACCGCGGTTATTTTGTAGAAATCACGAAAGAGGATCTTCCTCCTGTGAAGGATCTGCCTTTTATGGATAGTCGTGATGATTTCATTTCTGAAGTATATACGCAACTGAATTATGCTTATCGCGACAATGGAAACAAAATTGAGTACTTAGAAAATTGGGAACAAATATCTGATGAAATAAGAAAGCATCCTGACATTGGGAAGCAGCGCGTCAACAGAGCGATAAGGGAGAAAGTTAAGGCTTTGACTGAAAGCGCTACATCTGATGAACAAAAAATAACGCAGATCTTTGATTTTGTTTCGGCCAATTTTGAGTGGAATGGATTGCATAGACTTTACTCAGAAAAGGGAATCATTGATACCTTCAAAGAAAAGTCAGGTTCATCCGGAGACTTGAATATCTTATTAGCAAAAATGTTGAAAGAGGCCGGAATAAAGGTTTACTATGGTTTGACAAGTACTCGTGACCACGGCGATGTTTTATTGGATTATCCGATCGTCAATCAATTTAATAATTTCATTGCAGTAGCTGAGATGGATGGCTATTTGATAGTTTTAGATGCTACGGAAGGCAGTCGATCATTACTTTTGCCACCTCTTAAAGATCTATTTCAGGTAACCATGGTGATCAAAGAAGATAGTTATGGGTGGATGGAAACCCGTCCCTATCAAAGATCGGAAACGAGGGAAATGCTTACTTATAAGATAAATATTTCCGGAGAAGCAGAAGCTACTTATACCCATACAAATGTGGGATATCCGGCGCAACTCCTTCGGCGAAAAATTGAGGCTTCCGGCAAGCAACAAATAACCGATGAAATATTTCGAGACTTGGATCCTGTTACTATTGATACCGTTGTAACCAAGGGAATGGAGAATTCCAATTCCACGGCCGTTTTATATTCTAAATTTTACTTTGATGTTTTCAGAGACAGCCTCTCAGAAGTCAGTTATTTAAATCCAATGTTATTTCTGGCTGAAAAGGAAAATCAATTTGATAGTCCTAAAAGAGAATTTCCCGTAGAGTTTCCTTACCCACTTAAACAGAATAAAGACGTGTCTATAACACTTCCTGATGGTTTTGTTGTAGAAGAAACTCCGGAACCGGTGAACTATATTTTACCTGAAAATGGGGGTAGCTTCTCTTTTCAGATTCAGGTTCTTGGTTCAATGATTAATATCTCGTCTGAATTGGATCTTCGAAAATCCACTTTCAAGAATAGTGAATATGAATCATTACGAGAATTATTTTTGACCCTGATTAAAAAACATTCCGGGTCAATTGTTATCAAAAAAAGCAAATGATCAAAATAATTTATAAGTCATGATCAGGTATATATTTTTACTTTTTCTAAGTATCATATTCACTTCTTCATCATTAAGGGCATTTCAACAGCCATTAGATTATGGGGAAATTCCAAAGGAACAACTCGAGAAAAAAATATATGCTATTGATTCGACTGCAAATGCCGTTATACTTTTTGATAAGGGTGAATCTTATGTAGATACCGATTTAAAGGTCAGGTTCAAAAGGCATGTACGGATCAAGGTTCTCACCGATAGAGGACTAGAAGAGGGAAATGTCAATATAGGCTTCAGAACTGAAGATCCTGAACAAGATGTCAGAGAAGTAAAAGCTACTGCATACAGTTTATCTCCGGGCGGAAAGGTGAAAAGTTCAGACCTTGGCAAGAGAGAAAGGTTCATAGAAGCAGTGAGTGATGATTGGTCTGAATTGAGATTTTCAGTTCCGGGTCTTCAGGTGGGATCTGTATTTGAGTATTCTTATGAGATAGTTACAGAATCTCCATTGTATATGAAAAGCTGGCAGTTTCAAAAAGAGATACCTGTGCTGTGGACTGAATATAGGGTTAGGACTCCTCAGTGGTTTAATTATTTAACTTTAGTTAGGAGCTTCTATCCGCTGGAAGAGACAAGCCAAAGTACTTTTAGAGGTAAAGCAAGGTTAAGGTTTTCCTCAACCCAAGCTCCTTCCGGAATGGGAGGAACTATCCAAAGCAGAACAGAAAGAAGCACTTTGGTTAGCTATGACGGTCTTGAGTATAAGTGGGCAATGAAAGATGTACCGGCCTTAACAGATGAGCCATACTTGAATTCAGTTGAAGATTATTCTGCAAAAGTGATCCTGCAGCTGAACAGCCTGCAATTTCCGAGATCACAAACAGAACCCATTCTCACGAATTGGTACGATTTCATTAAAATTGTAGAGGAAGGAGATTTTTTTGGTGATCATATCAGGTCGGGTTCCACTCTCAAAAATATTGTCGGAAATACCACCAATAGCGATCAAACCAAGTTCGAAAATATGATCGCTTTGTACGATCACGTACGGGAAAAAATGAACTGGAATGGGGATTATGAACTTGAGCTGAAGAAGGATGTTGATAAGGTATATGAAGATCGTACCGGCAATGGAAGTGAAGTAAATATGGTACTTGTACAACTTTTAAGAGAAGCCGGCATTGATGCAGACCCTGTGATCTTAAGTACAAGAAAACACGGTCAGATACTTGATGTTTTCCCAATTGTAGAACAATTCAATCATGCCGTAGCATATGCCGAAATCGATAGTACGAACTATTTATTGGACGCAACATTAAAAGATAAACCCTTTGATTTATTGCCGATAGATAGCCAGAATGGAGCGGGTTTGATCATTGATCAGGAAAAAGCAGGATGGGTTCCTCTGATCAATAAGACCAAAGCAGAAGAGACTAGCTTAGTGACAGTCAAGGTTAATGAAAATGGATCTTTAAGTGGAAAAGTGGAATCAAAATCTCAAGGATATTATGCTTTCAGCAGATACCAGAGATTGAAGGAAGGGGACCGTAAGGAAAAACTGCACAATGACCTATTTTCAGGAGATGAAATATTCACCATTGATTCTGTATCAGTAGACCAAGCCTACTCCTGGAAAGAACCGTTTAACTATACCGTTGAATTTTCAAGTCGGGGACAGGCAAATTCAAGGCCGGATGTTATGTATATAAATCCTTTTATAGTTGGAAAAGTATCTGAGAACCCATTTAAGAGAAAGGAGAGAAATTATCCGGTGGATTTCAATTTTCCGGTCATTGAAAAAGTGGTAACCAGGATTAGGATACCGGATGGTTGGGAATTAGATGAAGCTCCGGAATCTAAGGTAGTGCGGTTACCGGGAAAGTTGGGGGAATTCAAAAGGATCATTCAGCCTTCAGGTAACTTGATATTGATGGTTTATTCTTTTGAGATGAATGCCTATAAAATTCAACCGGATCAATATCCCTACCTTCAGGAAATGTTTCAGCAATTGGTTAACAGTATGCGAGAAAATATAGTCATTAAGAAAAGCTGACGACCCACTATTATGTATAAAGTTAATTTTCTGATTCTTGGGGTTATATTATTATTAGGGGGTTGTGCATCCGAAAGTAATTTATTTGAGGTCAAATCTCAGTATGTGACTCCGGTGCCGGCAATTTTACAGTTGGGTGCTTATTCAACGATACGTACTCAGGATGCCGTGCTAAGCTATTACGGAAAAGAAAAGGCTGAGTATAAAGAACATGGCATTATCACCATTCTTGATGAAAAACATAAAAATCAGGGTGTTTTTGAGTTGTATTACGATCGGTTCAGGGAACTTGAATATTTAAATGTTCAGGTGGTTAACAGTAACGGAATGATCGTTGGTTCATACCGTATTGATGATGCAGATGATTACAGCGCATCCGGCGAAAATTTCTATTCAGATGTGCGGGTAAAAGTGTTGAGCGCTTATCACTATTCATATCCATTTACTATAGAATATGAGTATAAATATAGTTATTCCGGCACATTGAATTTGCCCGGTTGGTATCCAAAATCATATGGACAATCTGTCGAGAATGCCAGTTTTACCATCCGGGATTACAGTAAAGGGGGTATGCGATATCACAGCAGGAATTTAGAGCAAGCTCCGGTGATAAGTGAATACCCGGACCGTTCCGAAATTGCCTGGAATTTAACTATGCAGTTAGCGCAAAAAGGAGAACTTTATAGTCCTCCATATTCTGAGGTATTCCCAAATGTAATTACCTCTGCATCTAATTTTAAAATTGAAAACAGTGAGGGAGATGCGAGCAGTTGGGAAAAATTCGGTAAATGGTATTTTGAGCTTGGCAAGGATAAAAGAAAACTTCCCGATAAGGCAAAAAATGAGATCGATCAGCTAATAGCCGGAATTAATGATGAAAGAGAAAAAGTAGAAGTATTATATCAATATATGCAAGACATGACCAGGTATGTAAGCATTCAGCTTGGTTTGGGAGGTTGGGAGCCATATTCTGCTGAATTCGTTTATCATAATAAATATGGGGATTGCAAAGCCCTGGTAAACTTCATGCAGGCCATTTTGGAGTATGCGGGTATAGATTCTGAACAGGCATTGATCAGGTTGGGTTTAGAAACTCCGAGTGTAATCGAAAATTTTCCTTCTAGCCAATTTAATCATGTGATCTTGAAAGTAGATACTAAGGAAGGAGAAACAATATGGCTTGAGTGTACCAGTAAATACATGCAACCGGGAAGGGTTGGTGCAGGAAATGAAGGGAAATTTGCTCTTCTTGTAAACAACAACGGAGGCAAATTGGTTAAAACAAGGCTTTCTGCCTCATTAGATAATACAGCATCAAGAAAAGCTATTATTGAACTGCAGGATAATGGAACGGCATTCATTCAAACATATTTAAGGAATAGCGGGTCGATGAATGATGAGATGCTTCACCGTTTAAAACCGATTTCAAAGAAACAAAGAAAGGAGTGGTTTAATAAAACAATTCCATTAAATGATTTTGATGTGACATCTCTGAAATTCCATGGGTTATCGGATAAAACAGAAAACACAGGATACGATGCCGAGTTGGTTTCCGGTAGTTTTGCCTCAGGAACATCGAAGCGTTTATTTGTACCCGTAAATAAGTTTAATCCATTACAAGTTTATGTACCTGATGATGAGTTTCGTATGACTTCAATAGAATTAAGATACTTATTCATGGAAGTGGATACTACCATATTCAAAATTCCAAGTGGGTACATTACCGAATCTCTGCCTAAGGACGTTCACCTTGAAACTGATTTTGGGATGTTTTCTTTGGAGTTAGAAGAAAGATCAGGAGAAATATATGTAAGCCGAAAATTGAAAATTGATCAAAAGGAAATTCCGAAACAGGACTATGAAGAGTTCAGGCATTTCTTTACATCTGTCAAGAAAGCGGATCAAGACCAATTCGTATTGGTCAAGGAGTAGTACAGGTCAAGTTGATCTGTTGAATTTTATTTAAAAGAGATTTATTAATCTAACATAGAAAAGAACAAGAATATTCAAGGCAAACTTATGCAAAAGTATCCGCTTTTATTACGCAGTACCATCAGGTTGGCTTTTCTGTTTTTGATTGTGGCTGCTCTCATCTTAACCCGCACTTTGCTGGTTCCCTTGTTCCTAAGCGTGATGCTTTCCTACTTGCTTTACCCCTATGCCGAATGGCTTGAACGTAAAAAAGTACCTCGAATAATCACGAATCTTACTGTAATCCTGGGCTTTATGATCTTTGTGGGAGCAGTGGTTTATGGAATGATCGCTTTGGCATCGGCTTTTACGGAAAACTTGTCAGAGATCAGGAATCAGGTTGAATCAAATGTCCGCAATATCAGGGATTCTTTGGCAGCGGTTACCGGTTTTTCATTGGGGTCCATCGAATCGCTGATCGAGAGTGTAGGGGAGACCGGTGAATATGTAGCTCAGGCTTTTACGGCAACTACCAATACATTATTGAGTGTCGGCCTTCTTCCGGTGTATACTTTTTTGCTTCTTTTTTACAGAGATAAGTTTCGGGAT
The DNA here is from genome assembly GCF_000375425.1 of Gracilimonas tropica DSM 19535. Taxonomy (GTDB): domain Bacteria; phylum Bacteroidota; class Rhodothermia; order Balneolales; family Balneolaceae; genus Gracilimonas; species Gracilimonas tropica. Next base: position 34,825 of record NZ_AQXG01000004.1, on the reverse strand, counting down.
TTTATTTCCATGCTGATCCCTTCCGAACAGGAAGAAGTAGCCCAGGATATCATTGATCAGGCTTCAGAAGTAGTCCCTCGCTATCTTAAAGGCCTCGTTATCGTGTGTTTTATACTGTTTGGGTTGAACTCCCTGGGTTTCTATTTGATTGGGGTGGAATATGCTCTCCTGTTTGGCTTGATAGCCGCTCTTTTTAACCTGATCCCGTACCTGGGAACCATACTGGGGTATGGAGTTGTGCTGATCCTTGTTTTGGGTACTCAGGGGCCTGCATTAGCACTGGGGGTATTGATACAATTTTTTATCGTTCAATTCCTGGAGAACAATATCCTCACCCCAAATATCACGGGATCGTATGTGCAGATAAATCCCCTTGTGATCATATTTTCTTTGATCGCTGCGGGAATGATCTGGGGGCTTCCGGGAATGCTGATCATCATTCCTTATCTCGGCTTATTCAAGATCGTATGCGAAAATGTAGACAACCTGAAACCTATCGGATTTTTGCTGGGAACCAAGGGAACCGAGCGGCATTCGGTTACCGTGAAGTCTATTCAGAAAAGATTCGGCTGGCTGGAAGAGGAGGATCAGGCTTAGTCACAACCATTATGTTTTTTCCACATGGCAGGATCATGCCCTTCCGGGATATTTTGGCAAGGATCCTTTGAAGTATAACCACGAAGTTGATTGTATTTTTCAACCTGATCTTTGTTTAAAATACTCATCATCTGCAGATGGGAGTTCAAGTGCACAAAACGAAGTTTACGATACAAATCAGCACTTTCATTGATATAATTTCGAAGACCTTTAGAGTCGATGGTGCTGTCTTTAAATGCATCATCCATTTGTTTTTCAACCGATATAATGCTTTTTCCCAAAGGAATAGCTGCTGCTCTCATCTCCTCAAACAATGTTTGTATTTTTTTATGCTGATCTTCACTAAGTGCCAAAGCTCCATTTTTATAAGCATCCAGCACATGTTTCGGTCCCGGAAAACCATTTAGTTCTGCCGGTTTTGCCATCCCGTTGAAAGGGGTTCCTGAGCCTGCTTTTAGTTCTTCAATTTCTTGCATTGTGAGGGATTTGATCATCCGTTGCTCCTGTCCGACATATGGAGATTCAACTCCATGTTGTTGATGCTGGGCAGAAAGATCAGGATTAAAACAAAAGAGGAGGGAAGAAATAATTAACAAGAATTTCATAGATGCAGGCATAGAGAATAAAAATTTGGTTTATACAGAAGTTAATATTTTGCAACTATGGTTTCATCCTGAGAAAAAGGGACCAATTATTTCCTGGTGAAATGGAAAGCCCTGCCCCTGATAAGCTTATTTGTTCCTCAATCAATTACCGTTTGGGGACTTGTGTAAATACCAATACGGCTCCAAATGCGGCTAAAATAGCTCCGATTGCAAAGGGAGCTAAAAACCCATAACGGATAGCAAAACCAGAGAGAAAAGCTCCAAATGAAATTCCAATCCCAAAGGAAACGGTTAACACCGATAATTGTGCTCCTTCCTGACCTTTCTTTGTTAGGTCGCCTGCAAGTGCGAGGGCGGGGGCAAATACCATGGCTGCACTGACTCCCTGTAAACCACGAGCCAGGATCATATGCCAGGGTTCGGTAGAAAGTCCCTGAGCTAAAGTAATGGGAACCAAGCCGATCAAACCTGTAACAATGAAAACTTTACGGCCATACCTGTCACTGAGTCGGCCAACAATAGGCTGGGCAATGGCGAGTACTCCAACAAGGGCACTAAATTCAACCGAAAACATAAAAGCCCCCTGAGATAATCGTTCATTTACCTGGGGTTCAATAGATGCCAATAAGGCAAATCCGGTACTCATAATGAAAGTAGCCAATCCGAGAGCAAAGATCGGGTCAAGTAGATAGGCCGAATCCTTTGACCTGATATTGAATACCATTTTTTCGTTACTGGGCTTAGTTTCGATCGGGTCTTTGACCATAAACGACACAAGAATACCACTAAGCATAGCCATAGAGCCGGCTACCAAAAAAGCAGCAATGAAACCGTTTACTTCTCCAAGAAAAGGCAAGGTATATGGTCCCGATTCTACCAAAACACCGCTAAGAAGCGGCCCGACTCCGAAACCAATGAGCCGAAATGAATTATAGATGCCCATATTTTCACCGCGGGTTTCCCGACGGCTTACTTCGCTTACCAGGGCAATGCTTGCTGTGATCGTCAGTGCTGCAGCAATGCCTTGCACGGCTCTGATCACAAATAGAATTTCGTACGTGTCTGCGAGCACATAGGAGAAATTGGCAAACATGAATAGAACGAGTCCTGCCACAACAAAAAATTGGCGCTTACCGGCTCTATCGGAAATTCGCCCGGCAAAAGGTTGAAAAGCACTGCTCACTAAACCATAAAGGCCGATCACAAGACCGGTAATAAGACTTTCAGAAAAACCAAACAACTCTCCGGAAATGCTGCCACTGGCAATGTAGAGTGGCAGGACTACAATCAGGAATGAATTTCCCATTGCATCTGCCATCCTGGCGAAGCCAAGGGCAATAATACGTTTATCTGTTCCGAAATAGGATTCTGATCTTACCGAACTCATGTAACAGTTTATTGTTATTCCAAGAAATCAACGAGAGCAGAAGAAGGTACGTTCCTTATCAGCTGAAAGCTTTAAAATGATGTTATTTTTATAAACACATTCAGCAAATATGATTTTTCCTTTCAACAATAAGTTCTTCAAATTCGCTTCAGATTTACTACTTTTGCTTACTCACTCATTCAAAGCATATTATGGCAGATAAATTAGATTCCATTCGAAGAAAGCTCGATGACATTGATCGAAGCATTTTGCAGGCCCTGGCACAAAGGCAGGATCTTGTAAAAGAAGTTTCCGAATTAAAACTGAAGAATAAAAAGGGTATCCGTGACCTTGAAAGGGAAGAACAACTTCTGAACAGAATTCGTGACCTGGCCCATGAAGTGGGTTTGGATCGGTATTTTGCAGAGCATTTGTTCAGGGAGATCATAACAAACTCAGTGAAATTTCAAACTCATTCTTTGGTTGATCATCAGAATGAGAAAAGCGGTGGAAATGGGATCCGGGTTTCGTATCAGGGTACCGATGGAGCATACAGTCACCAGGCTGCATTGCGCCATTTTAACGACCGATACTCCCAAGTGGATGCCATAGGTTATAATACTTTTCAGGAGGCGGCACAGGCTCTGATCGATGAAAAAGTTGACTATGCGATCCTGCCTATTGAAAACACTACGGCCGGCTCCATCAATGATACCTACGATATAGTAGGAAATGAAAATGTCCATATTGTAGGGGAAGAAGTTTTGAAGGTGGTACATTGCCTGATGGCGGTAGAGCCGGTTGAAACCACCAAGGTTCGCCGGATCCTTTCCCATCCCCAGGCAATTGCTCAGTGTTCCAATTTCCTCTCAAAACTACCCCGAAGTAAAGTGGAGTCTTATTTGGATACAGCTATGTCTGCCAAAAAAGTACTGGAAGACGGAGATATTACCCAGGCGGCTATAGCCGGTGCACACGCCGCCGATTTATATGGATTGCATGTGATAGAACACGACATCGCCAATCAAAAAGAAAATTATACCCGCTTTGTGATCGCCTCCAAAACACCGGTGAATGTTGATCTTCAAATTCCGGCTAAAACCTCATTGATGATGGTCACTTCTAATGATGAAGGCTCTTTGATCGATTGTCTGAATGTACTCCATAAACATAAGATCAATATGAGCAAGCTGGAATCACGTCCCCGAATGAATGAACCCTGGAAATATTCTTTTTACCTGGATATTCACGGCAACATCGAAGACCATGAGGTTGCTGCCGGTTTGGATGAATTGATGGAAAAGGCGGAGGAGTTAAAGATTCTTGGTTGTTATCCGAAAGAAGAATCATCTTCATAAAAAAAAAGCGAAGCCTCTTTGAGAGCACTTCGCTTTGTGAATTTTTTTGTCAGGTTTAGAAAAAGATAGTGGCTCGTGCAAAGAAATTGTAGTTGGTATCCACAAAATCGCTGCGGGAATCCCGAATTCGGTAGCGAAAGTCGATGTTGAAGTTATCCGTAATGAAATATCGGTAGCGGATCTCCATTTCATCGGCATTGGGAGCGTACACATTGGCTGTTTGCCATTCAGTTCCGGTCTTAGTGAATTCGATCATTAACTGATGTTTATCGGCGAAATTGTGAACTCCAAAGGATAGATTAAGAATATTACCTTCCCCAAATTCAGCAGCGTTTAAGTTTTGTCCGGCTTCAGCTGCAATTCGGAAACTCCCTCCCCGAAAAGATTCAACCGGCGTGTCGTGGGTCAATTGTGCCAGAGCTGCAAAATAAGTGGAATATCCATCCGGCTTTAAGTAAGCGCCCGGTGCTACAAAAACTGCGATATTCTTTTGTATGAAGTTGTTGTCATCTCTGGTAAGATTTTGCAATCCAATATAAGCGGCTGCGTTGTGCTCATTCTTGCCAAAATTCAAAAGAGGACGGTATGAATAAGAGGTGTTTCCACGGTTTTGGTATTCACCGACCACCTCGCCAAACCATTCGTCATTCAGATATTTCTTGAGATGGAATCCATCAATCCAGTGGTTGTTGATGTTGTTGCTTTGAAAGCGGAGGATGCTTCGCCCGGAATTACTCTTGACTCCTGGGGTATGTTGAAAACGACCGACCTTCAGATCAAGACCATCGTTGCTGTATCGATAATAAAAATGATCGAAAGAAATGGTTCCGGCATCAATTCCTCCACCGTCAGGAATAATTGTGAAACGCACAGCCGGGAGTTCGTCCGATTGAGTAGTGGCCAAACGAGCATGGAAACTGCTGTTCTCGTTAAAAGAATACGAGGCACCAACCCGAACCCGTAAAAAGGCTGTCCCTTCAAAAATATCATCAGCATTAGGGCCTGAGCTCATATATGAAAAACGGGCATTTCCTTTAAACGTTAAGTTTTCATTAGTTTGTGCATTTACTTCCAGACCCATAAATACAGCAAGTAAAAGAGTAATTAGGTATCTAAGTTTCATATCATCATATTTTTTTGAAAAATTTCTCTGTGTTAGTTGGGGTACTTATCGACACAAATGCGGAATGCTTAAAAATTTAAAAGCATTCCTTTTTGCACCAAAAAAGATCAAAGAGTCGAAAGGTGAGAAGGTCATCTGAAGATCTTGTGAATAAGAAATATCAGCCTATAAAATTTTTAAAACCTCTCGGGCACAGCCCCATGAAACCGTAAAACCGGCTCCTCCATGACCGTAATTATGTATGACCGGCAAATTCGGATCTTTCTCTACGCGAATTTCAGGCCTTCCGGGGCGCAGACCAACAATCGATTCCCGGATGTTCAGTGACTTGATTGCGGGTTGAAAATCAGCGCAATAACTAATGATCCGATCGGTAAGGCCAGAATCCGGTGTGGTGGCGGACCGGTTTTTTTTGGCTGAACCTCCCAAAACAATACAATCTTGTCGGGGTATCACATAGGCTATCTCATCCCCATCTTTCCCCATGGGATATTCAGTGGCCATCGCCTTGATGTTCGAGCTTGGTTCAACCTTGACAACCTGTCCTTGAATGGGGTAAAGTAATTCATCTTTGAAAAGAGAACCGGATCCTAAGCCGGTGCAGTTAACGATGATTTTATCAGCCTCAAAGCCACTTACTTGTTTGATCTCTTTTTGGATGACTTCCCCTCCGGCTGCTTTAAAGCGATTCCATAAATACGGAAGATAGATGGGAGTTTCGATCAAAGGTACCTTCAGTTTGTAGCCAACATGTGCAGGGTTTACAGGGCTTTTAACTTTTTCCTCAAGGATGTGTGTTTCGGGCAGAGCATCCAGCCACCATGGCCGCACTGTTGAGTCTAAATAAGTGGTAAAAGGGATGAAAGAGACACCTGTTCCTTCTATTTGACTCAACTGTTCAAATTCCCGAAAACTATGGTAACTCCAGGTTGAGACTTTGTTCTCAGGGAAAGCTTCATAAGGAAACCAGATGGCAGCGGCTACGGCGGAGGTTGTATTTTTGGGAAGTTCCTTGGTGATGATCTTGACCTGATATCCCTTTTCAGCCAATACGATAGCTGTAGTAAGCCCCGAGACACCCGCCCCTAAAACCGTTATGTTTCGGCTATCTGTCAACGGAAATGCGGTTGTCTTTCCATTCTATATCAAAGGCGGAATCCTTCTCAAGCTGATTGGCTGAACGGATCCATTTTTCTCCTTGCCAAACACGGGTAAAGCCTTTTTCGAGCGGTTCATTGGGGTTTTTCAGATCCAGGATGTGATTCAATTCCGTGAGCCGATCCTTATGATTTCGAATCAAATTTGAGCTGCGATGAGCTAAATGTTCCTGCAACCGGTTCACTTCGGAATGAGCCGATTCGATCTTTTGCTTCACTACCTGCAGTGCGTAGGATTTTGCAAGATTGGAAACCTTATCTTTATATAATTCAATGGCCCCTGATGTATGTATTTCCAGTTTCCTGGAATAATCCTCTACTAAAAATCGAATTTCATTGATGTCAGGAACTGCCATAACTGCGGCTTGCGTTGGCGTAGCTGCACGGCCATCAGCCACAAAATCCGAGATGGAAAAATCCACTTCATGTCCCACTGCACTGATGACAGGTACTTCACTCGCAAAAACCGCTCTCGCAACAGACTCTTCGTTGAACGGCCAAAGATCTTCCAACGATCCACCGCCGCGACCAATGATCAGCACATCAACATTTTTATTTGAAGAAAAATATTCAATTCCTTTTACGATCTCCGGCGCAGCATTCACACCCTGGACGGAGGCATGATATAATTTCACTTCTGCCAGCGGCCATCTCTTTTCAAGGGTAGATCGAATATCCTGAAAAGCAGCTCCGGTTGAGGAAGTCACCACACCAATACGTTCGGGAAATTTTGGCAATGGTTTTTTGTGATGATCGTCAAAAAGTCCTTCGGCTTTTAACTTAGCCTTCAGCTTCTCAAAAGCCTGCTGCAGTTTTCCGATCCCGGCCTGCTGTACTAAACTCACGATCATTTGATACCTGCCGTGTGGCGGATAGACCTGAATATCTCCGCCAACTACAATTTGCTGTCCATCTGTGAGGTTGATATCGAGCCTTTGAGCGGTGCTTCGCCAGATCACACAAGGTAGAGCGGCATCGGCATCCTTCAGCGTAAAATAATAATGTCCATTTCGGCTTTGGTTCACATTGCTCGTTTCGCCCTCCACCAAAATATCCACAAAGTTTTGTTCCAGCAGCGCTTTGATCTTATCCGTTAGCTGCGAAACGGTGGGGATATCAAACAAAAAGGGAATTTGGTTGTCGGACATTGATCGAGATCGAAGTGATAATTTAAAATTAAGGCTTAAGGTAAGAAGGATTGGATTCCTTCGCAGGGTGAAAAGATTATCACTATCCAAAGAATAAGATTTCCTCCTTTAAACAAATAAAGGAAGAGAATGTGTAACCTTAAAGAAGCTGAGTTTTCAAAAAACACCAAATTGCATTAGTGTTCAATTAGTGTGTATATTTATACACATTCAAATTCACACCTATCTAGATAAAAAATTGTCAGAGAAAAACATTTCTATTTCCGTTATCTGGGATAAACTGGGGTTGAGTCTTTCTGCACTTTGTGCCATCCACTGTTTGTTTGTTCCGGTGGTGATTGCTCTAATGCCTTTAAGTCCACTCGCACTAACGATAGAACATTGGTTGCACCCAATATTTGCCCTCTTGATTGCTCCCACAATTATCTATGCAGTTCGGCGAAGTCATTTTAACAAACGCATTGTAACCCTGCTATCCTTTGGGTTTTTGTTCATTTTAGCGGGATGGCTGATTGGAGATTTTTTACTGGAACATGGACATACCTTTGAAACAGTCTCAACTCTAACAGGGAGTGTTCTTTTGATTGCCGGACACTGGCAAAATTATCGTCATCACCAAACGTGCAATAACAGCTCACATCACCATCACCCTTACGAGGAAACGCTATTCAATAAAGAGGAGATTCATGAAACGACTTAACTTCACTTTAGACGATGCTACGGTTGAATTGCTGAATAAGCTGGCCGGGAAATTCTATGAAGGCAACAAATCCCAAACCGTGCGCGCTGCGCTCGAAAGCCTGGCCGCTCATCAGGGACATGATGGCTGGGTGATCACCGGCTACACCATGACGCGAACTGATCATAACGTAAACTGTCACACTTGCGGAGCCAAAAATGAAGAGGGCAACATTGTGTTCAAGCCGGTTTTTGAGAAGGGAAACAGTCCGGCTGCCATTCAGCACATCCCAAAAGAGGAATGGGTGGAATGTTCGGATTGTGTGGAAAGCAGATAACCTCTTTTATGATGAATAAAACGGAGATCGAAAAATACCTCTACAAACACATTCCCATTACCAAAGCATTGGGAGTGAAAGCAACGGCTTTTTCTAAAGAGGAAGTGAAATTTTGGGCTCCGTTATCGAAAAACATAAATCATCGTTCCACGGCTTTTGGGGGAAGTATCAGCAGTTTATTGATCACTACCGGGTGGTCGTATTTGCGCCTTTTGTTTGATGAGATCGAGCCGGTTCCGAAGATCGTGATCGGACGAAGTACTACAAATTACTTAAAACCCATCACCGGTGATTTCACTTCTGAACTTATAATCCCCGAAAAAGAAGAAATAGATCGGTTTATGGAAATGTTTGACCGCTTTGGAAAGGCTCGTATCACCTTAAAAGCTCAGATCAAAGAAAAAGGAAATCTGCTTGCTGAATTCGAGGCAGATTACGTAGTCTTTAAAAGCTAAATATCGATATAAAGACAGACGCATTTATCTGATGGGGAGTCATTTCGCGGCGTATGCCTGCATTCGTTCTTTATTCGTCTGTTAAAGTCATTGAACTCCTTTGAGAAGATCATTTTTCAAAGAAAATCACAGTCTATCCCAAACATCAAACCATCACAGTCCCCTTTGTGGTTTAGGAACAAAAGGCGGTATATTTGCAGGCGAATTTAAAAGCCAAAAACACTCCCATGCTTCTCAAAAATGTAAAGCCTGTCAGTAATTCTCACTCCGGTTCCGAAACGGTCGATATCCGTATTGAGGAGGGCGTGATCAAAGAAATTGGAGCAGATCTCAAAGCTGGAAAATCCGAAGAAACGCATGATTTTGGAGGTGCTTATGTGTCACCGGGCTGGATGGATATGCACGTGCATCTCCGCGAACCGGGATTTGAGCACAAAGAAACCATCAAAACGGGATGTGATGCTGCTGCCTTCGGAGGCTTCACAGCAGTAGCTTGCATGCCGAATACAAGTCCGGCTACGCATACCCGCGATGTGGTAGAATATATCATCAAGAAAGCGGAGAAGTTGCCGGTAGATGTGCACCCAATCGCCTGCGTGACCAAAGAGCGGAAAGGGAAATCCATTGCAGAAATGGCCGATCTTAAGGAAGGCGGTGCAGTGGCTTTTAGTGATGATGGCGATCCCGTTTATGATTCACAGGTGATGCGCGTAGCCCTGGAATATTCCTCGATGCTGGGCATGCCGATCATCAACCACGAAGAAGACCTTGCGCTTTCCCGGCCCGGACATATGAACGAAGGCAAAGTGGCAACGCGACTGGGTCTTGACGGAACGCCCGGAATTGCGGAAGAAGTGATGATAGCTCGTGACATCATGCTGGCGGAATACACCGGTGGACATATTCATGTGGCGCATATCAGTACCAAAAATGCGGTAGATCTGGTTCGTCAGGCGAAGAAGAAAGGGATCAACGTAACCACCGAGGTGTGTGCGCACCATTTTGACCTGACGGATGAAGAAATTGAGAAGCAGCACTTTGATACGAATTTCAAAATGCATCCGCCTCTGCGCACGCAGGAAGATGTAGATGCGATGGTAGACGGACTGGTGGATGGAACTATTGACGCCATTTGCACCGATCATGCCCCACATGCTATCGAAGAAAAGGAAGTGGAATTCATCTACGCGCCCAATGGAATTATTGGTTTGGAAACGGCTTGGTCCATCACTAATAAGCGGCTTCTTCAGACCAAAAAACTGGATCTTCAGCAACTAATGGATAAGCTGGTATATAAGCCCCGGGAAATTCTGAACCTGGAGATTCCTGAATTAAAAGAGGGAGCAAAGGCCAATCTGACCTTCTTTAATACCGATGAAGAATGGACGTTCACATCTAAAAATGTGCGATCTAAATCCAAGAATTCTCCATATCTGAATACCAAGCTGCAAGGACGAGCCGTTGGTATTTTCAACAAAGGTCAGTTGGTTCTAAACGAACTCCGATAAGCATTTCCTGATTTTTCATTTTTTTAATTTTTGATCTAACTCATTCTTTTTTCATGAAAAAACTGTTTCTGTTTCTTTTGAGTCTTTGGTGCTCAACTGTGGTATTTGCTCAGGAAAATGCATCCAATGAATACACTCTGGTAACCTACAATGTTGAGAATCTTTTTGATGCGGATGGAGTAGCCATTTATGATGATTACCGCCCAAATGATGAAGATGGAAATCCGAATTACACCAAAGAAGATGTGCTCACCAAAATTCGACATGCGGTTCGGGTTTTGAAGCAATACAATGAAGGAAAAGGACCCGATGTGATCGCGATGGTGGAATTGGAAAGTGATTTTACGCCTGGCACGATGCTTTCTGCAGATGATTTTCTGAAAAAGTATGATGAAACCAGCCTGGAACAGATGCTTGGAGATGGATTCAACGAAGAAATTGCTGATCTGCCCTCTGAATTACTATTGCTGAAAGGAATGTCCGATGCCGGAATGTGGAAATATGAAATGTCGGTTGGAAAAAGCAAGATGGGTGCTGATGGAGAACCTGAAACCGTTCAGAAGACGGTGACTTATTCGCGGTTCCCGATCAATCATGATAAAACCAAAATTCACCACTTAGTTCGAGCACGACCGATTTTGGAAACCTGGGTCAATGTGGAAGGGCAGGAGCTGGTGGTGTTCAACAATCACTGGAAATCAGGAGCCGGATCCTGGGAAATGGAGCAGTTGCGTCACCAGAATGCGGAAGTGTTACGGGCTCGCTTGGATGAATTGCTTGCCGAAGATCCCGATCTGGATATTGTGCTGGCCGGAGATTTCAACAGTGATTATAACCAAAGTCACCGATATGATTTTGAAAAAACAGCTGTAAATGACATCCTCGGTTCCAGTGGAGATGAAGAAAAAGTAGCCGAAGGAAATACAGCATACGTTTACAATTTATGGTACGATTATCCCATCCAAAAGCGAGGCTCCGATACCTATCGCGGGAAATGGGGTACGCTTATGCAAATGATGATCTCGTCCGGAATGTATGATAATGAAGGGTTGCAATACGTAGACAATTCGTTTGAAAAAGGAGATTTTGGGTTCAATACCTTTAGTACCTCCGGAGAGCCCAAGCGCTGGAGTTCCACCTTTTCCGGAAGTGGATATTCGGATCATTTGCCCGTTTCCATGAAATTCAGAGTTGCCGATAAAAAAGCCAAATACAGCGATTTCTCGAAAAATGATGATGAGCAATGGCAACCGATCGAACTAAGCTATTCAAAACCCAAAGATTATATTACGGAAGAAGAATTCACCGCTGAAGATCCAAGAACAAAACCGGAGTTTTTCAATGAATATGTGAAGGCTGCGGCAACCGTCACTGGGGATTATGATTTTGTGGTCGATGGCATCACCTATGATGTATACGCACCGGCATTTCGTTTGAATACTGTGCTTTCGGAAGTAGCGGGAACCGATCAGGAAGTTCAGTTTTACGGGCGATTTTCTCAATACCGTGGCAATTGGCAGTTTGTGGTAGAGAGTCCGGATTTTATCAGTGTGCAGTGAACAGTTAACAGTGATCAGTAACTATATTTATGATTTTAGCGATTGAGACTTCCACAAATATTTGTTCGGTTTCTTTTCAGGATGATGGGGGAGAGATTTTTGAAAAACGAACCGAGCGGAAAGGATCTCATTCGGAATTGTTGTTTCTCTTCATCCGGGAATTGATGCAGGAGCATGGTTTTAAGATTGAAGATCTGGATGCCGTTTTGGTGAGCTCGGGCCCCGGTTCCTACACCGGATTGCGAATTGCAGCCAGCGCTATCAAGGGTCTGTTATTCGGGATGAAGGTCGATATTTTTGCCGGAAATACGCTGGCCGGATTTGCTCAGGCCGCCGGATATGGAACGGTTCATGCCGTGATAAATGCCCGACGAAAACATCTCTACCATCAACAATTTGAAAAAGGAGATCGGCTCACCCCAACAACAGATTCTGCGATTTTAGAGCTTTTGGAGATCAACGAATTATTGGGAGAAGGAGATCAGATCATTGGAACCGGAATTGATCGTTTGAATGAAGAAATAGGTTCGAAGCTTATCATTTTAGAGGAGTCGAACATTTCTGCCACTAACCTGATTCATCTTTTCAACAGCCCTTCCGGAGATGAATTTTTCCAGCAAACCACCGCAGAGGAACTTGAATCCAATTATCTGAGCAGCAGTCAGGTGAATAATACCAAGGTAAAGTAAATCGGGGAAAAATTGTCCAGTTCTGTGTGGTTAATTAATAGGCAGGAAGCCGGAGCTTCCCGAATGGCATTACGAAGGTGGACTTTCGTAACGAGCTTAACTCGGTATCAAATCTTAGAACAGTTGTGGGTTTTGGAACGAGGTAAAGGTTTAAAACTTAAAGGTCCCGATAGGGACGACCGAAATAGTAGTCCCGGGGTTAGATATTCAAATAAGAAAAACCTTCGCCGGTTGGTTTTGAGGAAAAATGAATATCGGAGGTTGAGCAACCGTGGCACCAACGCGCAGATATTTCGAACAGGATATTAGATTGAGAATTCAAGAGCATCAATTCAACAATATATTTTCCGTGTTAGAGATTTAGTGGTAAATGAACCTAAATCAGATTCAGATTTAAGTTCCAGAATCTTTATTTTGTGGGTCTGAAAATTCACAAAATAAAGTCTATGTCCTGGTTTAAAAGAAAAGACGAGAATATCCAAACCAACACAAAGAAAGAGATGCCGGAAGGTGTTTGGATCAAAGTTCCTACTACCGGTGAAACCATTCACAAGCGAGAGCTGGAAGACAACCTTTGGGTTGATCCGCTGAGTGGCTATCATTTCAGAATTGGAAGCGAAAAGTATTTTGAGATCATTTTTGATGACGGGAAGTTCAAGGAACTGGGACAGGAAATTCAGCCTACCGATCCGCTTGAGTTTGAAGACCGTAAAAAGTATTCCGATCGGCTTAAGCAGTATCAGAAGAAAACAGGATTGAGTGACGCTGCGCGGGTTGGGGTTGGAAAGATGAACAAGCTGGACCTGGTGGTTGCTTGTATGGATTTCTCCTTCATCGGCGGAAGTATGGGCTCTGTGGTGGGCGAGCGCCTGGGTATTGCTATTGATCACGCCCGGGAAAATAAGATTCCACTGATCATCATTTCCCAGACCGGTGGTGCCCGAATGATGGAAAGTGTTCTAAGTTTGATGCAGATGGCTAAAACATCGGCAAAACTGGCACAGCTCGAAGAAGCCAAAGTGCCTTATATCTCGTATATGACCGACCCGACTACCGGTGGCGTAACGGCAAGTTATGCTATGCTGGGTGACTTCAACCTGGCGGAACCCGGCGCACTGATCGGTTTTGCAGGTCCGCGGGTAATTCGCCAAACCATTGGCCGTGATCTGCCGGAAGGCTTTCAGACGGCAGAGTATTTACTTGAACACGGATTTTTAGATTTCATAGTGCCAAGAACTAAAATGAAAGCAAAGCTTACGAAGCTGCTAAAGCTGGTTCTTCATAAAAACAATTAGTTTAATTTCTCTTACCCTGAAAAGAATGCACATCGCATTCTTTTCTTGTTTTAACCCCAAAGTACCAAGTATGAAAGCACTAAAACTATCTGTTCTTTTTTTGGCCTTCTTTTCGCTGACGGCCGTAGCACAAGACAAACAACCCATAGAGTTCGAGCAACTTTTTGATGGCACTTTTGCTCCCGAGAATGTGCAGAATGTGCGCTGGATGAACAATGGGAACTACTATTCGGCAACAAACGAGAATAAGATCATCCGCTACCATATTGTAAACGGAAATGAACAAGTGCTGTTTGACGGAGCCGATTTTACCGGTACCGACGGTGAGTCTCCTTTTCGGATACAGGGATATCAATTCTCTGCGGATGAGAATAAGATCCTGTTAAAAACAGATGTTGAACAGATCTGGCGGAGAAGCACTCGGGAAAATTATTATGTGTACGACCGAAATACGAAGGAACTGACCAAGCTTACCGGCTCTGATGAAAAACAGCAGTATGCGGCATTGTCACCGGCCGGAGACCGGGCTGCTTTTGTACGGGATAATAATTTGTTTTGGGTTGATCTGAATACCGGTGAAGAGACACAGATCACTAACGACGGTGAGTTCAACAAGATCATCAATGGTGCGGCCGATTGGGTGTATGAGGAAGAATTTGGCTTTGCAAAAGCTTGGTTTTGGTCCCCGGATGGAGATCGCATTGCCTTCTATAAGTTCAATGAAGAGCGGGTGAATGAATTTTTCATGACTGAATGGGGTGAGCTTTATCCTGAACCAATACGGTTCAAATACCCCAAGGCCGGAGAACTAAATTCCAAGGTCTCCATTTATGTGTATCATCTGGATTCCGGTGAAACAACCACCATGGATGTGGGCGAAGAAACCGATCAATATATCCCTCGCATAAACTGGACAAAAGATAATGATGTACTTGCGATCCGCCGCATGAACCGTCTCCAGAATAAACAGGATCTGATGCTGGCCAATGTTGAAACAGGCACAACGGAAGTTATTTTAACCGAACAAAGCGATACCTGGCTGGACGTTCATGACAACCTCATCTTTCTGAACAACGGAGAGCAGTTCATTACCACCAGTGAGAAAGACGGTTATAACCATATTTACCTCTATAATCTGGAGGGCAAAGAACTTGAGCAGATCACAAAAGGTCCATGGGATGTAACCGAACTGATCGGGCATGATGACAGGGAATACCAGGTGTATTATGTAAGTGCGGAAGAATCCCCTTTGGAAAGACAGCTCTACCGGGTTCGGGTAGATGGTGAACGGAAGCAAAAACTGACTGAGAAAGCCGGATGGAATGAAGTAAATATGAGCCGGGATTTTAAGTATTACATCAACACATGGTCTGATTCATATTCTGCACCGGTGGTAACGCTGCATCGTAAGAATGGGCGGCAGGTTCGTACCATTCAGGATAATCAGGAACTTGAGCAACACCTTTCTGAGTACAATTACATCCACAAGGAATTCACAACGTTTGAAGTAAACGGCGCTACTCTCAATGCGTTCATGTTGAAGCCGGCCGACTTTGATCCTTCAAAAAAATATCCGGTATTGATGTATGTGTATGGAGGACCCGGAAGCCAAACCGTAACCAGGGCTTTTGAGAGTCGTGACCGTGCCATTTGGCATCATTACCTGGCAAATCAGGGTTATATTGTAGTTTCAGTTGATAATCGGGGAACCGGAGCCCGCGGACGTGATTTCAAGAACCAAACGTATAAGCAGCTTGGGGTACTGGAAACGCAAGATCAGATCGCAGTAGCTGAAAAGCTGGCTGAAATGGACTATGTGGATGCAGGCCGAATTGGGATCTGGGGATGGAGTTATGGCGGATACATGTCTACACTTTCACTGGCTGAAGGAAATGACGTGTTTTCTACCGCAATCGCTGTGGCTCCGGTTACGGACTGGCGTTTCTATGACACTATTTACACCGAACGGTTCATGCAAACTCCACAGCTTAACCCGGAAGGATATAACGCCGGTTCACCTTTGGTGAAAGCAGGCCAGATCAAAGGAAATTATTTGCTGATCCACGGTACCGGAGATGATAACGTGCATTATCAGAACACTATCGAGATGATAGATGCATTGGTTGCCGCTGATGTTCAATTCGACACTTTTATTTATCCCAACCGGAATCACGGCATTTATGGCGGAAACACACGGAAACATCTATACAAAATGATGACCGATTACATTCTGGAAAACCTGTAAACATCATGGTTCCAACGCAGGATGTGTTGAACCAGCTGGTAGCATGTAATACGAGCCGTAAATCATCAATCAAAAATCTTAAACTAAAAATCTAACATGCGCTTTGCTGATTACGCCAAAATTTATGTAACAGCCGGAAGAGGGGGCGACGGTTCTCTTCATTTCCGAAGAGAAAAGTATGTGCCTAAAGGCGGTCCAGACGGCGGCGACGGTGGTAAAGGAGGCGACGTTGTTTTAGTGGGCAATGAGCAGCTGAATACCATTCTTGATCTTCGATATCGTAAATACATTAAGGCCGCTCACGGAGAAAATGGTGCCAAGCAACGAAGTTCCGGCGCTGATGGAAAAGATGAGATCCTGGAAGTCCCGCTTGGAACCGTCGCTTTTGATGCCGACACCAAAGAACGTTTGGGTGAAATTACCGAGCATGACCAAAGAATGGTGATCGCGAAAGGAGGCAAGGGCGGCCTGGGAAACTGGCATTTCCGAAGCTCCACCAATCAAACCCCGCAACATGCTCAGGAAGGTAAACCCGGAGAAGAACGCGTGGTTGAACTGGAGCTGAAGCTGATCGCCGAAGTAGGTTTGGTTGGATTTCCGAATGCAGGAAAAAGTACGTTGCTGTCGGCATTGTCTCACGCTAAACCCAAAATTGCAGACTATCCATTTACTACATTAGAACCCAATCTCGGTGTGGTGAAATTTGATGATTATCGCAGTTTTGTGATGGCTGATATTCCCGGCATCATTGAGGAAGCCCATGAGGGAAAAGGGCTTGGTATACAGTTTTTGCGACATATTGAGCGCAATAATGTGTTGCTGTTTATGGTAAGCAGTATGACCGATATCGAGTATGAATACAAGGCACTTCTGAATGAGCTGAGATCGTACCGAAAAGACCTCCTGGATAAGCCACGAATACTGGCTATCACCAAGATGGATTTAAAACAAGGGTTTGAGCTTGAAGAAGAACTTCACTTTGATGATGAAATTCCCGTTATTCCTATTTCGGCAGCCACTGGTCATGGCGTCGATGAGTTAAAGGAAAAATTATGGGAGTTAATTCAGGATGCAAAAGAACACGAAGAAACTTAGGGTACTTATAGCGCTTTCCATTATTCCGGGGTTTGGATGCCGGCGCGTTTTTAATTTGATCAAACAAGTGGATGACCCGGAAAAAATATTTAGCCTTAGTAAGAGAGAGCTTCGGGCTGTAGAAGGGATTGGAGAAGCCTCTGCCTTGTCGCTGCTTGCTTTTGATGAGTGGGACAGGGTGGATGAGATCATCACCCAAACAGAAAAAAATGGTTCTGAGATCATCACTTTAGCCGATCCGGAATACCCGTCACTGCTCAAACAGATCTACGACCCGCCGGTCTTATTTTGGTTGAAAGGAAGCCCTGAGGCCTTATCAAAACCGGGTATCGCTGTGGTGGGCACAAGAAATACCTCGCCCTATGGACGAAAGATGGCAAAGAAACTGACGGGCGAACTGGCTGATGAAGGCCTTTGCATATTCAGCGGGTTGGCTTATGGAATTGATGCTATCGCCCACAGAACAGCCCTTGAACAAGAAGCTGCAACGGTAGCTGTTTTAGGCTCGGGTATTGATAACTTATATCCACAAAAAAATGCAGATCTTGCCAATCAGATCGTGAAGTCGGGAGGGGCCGTTATTACAGAATTTCCTTTAGGTACAAATCCTGATGCCGGAAACTTTCCGGTCAGAAACCGGATCGTAAGTGGGATGAGCCTGGGTGTTTTGGTGGTAGAATCGGGCATTAAAGGAGGAAGTATGATCACAGCAGACTTAGGACTTGATCAAAACCGGGAAGTGTTTGCCATACCGCATCCGTTAGGGAGTCCTTCGGGAACCGGGTGCAATTACCTGATCAAAAGAGGGGCGGCCAAGTTAGTACAAACCGTAGATGATATTTTGGATGAGCTGCCGGTTCAACAATCAGGAGATTCTGCTAATGAACCGGTTCAGGCCAAACCTGACTGGCGTGAGTTTGAATTGGATGAGTTGTCGGTAAGCATTTGTGAATTACTTGAAAAGAAAGCCTTCCAAGTGGACGAACTGGCAGAAGAGGTAGCAGTTGGAACCAGCCAGTTGCTGGTGAAACTGCTTCAGTTAGAAATGGATGAGCTGGTGCTTCAAAAAGCAGGAAAAGTGTTCGAGCTTAAATAAAAAAAAGACCCTGAATTTGACTCAGGGTCTTCATGGATGCGGAAATTAAGATCTATATCTGTAGATCGCTGCTAACCCGGAGTTCTTTGGGACTTCAGAGTGCTGGAGTCCATACAGTGTGCTTCCTGTCTTTAATGCAGAAACAGCAGCAAAGTTGATCAGGTCTACCGTTTGTCCGTTTAGTTTGTCAGAGATCTCAACACGATTTTCCTGGGGATCAAACGCACCGAACTGCCGGAAGCCCATTGGCACAAACAAGGTGTCAACTTTTCCATAGTAGGCGCTTTTTACGATCTCTGCTACATCCGTAGATATGAGGTCACTTTCCTGAAGGTTATTGAACCGCTCAATATCGCTCTCGATCTCCTGCCGGAAATAGGATTGAGCAATCTCCCAGGATTCCTCTTCGATCTCTTTCACCGACTTATTATCAGCGTTTCCTGAAAGAGCCTCTTCAAGTACATTGGTATATTTATTAGCCTTGCGATAATAGGCAACCAATCGATCCGGTCCGGCTAAAATAAGCGGCCCGTTATTTTTCTTAAGATACTTAGTTACTTTATTCTCTATATGCTTCAAGAACAATTCCAGTTCTTTAGCATTGTCATCTCCTTCGCCTCCTTGTCCGTGGAATACAGCACCATTGCCACTGGCTCCTGTATGATGCTGCATGGAACGTTCATGAACATGATATTTTAAATGTTCCTCCATGCTGGTAGGCACGCTTTCAAACTCCACTTTCACGGTGGCATCAGGTGCGATTTTGAACATCTTGGTTTCACTTTGGCTTAGCACCAGAACATGATAAATACCGTGATGATTTTGAAGTTCAAGCAGTGGAGTGATCAAAAAATTCTCAGCGATATAATAGTTCTCCTCCGGGCTGACCGGGATCTTAAAAAAGTCGAAATAATCTTCATTTACATATAAAGCCAGGCCTTTATCCTGATGCAGCCAAAACTGATTTTCTTTCGTTTTTGCGTATACATCCTCAAAAAGTTTTTCTACACGGCTTTCTTTCCATCCCAATTCCTGAAGTTCACTCTTAACCTTTTGAATGATATTCTTCAGGCGAATAGAATCCTGCTTTCCTTCTTCTCCTTTTTTATGAGTCGGTATAAATATCGAGATATTTACATCTTTTGTACTACTGACCAGGTTCTCAATGATTTCTCTTTTTACGACACTCATTTATAACTCCTTCATTTTTTTGCAGATGAATATGTACCTAATACAACATTTTCAGTGATGAAGTGTTCCATCGAATGCTGTGTTTATGTAACTCCAATTAATAAGGTTTTGGTATGAAAGTAAAGATAGGCCGAGGAGTATTTTTTGGAGGAGAACATGAAGCGGGCGCTTCACGTTATTCGCTCCCCGGCTGGAGCCGGGGAGCAATTAACAGAAAATGATCCGAAATCTACTTCGAAAGCGACTCGATCATCGCTTCAATTTTCTTATCCAGGGTGGCAGCTGCAGGGTCGTAGTCTTCAGCACTCATTAATTTGGAATTCACGCTGCAATAGAATTTGATCTTCGGCTCGGTTCCGGATGGGCGAACAGAGACAATACTGCCATCTTCGGTAATGAACTGAAGAACATTAGATTTGGGCAGATCAATTTCAGTGACCTCACCGGAGTCAATATCTTTTGAAGTTGAGTTTTGGTAATCCTTCACGGTAACAACTTTTGATCCGCCCAATTTTTTTGGAGGTTCAGCTCTAAAATTCTTCATCATTTTCTGGATCTCTTCAGCCCCGGATTTACCCTTTTTATAAACAGACTTGAGATCTTCTCTGTAGAGCCCATGCTTTACATACATATCGAGTAAAGCTTCATAAAGGCTGCTCCCCTGATCTTTATAATAAGCTGCCATCTCGGCAATTATGGCACAAGATACGACCGCATCTTTGTCGCGCACATGCTCCCCGATGAGATAGCCATAGCTCTCTTCGCCGCCGGCTATAAAGGTCTTCTTACCTTCCAGTTCGGTCATCAACTGTCCGATATATTTGAACCCAGTGAGGGTGTTGTAACAGTCTACATTCTTGGTTTCCGCGATCTTGTCGATCAGGTAAGAAGTAACCACGGTTTTCACGATATATTCATTTCCCGTCAGTTTTCCAGCGGCGTCCCAGGCTTCCAGCATGTAGTTGATGATAAGCGAACCGGTTTGATTTCCATTCAACAGCACCATGTCTCCAGCGAGATTGCGAACGGCAATACCCACACGGTCGGCATCCGGATCGGTAGCCATAACCAGGTCGGCATTGGTTTCTTTGGCTTTCTCAAGCGCCATATTCAGAGCTTCCTTTTCTTCCGGGTTTGGATAGACCACGGTTGGGAAGTTGCCATCGGCTTTCATTTGCTCTTCCACCAATATCACGTTCTTAAAACCATAACGGCTCAAAACTTCAGGGACTAACTTTCGGGACGTACCGTGAATGGGGGAAAAGACGATCTTCATATCACTTTGACGTTCAATGGCTTCTTTAGAAAGCGATAACGAAGTTAAGGCGTCCAGGTATTTCTCATCGATCTCTTCCCCGATCATCTCAATGAGCTCCTCATTGCCGTCAAATTTAACTTCATCTACGGAATTTATTTTTTGAACCTCTTCCATCACCATTTTGTCGAAAGGGGCCACCAGTTGACCGCCATCTGCTCCATACGCCTTATATCCGTTGTATTCTTTGGGATTGTGAGAAGCAGTGAGCATGACTCCGCTTTTGCAGCCCAGCTCACGAATAGCAAATGATAACTCCGGGGTGGGACGGAGTTCATCAAAATAGAACACCTGAATACCGTTGGCTGAAAAAACATTGGCAACCACTTGTGCGAGGGTTTCGGAGTTGTTCCTGCAGTCGTGGGCGATCATAACTTTTATGTTTTCATCGGGATATTGTTTTTTCAGGAAATTGGAAAGTCCCTGTGTAGCCATGCCAAACGTATATTTGTTCACCCTGTTCGAACCCACTCCCATAATACCTCTCAGGCCGCCGGTTCCGAACTCGAGATCCTTGTAAAAAGCATCCGTCAGTTCATCAAACTTTTCCTCATCCAGTTTTTGTTGTATCTCGGCTTTCGTTTCCTCGTCATAGCTTCCATTGAGCCATTGGTCTATTTTCTTTTGTACAGCCGAATCTAATGCGTTCATTATTTATAAAGTTATTTAAAGTTGATGAATACTTGTTCCACAGAGCCGAAATATAGCTATCCTGAATTCCATATAGCAATTGTATTCTGGAGCCGGAGCTTCCGGTATTACGCTCCCAAGCCGGAGCTTGGGAGCGAGTACGCTGTCGTGTCAGTTTTAACTCGTGATTCTCCTGCGAGCTCGTAGCTATCAAACGAGCTCGTGCCCAAGCTCCTGCTTGGGCCCGCCTGATCAGAAGCTCAAGCTTCATATTCAAATATTACAGACTATACTTCACACCGCCCAAAACCCAGCGTCCGGGCATTGGAGCACCGAGTATCTCTTGATAGCGGGTGTCGGTCAGATTCAGGATCTGTCCATATACCTGAAAATTTCCGCCAAAGGGTTTGTAGGCTAACTTGAGATTTGTCAGGAAATACTGATCGGGAACTTCAGCGTTGATCAACGAGGCAGACTCGTCTGAACGTACATTGAATTCAGAAAGGGATTCCACAGAGAAATCCCCTGAACTGACAGACAAGCTAAGATTCACCTGATGGGCCGGATGGTTAGCAATATATCGGGAAACCGTATTCTGATCGCTCGTCGTCTTGATGTACGTGTAGCCGGCCTCCGTTCTCATCGTCGTATTGGCTGTAAGCTTATTACTGAAAGCAGATATGAATTCAACTCCAAACACATCACTTTCAGAAATGTTGGAAGCGTAAAAATAATCCTCACCGGACTGTAAGTTATCCGCATTTGTGATGTCATTGGAATTCACCAGGGCATAATCGATCAGGTTTCTGGAACTGCGATAAAATAAAGTCGGGGAGATCAGCAGGTTATTTACGGGAGTCCAGTCGATACCAAGATCGTAGGTTGTTGACTCTTCCGGCATCAGGTCCGGATTTCCGATATTCCGGCCGGGAGTAAGGTTGGGAATCTCGTGGGAGATATATCGTTCCGTGAAATCACCTTCACGGATAGCCCGGCCAATGGAGGTCCGAATGACCGTATTTCCAAGATCATAAGCAGCACTGATCTGTGGCAGAAAAGAGAGATCACTGATTGGATTGAACTGAAGCCGTAAACTGGATGTGACACTCAGCCCAAAATCGTATTTCATGGTATGAATTCCATAAACGCCCCAGGAGGTATTCTCATGATCTCCCCGGTCGGTACTCTCAATTTGTTTATTCAGGATCTGTCCCCCAACCATGAACCGCATATAATTCAGTGAGCGTGAAACAGCAGTTAACTGGTTCGTATCAAGTTTATATTGATGAGAGGCATTTACAAACACCAGGTCGGTATTATGCACATTAGCCGGTGAGATTGCCGCGTTGAAATCAAACACATCATTCACGTCCCGATAAGATGCATTGATCTCAGACCGATGGTTCCCTTTTTCGTAAGTCAAAGCGGTTAAGGCCCATTTGCTGTCGATTTGCTCAACAGATTCATCATAAATGCTTCGGGTATAAAAATAGCGGGCATTGAAATCTCGGTTTTCAAGTCCTGAACGCACGTACCAACTCCAGTTTTCTGCGAAATTCACGGATAAGGCAGCCGACAGGTTCATAACATCAAAATAGGTATTGAAGTTTTCCGAAGCCGAAACCCCTTCTTCAAATCCGGGATTCATAAACTGTTCACCTTCCGAGGTTGCAGTACGAAATGACGTACTGAAGCGAAGGTTTTTCCTGGCTACTCCGGCCGTGGCGTCAATGATGCGAAGGTCATTTTGACCGGCCGAAATATCGATATTTGTCCGGGTTTGAAGTGCTTCTGAAGCCTTGATCTCCTTCATCATGTAGGCCTTCGTTTTGATGTGAACCACCCCGCCTACGGCATCTGCACCATAGGAGGTACTTGCCGGGCCACGGATCAGCTCAATTTGAGCGATCTCAGAAAGAGCCACCGGAATATTGGTATTGAAATGAGCCGTCAGCGGATCATTCAAAGGCGTATTATCCAAAAGGAACATCACCTGAGAAAACGTGCTGCCACGGACACCCACATCGGCTTGTACCCCAAAACCGGCACGTGCGTTAATGTTGATGCCCGGCAGGCTTCGGAGCAGTTCATCTACCGAACTCACCGGCATATCCCGAATATCGGCCTGGGTTATCACGGAAACATTTTTTCCGCTTTCAGAAATAGAAGTTGTGATCCTTGAGGCCGAAACGTCGATGGTATCGAGTTCGGCTTTGATCTGCGCTTGGGGAGAATCCCATAACATAAATAGTATCAGAATTGGTAATAAGTATCTCATAGGTTTTATTTGTTGAATAATAATAGTCGGAGCAAAGATAAGGACGTAGACAACAGATATTAATTAAAATCCGGTACGACTTTTTGGAGGGAGGCCTTCACTGATCAAGAAGTTGTTTCATTTTATTTAGTTATCAAATGGCGATACCTTCTTGGTGAAATTCAAAATGAAAGATTAAGAATTAAAGATTTGCAGCGTTAAATTTTTAATCTTGAACCTTAAATCAAAATTAATGCAGTTACCCATCTACCAAATTGATGCTTTTACAACCCGGTTATTTTCCGGAAACCCGGCAGCGGTTGTACCCCTGAAGGAATGGTTAACAGACGAACAGATGCAGAATATTGCAGCCGAAAACAACCTGTCTGAAACGGCCTTTTTTGTGAAGGAGGGAAACAGTTACCGGCTGCGATGGTTCACCCCAACGGTAGAAGTGGACCTTTGCGGACATGCGACCCTTGCAACGGCCCATGTGCTGTTTGAGGAATTGGATTATGAAGAAGAAGAGATCGTATTCAAGACAAGAAGCGGTTTGCTTTCAGTGAAAAGAGAAGGCGATAAACTGATGATGAATTTCCCCGCTGACGATATGCCGCAAAAGGAAGCTCCGGATGTACTGTTCCGGGCTTTAGGAATTCGGAAAACTTCGGCTACCTACAAAACCGACGACTGGATGGTGGTACTTGATTCGGAAGCGCAAGTGGCGCGGCTCCAGCCGGATATAAAAATGTTGAGTGAAGTGGAAGCCCGGGGTGTGATCGTTACAGCGCCCGGAGATAATGTTGATTTTGTGTCCCGCTTCTTTGCTCCGCAATCCGGGGTGGATGAAGATCCTGTAACCGGTTCGGCTCATACCAAAAGCGCACCCTACTGGAGTAAAAAGCTTGGGAAGAACGAACTTTCGGCCCGTCAGATCTCAGAGCGAGGTGGCGACCTGGTCTGTCGCATGCAAGGGGACAGGGTTGAGATATTAGGTGAGGCCGTAACGTATTTAAAAGGGGAGATTTCCGTTGGTTGAGCTTATAATTTTGTTGTTGATCGGAATTGGGGCGGGCGTTCTGGCCGGATTGCTGGGCATTGGCGGAGGCATCATTTTTACGCCGGTGCTTTTCTTTCTGTTTGAAGGAGCCGGCGTAGAGAACCCGGTAATCTGGACTATCGCATCCGGGTTGTTTTGTACGTTTGTGGCCGCTTCCGGCAGTTTGGTTCGTCAGCATATGCAGGATAATGTATTTTGGAGTGAGGGCATCAAGCTGGGAATTATGGGCGCCATAGGGGTTTTTGCAGGTAAAATGGTTCTCACTTCCCCATATTACAGTCGCGAAGAATTCGTCATTTTCTTTTCGATGATGCTTTTGTACGCCGCTTACATGATGTTTGGCAGAGGAAAAGATCAGGGCGACGAATATGAGCGAGCATTTGAGCCACTAAGGTTAAAGCAGTCTTTTGTGACCGGAGGGATTGGCGGGTTTGTGGCCGCGCTGGCAGGTGTAGGCGGTGGCGGCGTAATGGTGCCCATCATGAATTTATTCTACAAGCAACCCTTTCGTAAAGCTGTCAGCATATCGCACCTTGCGATGGTGATCATGGGACTTTCCGGTTGGGGGCAATTGGCTTTGGAGCCGGGCGCAATATCAGGAATCACTGAATATAGTCTCGGTTATGTAGATTTTGGTGCCGCTCTGCCGCTTTCTTTAGGTGGGCTTGCCGGTGGATTTGGAGGAGCATTATTGAATCACAAGATCAAGAGAAAATGGCTGCAATGGGGTTTTGCTATTCTTGCCGTGGCCATGGCCGGGCGATTGATCTGGGGAATCCTGTAAATCACAAAAGATAACTTACCACCCCGAACAGAAATCCCGAGCCCATATGCATAAAAGCCAATGTTTTCGCAGGAAGGGTGGCCTGGGAAGCACAGAAACTCAACCCCACCCGCTTTGTCATCTCGACCGAAATGGAGTGATCCCGAGAATTCGGGAGAGCGTAATGCAGCGGAGAGATCTGCGGGTTTAGCCAGTGGCAGTGGTAAGTTCATCAGGCAGGGAATTCAATGCCGGCACCGTAGATATCTCCACTCCGTTCCTTCGCCCTGTTAGGGCTCCTTCACTCCGGTCGATATGACAAAGTCGGCAGGGATGGCGGTATGGGAAGCACAGAAAACTAATTCCACCCGCTTTGTCATCTCGACCGAAATGGAGTGATCCCGAGAATTCGGGAGAGCGTAATGTAGCGGAGAGATCTGCGCATGTAGATAGGGCCAGGGTTGCGTTCATCAGGCAGGGAATGCAATGTCGGCACCGTAGATATCTCCACTTCGTTCCTTCGCCCTGTTGGGGCTCCTTCAGTCCGGTCGATATGACAAAGTCGGGAAGGACCTGCGGAAAACATTATGCAGAGTCCGGAATAGATATTCAGCAACCCTACCCCACCGGTTCAAGAGTAACCGTATTATCAGATGGAGCATAGCGGATCACAAAATCCTGCCCGGAATCCTCATCATGAAAACGCATCGACATTTCCTTATTGAGCTGTATTTCATCGATCTCATGAGGTTTGATCATGAGCGGCTCCAGAAATTCTTCATCGAGGCCGCGCATGGTCTTGAGTTCTTCGTTCAGGAAATCCATGTACTCCAGCTTCAAACTTCCTTCACGAATGTAGGTTATTATCAGCGAGTAGGCTACCTGTCCTGCATAGGTAAAGCGTTCCTGTAATTGTGAATTAAGCTTGCGGACATCTTGTTGTCTTGAAAAGAAGTAAAACTTGAGTCCTTTTTCGAACAAAATTTTATCTCGCTCATTCAATATCTTTGTAATTGTATCCATGAACCAAAGTTAAAACCTTTAATTCACAAAATTCAGAATTATGTCTGCTACACCATCAACCATGCTGGAATTAGGAACGGAAGCACCGGATTTCACTCTGGAAAGCGTTAACGGTGGAAGTTTATCACTTAATTATACGAATCAAAGCAAAGGTTTTGTGGTGATGTTCATATGCAATCACTGCCCGTATGTGCTTCATATAGAAAATGAATTAGTGAAATTAGCCAATGAATATATTGCCAAAGGCATCGGGTTCATCGCCATAAGCTCTAACGATGTGGAAAAATATCCACAGGACAGCCCGGAAAAAATGGCGGAGAAAAATTATCCCTTTCCTTATCTGTATGATGAAGATCAGGAAGTGGCTAAAGCCTACAAAGCTGCCTGCACTCCCGACTTATTTGTATTTGACGGGGACAGGAAATTGGTTTATCGTGGGCAGTTTGATGACAGCCGCCCCAAGAACGATGAGCCGGTAACAGGCAAAGACCTCAGACAAGCAATGGACGCTGTTCTGGAAGGAAAAACGATTCCGGAAGACCGGCAAAAACCCAGCATTGGCTGTAACATCAAATGGAAAAAAGGAAACGAACCTGAATATTTTGGTTAAACGACATTCATGAAAAAAGAAAAACTTCAGCAACTACGGGAAGACTACAGTAAAAGTGCTTTGGATGAATCGGATATATTGGAAGATCCGGTTCAACAATTTGAAAAATGGATGGAGGAGGCACTGAAGTCAGAGGTCCCCGAACCCAATGCCATGACGCTTTCCACGGTGGATATGCAGCAAAAACCTCATTCAAGAGTCGTTCTGCTGAAAGGTATAGAGGATGGAAATTTCATTTTTTTCACCAATTATGCCAGTCAGAAGGGAGAAGAGATGGAAGAAAATCCAAACGTAGCTCTTTGTTTTCTGTGGTTAGAGCTGGAGCGACAAGTACGAATAGAGGGAGAAGCAGAGAAACTTCCCGGGGAACAGAGTTTGGCCTATTTTAAGGAGCGGCCATATAAAAGTCAGCTTGGGGCATTGGCTTCCAATCAAAGTGCTGTGGTTCCAAACCGGGCTTTTCTGGAAGAACGGTTTAAGGAGCTTGAAGGAAAATACGCTGAAGGTGAAGTTCCAAAACCTGAAACCTGGGGCGGATATAAAGTGAAGCCCGAGGTATTTGAGTTTTGGCAAGGCCGAAGAAGTCGACTCCATGATCGCATTAAATACGAGAAGGTCGGCAACAAATGGGATATCAAACGGCTTTCGCCTTGAAAGTTGTTAAAGAAAGACCATGACGTAACATCCTCCAAAAAAAGTTGTCACCCGAGACGCGTAGTAAATTGAAATAGGAAGAAGTAGTCTAACGCGAGGTCTCAAAAGTTGAATTGTTTGGGTGGTATTATGGGCTGGTGCAAGTGGATTCATGAAAGCCCGTATTCCCGACCCCATCTGTCTTCCCCTTCAACAAGGGGAAGGACGCCTGGAAAGTAATGTAAAGGAGGTAAATTAATCGGATGATTGTTGCATTGATACACTGAACATAATCAAATACCACTCGTCATCCCTGCCTCGGCAGGCAGGCCGGACAAGACGCAGTCCCGATAATCGGGACGAAGTCGCCGATGCGGGATCTCTCTACGCTACTGGGGATGTTGATCACTGCACCAGGGTTAAAACCCATGCTTGCGTACCGGAAGAGATGGTTTGGTTGATTCAACAGCTTGCCCGAATCTGGTCAATCCAATTCCTTCGCCGGCATCGCGAAACCCAATCCCTGTCCCTTGCCCTCCGGCTCTTCGGTAAGACATGCTAGTCATCGCCGGTGCCGCAGGGTAAGGGAACGCTTTTGTTGGTTATTGGGCAATTCATGCATTCGATGTAGTAGGTACGCTTCATGCCAATGAACCACGGATTAAACGGATTGTTGGATTATACGGATTAAAACCAGGCCAACCGTTCAATGTTGGAAGTTCGATGTTCCTTGTTGGATGTTCCGCCCCCAAAGTTGTCACCCCGAGCGTGATGCAGCAGTGGTGATTTAGGATGTATATCGCGAGGGGCCTCAAGATCTGCACAGACGAGTGGTATTAACTGTTGAGATCCCTCGTGTTCACCGGCAAGGTCCTTGGCAAATTTTAATGCACTCGAAAAGACACCTTTAGGCTTTTAGGACTATTGGTTTTAAAATATCATATATACTTCTTTGTTGTTATCGAATTCAGGCATAAGCCGCAGCTTGCCTTTGTCGGCAGACAGGCTTGGTAACGAGCATCAAAGTAGGTCGGGCAGTTAGCCCGAACCGAGCAACAAGCCCCGAATGGGGCGGCCATCACCAACACAGGGCAGCGCCCTGTGCCAGAAAGCCAGCCACAATCCTCAGCCCTGAAAGGTCGTAATACTGTAGCATAGTATGCTATTACTTCCCCATACCATATCGAACAAGAACTCTTGTGACGAGAGGTAAGTAAGCTCCCTTACCCTGACGCGTTTAAATCATATGCCAAGCAGGCCACCAATCAAATAGTAAATCCGGTAAAAAAATAACTACCCCATGCGTTAGGGCAAGGGCGGGGGGATTGGGTTCAGAGATGCCCAGAGTAGCAAGTTGCTTGCATTCACCCAGAAGTACGAAGCAGGAGCTTGGGAACGAGTAAGAACTTGCACCTTGCACCTTGCACCTAACACCTAACACCTAACACCTAAACCCTCAAGCTTCAAAGCACAAAGCACAAAGCACAAAAATCCTTATTTTGGGCGAAATTCAAAAACAAATGCCCCTGATGCCTAAGATCAAAGAAGAGCGGATGGAAGAACTTCCCAAGCTCGAAAATACGCTGGTATATACTGAATTCGATGATGATAACCCTGCACCAAAAGGGAGATGGAATTCTGAAATATTCGACAAAGATCTGCCCATTGTGCTGGAGTTAGCTTGTGGTAAGGGGGAGTATTCCATTGGGTTGGCTGAGATCGAGCCGGAAAAGAATTATGTGGGACTGGACATCAAGGGAAACCGCATGTGGGTTGGAGCCACAGAAGCGCTCGAAAAAGGATTGGATAATGTACGCTACCTGAGGTGCTTTATAGACCACCTGGATCAATTTTTTGGAGAGGATGAGGTGGATGAGGCTTGGATCGTATTTTCGGATCCTTACCTCAAAAAAGAGCGAAAACGACTCACACATCCCAAGTTTCTGAAGCACTATCGCAAGGTGATGAAGCCCGGTTCTGTCATCCACCTGAAAACGGACAGTGATGTGCTGTATGAATATACAAAAGAGATCATCAAGCAGGAGCAACTGGAATTGGTTGATGACGAACCCAATGTACACCAAAACCGCCCCGGCGACCCCAAACTTTCCATTCTCACTTATTACGAGCAGATGCACCTGGAAAAGGGAAAAACCATCAAGTACCTGGCATTTAAGATTTGATAGATATAAGACTAATGATGTCTAAATAAGTCTGTTCCTTCCTATGTCATCTCGACCGAAATGGAGTGGGTGATAGCGTAGAACTGCTCGCTGAGCCGTTTTGGATTCTCATGATCTCAGGAGTCATACCCGCAAAGTTGTCGCCCGAGTCGCGTAGTAAGTTGAATTGGAATGAAAAAGTATTCCGCGAGCCTGCCTGCCGGCGAGACAGGGGGTCTCAAGAGTTGAACAATCGAGTTGTTTTAAGCGATGAGATCCCTCGTGTTCTACATCTCGGGCATGGAATTTTACGAGCCACTCGGGATGACAACTTCGGAGTCTTTTTTTAACGTTGTCACCCCGAGTGCGACGTTGCTTTAGTGAGTTGAGATGTACACCACGAGCCTGCCGGCAATCACCACCGGCGATTTCTCCCGACCTTGTCATCTCGACCGAAATGGAGCGATCCCGAGAATTCGGGAAAGCGCAATGCAGCGGAGAGATCTGCGTAGCCTGCCAAGGGAATGAGCGTAACCACGAAAACCCAAGCCTCGCCAAAGCCGCAGGGTAAGGGAACGCTTTTGATAGATCAGTGCTGTAGAATTGTTGTGTTATAGATATAGCATCACCTTGACCGGGATTGGAAATATCTCTTAAAGTTGTCACCCCGAGCGGGAAATTTTAGGGGAGGGTCAGTTGTGTTACGCGAGGGGTCTCAAGAGTTGAGAAATCAAGTTGTTTTAAACGATGAGATCCCTCGTGTTCTACATCTCGGGCATGGAATTTTACGAGCCACTCGGGATGACAACTTCGGAGTCTTTTTTTAAGGTTGTCGGCGGGCATTTCTCCCGACCTTGTCATCTCGACCGAAATGGAGCGATCCCGAGAATTCGGGAGAGCGCAATGCAGCGGAGAGATCTGCGTAGCCTGCCAAGGGAATGAGCGTAACCACGAAAACCCAAGCCTCGCCAAAGCCGGCAGGCAGGCCGGATCAGACGCAGTCCCGATAATCGGGACGAAGTCGCCGATGCGGGATCTCTCTACGCTACTGGGGATGTTGATCAACGCACCAGGGTTTAAACCCATGCTTGCGTACCGGAAGGGGTGGTTGGTTGATTCAACAGCTTGCCCGAGTCTGACCAACCGTTCAATGTTGAAAGTTCGATGTTCCTTGTTGAATGTTCCTTGTTCGATGTTCATTACCGCTTGATTTTCGATTTGGAATGTTTAACTTGCGTTAGTTAACACTGTTAACCTAATCAAGGCAATGAGCGAAGAAGTCCCTTTACGTGATCAAATTTTAAACATCAGCCGGCATATCCTTTATAAGGATGGATATAAATCGTTATCCATGCGTAAGATCGCCAGGAAAGCTGAAGTTACAGCTACCAGCATTTACCTCTATTTCGAGAATAAAGACCATCTGCTTCACACGCTGATCGAGGAGTCTGTTGAGGACCTCAGCACACATATCGAAGAGCAGGCATTGCCCAAGGCGAATACCATCGACCGCTTCAAGGCCATCATCCAAAGCTATGTAGAATTTGGGATGAGCAATCCTGAAAAATATGAGATCATTTACCAGGTGCGCTCGGATGCCATGGCGCGATATCCCAAAGAGAAATTCAGGAAAGCCCGGCGCGCTTACGAACTGTTGGTGAAGACCATCGAAGAAGGCGTGAAAGAGGGATTGATGGAAGTGGATGACCCGGTGTTAGCGGCCTATTCCATTTGGGCACAGCTGCATGGTGTAGTGTCGGTAGTATTGAACGGCAGGCTGGACAGCCGGATCAACAAAGAACAATTTGTAGAAGAATCTATCGAGCATGTGATTCAGGGATTTCTGGAACGTGCTGCGGTATCATAAACGGAGAATAATATGGAAGCAATTATGGAATATTTCGGATTTTTTAGTGAGATCCCGCTTTGGGCCTCTATCGGCTCAGCAGTCTTGTTGACGCTGATCCTGGGCTACACCGGCGCCCCTCTTTGGCTGTGGGCCATTGCAGGTTATGCAGCCTTGGCCGGACTCGATGCCCCCAACTGGTTGTTCATCACCTACACCGTCCTTGTTTTGGTGTTCAACCTGAAAGCGCTTCGAAGGATTGTATTGAGTGGTCCGCTGATGAAGTTACTGGATGCCATCAACTTCCTGCCCAAGATCTCCGAGACGGAACAAACCGCTATTGAAGCCGGGAACGTATGGGTGGAAGGAGAACTCTTTTCGGGCAAGCCGAACCTGAAACGCATTCTGGATGAAGACTATCCCGAGCTGACCAAAGAGGAACAGGCATTCATGGACGGTCCGGTTGAGCAACTTTGTGAGATGGTCACCGACTGGGACGTGATGGTCCGAAAGGATTTCACCGATGAAGTGTGGGATTTTATGCGCAAAGAAAAATTCTTTGGGTTGATCATTCCAAAAAAATACGGCGGACTGGAGTTTTCTGCCACGGCTCACTCCGCAATTGTGGCTAAACTGGCCTCCCGATGCGGACCTTTGGCCACAACCGTTATGGTTCCAAACTCCCTGGGGCCTGCAGAGCTGCTGCTTCACTATGGAACCGACGAGCAAAAAGATCATTACCTGCCAAGACTGGCCACCGGCGAAGAAATGCCGTGCTTTGGACTGACCGAGCCAAATGCCGGATCAGACGCCGGAAGCATGCGCTCGGAAGGCATTGTGTTCAAAGGAGATGACGGAGAGCTGTACCTTCGCCTCAATTTTGAAAAGCGATATATCACCCTGGCCGCTATCTCTACGGTGATCGGATTGGCCTTCAACCTGAAAGACCCCAAGCATTTATTGGGAGACAAAGAGAATCTTGGCATCACGGCTGCTTTGATCCCCTCCGATACGGAAGGCGTGGTTTTGGGCCGCCGGCATGATCCACTGGGTATCCCATTTTACAACTGCCCGATCAATGGTAAAGATGTGGTCGTTCCCGTGGATGCCATCATCGGTGGAAAAGAAGGAGCCGGAAATGGCTGGCGCATGCTGATGGAATCGCTGGCCGTAGGACGTGGAATCTCCCTGCCGGCACAAAGCGTGGGAGGTGCTAAAGTAGCCACTCGTGCCATTGGAGCTTATGCCGCTATCCGAAAACAATTTGGACTGAATATTGGGAAGTTTGAAGGAATCGAAGAACCGATGGCCCGTATTGGCGGTTATACTTACCTGATGGAAGCAGCCCGGAGATATACCACCGGCGGACTCGATCAGGGACAAAAACCGGCAGTGGTTACCGCTATCGCCAAATACAACTTTACGGAGTTAGGCCGCGAGATCGTGAATGATGCCATGGATATTGTAGGAGGAGCCGGTATTTCACGCGGACCCCGAAATATCTTTGCCAGCAGTTACACAGCCATGCCCATCGCGATTACGGTAGAGGGCGCCAATATCCTCACGCGTACTCTGATGATCTTTGGTCAGGGCGCCATTCGGTGCCATCCGTATGCGTATAACGAAATTGACGCACTCATGAACAAAGACGTGACGAAATTCGATGATAACTTCTGGAAACACATCGGACATGTCTTCAAAAACCTGACCCGGTCTATGGTATTGAGTGTGACTCGCGGCAAGATCGCCGGTACGCCCGTAAACGGACCTGCAT
This sequence comes from Gracilimonas tropica DSM 19535, assembly GCF_000375425.1. Lineage (GTDB taxonomy): Bacteria > Bacteroidota > Rhodothermia > Balneolales > Balneolaceae > Gracilimonas > Gracilimonas tropica. The sequence continues at coordinate 1,249 of NZ_AQXG01000004.1, read as the reverse complement.
CCAAATACGCGAAGAAATTGGTGTGGTCTTCCGCCTCTTTTGCTTTCTTTGCAGACCTGGCTCTCGGTTCCTACGGAGGTGCCCTCAAGATGAAAGAGAAGATCGCGGGCCGGTATGCCGACATCCTCAGTTACCTGTATCTTGCTTCCGGAACGTTGAAACGGTTTGAAGCCGAGGGAAGACGTGAAGCCGATCGTCCTTATTTCGAATGGGCGATGGAATACAGCTTTTGGAAGATTCAGCAGGCGTTCGAAGGCATTCTTCGGGAGATCAAAGTGCCGGGACTAAGCTGGCTGTTCCGTTTGGCCGGTGTGTGGGGCCGTTTAAATCCGATCGGAACTTATCCTTCCGACAAACTGGGTCATAAAGTGGCCCAAGCTATGCAGACCCGCGGTGAGGGCCGGGATCATATCACGGACGGTATGTTCATGCCTAAGGACAAAGAATCTGCCATTGGCCGGTACGAGTACACCATGGAGCTCAATGAGCAGGCGTGGCCGGTGTTCAAGAAGTTATACAAGGCCATCAAAGCTAAAGAGCTGCCCAAAGAGCCTTACATGGAGATCGCCGACCTGGCGGTCAAGAAAGGGGTGATCACCAAAGAAGAGGCCGAGCTCGTCAAGAAAACTGAAGAGGCTCGTAATGATGCCATTCAGGTAGATGAATTCACCCTCGAAGAGTACCTCAATGAAACCCCAACCAAACCCGCCGGCAACGGAAAACGACCCGAGAAAGCTCCCGAAGCAATGATGTAGAACGTACAACGGCTCGCCGAGCCGTTTTGGTTGCGTTGGTTGGGTGGTATTATTGGCTTACGACAGTGGAGCGTGAATGTTGCTCAATGCACCAGGGTTAAAACCCATGCTTGCGTACCGGAAGGGATGGTTGGCTGATTCAACAGCTTGCCCAAATCTGGCCAACCGTTCAATGTTGAAAGTTCGATGTTCCTTGTTGGATGTTCCACCCCCAAAGTTGTCACCCCGAGCGGGAAATTTTAGAGGAGGGTCAGTTGCATTCCGCGAGGGGTCTCAAGAGTTGAACAATCGAGTTGTTTTAAGCGATGAGATCCCTCGTGTTCTACATATCAGCCATAGAATTTTACGAACCACTCGGGATGACAACTTCGGAGTCTTTTTTTAAGGTTGTCGCCGGCCATTTCTCCCGACCTTGTCATCTCGACCGAAATGGAGCGATCCCGAGAATTCGGGAAAGCGCAATGCAGCGGAGAGATCTGCGTAGCCTGCCAAGG